>NZ_JBVAXS010000001.1:0-1491941 GCF_055419465.1 Mycobacterium sp. IDUB_17 | reverse complement strand
GTCCATAGCGGCAGGGAAACGCCCGGTCCCATCCCGAACCCGGAAGCTAAGCCTGCCAGCGCCGATGATACTACCCTTTCGGGTGGAAAAGTAGGACACCGCCGAACACAAATTAAGAATCGCCCCCCACTTTTTAGTGGGGGGCGATTCGCTTTTAACAATCAATTCCCATTGTCGATTTTCAGTCGATATTCAGGGGGATATTCGCTGCGTCGAGGCTCACATGATTATGTCGGCCGTGGCTGCTACCAGTATCCTTTGCGGGAAGGGCGGGTAGAAAGGCACACGTGGTCGGAGACAGACAAGGCGACGCAGAGCGGCGCCCGCGGCGTGCATCCAACGACCGCACATCGAACAACTCGGGTCCTCGGCGGCACTACGACCAGCGTGGGCGGGATCAACGTTCCGGCGCGCCCCGGACTTCCGGGCCGGGACGGGCGCGTGCGGCGCAGCCGACCGAAGATGGCGATCCCAGACACGACGGCCCGAAGTTGCCGGCCGATGTCGAGGCCAAGGAGCTGGCGCCCGATGTGCGCCGGGAATTGGTGACGCTGGACAAGACCACCGCTGATTTCGTGGCCCGGCATCTGGTGATGGCCGGCAAGTTGCTCGATGACGATCCTGATGCCGCGCTCGCCCACGCCCGTGCCGCCCGCAATCGGGCCGGCCGGATCGCGGTTGTGCGTGAGGCTGTTGGCATCGCGGCCTATCACAGCGGTGACTGGGCACAGGCTCTCGCCGAATTGCGCGCGGCTCGGCGTATGGGCAGCAAATCGGCCTTGCTTCCGATGATCGCCGATTGCGAACGCGGTGTGGGACGGCCCGAGCGGGCATTGGAGTTGGCCCGCAGTGACGAGGCAGCCGCCCTCACCGGTGAGGATGCCGACGAGTTGCGCATCGTCACTGCCGGCGCCCGCTCGGATCTCGGGCAGTTCGAGCAGGCATTGGCGATCCTGTCCACGCCGCAGCTCGACCCGACCAGTGTGGGGCCGACTGCAGCCCGGCTGTTCTACGTGTACGCCGACACCCTCCTGGCGCTCGGACGAACCGACGAAGCGCTGCAGTGGTTCCTCCATGCCGAGCAGGCCGACACCGACGGCATCACCGACGCGGAAGACCGGATCACGGAGCTTTCCTGACGTGACCACGCTTGCGCGGCAACATGATTGCCTGCTGCTCGATCTCGATGGCACGGTGTTTCGAGGCCACGAGCCGACCGCAGGTGCAATTGAGAGCCTGGCCGGCCTCGACGCGCGGGTGCTCTATGTCACCAACAATGCGTCACGTGCCCCCGAGCAGGTTGCCGAGCACTTGCGTGAACTCGGATTCGCGGCCGCGTCTGGCGACGTGGTGACCAGCGCTCAGAGCGCTGCGCATCTGCTGGCCGCCCATGTGCCGCCGAATTCTGCGGTTCTCGTCGTCGGGACGGACGCGCTTGCCGGTGAGGTGAGCAATGTCGGGCTGCGCCCAGTTCGGACGTTCGACGAGGGCCCGGTCGCGGTGGTGCAGGGTCACTCGCCGGATACCGCGTGGCCGAATCTGGCCGAGGCGGCGCTGGCCATCCGTTCCGGAGCGTTGTGGGTGGCGGCGAATGTGGACCTGACGTTGCCTTCCGAACGGGGGCTTCTGCCGGGTAACGGCTCGATGGTGGCGGCATTGCGGGTGGCGACCGGGCAGGATCCGCTGGTGGCCGGTAAGCCTCAGCCGACACTGATGAACGATGCATTGAGCCGCGGGACCTTCGGGACTCCGCTCGTGGTGGGAGATCGGCTCGATACCGATATCGCCGGTGCCGTCGCGGCCGGGCTGCCGAGCCTCATGGTGCTCACCGGCGTCAGCACCGCGAGCGAGGCGGTGCACGCGGCTTCCGCCGAACGTCCCGGATACCTCGCCGCTGACCTGCGCGGACTGCACGCCGACGCCGACGTGTTGCGCATCGGGCCCAACGCGGCCTGGCGGATCGACATCGACACCAACACGGTCACGGTGCACGCCACCGGGCAGGAACCCGTAGACGACCTGTCGGTGGTGCGGGCCACCGCACACGCGGTGTGGGGTGCGGATCTGGACCAGGCCGCGTTCACGGTGTCGGCCGGCGACGACACAGCGCGACGGGCGCTGCAACGTTGGTCGTTGCTGTCGGCACCGATCGACTAGCGTGAGTGTCGCTATGACTACCGATCCCGACCAGCTGCGTGCGCAGGTTGCCGCAGTGCTGGCAGACGTGCCGGATCCGGCGGTGGACCCGTCCGCCCTCGACGGCATGGACATCGACGTGGTGGCTGCCCGGCTCGAGCAGGCCCACGACCTGCTCGTGCAGGCCCTGGAATCCGTCGACAGGGGGCAGCCGAGCGGACCGCAGGCGACCGGAAGGTGAGCGCCGGTGGCGCGGCGCGCTCGCGTTGATGCCGAGCTGGTGCGACGGGGTCTGGCCCGGTCCCGCCAGCAGGCAGCTGAACTGATCGAGGCCGGCCGGGTGCGGATCGACGGCATGCCCGCGGCCAAGCCGGCTACCGCGGTCGCGCCGGACACCAACATCATCGTTATCGCCTCCGAAGAACGCACCTGGGTGTCGCGGGGCGCGCACAAACTGATCGGTGCGCTCGACGCGTTCGACGTCACTGTGGAGGGCAAGCGCTGCCTCGATGCAGGTGCTTCGACCGGGGGCTTCACCGAGGTCCTGCTCGACCGTGGCGCCGCCGAGGTGGTGGCCGCCGACGTCGGTTACGGCCAGCTGGCCTGGCCGTTGCGCTCCGACGAGCGGGTACACGTACTCGAACGCACCAATGTGCGGGAGCTGACCCCCGAAGCGATCGGCGGGCCGGTGCAGCTGATCGTGGCCGACCTGTCGTTCATCTCGCTGGCCACCGTTCTTCCCGCGCTGACGGCCTGCGCAGCTGCCGACGCCGATATCGTTCCGATGGTGAAACCGCAGTTCGAGGTCGGCAAGGATCGCGTGGGCGCGGGCGGCGTGGTGTCCGATCCAGAGTTGCGCATCGACGCGGTGTGCACGGTCGCCCGCAAGGCGGCCGCATTGCAGTGGCATGCTGTCGATGTGACGGCCAGCCCGCTCCCCGGACCATCGGGCAATGTCGAGTACTTCCTGCACCTGCGTGCTCAGAGCGACCGTCCGCTGGACGGCGAGTCGTTGGCGCAGGCAGTGCGGCGGGCTGTCGAGGAGGGGCCGCAATGACGGCTGAACGCACGATTCTGCTGGTGGTGCACACTGGCCGAGACGAGGCGACCGAAGTTGCCCGCCGGGTGGAAAAGGTGCTCGGCGACAACGGCATTGGTCTGAAGGTGCTCTCGGCGGAGGCCGTTGACCGCGGCCCGCTGCATCTGGCGCCGGACGACATGCGAGCCCTCGGCGTGGATATCGAGGTGGTCGACGCCGACGAGCGCGCGGCCGAAGGTTGCGAGCTGGTACTGGTGCTCGGCGGGGACGGTACGTTCCTGCGGGCCGCCGAGCTCGCGCGCAATGTCGAGATCCCGGTGCTGGGAGTCAATCTGGGCCGGATCGGATTCCTGGCCGAGGCCGAAGCCGAAGCCATCGACCATGTCCTCGAGCGCGTCATCGAGCGCGATTACCGTATCGAGGAACGGATGACCCTCGACATCGTGGTGCGAGTCGGGACGGATGTGGTCAACCGTGGGTGGGCGCTGAACGAGGCCAGCCTGGAGAAGGGACCGCGGCTCGGGGTGCTCGGCGTGGTGTTGGAGGTGGACGGCCGCCCGGTCTCGTCGTTCGGCTGCGACGGTGTGCTGGTGTCGACCCCGACGGGATCCACCGCCTATGCGTTCTCGGCCGGCGGCCCGGTGCTGTGGCCGGACCTGGAGGCGATTCTGGTGGTACCCAACAACGCTCACGCTCTGTTCGCCCGCCCGATGGTGACCAGCCCGTTGGCCAGTATCGCGATCGAGATCGAGGCGAGCGGCAATGATGCCCTGGTGTTCTGCGACGGGCGCCGCGAGATGGTGGTGCCGGCCGGTGGCCGGCTCGAAGTGACCCGCTGCGGGACGCCGCTGAAATGGGTGCGGTTGGACTCGGCGCCGTTCACCGATCGGTTGGTGCGTAAGTTCCGGCTGCCGGTCACCGGATGGCGGGGACAGTAGATACCTGTGCTGTCAGAGATTCGTATCGAGTCGTTGGGCGCGATCAGTGCTGCCACCGCGGAGTTCGACCGCGGATTGACGGTACTCACCGGTGAAACCGGTACCGGTAAGACGATGGTGGTGACCAGCCTGCACCTGCTCGGTGGGGCGCGGGCGGACGCTACGAGGGTGCGTTCGGGTTCCGACCGTGCCGTGGTGGAAGGCCGTTTCAGCACAATCGAACTCGGTGAGGACGTGACCGGACGGGTCGAGGAGATCCTGGAATCCTCCGGCGCCGAGCGTGACGACGACGGCAGCGTCATCGCGGCCCGCTCGGTCAGCCGGGCCGGGCCGTCGCGCGCGTATCTCGGCGGGCGCAGCGTGCCGGCCAAATCGCTGAGCAGCTTCACCGCCCAGGTACTGACATTGCATGGCCAGAACGACCAGCTGCGGTTGATGCGGCCCGACGAGCAGCGGGTGGCACTGGACCGGTTCGCCGACGTCGACAAGCCGCTCGCCCGCTACCGGACTATCCGCGACGAGTGGCTGACGGCGCGCCGTGACCTGGCGGACCGCCGTCGGCGGGCCCGGGAACTGGCCCAGGAAGCCGACCGGCTCAGCTTCGGGATCCACGAGATCGATGCGGTCGCACCGGAACCCGGTGAGGACGAGGCGATCGTCGCGGACATCCGCCGGCTGTCGGAACTCGACGCCCTGCGTGAAGCCGCGCAGACCGCCCGCTTCGCATTGGCCGGCGAGCTCGACGAGCCCACCCCGGAGTCCTTCTCGGCCGCCGACAGTGTGGGCCGCGCGCAGGCGGCGCTGGAGTCCACCGACGACTCGGCGCTGCAGGCATTGGCCGTCCGCCTGGCCGAGGCGATGGCGGTGATCGGGGACGTGTCCGGCGAACTCGGCGACTATCTGTCCGAATTGCCGAGCGACGCCAGCACTTTGGAGACCAAGCTGGCGCGGCAGGCCGAGCTGCGGACACTCACTCGCAAGTATGCCGCCGACGTCGACGGGGTACTGGAGTGGTCCCGCGAGGCCGCCGAACGGCTGGCGCAGCTCGACGTGTCCGAGGAGAGTTTGGCCGCCCTGGACGGCAAGGTCTCCGAGCTGGAGGCTCAACTGGTCGCAGCGGCAGGCGAACTCACCAAAGCCCGGTCCAAGGCCGCCAAGGGGCTGGCCAAGGCGGTGACTGCGGAACTGGCCGGGCTGGCCATGGCGAACGCGGTGTTCACCATCGGTGTCGCCCCGATGCCGGCGCGAGCCGACGATTCCGCGCCGGTGACCATGCCCGACGGCGAGATGGTGCACGCCGGTCATGACGGCGTGGACGCGGTCGAGTTCGGGTTCACCGCGCACCGTGGCGCGGACGTGCTGCCGCTGGCCAAGAGTGCCTCCGGCGGTGAGCTTTCCCGCGTGATGCTGGCCCTCGAGGTGGTGCTGTCGGCGTCGACCGCGGGTACCACCATGGTGTTCGACGAGGTCGACGCCGGGGTCGGCGGCCGCGCCGCAGTGCAGATCGGCCGCCGTCTGGCCCGGCTGGCGCGCACCCACCAGGTCATCGTGGTGACCCACCTGCCTCAGGTCGCGGCGTTCGCCGACGCGCATCTCGTGGTCGACAGCGGCAATGGCCGGGCCAAGTCCAGCGGCGTGCGCCGCATCGATGACGAGGACCGGGTCGCCGAGTTGGCCCGGATGCTGGCCGGATTGGGGGAGTCCGACAGCGGCCGGGCCCACGCCAGGGAGCTGCTCGAGGCCGCGCAGCAGGAGCGCAGTACGCCGTAGGCCGGCGCGCATTGCGATGAGTTCGCGCCAGGTTCGCAGTCGGTACGCAGAGACCTGCAATCACTACCGAAGGAGCATCCATGGCGGAATCAGTGAAGGGGCCGGCGAGCTACTTCCCGTCGATCGAGAAGAAGTACGGGCGGCCGATCGCTGAGTGGCAGGAGCTGATTCGCTCGTCGCCGTTGGCCAAGCACATGGAGTTGGTCGGTTGGCTCAAATCCGAGCACGGGATGGGCCACGGGCACGCCAACGCGTTGGTCGCCCATACCCTCGCCGAGGGGCGCGCCTAGCTCTGTTCGGCGGGCAGGCCCGGGTTGGCCGGCGACAACTCGGCGGAGCTCCACCGCAGTGGGCTGACGCGTGTCAGCTCCACCACCTCGTCGATCATGAAGTCGACCGCGCACTGTGCGCCCGCACTGGAATCGGCTTCGTCCCAGTTGATTTCGGCAGTCCCGGTGAGCTGGATCGTCGATCCGGACGACCAGTCGACCACCAGCAGCCCGCACCGCGAATTGGCGTCGATGTTGCCCAGCGTCATGAACATCGAGTTCCCGCGATAGTCCGGCCAGCGCAGCCGCTGCGGTGAGAGCACCTGCAGGAAGCCTGGATTGCCGCCCCGGTGGGACGCGTCGGCACTGCCCACCGCATCCGCCGAACCGATGAAGAAGGCGTCGGCGGTGGCGATGAGCTCTTGCTGCCGATCAGTCAGTGACTCGCCACGGTGCAACTCGGGCGGCTCCATCGCGGACCGCACCTCGGCGATGTCTCTGCGCGAGATGTACTTCGGGCAGTTCGAATACACCTGGTCGGTGTGGATCCGCAGGCCGGTCGCGAACGGCTCGGCGGAGCCGTTCACCCGCATGCGGCGCCGGGTCTGCGGCTCGATGGCGAGCATCCCGATCTGCTGGTCGTTGCGCAGCACATCGTGGAGCGGATCGCCCGGCACGGGCAGCGCCTCGATCGTGATTGTGCGCGGATCGTCGGCGTGGACGAAGCCGGGTGGACCAGCGATCAAGCTGGTCCACACCCGGCGTCTGTCGTCGGCCGCGGCGATCACGATCATCGGTTGTTCGGCGAGGAATGCGGCGGCGGCCGCGGGAACCTCGGTGCGGATCATCCGGCCGACGCGGGCGGCGATGGTCTCCTGTCCCATCCGCCGCTGCACCGCCAACTCACCCGAGTGATACACGGTCACCTGCCCGACTCAGAAGAATCCGCAGGTGGGGGCCGCGCCGGTTGGCGCGGGAGCGGTCTGCGCCCCGTTCGGTGCGTACACCTCGAGCCGGGTTCCGTCCGGGTCGGTGAAGAAGATGCCGCCGGAGGCGGACCCCTCGCCGTGCGCGACGACGCCGTCGTGTGCGAACTCCGTGCCCAGCGCCTTCAGTGCGGCCTCGACGGTCCGCACCTCGTCGATACTGGCTGCCTCGAACGAAAGATGATGCAGGCCCGGCGTTTCCGCGGAGAACCGGCCATTGCTCTGCTGCCAGAGGGTCAGCCGTAGTGTCCCGCCCGTGCCGAGAAAGGCGTACCGGTGGTCGCCTTCGCCGTTGACGGCCAGCGGCTCGAATCCCAGCGCGTTCCGGTAGAAGGCGACGGAGCGGTCCAGGTCGGTGACGTTGATGCCGACGTGTCCGGTGGCGAGCTGGGGCGTGGTGGTCCCGGTCATGCAGTCCTCCTGAATGGCTAACCAATGTTGTTGCTTAAACAGGTTAGAACGATGATGCGGAAGTCGTCAACCATCTAATTGGAGTTCGGTGGTTAGTCCGGCGGGTGGCCCGTGGCGTCGGTGGCGCGTGGTTACCCTCAGGTATGCGTGATCCGCGCCCACATGTCGGCGAACCTCTTGCGCTGGATCTCCTGAACACCAGGTGGATGTCGGCGGATGGCCCACGGGACCTTCTCGCGGATGTCGAAGGGCTGAGGTGCTGGTTGCTGGCCAACAGCCTGGAGGATCGCTGCGGGGTGGATGAGAAGGCGCGGATCGCGCTGGTCTCGGCCCGCGAGGCGATACTTCAGGCCCTGCAGGCGGGGTCCATCGATGAGGTGAACGAGGTGCTGGAACGGGGTCGGATCCGGCGCACGCTCACGCCGTCGGGTCCCGGAGAGACGGCCGAGGTCGCGCAGCCGGAATGGCTCGCCGGATGGCTGGCGGCGGATGATCTACTGCGGTTGCTGGGGGAGGCGCCCGACCGGATCAAGCAGTGCGCACATCCGCACTGCATCCTGTGGTTCCACGACACCTCGAAAAACGGGGCCCGGCGCTGGCACTCGATGGCCACCTGTGGCAACCGCGCCAAGGCTGCGCGGCATTACGCGGCGAAGCGGGATTGAGACCGGACTGCTGTTACGGATGTGACGAAAGCCAACTTGTGGGGCTGGTGTTACGGCGCGCCTCCGCCGCCTGGCTGGCGATGCCCGACAGAATCGGCGCATGAAGATGTCCACGCTGCTCACCCGCAATGCCAGTACGCGTCCGGGAGTGACAGGCACTGCTCGAGTGGACCGCGATATCGACCGGCTGCTGCGGCGTGTCGGCCCTGGTGACATCGTCGTCCTCGACGCCCAGGACCTGGACCGGATCACGGCCGATGCGCTGGTCGAGGCCCAGATCGCCGGTGTCGTCAACGCCTCCCCGTCCATCTCGGGGCGCTACCCGAACCTGGGGCCGGAGGTGCTCGTCGCCAACGGCGTGGTGCTCATCGACGAGGCCGGGCCGGATGTCTTCAAGAAGATCAAGGACGGGGCGCGGATCCGCCTGAACAACGGCGGCGTCTACTCCGGTGACCGGCGCATCGCGGTGGGCACCGAGCGCAACGATCAAGAGATCCACGAGTTGATGCACGACGCCAAGAGCGGCCTGGTGGCGCATCTGGAAGCCTTCGCGGGCAACACCATCGAATTCATCCGCAGCGAGAGCCCGCTGCTCATCGACGGCATCGGAATCCCGAACGTCGACGTGGACCTGCACCGCAGGCACGTGGTGATCGTTGCCGAGGAGCCCGACGCCGCCGAGGACCTCAAGGCACTCAAACCGTTCATCAAGGAGTATCAGCCGGTGCTGGTCGGCGTCGGGGCCGGCGCGGACGTGCTGCGCAAGGCCGGGTACCGACCCGCGCTGATCGTCGGTGACCCGGACAAGATGAGCGTCGAGGTGCTGCGGTGCGGCGCCCAGGTGGTGCTGCCTGCCGACGCCGACGGGCACGCCGCGGGTCTGGAGCGCATCCAGGACCTCGGGGTCGGCGCGATGACGTTCCCGGCCGCCGGATCGGCGGCGGACCTGGCGCTGCTGCTGTGCGACCACCACGGGGCGTCGCTGATCGTCACGGCCGGCCACACGGCCTCGATCGAGGAGTTTTTCGACCGTTCGCGCCAGCGCAGCAACCCGTCCACGTTCCTGACCCGGCTGAAGGTCGGGGAGAAGCTCGTCGACGCCAAGGCGGTGGCGACCCTGTACCGCAGCCGGGTGTCCGGCGGGGCGATCGCGCTGCTGGTGATGGCGATGCTGGTGGCGGTGGTCGTCGCGCTGTGGGTGTCCAGGGCCGACGGTGCCGTGCTCGACTGGGTTGTCGACTACTGGAACCGTTTCACGCTCTGGGTACAGAGTCTCGTCAGCTGAACGGGTCGGTGAGCTGTGATCACACTACGTGCGCATGCGATTTCATTGGCCGCCGTGTTCCTGGCGTTGGCCATCGGGGTGGCCCTGGGTTCGGGGCTGCTGTCGAACACCGTGCTGTCGGGTCTTCGTGACGACAAGAAGGAACTGCAGCACCAGATCGACACCCTCACCGACGGCAAGAACGCGCTGAACGAAAAACTGAATGCCGCAGGTGAATTCGACGCGCAGATGGCGCCGCGGATGGTGCGTGACGCCTTGAGGGACAAGTCGGTGGTGGTGTTCCGCACGCCGGATGCCGTCGATGGCGATGTCGACGCCGTCTCGCGGTTCGTGCGCGACGCGGGTGGCACGGTGACCGGCAAGGTCGCCCTCACCCAGGAATTCGTCGACGCGAATTCGGCCGACAAACTGCTCTCGGTGGTCAATTCACCGATCGTGCCGGCCGGTAGACAGCTGAGCACCGCAGCGGTGGATCAGGGCTCGCAAGCCGGCGACCTACTGGGCATCACGTTGCTGATCGACAAGAACCCGGCAGCGGCGCCCGTGGACGACACCCAGCGCCAAACTGTGCTCGCCGCGCTGCGCGACACCGGGTTCCTGACCTATGACGATCCGCACATCGGTGCGGCCAACACGGCGCTGATCGTGACCGGAGGTGGACTCGGCGAGGATGGCGGAAACCGGGGCGCAACCATGGCCCGGTTCGCCGCCGGGTTGGCACCGCACGGCACCGGGACGGTGCTCGCGGGACGCTCGGGGTCAGCTTCCGGAACCGGTCCAGTGGCCGTGACCAGGTCAGATGCCGGCCTGACCGGCATGGTCAGCACGGTGGACGACGCCGATTCCAGCGCCGGGCAGATCACCGCCGTGCTGGCACTCGGCGACCTTGTCGGCGGTGGCAAGCCGGGCAAATACGGAACCGGGCAGGGCGCGACGTCGGTGACCGTGCCGCAGTAGCGAGCCGCGACCATCCAACTGCCCCTCACATACGCGGCGCGCCAGCGGCGGCTTGTCGGCGTCGGTGTTAAGGTGAGATTCCGTGGGTCGGCAGGCCACAGCTAGTTTCGAGATCCCCTGCCAGTCGTCACGGAGGATGCTTTTGCCCGCCTTACGCAAGCACCCGAACACTGCCACCAAACACCTCTTCGTGACCGGTGGTGTGGCATCTTCACTCGGTAAGGGCTTGACCGCCTCGAGCCTTGGTCAGCTGCTCACCGCGCGGGGGCTGCAGGTAACCATGCAGAAACTCGACCCCTACCTGAATGTCGATCCGGGCACCATGAACCCGTTCCAGCACGGTGAGGTATTCGTCACCGAGGACGGCGCCGAGACCGACCTCGACGTCGGCCATTACGAGCGGTTCCTGGATCGCAACCTCTCCCAGTCGGCCAACGTGACGACCGGTCAGGTGTACTCCACAGTCATCGCCAAGGAACGCCGCGGCGAGTACCTGGGCGACACCGTGCAGGTGATTCCCCACATCACAGACGAGATCAAGAGCCGGATCCTGGCCATGGCCGAGCCTGATTCGTCCGGACAGCGCCCCGACGTGGTGATCACCGAAATCGGCGGCACGGTGGGCGATATCGAGTCGTTGCCGTTCCTGGAGGCCGCCCGTCAGGTGCGCCATGAAGTCGGCCGGGACAACTGCTTCTTCCTGCACGTGTCGCTGGTGCCCTACCTGGCCCCGTCCGGTGAGCTGAAGACCAAGCCGACCCAGCACTCGGTGGCCGCGCTGCGCAGCATCGGCATCACCCCAGATGCCCTGATCCTGCGGTGTGATCGTGACGTCCCCGAACCGCTCAAGAACAAGATCGCGCTCATGTGCGACGTCGACATCGACGGTGTGATCTCCACTCCGGACGCGCCTTCCATCTACGACATCCCCAAGGTGCTGCACCGTGAGGAACTCGACGCGTACGTGGTGCGCCGGCTGAACCTGCCGTTCCGCGATGTGGACTGGTCGGAGTGGGACGATCTGCTCCGGCGGGTTCACGAGCCGCAGGAGACGGTCCGAATTGCCCTGGTGGGCAAGTACATCGACCTCTCGGATGCCTACCTGTCGGTGGCCGAGGCGCTGCGTGCCGGCGGCTTCAAACACCGCGCCAAGGTGGAGATCCGGTGGGTGGCCTCCGATGACTGCGAGACCGATGCCGGTGCGGTGGCCGCTCTGTCCGATGTCGACGGCGTGCTCATTCCCGGCGGGTTCGGCATCCGCGGCATCGAGGGCAAGCTCGGTGCCATCTCCTTCGCCCGCAAGCGCGGCCTGCCGGTCCTGGGTTTGTGTCTGGGATTGCAGTGCATCGTGATCGAGGCGGCCCGGACTGTCGGTATCGCCGGGGCCAACTCGGCCGAGTTCGATCCGAAGACACCGGATCCGGTGATTTCCACGATGGCCGATCAGAAGGACGCCGTTGCCGGCGAGGCTGACCTGGGCGGCACCATGCGGCTGGGTGCGTATCCGGCCGTGCTGGAAGCGGGATCGATTGTGGCGGAGGCATACCAGGCCACCGAGGTGTCCGAGCGTCACCGGCACCGCTATGAGGTGAACAACGCCTACCGCGACCGGATCGCCGAGAGCGGGCTGCGCTTCAGCGGCACCTCACCCGACGGGCATCTGGTGGAGTTCGTGGAGTACGACTCGAAGATCCATCCGTTCCTGGTCGGGACCCAGGCGCATCCCGAGCTCAAGAGCCGGCCGACGCGGCCGCATCCGCTGTTCGCGGCGTTCATCGGCGCGGCGCTGAACTACAAGGCCGAGGAGCGGTTGCCCGGCATGGACCTTCCCGAAACCTTCGCCGAGGAGGCCGGGGAGTCCGGGGAAGTGGTGGCCGGCGAAAGCCCTGTCGACGACACCGAAGCCGCTTCACTTGGCTGAACACGAGTTCGAGACTCTGTCCAGTGAAACCGTTTATGTCGGAAGCATTTTCGCGCTGCGCGCGGACGAGGTCAGCATGCCGGGCGGTGGTTCGGCCCGGCGCGAGGTTGTAGAGCACTACGGTGCGGTGGCCGTGGTGGCCCTCGACGAGGACGGCAACGTGGTACTGGTGTACCAGTACCGCCATCCGCTGGGCCGTCGGCTCTGGGAACTGCCCGCCGGCCTGCTCGACCTCGGCGGGGAACGACCCGAGGTGACCGCGGCCCGCGAACTCGCCGAAGAGGTCGGCCTGGCCGCCGAGCAGTGGCGGGTGCTCGTGGATCTCGATTCGACGCCCGGGTTCTCCGACGAGAGCGTGCGGATCTTTCTGGCCACCGGGCTGTCCGACATCGGACGTCCCGAGGCCGAGCACGAGGAAGCCGACATGGCGGTCGAGCGGGTGCCGCTGAAAGAAGCCGTGCGGCAGGTGTTCTCCGGCGAGATCGTGAACGGTATCGCGGTGGCAGGCATTCTGGCGGCGCACGCGATGACCGGTGCGGAGGCCCTACGGCCGGTCGAGGCGGAGTGGATCGACCAGCCGACAGCGTTCAGGCGGCGAAAAGGCCTGTTATGAGGACTCCGCCACCGCCCCTGAAGACCGTGCTGGACAGCCAGGTTCAGGGCTACCTCGATCACTTGACGATCGAGCGGGGCGTGGCGGCCAACACCTTGAGTTCGTACCGGCGGGACCTGCGCCGCTACGCCGAACACCTGACCCAACGTGGAATCGCCGATCTGGCCAAGGTGACCGAGGCCGATGTCAGCGACTTCCTGATCGCTCTGCGCCGCGGGGACCCCGACGCGGGAGTGGCTGCGCTGTCGGCGGTTTCGGCGGCCAGGGCGGTGGTCGCGGTCCGCGGGCTGCACCGGTTCGCCACAGCCGAGGGCATGACCGAACTCGATGTCGCCCGCGGGGTGAAACCACCCACGCCCAGCCGGCGGCTGCCCAAGAGTCTCACCCTCGACGAGGTCCTCGCGTTGCTCGAGGCCGCCGGCGGGGACAGCGAGGCCGACGGTCCGCTGACGCTACGCAACCGGGCGCTGCTGGAGTTGCTGTACTCCACCGGGGCGCGAATCTCGGAGGCCGTGGGACTCGACGTCGACGACATCGACACCCACGCGCGCTCGGTGCTGCTGCGCGGCAAGGGCGGCAAACAACGGCTCGTGCCCATCGGCCGGCCCGCCGTCAGCGCACTCGACGCCTACCTGGTGCGGGGGCGTCCGGATCTGGCCCGGCGGGGCCGCGGCACCCCGGGGATCTTCCTCAACGCCCGCGGTGGGCGGCTGTCGCGGCAGAGCGCCTGGCAGGTGTTGCAGGATGCGGCCGAGCGGGCCGGGATCACGTCGGCAGTCTCGCCGCACACGTTGCGGCACTCGTTCGCGACCCACTTGCTCGACGGCGGCGCCGACGTGCGCGTCGTGCAGGAACTGCTCGGCCACGCCTCGGTGACCACCACGCAGATCTACACCATGGTCACCGTGCACACGCTGCGCGAGGTCTGGGCGGGTGCGCACCCCCGAGCGCGTTAACCGCCCCGGTACTCCGACTCGAGCACCAGATCGGGCAGCAGGGTCTGGTACTCGGCATGCGTCTTGTGATGTTTCGTATCCCAGAGTGAACCCTGCTGCTCCTGCATGTAAGCCAGGTACTTCGGTGCTCCCGGTAGCTTCACGTTGTCGGCGACCACGATCGAGCCCCGGTGCAGCCAGCCGCGATCCAGCAGGCTCTGCAGATCGGTCAGGTAGGCGTTCTTGTCGTGATCGAGAAACACGAAATCCAGCCCGCCGGTGTCGAACCCATCGGCCGCCAGCGCATCGAGCGTGCGTCCGCCGTCGCCGATGGTCCCGACCACGCAGGTGATCCGGTCAGCCACTCCCGCGTGGGCCCAGATGCGCCGCGCGATGTCGGCGTTGGTGGCGGAGAACTCGACCGAGAACACCCGGGCCACCGGGGCGGCGCGGGCGATGCGCATCGCCCCGTATCCGCAATACGTGCCCAACTCCAGGGCCAGCCGGGGATTGGCCCGGATCACCGCGGCGTCGAGCAGCGCCCCCTTCTCGTCGCCCACGTTGATCAGAAATGACTTCTCGTAGGCGAACTTGTCGATGGTGGCGATGACGTCGTCGAGGTCGCCCGCGCGGGCGTTGGCCACGACGTAATCGGCGGCGGCGGCCTCCCGGCCATCGCCCCACTGCCCGGTGCGCGCGAAGTGTCTGGCGCCGATTCCCATCCGGATGAACGACCACCGCAACAGCGGTAGCCGCTGTTTGAGACTCATGACGCACACCATATGCGCCAGATTGCCCGCGGGTCTGCCCGTCCTGGCTGCGCAGCGACGTTAAACTTGCCGGGATGTGCGCCAAGACTGCGGGATGCCTGACCGGTGGCGGTCAGGCATGAACGACGACGGCGGGCACGACGGACTGTTCGAGCACAGCTCACCCGAACTCGGGCTGACCGGGCGGCCACCGCGCGACATTCCCGAACCGCGGCCCCGTTCTACGCACGGCCCGGCCAAGGTCATCGCGATGTGCAATCAGAAGGGCGGGGTTGGCAAGACCACTTCGACCATCAATCTGGGCGCCAGCCTGGCCGAGTACGGCCGCCGGGTCCTGCTGGTCGACCTGGACCCGCAGGGCGCGCTGTCGGCGGGCCTCGGGGTCCCGCACTACGAACTCGAGCACACGGTGCACAACCTGCTGATCGAACCTCGGGTGTCGATCGACGACGTCGTGATCAAGACCCGGGTCAGCGGCATGGACCTGGTGCCCAGCAACATCGACCTGTCGGCCGCCGAGATCCAGCTGGTCAACGAGGTGGGCCGGGAGCAGTCACTGGCCCGGGCCCTGTACCCGATCCTCGATCGCTACGACTACGTGCTGATCGACTGCCAGCCGTCGCTGGGCCTGCTCACGGTCAACGGTCTGGCCTGTGCCGATGGTGTGATTATCCCCACTGAATGCGAGTATTTCTCGCTGCGCGGGCTGGCCCTGCTGACCGACACCGTGGCCAAGGTGCACGACCGGCTCAACCCGAAATTGTCGATCAGCGGCATCCTGGTGACGCGTTACGACCCGCGCACGGTCAACGCGCGTGAGGTCATGGCCCGCGTCGTGGAGCGGTTCGGCGATCTGGTGTTCGACACCGTGATCACCCGGACCGTGCGGTTCCCGGAGACCAGTGTGGCCGGCGAGCCCATCACCACGTGGGCGCCGAAATCGGGCGGCGCGTTGGCCTACCGATCGCTGGCACGCGAAGTCATCGACCGGTTCGGCGCGTGAACGATGTCCTGAACACCCCGACTACCGATGGTGCCGAAGCGGATCCCGCGGCCGGGGATGAGCCGACTGCCGGTGATCAGCAGAACCGCTTCCAGGTTCGGCTCACCAACTTCGAGGGGCCGTTCGACCTGCTGTTGCAGCTGATCTTCGCGCACCGCCTCGACGTCACCGAGGTGGCGTTGCACCAGGTCACCGATGATTTCATCGCCTACACCAAGGAGATCGGGGCCCGTCTCGAACTGGACGAGACCACGACGTTCCTGGTGATCGCAGCCACGTTGCTGGATCTGAAGGCCGCCCGGCTGCTGCCCTCTGGTGAGGTTCACGACGAGGAGGATCTCGCCCTCCTCGAGGTCCGCGACCTCTTGTTCGCCCGGCTGCTGCAGTACCGCGCGTTCAAACACGTCGCGTTGATGTTCGCCGAACTCGAGGCCGCGGCGCTGCGCAGCTACCCGCGCGCAGTGTCGCTGGAGGACCGGTTCTCCGACCTGCTGCCCGAGGTGATGCTCGGTGTCGACGCGCCGAAGTTCGCCGAGATCGCGGCCGCTGCCCTCACCCCGCGTCCGGTGCCGACGGTCGGCATCGACCACATTCACGCGCCCAAGGTGTCGGTGCCCGAACAGGCCCACCGGATCATCGCCCTGCTCGAACAGCGGGGGATCGGCGAATGGGCAACTTTCTCCGAACTCGTGGCAGAGTGCACGGACGGAATCCAGATCGTCGGCCGCTTCCTGGCGCTGCTCGAACTGTTCCGGGCCAGGGCGGTAGCATTCGAGCAACCAGAACCGCTTGGAGTGCTCCAGGTTTCGTGGACCGGAGATCGGCCGACCAGCGAACATCTGGCAACCGCTGATGCGGAAGAATAGCGAGAACAATGACTGACGAGATCTCCGATTCCGGAGTGCAGTCCGAAGATGCCCCGGGTGATGCGATCCCGGTCGGAGATGATCTGGGCATCGATGTGGCGACGGTTCCCGAGCTTGAGGACGGTGAACTGGGTGCCGTGCTCGAAGCGTTGTTGCTGGTAGTGGACACGCCGGTGACGGTCGATGCGCTGGCCTCGGCGACCGAACAGCCCGCCTACCGGGTGATGGCCAAGCTGCGTCTGATGGCCGATGACTTCGCCGCCCGGGACAGCGGCATCGACCTGCGCGAGGCCGCAGGGGGGTGGCGGATGTACACCCGGGCACGCTACGCCCCGTACGTCGAACGTCTGCTGCTCGACGGTGCCAGGTCGAAGCTGACCCGGGCCGCACTGGAGACTCTGGCCGTGGTGGCCTATCGCCAACCGGTGACCCGGGCGCGGGTGAGTGCGGTGCGCGGCGTCAACGTGGACGCGGTGATACGGACACTGGTGGCCCGCGGCCTGATCACCGAGGCGGGCACCGACCCAGACTCCGGCGCGGCGGCGTTCGCCACCACCGAGCTGTTCCTGGAACGGCTGGGGTTGTCCTCGCTGTCCGATCTGCCGGACCTCGCGCCTCTGCTGCCCGACGTCGATGTGATCGACGACCTGAGCGAATCACTCGGTGACGAGCCGCGTTTCGCCAAACTCAACGGGGGCTCATCCGGCAGCAATCAGCCGCTGGGCTTCGACGTGGACAAGGACTGACATGGCTGAAGAAGGCGTAAGGCTGCAAAAAGTGTTGTCCCAGGCGGGAATTGCGTCCCGTCGGGTGGCCGAGCGGATGATCACCGACGGTCGCGTCGAGGTGGACGGCCGGCTGGTGACCGAGCTCGGCACCCGTGTCGACCCGGCGGTCGCCGACATCCGGGTGGACGGTTCGCGCGTCATTCTCGACGACACCTTGGTGTATCTGGCGATCAACAAGCCGCGCGGCATGATGTCCACGATGTCCGACGAGAAGGGCCGCCCGTGCGTGGGGGACCTGGTGGAGCACCGGGTTCGGGGTAACAAGAAGCTGTTCCACGTGGGTCGGCTCGATGCTGACACCGAGGGGCTGCTGCTGCTGACCAACGACGGGGAGCTCGCCCACCGGTTGATGCACCCCTCGTACGAGATCCCCAAAACCTATGTGGCGACGGTGATCGGCACGGTGCCGCGCGGACTCGGTAAAAAGCTGCGTGCCGGTGTCGAACTGGACGACGGCCCCGCGCATGTCGATGACTTCGCGGTGGTGGACACCGTTCCGGGCAAGACCCTGGTGAAGGTCACCCTGCATGAGGGCCGGAACCGCATCGTGCGGCGGATGCTGGCCGCAGTGGATTTCCCGGTGCAGGAACTGGTCCGCACCGACATCGCTTCGGTGGCGCTCGGCGAGCAGCGACCGGGCAGTATCAGAGCGCTCAGCCGCAAGGAAATCGGCGAGCTTTATCAGGCGGTGGGAATGTGAGCGGATCTCTGGTGGTGGCGGTCGACGGGCCGGCAGGGACCGGAAAGTCTTCGGTTTCAAGAGGTTTGGCGCAGGCCCTGGGGGCCAGCTACCTGGATACCGGCGCGATGTACCGCATCGTCACCTTGGCGGTGCTGCGCGCCGGGGCCGACCTGGACGATGCCGAGGCGATCGACGCGGTGGCGTCCGGCGCGGTGATCGGCGTGGGTTCGGATCCCGGAGAGGACCGCGCGTACCTCGCCGGCGAGGACGTCTCGGACGAAATCCGTGGCGACGAGGTGACCCGAGCGGTGTCGGCGGTGTCGGCGGTGCCCGGGGTGCGTGCCCGGCTGGTCGATCTGCAGCGTGAGTTGGCATCAGCGGGTGGGCGTGTGGTGGTCGAGGGCCGCGACATCGGGACCGTGGTGCTGCCCAAGGCCGACGTCAAGATCTTCCTCACCGCGTCGGCCGAGGAGCGCGCACGGCGCCGCAACGCCCAGAACGTTGCGAGCGGACTGCCCGATGACTACGAGACGGTGCTCGCCGACGTGCAGCGGCGCGACCACCTGGATTCCACGCGGGCCGTATCGCCGTTGCGGGCGGCCGAGGACGCGCTGGTGGTAGACACCAGCGAGATGGACCAAACACAGGTCGTGGCACACCTTCTCGACCTGGTGACCCAGCATGCGGGGGTGCGACGATGAGCGACTCGGGCGGAGACGGCACCTGGTCGGACGAAAGCGACTGGGAGCTCAGCGACGAGGTCGCCGAGGTTCTGGAGGAGGCCGCCGCGCCACCTCCCGTCGTCGCCGTCGTCGGCCGGCCCAACGTCGGGAAATCGACTCTGGTGAACCGGATCCTGGGGCGTCGTGAAGCCGTCGTGCAGGACATCCCCGGGGTGACCCGCGACCGGGTGTCCTACGACGCGAACTGGCTGAACCGCCGGTTCATGGTGCAGGACACCGGAGGATGGGAACCCGACGCCAAGGGGCTGCAGCAGCTGGTGGCCGATCAGGCTCTGGTGGCGATGCGCACCGCCGACGCGATCATCCTCGTGGTCGACGCGGTCGTCGGTGCCACCTCGGCCGACGAGGCGGCGGCCCGGATGCTGCGCAAGTCGGGCAAGCCGGTCTTCCTGGCCGCCAACAAGGTTGACACGCAGCGGGGCGAGTCCGATGCCGCGGCACTGTGGTCGCTGGGCATCGGCGAACCGCACGCGATCAGTGCCATGCACGGCCGGGGCGTGGCCGATCTCCTCGACACGGTGATGGAGAAGCTGCCCGAGGTTTCGGAGGTCGGTGGCAGCGGTGCCGGCGGCCCCCGCCGCGTGGCGCTGGTGGGCAAGCCGAATGTCGGCAAGAGCTCGCTGCTGAACCGGCTGGCCGGCGACGAGCGCTCGGTGGTGCACGACGTCGCGGGCACCACGGTCGATCCCGTCGACTCGCTGATCGAATTGGGCGGCAAGACTTGGCGTTTCGTCGACACCGCCGGTCTGCGTCGCAAGGTCGGCCAGGCCAGCGGCCACGAGTTCTACGCCTCGGTACGCACCCACGGCGCGATCGATGCGGCCGAAGTGGCGATCATGCTGATCGATGCCTCCCAGCCGCTGACCGAGCAGGACCTGCGGGTGCTGTCGATGGTGATCGAGGCCGGGCGTGCACTGGTCATCGCGTTCAACAAATGGGACCTGGTCGACGAGGACCGGCGGTACCTGCTGGACAAAGAGATCGACCGCGAACTGGTGCAGGTGCAGTGGGCGCCGCGGGTCAACATCTCGGCCATGACCGGCCGGGCGGTGCAGAAGCTGGTGCCGGCGCTGGAGACCTCACTGGCGTCCTGGGACAAGCGGATCTCGACGGGACAGCTCAACAACTTCCTGAAAGAGATCGTCTCCGCGACGCCGCCGCCGGTGCGCGGTGGCAAGCAGCCCAAGATCCTGTTCGCCACCCAGGCGGCCACCCGGCCCCCGACCTTCGTGCTGTTCACCTCCGGGTTCCTGGAGGCCGGTTACCGCCGGTTCCTGGAGCGACGCCTGCGTGAGCAGTTCGGTTTCGAGGGCAGCCCGGTGCGGATCAATGTCCGGGTCCGCGAGAAGCGCGGAGCACCGAAGAAGCGCTAGCGATCTGTGCACGCTGGGTTACGCCCAGCGTGACGCGCCGTACACGAGTCGGGCCGATAGGGTGGCCCGAGTGTCTGTCACCCACATGATCCTGATCGCACTGGCCGGCGTCGGCGCGGGAGCGATCAACGCCATCGTCGGGTCCGGCACGCTGATCACTTTCCCCACGCTGGTGGCGCTGGGGATTCCGCCGGTCACGTCGACGATGTCGAATGCCGTCGGTCTGGTCGCCGGCGGGGTGTCGGGCACCTGGGGTTACCGGCGAGAACTGCGCGGGCAGTGGAAGCGGCTGCGCTGGCAGATTCCCGGATCGCTGATCGGTGCCGGGCTGGGCTCCTGGCTGCTGCTGCACCTGCCGGAAAAAGTGTTCGTCACGGTGGTGCCGATCCTGCTCATCCTGGCGCTGGTGCTGGTGGTGGTCGGCCCGCGGATCCAAGCCTGGGTGCGGCAGCGCGCCGAGGCCTCGGGTCAGTCGGCAGACCATGTCAGCCCGCAGCGCATGGTTGTGCTGGTGATCGGCACGTTCGCCGTTGGTGTCTACGGCGGATACTTCACCGCAGCCCAGGGGATCCTGCTGATCGCGGTGATGGGTGCGCTGCTGCCGGAGTCCATGCAGCGCATGAACGCCGCCAAGAACCTGTTGTCGTTGCTGGTCAATATCGTGGCCGCGCTCGCTTACACGCTCGTCGCATTCGACCGGATCAGCTGGGAAGCGGCGGGTCTGATCGCAGTCGGTTCGCTGATCGGTGGCTTCCTCGGGGCCCACTACGGCCGCCGGCTGTCGCCGAACGCATTGCGCGCGGTCATCGTGGTGGTGGGCCTGATCGGGCTGTACCGACTGTTGACGGTGTGAGCCCGTCGGCGGGTTTCCCCCTGGACTCTTGTAGGCTTGCCCAGTCTGTCTGACGACGAGGGAGAGGGGCGACCGGTGGCTGAACGTGCATACCGCACTGCACCTTCTGCCCTTGCTGCTCTCGAGCCGTTCTGGCCGTCGCGCCGGTTGATGGCTTTCGACGAATGGTGTCGCGCGCGCATCTGATCCGCGCCCGTTAGTCATCAGGTCGCCCGGCGACCACAATCGAAAGCAGCCGAACCCATGCGTTCGCTTCTGATCTTCACGCTCGTCGGCCTCGGAGCCCAGTTGGTCGATGGTGCTCTCGGCATGGCGTTCGGTGTCACGGCCACGACCATGCTGGTGCTCAGCGGGGTGGCTTCGGCGCAGGCCAGTGCCGCGGTGCACCTGGCCGAGGTGGGGACGACGCTGGCGTCAGCGGTGTCGCACTGGCGTTTCAAGAACATCGATTGGCCGCTGGTGGCCAAGCTCGGGATTCCGGGCGCGGTAGGTGCGTTCGCAGGTGCCACGGTGCTGTCATCGTTGTCGACGGAATCCGCGGCACCGCTCATGGCGGCAATCTTGTTGGGTATCGGTATCTACGTGCTGTTGCGTTTCTCGTTGGGCGCTCCGCTGAACCTGGGGGAGCACGGCACCAGTCACAGCGCGAAGTTTCTCGCCCCACTGGGCCTGTTCGGCGGCTTCATCGACGCATCGGGTGGGGGCGGCTGGGGTCCGGTGACCACCAGCACCCTGCTGTCGCAGGGTAAGACGGCCCCGCGGACCGTGATCGGTTCGGTGAGTGCCTCGGAATTTCTGGTATCGGTGTCGGCGTCGATCGGCTTCCTGGTCGGGCTCCGCCAGGAATTCCTGGAGAACTGGCCCGTGGTGCTCGGGCTCATGGTCGGCGGAGTGATTGCCGCACCATTCGCCGCCTGGTTGGTGAGCCGGGTCAACCCGGCGCTGCTCGGTGCGGCCGTCGGTGGCGTCATCCTGCTGACCAACAGTCAGAAGCTGGTGCACTACTTCGGCGTGCACTGGCCGTGGTCGACAGGGATCTACGCGGCGATCGTGGTGGCGTGGGCGGCGCTGTTGGTCCGGGCTTGGCAGACCTCGAGGTCGCCGCGGGATGTCGCCGATTCGGTGGTCGCCACTGTCGGAGAGCCGGTGGGACGGGGCTAGCCGGACCCGTTTGCACGCTGCGGTAAACCGACGTACATCGTCTTGTGGAGCGACAGTACGTGATTGCGGGCGATCTCGGATGCCGCTCGGCTGTCGCGTCGGCGTAGCGCCTCCACCAGTTGCGCGTGTTCGCGATTGGACTGGTGTAGGTAACCGATCGGGTACGGGATGAAGTAGCGGTACAGCCCGTGCAGCACGTCGCAGTACGTGTTCATTGCCCAGTCGAGACCGCTTGCCGCGGCGACTGATTCGTGGAAGCGCTGATCGGCGCTGTGGAAGCCGGTCCAGTCGGTGGTCGCGGCCGCCTCTGCGACGATGGCCGCGAGTGCATCGAGTTCCTCGTCGGTTGCGGTGTGCGCCGCGGCGGCGCTGAGCGCGTCCTCAGCCAGTGCGCGCAGGTCGATCAGGCGGCGCACCTCGGCGGCGTCGGCGCGGAACGCGGCTGACGGACGATCGGCGTCGGGCGTGACGCGGGCACCGCTGTGGGCGACGAATGTCCCGCCGGCCCGGCCGCGCCGACGGATCACCAAACCCTCGTCGGCCATTGACTGCAGGGCCCGGCGGACGGTGGCGACGCTGACGTCGAGGGCTTCGGCGATGTCGGGTTCGGCGGGCAGCCGTTCCCCGGTGGCCATCAGGTCCAACTCCATGGCCAGTTCAAGGCGCGCCCGAACCGTATCGGCCGCACTGAGTCGGGTGATGCCCGCGACCGCTGGGGCGCTCAACGCCGGGTGCGCGTCACCGACCTGCAACGTCATGGCACTCAGGGTACGGGAGCTATTGCGCTATTCGTTCATGCTGAACTAATATCTCGCTAAATTCGCTCAATTTGGGCTATTAACTTTTCGGAGGTCCCGGGTGTCCGGATCCATCACGGTCGCTGCCGTTCAGGCGGCGCCTCTGGACTTGGCGGGTCTGCCGATATTCGGCCGGGACGACACCGTCGCGCAGTTCGCGGCCGACGTGCTGCGGGTTCGGTCGGACGTGGCAGGCCCCGCGCTGATCGTGTATCCGGAGATCCACCTCTTCGGCACCGACGACACCGGATTACTGGCCGCGGCAGCCGAGCCGCTGGACGGTCCGCTGATCGCGGCGCTCGGCGAGGTTGCCCGCGCCGCTGACGCCTGGCTCGTACCCGGTTCCGTCTGTGAGCTGGGAGAAAACGGTGAATTCTTCAACACCGCACCGGTTTTCGCGCCCGACGGACACCTGGCGGCGTTCTACCGCAAGATCTTCCCGTGGCGGCCGTTCGAGAAGTACACGCCGGGTGTACATTTCGTCACCGCCGATATCCCCGACGTGGGCCGGCTCGGCTTGTCGATCTGCTACGACGCCTGGTTCCCCGAGGTGAGTCGCCATCTCGCCTGGATGGGTGCCGACGTGATCGTCAACGTCGTCAAGACCACCACCGCCGACCGGCATCAGGAGCTGGTGCTCGCACGCGCCAATTCGATTGTGAACCAGGTATTCACGGTGAGCGTCAACTGTGCGGGCCCGGTCGGGATGGGGCGCAGCATCATCGTCGACCCGGAAGGTGCTGTACTGCAGGAGAGTTCAGACGAGACGCCCGGGGTGCTCTACCAGCACATCGACTTCGGGGTCGTCGCCGCGGTACGCGAGCGCGGCACCGCCGGGACCAACCGGATGTGGGATCAGTTCGGGCCGTCCGACCGCCCGATAGCACTGCCGCTGTACGACGGGCGGATCGATCCGCAGCGCTGGTCAGCCTCGACCGTCAACGCCGACTGAAAGGCACCGCAATGACAGGCACATCAAGCGGGCAAACGACTTTGGTGCGTGCCCTAGGGCTGCGCTCACTGGTGCTGTTCGGTCTGGCGTACATGACGCCGCTGATCGTGCTCGGCATCTTCGGCGTGGTCGCGGCCGCGACAGCCGGGGCGTCGGCGTCGGCGTACCTGATCGCGTTGGTGGCCATGCTGTTCACGGCGTCCAGCTATGGCCGGATGGCGGCGGCCTACCCGGTGTCCGGATCGGCCTACACCTACGTGCGTCGCACGATCGATCCGCGCATCGGATTCCTCACCGGCTGGGCGGTGCTGCTCGACTATCTGTTCCTGCCCATGGTGATCTGGCTGATCGGGGCGGCCTACCTGGAGGCTCAGTTCCCCGGGGTGCCCGGCTGGGTGTGGGTGCTCGGGTTCATCGCGATCACCACCGTGCTCAACGTCGTCGGCATCAAGGTCGCCGACAAGGCCAACTACGTGCTGATGGCGTTCCAGTTGCTCGTCATCGTGTTGTTCGTGGCGCTGTCGGTCGCCTCGGTGTTCCGCAGCGGTGGTGCCGGTGGGCTGGTCAGTGCCAGCCCGTTCACCGGAGTCGGCGCCGGCATCGGGGGAGTGACGGCCGGTGCCGCGATCGCCGCCTACTGCTTCCTGGGTTTCGACGCGGTCACCACGTTCACCGAAGAAGCCATCGACCCGCGCAAGAACATGCCGCGCGCCATCATGCTCATCGCGTTGATCGGCGGTTCGATATTCCTGATCGTCGCCTACACCACCCAATTGGTGCATCCCGGTGGGGAGTTCAGCGATTCGTCGTCGGCGGCACTGGAGATCGCCAAGCAGATCGGCGGCAACCTGTTCGGAGCGGTGTTCCTGGCGGGCCTGATCCTCGCTCAGTTCGCGTCCGGCATCGCCGCGCAGGCCTCGGCCTCGCGTCTGCTGTTCGCGATGGGCCGCGACGGCACCCTGCCACGGTCGGTTTTCGGCACCCTCAGCGCCAAGTTCCGTACCCCGGCGGCGAACCTCGTCATGGTCGGCACGGTGGGCCTACTGGCGATGTTCCTCGATGTGGCGACCTCGACGTCATTCATCAACTTCGGGGCATTCGTGGCGTTCACCCTTGTGAACGTGTCGGTGGTCGTCTACTACTTCCGTCGCCGCGCCGCAGGCGAGGTACACAACCCGCTGCTGTACGTCGTCGCGCCGGCGATCGGTGCGGTCATCACGTCGTACCTGCTGCTGCAGCTCGACCACCGGGCGATCATCCTCGGGTTGTGCTGGCTGGGTGTCGGCATCGTCGTGCTGGCCGTGACGAGTCACGGTTTCAAGGGGCTGCCACCGGAGATCGCCGTCGACGAGGCCGAGACGGCGATCGCCGAACCCGCGGCGCAGTGAGCCTCACCGTGTGACCGGTGGGGCGGATTAGAAGAAGGGTGGACGGCTACGGTAAGCTTTCGACTCGCTGCCGGTGCAAGCCGGAAGCAAGCGGGCTGTGGCGCAGCTTGGTAGCGCACTTGACTGGGGGTCAAGTGGTCGCAGGTTCAAATCCTGTCAGCCCGACCATGAAAATAAACTCGCCGGCGGAAGCCGAGCGAGTTTTTTCATGTTCGGGGGACGTGATGCCGGGAGCCGAAGCGCCCGCGGAGGTACGAGGCGGTCGCGCCGGCGGCTCCTGTCAGCCCGACACAGATCAAAGGCACTTTCGCGCATGCGGAGGGTTCCCTTTCGGCAGTTTTTCGGCGGCTTGGCGCAAACGTCATTGACCCTGCGCTGTCGACTACGGCAAGGGCTCTTCAACCCGAACATGCGAAGCCAGCCGGAACCACACGCGTTGGGTGATTGCGAACAAAGTGCACGTCCGTATCGGAATCACGGAAGACAAGTCTGACCGGTGGTGA
Organism: Mycobacterium sp. IDUB_17; assembly: GCF_055419465.1. Lineage (NCBI taxonomy): Bacteria > Bacillati > Actinomycetota > Actinomycetes > Mycobacteriales > Mycobacteriaceae > Mycobacterium > Mycobacterium sp. IDUB_17. Next base: position 1,466,137 of record NZ_JBVAXS010000001.1, on the reverse strand, counting down.
CACGATACTGAGGTGATCGAAACGGAGTCAGGTCCGTGAGGTGACCACCGCAGAGCGGTCCTGCGGATCGTGCGGCACTGCGCTGAACGAGAAGGCCAAGTTCTGCAGCGAGTGCGGTGCAGCCGTCTCGGCCGATTCGCCACCGGCCGAGTACAAGCAGGTCACCGTGCTGTTCGCCGACGTGGTGCACTCGATGGACATCGCGGCAGCAGTCGGGGCGGAGCGATTGCGCGAGATCATGACCAACTTGGTCAACAGCGCGACAGCTGTCGTGCAGCGTTACGGCGGCACGGTGGACAAGTTCACCGGCGATGGCCTCATGGCCGTGTTCGGTGCGCCGGTCGCACTGGAGGATCACGCTCTTCGTGCCTGTCTCGCGGCGCTGGGCATCCAGGAGGAGGCGAAGCGGCTCGCCGTCGACATTGACGTCCGCGACGGCGTGGAACTGGCTCTGCGAGTGGGCCTGAACTCTGGCGAGGTGATCGCCGGTGAACTTGGTCGAGGACCATTCGGTTACACCACGATCGGTGAGCAAGTCGGAATGGCGCAACGAATGGAATCGGTGGCCCCGCCCGGCGGAGTGATGCTCAGCGCGTCCACCGCGCGGTTGGTCGACGGCGCGGCGACCGTCAGTGAAGTTGAGCGTGTCGACATCAAAGGCACCGATCGACCAGCGCGTGCCCAACGTCTCCTGGGCGTGCCGGAGGGCCGTCACATTGTCCGGCGGACTGAGTCGAATCTCGTTGGACGGCAATGGGAGATGTCCACCGTCGAAGGTCTGTTGGACCGCGCCATCGAAGGCCATGGCTGTGTGGTCGGCGTGGTGGGCTCACCTGGCATCGGTAAGAGCCGTTTAGTACGCGACGTTGCCGCGATAGCCCGAAGCCGCAACGTGGAGGTGTTCACCACATTCTGCGAATCGCACGCCACTGACGTTCCGTTTCGTGTGGTGGCCCGACTATTGCGCGCCGCCACCGGGGTTGAGGGTCTTGCCGCACACGTGGCCCGCGCCCATATTCGTACGCGAGTTCGCGACGCCGACCCCGAGGACCTGACGCTCTTCGAGGACCTGCTAGGTATCGCTGATCCCGACATCGAGCTACCGAACATCGACCCGGACGCGCGGCGCAGGCGGTTGACTGCGTTGGTCAATGGCGCTTCCCTGGCCCGCCAGGCCGCAACGGTCTACGTCATCGAAGACGCCCACTGGATCGATGAGGTCAGCGAATCGATGCTGGCCGAGTTCCTCACTGTGATCCCGCAGACCCCCTCGCTGGTGCTGGTTACCTACCGACCCGAATACCACGGCGTCTTGAGCCGCGTGGCCGGGGCCCAGACCGTCGCCCTTGCACCGCTGAGTGATTCAGAAACCATGGAGCTGGTCTTCGAGTTGATCGGCCAGGACCCTTCCGTAGGCGAGATCGGCCAAAAGATCGGCGAGCGGGCGGCCGGCAACCCATTTTTCGCCGGGGAAATCGTGCGCGAACTGGCCGAGCGGGGCGTGTTGCTGGGACAGACCGGCGTATACGTATCGACCGCAGCGGGTGGAGAGATCAGTGTGCCTGCCACGTTGCAGGCCGCCATCGCCGCTCGCGTGGACCGGTTGAATTCAAAAGCCAAGCGCACGCTCAGCGCGGCAGCGGTCATTGGCTCGCGGTTTGGCCCGGACCTGCTCACTGCGCTGGGCGTCGAAGCTGTCGTCGACGATCTGCTGGCCGCTCAGCTCATCGATCAGGTCAGCTTCACCCGGAAACCCAAGTATGTGTTCCACCATCCGCTGATTCGTATGGTGGCCTACGAGGCTCAGCTGAAATCCGATCGAGCAGAGCTGCATCGGCGAGTCGCGGCCGCGATCGAATCCCGGGACCCGGCAGCGGCCGATGAGAATGCAGCGCTGATCGCCGAACACCTACAGGCCAGCGGTGATCTGCAGACCGCCTACGGCTGGCACATGCGGGCAGCAACCTGGGCGACCAACCGTGACATCGGCGCGGCGCGGCAAAGCTGGGAGCGAGCCGTAGAGATCGCCGACGCGCTACCGGTCGACGATCCGTACCGAGCGGCGATGCGTATCGCTCCTCGCACCATGTTGTGCGGAACCGCGTATCGCGTCCATGCCAACGTGGCAGGCGACCGCTTTGATGAATTACACAAGCTGTGCAGTGCCGCCGGAGACAAAGCGTCGCTGGCCATCGCCATGGCAGGACTGGTGATCGATCTGGCGTTTCAGGACCGGATACGTGACGCGTCGCAGCTGGCATCCGAAGCCATGACCCTTATCGAGTCAATCGGCGACGCGACGTTGACAGTGGGGCTATCTTGGCCCGCGATCTACGTCAAGATGGAGTGCGCCGAGGTCAGCGACGTACTGCGCTGGTCACAGCAGGTTATCGACCTGGCCGACGGTGATCCGTCGAAAGGCAACTTCATCTTCGGATCACCGCTAGCCCTTGCGTACACGTCGCTGGCTTTTGCCCGGTATTGCCTGGGCCTTACGGGTTGGCGCGACGTCCTGCAACACAGTCTGGACATCGCCCGCAACGCCGACCCCATGTCCTACACCACGGTGATCACCTACATCTACCTCCCGGGCATTCCCTTCGGCGCGTTGAGGCCCGACGATCGCACGATGTGCGAGATCGAAGATGCATTGCGGATTGCCGAACGATCCAGTGATGACCTAGCGTTGGCCTTCGCCCGGTGGACGTTGGGCCTTGCGTTGATGCATCGCCCCACGGCTGCGGAGCGCGACCGCGGACGGCAGCTACTGACGGAAGTCCGCGAAATGTTCGTAAGCGGGAGCCACAACCTGGGTGATCTACCGATCGTCAACGTCTACGCCGCCCGTGAGATGGCGCGGCATGGACAGTGTGATGAGGGGATGTCGCTCATGCGTACCGCCGTCGATCACTTGTTCCCGGACGGATGGCTGCAGGGGTGGGGCATTGTTGCAACCGATGTACTGGTCGAGACACTGCTTGATCGCGGACGCGATGGTGATGTAGCTGAGGCCGAGGCAGCAATCGACCGGGTAGCGGCCGCACCAGCTGAACAGCATTTTGTGATGCGCGACATCTGGCTTTTGAGGCTCCGTGCTCGCCTCGCGCGGGCTCGCGGGGATGCCACGGCTTACGCGGACCTGCGGGCCCGCCACCTCGCCATGGCGAAAAAGCTTGGCCTCGACGGCCATATCGCGTGGGCCGAAGCAATGTAATGACACGCGGAGCTGTTCTGGTTCTCGCCAGCTGACAACACGTCTAGACCGTCGGCACTGTTCGATGACGAAGTCGTCCGCGGCGAACCGGCCGATGGCATCGGCTTCATGGGCGTTCCAGACGTCGTCCCAGAACGCCGTGACGATGCCGCGGCCGGCGCGAGCTTTGGTATGTCTACGGAGACCCATCGGGGTCGGGTACTTCGCGACGCCTGCGGAGCTGATCACCAGCTGTGGCGAGGTTGGCCATCGCGTTCTTGACGGTCGACGCGCCGGACGGGTTCTCGCTCATGCCTTCGTGTTTCGCTTTCACATCAGCCCGTCAGACCGACTTGGTGACGCCGTAGTAAGCCACCACATCATCGGTGTCGGTGGTGGAGCTGGTCAGGGTGGCGTAGGAGCGCAGGAAGGACTGACCGACGCAGCCGTCGACCTTGATGTGAACGTCTTTGAGGGTGACGCGCACCGGGGCGGCCTTGAACGACTTCTTGTTCACCGAGACGTTGGTGACGGTGCCGGGCTTGGGGTGGATCTCCACGGTGCCCGACATCGGCATGCTCACGCCGGTCGGGATGATGCCGGCCAGGGTGGAGCCCGAGGTGCTCAGACCGATCGACCCGACGAGGCGGACCTGGCCGAGTTCGATACCGCAGCCGATCTGGTAGCCGGTGTCGAGTGTGCCGCCGGTCAGCGAGGTGGACCCGCCGCCGGTGACGGTGCCGGTGAAGGTGCCGGCGACGAGGTATTCGCGGGAGGAGGCGGCGGTGGTCAGTGGTGCGACCGGCAGCTGGCTCTCGTCTTTGGCGGAAACGGTGAGCTTCCAGCCGTCGGGGGTGGTGACGACACCTGGTTCGGCGGAGGCGACCAGTCCGTTGTCGGGCGGCGGCCCGGCGTCAACAGGTTGTGCGGCGGGGTCTGCCGGCGGCGGCGGTGGCGGGTCGGCCGACGCCAGGGGCGCCAACGCAACCGGGGCCAAGAGGCAAACGGCGGCCAAGGTGGCGAAGCGATTCATCATGCGGGAACTTGTGCCTCTCATGGGTTTCGAATCCGAGGGATCAGCGTGGTCAGCGGGGCGAATCATCGTCACGGTCAGACGGCTTTGGTGACGCCGAGGTAGGTGATGACGTCGTCGGTGTTGTCGGTGGAGCTGGTCAGGGTCGCGTAGGTGCGAATGAACGACTGGCCCGCGCACTGATCGAACTTGATCCGCACACCGGTGATGGTCACGCGGGTTCCGGTGCCCTTGAACGACTTCTTGTCGATCGGGACGATGGTGACGGTGCCCGGCTTGAGATAGACCTTGCCCTGCAAGCTGATACCGGTACCCAGGCTGCCGTCGCTGGCCGAGCCGGTGAACGGAATCCTGAGACCCGGGGTGAAGCTGGCGCCGGGGTTGATTTCGGTTTCGTCGGTGATGATGCCGCAACCGATCTGGGCGCCGGCCTCCAGCGTGCCGCCGGTGAGCTTGGTCTTGCCGCCGCCGGAGACCTTGCCGGTGAAGGTGCCGCCGACGAGGTATTCGCGTGAGGACACCGCGGTGGTCAGTGGTGCGACCGGCAGCAGGGTCTCGTTGGAGCCGGCCACGCTCACGTGCCAGCCGTCGGGGGTGTCCAGGACTCCTGGGGGTGAGGACGGCACGGCGCCGGTGTCCGGCGACGGACCGGCCGGCGCGGCGGCCGCGACGGGCGCTGCGGGGTCCGGCGGGGGCGGGTCGGCCGACGCGAGGGGCGCCAACGCTACGGGTGCCAACATGCAGACGGCAGCCAGGGTGGCGAAACGATTCAACATGCGTGTTAATACGCCTCTCGTGGTTGAGATTTGGGGAGTGACATAGAGCTTTGGGATCCCTGTGGTGAGGGGGAACTGCCGCATCGATGGGTCGAGTTTCAAACGGTGAACAAAGGCGAGGAATTGAGGCGGCGTTCCATCTAGTGGGGGTCCGGCAGGACCTCTGCGCCAGCCATGCAACACATCAAAGGCACCTGCCCGTGTGTCTTGATCTCAACCGTGTTCCTCCCGCATTGCGACGATCGCTAGACGCTAGCGAAAACCAACGTCGTTGATACGGGCAAAAATCGGGATGATTCGAAACACTCCGATCCGCGGACGCGGGGCTCAGAAGCCCAGACCGATTCCCAAACCGAATTCGAAGTCCACGTTGACGCCCGGCACACCGGTGACGGTGTCCGTGTTCGCGTTCGGGTTGCCGATGCAGTAATCGACCTCGACGCCATCGACAACGTCGCTGGTGCAGGTCGCGATCGGTTCGGCCGAGGCGCTCGGCGCGCCGATGATGGCGGACAGCGCGAGCGCGCTCGCTGCCATCGCACGCCGCCCGAGTCGTGCCCGCACAGCGCGCTACTTCGAGAGCAACAGGTGGTACAGCTCGAATGAGGCCTGTTCGACCCAACCGTGCTGTAGCTTGCCGTCGGCCACGGACCAGACGGCTGTGCCGGTCAAGGCGATCGGTTTACCGTCGGGTTCGGTGCCAAGGATGCCGTTATTGGTCCCCGTCAGTACCCACCGGGAGGTCACGCGGGTGCCATCCTCGTTTTGAAAGGTTTCGAGTGCGTTGACGTGCAAGTCGTTGACGTGGTCGAGGAACTGCTGCACCCAGTGTTTGACGTTGTCCAGCCCCGAGATTTTCTGACCGCCTGCTTCGATGACGACGTCGGCGGCGGCGAAGCGGCCGACGGCATCGGCATCGTGGGCGTTCCAGACGTCGTTCCAGAATGCGGTGACGATCTCTGTTGATCGCATGTCTGCACGATCCCACTCTTCTGCCGTGGCCGTAGGGGTTTCGGGATGCCCGCAGGAGGCAGCGCTCGCGCTACCCGGACGCAGCAGCCCGACGAGACCCGGTTTCGTCTACCACCAGTTCAAGGCTGTCGCCGACGTCTACCGTGACCACGGCCGTCGCCTGAAACAGACCGTAGAAGTCATCGGTCCTGGCGAATGTGTGCGCGCGGGAGAACAGCGGCTGTACATCGAACACCCGCACCCGCAGCTTCTCCCGTGTGAGTCTGCCTAATTCCCGGCCGGATTCGGGATCGGTGATCACCTGACCCGACTCGGACTGCACGGCAAAGATCATGCCGGGCACGACACCTGCCTGGGCACCGCGATTGATGACCAATGTGTAGTCGTCCTCGATGAGCGCGACCTGGCCGGAGAGGGTGTGCCCGTCGGTCATGACGCCGCCAGGGAATTGCTTTCTCGCAAGGATTTGGGCGCGGAGCCTGCCCTGATGCGCGGCCGTGGATCGTGGTCTTCCGCAGGCAGCAGCGCGTCGATGTCGCTCGCCGCGTCCGGTTCCGTCCCGAGGGTGAGTTCGATGGCCGTCTTGGCCTGGAACAGCGCGATCATCGCGTGTTGCTGACGGTCAGCGCTGAATGCGTTGAGGGCGACGGTGAGCTTCTTGTCGACATATTCGACCGAACGCTGCAGCTCCGGCGCCGAGGTTGCGGCGGCCGGGTTTTCCTCGCGCGCCACGGGCTGGATGCCGAGTCCGTTGTACCAACGGTGTCCGAGCGCGCCGAGGGTGATCGAGCACACCGGGACCACCACGACGATGCAGGCCAGGCCGAGTGAGTTCTGCAGTGCGATTGCGCCGACGATGCCCAGCAGCATCGTCACACCCACCAGGGTCAGCAGGCGGACGGTCGGCGGCACCGCCTCGATCGCGCGGGACAGCTGCCTCACGGCGTGGGCGCCATAACGAGCAATGTCGGCGACGAACCGGATCACCGCCGTGGCGGCATTGCGCGCGATTCGTCCCACCTCGTCGGCCTGCTTGCGCGTCACCGCGGGCTTGGGCATTGACCACACGCGCTGCTGCTGCGACTGCGAGCCGGCAACCGTCTGTGGTTCACCCCGCCCCTCGTCAGGCTCCGGCCCGGATGTCTGGGGCGCCGGCACGACGTTTGTCACATTCGCATCATCAACCACATCTGCATCATCGCGCCGGTTGCGTCCGATGCCGGTTCCGGCGCGCCGAAGATCTGCAATTCCACGGCCTGGTGTTGCCTCACATGGCTAATCCCTTCCCCGCGTAGCCGGGGCGCGCTATGAATCATTGGTGAGCAACCACGTGAACCTGACCCAGCAGGAAAGCTCGTTGATCGCCGAGAGTCATCCCGAGGCTCTGGCACGCATGGACGAGAAGTCGCTGAAGGACCTGCAGAGCCGGCTCAGACAAGTACGTGAGAAGAACTTCAGCCTGTTGCGGCGCCAGGGTGCGGCCCGAGTTGAGGCCGAGGGCGCCCGTGGCGCCGCCCAACCGGCCAACGAGAAGCGCGGCGACAAGGTCGAGATCTTCGACGAGGCGCTGGCTCGGGTGGGCCAGCGCCTCGAAGCCTTCGACGACACCGAGTAGCACCCGGCCGGCTTTCCTGCGAAAGGCCTGTTTCCGCTGTCTGCGCGAGTCGAACCTGCGGTAGCGTTGTTAGCGGCTCTAGGTAATCCGGCGCTGTCGCATTTCGGGCCGATGGCGACGTCCGGGCAGCAAGCAGAGGAGCGGCCACGTGGATCTCGGCGTCTGGGGTGATCTCACGATTCTTGCCGGCGTGATGGCAGCGACGTTCGCCGCGTGCGTCTTCGTGTACATCGGCCGGTTGGAGCGCCGCACCCCCGCATCGCTCGGCGAAAAGGTGGGCGCGCACAAGGCGGTGCTGGCCAAACTGCGCAAGCGCGAGCCGATGTCCCAGGACGAGTTCGACTACGCGACCGAACTGGTGAATGACGCGAGATCCCCGCTGGCGTACGCGATGCCCGCCGTCCTGTTCAGCATGGGATTCTTCTACGTGGTCGGCTGTCTGTACGAACTCCACGTCCACGGCGGCAACCCCTCGTTCCGGACGTTCATCGGGGGGATCCCGATGCTGACGTCGATGAACATCGCCGCGCAGCTGCGCCGGGTCGCGGCGTTGAAGGGAAAGCTGCCGTCAGCGCCGACGCTGGTCTCTGAACCGGTGGCGCAGGTAGGCACCTGAACCGGACGTCCGGATCGTCGCCGAGACTGTACTCAGGGTCAGAATCGGCACAATTTCTGTCCCTGAGTGCAGTTTCGGTGAAGGACAAGCTATTTCAGTCTCTCGGACAGTTTCGGCTTAGGCCTTGTTGGGGCGTGACGACCCAGCGATCGGGTCTCCGTCCTCCCACAGCAGGAGCTGACGTACCGCCGAACGCGATCCGTAGGGCTGAAGCATCTGGCTCGCGGGGCGGGGACGCACCCGCAGCGGCCACCAGAACCAGCGCCCGAGCAGGGTGGCGATCGCCGGCGTCATGAACGAGCGCACGATCAGCGTGTCGAACAACAGACCGAGGGCGATCGTGGTGCCGATCTGACCGAGGATCCGCAAGTCGGCGAACACGAACGAGGCCATGGTGGCCGCGAACACCAGACCGGCGGAAGTCACCACGGCACCGGAGCCGGCCATCGCCCGGATGATGCCGGTGTTCAGGCCGGCGCCGATCTCTTCCTTGAACCGGGACACCAGCAGCAGGTTGTAGTCCGACCCCACGGCCAGCAGCAGGATGACGGCCAGCGCGAGAACGATCCAGTACAAGTCGATCCCGAGAATGTCCTGCCAGATCAGCACGGACAGCCCGAATGACGCGCCCAAGGACAGTGCCACAGTGCCCACGATGACGATCGCGGCGACGATGCTGCGGGTGATGAACATCATCACCAGAAGGATCAGGCTGAGTGCCGCGATTGCCGCGATCATCAGGTCGTACCTGGCGCCGTCCTGGATGTCCTTGTAGGTGGCGGCAGTACCGGCCAGGTAGATCCTGGACCCGGCCAGGGGAGTGCCCTTGACGGCATCCTGCGCGGCATGCCTGATGGCGTCGATGTGCGAAATGCCTTCGGGCGTAGCGGGATCGCCCTCGTGGGTGATGATCATGCGGGCGGCTTTGCCGTCCGGTGACAGGAAAAGCTTGAGTCCACGCTGGAATTCAGGGTTGGTGAACGCCTCCGGCGGCAGGTAGAACGAGTCGTCGGTCTTCGATGCGTCGTATGCCTGGCCCAAGGCGGTGGCGTTCTGCAATGCCGCCGCACTCTGGTCGTTGAGTCCCGAATTGGTGGCGTAGTTCGTCATCGTCAGGTCACGGTTGGTTTGTTGGCTGGCGATCTGAGGCGGAATCAGCGCCAGCAACTTCGGCTGCAGCGCATCCAGCTTGGCGATACTGCCCGAGACGTTGCCCAGCTGTTCGGTCAGCGCGTCGATGCCGTCGAGGGCGTCGAATACCGACCGCAGTGCCGCGCACATCGGGATGTCGAAACAGTGTGGCTCCCAATAGAAGTAATTGCGCAGCGGGCGGAACTGGTCATCGAAGTCGGCGATCTTGTCGCGCAGGTTCTTGGTCGTGGCGACCGTCTGTTGGAACGCCTTGCTCTGCTCGTCGGTGATGGCGCTGGACTGCTGTTGAAGCGCATACTGCTGCCGCAGAATTTCGATCGAGTTGTTGATCACGCCCACCTGTTTGAGCAGATCGTTGGTGCGGGCCTGCTGGAAAGGCAGATTGTTGATCTGGGCCGCACTGCTCGCGCTTATCTGAAACGGAATCGACGTGTGGTCCAGCGGCGTGCCGAGCGGGCGGGTGATCGACTGCACCTGAGCGATGCCGTCGGTGTGAAAGACCGCCTTGGCGACGCGCTCCAGCAGGATCATGTCGGTGGGATTGCGTAGGTCATGGTCGGTTTCGACCATCAGCAGTTCGGGATTCAGCCGGGCCTGCGAGAAATGACGTTCCGCTGCCGCATAACCGATATTGGCCGGGGCGCCGGCCGGCATGTAGGGCCGGGCGTCGTAGCTCGTGGAGTATCTCGGCAGGGCGAGCAGACCGATCAGCGCGATGGCGATCGTCACCACCAGGATGGGCCCGGGCCAGCGGACCACGGCGGTACCGATGTGTCGCCACCCGCGGGTGCGCATCGGACGGGACGGCTCGAACAGGCCGAAGTGCCGGCCGATCACCAGCAGCGCCGGGGCCAGGGTCAGTGCCGCGACCACGGCGACGAGGACACCGATTCCGGCAGGCACGCCAAGACTGTTGAAGTAGGGGAGCCGGGTGAACGTCAGGCACAACACCGCACCGGCGATCGTCAGGCCCGAACCCAGGATGATGTGCGCGGTTCCGTGATACATCGTGTTGAACGCCGAGACGCGGTCCTGACCGGCGTGACGCGCTTCGTGAAAACGGCCGAGAATGAAGATGGCATAGTCGGTTCCGGCCGCGATGACCAAGAGCGTCAGCAGATTGGTCGAGTATGTCGACAGCTCGATGATGCCCGCGTTCGCGAGCACGGCGACGACGCCGCGGGATGCTGTCAGCTCGATCATCACGGTGAAGAGGACGAGAAACACTGTGGTGAGACGGCGATACAGCGAGAACAGCATCACGGCGATCACGCTGAGGGTGATCAGCGTGGTTTTCAGGGTGCCGTGGCGGCCCACCTCGAACTGATCGGTGACCAGGGGAGCGGCGCCGGTGACGTAGGCCCGGACGCCGGGCGGCGACGGCGTCTCATCGACGATGCGACGCACCGAATCGACGGACTCATTCGCCAACGACTCGCCCTGGTTGCCGGCGAGGTACACCTGCACCAGCGCTGCCTTGCCGTCGGCGCTCTGCGAGCCGGCCGCCGTGAGCGGATCGCCCCAGAAATCTTGGATGTGCTGGACGTGCTTGGTGTCCTGCCGGAGCTTTTGAACCAAGCCGTCGTAGTAATGGTGCGCGTCGGCGCCGAGCGGCTGATCGCCCTCCAGGACGATCATTGCCGAACTGTCGGAATCGAACTCGTCGAACACCTTGCCGATCCGCTTTGCGGCCTGCAGCGACGGCGCATCCTGCGGGCTCAGCGACACGTTGTGCGACTCGGCGACGGTCTCCAGCTGCGGCACAAAAACATTCGTCACCACCGCCAGGCCCAGCCAGAACAGTGCGATGAGCACCGAGAACCGCCGGATCAGATCCGGAACCCGCTGGCTGCTCATCCGGATTTGTCCAGACAGTAGGTGAAGGCGTTCACGGTGTTCACTGTTCTCTCGTCCTTGATCACGTCGTCGATCTTGATCCGGCAGCCGATCGAGTCACTGTCGCCCTGCGCGGAAACGTTTACCGCGACGGCGGGCTGGGTGGTGGTCGTGTCGTAGGTCCAGGGCAGCGTGACGGCGTCGGCGCGCTGGGGTTGGGCGTTGACGTCCAGGTAGGTGATGGTTGCCACCGTGCCGGGAGGCCCGAAAACCTCCAGGACCACGTGCTTGGGGTTGAACGGAACGATGTCGTTGCCGGAGCCGCTGGGGGTCGACGTGACGTCCTCGGATGCGAAGATGCCATGCAGGCGGAACACCAGGAAACCGGCCAGCGCGATCACCACCACCGCCACCAGATACATCCAGCGTCGGATCAGCCGGCGTCCGATCGAAAACCGCTGCATCCGTGACCCTTTCAATGCGCGGTGGCAGGCGCGGACCGTGGGAGTTTTCCCCTAGGACTACTAATCAACTAGGTTGACACGGTATGGCACGGGGCCGGACACCACAACCATGTGGCTCGGGAATAATGCTGTGCGTCGCCTGTGAACGGGGTCGATGAAGCACGCTGCTGCCGGTGGGGAGGCAGCCGTAAGGGAACCGCTACGGCCTGAATTAGGTCAGGTACGTTTCGTGCCCGGTGGGGAAACCGCCGCCGTTGGTGGCGATGTGCACGTGGTCGTAGTGGTTGGCGGTGATCCCGCCGCGGTCCGACATCATTCGGGGAGCCCTGTCGCGGGAGTAGATCTGCTGGCGGAAGATCACGTGGTTCACGCCGAACCGATCGGCATTGTCGAGGGCATAGGCCACGATCCGGTCGCCGAGCGCTTTACCTTCCGGGGTGCCGTAGTTCGGGATCATCACGTCGATCGCCTGACCATTGGGATGCCACTTCATGGAATCGGCCCGGACTCCGCCGATGTCCAGAATCTGCGGGAATCGCGCGCTGACGGACCGGGCGGCCAGGATGGTCTCGACCTGCAGGCCCTTCTCCGAGGCCCGGCCGGCGGGCAGTGGGAACCGCATGTTCCGTCGTACGGGGCGCTCGGCGGGTACGGCCGGTGCTGCGGGCGCGGCGGCCGGCGCGACGACGGGGGCGGCTACCGCCTCGGCGTTGCTCTGGGGGGCCGGCGCGGTGTCTGCGCCGACGACGAGGAGTGCGGCGGCAGGCACGACGACCGCAGCCATGACTGCAGATCGGCGGCACCGATCCTTTTTCAACTGGTCTCTACCCACGAGGACCGGACCCTACCGGCGGGGTGAACGATCCCCGGAATCACGAAGTTGTCTGGTGCTGTCGATGGCAACCATTTTCGCGGTCCGGCGTCAACCGAGGCTTGACGGGCGCGGGTGCCCGGCGAACGCGCGGTGAACAATGGGCGCACCCCGGCGAATCGGCAGGTCAGAAATCATCGCACACCCGACATCCGGTACGGATATCAGGGGGCGGGCGCGATGTTCGAGGCCGGCCGAAGTCGACTCGATCGGGGTGACCTGTGCCCGGGTGGGCAAAATTTATGGCATTTACCACACCGGTCGGTCCACAGTGCCCACGGAGCGGTTGACGACGGCGTAATTTGAGCGAATCTGGCCCGTAAAAAACGGGAGGGGCGACCCATGAAAGACGTCGATTGTTGCGTAGTGGGCGCGGGCTTTGCCGGCCTGACCGCGGCGTTGCGGCTCAAGCAGGCGGGTCACTCCGTGGCCCTGCTCGAGGCTCGTGATCGGGTCGGTGGCCGGACCTTCACCGAGGTGCTCGATGACGGAACGTGGATCGACCGCGGCGGTGCCTGGATCGGACCTGGGCAGGACCGGATCAAAGCCCTGATGGCCGAGTTCGGCGTCGAAGAGTACAAGGAGTACGTCGACGGCGACGCCATGATGATCCTCGACGGCAAACAGCACCGCTATTCCGGCACGATTCCCTGGGCGATGAGCCCCTGGGCGATCGCCAACCTCGGCGCCGGATTGCTCGAGGTGGAGCTCATGTGCAGGACCATTCCGTTCGACGCCCCGTGGGAAGCGAAGAGGGCGGTCGAGTGGGACCGGATCAGCTTGGGGGAGTGGATCAACCGTCACATGCGCTCCAAGCATGCGCGCGAGATGCTCGACATGGCGCTCGCCGGCATCTACACCTCGGCAGGATCTGAGGTGTCATTGTTGTGGGCCCTTCACCAGATGGGATCAGGCGGCGGGCCGGTCTTCGTCATCTCCAACAAGGGCGGTGCCCAGGATGCGCGGGTGCACGGGGGCATGGGTGCCGTCTACGGGCCGATGGCAGCCGAACTGGGTGGCGCGCTGCACCTTTCGCAACCGGTGCACCTTATCTCGCACGACGACGACTACGTGACGGTCCACGCCGAGGACATGACCGTACGAGCGCGGCAGGCGATCGTCGCCGTCCCTTTGGCGGTGGCGAGCCAGATCATCTATGAGCCAACGCTTCCCGTGGACCGCATGTTTCTTCATCAGCGGATGCCCAGCGGCGCGGTCTTCAAGATCTCGGTCGTATACGAATCGGCATTCTGGCGCGCCGACGGGCTGTGCGGCCAGTCCGCCGCGCCCGGCAGCCCTGCGACGCTGACCATCGACGCCTGTACCGACACCGGTACGCCGGGAATCATGTGCGTCATCACCGAAGGGCCCGCCGCCCGTCGGCTCGGGCTGCTCGACGCGGCCGAGCGCAAAGCCGTGGTGATCGGTGAGTTGATCGACCGGTTCGGTCCGCAGGCCGCATCACCGGTGAGCTACCACGAGCAGAACTGGACGGTCGAACGGTATTCGGGTGGCGGAATGATCAGTCACGCCCCGCCCGGTGTGCTCACCGAGTTCGGGCCCGCGTTGCGGGCCCCGTGCGGACGGATCCACTGGGCCGGTACGGAGAGTTCGGCCATCATGTGCGGCTGGATCGATGGTGCGGTCCGGTCAGGTGAGCGCGCTGCCGCGGAGGTGATGGCAGCCGAGAGCGTGGTAGCCGCGTAATAAAGCCCACGTAGCGCGTTTGCGGGGGCTACCGTGCATTCGTCGGCGTTCGATCGAGTCCGGTATCGCTGGTCCGGGCCAGCCTGCGACGAGGTGATGTCGAGTGCACAGCGGTGAGTTGGAGAGTCGGCAGGCACTCACGCTCGACGAGTCCGTGCTGGCCGACGCCGAGGAACAGGACCGCCCGGTCGTCGACTTCCTGCGAGCCACACCCGGCCGGATAGCGGTGCTGGCCGTCATTCTGATCGCGGCGGTGCTCACCGTGGGCGTGGCGGCATCGGTGACGGCGGCCAATCGGCAACGCGAGCTTGAGACTCTGCGCTTGCACACCGAGCCGCTGGCCGATGCCGCGCAACGGATCTACAGCGCACTTTCGTCCGCCAATACGACCGCGGCCACCGCGTTTCTGGCCGGCGGTGTCGAACCGCGCGATATCCGTGATCGCTACGACGCCGCTGTCGGAGAGGCGTCAGCCGGCCTGGTAACCGCATCAAATGGGGTGTCGCCCAACGACACCCACTCGCTGACGTTGCTCACCGACCTGTCCAACCAGTTGGCGGTGTACACCGGCATGGTGGCGACCGCCCGTGCGGGCAATCGCGACGGTCGCCCGATCGGCGTCGCGTACCTCAGCGAATCGTCCACGCTGCTGCAACAGTCCATGCTTCCGGATGCCGAGCAGCTGTACCGGACGCAGGCCGAGGCCGTCACCGCATCGGGACGGGCGGCGGCCGCGCCGCCCGCATTGATCGTGGGAGCCGCGCTTGCGGTGGGGTTGTTGGTATTCGCGCAGGTCTTCCTCGCCAGGCGCAGCCATCGTCGCCTCAACCCCGGCCTGGTGCTGGCATCGGTGTTGATGACGGTGCTCGCAGTGTGGCTGACGGTGGCGGGACTCGTTGTGACGCACGCCGTAAACGGTGCCCGCACCGAGGGAGGTGAACCGCTGGAATCGGCGGTGACCGCCCGGATCCTGGTGCAGCAGGCCCGCGCGGACGAAATCCTCGGGCTGCTCAAACGCGGCTCCGACACGCTCTCCGACGTCCGATTCGAGGAGCGGACCACGCAGGTCGGCCGGATCCTCGACAGGCATGCGGTCAACGGGGCGCAGGATGCGCTGCAGGGCTGGAAAGCCGCGCATACGGAGATCCGCGGCAAGCTGGGCAGCGGTGACTATCCGGGCGCCGTGGCGATTGCGCGGGGCGACAGTCCGCAAGGGGCGACGGCGCAGTTCACCCGGCTGGATCAGACGTTGGGAGACGACATTGCCCGATTGCGGGACCGGCAGCGTGACGGGATCACCCGTGCGTACGCCGCGCTGAATGCGCTGCCCGCCGGCGCTGCGGCCATCAGTGTGCTGGCTGCGCTTGCCGTTGCCGCGGGTGTCGCGCCGAGACTGAGCGAGTACCACTGATGCGGGCCGTAGCCGGATTCCTCGTCCTCGCCGCGACCGTGGCGGTGGCATGTTCCACGACGCAACCGCTTGTCCAGGTGCCGGCCTCGCTCACCACGCTGCCGACGCCGAGCGGCGCCGTTGTCGCGTCGGGGGTTCATGGTGTGCCGGTCGAGAGTTGCGATGCCACAGCGAGTTTGCGCCCGTCAGCAGTGTCCGGACCGGCAGTGCAGGCGATCCGGCAGCGGGGCCGGCTGGTGGTCGGTATCGACCAGAGCACCAATCTGATGAGTTTTCGCGATCCGGTGTCGGGTGAACTGACCGGTTTCGATGTCGATATCGCTCGCGAGGTGGCTCGCGACCTGCTCGGTGATCCCGGCATGGTGGAGTTCCGCCTGCTGACATCGCCCGAGCGGATCACGGCCTTGCAGGATGGCTCCGTCGACATTGTCGTGAAGGCGATGACGATCACCTGCGCTCGTGCCGATCAGATAGCTTTCTCCACGGTGTATTTCGATGCACACCAACGGCTGCTCGTGCCCAAGGACTCGCCGATACGGGGGCCGGCTGACCTGGCCGGGAAACGGGTGTGTTCGCAGGTGGACACGACATCGCTGGCGACGGTCGCCCGGGTGGCGCCGGCGGCGATCCTGCTGGCGGTTCAGAATTGGGACGATTGCCTGGTGGCGCTGCAGCAGGGGCAGGCAGATGCGGTCAGTACCGACGACTCCATTCTGGCCGGGATGGCTGTGCAGGATCCGTACCTGCACCTCGTCGGTCCCAGTCTGGAGGACGAGCCCTACGGCATCGGTATGAACAAGTCCCGCCAGGATCTTGTGCGGGCCGTCAACGCGAGCCTGGAACGGATCCGCCGGGACGGGACATGGTTGGCGCTGTACCGGAGATGGCTCACCGTGCTCGGCCCGCCGCCGAGTCCGCCGCCGCCGAGGTACCGGGACTGACATGGCGGGACAAGAGGGAACGCGGGCCGTCCTGGTGACCGAATCGTCACCGGTCAAGGTCGAGGGCACCCGTCCGCGGTTGCGTACCGGGCGCCGTCGGATCGGGGATGGCCTGGTCGAGATCCCGGTTCGGGAGGATATCGAGCCGGCCGGTGCGATCCTCACCAATCCCGTTGTCGCCGAGTCCAAACGGGAGTGCAGCGGCTGCGGGCGACCGGTGGGCCGGGGGAGTGCCGGTAAACCCGGGCCGTGCGAAGGGGTGTGCCCGCATTGCGGCGCACTGTTCTCGTTCTCACCGCAACTGGAGACCGGCGAGCTCGTGGCGGGCCAGTACGAGGTCCAGGGCTGCATCGCCCACGGCGGTGTCGGCTGGATCTACCTGGCGGTCGACCGCAATGTCAGCGATCGGTGGGTGGTGCTCAAGGGGCTGCTCCAGCCCGAAGCGCAACAGGCGCAGGCGATCGTCGTCGCCGAACGCCAGTTCCTCGCGATGGTGAACCACCCCGGTATCGTCAAGATCTACAACTTCGTCGAACACCCGGGGTTCGATGGGCGTCCGGTCGGCTACATCGTGATGGAGTACATCGGCGGGACCACACTGGAAGCCATCCTGGCGAAGCAGCAGGCGGTGTCAGGGGCAACCACACAGATGATGCCGGTGGAGCAGGCGCTCGGCTACCTGCTCGACGTCATGCCGTCGCTGTCTTATCTGCACTCACTCGGCCTTGTCTACAACGACCTCAAGCCCGACAACATCATGCTCACCGAGGACAACATCGAGTTGATCGACATGGGTGCAGTATCGGGCGTCGGGGATTTCGGATATATCTACGGCACCAAGGGATTTCAGGCGCCCGAGATCGTCAGGACTGGACCGTCCATCGCCACCGATGTCTACACGGTGGGCCGTACGCTGGCCAAGCTGACCGTCGAACTGCCCAACGATCGCTACGCCGAGGCGTTGCCCGCCCGCGACGAGGCGCCCCTGTTCGAGCGGTATGAGTCCTTCTATCAGTTGCTGGCCCGCGCGACAAATCCCCGTCCGGCGCAACGGTTCTCGTCCGTCGACGACATGGCCGACCAGTGCCGGGGCGTACTGCACGAAATCCTCGCCGAGCAGACGGGCTCGCCGAGTCCCCGGACGTCGACGCTCTTCAGCGTGCCACGCTCCACATTCGGCGCCGATCTGGCGTTGCAGGGCACCGATGTGTTCGTCGACGGCCGCCGGCGCACCGTTGCGCTGGACGCTCGCGATGTCGCACATGCCCTGCCGGAGCCGGTACCGGTCGAGGAAGCCGACGACGAATGGCGGGAGGACTGGGCCGATGGGATCGCCGGCCTGCAGACCGGCGATCTGGGGGCGGCCCTGCCATGTTTCGAGCGGGTCGTCGCCCTGCTTCCGGGTGAGGCGGCGCCCAAGCTGGCAACGGCTGCGACTGCCGAACTGCTGCTCGCCACCGCGGACGCGCCGAGGGCGGAACGCTTGCGGCAGTTGGCGGAACGGTCTTACCGGACGTTGTGGCGCACCGACCACGCGATGGTCAGCGCCGCGTTCGGCCTGGCCCGACTTCTCGCCGGGCAGGCCGACCGGACCGGAGCGATCGATGTGCTCGATCAGGTGCCGGTGACCTCACGCCACTACGGCGAGGCCCAACTGACGTCGGTGGTGATGCTGCTCGACGGGCGCACAAGCGCGGAGATCACCGAGGCAGACTTGCGCGATGCCGCACGGCGCGTGGGTGGTCTACCCGAGACCGAACCGCGCGTTCTGCAGATTCGCGCGTTCGTCCTCGGCGTCGCCCTCGACTGGCTCCGGTCCGGCGGTGCGACCTCCACCGGCGACCCGATACTCGACCACGCCTTCGACCAACGGGGTCTGCGCGTCGGCATCGAGGAGGTGCTGCGGGAGTTGGCCAGGCACTCGCCACGGCGGCGTCATCGCTACCGGCTTGTCGACGTGGCGAATTCGATCAGGCCGCCGAGCTGGATGTGAGGTCGGCGCGGTGAGCTCCGGGCTGCGCCGACGGCGCGCGTCCGCGGGATCCTGGCGGAGATCTGTCATTGTGGCGAGCATGAAGGCGCTGATGATCTCCGTGCTGGCGGTTGCAGCTGGGCTCGCGTCGGCCCCGGCGGCTTTCGCCGACGATGAGGGCTATCTCGCGGAGGTGTCCTCGTTGGGCTTGCCGGTCTCCGATGACAATCGGGACGTTGTGCTGCAGCTCGGCCGGCAGGCGTGTGTGACCGCCCACGAAGATCCGGCGATGCGGCCCGATGATCTGGCGATGCAGATCGCCGAGGCCCGGTCGGCCTACCCGTTCGAGAAGGCCACGCTCGTGGTGACCGCCGCTCTGCACAACTTCTGCCCGGATGTGACGGCCACACCAGGCGGGTGAACTACTCGCCCGACCGGGTGACCCCTCGCACGACCGCGACGCACAGGTCGGCGCATTCGGCCGCGAGATCCTCGGTGCTCTCGGTCGGATCTGCAAGCCAGGCTTCGATGATCTGGTTCACGCCACCGACCATGAACTGTGCGCCGCGGCGCAATTCGGCAGGGCTCGGTGACACCGCAGGCAGAACATCCGGCGCGTGCTGGACGATCAGACCGGTGATCATCCCCAGAATGTGTGTGCGGTGTTCGGTCAGCCCCGCAACGCTGCTCACATCGCCGGTGGCGATGCGGTGGATGTGCGGGTCGGCGGCGATGATGTCGAGGAACGCGGTGAGCGCTGACCGCAGCTTGTCGGTCAGCGTGCCCGGGTCGCCGACGCCTGCGTTCACCAGCGCGGTGAGCAGCTGGTCCCGCACGTCGTCGGAAATGGCGAACAGCAATGCGTCTCGGCTCTCGAACTGTTCGTAGAAGTAGCGCGAGGTCAGCCCGGCGGCGGTGCAGACGGCGCGCACGGTCACCTCGGTGATCCCCGATTCGCCCCAGATCTGGCGGCCGGCGGCGAGCAGCTTGCCTCGTCGTTCTGTGCGGCGGTCGGCCGCACTGACGCCGCCGTAGCCGCGCACCACCTGTACGCGCTTCATTGACAGCACCCTACCCGGCGCCTAAATTCTGACTACGGACGTAGTCAATCGTTTCGGTCCGTTCTGCCCAGGAGGTCACCGTTGAACATCCCGGCTCGCCATCCCGAACGGCCACTTGCCGTTCCCGGTGCAATGCGGACGTTCGCGATGATGCTCGGCGTTCGCAACCCCGACGCACAGCAGTGGCGGCGGCTCGGCGAGCGGCTGACCGTCGGGGACGAGCCGATGGACCGCCTGGTCGCGTGGATGTCGTCAGCGGGGATGACGCAGATGCGGCCGTTGTTCGAGAAGGCGCTCGCCGAAGGAATCGACAATGTGCCCGACGCGCCGGAACCGTTGCGCGAGTTCTTGATCGGTGTGGAGACGGCCCCGGCGTGGGTGGACCGGGACAAATTGCGCAAAGGACAGCGGGCACTGCTTCGAGGCGGTTCCGACGGCATGTCGATCGCGCGGGACGTGTCTCTGCTCGGTGGTTACCAGTTCTCCGGATTCAACAAGACCCTGCTGCGCACGGGAGCCCTGGAGAAAGGTTCCAACAAGCGTTTCGCCGAGACGATGCAGTGGGCGATGGACGTCATCTCCGACGGCGGTCTCGACCCACTCGGAGTCGGATACCGGTCCACCCTGCACGTGCGGTTGATCCACGCATTCGTGCGCCGGCACGTGGCAGAGTTGCCGGACTGGCGCGCCGATGAATGGGGTCTACCCGTCAATCAGACCGACATGGCCGCGACGCTGGTGGGTGCGCTCGTGGCGCCGCCGGTGGCCTCGCTCGCCATGGGAATCCTGCCTGCGCCAGGCGAACTCGACGCCATCGCGCACTTGACCCGCTATGTCGGCTGGCTGATCGGCGTCGAGGACGAATGGTTGCCCCGTAGCTTCCGCGAGAGCATCCGCGTGCTGCACCACACGTCCACCGCACTGGCCGTCCCCGATGAGACCACGCAGCAGCTCTCGGTGCCGATGGCCGCCGACCCGCTGTCGTGGCACTACCGCGGCATCCGGGGCCTGCGTCGCCGCCTGGCATGGGCGCAGCACCTGTCGATCACCAGCGCATTCCTCGGGCCTGGCGCGATGCGCGTTCTGGGCCTGCCCGCCTACATGCCGCCGTGGTATCCGGTGGTGAAGCTGCCGGTCAATCTGATCCGCAGTGTGGGGGCGATGGCGCTGCCCGGTGGCATGGATCGCGCCGTCACGCGAGGCCGACGGGAGCAACAAGCCTTGCTGCAGACCATCATCGGTGACAGCGCGGCCAACATCGGCGAGTCGGCAGTGCACGTGAGCAGCGCAGCCTGACTGGGGGGCTTAGCGGGCCATGGAGCCGATGAAATAGGTTTCGTGGCCCGTGGGGTAGCCGCCGCCGTCGGTGGCGATGTGCACGTGGTCGAAGTGGTTGAGGGTCTCGTTCCCGTAGTCGGCGGTCCAATGCGGCGCGCCGATCCCCGGATAGAGGCCCTGCCGCCAGATCACGTGAAGCACGCCCCAGCGCTTGGCATTGGCCAGGGCGAAACCGGCGATCTGGTTACCGAGTTCGATGCCTTCCTTGGAGTGATAGTTCGGGATCATCACGTCGATCGCCAGACCGTTGGGATGCCATTTCAGCGCATCCTGCCGATACCCGCCGATGGTGGTGATCTCGGGGAACATCACCGCGATGGCGCGGGCCACCCAGATGGTCTTGACCTGTAGGCCGCCCTCGGGTGCCGGGCCCTTCGGTAGGGAGAACTGGAAGTCGCGGGCCACTACGGGCGCGCTGGCCGCCACCAACGCGGCTTGCGGAGCCGCCGGCACCGGCTGTTGCCGGCCTGCGGGCGGCGTCGCTGCGGGGACCTCCGCGCAGCACTTCGCCTCGGTGTTCTGGACGTAGACCATGCCCGCCGCAACGGTGACCGAGACCGCGAGCGCCAGCAACCGGCCCCTGCCGTCGGCCAACCGTCGTTTCCCCACGGCAGCAATTTACTGCGCTCGCTGGTCCGACGGGACGGGAACCGCGTCCGGCAACCTGATGTCTGTCTCCACGGCACCCTGAGTTGGCTGAATTCCGGCCGTCAGGACCCGCCCGGTGCGGTTTCTGCGTGCAGGCGGTGCGGGCAGGTTTCGGGGAACCTCCGGTGAATGGCGTCGATCAGGTGATGCGTCTCGTACAGATCGGCACGCAACTTGCTGACCTCGCGGCGATCACATGCCGACGATCGGCGCTTGCGCCGCTCCGCCTTCTCCAGGCGTGTCGATACGTCCTCCACGTGGCGCCACAACTCACCCAGAAGGGACTGCGCCTGCGCAGTGTCGGCGGAGTGATTCACGTTACGGATCGTGCCACCTGTGTCTTCATTCCGCTCACTTCCCCAGATCTTGACTATGGGGCACGTCCAGCGGATTCTGAAGCCATGGTGAGGATCAGCGAAGAAATCATGATCGCCGAACTGCTGATCCGCCTTGGCGCGGCCTATCCAGACGCATCCGACGAGGACATCACGGGATGCGTCCACCGCGCCCAGGAGCGCTTCCAGTCCAGTCCCATTCGCGAGTTCGTGCCGCTGCTCGTGGAGAGGCGGGCGCGGTCGGAGCTCGCCAGGCCGATCGTCGGGGTCTAGCTCCAGGGCGGTCTCCGGACGCCCGTGCTGACCTGCGGCTCCTAAACTGCCGGGATGCTCACTCGGGCGCGGATGGTGGCCGCGACGCTGGTAGTTGTGCTCGGATTGGCGTCCCTGGTCCATGTGCTCTACATCGGGTTCGGCCCACTGCCTGACCGCGCTGAACGTCAACTCGGATTCCTCGACGCAGCCCTGGCATCCGGTCGCGACACCCAGATGCAGGGCCTGTTCCCGGAGGGCGAGTACTTCACCAGGGTGCTGACCGGTCTCGCCGAGGCCCAGGTCGCCGCGCAGCTCGGGGCGGACCCTCGGTCCGCCGGGTATCTCACCCGAGCCCGGACTCGGCTTGCCGCCATCGAAACCCCGGAATCCGTGGCGGTTTTCGGCAGCGGAATGGTCCCGGAACACGGGATCTTCGCGGCGGGCTGGTCACTTGCTCTGGCTGTCGCGATCGCGCGGGCTTCGGACTCTGATGCGGACCGTGCAGCGGTGCGGGAGCGCGCTCACGTCGTGCATTCAGCTCTGAGGCAATCGGATTCACCGTTCCCGGCCAGCTATCCGGGCCAATACTGGCCATGTGATTCGGTTGTGGCAGCGGGAGCGCTCGCTCAGGCGATCTCGCTGCTCGAGCTGCCATGGCACGAGGATCTCGCCGACTGGCGGAAGCGGGCACTGGCTGCCGCCGATCCGGACACGGGCCTGCTGCCGCATCAGGTCGATGACCGGGCCGGCGCCTTGACGGGACCACGGGGGTCTTCCCAGGCCATCATTCAGACGTTCTGGCCCGCGGTCGATGCCGTGGTAGGGGTCAAAGGTGATCAGTGGCAGCGATTTTCGGACCGGTTCGTCACCAGCAAGGCCGGCTTGGTCGGCATTCTGGAGTATCCGTCCGGTACGGGCGGCGACGCCGATGTCGACAGCGGTCCGTTGATCTTCGGGGTGAGCCTGAGTGCGTCGGCGGTCGGGTTGGCGGCAGCGCGAGCCAATGGCGACCGGGACCTGGCCGGTCGGCTGAATCGGCAGGTCGAGCTGATCGGGGTGCCGGTGGGTTTTCGCACCACGCGGTACTTGTTCGGTGCGCTCCCGGTAGGTGATGCGTTCATCGTCTGGGCGCGCACAGTACCCGCGGGTGAGGTGGCGGTGAATGCGGGCTCGGGGCGGTCGCCGTGGTTTGTGGTGTGGGCCGTGCCTTCGGCGTTGCTGCTTGCGGCGACCCTGGCGTTGTGGCCACGAACACGGCGTCCCGGAAACCGACTAAAACTCGGAAAACAAGGTAGGACTACGCATCCCTACCCGGCCCACCGCCCGGCAGACTGAACCCATGCCAAGTCCCGATGTGGTGCCGTCGGCAGACGCCGTGACCCGCAACGCCAAACCCGACCGCGACCGCGCGGTAGACGTCGCGCGCCTGGGCGCCCTGCTCGTGGTCATCTTCGGGCACTGCGCCCTGCTGCTGGCCACCATCGATTCCGGGGGCGTACGGGTCGGCAACATCCTCGGCGCGTTGCCCGCACTGGCCCCGATCACCTGGGTGCTGCAGGTGATGCCGCTGTTCTTCCTGGCCGGTGGGGCCGCGGGTGCCTACAGCTGGCATTCCGGCCGCTCGTGGGGCGCGTGGTTACTCGCCCGTGCCCAGCGCCTCTGCCGGCCGGTGTTCTGGTACCTGGCGGTGTGGTCGGTGGTCCTGGTCGTGGTGCACGCGACGATGGGGGCCGAGTCCGCCGCTGCGCTCGGGCGCGAATGCGTGGCCCTGCTGTGGTTCCTGGGTGTCTACCTGATGGTGCTCGCCTTCGTCCCGGCACTGATGCGCCTGCACACGGGCCGGGCACTGGCATTGGTGGTTGCCGGACTGATCGTCGCGTCCGGAGTGGTGGATGCCATCCGCTTCGCGGCCGGCACCCCCGAGGCGGGCACCGCCAACCTGATCATCGTCTGGCTGATTCCCGTGGTGATCGGGGTGGCCTACGCGCGCCACCTGATCTGCGCGCGGCGGGCGATCGCGATCGCGGTCCTCGCCTTCACCGCGCAGGTGATCCTCGCTCTCACCGGCATTTACGACGTGTCCCTCGTCGTCACCGGAACCGAGCGCGTATCGAACGTGTCACCGCCGACCCTTCTGCTGGCACTGCACTGCACGTGGATGCCATGCCTGTTCATCGCCGCTGCGAACCCGATCCGGCGCTGGGCCGCGCGCCCGCGCGTCTGGTACGTGGTGGCGACGGGCAACGGGGGAGCCATGACGCTGTACCTGTGGCACATCCCGGTGATCGCGATCGCCGCGTTCAGTCTGCATGCCCTCGGCCTGGATGCGTTCGACCCGCACGCCCCGGGCTTCTGGGCCCATCTGGCCTTGCGCGCAGTGGTTTTCGCCGTTCTCATGGCGGCGGCCTTCCGGCTGCTGTCACCGCTGGAGCACCGCCCGCTGCCGTGGTGGGACGACCGGGTCCAGATCAGCGGCGCCCAGTCGGTGGTTACCGGCGTGCTGTTGTGTGTCGCGGGCGCCGCGTTGACCCTGATGGCCAAGAACGGCCTCGACGGTGTGCTGGGCTGGTCTGCGCTCGGCGGATTTGTCCTCGCGGCCATCGCTGCGCGGGCCAGTGCGGGCCGGGCTGTCAAGCCCTAATTGCCCTGTGCGGCACGATCTGTGGATGGATCGCGCGCTGTGGATAACTTCTCTGGGAGTCGGCGATCGGCGATAGAATTCGAACATGCATTCGAACATCGTCTCTGATCGGGAGACGGTGCTGGCTGCCTACGCCGAGTACGACGCCGTCTGCGCGAAAGTGGCCGCCCTCAACTATCAGACGTTGAGCCTGCCTGAGCTTCTCGAGCTGCAGTCGCGCCGCGAACATCAGGTCCGGTCCGCGCCTGCGGTGGACCACCGCCTGTTGACCGAAATCCAAACCCGGACCACCCCTGGCGAGATCGGTGCGAAAAGCTGGGCCGACGTCCTGGCCGTCCGGCTACGCATCAGCAACAGAGAAGCCAAACGCCGCATCACCGAAGCCGCCAACCTGGGCCCACGCACCACCGTCACCGGACAGTCCATGGCGCCGGTATTGCCGGCCACTGCCGCCGCCCAGGCTGCCGGTGACATCAACACCGACCACGTCGCGATCATCCGAAAGTTCTTCGCCAAGCCCCCCGTGCCGCTGGATGCCGCCACCCACGCCCAGATCGACGCCGACCTGGCACGCATCGCCGCCGGCAACAGCCCGGAAACTCTGAAACAGTGCGCCGACCGCATCGCCTTCCTGCTCAATCAAGACGGCGACGCACCCAGTGACGAACAACCCGAAAGCCACGGGGAAATCATCATCGGGCCCCAAAACGCCGACGGTACGAGCGAAATCCGTGGCCGGCTCACGCCCGAAGCCCGCGCCACCCTCGACCCGATCCTCAGTCGCTACGGCGCTCCCGGCATGTGCAACCCCGCCGATGAACACCCCTGCACCACCGGCACTCCCAGCGCAGAGGCGATCGCGGCCGATACCCGTACCGCCGCCCAACGCAACCACGACGCCCTGGTCGCCATCGGCCGAAGCGTGCTGTCGTCAGGAGAACTGGGCCAGCACAACGGATTACCGGTCACGATCGTGGTATCCACCACCCTGCGTGAACTCGAATCGGCCGCCGGTATCGGCACCACCACCTCCGGCACCCGGTTACCGATCAGCGATGTGATCCGGATGGCCGCCCACGCTCACCACTACCTCGTGGTCTACGAGAATCATCGCCAAGTGCCGCTGTATCTGGGTCGCAGCAAGCGCATCGCGAGCCCCGCCCAACGCCTCGTCCTGCACAACCGCGACCGGGGCTGCACCCGGCCGGGCTGCACCTGCCCCACCGACCGTAGCCAAGTCCACCACGCCAAAGCCGATTTCAGCCAAGGCGGGCGCACCGACATCACCGACCTCGCCCTGGCCTGCCCGAAAAGCAACCGCCTCGTCCACGACAAGGGCTGGCGCACCAGCATCCGCGACGACGGCCGCGTCGAATGGATCCCACCCCCACTACTGGACACCGGTCAAGACCGCGTCAACCACTACTGGCACCCCGAAGACCTCTTCCACCCACCCGAAAAAGACAACCCCTAGGCGCTTTTCACGGCGGGCTCCGACGCCGCCTCCGGTCCAACCGGCAGGCGGGCGTCGGTGGCAGATATCAGGGTCGCGGTGTGGGGGCGGGGCTCGGCATCATCGGTGAATTATGGCCGGGACCCATCATGCCGCCCGGACCCATCATGTCGTCGTGATCCATCATCGGGCAGGAACTCGTGGGCCGATCACCGGACATGCCGCGGTAACCGCCGTGGTGATAGCCCTGGCCCGCACCGATCATCAGTCCGCTGAAGAAGATGACGGCAACGATGAAGAGGATGCCGGCGACGATGCCCACCACGGCAGCCGCTTGGCCGAGCCGGTTGGGCCGGCTGACGGATTCGTCGGTTCGGGGTTGAGGTGCTTCGGTCATGTCTGCGGCCCTCCTGAACGAGTGTGGCTGTCGTCAGTATGTACCGGCGCCGCCGCTGCCAACAGGGACGTTGGTCCTCAATGTGGGCTGCACCGGTCTGTTGTCAACCGTGCGTCGGATTCTGCGAACCCGCGAACCAATCAGTCCTCCTTGCGGATCAACCGTCCCAGTGCCTCGCGATCAGGTGCCAGCAGTTCGTCGATGCGGGCCTGGTTCACATCGGCGACGATGATCTCGCCGACCTCCTGGTACACATCGCTGAAGATGCCGTGGGCCTTCATCTTCTCGGTCTGATAGACGTTGTCCTCGGTGGGCGTCACGTAGTAGACGATCTCCGGCTTGAACCGATGGATCAGCCACACGTGGATCAGATCCATCAGGCGCTTCTTGCGCAGCTTCTCGGCGAAGGTGTTCTGGTCGCGGACCGTCAGGATGTTGCGGCCGTGCCGATCCTTGATCGGGTCGACGACGACGTTGGCGAGCGGTTCGTCACCGTTGCCGTAGATGCCGAGATCGAGTACGTCCGACCCGGCCCGGCGCGGCCGGAGCTGCACGCGCAGATTCTCGCCGATCTTGTAGTAGTCGCCCCACATCGCCAGCCACTCCTCGAGCAGCTTCTTGGGTACCTCGGTCTGCACCAGATGCTGGTGTTGCGTGGAGCCGGCGCCCATCGCCTTGGTGGTGGCGGTGCGACCCGACGAGGCGGCCAGCGCCGCATCGCTGCGTGGGCCACCGACCAGTGTTTGCGGTGTGCGGTAAGGAGATTCGACCAGACGCATCTTGCGCTGCAGCCGGGCCAGCGCCAACATGCCCTCCTGTTGCAGGGACGTCGCGAACTCCTCGCACGCCACGCCGTCGACCTGGTGGCCGCCATAGGTGATGAAGTTGAAGACGAATCCCATCTTGCCGAGTTCGGCTGGGAAGGCACGCATCTCGTCATCGGTCATCCCGGTGGTGTCCCAGTTGAACGACGGTGAGAGGTTGTAGGCCATCATCTGGTCGGGGAACTCGGCGTGGATCGCATCGGCGAACTGCTTGGCATCGGCCAGATCTGCGGTCTTGGTCTCCATCCATAGGATGTCGGCGAACGGCGCGGCCGCCAACGACTTCGCGATCGCGTACGGGATGCCGCCGCGAACCTGGTAGTAGCCCTCGGGGGTCTTGACCCGTTCACAGTCCCAGGCCACGTCGGCGCCCAATTCGTGGGCCTTCTCCTGCGCCGTGTACAAGGACGCCCGCGCGGCGAAGGCACGCCAGTCCGCGGCACTCATCGCGACAGGCTCACCTTCTTTCGCGCGGTACTCCAGAAGTTCGGCAACTGCCTCGCCGTAGGTGTTCAGACCGGCGTCGGCCTGCCACGCCTCGACGAACGCCGACTCGACCTTGTCGAACATGGCATCCACCGAATGTCCGGCGCGGTGGCCCTTGACGGCCTCGGCGATGGTGCTCATGATGCCTTCGCGTTCCAGCCAGGCCTCGGCGGTCTCGTACTCGCCGGCAGGCAGCGCATAGAGCAGATGGCCATTGAGGTCGGTGACACCGAGGTCGTAGAACCGGCGCATCATCGCCAGGAAACACGACTTGTAGGTGGGCACCGACAGGTTCGTCGCCCCCAGCAGGAACGGCTGATCGCGCTCGTCGGCGCGGCTGTCGATCAGATTGGCGGCCTCGGCGTCGGTCCGCGCGACGATGATGCCTGGCACCCGCATGATGTCCAGCTGGAATCGCGCGGTGTTGAGCCTTTTGATCTGCTCATCCGAGGGCACCAACACCTTGCCGCCCTGGTGTCCGCACTTCTTGGTGCCGGGACGCTGATCCTCGATGTGATAACCCGGCACCCCGGACTCGACAAAGCGGCGGATCAGATTACGCACATGCGGATCGCCACCGTGACCGGTGTCCGCGTCGGCGATGATGAACGGCCGGTAGTCGACCGCCGGGGTGGCCGCGAGCTGTTCGGGGGTCATCCGCAGCCGCAGATACTGCTGATTGCGGTCTGCGGTCAGCAGCGCCCGCACCAGCCCGGCCGCTTCGTCGGGCACCTGGCTCAGCGGGTAGCTGGCCAGGTCGGGCCCGGGATCCTCACTGATCGACCCCTTGGCCGAGGTGGCCCATCCACCGAGGTAGATCCCTCTGATCCCCATCCGTTTCATCACCACTGCCTGACCCGGTGAATAGGGCCCGAACGTTGTGATGCTCATCTTCTGGGCGAACAGATCGCGAAGGTAGAGAAAGAACGCCGTGGCGGCCTCACGGGCCACCGGATAGTCCGACGGGATCGTGCCGCGTTGCTCGGCGACCTGACGTGCTGAGTACAGCCGGGTGATGCCTGCGAACCGAGGACTGTCGATGTAGACCTGGGTGGCCTCGACATCCTCCTGGAACGACGAGTTGGTCTGTGCGTTGGCTTCGATGGTGGCCATGGGTGCGCTCCTGAACTCGGGTACCCCAATCATTGCTGGCAAGTCGTGACACCGGAGCCGGTTGGGAGATTTCTCAGGACCGCCACCCACCGTGGCTCGAGGTTCTAGGCTGCACGCCATGTCGATCGACCGGGCCGCGCTGGCCGCTGGTGCCATCCGATTCGCGTCGGGCGTCTCGTTTCTCGTCGACCCGAAGCGGGCCGACCGGTTATGGGGCGGAAGGGAAACACCAGATGCGACCGCGCAGCTGATGTGGCGGTCGATGGGATATCGCGATGCGCTGATCGGCGGCCTGCTGCTGGCGGCGGGACTGCGGGGCAAGAACACCCGCGGGTGGTTCCTGGCCTCCGGCGGCGCCGACGCCGCCGACCTGCTCGGCGGGATGGCGGTACACGACCAGCTGCCGCGGTCGCAGCAGGTCATCGGCCTCGGAGGTGCGGTGGTCGGCATCGCGGTGGGGCTGTGGGGCGCCACCCGCCGCCGGGAGCGTGCGACCGGCCCGGCTGCGGGCTAGGTCGATCTAAGAACCCGCCTCGACGATGTCGCTGCGGTACCACCGCGTTCCCATGAGATAGCAGCCCATGGCCAGCAGCTGCAGCACCGGCACCAGGATGAGCAGTGCCCGGCCCAGCGCGTGGGCGCCCAGATCGGGGGTCAGCGTGTCACTGATGAGGCCGGTGACGAACGGGCCGACAGCGCCCAGGGTGGCATTGAAGAACAAGAAGATCGCCGATGCGGTGGCCCGCTGCTCGGGCAGCACCAGACGGTGGATGGCGGCGATCGACGGCGCCATGTACGCGGTGCCGATGACGTAGCTGAGGGCCAGGAACCACACGCAGGCCAGGCGGCTTTCGACGGTGAACGCCAACACCGAGGCGGGAAGCAGCAGGGCCGTGGTCAGCACCACGATCCACAGCAGCCAGCGCGGGTCGCGCACGGCCAGCCGGTCGGCCAATCGGCCCACGATCACCAGCCCGAACACCCCGGCCAGTCCGGTGGCCAGGCCGTATTCCAGCCCGACCTCACTGAGCGACATGGAGCGGGTTCGCATCAGGAAGGCGGGGGAGAAGGTGGTCAGCGAGTAGCCGGCCGCCGCGATGAACGCCGTGCCGCCGACCAGTGACAGGAAGCTGCGTTTGTGCAGCAGTGCCCACCACTTGACCGTCGCGACCTGTTCCCGGGGTGTCGCATCCGGCAGCGCCTGACGTGAGCCGACCACCAGCAACACCAACGGTGCGAACACCACGCTGAGCCCGCCCATCACCACGAAAGCCGTTCGCCAGCCCAGGTTTTCGGCCAACAGTCCGCCACCGATCAGGCTGGCGCCGCTGGCCAGCGGGATCGCGAGCGTGATCACCGCCAGCGGCGCGGCCCGGCGGTCCTGGGCGAAGTTGCGGGCCACGTATGCGTGCGCGGCCGGGGTGCTGCCCGCCTCGCCGACCGCGACACCCACCCGCGTAAGCGCGAGCTGAAATCCGGACTGCACGGCACCGCCGAGCATGGTCATGGTGCCCCACAGCGTCAGGCAGGTAGCGACCACCGCGCCGTACGTTCCGCGGTCGGCGACCCGGGCCACCGCGATGCCCAGCACCGCGTACACGATGAGGAAGCCGAAGCCGTTGATCACCCCGATCGCGGTGTCCGACAGGGCGAGGTCGTGTTTGATGGGCTCGGCCAGCACCGAAGGCAGGAACCGGTCGACGTAGTTGAGGGTCCCGACGAGTGTCAGCAGCGCGACCGCCGCCCACGCCCGTCGCGGCCCGTGCCCACCGGCTTTCCTTGGCGGCACGGCGACCAGCGGCGCCGGGCCGGTCTCACTCATGTCTTACGCCGCGGGCGAACCGCCACAGGTACTGCGGCAGACCGCGCGCCGGCACGGACGTCGGCCAGTCCCGAGGGCGGAAGAACGCGTCGGAGCCTCCGTCCACGAACACCACACTGCCGCAGAGGAAATCGGCCGAGTCCGACAGCATGAAGCAGATCCAGTCGGCCAGGTGGCCGGCGTCGCCGTAGCCGCCGACCGGCACCGGGAACCGCCGCACGGCGGCACCTTCGCGCGGATCCGCAAGTTGGGCCTCGAGCAGCGGGGTCAGGATCGCCCCCGGAGCCAGCGCGTTGAGCCGGATCCCGGCACCGGCCCACCCTGTGCTGACCGCAGTGGTCCGCAGCCAGCGGCTCACGGCGATCTTCGAGGCCGCGTACATGAGGGCCGACCCGTTGCGACCCAACAGTCGCAACGAGCGCACCGCCTTGTCGGTGTCACGCGCCAACAGAGCCCGAATCGTCCGGCGTGGAACGATCGGGACGGTTGTCGTCGAATTACTCGAAATCACAACGACTTTGGCTCGGTCAGCGGCGGCCAGCGCGGGACGCACGGCATCCAGCAACTCCACCACGCCGAGGAAGTTGACCTCGGCGATCAACCGGTTCCGGTCAGCGCCGGGTCCGGGGCCCAGCCCGGCGGCCAGCACCGCCCCGTCGAGCACCCCGTCGCACGCCGCCAGCACGCCATCGGCCGCTGCCCGGCGCCCCTGCGGGGTGGACAGATCGGCCACCACCTCACCGGACTTGAGGTCCACGCCGATCACGGTGTGCCCGAGGTCTCGCAGCCGTTCGGCGGCCTGCAATCCCATGCCGGATGCGGACCCGGTAACCGCGTATGTGCCGATGATCGCCTCCTTGCCGCCCGACCGTGGGGCAGTTCGGCGGCCAAAGATAGCATCCGAGACATGACCGACCTTCCCAAATACGGCCCGTGGGCTGTTATCGCCGGCGGCTCCGAGGGGGTCGGCGCAGAGTTCGCTCGTATGCTCGCCGAAGACGGGTTCAACCTGGTGCTTCTGGCGCGTAAGCCAGGCCCCTTGGAAGCCACCGCGCAGCGCTGCCGGGATCTGGGCGTGCGGGTGCGCACGATGGCGGTGGATCTGGTGGACGATGCGTCGGTCTCCGAGATCGCCGATGCGACCGCCGACCTGGAGGTCGGCTTGCTGATCTACAACGCCGGCGCCAACACCTGCAGCGAACGTTTCCTGGACGCGCCGCTGGCCGATTTCCAGAAGGTCGTCGACCTCAACATCACCAGGATGATGGAGCTGGTCCAGCACTTCGGCCGGCCGATGGCCGCGCGAGGCCGGGGCGGCATCCTGCTGGTGGGTTCACTGGCGGGCTACGCGGGGTCGATGCGGCACACCGTCTACGGCGGGGTGAAGGCGTACGGCCGGCTGTTCGCCGAGAGCCTGTGGCTGGAGTTGCGCGAGTACAACGTCGACGTGCTGGAGCTGGTGCTCGGCGTGACCCGCACCCCGGCGATGGAGCGCGCCGGTCTCAACTTCGAGGCACCCGGAATGCGGATCAACGATCCGGCCGAGGTGGCCCGGGAAGGGCTGGACCACCTCGGTGCGGGGCCGGTTCACGTGGCAGGCGGCAACGCCAAACGCGCCGAGATGAACAGTGCGCCGGACCGGGCTCAGGTGGTGCTCAAGTCCGATGCCGCCATCCGCAACCTGATCAATCAGCGGGCGCCGCAATGACATCCGAGGTGGCTGCGCTCGAGGCGCGACTGCGCCGCCTCGAGGACGAACGCGACATCGCCCGGTTGATCGCGTCATACGGCCCGCACGTGGACGCCGCCGACGCCGACGGAACCGCAGCGCTGTGGGCGACCGACGGTCGCTATGAGGTCGAAGGCTGGGCGATGGCCAGCCGGGCAGACGTCCACGCGATGGTCAGCTCGGAATCCCACCGCGCCCTGGTGGCCACCGGCTGCAGTCACTTTCTCGGCCCCGCCGTCGTCACCGTCGACGCCGACACCGCGGTGGCCGTGTGTGAGTCGCTGGTGCTCGTCCGCCGCGAGACCCCCGAGGGGTCCAGTGAATATGTGGTGTGGCGGGCGACGGCCAATCACTTCGAACTGGCCCGCAAAGAAGGGCACTGGCAGATCACCCGGCGGTCCAGCCGCCTGCTCAACGGCGACCCGGCAGCACACCGGCTGCTGATCGCCGGCGTGGCCGGAGAGCCCGCGATCTGACCCAGATGAATTCTCGGTGCCCAAGCGGTTACCGATCCCTCCTACGAGATGCCGATGCAGGCGGGGCGACTTACGCTCGTCGCGGTCGGGTGTCGGCCGCACGAGGGGAATCGAGGTCGCAGGGTGAAGGCAGTGCTGGGGCTGTCGGTGACTCCACACGGCATCGCCTGGGCACTCGTCGACGGCCGCTGCGCGGACGCGACCCTGCTCGATGACGACGCGTTCGATGTCGACTCCGCCGACCAGCTGACCGCCCGGGCTGCCGCCGCAGCCCGCAGTGCCCAGGCGATCGCCGCCTCCAGCGGTCAGGATGTGGCCGCGATCGGTGTCTCGGCCGTCGGCCCGGTCGCCGACGATCACGTGGTCCAACTCCTCGACCTGCTTGCCGCCGCGGGATTCCACGATGTGCGGCTCGTCCCCGATTCGTCCGACACCACCGACGCAGACGACCCCGGGACGGACACGCAGCTGCGGGCCGCGCGGTCCGCAGCACTGGCCGTCGCGACAAACGCGGTTGTCAGGGCGCCCAGGCCGGTCGCGGTCCGGCCTCCGGCGCCCCGCAGGTACGCCGCCGCGCGCGCCCTGGCCGCCACGGCAGCGGCGGTTGCCACGGGGCTGCTCACAGTGGGATCGCAGTACGTCGAACCGGTACCGGTCCCGGCCACCGACGATGCTGACATTTCTGCGGCCGCAGAACCGCAGCTCGTCACCGTGATCACTCCGCGCGAGGCAGCACGATCGGTGGCGCTGCCCGACGAGCAGCCCGTGGCTGAGCGGGCCGCCCGGACACCGATCACCGAACCGGCCGAACCGTTGGTGTCGACGCTGTCGGCGGAAATCGCCCCGCCCGCGGTGGCCGTCCAGCCTGTCGCTGCGGCGGAAAACGCTGCACCCCAAGCGATTCCGGTGGCGCATGGGGCGGTGCCGGTCGTCGCGCAGGTGCCGGTCGACCCGAGGCAGCTCCAGCAGCCGGTCCCGGTTGCCGTTCCAGTGAGCGCCGCTCCGGTGCAGCACATCCCGGCGACGGTCACCGGGCCGATCGTCGGGCCACCAGCGGTCGAGCCGCACCTTGCGACAGACCCGGCGCCCGGCCCCGCGTCAGTGCCACTGCCCGCACCGGCACCCGCACCCGCACCCGCACCCGCACCAGCGGACCTGTGGTTCCTCGGCGCGATGCCCTAGCGGGGAGCCGCCGCCCGAATCACGGCATGGTCGCCAGGTTGTTCCAGAAATGCCTGAGGCTGTCGGTGCCGCCGAACAACGTCGTGAAATTGGTGGAATCGACCAGCACGATGTCGCCGGCCCGGCCGGCCGCCGGCGGCATCCAGATCAGCGCGTTGAACTCGGAGTTGCCCGCCTCGGTGAACGGATGCGGCCGGTTGGGGTCGACCAGTTGGCGCCCCAGCACCCGCAGCGCAGCGCCTTCCGGCGCGGTCAGTTCGTAATGCGGCAGGTGCGGGTGAAAGTTGAAGGTGGTGACATCGGCAAGCAGTCCGGGGGAGTCCAGATCGCGAAGTGCCGTCAACGGCGCGATCTCGGTGGTGCCTTCCACGACTGCCGGGCGCAATCCCCAGACGTTGTGCACCGGGACGTCCAGCGCCGCCATCAGCGAGCGGGTGTACTGCCCGAAGCGCTGTTGCCGCGGCACCAGCGGATCGCCGTGATGCAGGTACTCCACCTGGCGCCGGGCGTAGTCGTCGGTGTCACCGACATCGTGATGCGGCGCCAGGAGCAGGCAGGTGCCCTCACGCTGCAGCCAGCGGCGGATCGCCGCGACCTCGGCCGGGTCGGCCTCTTGTTCGGACAGGATGTGGTCGAGGCCGAACACCATCAGGGTGTCGCAATCGTCGAGCACCCGCTCATCGATCGGAAGGCGGTATCCGGCCTGATCGATCCGCTGGAACACTGCCACCGGATGCCCGGTGACGTCACCGGCCAACTCCTGGAAAGCCAGCGTCGAACGGTGGAACAACTCCAGCGTGCCGGCGATGCCCTGCAGGAAGGCGGCGGCATCGTATTCCGGTGTCTCGTAAGCCGGCCACAGCACATTGCGGACCTCGGTCATCGTGGAGAACCGGTTCTCCATGGCCGCCGGATCGCGCTGGGCTTCCCACGGGTAGCTCCACGTCCAGTAGATGCTGATCCGGCGGCGTCCGTCGTGCCGGCGCGGAACATGCGTCTGGTTGTAGGTGCGGGCACCGGTCATGAGGCTGCCTCCCCACCCGCGGTGGCCAGAAACCGTAGCGCCGACATGCCCGGCAGGAAGAAGTAGGCGCCACCCCGGAGTGTGGTGAACGCCGGAATTCCCTTGTGCACCTTGCGTATCGGCCGCTTGGGGATGGTGAAGTCCAGGGTTCCGTCCTGGGTGCCGCAGATCGGGTCGTGCTCATTGCCCAGTTCGTGGAACGTCTTGTCGTTGATCCAGACGTTCTGCGCGAATTCGAACTGGCGCACCAGGTCGGCGCAGATGATGAACGCGGCGATGCCGCGATCCGCTCCGTCATCGGGTGCACCGTCGGGCAGGGCCGGACCGTACGTGGCGCCGCGCCGGATCATCCGGCGCCGGTTCATGTAGTGCGCGGTGTCCCGTGGGTTGAGCCGGCGCGCATGCGACCCCAGCGGGCAGGCATAGCCGAAGGGGTCCATCTCCCTGTAGTTGAAATCGTTGTTGCGCATGGGATCTGCGCCCAGCTCGGGATCATCGTGCTCGGGTGCCAGCACCAGGGGAGCGCCGCTGCGCCACCGGCCCATGAACTTCGCGGCCAGCAGCTCCTCGGCCTCCGGCGAATCCGACCGCTCGCGAAGGTAGTCCCGAAACAACCCGACGTGCTCCTCGAGCCGGCGGTAGGCCATGTAACTGCCGTTGCGTGAAAGCACTTCCGGTTCCGGCAGATTGGGGATAGATCCATCCTCATCGGGATAGCCGAGGATGAACTCACCGGGCTCCAGCGGGTCACCTGAACCCGGCGTCGGCTCCTCCCCGGTACCCTTCATGACCGGCTGGGACAACCGGTCACGGAACCCGAAGTGGTCGTGGGCATAGTTGAACGGCGGGGTTGCGTTCAGGTCCAGATAGGACAGGCTCCGCACCCCGGCGGTTCGGTCCAGGAGTTTGTCGTGCTCCTCGATGGAGCGGTGGAACTGCTCGTCGGTACGGGAGAACAGGATGGCGATCGCATGCAGATCCTCCCCGGCCAGACCGCCCAACCAGTGTTCGGGAGCCGCCTCGCCGGTATCGCCAAGGATCGTGGCACGCTGCGCCATGCCTTGCCGGAACGCATCCGGGAACGTGGCCAACGACTCCTCACCGACACCGAGTGCCCGCAGTCCGGTCCAGGTGAACGCCAGCGTCACCCACCGGTCGGATTCGTCCATGGTGGACATCGCGTCCGACGCAGACTGCACCTTGTCCAGCAGCTCGGTGAGCCAGGCCCGGCCGCCTTCCGGGGTGTCGAAGGTCAGGAACTCGTAGCGCCCGGTGATGGCCGGGGTACGGGTCAGCAGGATGTGCTGGATCTCGTCGAACTCGAGCACGGCCGGCTACTGCATCTGATCGAGCATGGTGGAGAAGGCGGCCTTGAGCCGCAGTGCTTTCTTGATCTCGTCGGCAGTCACGTACGGGTATTCGCCGTACTCCAGGAAGCTCGGGACCTGATGGGCCCGGACGAACTCGATGAATGCCTGGGGGTTCTCCTTCCAGTCCTCGGGGAACCCCTCCAGATTGGTGAACACGGTGGTGATGCCGGTGGCGCTGAACAATTGCACCGCGTCCTCGGTGTACTTGTCGAAGTCGGTGTCGAAGATGCCCTGATATTGGAAATGCAGTCCCGAGCCGACGTCGAAAAGTACCCAACGCAAATAATGCAGCCGCAGCGGCGCCAGCACGTCCGGGCTGGCTGCGATCGCCTCCTCGATCTGCTTGCCGTATGCGCGCACCACCTCTTCACGGCCTTCTTTTACCTTCGCGATGATGGAAAAGCCGTGGCAGGCAGGAGTTCTCGGGTAGGTGGGCCCGTAGCGGCCCTCCTCGAGTTCGAAGTACCCCTCCGGCGGGATGGCCATCGCAGCCGGTTTGGTCCAGTCAGGATTTGTGGCAGTCAATTTGGGACCCCCTATGCGATCTCAGATAACGCGGAACGCTAGCACTGCCGGGGGCCCGCCAACGGCGAATATGTTGACGGGTCATTAAATTTGACGGGGCATTTCTCAGAAAACCTGGATAACACGCGTACCGGGCGTATTGTCCGCTGTGTCGGGGCCGTTCGAGGGGTAGGCCACGACCGTCCCGAGTGACAGGGCGCCAGAGGTTGGGCAGCGGCCCGATCTGTTACGCGTCCTGGGCGCCGCGCCGGTCCACGGCAGCGCGAGCGAAGGTGCGAACCTGGTCCTTGGCGACCTTCCCGTTGCCGGTCAGCGGTAGCGCGTCGGTGAACAGCACCACCCGCGGTCGTTTGAAACCCGCGATCTCTGTCCGGACGTGGTCGACGAGCTCGTCGGCAGTAGGTCGGTGTCCCTGCACCAGGACGATGACCGCGCACACCGCCTCGCCCCAGTAGTCGTCGGGGACGGCGACCACGGCCACCTGGTCTACCGCGGGGTGGCCCGACAACACATCCTCGACTTCCCGTGACGACACGTTCTCGCCGCCGGTGACGATGATGTCCTTGAGCCGGTCGACCACGAACAGTCGGCCGTCGGCGTCGGTGCGGCCCATGTCGCCGGTGTGCAGCCAACCGTCTTCGGTAGTCACACCGTCGGGCCAGTATCCGGGGGTCACCTGCGCGCCGCGCACCACGATCTCGCCGACCTGTCCGGACGGCAGCAGTCCGCCGGTGGGGCCGGCGATCCCGATCTCGACGTCCCGGTGCGGATAGCCGGCGCTCGTGAGCAACTCGGGTCGCCCCGCGGCTCCGGCCCGATGGTCGTCGGGACCGAGAAACGTGATGTTCCCACCGGTTTCGGTCATCCCGTAGCCCTGGTGGAAGTCCACCCCGAGTATCTCGATGGCCCGGCGCAGCAGATCCAGCGGCATCGCGGCCGATCCGTAGGCGATCGCCCGGAGGCTCGGCAACTCGGTCCCGGTGCGGCTCAGATGGCCGAGCAGCGAGTGCAGCATCGTCGGCGCCAGCGAGCACGAGGTCACCCCGTGCATGCGGACGAGCTGTGCGAAACCCTCCGGGCGGAACTGTGCGCACAGCACGACGGTGGCGGCGACCGCATGCTGGACCAGCATGTTGTATCCGGCGATGTGACACATCGGGAACGGCAGCAGATACACCCCGCCGGGCTGCACGGAGCGGCCCTCGACCGACCCCCATACCGCTGTGAGGATCGAACGGTGGCTGTGCACAACAGCTTTCGGAATACCGGTGGATCCGCTGGTGAACAACAGCCAGGCCGGATCGTCGGGGTTCGTGACCTCAGGGCAGGGGAGATCGGCCGCGGGGGCGGTCCGCCACCGCTCGTCTTCGAACGCGATTGCCTGCTCGACGGGAGCGCCGGTGCCCGCCAGGGCCGACAGATAGCGCTCGTCGCCGAGCAACAGGGCGGGCGCGGCGGTGGCCAACTGCGCGGCTTGCTCGGCCGGGCTGAGACGCTGATTGATCAGCGTCAGTACGCGTCCACTGCGCGGTACGGCGTAATACAGCTGGGCGTAGGCCGCGCTGTTGTCGGCGACCACGGCGACCCGGTCGCCCGGGGCGGTCCGGGCGGCCACCCAGCCTGCGACACCACGGATCTGGCGATCGAACTCGGCGAATGTCGCGGTGGTGCCGTCGTCGGTCACCACGGCCCGGCGCTGAGGCGCACCGGCGGCCGCCGCCGAGATCAACTCATGCAGAAGGGTCATGCCGGGCCACCCGGGGGGAGTTCGAACCGGTCCAGATATCGCCGCACGAAATCCTGTGCCTGCCTGTGGCCGCGGCTGATGCCCAGGCCCTGCTCGAGCACCAGGATGCGCGCCAGGCTCGCCACGATCATCGACATCACC
Source organism: Mycobacterium sp. IDUB_17 (assembly GCF_055419465.1). Taxonomy (NCBI): domain Bacteria; kingdom Bacillati; phylum Actinomycetota; class Actinomycetes; order Mycobacteriales; family Mycobacteriaceae; genus Mycobacterium; species Mycobacterium sp. IDUB_17. The sequence continues at coordinate 1,427,011 of NZ_JBVAXS010000001.1, read as the reverse complement.
ACGGGTGGGAACTCGTCGGTGTCGACGCCGTGGGCCCGCAGCGCCGAGGCCATCGCCGACTCCTCAAGGTCACGGAACCGGTCGGCGTAGCCGGCGATCTCGCTGCGGATGGCCTTGCGGTGGTTGGCCAGCGCCATGAACTCCATCCACAGCGCCGCACCCTGCGCGCTGTTGAGTTCCCACAGCGCGTGCAGCGGGGAGTCCTCGGCGAACGCCTCCTGCTGGGTGCTCAGGTTCGTCTCGGCGCCGGCCTGCAACACCGCCACGAACAGGTCGTCCATGCTGGGGAAGTAGTAGTGCACGAGTGCGGGCTTGACCCCGGCCTTCGCGGCCACCCGCCGCGACGTCGCCGCGGCGTATCCCTCTTCGAGCATGACCTGGGCGGTGGCCCGGATCAGCGCTCGTCGGGTGGTCGAATCGCGTCCGGAAGGGGCCTTTTGCGTACTCATCGCACCCTTGACCATGCGCGGCGACGACTGCTAGACATGGCCTGAGTGTAATTATTGGGCGATCGCCCAATCTCGGCAGTGCGGTGGCACCTGCCCCGGCAACGAAGGTGGGCAATGACAGGACGGGTCGACGGCAAGGTTGCACTGATCACCGGGGCGGCACGCGGGCAGGGGCGCAGCCATGCCGTGCGGCTGGCAGCCGAGGGCGCCGACATCATCGCCGTGGACATCTGCGCGACCTTCGACCGGTCACCGGCATCGGGCGCCACGGCCGAGGACCTCGCCGAGACCGCCGATCTGGTCAAGAACCTGGGCCGACGCATCGTCACCGCCGAGGTCGACGTGCGCGATTTCAGCGCACTCAAGACAGCGGTCGACAGCGGCGTCGAGCAGCTGGGCCGGCTCGACATCATCGCGGCCAACGCGGGCATCGGCACCACCGGGGTGAAGCTGGACCGGATGGACGAGGACCTCTGGCAGGAGATGATCGACGTCAACCTGAGCGGGGTGTGGAAGACGGTGAAAGCCGGTGTGCCCCACATGCTCGCGGGTGGGCGCGGCGGTTCGATCATCCTGACCAGTTCGGTGGCCGGGTCGAAGGCCTACCCGTTCACGGGGCACTATGTCGCGGCCAAGCACGGCGTGGTCGGCCTGATGCGCAGCTTCGCGGTCGAGCTGGGCCCGCATTCGATCCGGGTGAACTCCGTGCATCCGACCCACGTCAACAGCCCGATGCTGATGAACGAGAAGACCTACCGCATGTTCCGGCCGGATCTGGAGAATCCCGGACCCGACGATCTGGCGCCGATCTGCCAGACCTTCCACATGCTGCCGATCCCGTGGGTCACGCCCGAGGACATCAGCAATGCGGTGCTGTTCCTGGCGTCGGACGAAGCCCGGTACATCACCGGGGTCACCCTGCCCGTCGATGCCGGCAGCTGCCTGAAATGACCGTCTATTACGACCCGTACGACGTCGGCATCGTCGCCGACCCGTATCCGGTGTACGCCCGCCTGCGCGACGAGGCGCCGATCTATCACAACGAGCGCTACGACTTCTGGGCGTTGTCGCGGCACGCCGATGTCGAAAAGGCGTTGTCGGACTGGGAAACCTTTTCCAACAGCCGAAGTGACATCCTCGAACTGGTCAAGTCCGATTTCGACATGCCCCCGGGCGTGATGATGTTCGAAGACCCGCCCATGCACACCCTGTTGCGCGGGCTGATGTCGCGGGTGTTCACGCCGCGGCGGATGGCCGAGATCGAGGATCAGATCCGGCAGTTCTGCGTGCGCTGTCTGGACCCGCTGGTCGGCTCGAGCGGATTCGACATCATCGCCGAACTGGCCTCGATGATGCCGATGCGGGTGATCGGAATGCTGCTCGGTATACCGGAATCCGAGCAGATCGAGGTTCGGGATGCCAACGACGCCAATCTGCGCACCAGGCCCGGCGCGCCGATGAAGGTCGTCCAGGCCGACCGTATCGCCGACGGCCGGATCTACGCCGACTACGTCGAGTGGCGGGCCAACAACCCCTCCGACGACCTGATGACGGCGCTGCTCAACGTCGAGTTCACCGACCAGTTCGGTGTCACCCGCAAGCTTGAGCGCAAAGAGGTCCTGCACTACACCCAGGTGGTGGCCGGGGCGGGCAACGAGACCACCGGCCGGCTCATCGGCTGGCTGGCGAAAGTGCTCGCCGAACACCCCGACCAGCGTCGCGAGGTGACCCAGGACCGCTCACTGCTGACCCGAGCGGTCGACGAGACACTCCGCTTCGAACCAACCGGACCGCACGTGGCACGTTGGTTGGCAAGGGATTTCGAGTACGACGGCACCACGGTGCCGGCCGGGAGCGCGATGCTGCTGTTGTTCGGGGCCGCAAACCGCGACCCGCGTCGCTACCGCAACCCCGATACCTTCGACATCCACCGTGACAACATCAGTCACCTGACCTTCGGCAAGGGGTTGCACTACTGCCTGGGTGCCAACCTGGCCCGGCTGGAAGGTCGCGTCGCGCTCGACGAGCTGCTCAACCGCTTCCCCGAGTGGGAGATCGACTACGACAGTGCGCAACTCGCTCCGACCTCCACGGTGCGCGGCTGGGAGCAACTGCGCCTTGTGGTGAACTGAGCACGTGAACATCTGGATCGGACGGGCCCGGCGCAGCGTCAGCGGTGAGGTGCCCGCACCACCCGAGCAGGTGCGGGCCCTCTACGTCGACCTGGACAACATCTCGCAGGTGCACCCGCTCGTGCAGTGGGTGCGCAGCACGTCCCGGGTGGACCTGGCCGACGGGTATCAGCAGGACTATCAGATCCGCGATCGAATCCCATTGGGGCCGTTTGCACTTCCGATCACCTACCGGACACGGCTCATCGTTCCCACCGCAGGCGCGGTGACCGCGCAGGCTCGGCAGTTCCCGCAGGTGCAACTGGACAGCCAAGTGGACTTCGCGGCAACAGAGACCGGAACCCGGATCACCGAGGAGCTGACCATTGCCGCGCCCAGGCCGTTGTTGGCGATCACCGTGGAGCAGGCGGTGGACGCCCACGCCACGATGCTCGCGGCGATCGGGAAACTGTTCGCGGTCTGAGCGGTTCGCGAAAGGGACTACTCGGACTACGAGGTGGCGACCGCCTCGGCGTGCTCGGTGGCCACCGACTTCGCCCAGCGGTAGTCGGCCTTGCCGGCGGGGGAGCGCACGATCTGGGGTGACCGGACGAAGGCCTTCGGGATCTTGTAGCGCGCGATCGCACGCTCACACACCGCCACGAGTTCCTCATCGGTGGCCGAGGCGCCTTCGGCGAACTGGACGACCGCCACGACCTCGTTGCCCCAACGCTCCGAGGGGCGGCCGACCACGACCACGTCGTAGACGGCGGGGTGCGCGGCGATGGCCCGCTCGACCTCCTCGACGAAGATCTTCTCGCCGCCGGAGTTGATGGTGACAGAATCGCGGCCCAGCAGCTGAATCCGTCCGTCTTCCAAGACGTTTGCCCGGTCACCCGGAACCGACCAGCGCACTCCGTCGATGGTGGGGAAGGTGCGTGCGGTCTTGGCCTCGTCGCCCAGGTAGCCCAGCGGGATCAGGTCGCGCCGCGCCAGCCAGCCGCCGCCTTCGCCGGGGCCGAGCACTCGGGACATATCCTCGGCGACCACCGCGGTATCGGACTGGGCGTTGAAGGTGGCCGCCTCGGACTCGGTGCCCGCGGTCGACGCGGTGCTCATCTGTGCGCCGGACTCCGAGGCGCCCACCGCGTCGATCAGCATGAGATGTGGCAGTGCGGCCAGGATTCGCTCGCGCACGGTCGGCGAGAGCGGCGCGCCACCGTTGCTGATCGTGAACAGACCGGACAGGTCGTAGTCGCCCTTCTCGATCTCGTCGATCAGCGGCCGGGCGATCGCGTCGCCGACGACGGGGATACTGAGCACCCGTTCGCGCGCAGCGAGTGTCAGCACGTTGTCGGGGCGCATGCGGACCACATCGTCGGGGATGACGAGCTTTCCGCCCATGGTGATGGCGTTGTAGGCGGCCCACTGGGCGGCGCCGTGCATGAACGGCGGGATCATCAGCAGCGACAAGCCGCCACCCGCGGTGCGGGCACGCTCGGCGAGTTCCTCGTACGACGCGATGAAGGTGTCGCTGCCGAACGGCCGGCCACCCATAGAGGACAGGAAGATGTCGTGCTGGCGCCACAGCACGCCCTTGGGCATGCCCGTGGTGCCGCCGGTGTAGAGGACGTAGAGATCATCGCCCGACGGGGTCGGCATTCCCGCCTGTGGCGCAGGAGTTTTCAGGACCGTCTCGTAATCGACGGCGCCCGGCAGCAGTTCGTTGCCCGATTCGTCGGCGACCTGGATGAGCACCCGCAGATTCGGCAGCTGGTCGCGGATCGCGGCCACCCTGGGCGCGAACTCGGCGTTGTAGATGACTGCCCGGGCGTTCGAATCCTTCAGCAGGTAGAGGAGTTCTTCCTCCACGTAGCGGTAGCTGACGTTGAACGGTGCCACCCGGGCGCGGTAGCTGCCGATCATCGACTCGAGGTACTCGTTGCCGTTGCGCAGGTAGATGCCGAGGTGGTCCTGACCTGATTCGTGCCCGGCCAACCCATCCCGCTCGGTGTGCGTGCCGAGGCCGGCCGACACCAGATAGTGGGCGAAGCCGTCGACGCGCGCGTCGAACTCGGCGTAGCTCAAGCGGCGGTCCCGCCACACCAGGAAGGTCTGATCGGGCACGGCTTTGGCCACCGTGGAGAACACTGTGGACAGGTCGAACTTGACGTCGCTCATGGCACTCCTGGTCACGGATTCGGGCCCCACGACCATACATGCACCACCCGGCTGTATGGCCGGGGGGATGTGACGCGCGCCTCAGCTCGCGAAGGTACCCGTCAGACCGGGAAGAACCCGTCTCCGGTCAGCACACCGGGCTGCCACCCTTGCGGTCCGAGGCACAGCATCGGCCGGCCGTCAGGCGACTGAGCGGCCTCCTGCGGCCCCGGGCACGGCGACCCGATCTCCTGCACGCCGTTCAACGGGTAGGCGTAGGTCCAGAAGCCGGTGTAGACCGGTGGCCACTGGTTGGGAATCCACTTGCACTGCATGGCGGTGCCGCCCGGGCCGCGGCCGAACACGTTGCGCTCCCAGCTGTAGCAGGGAGCACCGTTGGAAGCCTCGTAGCTCATCCCCGGGACATCGGTGGGGTAGCGGCCTGGATTGTCGGGATACATGTTGCTGCCGTCGTCGGCCATGGCGCCCGGCGCTGCCGAGATCGCTGTTGCCAGTGCCGCCGCGGCGACCGCCGTCGTGGCGAAGAGTTCGCGAATCATGTTCCACCCTCAGCATTGCCGACCGCCAGTCGCATCAGGCTGGCCAGTTCGTTGACTTTGGGCCAGAAGCCTAGCCGGTCGCCAAGGCGATCAGTCGACATTTGGGGTCGTTGTTACTCACCGGTATCGGTGTCGAGCACGCTGACCGCGATGCCGTAGGGCAAGAACCGCACCCGGCGGGTGGGATCGGTGTTGCCGGCGTTGGCCCGCAGGGCGTCGAGCTCACATGCGTACACCTGCTCGATGTGGGCACCGCCGGCGTCGTCGACGGTGTAGATCGCCCACACCCCGTCACCCTTCTCGCCGGTGGTCTCCGGTTGTGTCCTCGGCCGCGAGAACCGGGACACCTCATCCAGCAGTCCTGCCCAGCCGCCGCCCTGACCGGGGTTGCCCAAGAATTTGCCCAACCCGTCGAGGGCATCGCGTAACCCTTCGCCCGCCTCGCGGGCGACGCGGTCGAAGTCCTCGGGGTCGAACCCGAACGGTCCACTGCCACTCATTGCGTTCTCCTCGGTGGTTGTGGGTAATCCCACGTGTCCAACACCAGTGTGCGCGCACGCGCGGCCGGGCGGGATGGTAAACGATCCATATGGTCTTCACACGGGACGAGCTATTGACCACTGTCGAGTTGTCACCGCAGGCAGCGGGTGCGCACGACCGGCAGGGATGGGTGGGGCTGTTCGCTGCGGGCGGACAGGTCGAGGACCCGGTGGGTTCACGGCCACACCGCGGGCCCGCGCAGATCGAGCGGTTCTACGACACCTTCATCGCCCCGCGCGGCATCACCTTCCACCGAGACGTCGATATCGTCAGCGGGTCGACGGTCATCCGCGACCTCGAGCTCGAGGTCGTCATGAGCCCGTCGGTCACCATGCGGATCCCCGCTTACCTGCGCTACGCGGTGGTTCCCGCGTCGGCCGGGCCGCGTATCGCCGAGCTGCAGGCCTACTGGGAGCTGCCCGCGATGATCGGGCAATTCGCCCGGGCAGGACTCGGCGCGGTGCCGGTCGGGCTGCGCCTGAGCGTGGCGTTGCTGCGTAACCAGGGGCCGTCGGGCACGCTCGGGTTCGCCAAGGGGATGGGCGGCGCCGGCCGGGCGGGTAAGCGCGTGATCGCCGGATTGCTCGACGACCTGTGTGCCGGGGACGCGGTGGCCGTACAACGGCGGCTGGGTGCCGACACCGTCATCTGTGCCGGCGACGACGGACCGTTGAGTGCGTCCGGTCTGGTGGAACTCACCTCCGGCGCGTCCTGGCGCAAACTGATCGCGTCCGGGTCGAGTCTGGTGGCCGGGCTGGACCGCGACGGCCGCCGGGCCATCCTGATCGCCGATCTGGATAGCGGGCCGCGCGCGGTCGCCAGGTTGCGGTACTTCGCTGACGCGACGTGAACGCGGCATGAACACGCACACGGGCCCGGCTGCACCGTCCCCACATCCCGGCGTGAGACCGTAGAAGGATCATGGCTGATCACGCTTACATCACCTACGAGGAATTCGGTCGGCGGTTCTTCGAGGTGGCCGTATCCGAGGACCGGGTCGGCGACGCCATCGGGGCGATCGCCGGCGACGCGTTCGAACTGGGCCCGATCGGCCAGGGACCAGGCAAGATCGCCAAGGTCACCGCGCGGGTCAAGATCCAGAAGCCCCGGGTGAGTCGCATCGTGGGCGAAACCATCACGTTCTCCATCCGGATCCCGCTGGAGATCGACATGGTGATCGACCTGCGCATCGACCGCCCCAAGTTCATGGTGTTCGGCGAGATCGCCTTGCGCGCCTCGGCGTTGGCCGCCGAGCCGCTGCTGCTGATCCTCGACGTCAAGAAGCCGCGGCCGTCCGACATCTCGATCCATGTCACCTCCAAGTCGTTGCGTGCCGAGGTGCTGCGCATCCTGGCGGGAGTCGACGCGGAGATCAAACGGTTCATCGCCGCGCACGTGGCAGGTGAGATCGACAGCCCGGAATCCGAGCAGGCCAAGGTGATTGACGTCGCGAAGGAACTCGACTCGGCCTGGGGCGGGATCTGACACCTCGGCGGGCCGTCTGCGTGACGGCCCGTAGGATTCAAGCCATGCAGCGCAACGTGATCCGGTCCAGTCGAGTGCTCGCGAGTGTCGGGGCATCGCTGGTGACTGGGGTCGCAGCTGTGATGATCGCCGCGCCGGCCCACGCCGATCCGGTTGATCAGACTTTCGTCGATGCGCTGAGTCAGGCGGGCGTGGGCGCGGTGGATCCGGCTCAGGCCGTCACGCTCGGGCAGTCGGTGTGCCCGATGCTTGCCGAGCCGGGTCAGAACGCCGCCGATGTGGCGGCCAAGGTCGCCGATACCGGCGGGATGTCACTGGGGCCGGCCACGATGTTCACCGGGATCGCGATCTCGACGTTCTGCCCCGCGATGGTGGCCAAGGCCGGTGAGGGCAATCTGACTGGCGGCCCGGCCGATCTCGCCTGGTCGATCCTCGGCTTCGGTTAGGCACTCAGGTACATCAGGGCGGGCCGCCGCGGCAAGCGGCCGGTGCCGCCGGACTGCCCGCGAAAGTGACGCCACAGCCACGGCATGAGCATGTTCTGCGTCCACAGCACCTGTGAGTACGCCCGGGACCGGAACGACTGAGTCTGGTCGGGGCTGGTTGCCAGCGCCCAATCATGGTTACTGCCAGGCAATCCGAGCGCCTCGGCAGCTGCGGCGGCGAACAGGCGGTGTCCCTTCGCCGACCCGTGTACCCGGTCGGGGCTCCAGGTTTCCGGCTCGCGCATCGAGGGTGCCGAGTACAGATCCACAAGGTGGAAGCCGTACCGATCGGCGGCCTCGTTGATCGCGTCGTTGATCTGGACCACCCGCTTTCCGAGCAGTCGGCCGACGGGCAGGATCTGGGTGATGTCCGGGAACGTGGTCGTGACGACGGTGGCCCCGGATTCCGCGAGCGTGCGGTAGACGCGCTCGAGATCGCCCAACGCCCGAGTGAACGTGCGCCCGGGCCGGGTCACATCGTTCATCCCGATGCAGACGGTGACCAGGTCGGGCCCCATGGACATCGCGGTGGGCAGCTGCGTGTGGAGTACATCGCCGATCCGGTGGCCGCGAATGGCGAGATTGGCATAACCCAACCCCGGGTAGAGCCCGTCGAGGCGCACCGCGAGCCGATCGGCGAAACCCATCAGGCCGACGGTGTCGTCGCCATCCCACAGTCCTTCGGTCTGGCTGTCGCCGAGGGCGACATACCGGGTGAAACGTCGCACTCTGGGGACTCTAGCGCGCACCAGATCGGGCCTTGCACCCAGACACGTCGGAGGGGCGCCCGAAAAGGGCGCCCCTCCTTGATGTTTCGCAATGTTTGGGCTTACTTCACATCTACGTAAACTGTCCTGTTGAGCACGGTGGTCTGCAGATCGCCGCCCGGGCTGCTGGAATCCGTCCTGCTGAAGGTCTGTCCCGGCCGCACTGCGACCACGGTGGCCTTGTCCAACGGGGTGGAACCGACGTGGTTGACGATCACCTTGTAGCCCTGCGACTGCAATTGACTGATGGTCTGCTGGGCATTGCCCGGGCCGGTGGGTGCGGCTTGGGCGGGCGCGGCCAGGCCGATCACCGCCGCGGCTGCTGCGCCGACCAGTGCTGTAGCAAATCCGAGTCTCATCATCTTTGGTGCCTTCTTTCTTGTTCTGTTATGCCGCATGCGGCGCGCCGTTAGCGCATGTCGGTTGGCGCCGTAGCAAGTTCTCTTAGGTGTTACCTAAGAGTTAACCGGCAGTTCACAAATAAAATTCCGGCTGTACGAAAGTGTTTGACGAGGGGTGCGTCACATTCGGGAATTGGGGGATGGGTGCCAGGCGGGGTTCGTGATGCCGACGCCGAAGTGACTGGAATTACGCACATCTGGCAAAGTGGTCTGCATCACCGATGTTGCCGGAATGGCGTCACCGCGTAGCGTGCAACCCGTGGCCAAGCTGAGTGCCGGGGTGCTGCTGTACCGCTTCACCGGAACCGATGTCGAGGTGCTGATCGCCCACCCCGGCGGGCCGTTCTGGGCCCGCAAGGATGCCGGGGCGTGGTCGGTGCCCAAGGGGGAGTACGACGACGGCGAAGATCCCTGGGCGGCGGCCCAACGTGAATTCACCGAGGAGCTCGGTGCCCCGCCACCCGCAGGCCCGCGCATCGATCTCGAACCGGTACGCCAGGCGGGCGGCAAGGTGGTCACCGCCTTCGCGGTGCACGGGGACTTCGACACCACCACGGCCGTCAGCAACACGTTCACGGTGGAGTTGCCCAAAGGGTCGGGGCGGTTCGTCGAGTTCCCCGAAATCGACCGTGTCGCTTGGGTTTCGGTGGCGACAGCGCGCGCCAAGCTGCTGAATGGGCAGCGTCCCCTGTTGGACCGGTTGATGGCCGCGCCCGAGCTGGCCGGCTACGGAGAGGGTCACCCGGAAGCCGGGTGACGACTCAGAGATCGAGCGTCAGCCGGTCCCCGGCCTCGGCCCGTGACACGCAGGTCAGCAGGTAGCCCGCTTCGCGCTCGGGGTCGGTCAACAACGTATCGCGATGCTGCACAGTCCCGTCGGTCACCCGGATCCGGCACGTTCCGCAGAAACCTTGTTGGCATGAGTACGGGGCATTCACCCCGGCCCGGCCCAACGCGGCGAGCAGGGTCTCGTCGGCTCCGACGGTCACCGAGGTGCCGGTGGAGGCGATGGTCACCGAGAACTCGGCACCGTCGACAACCGGTGGCGCCGCGAATCTTTCGAAATGCAGCTCCACGTCGTCCCGGCCCGTGAGTGCGGCCCGGATTCCGGTCAGCATCGGGGCCGGACCGCAGGCATACACCGTGGTGCCGTCGGGGCAGTCACCGAGAAGATCCTCGGCACTGGGCAGGCCGTCGACATCGTCGGTGCGGATCTCGATGCGGTCGCCGAACCGGGCGAGCTCGTCCAGGAACGGCAGGCTGTCGCGACTGCGCCCGGCGTAGACCATCGACCAGTCGATACCCAACCGCGCCGCCAACCCGAGCATCGGGAGGATCGGGGTGATGCCGATTCCGCCTGCGATGAAGCGGAACCGCTGGGTGGGCGACCCGTAGCCGGGCACCGTTAGGGCGAATGCATTGCGTGGGCCGTGGGTGCTGACCCGGCTGCCGATCTGCAGGCTGTCGTGCACCTCGACGGAGCCACCGCCGCCATCGGGGATGCGCCGCACCGCAATTCGATAACTGTCGGTAACCGTCGGATCGCCGCACAGCGAGTACTGCCGCACCCGACCGCTGGCCAGGTGCAGGTCGATATGCGAACCCGGAAACCACTGCGGCAGCTTCTCGCCGTCAGCGGCGGCCAGGGTCAGCGCGATGACGTCCTGATCGTGGGCCACCACCTGCCGGCCCGTCACCGTCAGCGCGATCGTGCGATCCAGCTCCGGTGGCGGCGGACTGGTGCGCCGAACGAGCCGGCCCACCGTCCAGATGGTGGCGATGGCGGCACCGGCGGCGCCGAGCATCGGATCGTGGCGAAAACGGCCCGACATGCTCGGTGGCAGCCGGCGGTATCGGGATATCAGTGACAGCGTCGGCATGGCTGAGCCCGTCACAGGTGCGCGGCCCGCGCCGCAGGCGAACTCGCCAGATACGCGACAGCCTGGGCCGTCGAACCCATCTCCTCGGGGGAGAAACCGGGCCGGCAGTAGGCCAGGGTGTTCGAGCCGAACATCCGGGAGAACTTCGGCAGCAGCCCGAGCTTGGAATCACGCATACGCATCTTGTTCATCCGCCACCAGCCGATGTCGAGGGTCGGGTCGCTCTTGACCATCGCCCAGCAGCCGCGCTGGAAGAACAGGTAGACCGCCGTCGCGGCGATCGACATCGCCCGCACCCGGCTGAAATAGCTGTCCTGGAAGTACACCGCGACGTCGTGGGCGACACTGCGGTGTTCGACCTCCTCGGCGCCGTGCCAGCGGAACAGGTCGGTCATCGTCGGGTCGGTGTCGTAGTCCTCCCAGGCGCAGTTCAGCACGAAGTCCCCCAGCACCGCGGTGTAGTGCTCGATCGCGGCGATGAGCCACAGCCGGTCGCACAGATGGGCCAGCCTGCGGCGCGGATCGGGGGAGTCCGACGGCGCCAGCGTCTTGGTGAACACGTGCTCCACCAAGGACAGCACCGGCTGGTAATCCACACCGTGGCTGGTGAGGAACTGGTCGAGCACCTGATCGTGCGTCTCGGCGTGGGTGGCCTCCTGGCCGATGAAGCCACGCATGTCGTCGGCGAGCTTGGGATCGCGCACATACGGCAGCGCTTCGTTGAACGTCGCGACGAACCAGTGCTCGGCCACCGGCAGCACCACGTTGAACAGATTCACCATCGACGAGGCCACGGGATGGCCTGGGATCCAGTGCAACGGGATGTCGTCGAGATCGAAGTGCACCTTCCTGGCCTGGATCTGTACCGGGCCGGGGTCGATCTCATGGTCGAACCGCAACGGACGCAACATCGAGAGCCTCCCTGGGATGAGTGGACTCTCAGCAGTGTACGGATTTAGGTGGGAACGGCGGTACCGGGTTGCCTCTTTCGGGGCGGGCCCGGTTCAGATCAGGCCGGCGGCGGGGTGCCCGCGCCCGGCGCCCCGGCGATCGGGACCACCGGCGTCGGCGTCACCGTGGTCACACCGTTACTGCCGACCCTCGGGCCGCCCGGGACAGCCGAATCGGCACCCTGCTGGGCCGCGGCCTCGCTGCAATCGAGCATCAGGATCATCTTGCCGCTGGAGTTGATCTTCTGGGAATCGACCAGGCACTCGGACTGCGGCAGGGCGCTGCCGAAGGAACCGCCGAAGGTGGCCCTGACGCCCTGGCTCTTCAGGATCGCCAGCGCCTTCATATAGGGCTCGCCGACGACGTTGACCGAGGAGGCGGTCGGCTGTGAGGTGGCGGTGCCTGCGGCCAGCAGGGCGATCGAACCGGCGGCGAGCAGACCGCCGCTGAGCGCAACAAGCTTCTTCACGTGAACTCCGTCAGTCGGGTGCGTTTGCGAACATATCGCAGCTGTGACGAATGTGAAACCGGAGCAGACGCCCCGCGCGTTACATCCGGTCCCGGGTCGGGTGGGCGGTGATCGCCGACATCACGTCGCACAACGCCGCCGCTCGCGGATCCACGAACACATCCTCGAGCAGAATTCGCCTGCCGTCGGGACCCGCCAGCGGGATCCGCCAGTTCGGGTATTCGTCGGTGGTGCCGGGCTGATTCTGGGTGCGCACCTCACCGACCGCGTCGGCCAGCGACAGAGCCAGCAATTTCGAGGGAGTGCGCCCCAGATAGCGGTACAGCGCCGATACGACCTGATCGGTGTCCGGATGGAGTCCGAGCAGCCCGACCCGGCGCAGCTCGTCGAGCCAGGCTGCCTGCGCGGTGCGATCCGCGGCCAGTTCCTGATCGGCCGGCCGGGTCAGCAGGCCCAGTTGTTCCCGCAACCGCACGTGCTCGCCGGCCAGATATCCGGGCGTCGGAGGGAGATCGTGGGTGGTCACCGACGACAGGCAGTACTCGCGCCAGTGTTCGGCGGGTAACGGTCCTCCGGACCAGTCGGACTCGAACCACAGGATCGAGGTGCCGAACAGGCCCCGCTCGCGCAGGTAGTCACGCACCCACGGCTCGACGGTGCCCAGGTCCTCGCCGACCACGAGGGCGCCGGCCCGGTGCGCCTCGAGCGCGATGATGCCGATCATCGCATCGTGGTCGTAGCGCACATAGGTGCCTTCGGTCGGTGCGGCCCCCTTCGGGATCCACCACAACCGGAACATGCCGATGATGTGGTCGATGCGTACCCCGCCGGCGTGCCGGAGCGCCATGTTGACCACCGCCCGGAACGGCTCGTACGCCTCCTCGGCGAGGCGGTCCGGCCGCCACGGCGGCTGTGACCAGTCCTGCCCGAGCTGGTTGAACTCATCCGGCGGTGCGCCCGCCGTGACCCCGAGCGCCAGCACGTCCTGAAGGGCCCAGGCGTCGGCACCGTCGGGATCGACGCCGACGGCGAGGTCGCTCATGATGCCGAGTTCCATCCCGGCCTGCACCGCGGTCGCCTGGGCCGCGGTGAGCTGATCATCGAGCACCCACTGCAGCCAGCGATGGAAGTCGACGGCCTGAGGGTTGGCCGCGGCGAATGCGGCGACTTCAGGGTTCGCCGGATGCTGCAACGCGTGGGGCCAGCCGTGCCAGTCGGCACCGTACCGTTCGGCCAGCGCGCACCAGATCGCGAAATCTTCGAGGCTGCGGCCCTGCCGGGCCCGGTAGGCGGCGTACGCCACCTCTCGGCCCGCCGAGCGTTCGACCCGGTACACCTGCTCCAGCGCGGTGCGTTTGGCCTGCCAGGCCGCATCACGGTCGATGGTCGGGTGGCGGTCGGAACGTTTGTTGAGTGCGGTGCGCAGCGCCCGGATACGGCCGCGGTGCGGAACCGCGGCGAACTCCGGGATGGCTTCCGCCCGCAGGTAGAGCGGACTGCCGAAGCGACGGGAGGTGGGCAGATACGGCGAGGGCTCCATCGGCGTGGTGGGGGCGGCCGCATGCAGCGGATTGACCAGGATGAACCCCGCGCCGTGCTCGGCCGCCGACCACACCGCCAGATCGGTCAGGTCCGTGATATCGCCTGTGCCCCAGGAGCTTTGAGATCGAACGCTGTAGAGCTGCACGGCCAGGCCCCAGGCTCGCCGTTGGCCCAGCCGGGCGGGCAGTTCCATCGTGGCGGGGGAGATCACCACAGGGGTTTCGCTATCGAACTCACCGACCCGCAACCGCAGCCGGTGATAGCCCAGCGGCAGGTCCGCCGGCAGCTCGAACGTGGCCTCACCGACCAACCGGTCCCCGAGGTCGTACGGGGGCCGGTTGTTCTCCAGTTGTCGCAGGCCGCTGCGTTCGGTGCCGTCCTCGAGGCACAGCGTGAGCTCGACCGGGTCCCCGTGGGTGACATGCACCCAGAAACTCGACGGCTCCCTCGCCCGGCCCAGCACGATGGGCGGCAGAGGGCGTTGCCAGTACTGGCGGTCATGCGCGGTCAGTGCGTCGGCGCGTTCCCGCTCGGTGCCGGCCGGCACGCCGAGCGCTTCGAGCACGGCGACCAGTGTCGACTCCGCGACAGCGGTGCGCCGGCCGGTCCAGTCGTCGAACTCCGCGGCCACGCCGTAGCGGCGAGCCAACTCCAGCAGGGCCGGGGACGGTTCGTTCATGACGCCAATCTTGCTGCCCAGAACGCGATCATGTCAGTCGACATCGCGGGACAGTAGGTCCTCCCAGGTGTCCCGGCGCACCACCAGCCGGGCTATTCCGTTGTGCGCGAACACAACCGGAACCCGCCGGGCGCCGTTGTACTGATTCGACATGGTGTAGCAGTAGGCCCCGGTGACCGGCACCGCCAGCAGATCGCCGACCTTCGGTTCACGCAGCGCCACGGCGTCGATGAGCTGATCGCCGGACTCGCAGTGCCTGCCGACGACGCTGACCGTCTCACCGCCGCCGACGCGGTCGGCGATGGTGGCCTCGAACCGCTGCCCGGTCAGCGACACCTCCAGGTTGTCGCCCATGCCGCCGTCCACCGCCACGTGGGTGATCACCCCGCGTTTGACGGTGGTGACGCGGTACAGCGTGCAGGCGCTGGTCGCCACCATGCTGCGACCGGGTTCGACGATGATCCGGCTGTCGCGCGGCAACAGCTCACGGGCCTGGGCCACCATCGCCTCGGCATAGTCGTCCAGGCTCGGCGGGTGCTCGTCGTAGGTGTAGCGCACCCCGAGCCCGCCGCCGAGGTCGTAGACCTCGAACGTGCCCAGCGCGGCGATCGGTTTCACCGCCGCGGCCAACTGCTCGACATTGAGCAGTTGCGATCCCACGTGGGTGTGCACACCGTCCAGGCGTAGCCGCGGGCTGGCCTCGATCCGCGCGATGGCCGCCCGGGCGTCCGCGGGCATCAGGCCGAACTTGGACCCGGCATGGCCGGTGGCCTGCGAGGCGTGTGTGGCGGCCTCGACGCCCGGAATCACCCGGACCAGACAGGGTTGTCGGTGGCCGGAGGGCACAATCCGCTCCAGCCGGTCGATGTCGTCGAAGTTGTCGACCACCACCAGGCCCACACCGTGCCCGACGGCCAGGGTGAGCTCCTCATCGGTCTTGGCGTTGCCGTGCAGCACCAGCCGGCCCGGCTCGGCGCCGGCCTTGAGTGCCGACAGGATCTCGCCCCCGCCGGCGACATCGAGGTGTAGCCCTTCGGACGCCATCACCCGCTGGACCGCGGTGCACGGGAAGGACTTCGACGCGAACGCGACATCGCTGCGCGGCCAGCGACTGCGGAACGCCGAGAGGTAGTCGGCGGCCCGCTGCCGCAAGGCGCCCTCGTCCACCACGATCGCCGGGGTACCGAATTGCTCGGCGATGGCGTCCAGCCGGCAGCCGCCGACCACCAGGGTGCCGTCGGCGTCCTGCCGGGTTCCGGGCGGGAAGAGGCCGATCAGATCGCTGGTGGTCTCGCTGTGGATCGTCACCGGTTCAGCGTGCCACTGGCGAGATGCCCACGAGCGTTGATAGCCTGTCTGTAACGATCCGTACAGAGGCAGGTTCAGGTGACAACTGCAGCCACGAGGCGACAACGGCAGGGCGCGGATTCTCGCGAACAGATCCTCGACGCCACCGAGCGACTGATGGCCACCCGCGGCTACGCCGCCACCTCGATCAGCGACATCCGCAAGGCCTGCGGCCTGCCGGCCAGCTCCATCTACTGGCATTTCGGGTCCAAGGACGGCGTCCTCGCCGCCGTGATGGAACGCGGAGCCGACCGCTTCTTCGCGGCCATCCCGAGCGGCGGGAGCATCGACGAGCAGTTGGCGATCCTGGCGGACCAGCAGTCACAGCGCCCCGAGTTCCTCCGGATCCTGTACCTGCTGTCGCTGGAACGCAGCGATGACCCGACGGTGACCGCCGTGGTGCGCCGCGTGCGGGACACTGCCATCTCGCGTTTCTCGGCCGCCGTGCGCGGCCAGCTGCCCGCGGATGTGCCACCACGACGTGCGGAGCGGGTGGTGGCCGAACTCGCGGCATTCGCCGTCGCGCAGTCCGACGGCGTGTTCTTCGCCGGACACCTCGAGCCCGACAGCACCGACGTGGCGCGTATGTACCAGCGGCTGTGGCAAGCCGTCACCGCCCTGATCCCGATACTCCTGGAGGAAACGTGACCGGCAGGACCGCGATCATCACCGGCGCGAACACCGGGTTGGGATTCGAATGCGCTCGTGCACTCCTGGAATCCGATCCGGGGTGGCACGTGGTGCTGGCGGTGCGCGACGCCCAACGCGGCGCCGACGCCGCGGCCCGGCTCGACTGTCCGGGACGCACCACGGTCGCTGAACTCGACCTGGCATCGCTACGGTCGGTGCGCGACTTCGCCGTCAGATTGCCGCAACTGGAGGTTCCGCCGTTGGCCGCGCTGGTGTGCAACGCCGGGCTGCAGGTGGTCTCGGGTTCGCCGGCGACGGCGGACGGCTATGAGATGACGTTCGGCGTCAACCATCTCGGTCATTTCGCCCTGGTGCAGCATGTGCTCGGCGCCCTGACGGCCCCCGCGCGAATCGTGGTGGTCAGCAGCGGCACCCACGATCCGGACAAGTTCACGGGTATGCCTGCGCCGCAATATAATTCAGCTGAAGAACTACTGCGTCCGCCGGTGGGCGGCCTGACGGGCGAAGAGGGCCGGCGTCGCTACACCACCTCCAAACTCTGCAACATGCTCTTCAGCTACGAGTTGGACCGGCGGCTGGGGCACGGTGCCCGCGGAGTCACGGTCAACGCATTCGATCCGGGCCTGATGCCGGGGTCGGGGCTGGCCAGGGACTACAGGGGCGTACAGCGGCTGGCCTGGCGCCTGTTCATGCCGGCACTGCGGATCCTGCCCAACGTGAACAGCACCAGGCGTTCTGGAGCCCATCTCGCCGCGCTCGTCGAGGATCCCGCCCTCGACGGCGTCACAGGGGAGTACTTCGAGGGAACTCGCCGGATCCGCTCCTCGCGCGATTCGTACGACTCGGCGAAGGCTGCAGATCTGTGGCAGGTCAGCGAACGGTTGGTGTCGGCGGTCGGCTAGCTCGCCCGGGCCGCAGTAGTGTCGCCCCAGTGACATCCGGGCCGGTTTCAGAAGATGGCGACACCGTCGTGCTGCGCCGGGCCCGGATCGCGGTGGGAGCGTTGTTCCTGACCAACGGAGCGATCTTCGCCAATCTGCTGCCGCGTTATCCGGAGATCAAAACCGATCTGCATCTGAGCAACGCGGTGTACGGCGCGGCCGTCGCCTCGTTCGCCGGCGGGGCACTGGTCGCGGGACTCACTGCGGCGACGTTGATTCGACGGTTCCGCAGCGCACGCGTCGCGGTCATCGGCACCGTCGCCCTGGCCGCTTTCGTCGTCGCAGCCGGTGGCGCGGGCACGCCGCTCATGCTTGCCGCGGCCCTGTTTCTGGCCGGCGCCTGCGATTCGGTGGTCGACGTCGCACAGAACGCACACGGGCTGCGGCTGCAACGCGAACACGGTCGCTCGATCATCAACTCCCTGCACGCGGTCTGGGCTGCCGGGGCGATCCTCGGTGGGCTCACCGGTGCCGGCGCGATCGCACTGGGCGTACCGCGCGGAATCCACCTTTTGGTGGTCGGAGTGCTTTTGAGTGCGGTGGCGCTGGTCGCCTACCGCTACCTGCTGCCGGGCTCCGACCATGATGACCACCCGGCCGCACACGCCGCGGCGGCGGGGAGCAAGGCCGGGCCGCGGGTGTACCTGATCCTGCTGGCACTGGTGCTGATCGCCATCGCCGGCGCCACGGTCGAGGACGCCGGAAACTCGTGGGCCACGTTGTACCTGCGCGACACCCTGCACGCGCCGCCGGCGGTGGCGGTCTTCGGCTACATCGCACTGGTCGGGTTCATGTTCATCGGCCGGCTGATCGGCGACCGGCTGGTCGACCGCTTCGGCGAGGCCACCGTGGCGCGGACGGGCGGTTTGATCGCTGCTGTCGGGATGGGGTCCGCGCTGGCGTTCCCTAGCATCGCCACCACGATCGCCGGGTTCGCGCTCGCGGGTCTGGGCGTGGCCACCCTGGTGCCCGCCGCCATGCACGGCGCCGATCAGCTGTCCGGGCTGCGACCCGGCACCGGTCTGACCGTGGTCACCTGGCTGATGCGGGTCGGGTTCTTCGGGGCACCGCTGCTGGTCGGGCTTGTCGCCGATGCCGCCGGATTGCGGGCCGGACTGCTGGCGGTACCGGTGGCCGGGCTGGTGGCGGTCCTGCTGGCCGGGGCGCTGCCGCGGAGGCCGGCGTCGGTGCCTGATTCAGTGCGTGGGCCCGACGCCCGCGAGCTCGATCGTGAACACACCCGACACGATTAGCCCGATGCCGAGCATCATCACCGGGGTCAGCGGCTCCTTGAACAGGAACTTGGCGATGACGGCGACGAGGGCGACCCCACACGCGGTCCAGATGCCGTAGGCGATCCCTACCGGTACACCCAAGGACAGGGCCAGCCACAGCAGATAGAACGACATCACATACCCGGCCACCACCGGCGCGATCCAGGCCTTACGGCGGAACCCGTCCGAGGCGCGCAGCCCAAGCGTGGCGAACACCTCGACCAGGATTGCCCCGGTCAGCGCCAGCCACATCATGATTCGGCCTGCCGCGAGTGTGACCCGAGTTCGACCAGCAGCACACCCGCGATGATCAATCCGATGCCGGCGACGATCGGCCAGGTGAACGGGTCGCCGAACAGCACCGCCGCCAGCACGGCCGTCGCCGCGGTACCCAGGGCACCCCAGATGCCGTAGGCGACGCCGACGGGCATGCCGGCCCGCAGCACCAGGGTCAACAACACGAACGCGGCCAGATAGCCCGACACCACCAGCACCAGCCATCCCGAATGGTCCTGGGACGCGCGCAGCGACAACGTGGCGCTGACTTCGGTGACGACGGCCGCGATCAACAACGCCCAGGTCCGCACCGGACCAACCTATCCGAGCGCGGGGCGGCGGGTGAGTACCGTGGGGGAGTTCGCCCAGATTCGCCGAGGAGCCGCATGACCGATCCGACACGCACCCCCGGGCCGGTCGTCGACACCGGGTACGGCCCGATTCGCGGGACCGACGACGGAATCGTCAAGCAGTGGATGGGTATTCGCTACGCCGCCGCGCCCGTCGGTGAGTTGCGGTGGCGGGCCCCACAACCTCCCGGCGGCTGGAACGAGATCGCCGACGCGACCGGCGCCGGGCCGGTGTGCCCGCAGATCGCCGATCCGAGGCTCCCGCTCGACCTCGGTGGACGCCAGGGCGAGGACAGTCTGGTGCTCAACGTCTGGGCGCCGAGCGGAACCGAGGCCGGCGACGCCAAACCGGTCATGGTGTGGGTTCACGGCGGTGCCTACGTCATGGGCTCCGGGAGTCAGCCGCTCTACGACGGGTCGGTCCTGGCCGCAGAAGGTGATGTCGTCGTGGTCACCGTCAACTACCGCCTCGGCCCGTTCGGCTTCCTGGACCTGTCCCATTTCAACGGGCGCCCCGGTGCGAAGGGACTGCGTTTCGACACCAACCTCGGTCTGCGCGACGTGCTGTCGGCGCTGCAGTGGGTGCGCGACAACATCGCCGCATTCGGCGGGGACCCGCACCAGGTGACCTTGTTCGGGGAGTCGGCCGGCGGCGGGATCGTCACCACCCTGCTGGCCAGCCCGGCCGCCGAAGGGCTTTTCAGTGCGGCGATCGCGCAGAGTTCCCCTGCGACATCGGTGTACGACGCCGAGCGCTCCCGCGCCGTGGCCGCCCAGTTCCTCGAGCGCCTGGGCGTCGACGGCGACGAGGTCGGGCGATTGTCCGGCGCGCCGGTGCCCAGCATCCTGTCCGCGGCCAAGGAGGTTTTCGACGCGGTGCCGACCCAGACGCCGGGCCTGCTGGCATTCGCCCCCATCGTCGACGGCGATGTGGTTCCGGACTATCCGGTCGCGGCGGCAAGCGAGGGCCGCACCCACCCGGTGCCGCTGATCATCGGGACCAACGAGCACGAAGGCACGGTGTTCCGCTGGATGAAGTCACCGCTGATGCCGATCACCCCCGGTGCATTGCGGTCCATGTTCGCGGCCATCGCGGCCGAACAGCCCGGCCTGCAACTGCCGACCGAAGCCCAGATCACCTCCGCCTATGCGGGTTTACGTCCCAAGGAGATCGGATTGGGCGTGGCGCGCGACATCGGTTTCCGCATGCCGACCCTGTGGTTCGCTGAGGGGCACAGCACCGTCGCCCCCGTGCATCTGTACCGCTTCGACTTCACCACCCCGATGCTGCGTCTACTGCGGCTCGGCGCCGCCCATGCGACCGAACTGCCTTACATCTGGGGCAATCTGGTCGCCGGGCCGAGGGACCCGACGTTCAAGTTGGGTGGGCTCAAGCACGGGCGCGCGGTGTCGCAGCGGGTGCGTCGTCGGTGGGTCAACTTCGCCACCACCGGGCAGCCCTCGGGTGCCCTCGGGGAACCGGTGTGGCGGTCGTACCGCCGGGAGGACCGGGCCTCCCTGGTGATCAACAAGAACGACAAGACGGTCGCCGACCTGGACCGCGATATCCACGCGGCCTGGGGGAGCCAGATACTCAATTTCCGGTAAGACGAAACCAATGAGACAAATCCGCTGAGACAAAGATGTTGACATGGACATGATCAGGTCCGTACTGGACTTTCTGCCTCCGCCGATGCGGGACCCGGTGTTCTTCGCCATCCCGTTCTTCCTGGTGTTGTTGACCGTGGAGTGGGTGGCGGCCCGGCGCCTGGAGCACCTCGAATCCGACCGGGCACCCGCCGGTGCGTTCAATACCCGCGATGCGTGGGCGAGCATCTCGATGGGGTTGGTGTCGATCCTCACCACCGCCGGATGGAAACTGCTGGCGTTGTTGGGTTATGCCGCCATCTACGCCTATCTGGCGCCCTGGCATCTGCCCGGAAATCGGTGGTACACCTGGGTGATCGCGATCGTCGGGGTGGATCTGCTGTTCTACGCCTACCACCGGGTGGCACACCGGGTGCGGTTGATCTGGGCGACGCATCAGGCCCATCACTCGAGTGAGTACTACAACTTCGCCACCGCACTGCGGCAGAAATGGAACAACAGCGGCGAAATCCTGGCCTGGATTCCGTTGCCACTGCTCGGCATCCCACCGTGGCTGGTGTTCGCCAGCTTCTCGGTGAACCTGGTCTATCAGTTCTGGGTTCATACCGAGCGAGTCGGAAAGTTATGGCGGCCAATCGAATTCATCTTCAACACGCCGTCGCATCATCGTGTGCACCACGGACGTGACCAGCTGTACCTGGACCGCAACTACGGCGGCATCCTGATCATCTGGGACCGGATGTTCGGCACGTTCCAGCCGGAGGTGTTCCGGCCGCACTACGGGCTGACCAAGCCGGTGGGCACGTTCAACATCTGGAAGCTGCAGACCCACGAATACGTGGCCATTGCTCGCGACGTGCGGCGGGCCGGCCGCCTGCGTGACCGGCTGGGCTACATCTTCGGTCCGCCGGGCTGGCAGCCCGCCGACATTTTCGAATCCCAGCCGGTCGGGTAGCGCGTTCGCCGGCCGCGACCTGGCCCCCGCTGTGACCCCGGGACATGAACGGCTGCTGTCACCGCCATAACCATTGGCCGGCACAACAATTGACGCCGTCCACCATTCGGCCTGAGCTTCGATTTGCGACACGCCGCGCGGATGTGATCCGGGCCTTCTTTCGTCGAAACTCCCAGTGTTCCCCAGTGTTTGTGTGACGTTTGAATTCGGGCCGAGCCGAATGGCACCAAAGCAAACTTCAAATCAGTAAGGTCGACTCAGCCGGGTGCACAATCCGGATCACGGTCAAGAAAGGGGCAATGCGTGGGAGACACACTGACCGAAGGACAGAAGCTGGAGAAGGGGGGGTCGCTCACCTCCAACAACGGCGCGTACACGCTGACGTTGCAGGATGATGGCAACCTCGTGTTGGAGGCACGTGGCCAAGCGGTCTGGTCGACTTCCACCAACGGCCAGGACGTGGTGCGGGCGGAGGTGCAGACCGACGGTAACTTCGTGCTGTACACCTCGGAGAAGCCCGTGTGGCACACCGACACCAAGGGCAAGAAGGACGTCAAGCTGGTTCTCCAGGACGACCGCAACCTGGTGCTGTACGCCGCCGACGGGCCCGCGTGGTCGTCCAATACCGAGACCTCCGAGCCGCCGCCACCGGCGCCCGAGGCCGCCGCGCCCGAGGTCGAGGTCGCCCCGGCCGCGGTCGAGGAGCCGGTAGCCGCGCCCGAGCCGGCCGCGCCGCCGCCACCCCCGCCGGCACCCGAGCCGCGGACCTACACCGTGGTCTCCGGCGACACCCTGTGGGCGATCGCCGAGCGGTTCTACGGGGACGGCAACAAGTACCAGCAGATCGCCGATGCCAGCGGCGTCGCCAACCCTGACCTGATTCACCCAGGCCAGGTTCTGACGATTCCCTGACCTAGAACAGATGCACGGCCCGGACCTTCATGGTCCGGGCCGTCGTCGTTTTCGGCCCGTGGATACGGGTACCCCCGGTAACGAAGTTGCCGCCTGGCCGATATTGATGTCGGTAGGGTGACTTTCACCACGTCCGAAAACGAGGGAGGCCGGCCGTGAACAGTTGGCTTGGTGGGGTGATGCGGGCGATGGCGGGGGTGTCGGTGGCAGGGCTGCTGGTATGTCCGGTCCCGACGGCCGCGGCGGCGGGTTCGCTGGTGTATCCCGGGATGGAGATCCGGCAGGGCACCAATTTGTGCACTCTGGGCTTCGTGGACCCGGTGAGTCGGGTTGGGTTCACCGCGGGGCACTGCCGCGGCGGCGGACCGGTTAACGACCGGGACGGCAATTCCATCGGGCACATGGGCTCCTTCCGGGACAACACGCCCGACGGTGCCACCGTCGACACCAATCACATGATCTCCGACTGGGAGACCATCCAACTGGCCGGCGACGTCGCGGTGAACAACATCCTGCCGGGTGGTCGGATGCTCGTGGAGGATGCGGCGGTGGTGCCGACGCCCGGGGCCCCGGTCTGCCACTTCGGGGTGGTGACCGGGGAGACCTGCGGCACCGTCGAGGCCGTCAACAACGGCTGGTTCACCATGGCCAACGGCGTGGTCAGCCAGAAGGGCGATTCGGGTGGCCCGGTGTACATCGTCACGCCGGATGGCCGCGCCGCCATCGTCGGGATGTTCAACAGCACGTGGGGTAATTACCCGGCCGCCGTATCGTGGCAGAACGCCAGTGGGCAGGCCCGCAGTGACGGCGCGCCACTCGGCGAGGTGTCGAATCTGGTCGGGCAACCCTGACCGCTCCGAACCGGACGCCCGGCGGTGTACGTCATGGGCGGGGCGAATCGCAGAACTAGAACACGTTCTAGCGTTCGCGCCGGGTGGGCGATATTCTCATGGCGATGTTTGATCAGACACCTGTCCAGATTGCCTGGGTCACCGCCGATCTGGACGCCACCGAACAGGCGCTGACCACCCTGCTGGGGGCGCGCCGGTGGGTGCGTATGCCCGCGGTGCACTTCAGCCCCGAGGCCTGCAGCTACCGCGGCCGGCCCGCCGATTTCGTGGCCGACATCTCGCTGAGCTACGCCGGTGACACCCAGTTGGAGCTCATCGCGCCGGTACGCGGCGAGAGCGTCTACACCGAGTTCCTGGATCGCCACGGGGCGGGCCTGCACCACATCTGCATCGAGGCGGCCGATCCCGAGGCGTTCGAGGCAAAGCTGCGGGACGCCGAAGGCGGCGGGACACCCGTTGTCTGCCAGGGAGTCATGCCTGGGGGCATGAGATTCGCCTACCTGTCGGCCGCGGCGGTCGGGGTGCCGTATCTGGAGATCGCTTACATTCCGCCCGAGATCCGGGCGTTCTTCGAGTATGTGAAACAGGAGCAGCAGTGAAGGAAATCCCCGAGGTCGTCGAGGCTGCGGACGTCGAATCCTGGTCCGACGAGTTCGACGTCGTGGTGATCGGGTTCGGCATCGCCGGAGGCTGCGCAGCGGTCAGTGCCGCAGCACAGGGCGCCCGCGTCCTGGTGTTGGAGAAGGCGGCGGCGGCCGGCGGTACCACCTCGATGGCGGGCGGGCACTTCTATCTCGGCGGCGGGACCGCCGTGCAGGAGGCGACCGGGCACCCGGACACCGCCGAAGAGATGTACAAGTACCTGGTCGCCGTGTCCCGCGAACCTGATCTGGACAAGATCCGCGCCTACAGCGAAGACAGCGTGGAGCACTTCAATTGGCTTGAGGCGCTGGGTTTCCAGTTCGAGCGCAGCTTCTACCCGGGCAAGGTGGTGGTGCCGCCCGGTACCGAGGGGCTGTCCTACACCGGCAACGAGAAGGTCTGGCCGTTCACCGAACAGGCCCAGCCGGCTCCCCGCGGACACTCCGTGCCGGTGCCGGGGGAGTTGGGCGGCGCCGCGATGGTGATCGACCTCCTGCTGAAACGCGCTGAGGCACTGGGCGTCACGATCCGCTACGAGGTCGGGGCCACCAACCTGATCGTGGACGACGGAGCGGTGGTCGGCGTCAAGTGGAAGCACTTCGGCGAAACCGGTTGCATCAAGGCGAAATCGGTCATCATCACCGCGGGCGGGTTCGCGATGAACCCCGAGATGGTCGCCGAATACACCCCGGCGCTCGGCAAGAAGCGTCGCACCAAGCACCACGGTGAGGTCGAGCCCTACATCCTGGGCAACCCCAATGACGACGGCCTCGGTATCCGGATGGGTGTCGCGGCCGGCGGCGTGGCCAACGGCATGGATCAGCTGTTCATCACCGCCGCGGCCTACCCACCGGAGATCCTGTTGACCGGCGTCATCGTCAACAACCAGGGGCAGCGCTTCGTCGCGGAGGATTCCTACCACTCACGTACCTCGGCGTTCGTCCTGCGGCAGCCCGATCAGCAGGCGTACCTCATCGTGGACGAGGCGCACATGGAGATGCCGGCCATGCCGCTGATCAAGTTCATCGACGGCTACGAGACGGTCGCCGACGTCGAAGCGGCGCTGGGCATTCCGTCCGGGAACCTGGCGGCGACGTTGGACCGCTACAACAAGAACGCGGCCGACGGCGAGGATCCCGACTTCCACAAGCAACCCGACTACATCGCCGCACAGGACACGGGCCCGTACGCGGCCTTCGACCTGTCGCTCGGCGTCGCCATGTACTCGGGATTCACCATGGGCGGGCTGACGGTATCGATCGACGGTGAGGTCCTGCGGGAGGACGGCAGCGTTATCTCAGGCCTGTATGCGGCGGGGGCCTGCGCATCCAACATCGCCCAGGACGGCGAGGGGTACGCCAGCGGCGTGCAGCTCGGCGAAGGCTCTTTCTTCGGTCGCCGCGCCGGTACGCACGCGGCGGCGCGCTAGTTCACGGACGCGAGGTTCCACCGGCCGTCGCCGAGCAGTTCCAGGCGACGGTCGTGGAGCCGGTTGACGCTGTCGCGGTGGCTGATGCTGACCACGATGCAGTCGGGCAGCTCGGTGCGCAGCGTCGTGTACAACGCGTACTGCTGGCCGGCGTCGAGTGCCGAGGTGGCTTCGTCGAGGAACACCGCCGACGGTTTGGCCAGCAGAACCCGGACGAATGCGATCCGCTGCTGTTCGCCCGGGGACAGCACCTTTCCCCAATCGGCCTCGTCGTCCAGCCGGGAGGTCAGGTTGCCCAGCGCGACCGCGTCGAGCGCTGCCCGGATCTCGTCGTCGCTGTAGGTGCCGGCCGGTGAGGGATAGCAGGCCACTGTCCGTAGATCACCCAGTGGGGCGTAGGGGAGTTGGGACAGGAACATCACCCCGCCCTGCTCGGGATAACGCACCGTGCCGGATCCGTACGGCCACAGCCGTGCCAGGCTGCGCAACAGCGTCGTCTTCCCGGTACCGGACGGCCCGGTGATGACCAGCGAATCGCCGGGCGCCAATTTCATGTCGAGATCGTGCAGAAGCAGGTCGCCCTCGGGTGACCGCACTTCGACATCCTCGAGCTCGACTCCGCCGTTGGTGCTCACCCCGGTATCCAATCGCGGTAGCGCCCTTGCCTGTTCGTTCGCGGTGACGAGACCGTCGAGGCGGATGATGGCGGCCCGGTAGCCCGCGAATGCGTCGTACACCGAGCGGAAGAAGCTCAGCGAACTCTGCACCCGGTTGAAGGCACTCGACGACTGCAGGACGTCGCCGTACGTCAGCTGACCCGCGAACAACCGTGGCGCCTGGATGATCAGCGGGAGAGGGTCGATGATCTGGTTGATCGACCGATTCCAGCCGAGAAACGCGACTCCCCGGAGCACGAGCCTGCGGTAATTGGCGATGACCCTGGCGAATCGGTCTGCGAGCGTGGCACGTTCGGTATTTTCGCCGTGATAGAAGCCGACTGCCTCGGCGCCGTCACGGACGCGCACGAGTGCGTACCGGAACGCGGCGTTGGTGAGTGAGTTGCGGAACGTCAGGCGAATCATCGGCCTGCCGATCCAGATCGCCACGACGGTTGTCATCGCCACCCACACCAGCGCGATCCAGAACAACGCCTTCGGCACCGTGATGCCCAGAATCGTCAACGGGCCGGCCAGATCCCACAGGATCGGCGTGAACGCGACGACCGACACGATCGAGTACACCGATCCGAACATGAGCGTCTGCGCGGTGGCGACGGTCGGCGTGTTGGTCTCGGGTCCGGTACCGGTGGTGAAGACATCGATGTCCTGCTGGATGCGCTGATCCGGGTTGTCGATCGGGTTGCCGCCGAACCCGCCGATGAATCGGCCGCGATAGTAGGCGCGTTGGTCCAGCCAGTCGCCGGTGAGCCGGTTGGTGAGCCAGACCCGCCACCGAACGATGAAGTACTGCATCAGATACAGGTCGAGCAAAGTGCGGGTGATGTCCGCCGTCACCAACATCGCGAAGATCAGGATCGAGTGCCAGAAACCGTCGATTCCCGAGCGGCGCACCGCTTCATCGCCCGAACCGGCACCGGAGAACGCCACCTGCAGGGCCGTGGTCTGGTCGTTGAGGTAGTAGCTGAACAACACGTCCATGCGCACCGAGAGCATCACCGACAAGAGCAGAACTCCGAGCAGTGCCCACACCGGAATGCTCTGGCGCCCAACGAAATAGCCACCGGTAACCCGCCAGAACTGACGGCCCCAGGTGGTGATGCGAGCCAGCACGGCCAGGACGGCCACCACTGCCACCGCGCCGATCGCCCACGCCTTGAGGACCCAGAACAGCGACGCAAGGATCTCGTTGCCCCAGTCCAGTGACTGGGTGAACATCTCCATACCCCGGGAAGTTACCGGGAATCCAGGCTCACGGTTGCTTGATCAGTGCGCGCTCGCCTTCGCCTTCGACACGCCCCAGCCGCCATTCGCCGTCGCCGAGGAGTTCCAATTCGTGCGTGTGGTGCTGCTCGACCGTGGTGCGGTGGCTGACGCTGACCAGGATGGTGTTCGGCAGATCCGTGCGCACCCGCTGATACAGCATGTACTCCAGGCCCTCGTCGAGCGCCGATGTGGACTCGTCGAGGAACACCACCTTGGGCTTGACGAGCAGGATCCGGGCGAACGCAATCCTTTGTTGCTCACCGGGAGACAGCACCTTGGCCCAGTCCTGCACCTCGTCGAGCCGGCTGACCAGATGCGGCAGGGCCACCTCGTCGAGGGTTCGCTTGAGCGTCTCGTCGTCGACGGCACCTTCCTCACCCGGATAGGTCACCACCGCCCGAAGGTCGCCGAGTGGGACGTACGGCAACTGCGAGAGGAACATGGTTTCGTTGGGGCCGCACGGGCGGGTCAGCGTGCCCGACGTGAACGGCCACAGTTCGGCGAGGCTGCGCAGCAGCGTGGTCTTGCCGCTGCCCGAAGGCCCGGTGATCACCAACGTTTCACCCACCTGAAGGTGCAGGTCGAGCGGGTTGACGAGTTGCCTGCCGTCGGGTGTGCGGACCTCGATGTCGGTGAGCTTCACGGTGCCGTCCACACACGGAGTGGTGGTCACCTCGGGCAGTTCTCTGGCCTCCTCGTTGGAGACGACCAGGCCGTGGAGGCGGATGATGGCGGCGCGGTAGCCGGCGAAGTTGTCGTAGGCGCCGCGGAAGAACGACAGGCCGTCGAGCAGGCTGCGGAACGCGCTCGCGGTCTGCGACAGTGCGCCGAGGGTGATCTCGCCGCTGAAGAACCGCGGGAATTGCACGACGTACGGGATGAGTTCCTGTGCCTGGTCGATCGTCAGGTTCCAGCCGAGGAACTTCGTCATCCGGTTGACGTAGTGCTTGTAGTTGGACACGACCGGGTCGAAGAGCCGCCGCAGGCCGGTGCGCTCGGCGATTTCGCCGCGGTAGAAGGCCACCGCCTCGGACGCGTCGCGCAGTCGCACCAGTGCGTAGCGGAACGCCGCGTTGTACTTCTCGTTGTTGAACGAGAGCGTGATGATCGGCCGGCCGATCCAGAACGCCACCACCGTGGCGAACAGGACGTAGATGATCCCGATCCAGAAGATCGCCCTCGGAAGATCGACGCCGACCAGCGGCAGCGTCACCGTGCCGGACAGGTTCCACAGAATCGCGGTGAACGAAATCATCGAGGCGATCGCGTTGATCGCGCCGAACAGCAGGGTCGCGGTGGAGGTGTTGTTGGGCCGGTTCGGCAGGGAGTCGGCGCTAGCGGTGAACGTGTCGATGTCGGTCTGGATGCGCTGATCGGGGTTGTCGATCGTGTCGTCGATGAAGCGGGCTCGGTAGTAGGCCTTGCCGTCGAGCCAGTCGGAGGTGAGCCGGTCGGTGAGCCACGCCCGCCACCGCAGCATGAAACGCTGGGTCATATAGAGGTCGAGCATGATCCTCACGACGTTGAGCGTCGCGAGGATGGCGAAGACGGTCATTGCCATCCAGAAGCCGTCTTTGCCCGACTGCTTCACGGCCTCGTTGCCACTGGAGATGCCACCGGCGATGACCTGGAAACTGGTCATCAGGTCGTTGCCGTAAAAGCTGAAGAGCACGGTCAGACGCACACTCGTGATCACCGACAGCAGCAACGCGGCCAGCCACACCCACACGATCACGCTCTCGGGCCCGGTGAAGTATCCGCGGGTGATCCGCCAGTACTGACGGCCCCACTTCGTGAACCTGGCGATCAGGACCAGGATCACGA
The DNA here is from genome assembly GCF_055419465.1 of Mycobacterium sp. IDUB_17. Classification (NCBI taxonomy): domain Bacteria; kingdom Bacillati; phylum Actinomycetota; class Actinomycetes; order Mycobacteriales; family Mycobacteriaceae; genus Mycobacterium; species Mycobacterium sp. IDUB_17. Next base: position 1,397,529 of record NZ_JBVAXS010000001.1, on the reverse strand, counting down.
GAGTGCACGCCGCCGCGATCAGCCAGCCCTTGGCGATCCACACCAGTGACGTCCCGAGCTCGTTGCCCCAGTCCAGTGTCGGGGTGAACATCTCCATGCGGGCAAAGTACCCCTACCAACTGGCACGAGCCGGGTCGGACGTCCCAGGACATGGCTGCGCCGATGCGGTTCGGGGTCACACTCAAAGGCATCCGCCGCGTCCGCGTACCGTGAACATGTGCCGAAGACGTCCAGCGCCAAACCGGGCCGCGTGAGCAGCAAGTTCTGGAAGCTATTGGGGGCCAGCACCGAGCGGAATCAGGCCCGGTCGCTCTCCGAGGTCAAGGGAGCTGCCGAATTCGAGGACAAGGCTGCCGGACTCGACGACGAGCAGCTGACCAAGGCCGCCAAGCTGCTCGAACTGCAGGACCTGGCCGCGTCCGCGGACATGCCGCAGTTCCTGGCATTGGCGCGGGAAGCTGCCGATCGAATGACCTCCCTGCGTCCCTTCGATGTGCAGCTGCTGGCAGCACTGCGCATGCTTGCCGGGGACGTCGTGGAGATGGCCACCGGTGAGGGCAAGACCCTGGCCGGGGCGATCGCGGCGGCCGGCTACGCGATCGGTGGCAGGCACGTCCATGTCATCACCATCAACGACTACCTGGCGCGCCGCGACGCCGAGTGGATGACCCCGCTGCTGGAGGCGCTGGGGCTCACGGTCGGCTGGATCACCGCCGACTCCACCGCCGAGCAGCGCCGCGCGGCCTACGAGTGCGACATCACCTACGCCTCGGTCAACGAGATCGGCTTCGACGTGCTGCGCGATCAGCTGGTCACCGACGTCGCCGACCTGGTCTCTCCGAATCCCGACGTGGCCCTCATCGACGAAGCGGACTCGGTGCTGGTCGACGAGGCGCTGGTGCCGCTGGTGCTGGCCGGCACCAGTCACCGCGAACAGCCGCGCGTCGAGATCATCCGGATGGTCGGCGAGCTGATCAGCGGAACCGGTTCTGACGAGTACTTCGCGACCGACGACGACAACCGCAACGTGCACCTCACCGAGGCCGGGGCCCGCAAGCTCGAGGCCCGCCTGGGCAATATCGACCTGTACTCCGAGGAGCACGTCGCCACCACGCTCACCGAGGTCAACGTCGCGCTGCACGCGCACGTGCTGCTGCAGCGCGATGTGCATTACATCGTCCGTGACGGCGCGGTCCACCTGATCAACGCGTCCCGTGGCCGGATCGCCTCGCTGCAGCGCTGGCCGGACGGCCTGCAGGCCGCCGTCGAGGCCAAGGAGGACATCGAGACCACCGAGACCGGTGAGGTGCTCGACACCATCACGGTGCAGGCACTGGTCAACCGGTACCCGACCGTCTGCGGCATGACGGGTACCGCGCTGGCCGCCGGCGAGCAGCTGCGCCAGTTCTACAAGCTCGGGGTGTCGCCGATCCCGCCGAACAAGCCCAACGTCCGCGAGGACGAGACGGACCGGGTCTATCTCACCGAGGCGGCCAAGAACCACGCCATCGTCGAACACATCGCCGAGGTGCACGAGACCGGTCAACCCGTGCTCGTCGGTACCCACGACGTGGCCGAGTCCGAGGACCTGCACCGCAGGCTGGTCAAGGCGGGCGTACCCGCCGTCGTGCTCAACGCCAAGAACGACGCCGAGGAGGCGGCCGTGATCGCCGAGGCGGGCAAGCTGGGCTCGGTCACGGTGTCCACCCAGATGGCCGGTCGCGGCACCGACATCCGGCTCGGCGGATCCGATGCGGCCGACGACTCGCCGGAAAAGCAGAAGGTGGCCGATCTCGGCGGGTTGCATGTGGTCGGCACGGGCCGTCACCACACCGAACGCCTCGACAACCAATTGCGCGGACGGTCCGGGCGCCAGGGCGACCCCGGGTCCACGGTCTTCTTCTCCAGCTGGGAGGACGAGGTCGTGGCCTCCCACCTCGACGACACCAAGCTGCCCACCGAAACCGACGAGGACGGCCGGATCACCGCGCCCAAGGCCGCGGGTCTGCTCGACCATGCGCAGCGCGTCGCCGAGGGCCGGCTGCTCGACGTGCACGCCAACACCTGGCGTTACAACCAGCTGATCGCGCAGCAGCGCGCCATCATCGTGGACCGCCGCGAAACCCTGCTGCGCACCGACACCGCACGCCAGGAGCTTCAGGCCCGGTCACCGGAGCGCTACGCCAAGCTGGCCGAGGAACTGGGGGAGGACGGCGAGGAGAAGCTGGAGAAGATCTGCCGGCTGATCATGCTCTACCACCTGGACCGCGGCTGGTGTGACCATCTGGCCTTCCTCGCCGACATCCGGGAGAGCATCCACCTGCGGGCGTTGGGTCGCCAGAACCCGCTCGACGAATTCCACCGGATGGCCGTCGACGCCTTCGCCTCGCTGGCCGCCGATGCCATCGAGGCCGCCCAGCAGACCTTCGACACGGCGGAGGAGATCGAGGCCGAACCGGGCATCGATCTGTCCAAGCTCGCGCGGCCGACGTCGACGTGGACGTACATGGTCCACGACAATCCGCTCAACGACGACACCATGTCGGCACTGAGCCTGCCGGGCGTGTTCCGCTAGGTTTTAAGGCATGGACCACGCGCCTGCTCCGGAGGGCAGGAGCGCACCGCCGCCGACTGACGCACGCGACCGGGTATTCACCGTGCCGAACGCGCTCAGTGTGCTGCGCCTGCTGCTGGTACCGGTGTTCCTGTGGCTGCTGTTCGGTGCGCACGCCAACGGGTGGGCCGTAGCGGTCCTGATGTTCAGCGGCTTCTCCGACTGGGCCGACGGGAAGATCGCGCGCCTGGTCGACAATCAGTCGTCGCGGCTCGGCGAGCTGCTCGATCCGCTCGTCGACCGGATCTACATGGTCACGGTTCCGGTCGCCCTGGCGCTGTACGGCGTGGTGCCGTGGTGGTTGGTGCTGACCCTGCTGGGCCGCGATGTGCTGCTCGCCGCCACGCTGCCGATCCTGCGTCGCCGGGGCCTGACGGCGCTGCCGGTGACGTATGTGGGCAAGGCCGCGACCTTTGCCCTGATGTCGGCCTTCCCGTGGGTGCTGCTCGGTCAGTGGGACACGACGTGGAGCCGGGTGGCACTGGCCTGCGGATGGGCCTTCCTGCTGTGGGGCGTGGCGTTGTACCTGTGGTCTGCGGTGCTCTACCTGATCCAGGTGACGATGGTGGTGCGACAACTCCCCGTCAGATCATGAGCACCCTGGGCGGCTACGAGTCGGGGGCAGGGCTCAACGACCATGAGGCCCACGCCCCCAAGCGCATTCCGCTGCCCTCGCTCCTGCGGTCATTGCTGTCGGAGCACCTCGACCCGGGCTATGCCGCGGCCGCTGCCGCACGTGAGGCCGGTGACCGGCCCCGCCGGCGGTTCACCGATATCGGGTGGTTGCTGGTGGGCGCAGGCGCGATTGCCACGGTGTTTGCGGTCGCAGCGGGGCAGGCTCAGACGGCGGCCCCGGCCGCACGCGTTGCCCAGCACACGCTCGCCGGGCGGGTTCGAGCGGCTCAGGCCGGTGCCGACACGGCCAGTACCGAGCGCGACGCGCTCGTCGATCAGCTGGACGCCGAGCGGCGCAGCAGGCTCGGCATGGATGAGAACGGCCAGCGGTTGCTCGGCAGTCTGGACACGGCCAACATCGAAGCGGCCGCCATTCCGATGATCGGTCCCGGGCTGACCGTCACGGTCACGGATCCGGGTCTGTCAAAGGACCTCAGCGACGTGTCCAAACAGCGGGTCGCCGGTAATCAGCAGATCATCCTCGACCGGGACCTGCAGCTGGTGGTGAACTCACTGTGGGCCAGTGGGGCAGAGGCGGTTTCGGTGGGCGGGGTGCGGGTCGGCGCCGGCGTCACGATCCGCCAGGCGGGTGGCGGGATTCTGGTCGACAACCAGCCGATCACGAGTCCGTATGTCATTGTGGCCATCGGACCGCCGAAGGGGATGGCCGATACGTTCGATCGCACTCCGGGTCTGCAGCGGCTGCGGTTGTTGGAGACTTCCTACGGGGTCGGGGCGAACGTGAGCGCGGGCGACGGTCTGACCGTGCCCGCGGTGTCGGTACGGGATGTCAACTTCGCCAAACAGATTGGATAGGCCTGACGTGCACAGGATTGACCGTTAGATGATCGGGATCGTCGCACTGGTCGTCGGGATCGTGCTCGGATTGGTGTTCCATCCGAGCGTTCCCGAGTTCGTCGAACCGTACCTTCCGATCGCGGTGGTGGCCGCGCTGGACGCGGTCTTCGGCGGGTTGAGGGCATATCTGGAGCGGATATTCGACGCCAAGGTGTTCGTGGTGTCGTTCGTGTTCAACGTGTTGGTGGCGGCGCTGATCGTGTATGTCGGCGATCAGCTGGGTGTCGGTACCCAGTTGTCGACGGCGATCATCGTGGTTCTCGGTATCCGGATCTTCGGTAATGCCGCCGCACTGCGGCGCAGGTTGTTCGGCGCCTGACATGAGCGAATCGGAGTCCAAACCCCCGGCCGAGCCGGACCCGCCGTCCGGCACCACCGAACCGGACCAGCCCGAAGACCGGCCGGAGCCTCAGCCGGAGGCCGAGGCGGAACACAAGCCCGAACACAAGCCCGAACACAAGCCCGAACACCACGCCGAGCACCACGGCCGTCATGAGATGCCCGCGGATGTCTCGCCACGCCGGTTCCGGAATCTGCGAATCGTGCGCCGCAGCCGCACGCAGCTCGTGTTCGGCGGTCTCGGCGTGCTGTTGTGCATCCTGCTCGGTATGGCGATCGTCACGCAGGTCCGCCAGAACGAGTCGGGGGATTCGCTGGAGACCGCGCGGCCGGCGGATCTGCTCGTGCTGCTCGATTCCCTGCAGCAACGTGAAGCCTCGCTCAACACCGAGGTCGGCGATCTACAGCGGACACTGCAACAGTTGCAGGCCTCGGGCAGCAGTGATCAGGCCGCGATCGAGAATGCCCAGTCCCGGCTGGAGGCGCTGTCCATCCAGATCGGGACGGTGGCTGCGACGGGTCCCGGAGTGACGCTCACCATAGAAGACAATGCGCCCGGGGTGCCCGCCGAGACCATGCTCGATGTGATCAACGAGCTGCGCGCGGCCGGCGCCGAGGCCGTCGAGATCCGCGGCGGGGATCAGCAATCCGCCGTGCGGGTGGGCCTCGACACCTGGATCATCGGCACCCCCGGGCAGCTCACGGTCGACGATGTGACCCTGCGGCCGCCGTATTCGGTTCTGGTGATAGGGGATCCGCCCACGCTGGCGGCCGCGATGAACATTCCCGGCGGGGCAATGGACAGTGTGAAACGTGTCGGCGGCACGATGGTGGTACAACAAGCCGAGCGCGTCGACGTCACCGCCTTGCGGCAACCGAAACCACGCCAATACGCTCAGCCCGTCAAGTGAGCAGAGCAACCAACTCTCCCGACCATAAGGAGCACCGTGAGCGAGATCCCAGCCGACCTGTACTACACCTCGGAGCACGAGTGGGTGTCGCGTACCGGTGCCGACACGGTGCGCGTCGGCATCACCGATTACGCGCAGTCCGCACTCGGCGATGTGGTGTTCGTCCAACTGCCCGAAGTCGGGGCCCAGCTGGCCTCCGGTGACGCGTTCGGCGAGGTCGAGTCGACCAAGTCGGTGTCGGACCTGTACGCCCCCGTGGCGGCGAAAGTCGTTGCGGTCAACGGTGATCTGGACGGCAGTCCGCAGCTGGTCAATTCCGACCCCTACGGCGAAGGCTGGCTGGTCGATCTGCGGCTCGAGGAGGGCACGATCGAGGACGCCCTGGCCGGTTTGCTCGACGCGGACGGCTACCGCGCCGCCGTGACCGAGTAAGGAATTGTTAGGGTTTCGAGGGCCGGTCGCAAAGACCGGTTGGGCCGTAACCTGCGCGCAGATATCTTCACCATCGGATCCGGCGGTGGTGGACCCAATGATGGCTGATGCGCGGTACGGTCGACGTGAGACCGACGATGGGCTGGGGCCACGCCGGGCAACGCCACAGCAGCCAGTGAGGAGCAGCGGGTGACGGACAAGGACAGCAATTTGGGGGCCGACCAGTCGGAAGACGTGACGGTGGAAACCACATCGGTTTTCCGCGCGGACTTTCTGAACGAACTGGATGCGCCCGCGACGGCCGGTACCGAAGGCGCCGTTTCCGGTGTCGAGGGCCTGCCCGCGGGCTCGGCATTGCTCGTCGTCAAGCGCGGACCGAACGCCGGATCGCGTTTTCTGCTCGATCAGCCGACGACCTCGGCGGGGCGCCACCCGGACAGCGATATTTTTCTCGATGACGTCACGGTGAGCCGTCGGCACGCCGAGTTCCGGTTGGAGAGCGGTGAGTTCCAGGTTGTCGACGTCGGCAGCCTCAACGGAACTTACGTCAACCGCGAGCCGGTCGATTCGGCCGTACTCGCCAATGGTGACGAAGTGCAGATCGGGAAGTTCCGCCTGGTGTTCCTGACGGGCCCTCGTTCTGACGACGACAGCGGCCAGACCAGCTAGCCGATGACTGCCCCCGACAGACCTGCACTGGCCGGGATGTCGATCGGCGCAGTGCTGGACCTGCTCCGGGGCGACTTTCCGGACATCAGCATCTCCAAGATTCGGTTCCTTGAGGCCGAGGGGCTGGTGACGCCGCAGCGGACGGCGTCGGGGTACCGGCGGTTCACTGCGTACGACTGTGCGCGGTTGCGATTCATCCTGACCGCGCAGCGTGACCAGTATCTGCCGTTGAAGGTGATCAAGGCGCAGCTGGACGCGCTACCCGACGGGGAGCTGCCTCAGGCGGGATCCACCTACGGGGTACCGCGTCTGGTGCCGGTATCCGGTGATGGCGCCGATGCGGCCGGGTCCGGGGCTGCCGTCGTCGCGGCGGTGGCGCCGACCCATGTACGGCTGTCCCGCGAAGACCTGTTGGCCCGGTCGGGCATCGACGATGAGACGCTGGGGGCGCTGGTCCGCAACGGCATCATCATCGCCGGGCCCGCCGGGTTTTTCGATGAACATTCCGTGGTGATCGCCCAGTGTGCGCGGGCCCTGGGCGACTACGGCGTCGAGCCCCGACACCTGCGGGCATTCCGCTCCGCGGCCGACCGGCAATCCGATCTGATCGCCCAGATCGCAGGCCCAGTGGGCAAGGCGGGCAAGGCCGGAGCCCGCGACCGAGCCGACGATCTGGCTCGTGAAGTGGCCGCCTTGGCCATCACTTTGCACACGTCTCTGATCAAGTCCGCCGTACGCGACGTTCTGGATCGCTGAGGACTAGACTCGTTTCGACGGCCAGTTCGTCTAAGTCGGGACCCCTGGCGATCGGTAACTGGCGGACTGCGCGACGGACGAAGATTCGACGAAACGGCACGGCGGTGCGGAGGGCAGGCACAGATGGCTGAGGTTCGCGTGGTCGGCATTCGGGTGGAGCAACCGCAGAACCAACCCGTGTTGCTTTTGCGGGAGTCCAACGGTGACCGTTACCTACCGATCTGGATCGGGCAGTCGGAGGCCGCCGCGATCGCGCTGGAACAGCAGGGTGTCGAACCCACCCGGCCTCTCACTCACGACCTGATCCGAGATGTCATTGCCGCCCTTGGGCATTCGCTCAAGGAGGTGCGGATCGTGGACCTGCAGGAAGGCACCTTCTACGCCGACCTGATCTTCGACCGTGACATCAAGGTCTCGGCCAGGCCGTCGGACTCGGTGGCGATCGCCCTGCGCGTCGGCGTGCCGATCTACGTGGAGGAAGCGGTGCTTGCCGAGGCCGGCCTGCTGATTCCCGACGAGAACGACGAAGAAGCCGCAGGCACCGTCCGTGAGGACGAGGTGGAGAAGTTCAAGGAGTTCCTGGACAGCGTTTCGCCGGACGACTTCAAGGCGACATGACCGTCCCGCCCCCCGCTGCGCGGCCGCAGATCACGGATACGTCTCAAGTGCGCATACCGGTGTCAACACGCGGCGCGGGAGACAATCCGGCGGGAATTCGGGCGCCATACTTTCTTCGCAGCGGGCAATCAGGGCCCGGCGGGAAGCGTATGCTCGACACATTCGAGCTCGCAGCAAACCGTCGCGGCAGAGATCGCCGCGTTGCAGGACATAGGAGTACGGTGCGTGCGAGTTCGAACGGCGAGAGGATTCACAGTGGGTGACACGCCACGGCAGGAAGAGCTGGATCTGACCACCGGGAGCGGCGCGGAGCCGCCCGTCAGGCCATCTGGCGAACCCGTGCAGGGAGGCCTGTTCCCCGACGATTCGGTGCCCGACGAACTGGTCGGTTACCGCGGTCCCAGTGCATGCCAGATCGCCGGTATCACCTACCGGCAGCTCGATTACTGGGCCCGCACCTCCCTGGTGGTTCCCTCGATCCGCGGCGCGGCCGGCTCGGGCAGCCAGCGCCTGTATTCGTTCAAGGACGTCCTGGTCCTCAAGATCGTCAAGCGGTTGCTGGACACCGGTATCTCGTTGCACAACATCCGGGTCGCGGTCGACCACCTACGTCAGCGGGGCGTGCAGGATCTGGCCAACATCACCCTGTTCTCCGACGGCACCACGGTCTATGAGTGCACCTCGGCCGAAGAGGTTGTCGATCTGCTGCAGGGCGGCCAGGGCGTGTTCGGCATCGCGGTATCCGGCGCCATGCGTGAGTTGACCGGCACCATCGCCGACTTCCCGGGCGAGCGTGCCGACGGCGGCGAGTCCATCGCATCACCCGAGGATGAGTTGGCGTCGCGCCGCAAAAGCCGCGACCGCAAGATCGGCTGATCTCCCCTCGCGAACAGACACCTAGCTGCCCCGCATCCAGCGATGTGGGGCAGCTGCGCGTCTGTTCGCGGGCATAGGTGAGCGGCCGGTAGAATTATCGACGCATCGCCCTCGTGCGGGAGAGTTTCGTGACAGCCAGCCACGGACGCCGAAGGAGCAATACCTCTCCGTCAACCTCTCAGGCACCCAGGACCGCGCCAGGCCCCGATGCCTCTGGAAAGTGGTGCCCATCGGGTACCCGCCCATGGGGAAAAGTCCTGTACCGGGGCTGAATCTCTCAGGCGCCCGGACCGGGTCGACGACAGAGGGAGAGGGACTGCTACGACGTCTGAGCACGTCTGCGCCTCAGGAGAGTGTCGTGTCCGACCAGCATCAATCGCGTTTCGCCGATCGTCACATCGGCCCGGACGCCTCCGCCGTCAGCACCATGCTCGACGTGATCGGCGTGGCCTCCCTCGACGAGCTCGCCGCCAAGGCGCTTCCGGCAGGCATCCTCGACGCGCTGTCCTCCGGTGGTGTCGCCCCGGGCCTGGAGGGTCTGCCCGCGCCGGCCACCGAAGAGGAGTCGCTGGCCGAGTTGCGCGCGTTGGCCGACTCCAATACGACCGCGGTCTCGATGATCGGCCAGGGCTACTTCGACACCTTCACGCCCGCTGTGCTGCGGCGCAACATTCTTGAGAACCCCGCCTGGTACACCGCGTACACGCCGTATCAGCCCGAGATCAGCCAGGGCCGCCTCGAGGCGCTGCTGAACTTCCAGACCATGGTGTCGGATCTGACCGGACTCGAGGTGGCGAACGCCTCGATGCTCGACGAGGGCACCGCCGCGGCCGAGGCCATGACGCTGATGCACCGCGCGACCAAGTCGAAGGCGAATCGACTGCTGGTCGACACCGACGTGTATGCGCAGACCGCGGCCGTGCTGGCCACCCGTGCGGAGCCGCTCGGCATCGAGATCGTCACGGCCGATCTGCGCCAGGGACTTCCGGACGGCGAGTTCTTCGGCGTCATCGTGCAACTGCCGGGAGCGAGCGGACGTGTCGATGACTGGGCTGGACTGATCAGTGCGGCCCACGAGCGGGACGCGCTCGTCGCCGTCGGCGCCGATCTGCTCGCGCTGACCGTGATCACCCCGCCGGGGGAGATCGGGGCCGACGTGGCCTTCGGAACCAGCCAACGGTTCGGTGTGCCAATGGGATTCGGCGGTCCGCACGCCGGTTATCTCGCCGTGCACGCCAAGCACGCCCGGCAGCTTCCGGGCCGGTTGGTCGGCGTGTCCGTCGACGCGGACGGGGCCCCGGCGTACCGCCTGGCGCTGCAGACTCGTGAGCAGCACATCCGCCGGGACAAGGCGACCAGCAACATCTGTACCGCGCAGGTGCTGCTGGCGGTGATGGCCGCGATGTACGCCAGCTATCACGGTGCACCGGGTTTGACCGCCATCGCCCGCCGCGTGCACGGTCATGCCTCAGCCATCGCGGGCGCGCTCGGAGACGCGTTGGTGCACGACAAGTACTTCGACACCGTGCTGGCCCGGGTTCCCGGACGCGCCGACGACGTGATCGCCGCGGCCAAGGCCAAGGGGATCAACCTGTGGCGCGTCGACGCCGACCACGTGTCCGTGTCCTGCGACGAGGCGACCACCGGTGCGCATGTGGCTGCGGTCGTGGAGGCGTTCGAGGTTTCGCCCGCCGCTCCGGTGTCCGCCGGCATCCTGACGCGAACCTCCGAGTTCCTGACTCATCCGGCATTCAACTCCTACCGCACCGAGACCGAGATGATGCGCTACCTCCGGTCGCTGGCGGACAAGGATATTGCCTTGGACCGCAGCATGATTCCGCTGGGCTCCTGCACGATGAAGCTCAACGCGGCCGCAGAGATGGAGCCGATCACCTGGCCCGAATTCGGCCGTCAGCACCCATTCGCACCGGCGTCGGACAACCCGGGGCTGCGCAAACTGATCGCCGATCTGCAGGACTGGCTCACCGGGATCACCGGCTACGACCAGATTTCGTTGCAGCCCAACGCCGGTTCGCAAGGTGAGTACGCCGGACTCCTGGCGATCAAGGCCTACCACGTCTCCCGCGGTGACGTCGACCGTGACCTCTGCCTGATCCCGTCGAGCGCACACGGCACCAACGCGGCCTCGGCGGCACTGGCCGGGATGCGGGTCGTGGTGGTCGCCTGTCGCGAGAACGGCGACGTCGACCTCGACGACCTGCGCGCGAAGATTGCCGAACATGCGGATCGCGTTGCGGCGCTGATGATCACCTACCCGTCGACGCACGGGGTGTACGAGCACGACGTCGCCGACATCTGCGCGGCGGTGCACGACGTGGGCGGCCAGGTCTATGTGGACGGCGCGAACCTCAACGCGCTGGTCGGGTTGGCCCGGCCGGGCCGATTCGGCGGTGACGTCAGCCACCTCAACCTGCACAAGACGTTCTGTATCCCGCACGGCGGTGGCGGCCCGGGGGTCGGGCCGGTCGCGGTTCGATCCCATCTGGCTCCCTTCCTGCCGGGCCATCCGCTCGCGGACGAACTGCCCGATGAGCACACGGTCTCGGCCGCCCCGTACGGGTCGGCGTCGATCCTCCCGATCACCTGGGCCTACATCCGGATGATGGGTGCCGACGGCCTGCGGGAGGCGACTCTGACTGCGATCGCGTCAGCCAACTACGTGGCCCGCCGGCTCGACGAGTACTACCCGGTGCTCTACACCGGCGAGAACGGCATGGTCGCCCACGAGTGCATCCTGGACCTCCGCGGGATCACCAAGGACACCGGCGTGACCGTCGACGATGTGGCAAAGCGCCTCGCGGACTACGGATTCCATGCACCGACCATGAGCTTCCCGGTGGCCGGCACGTTGATGGTCGAGCCGACCGAGAGTGAGAGCCTGACCGAGGTCGACGCGTTCTGCGACGCGATGATCGCGATTCGCGCCGAGATCGACCGGGTCGGTTCGGGGGAGTGGCCGGTGGATGACAACCCGCTGCGCGGCGCTCCCCACACGGCCGAGTGCCTGCTCGTGGCCGACTGGGATCACTCGTACACCCGCGAACAGGCCGCCTACCCGTTGGGCAAGGGATACCGTCCCAAGGTCTGGCCCCCGGTGCGGCGTATCGACGGCGCCTATGGCGACCGGAATCTCGTGTGCTCCTGCCCGCCGGTCGAGGCATTCGCCTGATGCAGACCCGCGGCCGGTGTACCGGTCGCGGGATTCGTACGTCGCTTTTTACCCCAAGGCTGCGCTCGGTCGCGGCGAACAGCCCTGGGGTAGAAAGCGGCGCATCAGCGCGTTGATGCGTTACCGGGGACGGGCGCGGCAGGGTGGTGAGGCTCAGCCCAGCATGGTGTTGACGGCGGTGGCCAGTTCGGGCGAGGCCGAGCTGGAGAGGTGCTGATACGTGCCGCTGCTCGCCTGTGCGACGGCTTCCCAGGTGGTCCGGTCCGAGCCGCTGCCGAAATCGATCACGTCGACCGCGATCGGACGGGCTGGGTCGAATGCGCCGCGGATGAACTCCTGCAGTCCCGCCCCGTCCAGGCTCTGATCGGTGTGCGGGCCGGTGGTGATCACCAGAATGGAATTAGCCTGGCCCTCACGATATTTCGACAGCGCCTCGGTGTAGACCATCCGCAGCGTCGTGAACGACACCGCACCGCCTCCGGACGCCGACTGCTGGTCCAGCGTCGAGGTCAGCGCATCGGAGCGACGCTCACCGCCGACGGGCTCGGCCAACGGCCCCGTCGAGACGTCAGAGCGGCCTTCGGTGCCGTCGAAGGTCCACAGGCCGACCGCCGCGGTGTCCGGCAGTGCCTTGAGCCGACTGTTGAGCGCAGCCACCACGTTGGCCAACCGGGACTTGCCGCCCTCCTCGGTCGGCATCGACTGGTCGAGCATGATGGTGACGGCGGGGCTTCCCGTCGGCGTAGCTGTCGCGTTGGCCAGCGTCACCCGCATGGTGTTGTCGCCGATCGACAACGGCGCTGCCAGCTGACCGAAAGCGGTCACATCGCTGGACGGCGGTGTCGTCCCCTCAGCCCGGAATCCGGCCTTGGCGAGCACGGCGAGCTGCTCGGGCTTGCGCAGGTAGCGGGCGAATTCGCTGGCCGCAGTGACCTGCTCCTTCTCCAGCCAGTCTCCGGCCAGCAGAACCGTCGGGTAGTCGGCGGTGGCCGTCGGGCCGGGCGGCACCCAGCCGGCCAGGGAGCCCTTGGCGTCATCGAGCGAGCTGCCCCGCTGGAAGATCTGCTGTTCGGTGGTGGCCACCGCGTGCACCGGCGCGGTCGCCGGATCGGAGGCATTGAGCAGCGCATCGAAGGCGGTTCCCAGCTCGGTGTCGTCGAGCTTGGGCTGCCCGCGGAGCAGGCTGTTGACGCCGCTCATGCCCGAGGTGGCCGGCGCGCCCGCGGGGGCGGATGCCGCAGCGACGGCCTCGGCGGCCAGGGGAGCGGCATCGCCGTTGCTGCGGGTCGGCAACGCGAGTTTGAGTGTGCCCCAACCGGGCAGCTTGAGCGCGTTCATCGCGGCCGGGCTGCTCTGCAGTTGCGGCAGGGTGGCCCAGGACTGTTGTGCCAGTGCGTCCTTGAGCTGCGGACGGACCGCGAGCAGGACCGGTGAGGTGACCAGGGAGCGGCTGTCGCTGACGGCCTTGGCGCCTGCCGTCGCCTCCAGCCGCGCCTCGGCGATGCTGGAGGCCGGAATCCACAGTGCCGGACGGTCGCCGAGCTCGCTCGGCCACGTGTTGGCGAAGCCACCGACCACCCGGTCGGATTCGGCGGACTGCACGCGCACCTTGACGCAGCGGTCACCGACGGGGCTGACCGACTCGTTGTACGTGTTGGCCAGTCCCTCGATGTGCGTCGAGATGGTCGGGTCGGCGATCACGGCGACTCCGAGTTCGCCGTCGACGCAGCGCGCGGCCGCGGCATCGCTGCGGCCGGCGAGGACGTCACCGAAGAATTTCCACAGGATCATCGCGCCGACCACGGCCACCACGGTGCAAAGCGCGACGATCACGCCGACGCTGACACCGCGCCGCCCGGACTGAACGGCGCGGTGGCTGCCGGTCCACTCGCCGCCGTCCCAGTCGCCGCCGTGCTGGCGGCTCGACGGGGCGGACGGGGGTGGTGGCTCGGAGACGGCGCCGAACTGCGCGGTCGGCTGATCATCGGCGTAGTCGCCCTCGGAATACTCGTCGGAGTACTCCGCGGCATAGTCGTCGTCGGCATCGGCGTACTTGCCGCGGTAACCGTCGACGTACTCGTCCTCGTAACCGTCGCCGTCGGCGTCGGCGTCGGCGTAATCGGCCTCGACGTAGTCCGCTTCGTCGTAATCGGCATACGGTTCGCGATAGTCCGATTCGTAGTCGTCGTCACCGTCGGCGTACTGGGGCGCACGGTAATCGGGCTCGGCCCGGTAGCCCCGGTAGTCAGGCTCTTCGCGGTATGCCGGTGCATCCCGGTACCCGCGATCGGCCTGATGCCCGGACGTGTCGAAATCGTCTGCGGCGCGCCGTGACTGCTCGCGGCGGGGAGGTTCGTAGCCGTCGGAATACCCGGGCTCGCCGACATGCGGCTCGTCGGGAGCATCCTCAGGGTCGGGAATGCTGTGCCTGCCCATTCCTAACCCCTGTACGTCTCGCGCCGACTAGTCATCCGGACCCGCCGAAGTCTAATCACTTCCCGGCGGTGCTCGCTTTGAACTCGCGGCGGCGCCGGTGCAGGATCGGCTCGGTGTAGCCGTTGGGCTGCTGGGCCCCGGACAGGATCAGCTCCTGCGCCGCGCCGAACGCGATGCTGGCATCCGGGTTCGGTGCCATCGCCAGATAGTCGGGATCACCGGCGTTCTGCTCGTCGACGACGGCGGCCATCCGGCGCAGGCTGGCCTTGACGTCCTCTTCGGTGATGACGCCGTGACGCAGCCAGTTGGCCAGGAGCTGGCTGGAGATCCGCAGCGTGGCGCGGTCTTCCATCAGCGCGACGTTGTGGATGTCGGGCACCTTCGAGCAGCCGACGCCGGCGTCGATCCAGCGGACCACGTAGCCCAGGATCGACTGGCAGTTGTTGTCCACCTCTTCGTGGATCTCCTCGGGTGACCAGGTCAGGGAGGAGTCCGCGAGCGGGATCGTCAGCAGTTCTTCGATCGTGGCGCGCTTCTTGCCGGCCAGTTCCTTCTGCACGGCCTCGACGTCCACCTGGTGGTAGTGCATCGCGTGCAACGTGGCCGCGGTCGGCGACGGCACCCACGCGGTGGTGGCGCCGGCCTTGGGCTGACCGATCTTCTGCTCGACCATGTCGGCCATCAGATCGGTCATGGCCCACATGCCCTTGCCGATCTGGGCCTTACCGGCCAGGCCGGTGGCCAGGCCGACGTCGACGTTGTTGTCCTCGTACGCCTTGATCCACGGCTGGGTCTTCATGCCGCCCTTGCGGATCATCGGGCCGGCCTCCATCGAGGTGTGGATCTCGTCGCCGGTGCGATCCAGGAAGCCGGTGTTGATGAACACCACGCGGTCGGCCGCTGCCTTGATGCAGGCTTTCAGGTTGACCGTGGTGCGGCGTTCCTCGTCCATGATGCCGACCTTGAGGGTGCCCCCGGGCAGGCCCAGGACGTCCTCGACGCGGCCGAACAGCTCGCAGGCGAAGGCGACCTCGTCGGGGCCGTGCATCTTGGGCTTCACGATGTAGACCGAGCCGGTCCGGCTGTTGGTCAGCTCGCCGTTCTCTTCGGTGGACTTCAGCCCGTGCATGGCGATCAGTCCGGTGAACAGCGCGTCCTGGATCCCCTCGGGGATCTCGTTGCCGTCCGCATCAATGATCGCGTCGTTGGTCATCAGGTGTCCGACGTTGCGCACGAACAGCAGGCTGCGTCCGGGCAGGGTCAGTTCGCCCTCGCCGTCAGGAGTGGTGAAGGTGCGGTCGGGGTTGAGGACGCGGGTGAAGGTCTTGCCGCCCTTGGCGACTTCCTCGGCCAGGTCGCCCCGGTTCAGGCCCAGCCAGTTGCGGTAGCCGAGCACCTTGTCGTCGGCGTCGACGGCGGCCACCGAGTCCTCGAAGTCCATGATCGTGGTGATCGCGGATTCCAGGACGACGTCCTTGATGCCGGCGGCGTCGGTGGAGCCGACGGGGGAGTCGGGGTCGACGAGGATCTCGATGTGCAGGCCGTGGTTGACCAGCAGCACCGACCACTGCGGCTGCCCGAGTTCACCCGTGTAACCGACGAACTGTTCGGGGGTGGCCAGGCCGGCGGACAGACCGTCGCCGTACTCGACGAGCAACTGGCCTTCATCGATCTTGAGACCGGTGGCATCGCTCCACGAGCCCGCGGTCAGCGGCACGGCCTGATCCAGGAAGTTGCGCGCATAGGCGATCACCTTGTCGCCGCGGACCTGGTTATAGCCCTTGCTCTTCTCGGCGCCGCCCTCGTCACTGATGACGTCGGTGCCGTACAGCGCGTCGTAGAGCGAGCCCCAGCGGGCGTTGGCGGCATTGAGCGCGAAACGGGCGTTGAGGATCGGCACAACGAGCTGCGGGCCGGCGGTCGAGGTGATCTCGTCGTCGACGCCGGACGTGGTGATGGTGAAGTCGGCGGGCTCGGGCAGCAGGTAGCCGATATCGGTGAGGAACTGCTTGTAGGCCTCGGGGTCGACCGGCTCGAGCACGTGGGCGCGGTGCCACTTGTCGATCTGCGCCTGCAGATCGTCGCGACGGGCCAGCAGGTCCTGATTCTTGGGGGTGAGGTCGGCGACGACCTTGTCGACGCCGGACCAGAAGCTGTCCGGGTCGACGCCGGTGCCCGGCAGTGCCTCGTTCGTGATGAAGTCGTGCAGCACCTGTGCAACGCGCAGGTTTCCGACAGTCACGCGATTGGTCATGCGCGTTTCCTCCCTCGGCTCCAGGCACCGTGCGATGCCTGCCGTTTATCCAGCTTACCCATTGGTAACGTCGGCCTTTCAGCCGTCCAGCCTGGTGAGCAACAGCTCACACCGGTTTGCCAGAGTGACCCGCAACGGAGCCGCCCGCTCGGCGATGCGCTGTTGGGCCCTGACGTATTCGGCACGCCCGGCCGGTGTTTCGATGGCGATCGGCTCGAAACCATACTGCTTCAAGTCGTATGGGCTGGCACACATATCGAGCGCCCGCGCGTCGGCCGCGAGATCGAGCGCGTCCATCACCAATTCCGACGGCACCAGCGGACCCAGTTTGTAGGCCCACTTGTAGGTGTCCATGGCGGCGTGGATGCAGCCGGGCTGTTCGGTGTCGATCTGCTGGTCCCGGCTCAGTTGCCGGTCGTTGCGGGGAACGGCAGCGTCGGTGAAGAACCGGAATGCATCGAAGTGGCTGCACCGCAACGGCATTGATTCGACGACGGCATCGGTTCCGGCGGTGCCGAGGCGCAGTGGAACCTGGTCGTGGCGTAGCTGGGGAGTCCGGTAGACCATTGCCCATTCATGTAGGCCGAAGCAGTTCATCCGGGGTGCCCGGGTGGCGGTCGCGCGCATCAGACGTGCCACGAATCGGACCGTCTCGATGCGCGAGCGCAGGTATTCGTCCCGGACCGTGACGCCGTGCGGGTGTCGGCCGTACCCGGTGCGTTGCAGATAGGAGCCGGCGTTCTCGCCGGCGAGTACCACCCCGAACCCCGGATGCCATCGCCGTAGCTGCCGGGGACGGAGGCTGTAATAAGTGAACAGGAAATCCCATACCGGATGCGGTTCACCGGCGTGTTGGCGGCGCAGGTGTGGTGTGAGGAAGTCGTCGGTGCGGCGCCGGTGTGATTCTGCTCGGGCCGCCCAGTCCGGGGCCGCCAATACCTCTTCGGCTTCGGCGACACCCGGAAGGGTCAGCCCGGGCATGGTGCATCCCGTCGCTCTTCCATGTCTCCTCCACTGGGTGGCCCGCCGCCGCCGTGCGGCTTGAGCCTACCTGTGGCGTTGCGGGCTCAGCCGTGCGCGCCGGTGGTGACCACCAGCCGGCCCGTGGTCTGCCGGGCCTGCATCCGCTCCAGCTGTGCCGGCAGGTCCGACCAGGCCACCTGGGCGCCGATGACGGTCTGGATGGCCCCGGTACGCAGCATTTCGAGCAACTTGACGTGGGCATCGAGGCCCTCGGAGCGGGCGGGCCAGTTGAACCCGAGGGTGCGGCGGACCGCGAGCGGGTCGGTCACGTAGACCAGGCATACCCCGCACACGTCGAAGTTGCCGTAGGCGATGGGACGCGGCGAGAGGTAGTCGCCGTCCTCCAGCGCGATGTCCTCGGCGAATCCGGCCATCAGGTGACGCCCGTTGAAACCCATGCAGCGGAAGGTATCGGTGGTCACGCTCCCTCCGACCGCGTCGAATGCGACGTCCACGCCGCGGCCATAGGTGAGGTCCATGACCTGCTCCACCCAGTCGCCGTTGCGGTAGTTGATGGCGTGGTCGGCACCGAGCCGGCGACAGAAGTCGAGCTTCTCGTCACTGCCCGCGGTGGCGATCACGCGGGCGCCGAGAGCCTTGCCGAGCACCAGCGCGCCCGATCCGGTTCCACCGGCCGCCGCGTGCACCAGCAGCGTCTCGCCGGGCTTGAGCCGGCCCCTCTCGTGCAGCGCGAACCAACCCAGATGGAACGGGTAGTGCAGGGCGGCTCCGTCGGCGTCGCTGACCCAGTCGGGCAGCTCGAGGGCGGTCGCCGCATCGACGATCGCGTACGAGGCGTACCCGCCGAAGGCCATCGACGGGATGCCCACGATGCGCCGGCCCACCAGGTGCTCGGCGCCGAGCCCGGCGCTCTCGACGACGCCCACGGCCTCCATGCCGGGGATGAACGGCGGCTGCAGGGGCATGGTCGTGTACCGGCCCTGAATGACGTCGATGTCGTTGAAGTTCAGGCAGAAGGCCCGCACCGCGACCCGGATCTCACCCGGCCCGGGTGCGCGGACCTCCACGGTCTGGCGCTCGAGCACCTTCGCCGGATCGCCGAGGGCGGTGGCCACCCAGGCTTCAGCCGAAATCGGTTTGGCTGCAGTCTCGTTCACTGTTTCTCCATTTCATGGTTGATGTTGAGGGAAGTCGCTCGGGCTCCTATGAACATTTGTTGTTACACGTTGTAACAACAAATGTGGCACCATGGCAATAGGTGGTGGCGCCGCTGGAGCTGGACGGTGTGCCAGACTCGGCTGACCTGCCCGGCGATGTGAGGAGACAGCGTGGCGACGCGTTCGGCCGGCACTCGCCATCGGCGGCAGGGGTCACGTCCAGATCCGTCGATCGACCAGGCCGTGCTGAGTACGACCCGCCGACTGTTGGTGCAGCGTGGCTACGCGGCGACGTCCATCGACCTGATCGCCAGCACGGCCGGGGTCAGCCGGCCGACCATCTATCGCAGGTGGAAATCCAAGGCGCTCCTGGTCCACGAAGCGGTGTTCCCGGATCTGGACCCCGCTGCCCCGAGCGACGACGTCGCCACCGAGGTCACCCGGCTGTGTCGCGGTGCATTTCTGATGTTCTGCGATCCCGCTGTGCGGGAATCGATTCCGGGTCTGTTGACCGATCTGCGGGCGGACTCCGACATCCGCAGGCTCATGACGGAGCGGCTCGACGCCGCCGCGCGCACGCAGCTCGCGTCACTCGTGACCGCCGCCGCCTCTGAGGGGCTGGTCCGTCGGCAGGTCAATGTCGACACCATCATGGATGCGATCGGCGGGGCAGCCCTGTACGCCGTCTGCGTGCGCGGGATCGACGACGCGGAACAGGCCATCGAAAGTGCGGCCGTCGAACTGGCCGACCTGATTCTGCGTGGCCTGCTCGATCGACCCGGGGGATAGTCCCGCGCTCAGATGCGGTGCGTACCGTCGCGCACCGTTCCGACCAGGTCCTCTACCAGGTCCTCCAGTGCGACCATCGCGGTGACGGTGTCGTCCGCTCCGGTCACGAGCGCGAGGTGACTGTTGCTCCGCCGCATCCGCGACAGTGCGTCGGGCAGCGGCGTCGAGGCCGGGACCCGCGGCAGCGGACGCACCATGGACACATCCAGCACCGCATCGGGGTCGTTGATGTGTGGCAGCACATCCTTGATGTGCAGATATCCGATGAACTCGCCGAACGAATCCGCCACCGGGAAGCGTGAGTACCCGGTCTCGGTGAGGGCCCGCTCCACATCGTCGACGGTCGGTCCTGAACCCGGCGCGGCCACCCGGATGGCGTGAATCTCGTTCAACGGCATCGCGACATCGCTGACCGAGCGGCTGCGGGTCTGCAGGGCCCGGGTCAGCCGACCGTGCTCTTCGGTGTCGAGCAGGCCCTCGGATACCGACTCCGCGATCATCTCGGCCAGTTCGACGGTCGACACGGCCGATTCCAGCTCGTCCTTCGGTTCGACGCGGAACGCCCGCAGGGTGGCGTTGGCACACCAGTTGTAGAACGCGATGAACGGCCGGGCCGCGCGGATGTAGACCAGATATGGCGGGATCAGCAGCATCGCGGCGGTTTCGGGTCCCGCGATGGCGATGTTCTTCGGCACCATCTCACCGAGCAGCACGTGCAGGATCACCACGATGGCCAGCGCGACGAAGAACGAGACCGTGTGCAGCACGGTGTCGGACACGCCGACCAACGCGAACGGCTTCTCCAGCAGATGCGCCACGGCCGGTTCGCCGACCCGGCCCAGCAGGATCGAGCAGATCGTGATGCCCAGCTGAGAGCCGGCCAGCATCAGTGAAAGGCGCTCGCCGGCCCGAATGACGGTGACGGCGCTGCGTTTGCCCTGTTCTGCCAGGGCCTGCAGCCGATCCCGGCGGGCCGAGATCAGCGCGAACTCCGCGGCCACGAAGAAGGCGTTGGCGGCCAGCAGCAGCACGGTCAACAGCACACCGAGGATGTCACCCATGACTGTTCTCCCGGTGGCCGAGGCTGGTCAGCTCGAGCAGGTCGATGCGGCGGCCGTCCATCCGCACCACCGTGGCCAGCCAGTGCGTCGGTTTGTCGGGGTCTCCGTCGGGATCGAAGGCGGCGAGCTCCACGGATTCGCCGGGCTCCGGTATGTGGCCGAGTTCCTGCAGGACCAGGCCTCCTATGGTCTCGTATTCGCCTTCGAGAGCCCGGAATCCGGTGCTGGTCGCCACCTCGTCGATGCGCAGCAGCCCGGATACCTGCCAGCCGTCCCCGGCCGGCACCACGTCGGGGGTGGCGTCATCGTGTTCGTCGCGCACGTCGCCGACGATCTCCTCGATCAGGTCCTCGACCGTCACCATGCCCGCGGTGCCGCCGTATTCGTCCACGACGAGCGCGGTCTGCAATCCGTTGGCACGGATCTGGGTCATCACGGCGTCGCCGTCGAGGGTGGACGGCACGGTGGCCACCGGCAGTGCCAGGGCGGCCAGCCGGGTCTTGTCCCGGTCCTCGCGCGGAATCGTGAACACCTGCTTGATGTGGACGACGCCGATGGTCTCGTCGAGGTCGCCCTCGACGATCGGGAATCGGGAGTAGCCGGTGCGGATCGCCGCCGACATCAGGTCGGCGACGGTGTCGCCTGCGTCGAGGACCTCGATCTTGGAGCGCGGGGTCATCAGTTCCTCGGCGGAGCGCTCGCCGAACTGCAGCGAGCGGTGCACCAACAACGCGGTGGACGGGTCGAGCGACCCGCTGCGGGCCGAGTTGCGCACGAGTGACGCCAGTTCCTGCGCCGAGCGCGCCGACCGCAGCTCCTCGGCCGGTTCGATGCCCAGCCGGCGCAGGATCCAGTTGGCGGTGCCGTTGGTCAGCCGGATGACCGGGGTGAACAGCATCGAGAACAGCAGCTGGAACGGTGCCGACGCGCGGGCCGTCGGGACCGGGCGGGCCACCGCCAGGTTCTTCGGCACGAGCTCGCCGAACACCATCGACAGTGACGTCGCGATGAGGATGGCAAGGAACAGGGACAGGCCGCCGGTGAATCTGGCAGGAATGCCGATGGCATCCAGGCCGGGGCGGATCAGTTCCCCGACGACGGGTTCGGCGAGATAACCGGTGGCCAGGGTGGTGATCGAGATGCCGACCTGGGCCCCGGAGAGCTGGAAGGACAGCGTGCGGTGGGCGCGGCGGACCAGCTGGTCGCGGCGGTCCCCGGTGCGGGCATTGGCCTCGACCGTGCTGCGCTCGAGTGCGGTCAGAGAGAACTCGGCGGCCACGAACACCGCGGTGCCGAAGGTGAGCAGGACGATCGCCAGGATCGACAGCAACGAGAGAAACACGTCCGCTGAGCTGCCCATCAGATTCTCACCAGGGGTACGCCGGGCCCGGGGCCCGGCCGACTAGAAGAGGGGTCGTCAGCTTCGGCGCTCAGAAGTGACTGCTGTTCCACCCGGAAGGCCGGTTCAGAACCGGAGGCCTCGGTGGGTGCCTGCGGCACGTGAACCCTTTCGTTCGATCTGACCGAGCGGGCGAAATGGGCAATCTGCCATCGTCCACTCGGTATCCAGGAAACCCAATAGTATCGCGACTCGGCGGATTACCAGCCCGTCGGTAGCGGATGCCCCTCGGCGAAACCAGCGGCCGACTGCACGCCCAGCACCACGTTCTCGTGCAGCTCGGCGAGGTTGGTGGCGCCGACGTAGGTGCAGGTGCTGCGCACCCCCGAGGTGATGTGGTCGAGCAGGTCCTCGACACCGCCGCGGCCCGGGTCGAGGCTCATCCGTGAGGACGAGATGCCCTCCTCGAACAGGGCCTTGCGGGCCCGGTCGAACTGGCCGTCTCCGGCGGTCCGGGCGGCCACCGCACGCTTGGAGGCCATGCCGTAGCTCTCCTTGTACGGGCGTTCCTCCCGGTCGTGCATCAGGTCGCCGGGGGACTCGTAGGTTCCGGCGAACCAGGAGCCGATCATCACGTTCGACGCCCCTGCGGCCAGCGCCAGCGCCACGTCCCGCGGGTGCCGCACTCCGCCGTCGGCCCACACGTGAGCGCCGAGTTCCTTTGCCGCAGCGGCACATTCGACGACTGCGGAAAACTGCGGCCGGCCGACGCCGGTCATCATCCGGGTGGTGCACATCGCGCCGGGCCCCACGCCGACCTTGACGATCGTGGCGCCGGCCTGGATGAGATCGCGGGTGCCCTCGGCGGAGACCACATTGCCCGCCGCCAGCGGCAGGCCGAGATCCAGGGCCGCCACCGACTTGATCGCGTCGAGCATCTTGAGCTGATGACCGTGGGCGGTGTCGATGACGAGCAGGTCGACCCCGGCCTCGGCCAGCGCGCGGGCCTTCGCGCCGACATCGCCGTTGATGCCGACGGCTGCGGCGATGCGCAGCCGCCCGGCGGAGTCGACGGCCGGGGTGTAGATGCCGGCCCGCACCGCAGCGGTGCGGGTCAGCACGCCGGCCAGGGAGCCGTCCGGCTCGGTGAGCACCGCGAGATCGATCGGCGCGTGCTCGAGAAGATCGAATACCTTCCGGGGATCGGTGCCCACCGGCGAAGTGACGAAGTCCGTCACCGCGACCTCACGGATCCGGGCGAACCGGTCCACCCCGGCGCAATTGGCCTCGGTGACCAGTCCGATCGGGCGTCCTTCGGACACCACCACCGCCGCGCCGTGCGCACGCTTGTGCAGCAACGCCGCGGCGTCGGACACCGAGTCGTCCGGGCCCAGCGTCACAGGCGTGTCCACCACGAGATCGCGGCTCTTGACGAACTGCACGGTGTCAGCGACCACGCCGCTCGGCAGGTCCTGCGGCAGCACCACGATGCCGCCGCGCCGGGCGATCGTCTCGGCCATGCGTCGACCCGCCACCGCCGTCATGTTCGCCACCACCACCGGGATGGTGGTGCCGGACCCGTCGGAGGTGGACAGATCGACGTCGAAGCGCGATGCCACATCCGACCGTCCGGGCACGACGAAGACGTCGTTGTAGGTCAGGTCGTACGGCGGGATGTGTCCGTTCAAAAACCTCACAACAACGAATCTACTCAGGCAGGCACTTCGCTGTGGTCGCCGCTCCAGAGCGTGTGGAACTTCTGACCGGGCTCGGCGTCGGTGCGTCCGTAGGTGTGCGCGCCGAAGTAGTCGCGCAGGCCCTGGGTCAGTGCCGCGGGCAGCCGCTCGGTGCGCAGCGCGTCGTAGTAGGACAGTGCCGACGAGAAACCGGGGACCGGGATACCGAGCTGGGTGGCGGTCACCACTACGCGGCGCCAGCTGTCGATCGCCGACTCCACCGCGCTGCGGAAGTACGGGGCGGCGAGCAATGTGGCCAGCTCCGGCTCCGCGTCGAAGGCTTCCTTGATCCGGTTGAGGAACTTGGCCCGGATGATGCAGCCGCCGCGCCAGATGGTGGCCAGATCGCCGGGATTGACGTTCCAGTTGTACTCGGCACTGCCGGCCTGGATCTGGTTGAAGCCCTGTGCGTAGGCGACGATCTTGGACGCATACAGCGCCTGGCGCACATCCTCGGTGAACTGCTTTGCATCACCGGGCATTGCACCGAGCTCGCCGGAGGCCAGACCGGTGGCGGCCTTGCGCTGGGTGACCGAACCGGACAGTGCCCGCGCGAACACGGCTTCGGCGATACCGGTGACGGGAACCCCGAGGTCGAGTGCGGACTTCACGGTCCAGCGCCCGGTGCCCTTCTGCTCGGCCTCGTCCACGATCACGTCGACCAGCGGCTTGCCGGTCTTGGCGTCGACCTGACGGAGCACCTCGGCGGTGATCTCGACCAGGTAGCTGTCCAGTTCGCCCTTGTTCCATTCGGCGAACACGTCGGCGATTTCGGGCGCGGACTTGCCCAGCCCGTCGCGCAGCAACTGGTAGGCCTCGCCGATGAGCTGCATGTCGGAGTACTCGATGCCGTTGTGCACCATCTTCACGAAGTGCCCCGCCCCGTCCGGGCCGATGTGGGTGCAGCACGGCACACCGTCCACGTGGGCGGAGATCTCCTCCAGCAGCGGGCCGAGGGACTTGTAGGACTCGGCGGGGCCGCCGGGCATGATCGACGGGCCGTTGAGTGCGCCCTCCTCACCGCCGGAGATGCCCGCGCCGACGAAGTGCAGGCCGCGCTCGCGGATCGCCTTCTCGCGGCGGATGGTGTCGGTGTAGAGGGCGTTGCCGCCGTCGATGATGATGTCGCCGGGCTCCATGGCGTCGGCCAACTCGTTGATCACGGCATCGGTCGGGTCGCCGGCCTTGACCATGATGATCACCCGGCGTGGTTTCTCCAGGGCGTCAAGGAATTCCGCGATTGTCTCGCTGCGCACGAACTTGCCCTCGGAACCGTGTTCGGCCAGGAGTGCATCGGTTTTGGCGATCGACCGGTTGTGCAGCGCAACGGTATAGCCGTGGTGGGCGAAGTTGCGAGCGAGGTTGGAGCCCATCACGGCCAGGCCGGTGACTCCGATCTGCGCCGTACCGGAAGTGCTGGTCTTGCTCATGCAGCAGCCTTTCGTTGTTTTGTTGTAGCAGAACGCCTGTCGTGCAGCGCTTTATCCGAGTCCGGAGAACAGGCGGTGAAGCTCGGTGAGCCAGGGGACGGCGACGGCGACGGTGGGTACCACCAGAACCGCGGCCGCGGTCAGATAGGCGGTGACCGCCATGGCCACGCTGTTGGGCCTGCCGCCGAGGCGGCGCACCCGGATCACGGTGGTCGGTCCGCCGGCGGCCAGCGCGCCGGAGGGGGTGCGGCCGCCCGCGCAGGCGACCAACGCCCGGGCCAGGGGAGTGGGGCCCGCGGTCCGTACCGCGGCGTCGTCGGCCAGCAGCTCGATCAGCAGCCGGACCGCGTCCAGGGCGTTGGCGCTGCGGACGAACCGAGGGAAGGCGGCGTGGACGGCGGTGAACATCTCCAGGACCAGATCATGGCGTGCGCGCAGGTGGGCCCGCTCATGGGTGAGGATCGCGGCGACCTCGTTGTCGGACAACGTGGTCAGTGTTCCCTCACTGACCACGACGCGACTGCGGACCCCGGGCAGGCAGTAGGCGAGAGGCTGTGCGACGTCGAGGATGCGCAACCCGTCGCCGGCGAGCGGGCGGTGGGCCGTACAGAGGTGGGCCGGCACCGCGTCGCGCGACTTGCTGAGCAGGTCGACCATCATGCGGTGATGGGCGCGGCGGCGCCGGGTGGCCACCGCCACCTGGATCACCGCTACGCAGAGCCGCCCGCCGATGAACAGGGTCAGGGTGAACACCACGACGTAGAGCAGCCACAACGGCAAACCGAGAGCGTCGATCTCACTGGTGATGGTTGCGGTCGGCCGGCCGTCAGGACCGGGAACGAACAGGCGGCTGGCGATCGCGATACCGGCCGAGAAGGCCGAGAGCACCGCGGCCAGTGCGATCGATTGCCACAGGACGATCGCCGCACGAGGGGCGCGCAGCGGCCACGCCGCACGGGCCAGCACTGCCGGCACTGGTCCCACCAGGGCCAGCGCGACGAGAGTGAAGGCCAGCGCGGACACGCCGTAAGTCTCTCTCAGGCAGTGCCCGAATTGCCAGCCGGTGGGGGCAGCTGGTGCTTGCTCTCCAGTTCGGCGAGCGCTCGGCGCAGTGCCCGGGCTTCGTCGACACCGACTCTCTCGACGAAATGGACCAGGGCGGCCTGGCGGCTGCCGGAGTCCGCGGCCTGGTCGAGGGCATCGACCATCAGGCCGGCGACCAGCTCGTCGCGGCCGTTGGTGGGCGCATAGCGGTGCGCACGGTCATCGCGGTGCTGTACGACCAGGTTCTTCTTCGCCAGTCGTTGCAGCACGGTCATGATCGTGGTGTAGGCCAAGTCGCGGCGGGCGGCCAGCGCCTCATGGACTTGGCGCACTGTTTGGGGTTCGGGCGCGGACCACAAGTGGTCCATCACCTCGCGCTCAAGCTCCCCGAGACGCGTCATTTTGGCCATGTTCCGTTCACTCTCCTGAGCAGTAAAGCCAGCGTACTACGGGTTTACTACCGCGCGTCGTATGCGTTTGGCGACGGCGCTCCAACTGCCTTCCATCGCGGTTTAGGGCAAGGTCAGCGCCATATATGGGTTCCGTTGTGAATCGAGTCACAGGAGGTAGCTCTCATCCTTCACGTGACTATAGTAAGGCTAACCTAAGTCAAACTGGAGCCTTCGGAGGTGACATGACGGTCTTGATCGAAGATCCGCTGATCGCGGGTATGGCCATCGAGCGGACGCTGCCGTTGCACGAGTCGAGTCGGCGTTTACGTGAGCTGTATCCGGAGTGTCCGCGGGTCTACGGTGTGGCCGTCGTGGGGGACCTGTCGCGCCGGCGGTGGTGGCCGCTGGCCGAGGCGTTGTCCGCCGATCGGTTGCAAGGCATGTTCGACGCCGCGATGGCCGAGACGGGTAATCGCGCCGCCGTCGCCCAGCAGTTGGCTGCCACGTTCACCCATGTGGTGATCGGCCGGGTGGTGCCGCTGCTGGTGCTGGAAGGGCGGGCCTGGGACACAGGCCTGGAGAACCTCTGGGTCCACGTCGATTCCGAGGGGGCGATCGACTGGGTCGGTGTCATCGATCCGACCCTGCGTGGGCTGCCTGAAGACCCCTATTTCGCGGGCCGGGCCGCCCGGTTTGTCAACGCATCCCATGACGGGATCGTCGCGCTGCCCAGCGAGGCCGCACTGACCACCTGGGTGGCGCATCGCAGTCATCGCGCGCTTGAGCCGCTGTTCGGCCGGTTGGTGCAGATCAGTGACGGCGCTGTGTCGGTCGCGACCATGTGGCACATGGTGGGCGCGGCAGTGGTCGGTGCGGCCACCCAGGTCCCGCTGCTGGCCGGGTCCAGTGAGGTGCTGAGCATGCGGCGTGGCCAGGCGGTGCTCGATGCCCTGGTGGGGTTCGGTCTGCCGGTCCGCGGCTCGGGCCGGGCGAGGAAGGTCTTGCTTAATTAGGATAGCCTTGCCTAGTATGTAGGGACGAGACTAACGGACCGTGCCGGAGTCCTGAGGGCTGCAGAGACCCCCGGTCCGCTCGAGGGCGGGTCCCGCGTTTGATGCGCGGGACCCGCCCGCATCTTTGTGGCAATACGGCGTGTAGACACGAGGACTGTGACCACTGATTTCCCCGAAGGTCTGGGCAAAGGTTTCGACACCGAACTAGGCCTCACCTATCTCGAGCTCACCCCCGACGGCGGCCGCGCACAGCTGACGATCCATGACAAGCTGCTGCAGCCCTGGGGCATCGTGCACGGTGGCGTGTACTGCTCGATCGTCGAAAGCCTGGCCAGTGTGTCGGCCCATGTGTGGCTGTCGGAAAACGGCGGCGGCACCGTGGTCGGGGTCAACAACAACACCGATTTCCTGCGCGCGATCGGATCCGGCACTGTCACAGCGGTTTCGGAGCCGATCCACCGGGGCCGCCGCCAGCAGCTGTGGCTGATCACCATCACCGATGAGAACGGCAAGCTCGTGGCCCGCGGTCAGGTTCGGCTGCAGAACATTCCCGAGTAGCGAATTCGCCCGCCGGTCGGGCCGGGACAGCGAGCGCTGCCGAACCCCGCTCGCCGTGGCAGGATCGCGCACTATGCGTTTGACCCCGCATGAGCAGGATCGTCTGCTCATCTCGTATGCCGCGGAACTGGCGCGGCGCAGACAGGCTCGCGGCTTGCTGCTCAACCATCCCGAGGCCGTCGCGGTGATCACCGATCACCTGTTGGAAGGTGCCCGTGACGGTCGGACGGTTGCCGAGTTGATGGTTAGCGGACGCGATGTGCTGACCCGCGAGCAGGTCATGGAGGGAGTGCCCGAGATGCTGGATGACGTGCAGGTCGAGGCCACTTTCCCCGATGGCACCAAGCTCGTCACCGTCCACCACCCGATTGCCTGAGATCGCCATGGTTCCCGGCGAGATCGTGTTCGGTGACGGTGGCATCGCGCTCAATGCCGGTGCGCCGCGGTTGATGCTCGACGTCGTCAACACCGGTGACCGTCCGGTGCAGGTCGGCAGCCATGTGCACCTGCCGCAGGCCAACGCCGCCCTGGACTTCGACCGGTCCGCTGCCCGCGGTCACCGCCTCGATATCCCGGCCGGTACCGCGGTTCGATTCGAACCCGGTGTCGCCCAGCGCGTTTCACTGGTTCCACTCGGCGGCGCCCGCGAGGTTCACGGGATCAGTCTCGACCCGCCCGGCCGATTGGGAACCGAATGACCGAATTGACCCGGGCCCGCTACGCGGCACTGTTCGGCCCCACCACCGGTGACCGGATCCGGTTGGCCGACACCGACCTGTTCATCGAGATCACCGAGGACCGCAGTGGCGGCCCGGGCCTGGCCGGTGACGAGGCGGTGTTCGGCGGCGGCAAGGTCTTGCGTGAGTCGATGGGGCAGTCGCGGGCGACTCGCGCCGACGGCGCGCCCGATACCGTCATCACCGGCGCGGTGATCATCGACCACTGGGGAATCATCAAGGCCGACATCGGGATCCGCGACGGCCGCATCGCCGCCATCGGTAAGGCCGGCAACCCCGACATCATGACCGGTGTGCACCCGGATCTGGTCGTCGGTCCGTCGACCGAGATCATCGCGGGCAACGGTCGCATCCTGACCGCCGGCGCGATCGACTGCCACGTGCACCTGATCTGTCCGCAGATCATGGAAGAGGCCCTCGGCGGCGGCATCACCACGATCGTGGCCGGCGGTACCGGCCCGGCCGAGGGCAGCAAGGCGACTACGGTCACCCCGGGCGCCTGGCACCTGGCCAGGATGCTCGAATCGCTGGATTCCTGGCCGCTCAATGTCGCGCTGCTCGGCAAGGGCAACACTGTCAGTTCCGAGGCGATGTGGGAGCAGTTGCGTGGTGGCGCAGCGGGATTCAAGCTGCACGAGGACTGGGGCACCACGCCGGCGGCCATCGATGCCTGCCTCACGGTCGCCGAAGCCGCCGGGGTGCAGGTCAACATTCACACCGACACCCTCAACGAGGCCGGTTTCGTCGAGGACACGCTGGCCGCGATCAAGGGCCGCGGCATCCACGCGTATCACACCGAGGGCGCCGGTGGCGGGCACGCACCCGACATCATCACCGTCGCCTCGCATCCGAATGTGCTGCCCAGCTCCACCAATCCGACCCGGCCGCACACGGTCAACACCCTCGACGAGCACCTCGACATGCTCATGGTGTGCCATCACCTGAATCCGAGCGTGCCCGAGGACCTGGCATTCGCCGAAAGCCGGATCCGGCCGTCGACGATCGCTGCCGAGGATCTACTACACGACATCGGGGCCATCTCGATGATCGGCAGCGACTCGCAGGCGATGGGGCGAGTCGGCGAGGTGGTACTGCGGACCTGGCAGACCGCGCACGTGATGAAGCGCAAACGCGGAGCTCTCGAAGGGGACGGTCAGGCCGACAACAACCGCGTCCGCCGGTATGTCGCGAAATACACCATCTGCCCGGCCATCGCGCACGGCCTCGACGATGAGGTCGGGTCGGTCGAGGTCGGCAAGCTGGCCGACCTGGTGCTGTGGGAACCCGCGTTCTTCGGAGTGCGCCCGCACGCGGTGATCAAGGGCGGCATGATCGCCTGGGCGGCGATGGGTGACGCCAACGCGTCCATCCCCACCCCGCAGCCGGTGCTGCCGCGGCCGATGTTCGGTGCGGCCCCGGCCGCCGCGGCCGCCACCTCCGTGCACTTCGTCGCACCGCAGGCCATCGGGGACGGCTTGGCGGACCGCCTCGACATTCGTCGAAAGCTGGCTGCGGTCAAGAACGTTCGGCAAGTAGGCAAGGCGCAGATGCCGCTCAACGATGCGTTGCCGCACATCGAGGTCGAGCCGGATACCTTCACCGTTCGGATCGACGGGCAGGTCTGGCAGGAACAGCCCGCCGTCGAACTGCCCATGGCCCAGCGATATTTCCTGTTCTAGATGAGCAGCCTGGCAACGCTTCTGACCCTGGCCGACTCGCGGTTGCCGACCGGCGGTCACGTGCACTCCGGTGGCGTCGAGGAGGCGATCACCAGCGGTCTGCTCACCGACGTCGCCACCGTGCGCGCATACCTGGTCCGGCGGGTTCGCACCAGCGGGCTGGTCGCCGCCTCGATCGCGGTGGCGGTGCAGACCGGGACCCTGGGCCCCGAGGTTGCCGACGTCGAAACCGACGCCCGCACACCAGCTCCGGCGGCGCGCGAGGCCTCGCGCGCCCAGGGCCGCGGATTGGTCCGGCTGGCCCGGCGGGTCTGGCCTCAGGAGTCGTGGGACGCGCTCGGACCCCGGCCGCATCTGCCGGTGGCGGCCGGCGCCGTCGGGGCAGCCGCCGCGCTGGATCCGGGCCAGACGGCACTGTCGGTGGTGTACACCACCATGACCGGCTCGGCCACCGCCGCGCAGCGTCTGCTCGCGTTGGATCCGGCCGATGTCGCGGCGCTGACCTTCGAGCTGTCGGGGTTGTGTGACGCGGTGGCGGCCGAGGCGGTCACCGGACTGGCCGACCTGTCCGATCCCTTGCTCGACGTCCTGGCGCAGCGGCACACCGAACGTGACCGGCCGCTGTTCGTCTCGTAAACCCGTAGTTCGATCTCGAAAGGCCCACCATGCCACCGCATTTCCTCGACGGCGAGCCCCACACCCACGTCGACCGGCCCAAGCGGGTGCGCCACCCCGGCGAGCCGCTGCGCATCGGCGTCGGCGGCCCCGTCGGGTCCGGAAAGACCGCGCTGGTGGCTGCCCTGTGCCGGCAGTTGCGCGATGACCTGTCGCTGGCCGTGCTGACCAACGACATCTACACCACCGAGGACGCCGACTTCCTGCGCAGGCATGCGGTGCTGCCCGACGAGCGGATCGCCGCGGTCCAGACCGGGGGATGTCCGCATACCGCGATCCGAGACGACATCACCGCCAACCTCGATGCCATCGACGACCTGATCGAGGCGAACCCCGCACTGGACCTGATCCTCGTCGAATCCGGTGGTGACAACCTCACCGCGACGTTCTCGTCGGGCCTGGTGGACGTTCAGATCTTCGTCGTCGACGTGGCCGGCGGAGACAAGGTGCCCCGCAAAGGTGGGCCCGGCGTGACGTACTCGGACCTGCTGGTGGTCAACAAGACCGATCTGGCGCCGTTGGTGGGTGCCGATCTGGACGTGATGCGACGCGACGCGGCCAAGGTCCGCGCAGACAGACCGACGGCGCTCATCTCACTGACCGAGGATCCGTCGGCGGGTCCGGTGCTGGCCTGGGTGCGTGAGCAGTTGAAGGTCGCGCAGGCGCCGTCGGCGTGATGCATCCGAACGTGGTTGTCGTGGCCTCGCCGGGACGGTTGCCGCGGATCGAGGCGCGCGGCGGGCTGGCGGGACGCTGCACCGAACCCGATACGTTGCATCTGATCTCCACGGCGGCCACGCCGCTCGGCGGCGACACGCTCACGGTGCGCGTGGTGGTGGAAGCCGGTGCCCGGCTGCGTATCCGCACCGCGGCCGCGACGATGGTGCTGCCCGGCGGCCACACGTTGCGGTCGGTAGCGCAGTGGGAGATCGAGGTGGCCGGCCAGTTGGACCTCGATCCGCAGCCGACTGTCGTGGCCGGCGGCTCGGTGCATCACACCACGACACGACTGCGACTCGCCGAGTCCGCGCAGGTGCGGATACGGGAGCGGGTCCAGATCGGCAGGTCCGGTGAGCAGGAAGGGTTCTGGTCGTCAGCGCTGTACGCCGACGTCGAATCGACGCCGCTGTTGCGTCATCGCATCGAACTCGGCTGCGGGGCCGTGGGCGACGATGTGCTGGCCGCACCTCGGGCCTGCATCAGCGAATTGCGTTATCCCGCAGCTTCATTCGAGGCGCACGGGACTGTGCTGGAGCTGGCCCGCGGCGGCAGCCTGGCCACCTGGCAGGGGGACCGGCTGCCGCCTCAGACAGCAGAAGGCACAGAGGCCTAGGACGCGGCTTTCTCGGTTTCCTGCACGGAAGCCGCGATTTCCTCGAGTTCTTCGATTCTGGTGCGGGCGTAGGCCTGCTGCTCGGTGATGGTGAGCTGCCCCCGCTTGGTGCTCAGGAACGTCACACCCCAGGACAGCACCGTCACCAGCCGGCTCTTGAACCCGACGATGTACACCAGGTGCAGCACCAACCAGCACACCCAGGCGAAGAACCCGGAGAACTCGATCGGGCCGACCTTGGCGACCGCAGAGAACCGCGACACCGTGGCCATCGAGCCCTTGTCGAAGTACTCGAACGGGGCTCGGATCTTCGGGCTGGTGCCGGCGACCTCGCGCTTGATCAGCTTGGCCGCGTAGCGGCCGCCCTGGATCGCGCCCTGGGCGACGCCCGGCACCCCGTCCACAGCGGCCATGTCGCCGACCACGAACACGTTGGGATGACCGGGGATCGTCAGGTCGGGATCCACCTTTACCCGGCCCGCCCGGTCCAGTTCGACCCCGGACTGCTCGGCCAGATCCTTACCCAGCGGGCTGGCCGAGACGCCTGCCGACCACACCTTGCAGGCCGATTCGATGCGTCGCAGCGTGCCGTCGGAGTCCTTGACCGTCAGGCCGTTGCGGTCGACGTCGGTCACCATGGCGCCGAGCTGAACCTCGACCCCCATCTTCTCCAGCCGGGCCTGGGCCCGTTTGCCCAGCTTTTCGCCCATCGGCGGCAGCACCGCGGGCGCGGCGTCGAGCAGGATCACCCGGGCCTCGGTGGGATCGATGTGGCGGAAGCTGCCACGCAGGGTCTGGTCGGCCAACTCGGCGATCTGCCCGGCCATTTCGACACCTGTCGGACCGGCGCCCACCACGGTGAAGGTCAGGAGCTTGGCCCGGCGCACCGGGTCGCTGGAACGCTCGGCCTGTTCGAACGCGCCGAGGATGCGGCCACGGAGTTCCAGCGCATCGTCGATCGACTTCATACCGGGAGCGAACTCGGCGAAATGGTCGTTGCCGAAGTAGGACTGCCCGGCGCCCGCGGCGATGATGAGGCTGTCGTACGGAGTGGAGTAGGTGTGTCCGAGCAGCACCGAATCCACCGTCTGGCTTTCCAGATCGATGTGGGTGACGTCGCCCAGCAGCACCTGGGCGTTCTTCTGCTTGCGCAGGATCACGCGGGTGGCCGGGGCGATCTCGCCCTCGGAGATGATGCCGGTGGCCACCTGGTACAGCAACGGCTGGAACAGGTGGTGGGTGGTGCGGGCGATCAGCTTGACGTCGACGTCAGCACGTTTGAGGGTCTTGGCGGCGGTCAGACCGCCGAAACCCGATCCGATGATGACTACCTTATGCCGATCCGATGCCGTAGCTCCGGGATGGCTCATTGCTGCTCCTCGCGGACGTGTTTGCCACTCGATACAACCGATAGGTTAGTCGGCGCGATTCCCCGCAGCGCGGTGAGATGGGCAACCGCACCGAACGTTTACCCCGAAATCAGTGTTTCAAGACTTCAGCTACCCCGAAATCAGTGGTTTCAAGACTTCGGCCACGGCAGTGATACCGCCCGGCACGTATCCGCCCATGGTCACCGGGCTGAGGATGACGCCGTCGACCCCGGTGTCGAAGAGCTTGGTCTTGAGCTGCTCGGCGATCTGCTCGGCGCTACCGAACACGGCGCGCTGCTGGAAGTCGGGCGGGATGGCGTCGGCGGTGAACTGCTCGCCGATCAGGGCGATCACCAGCATGCTGGTTTCCAACGTCGCCGGGTCACGGTCGATCTGCTCGCACTGCTGTCGGATGACGTCGAGCTTGCGGGGCAGTTCGTCGAAGTTGGCGATGATGTTGAGATGGTCGAAATGCCGCGCGGCCAGCGGGATCGTCTTCTTCTCTCCGCTGCCGCCGATCATCAGCGGAATGTGATCGCGGAAGCGGGGATTGGCCATCGCCTCGACCGTGCGATAGTACTTGCCGCTGAACGTCGGGCGCTCGCCGGCGAGCATCGGAAGGATGATCTGCAGCGCCTCGCCGAGCTTGTTGAAGCGGTCGGTGAAGGTTCCGAACTCGTAGCCGAGGCTGTCGTGCTCGAGCTCGAACCATCCGGTGCCGATGCCCAGAATCGCTCGGCCCGCGCTGACCACGTCGAGCGTGGTGATGGCCTTGGCCAGCAGCGTGGGGTTGCGGTAGGTGTTGCCGGTGACCAGGGTGCCCAGCTGCACATTTTGCGTCGCGGTGGCCAGCGCACCCAGTGCGGTGTAGGCCTCCAGCATCGGCTGGTCGGGGGTGCCGAGGCCGGGCAACTGATAGAAGTGGTCCATCACGAAGACGGAGTCGAAGCCCGCGGCCTCGGCTTCCTGCGCCTGGGCGATGACGGTGGGGAACAGTTCGGCGACACCGGTGCCGTAGGAGAAATTGGGTATCTGGAGTCCGAGTCGGATCGTCACTCCATCTACCGTAACCCTCTAGCCCAGAGTGGCCAATGCTCCGCGGCTGACGTGCATCGTCTGCCCGGTGATGTGGCGAGCCGCCGGGGTGCTCAAAAATACTGCGAGACGGGCGAATTCGTCGGCGACGGACGGCGGCGTGCTGCCCAGGCCGTCGTAGCCGGGCTCGGCCGACAGGCCGGGGGCGATGGCGTTGACGGTGATTCCGCGGGTGCCGAAGTATGTGGCCTGACCGGCGGTCCAATCGCCGATGGCCGCCTTGACGGCAGCTTCTGCGCTGCCCTCACGCGGGCTTGTGGGCACGACGTTGATGATGGAACCGCCCGAGCGCAGGTGATCGCCGACGATCTGCACGGTCAGCACCGCGGAGACCACGTTGGCATCCAGCGCATTGCGCCACGCGGTGGCCAGATCGGTCAGCGTGAACGTGCGGGGGTCCTTGGCCTCGAACAACGGGGCCGGGACGTTCACAAGGGTGTCGAGGTGATGGGGAAACAGCGCGCGGGCGCTCTCGAGGCTGGCGGGATCGGTGTTGTCGAACACGATCGACGCGACGTCGAGCTGTTTGGCGGCCAATTCCAGATCTTCGCGGCGGGCGCCGGCGATGACCACGTTGTGGCCTGCGTCGAGAAAACCTGCCGCGATCGCGCGGCCCAGTTCAGTGTCGCCGCCGGTGACCAGCACCTCCGCCATGATGTACCTCCATGTACCCGGGGATCGCCGCGCCGGACGGGGGCGACCATCGGCCAATGTTACTGGACAGTAGCTAGGAGACGAAACCCGGCGCGCCCGTGCCGGCTCACCTAAGGTTGCGCGGATGACCCGACCCAGCGCTCTCATCTGCGTCGACGTCGTCACCGGGGCTACATCGTGACGAATCCGCCACGGCTTCCGCGCTGGATCTATCTCCCTGCCGCGGCGGGCGCGATATTCGTCGTGCTACCGATGGTTGCGATGGTGGCGAAGGTGAACTGGCCGCAGTTCGGGTCGCTGGTCACCAGCACGTCGTCCACCGCGGCGTTGAAACTCAGTCTGGAGACCTCGCTGGCGAGCACTGTGTTGTGCGTGCTGTTCGGTGTCCCGCTCGCGCTGGTGCTGGCCCGCGCCGAAGGGCTCGTCGCCCGGATCGTGCGGCCGCTGATCCTGCTGCCGCTGGTGCTTCCGCCGGTGGTCGGCGGCATCGCGCTGCTGTACGCCTTCGGCCGGCTCGGGCTGGTCGGCCGGTATCTGGAGGGCGCCGGGGTGCAGATCGCCTTCACCACGGTGGCGGTCGTGCTGGCGCAGACGTTCGTATCGTTGCCGTTCCTGGTCATCTCGCTGGAAGGGGCGGCCCGCACCGCCGGCGCCGATTTCGAGGTCGTGGCGGCGACGCTGGGTGCGTCGCCGGCGACGGTGTGGTGGCGGGTGACCCTCCCGCTGTTGGGACCCGGCCTGATCTCGGGAGCCGTGCTGGCCTTCGCGCGCTCCCTCGGCGAGTTCGGCGCCACGCTCACGTTCGCGGGGTCGCGCCAGGGCGTCACCCGCACCCTTCCGCTGGAGATCTACCTGCAGCGCGAGAGTGACGCCGACGCCGCTGTGGCGTTGTCGGTGCTGTTGGTGGTGGTGGCTGCGGTGGTGGTCATCGGTCTCGGCAGTCGACGGCTGCGGGCCGGGGGATGGGCATGACGCTGCATGTGCGCGCTGTCGTCGAGAACCGCGGCCTGGACCTGGAGTTCGGTGTGGCGGCCGGAGAGGTGCTCGCGGTACTGGGCCCCAACGGCGCGGGCAAGTCGACCACCCTGCATTCGATCGCCGGATTGGTCGGCCTGGACGCCGGGCGCATCCAGGTGGGTGATCGGGTGCTCACCGACGCGGCAGCGGGTGTGCAGGTGCCGACCCATGCCCGCCGGGTCGGCCTGCTGTTGCAGGACTCCCTGCTATTTCCGCATCTGAGTGTGCTGGCCAATGTGGCATTCGGTGCCCGCAGCGGGCGCCGGCTCGGGCGACGCGCCGCGCATGAGACCGCGCACCGGTGGTTGGCCGAGGTCGACGCCACGGATCTGGCCCACCGGCGGCCGCGCCAGTTGTCGGGTGGCCAGGCTCAGCGCGTCGCGCTGGCCCGGGCGTTGGCCGCCGATCCCGAGGTGCTGTTGCTCGACGAACCGCTGGCGGGTTTGGACGTGGCCGTGGCCGCGTCGATGCGCAGGGTGTTGCGGCGGGTGCTGACGACGGGCGGCAGGTGTGCGGTGCTGATCACCCATGACTTGCTCGACGTACTCACGCTGGCCGATCGGGTGATTGTGGTGGAGAGCGGGCGGATCATTGAAAGTGGTTCTGCTGCAGAGGTGTTGGCGACGCCCAAGAGTCATTTCGGGGCGCGGTTCGCCGGGGTGAACCTGATCGGCGGCACGGCTGCCGGCGACGGCGTGGTGGTCACCGCATGGGAAGCGAATTGGCAGGGCACGCCGGCGGTCGAGGTCCGGCCCGGGGCGCCGGTGGTAGCGGTGTTCTCGCCGGCGTCGGTCTCGGTGTACCGGGACGAGCCACATGGCAGTCCGCGCAACACCGTCGCGGTGACGGTCGCGGAGCTGGACAGCCGGGGGCCCGGCATCCGGGTGCGGGCCGATGAACAGCCCGACGGTGCACCGGGCCTGGCCGCTGACATCACCGCCGAATCGGCCGCCGAGCTGCGACTGACCCCTGGGGACACGGTGTACTTCTCGGTGAAGGCGCAGGAGGTTGCTGTCCACCCTGCGGGCGCCGGAAGTAACTGACCTGCGCGGCGTAACGCATGTGCGCGCACGTCCGAATCACGTTGTGAGGGTCGCGGCACCGCGGGTGTCGAAGGTGGGTTGCCAGGTCCGGCGTGGCGCCCGACACACCCACGCTTCAGCAACTTGTCACCCTGCTGCCTAGCTGGGCATATCTCATCTGTCGCAATCGCACTTTTTGGCACTCTAAGAGCAACTCACACTTGCGTCACGGCCGTAACACGGTAGTTTCTTCCCCATGGACGAGTCGGATGCGATGTCACATCGGCGCAGAGGTCTGTCGAAGAAGCTGGCGCTGGTTGCGATGACCGGCGCGACCGCCGCGGCCGTTGCGCTGCCGGCGGTGGCGTATGCGGATCCCGAGCCGGCGCCCCCGGTGCCGGCGCCCGCCCCGGCAGTGCCCGGTGCCCCGGCCGCACCTGCTCCCGCTCCCGCTCCCGCTCCCGCTCCCGCTCCCGCTCCCGGGGCCCCGGCCGCGGCGGCGCCTGTCGATCCCAATGCACCCGCTCCGGCTCCCGCGCCGGCTCCGGCTCCCGTTGACCCGAACGCGCCGGCCCCGGCACCTGCTGACCCGAACTCCCCGGCCGCGGCACCTGCTGCTCCCGCGCCGGAGCCCGGCCGCATCGACAACGCCGCAGGCGGGTTCAGCTACGTCGTCCCCGGAGGCTGGAAGGTGTCCGACGCGACCCAGTTGTCCTATGGGCAGGCGTTGTTGACCAAGATCCCGCCGGAGGGCACGCCTGAACCGCCGAACGACACCAGTGTGCTGCTCGGGCGCCTCGACCTGAAGTTGTTCGCAGGCGCCGAGTCTGACAACGCCAAGGCTGCCGTCCGCCTGGCCTCCGACATGGGTGAGTTCTTCATGCCGTTCCCCGGGACCCGGGTGAATCAGGAGACCGTGCCGCTCGACGCCAACGGGCTCAGCGGCGTCGCCTCGTACTACGAGGTGAAGTTCACCGATACCAACAAGCCCAACGGCCAGATCTGGGCCGGTGTGGTCGGCGCGCCGCCCGCCCCGGGAACCCCGCGCGGGCAACGCGCACCGGAACGCTGGTTCGTGGTCTGGCTGGGGTCGGCCAGCCATCCGGTGGACAAGGCTGCCGCCGCGACGCTGGCCAACTCGATCCGGCCGTGGACGCCGCCGGCGCCACCCGCAGGCGATCCCAATGCGGCACCGCCGCCGGCCGACCCGAACGCGCCGCCTGCCCGTCCGGGTGTCGGGGTGCCGGTGCCGGTCACCAACGCTCCGCCGGAGATGCAGCCCCCGGCCTGATATCCGTTCATTGCTCACGCCGGCCCTGTTCAGGGTCGGCGTGAGACATTTCTAAGCCACGTGATTTTTCGTCTGCACACACAGGTGTGACCTGTCTGTGCCGTGGGAAACCCATAGGTGAACGTTGATCGTTCCCAAACAGCCAACCGAATCGTTACGTTCGGGAGGTACACCTTGGGTGAGGCTCAGCGAGCCCGCTGAGCATGGCCAGTGACAGGCAGGAGACCTGCAATGGACGTAATGGCGGCTACCGAAATCCTGGCGCGTTCCTCCACACTGACGAGTGTCGGCTGGATCGGCTACATCATCATCGGCGCGATCGCCGGGTGGATCGCCGGCAAGATCGTCGAGGGCGGCGGCCAGGGCATTCTGATGAACATCGTCATCGGTGTGATCGGCGCGCTCATCGGCGGGTTCCTACTCAGCTTTTTCCTCAACACTGCCGGCGGCGGGTGGTGGTTCACCCTGTTCACCGCGATCCTCGGATCGGTGATCCTGCTCTGGCTTGTCGGATTGGTACGTAAGCGCAGCTGACCGGAGCGGCTGATGCCGACCGGAACCGCTGGGACCATGACGGCCTGGCAGGTCGTCAGCCCGGGTCCGGTGAGTTCGCATCCGCTGCAACGGGTTAACGTGTCCACCCCGCGACCGGGGCCTGACGAGCTGCTCGTCGCGGTCCTGGCCTGCGGGGTGTGTCGTACGGATCTGCATGTGGCGGAAGGTGATTTGGCCGTGCACCGGCCGCGGGTGATACCCGGGCACGAAGTTGTCGGTGAGGTGATCGCGGTCGGCCCCGAGGCCGGCGGCGGGTTCGCGCCGGGTGATCGCGTCGGCGTGGCCTGGCTGCGCCACACGTGTGGGCGGTGTGCCTACTGTGTGCGTGGTCGGGAGAATCTCTGTCCGTCCTCGCGGTACACGGGCTGGGATGCTGACGGCGGCTATGCCGAATTCACCACCGTCCCGGCTGCATTCGCGCTCCGGCTGCCGACCGGTTACTCCGATGTCGAGCTGGCGCCGTTGTTGTGCGCTGGGATCATCGGCTATCGGTCGCTGTTGCGCACCGACCTACCGCAGGGTGGGCGGCTGGGTATCTACGGCTTCGGCGGTAGTGCGCACCTGACCGCTCAGGTGGCGTTGGCGCAGGGGGCCCGCGTGCATGTGATGACCCGTGGCGAGCGCTCCCGCGAACTCGCGCTGGCACTGGGTGCGTCGTCGGTGCAGGGCAGCGCCGACATGCCGCCTGAGCCATTGGATGCCGCGATCCTGTTCGCTCCCGTGGGGGATCTGGTGCTGCCCGCTCTGGCGGCACTGGACCGTGGGGGCGTGCTGGCGATCGCGGGCATCCACCTCAGCGACATCCCGACCTTGAACTATCAACGGCACCTGTTCCAGGAACGCGAGATCCGCTCGGTCACCGCCAACACCCGTGCCGACGCCCGAGAATTCCTGACGTTCGCCGGTGGCCACCGGATGGCGGTCAGCACTCCCGTGTACGGCCTGGACCGTGCGGACGAGGCGCTGGCCGATCTGAGCGCCGGCCATGTCGCGGGTGCTGCGGTGCTGCGGGTGTAGTTCAGAGCGCGGCTAGCGCAGCGCCCAATCTGCCGTTCAGGTCACCGTGGCCGAACGCGTACATCGGTCCGAGTCCGTCATTGATCACCCGGCTGAGCCGGGCCATGCCGCGCGCGTCCACCGGCGCAGGTGAGTGCAGCCGCAGGGTGATCGCGTCGATCATCATCTCCGCTGCGGCAATGTTCTTCCGGTGTAACGGGATTCGCGACGACCACAAGATGGTGTCGTTGGCGGCATCACGCACGCAGCGGCGCAGTACGCGGGCGATCGCCTCGCGCTCGGAGGCCGACGTCAGCCGGGCCGCGCGCGCGGCGATCGCGCTGCCCGGGGTGATCGGCGCGCCGACGGCAAGCATGGCGTCGAGGCGACCCGACCGGATGCGTGCGGTCAGGCGGGCGCGGATCGAGGCGCGGCAGGGGATGGGTACACGGCGGACTG
This sequence comes from Mycobacterium sp. IDUB_17, assembly GCF_055419465.1. Taxonomy (NCBI): domain Bacteria; kingdom Bacillati; phylum Actinomycetota; class Actinomycetes; order Mycobacteriales; family Mycobacteriaceae; genus Mycobacterium; species Mycobacterium sp. IDUB_17. Next base: position 1,356,515 of record NZ_JBVAXS010000001.1, on the reverse strand, counting down.
AGGTCGCGGGTGTCGCAGAAATTCGGTTGTCGTTCACGGCGATACCTCGTATTTTTCCGTATGCCCAGTCCGGAGATCGTGACTATCTATTACCGTACGCTGGTCATGAATGACTAGTCAAACCAATTTAGTGGTCACGGCGGTACGCTGGAGCGATGACGACGACGTGGGCCGGTGACTCCGAGACCAAACCCGCGCCCGGACCGCTGGCCCGGATTCAGGCCCTGGTCAACACGATCGAGTTACCTGCCGGAATCGACCGCCTCGCAGATCCCGACGACGCGGCGCCCTGGCTGGCGGCCAACGGGTTGCTCGCCGTAGGGGCAAGCCCGACCGCAGCCGAACTGGACCTGGTGCGCCGGGTGCGCGAAGCACTGCGCGCGCTGCTGATTCACAACACCGGCGGTGCACCGCCGGATGCCGGTCAGCTCGCCGTGCTGCAGGCGCTCACCGACGCGTCCACCGCAAAGGTCGACGTGAACCCCGACGGGCAGGTGCGGTTGTCAGCCGCAGGAGAGGGCGTGGGCGAGCGCCTGCTGGAGCTGCTGCTGGTGATGCGCGACGCGCAGCAGGACGGTACGTGGGCACGGCTCAAGGCGTGTGCGAACGATGAATGCACGTGGGCGTTCTACGACCGGTCCCGCAACCATGGCGGTACCTGGTGCGTGATGTCCGAGTGTGGGAACAAGCTGAAGAACCGTGAGTTCCGGGCGCGTCGCCGTGCCGGAGGCGCGAATTAGGTCCCGTGCCGGAGGCGCGAATTAGGTCGACAGATGCCAGACCAGGGCGGCCGCCAGTGCACCCACCCCGTTGAGTGACCAGTGCAGGGCGATCGGGGCGATCAGGCTGCCGCTGCGCCGCCGCAGCCAGGTGAACACGAAACCGGCGATGCCGGTGGCCACCACGGCCAGCACCACACCGGCGAGCATGCCGAACACGCCGCCACCGAACAGTCGCGTGAAGCCGACGTTCTCACTCGTCAGCCCGAGCGAACTGGCGATGTGCCACAGGCCGAACAACAGCGAACCACCGGCTGCGACGCCGCGAAAACCCCAGGCCCGGTTCAGGGCTCCGTGCAGCACACCGCGAAACGCCAACTCCTCGGGGATCACGGTCTGCAGCGGGATGATCACCATCGACGCGAGCAGCGCACCCGAGACGGTCGCGTAGTTGTCGTTCATGAACATCGGCCGGGTCCACGGCAGCGCCGCGCCGATCGCGATCACCGAGACCACGAGTGCGACGGCACCCAGGGCGTACCCGGCGCCGGAGCGCCAGTGTTCGCGGCCCAGCCCCAGCTCTGCCCAGCCCAGGCCGCGGGCCCGCACCAGGACCAGCAGGCCCACCGCGGCCGCCGGGACGGTGGCGATGCTGGCCCACGGGGTGGTGAAGTGCGCGATGAGGTTGGTCAGCGTGAGGATGACGACGACGATGCCGATGTCGGCGTAGATCCGGAAATGGTGCAATGCCGAGAGCTGGGCCACCAGCGGATGGGGATGCGCGGCCACGGCGCTCTGATCAGACATAACTTGCCAATCGTACCGGTGCGGCGCAATTACCCAGGTCACACCGCATTCCACGTCCACTGGGAGATCGCCGGATCGTCCTCGCCGTGTTCCCGGGTGTAGCGCCGGGCGGCGAGTCGCGCGTCGACCATTTCCTGACGGAGCCCCGCGGCGCTGACCGCGAGCCCCTCGACTCGGTCGATCACATCCATGACCAAGTGGAACCGGTCGAGGTCGTTGAGCATCACCATGTCGAACGGCGTCGTTGTCGTGCCCCGCTCCTTGAACCCCCGCACGTGTAGCTGGGCGTGGTTGGTGTGCCGGTAGGCCAGCCGGTGAATCAGCCAGGGGTAGCCGTGATAGGCGAAGATGATGGGCTTGTCCGTGGTGAAGATCGAGTCGAACTCGCGCTCGGACAGCCCGTGCGGATGCTCGGACTCGGGTTGCAAGCGCATGATGTCGACGACGTTGACCACCCGGACTCTCACCTCGGGGAGTCGACGGCGCAGGATGTCGGCGGCGGCCAGCGTCTCCAGCGTCGGGATGTCCCCGGCGCAGGCGAGCACCACGTCGGGTTCCCCGGTCGTATTGCCGGCCCACTCCCAGATCCCGAGCCCGCGGGTGCAGTGCGCGACCGCCTCGTCCATCGTCAGGTATGTCAGGGCCGGTTGCTTTCCGGCCACGATGACGTTCACGTACTGGCGGCTGCGCAGGCAGTGGTCCGCGACCGACAGCAGGGTGTTGGCGTCCGGCGGCAGGTAGACGCGCACCACCTCGGGACGCTTGTTGGCGACGTGGTCGATGAAGCCCGGATCCTGATGCGAGGCACCGTTGTGGTCCTGGCGCCAGACATGGGAGGTCAGCAGATAGTTCAGCGACGCGATCGGCTGGCGCCAGGTCAGATGCGAGCTACTGAACAACCACTTGGCGTGCTGGTTGAGCATGGAGTCGACGATGTGGACGAAGGCTTCGTAGCAGTTGAACAACCCGTGGCGTCCGGTCAGCAGATATCCCTCCAGCCAGCCCTGGCACAGATGCTCAGAGAGCACTTCCATCACCCGGCCATCGGGGGCCAGGTTCTCGTCGACGGGCAGGATCTCGCCCTCCCAGGCCTTGTCGGTCGTCTCGAACACCGCGGCCAGACGGTTCGAGGCGGTTTCGTCCGGACCCATCAGCCGGAAGCGGTCCGGATTGTCGGCGATCACATCACGCAGGAACGTGCCGAGCACCCGGGTGGCTTCGGCCATCCCGGTGCCCGGGCTCTCGACGGTGACCGCGTAGTCGGTGAAGTCGGGCAGGTCGAGGTCACGCAACAGCAGTCCGCCGTTGGCATGCGGGTTGGCGCTCATCCGCCGGGTGCCCGAGGGCGCCAGGGCCCGCAGATCGGGCCGCAGCGCCCCGTCTGCGTCGAACAACTCCTCGGGCCGGTAGCTGCGCAGCCACGTCTCCAGCTGCGCCATGTGCGACGGGTTGGTCCGGGTCTCGGAAAGCGGCACCTGGTGTGCGCGCCAGGTGCCCTCGACCAGTTTCCCGTCCACCTCGTGGGGGCCGGTCCAGCCCTTGGGAGTGCGCAGGATGATCATCGGCCACAGCGGACGGCCCGGCTCGTCGTCGAGGCGGGCCGCGCGCTGGATCGCCGCGATCTCGTCGAACGCTTCGTCCATGGCCGCGGCCAGCTCCTGGTGCACAATGGCCGGGTCGTCCCCGGCCACGGTGATGGGGCGATAGCCGTAGCCGTAGAACAGCGATTCGAGTTCCTCGGCCGGAATGCGGGACAGCACTGTGGGATTGGCGATCTTGTAGCCGTTGAGGTGCAGGATCGGCAGCACCGCACCGTCGACGACGGGGTTGAGGAACTTGTTCGAATGCCAGCTGGCGGCCAGCGGGCCGGTCTCGGCCTCACCGTCGCCGACGACGCAGGCCACCACGAGGTCCGGATTGTCGAACGCGGCGCCGTAGGCGTGCACCAGTGCGTACCCGAGTTCGCCGCCCTCGTGGATGGAGCCGGGTGTCTCGGCGGCCACGTGGCTGGGAATCCCGCCGGGAAACGAGAACTGGCGGAACAGTTTCCGCAGGCCATCGGTGTCCTGCCCGATACCGGTGTAGACCTCGCTGTAGGTGCCTTCGAGATAAGCGTTGGCCACCAGGCCCGGACCACCATGACCGGGCCCGGTCACGTAGATGACGTTCGCGTCGCGCTCACGGATGATCCGGTTGAGGTGCGCGTACAGCAGGTTCAAACCCGGAGTGGTGCCCCAGTGGCCCAGCAGCCGCGGTTTGACGTGCTCCGCGGCCAGCCGCTCGTGGAGCAACGGGTTGTCCAGAAGATAGATCTGGCCGACGGACAAATAGTTGGCCGCCCGCCAGTAGGCGTTGAGCTGCTCGAGTTCTGTGTCGGTCAGTGCCGGTGAGAGGGTCGCGTCGCTCATGTTCTCCATAGTGGCGGGTGTCGGTGAATGGCGCCCACGATCCGGGTACCTGATTTCGTACGGGTCAACCAACGCCGCGCGAAATACCCCGCCGCACCCGGCCCGATGTGCTATTCACAGCCTGAGAACTCACGCAGATCGGAGCCCATCATGGATCGCGTTCCCGCGCCGGGCGAGCCCGCCCAGTTGTTCATTGACGGTGCGTTCCGTACTGCCGAGCGGGCCGAGCCGGTGATCGAGGCCGGCACCGGCGAACCCCTCGGATCAGGCTGTGCAGCAAATGAATCCGAGGTCGACCGGGCGGTCGCTGCGGCCCGCGCCGCATTGCCCGGCTGGCGGGAGGTTCCGCTGGCCGAGCGTGCCGCGGTACTGATCCGGTTCGCCGACGCGCTGCAGTCCCGGGCGAACAGAACCAGGGAACTGTGCAGCCGGGAGAACGGGATGCCGCTCGCCCTGTCGCGCGGGGCAAACGGCGCATTTCCCGCGGCGCTGCTGCGCTACTACGCCGCGCTGATCGTGGAGACCGGCGTCGAGGAGACCCGGCCGAGCATGATCGGCCACACAATCGTGCGGCGTGAACCGGTCGGCGTGGTCGCGGCGGTCATCCCGTGGAACTACCCGCAGGCGCTGGCCGCGATGAAGTTTGCGCCCGCACTGGCCGCGGGCTGCACCGTGGTACTCAAAGCGGCACCGGAAACAGCCCTGGACGCACTGGTTTTCGGGGACGCGGCGACCGAGGCCGGACTGCCGCCGGGGGTGTTGAACGTGCTGGCCGGTGGACCCGATGCCGGGGCGCATCTGGTGTCGCATCCCGGGATCGACAAGGTCGCCTTCACCGGGTCGACGGCGGCCGGGCGCAAGATCGCCGAGGTGTGCGGGCGGCTGATGCGTCCGGTCACCCTGGAGCTCGGCGGGAAGTCGGCGGCGATCGTGCTCGACGATGCCGACCTGGGCGCGACGATCCGCGGGCTACGCAGCGCGTCGTTCGTCAACAACGGTCAAACCTGTCATCTCAATTCGCGCGTGCTGGCCCCCCGTTCGCGATATGACGAGGTGGTCGAGGCGGTGGCGGCTCTGGCCGACGGGTTGCAGGTGGGTGATCCGTTGGACCCGGCGACCGAGGTCGGGCCGCTGGTCAGCGCCCGGCAGCGACGGCGGGTGCTGGACTACATCGAGGTGGGACTGGGTGAGGGAGCCAAGCTGGTGGCGGGCGGGTCGGTTCCCGCCGATCAACCGCGCGGCTGGTTCGTCTCGCCGACCGTGTTCGCCGAGGTGGACAACTCGGCGCGGATCGCGCAGGAGGAGATCTTCGGGCCGGTGCTGACGGTCATCCCGTACGACGGCGACGACGATGCGGTGGCCATCGCCAACGACAGCGAGTTCGGTCTCGGCGGCAGCGTGTGGTCCACGGACGTGGAGCGGGCCACGAACATCGCCAGGGCGGTACACACCGGCACCATCGGGATCAACGACTATCAACTGGACATGGGCGCGCCGTTCGGCGGCGTGAAATCCAGTGGCATGGGGCGCGAATTGGGGCCCGAGGGTTTGGCCGCCTACCAGATCCTCAAGTCCATCTACCGCGTCGGCTAGGTTCGTGGGCATGACCCTGCCCAGGACTCTCGACCCGCGAACCCCGGTACTGGTGGGCTACGGCCAGGTCAACCAGCGGGAGGAGAAGCCGGACGTCGAGCCGGTCGATCTCATGGTGGAGGCGGCCCGGGCCGCCGCCGACCCGCGGGTTCTGGAAGCGGTCGACTCGGTACGGATCGTCAATCTACTGTCCTGGCACTACCGCGATCCGGGTTTGCTGTTGGCCCAGCGCATCCGGGCTGACAAGGCCGCCACGCGCTACACCGGGGTGGGCGGAAACGTACCGCAGACACTGGTGAACGAAGCCTGCCTGGATCTGCGGGGCGGCCGGGCCGAGGTGGTGCTGATCGCCGGCGCCGAGACGTGGCGTACCCGCAGTCGGCTGCGCGCGGCCGGGGCCAAACCGGACTGGACGCGCCAAGACGAATCCGTGCCGGAGGCCCCGGGTGCGCATGAAGGTGTGCCGATGGCCGGTGAGGCCGAGATCCGGATCAAGCTGGACCGCCCGGCCTACGTGTACCCGATGTTCGAGCAGGCGCTGCGGATCGCGGCCGGCGAGACCAGTGAGGAGCACCGCAGGCGGATCGGCGAGTTGTGGTCACAGTTCAGTGCCGTGGCGGCGGGCAATCCGCATGCCTGGAGCCGGGAAGCCGTGCCCGCCGAGCAGATCTGGCAGCCGGGCCCGGACAACCGGATGATCAGCTGGCCCTACACGAAGCTGATGAACTCCAACAACATGGTGGACCAGGGCGCGGTGCTGATCCTGACCACAGTCGAGAAGGCGACCTATCTTCAGATCCCCACCGACCGTTGGGTTTTCCCGTATGCCGGGACGGATTCGCACGACACCTATGCGATCGGCGAGCGGGCCGAGCTCTACCGGTCGCCAGCGATCCGGATCGCCGGTAGCCGGGTTCTGGAACTGGCCGGTGTGGGAGTTGACGAGGTCGACTTCGTCGACGTGTACTCCTGCTTCCCGTCGGCGGTGCAGGTGGCGGCGGCCGAAATCGGTCTGCCTCTGGCCGATCCGTCGCGGCCATTGACGGTGACCGGCGGGCTGACGTTCGCGGGCGGGCCGTGGAACAACTACGTGTCCCATTCGATCGCCACCATGGCCGAGCGGCTCGTGGCCAATCCCGGGACCCGGGGGCTGATCACCGCCAACGGCGGTTACCTCACCAAGCACAGTTTCGGTGTATACGGCACCGAGCCACCGACTCATGAATTCCGTTGGCAGGACGTGCAATCCGAGGTGGACGCCGAGCCCACACGTCAGCTGCAGGTGGAATTCGCGGGCACCGGCACCGTGGAATCCTGGACCACGCCGGTCGGTCGCGACGGCACCGCGGAGCGGGCATTCCTGGCGGTGCGCACCCCGGAGGACGGTCGCACACTGGCCCGGATCGTCGACGAGTCACAGGCCGCGGCGACCATGTCCGAGGACATCGCCGGCGCGAAGGTGCAGGTTCACGCCGACGGCAGCGCGACCCTCCTATGAGCCTCGGATCGGGTCAACGGCTCAGCGCGTCGCCGGCTCTCGCTGCGCCAGCGCGAGGACCTCGTCGGTCGTCGGCGGGCTGGGCGGATGGTTGGACAGGCACCACGGCGTCTGGATCTTGTGAAAGGCGTTGCCTTCCAACGCCACATAGAACTGGCCCGACCGCAGCTTGCTGATGTCGGGTACGTGGCCGCCCTTCACCCGGGCCATCTCCCGGGCCACGGCGATCTGCGCGGGGGAGTTCAGCAGACCGTAGAACTGCGTGGTGGCATTGCCCGGGATGTGGTTGTGCAGACCGCGTGGAGACTGCGTGGCGAACACCAGTCCCAGCCCGTACTTTCGCGCCTGCGAGGACAGCGCCAGGGTGCTGTGTGTGGAGGCAGTCGTGTGACTGGAAGGCGCGAAGTTCTGCGCCTCGTCCATCACCAGCAGCCCACCCAGCGGCCGGTCGCCGGCCGGGTTGCGCTTGATCCAGGCGAACAGGGCCATCTGCAGCTGGTTGACGAACCCTTCGCGCTGTTGATCGCTGGTCAGACCGACCATGCTGATCACCGACACCCGGGCCCGGTAGCCCGGTGACGGTGTCAACAGCACGCCGGGGTCGGCGGCAGTCCCGGAGCCACCGAACAGCGGATCGTTGACGGTCGCGGCCCGAAGATTCTGGGCCAGTTCGGTGGCCAGTTTGTGCGCCCCGCTCAGTGCGCTGACCTCTGGGGGCAGATTGCCGAGCAGGTCGATGAATCCGCCCAGGGACACCGAGGGGCTCGCACCGTAGAACCGCAGCGCCTCGCGCAGCACCGCGCGAGACCGCTCGGCCTTGGCGGTGTTGCCGGCGATCAGGGCGCGGGGTTCGAGTGCGGCGACGGCGGATTCGACGGCGTCGGAGAACTCATCGGCGTCATCGATGACACTGGCGAAGTCGGGGAGTGGCTGGAAGGACAGCGGGCGGCCGGTCGACCGGCCCGGCGTCCACACCACGACCTCGGCGTTGTCGAAGTACGCGTCGGCGCGTTCGTCGTCGGCCGGGTTCCATCCCGGGGGATTGTCGGGCCAACGGGCTCCCAGCCGGGACAGGTCGTTGTTGGGGTCCAACACGATCGACGACACGCCGCGCAGCGCGCACTCCTCGACCAGGCGTCGGATCAGCACGGTCTTGCCCGATCCGGAGCCGGCGAAGATCGCGGTGTGCTTACGCAGCGCGGCCAGGTCCACCGATACCGGGCGCCCGCCGGGACTGTCCAGGCCCAGGGTGACGGCGATGGGCGAATGCTCGATCGACGGCGCGGGCGGCTGTACCCGTATCGGCCCGGTCGCGAGCTCGGCCTCCACATCGATCTGGGCCGGTGGCGGCGGATCACCCGCGATGTCCCCGAGTGCGGATCGCAGCCAGCCGATCCCGTGGGCGGGGCGGCGCCGGCGCAGCCACTCGGGCAGGTCGGGGTGATTGTCGTCGATCAGATCGCGGAGCGCCGTCATGGTGCGTACGTCGTCCTCGCTCATCGGCAACACTCGGCCGCCGGCCGCCTCGAACTCGGCGATCACCACCGCGGTTTTCGCGCCCTTCGGCCACGCGGTGTTGCGGAGCAGGAACAGCCGACGCCGGTCAGGGTTGAAACCCGTTGCTTCCCAGGCTTTCCGAATCCTGTTTTGTACCGCGACGGCATTGCCGGACGAGATCGCGCGAAATGCCCAGTGCCGCTCGTCGTCGGTGGCGGCGTCGAGCGTCTGGCGCAGCCGCCCGTGCAGCACCACCCGTTGGCCCGGCAGCGGATCGGGGCGAAACGCCTGCCCGGCCTCGCCGAGTTCGGTGATCCACGCATCCAATGCCGCCGACAACAGGCCGGGCATCGTGGTGTCCTCGCCGTCGGGGTCGAGCGCGGCGACGGTCACCGCGCGGCGCCGGTAGTCGGCGAAGCGACGGTCCAACTCGCCGGTGTCGCCGGCGGCGGCGCCCGTAGCGCGTTCGTGTGGTTCGGCCACCTCGCCGGTGAGTTGGGACAGCTCTTCGATCGTGTCGCGGTCCAGGCAGCGGCGGACATGGGTGTCGGCCCGCTTGAGCAGTTGTCGCGGCGTGTATTGGGTGGCGTCGTCGAACGCCGAGGGCAGGATCGGCCAGCTCGGGTACGGCGCGGTGAATCCGATGGACGCGTAACTCGCGGTGAACCGCCGTTCCAGGATGGCTCGGCCGACCTCCGGCGTCGGCAGGCCCTGCAGCAGCGCGGTGGTCCGGAACCGGTCCTGCACGGTGGCGGTGGCCCGGTCCTGGATCGCCTCCCAGGCTGCGGGCAGGCAGGCCACCACACCCACCGTGCGCCGCATGGTTTGGCGGATGGACATCAGCCCGTGCGCGATGTGCTCGAGGTCGCGGTTGCCCGCGGAGCGGGCAGTTCCACCATCGCCCGGGGAGTGGGCAGTTCCACCATCGCCCGCGGAGCGGGCAGTTCCACCGGGGTCGGCGCCGGACACGGCGCCCGCGGTGTCGGTGCGCTCGGTGGATTGGGCCAGCAGCGTGTCGATCTGGTCGAGGGCCAGCACCGACGGCCCGGCCAGGGCGATCAGGCGCGAGATGTCGCGCACCGATTCCTGCGGGGTGAGCACCGGCGCGGGCAGGCCCCACGATTCCTTCTCGCCGCTGCCGGTCAGGAAGGCCTCGCCGATGTCCTGCAGCTCGAGGTCGCCGGCACCCAGCAGCACCAGGGCGCGCAGGGTGTGGTGCGCGCGCTTGACGGTGTGGCGATGGACCTTGTGCAGGGAGTTGACGAAGTCGGTGAGGATCTCGGGGGTCAGGTCGTCGTCGCCGATCACGGCCCGGCGATTGGCGCGGGAGATGTGGGCCACCGAGGACAGTTCCCACAGCAGGTCTTTGAGTTGGGTTTCGCGCTCGCTGCCCGGCCGGCCCAGGCTTTCCAGGATGCCCGCGCGGGCGGACTGCCAGAAGCTGGCCGCATCGAGCAACTCGACGAGAAAGAAGAAACCGCCGCCGGTTTGCACCTGTTCGCGCACCTGACCGAGCAGGTGGGTCTTGCCGGACCCGGCCGGGCCCCGTACCACCACGCCCAGCGGGCTGGAGTCGATCTCCCGTTCGGCATCGCCGAACGCGGCCATCACATCGCCCATCGGCCGGTCGTGCAGCCCGCGCACGTGCAGCGCGCCCTGCGAATGCCACAGATCGTCGGCGGTCGGCGCCCAGGTCAGGCGAAGCGCGCTGAGCGCTTCGCGGTGCTGTAACTCCATCAGGACTCGATCGCGATCAGGTGCTTGTCCTGGTTGCCTATCTCCACCGCGGCTTCGCGGTCGGCGGGGGTGAGCACCTTCTGGTTCTCCTCGGGGATCAGGCTGACGCCGGGTTGCTGATAGAGGCTGATCAGCGCGGCGTCGACGGTGGGTCGGGGCAGCCCGGGCACGGCCTGGCGCAGGCGCAGCAGACTCACCCAGCCTCCGGGCCGGGCGGTCAGCCCGGCATAGGCGGTGCGCAGCTGGATTTCGGGACCGGCTTCGGGAGCCGGCGCGGCCGCCTGGACGGGCGCCTCGGCGGGCAGGAATACGTCGGAGGGAACGAGGTCGGCGTGTTCGAAATAGCGGTGCAGCGCACCCAGCAGCGTGTACAGGGCCTTGCCCTGCCCGGTGGACCGGGGCGGCGCGCCGGCGCTGAACAGGGATCGGCACAGCGCCCACCCCGTGTCGGTCAGTTCGTGGACGAGGGGGCGGGTCCCGGTCGACTCGATCAGGCCCAACCGGTTGAGCCGGTCGCGCTTCGGTTTGTCGAGTTTGGGCCCGAGCCGCTCCAGTTCAGCGTTGGGCACCGGGCGGGACTCGGCCATCAGTACCAGCAGGACTGCCTGCTCGGTGCCGGACAGCTCGTCGGGCGCGACATTCACCGGATGCTCACCTTCCTGCCGTCATGGTTTGGGCACGCGGGCGGGGCGATACCGGCACGTGTCTCATGCACGTTAGCGCGTACCCCTGACCGCAGGAGAATGTTGTTGCGCTGCACGGATTTCGCCCGCGCGGCAGGCCCAGTGCCCGCAGCTACCCGACCGGCAACGGCTGCGCCGGGTCGGCGATGCGTTCCGGGTCGACCGGCTCGGCTGATCGGATCAGTGCCTTGACGTCGTCAAGGACATCCCACACGTTGACGTTCATCCCCGCCAGGACACGGTTGGAGGCGTCGAGCCAGAATGCCACGAACTCGCGCCCAGCAACGTCGCCGCGGAACACCACTCGCCGATATTCGGGTGCGTGGCCGACATACTCCATGCCGAGGTCGTACTGATCGGTGAAGAAATAGGGCAATTCGTCATATTCGGCTTGCTTGCCCAACATCCCCGCAGCGGCCACCGCGGGCTGCTTGAGCGCGTTGGCCCAGTGTTCGGTGCGGATTCGCACTCCGAAGAACGGATGCTCTGCGGCGGCGATGTCGCCGACGGCGTAGATGTCGGGATCGCTGCTGCGCAGCGAGGCGTCGACGAGCACGCCGCCGTCCGCGATGGCCAGCCCGGCGGTTTCGGCCAGGCCGATGTTCGGTGCCGCGCCGACGGCGATCAGGACCGTGTCGGCGGTGACGGTGGAGCCGTCCCCGAGGCGTAGTCCCGTGGCGGTGCCGTTGTCGGTGGTGATCTCCTTCACCGACTGGTCCAGCCGCAGATCGACCCCGTGCTCGCGGTGCAATTGCGCGAACACCTCACCCACCTCGGCGCCGAGGGCGGCCAGCAGCGGTAGGTGCGCGGCCTCAACGACCGTGACGTTCACGTCGCGGCCGCGCGCACCGGCGGCGACCTCCAGCCCGATCCAGCCGCCGCCCACGATGGCCAGCGTCGAACCCGGGGTCAACGTGGCGCTCAGGGCCGCGGCGTCGTCGATGGTGCGCAGATAGTGCACGCCCGCGGCGTCTGATCCAGGGATCGGTGGCCGGCGTGACGAGGAACCGGTGGCCAACAGCAGCTTGTCGTAACCGACGGTGGTGCCGTCGGGCAGTGCGAGCGTGTGCTCGGCGGCGTTGACGGCGGTGACCTCGGTTCCCAACCTCAGCTCGACGTTGTGGTCGCGGTACCAGGACGCCGGATCGACGGTGAAGTCATCGAGCTTCTTTTTTCCGGCCAGGTACTCCTTGGACAGCGGCGGACGCTCGTAGGGGAGCTGGTCTTCGGCGGCGAAAACCACGACGTGGCCGTCAAAGTCGTTGTCCCGCAGAGCTTCAGCAGCCTTGGCGCCGGCCAGGCCGCCACCGACGATCGCGAATGTGGACGACGTTGTCATGTCGATTCAGCCTACTCGCCCGATACCAACTGCTTCAGTTTTCGGGCGTTGCGTACCGCATGACCACCGAGATCGTTGTTGAAGTACACGACGACGCGGTGGCCGTCGCGGTCCCACTGCCGGATCTGCTGCGCCCACCCGCTCAGCTCGTCGTCGGAGTAGCAGCCGGTGTACATGCCGTCGTCGCCCGGACCGTGCATCCGGAGATAGACCAGATCACCGGTGGCCACCGGGCGGCAGGTCAGCCCGGGGCCGCTCATCACGACGTACGCCGCGCCGTACTGCTCCAGCACGGCGTACACCGCAAGCTCGTGCCAGGACGGGTGACGTAGTTCCATCGCGACCCGGATCTGGCGGGGGAGTTGGGACAGGAACGCGGTGAGCAGCTCGTCGTCGCGCTCCAGGGCGGGGTGAAGCTGGACCAGTAATGCTTCGTTGTGTGCGTCGAGCAGTTGCCAGCAGCGCTCGAACCGCGGCGTCCAGCTCTCCGGAGACCGCAGTCGCCGGTAGTGGGTCAACCCGCGGTGGGCCTTGACCGACATCGTGAAACCGGCGGGCATCTGTTCGCGCCACCCGGTGAACGTGGCGTCAGTGGGCCAGCGGTAGAAGCTGCCGTTGAGTTCCACGGTGTCGAACTCGTCGACGTAGTGGGCCAGCCGGGTCTTCGCCGGTGTGCCCCGCGGATACAGCACATCGGTCCAGTGGTCGTATGACCAGCCCGAGGTGCCGATCCGGATCATGTGCCATCGCTAGGGGACGTCGGTGTAATGCGGGGTGTAGCCCTCGGCCGAGAAGGTGAAACCTCGGCCGGTCAGCTCCCGTACGCAGGACACCCCGGACTGCTCCTGGACGTTGCACCGGAATCCGGCGACCGCCAGCACCTTCCCGAACGGCAGCGCGACGGCGGTCGGTTGCGCGAATTCGGGCTGTGCCAGGTTGACGAACTGGGCGTCGTTGTCCCGGTCGAGCACAAGGGCATTCGGTGCTGCCGTCCCACCGGTCCCGTCGGGCACCTCCGTCGGCGCTCCCGTCACCGCCATCGCCGATGCGCCGCCCGCCGCCTGGCAGCCCGCGCGATCGCGGGGCAGTATCGCGCACTGCCACCGGCCGCTCGGGGTGCTGAAGTAATAGGCCTTGCGCCCGTTGACGTCGAGCAGGTAGTCGGCGGCGTTGACCAGGTGGGCGGTGCCGAACGCCGGTGGCGCCGCGGTGGTGCTCGCGGGCGGCGGCGACGCGGCGTCGTCGGTGTTGACGACGGTTCCCGACGTACATCCGGCGAGCGCCGCAGCGGCGGCGACTACGACGAGACAAGCCTTCACGACGCAAGACCCTAGTCAATCGCCCCGGCCGCCCGGACGGTAGCGTCGAGTTTCCGTGACACCTGCCCGACGCCCCGCAGCTTCCCGACTCACCACGGCGTTGCTGGCGGCCGGGCTGGGCGCCGGATTGTCGATCACCACGGTTTCGCTCACCCTGGCGTTCACCCGCCCCGGCTTCGACCTGACCCGACATGCCAACTCCATGCTGGTTCTCGGTGATTGGGGCTGGATTCAGACGGTGAACTTCGTTGTGTGCGGGCTGTTGCTGATCGGGTTCGGGTTCGGGATCTGGCGCGTGGCCTCGGGCGTGCTGTGCGGCCGGGTCGCGGCGATGTGCGTGACGCTCTACGGGTTACTGGCCGGTGTGGTCGTGGGGCTCAACCCGACCGATCCGGGTTTCGGGTTCCCGCCGGGCTATCCCGAGGTGGAGGAGCTGAGTACCTCGGCGCAGATCCACGGCGTGGCCGGTGGGCTCGGCTTCCTGGCCGCGACCTGCGGATGCTTCGCGCTGGCAAGGTATTTCGCGCAAATGGGAGACCGGGGGTGGATGGCGATGTCGGCCGGGGTCGGCGTCGCGGTGTTGTCGGTGGGTGCGTACATGGGCCTCAATGCCGGTGCACAGACGGAGACGTTCAACTTTGTGCCGACGTGGATCAGTGGTGCGGTGCTGTGGCTGTTTGTCGCGGCTGTGGCCGCGCGACTGTTGCATTCACATCGCGACGCATATGTCGGCACCCAGTAGCAGCACCGGCCACAGCAGCGTCACCTGACCGAAGGCCACCAGATCGGCACCGGCCGGGAATTTGGTAAGCAGGCTCGCCTCGATGAGCTGCACCTGTTCGGGGTGGAAGAACGTCCAGACCAGGCCGATCACGAGGTAGGGCAGGGATATCCACATCAAAGTCTCGAGCAGTTGCTCGACGCTGAGCTTGTAGCTCAAGATGTGGCGGATCCGGTCCATCAGATCAGTGCCTTGTCGGCGGCCACACGTCGGCGGACATCGGCGAGCAGCAGGTAACTGCCGCCCTGGCGGACGAACACCGGTAGGAACCGGTTGCCGAATGCCACCGCCAGGAACAGCCATTCGAACAGCCGCTGCCGGCGACGGCCCCAGCCGAAGCCGACGGCATTCCGGAACACCGGCGCCAGAAATCCCGTGGTCAGGAATTTCAGCAGCGGCCGAAACGGTATTCGCAACAGAGGGTTGATCATCCGCAGATCCACCAGGTCGTGTAGATACCGCCTGACGACGTCGTCCATCTGTATCTGCTCGCACGCGGTGTCCCAGTACGTGTCGAATTCGGCCCGAGTCGCCGGCCACTGCTCCGGGTCGACTTGCAGAGTGGTGCCCAGGGTGGCGGCGGATCGGTAGAACTGCTCGGCCTGCGCGGCGGTCATCTCACCGCGTAACAGCTGGTACACGTCCTCCAGTCCGACGAACAGACAGGCCGCCACCCACAGTTGCAGGTCGCGGTCGAAGGCGTTGTACTGCACGGGACTTGCCGGCCCGGAGCGGACCTGCCGGTGGGCCGCGTCCACGGCGTCGCGGAACGCGGCCCGGTCCTCGGGCTCTCCGAGGATGGCCACCGCCAGATAACTGAGCGTGGTGCGGGCCCGCTTCCACGGATGTTTGAGCAGGTTGCCGGAATCCACCGTGCTCTCCACGACCCCGTAGCCGACGCCCGGCGAGGACAGCTGCATGATCACGTTGGCCGCGCCGGCGGCGAAGCCCCACAGGTCCATCGCATCGGCGATGGTGACGTCCTCGTCGGACCAGCGCGCGGTGCGTCGGGTGATCGAGATCCGGTTGGCGGAGGTTCCGTCGGAAGGCATTCGTCGGCTCCTCGTCAACTCATGCACACGTTGGTGAAGAGCAGGACCGGCCACGAGACAATGGAGCCCAGAAAGGACACCACGGTGTCGGCGCCGTGCAGGCCGGCCAGGTGGCTGGTGTGGGTGAGTGACCAGATCAGGCCGATGAGCAGGTAAGGCACCGCCAGGATGATGGCGGTGCCGAGCCACTCGGCGATCGTCATCTGGAAGCCGAGGATCTTACGTACTGCGGTCAACATCAGAGCGGGCCCCCGTCGTTGTCAGGCACGCTCTATGTTAATGGGGATTCTCCTCGGCCGCGCCGGAAATTACTTGGGCGGCAGTCCCTTGGCGTAATCGATGCCGCGGGTGACCCACGACTGGAGCTGCCGCCGGGTCTTGATGCCGGGGCCGGCGATCCGCAGCCAGCCCCGCATCTCCCGGCCGCCCATGACCATCGGCTTGACGTGATCGCGTTGCAGCAGCTTCTCGCCGTCGTCGCGCGAGACCCGCACCATCAGGCTGCCTTCCCGGGTCGCCGCGACGGCCATGTTGCCGTTGACCAGAAAAGCCAGCCCACCGAACATGCGCCTCTCGTCGAGACCGCTCTCGGATGCCGTCAACTCGCGGATGCGGTCGGCCAGGTCCGGATCGAAGGCCATGTCAGTCGAGGTCGATGCGGAGGGTCAGCAGGTCGCTGCCCACGGCGCGGACCACCGCGCTGTTGAGCGTCGGCAGCTCCTTCAGCCGCGCGGCCGGGTCGTCGACGGGCAGCAGGTGCGCCGTCCCGGTCCGCCAGTGACCGTTGATCCGGAGCCGCACAGCAGGATTGGCCTTGATGTTCAGCACGTAGTGGGATCGCTCGCCGTGCTCGGAGACCATCCAGAACTGATCGCCGATCACCCGGCCGCCCACAGCGGTATGCCGTGGTTCGCCGGATTTGCGGCCAATGGTCTCCAGCATGGTGACGGGCAGTTGACGGCCGACCGGATTGACGAACCGGCGTTGGGCGCCATGGACGATGCGTCGCTTCAGATCACGAAGATCCACCATGGCGCCACCCTACCGAGCGTCAGTCGGAATCCGTGGACTCCAGCTCGGCGCGGAACTTGGCTTCGCGGGCCAGATGTTGCGGGCGACGCCGTAGCACCAGCCAGGCGATACCCAGGACCAGGAACCACACCGGCGTCACCAGCTCGGCCTGCAGGGTGTCTTCCTTCAACGCGAACGCCACGATCAGGAAGGCGAAGAAAGCCAGGACGACGTAGCACATCACGACGCCGCCGGGCATCTTGAACTTCGAGGCCTCGTGCAGTTCCGGCCGGCGTTTCCGGTACACGAGATAGCTGACCAGGATGACCGACCAGACGAAGATGAAGCACAGCGACGAGATGGTCGTGACCAACGTGAAGGCCGCGACGATCGAGTCGCCGGCCACGACCATGACCACACCCGACAGCAGAAACACCCCGGACAGGAACAATGCGTTTGCGGGCACGCGCCGCGAGGTGAGCCGGCCGAACAGACTCGGCGCGTCACCTTCAGTGGCCAGGCCGTAGACCATCCGGGAGGTCGAATAGATGCCGGAGTTGGCCGACGACGTCGCCGAGGTCAGCACCACGAAGTTGACCACCGATGCCGCGATGCCCAGGCCTGCGAGGCTGAACATGGCCACGAACGGGCTGAGTTTGGGATCGATCTCGCGCCACGGCGTGACCGCGATGATGACGGTCAGGGCGACGACGTAGAAGAGCATGACGCGTACGGGGATCGAATTGATCGCCTTGGGCAGGTTGCGTTCGGGGTCCTTGGCCTCGGCCGCGGTGGTGCCCACCAATTCGATTCCGACGAACGCGAAGGTGGCGATCTGGAAGCCTGCCACGAATCCCATTGGGCCGGTGGGGAAGAACCCGCCGTCGTTCCACAGATTGGCGAACGAGGCCTGGGCGCCGGTGGGCGCTTCGAAACTGGTGAAGATCATGACAAGGCCGATGACGATCAACGTCACGATCGCGATGATCTTGATCAGGGCGAACCAGAACTCGGTCTCACCGAAGGCTCGCACAGTAGGCAGATTCAGACCGATCAGCACCACGACCGTCGCGAGTGCCGGTATCCACAGCGGGAGATCGGGCCACCAGAAGGCCACATACCCGGCGATCACCACGACGTCGGCAACGCCCGTGACGATCCAGCAGAACCAGTACGTCCAGCCGGTGAAGAAGCCGGCCCACGGGCCGAGCAGGTCGGCGGCGAAGTCGGCGAAGGACTTGTAATGCAGGTTGGACAGCAGCAGCTCGCCCATGGCCCGCATCACGAAGAACAGCATGAAGCCGATGATCATGTAGACGAAGAGGACCGACGGGCCGGCCAGCGAGATGGTCTTGCCGGACCCCATGAACAGGCCCGTTCCGATCGCACCGCCGATCGCGATCAGCTGGATGTGCCGGTTGGACAGCTGGCGCGAGAGGTGTTGTGGCTCGCCGGACGATGCCGGCGATTCCGCTGAATCAGCGGACAGATCACTGGATTGGGACATAACAACCTAAGGATCTCAGGCCCCATGGGGCGCGCGGACTGCGGGCGCCTCCCCGCTCTGTCGTTTTGAACCTGAGAGTTTTCACGAACCGCCGCTATCGGCGCTTCACCTGCCCCTTCGGTGAGCCGGTCCTGGACTGGCCGACTGCTTTCCAGAGGTGCCTAGTCGCGGCGATACGGGGGCCTGAGAGATTCCTGGGGAGGATTTGCTCCTGCGGCGCCCGCCGGCTGGATGGGGCGGGACTCTCCCGCCGCGACTCAACGGCATCTTGAGTTGTGGGCCACCCCGAACCCGGAGTGTGCCGCGCGTCACGTTAGCAGCCGAGTGCGGAATGCGCACCCCCCTGGTCAAGCCCTGCCCGCCGAGCGACCGTGTCTGTACGGTGACCGGCAGTCACCTGCGCACATTCACGGTCGCCCGAGCGGTGGCCGTCCTTACGCGGCGGCTGTCGCGAGCTCGGCAGCCGGCTCCAGCGCCGCCGCGATGATGTCAGCCACGTCGGTCATGGGCCTGACCTCCAGCGCATCGAGCACCTCGGCCGGCACGTCGTCCAGGTCGGGCTCGTTGCGCACCGGGATGAACACCGTCTTCAGACCGGCTCGCTGTGCCGCGAGCAGCTTCTGCTTGACGCCGCCGATCGGCAGCACCCGGCCGTTCAGCGTGACCTCACCGGTCATGCCGACATCGCCGCGCACCTGCCGGCCGGTCGCCATCGACACCAGTGCCGTCACCATCGTGACGCCGGCCGAGGGACCGTCCTTCGGCACCGCGCCCGCGGGGACGTGCACGTGGATCTGGCGGTCCAGCGTCTTGGGGTCGACACCCAACTGCTCGGCGTGGGCCCGCACATAGGACAGCGCGATCTGTGCCGACTCCTTCATGACGTCACCCAATTGACCGGTCAGCTTCAGACCCGGTTCGCCGTCGTTCCCGTTGGCCTCGATGTAGAGCACATCGCCGCCCAGGCCCGTGACGGCCAGGCCGGTCGCCACGCCGGGCACCGCGGTGCGTTCGTCGGATTCCGGTGTGAATCGCGGACGGCCCAGGTACTCAACGAGATCCGGCTCATCGATGACGACCGGAGCGGCCGTCGAGTCCAACTTGGTCGTGACCTTGCGCAGCGCCTTGGCCAGCAGCCGTTCGAACTGCCGCACGCCCGGCTCGCGGGTGTAGTCCGCGGCGATCTTGCGCAGTGCCGCGTCCGTCACGCTCACCTCGGAGTCGGTCAGCGCCGCACGCTCGGCCTGCCGGGGCAGCAGGTAGTCACGCGCGATGGCGACCTTGTCGTCCTCGGTGTAGCCGTCGATCTGCACCAACTCCATCCGGTCCAGCAGGGCCGACGGGATGTTCTCGATGACGTTGGCTGTCGCCAGGAACACCACATCCGACAGGTCCAGGTCCAGATCCAGGTAGTGGTCGCGGAACGTGTGGTTCTGCGCCGGGTCCAGTACCTCCAGCAGGGCGGCCGACGGATCGCCGCGGTAGTCCGAGCCCACCTTGTCGATCTCGTCCAGCAGCACAACGGGATTCATCGAACCTGCCTCACCGATGGCCCGCACGATGCGGCCGGGCAGCGCGCCGACGTAGGTACGCCGGTGGCCACGGATCTCGGCCTCGTCACGCACGCCGCCCAGGGCGACGCGCACGAACTTGCGGCCCAGCGCGCGGGCGACGGACTCGCCCAGCGAGGTCTTGCCGACCCCGGGCGGCCCGGCCAGCACCATCACGGCGCCCGAACCGCGCCCACCGACGACGGCCATGCTGCGCTGCGCACGACGGGCTCGCACGGCCAGGTACTCGACGATGCGGTCTTTGACGTCGTCCAGACCGTGGTGGTCGGCGTCCAGGATCTCGCGGGCACCCTTGAGATCGGTCGAGTCCTCGGTGCGCACGTTCCACGGCAGTTCCAGCACGGTGTCCAGCCAGGTGCGGATCCAGCCGCCCTCGGGGCTCTGCTCGCTGGAGCGTTCCAGCTTGCCGACCTCGCGCAGCGCGGCCTCGCGAACCTTCTCGGGCAGGTCGGCGGCCTCCACCCGGGCCCGGTAATCATCGGACCCTTCCGGTTCACCCTCGCCCAGTTCCTTGCGGATGGCGTTCAACTGCTGGCGCAGCAGGAATTCCTTCTGCTGCTTGTCCATCCCGGCCCGGACGTCCTCGGCGATCTTGTCGTTGACCTCGACCTCGGCCAGGTGCTCGCCGGTCCAGTCGATCAGCAGACGGAGCCGGCGACCCACATCTGAGGTCTCCAGCAGCTCACGCTTCTGCACGTCGGTCAGGTACGAGGCGTAACCGGCCGTGTCGGCCAATGCGGACGGGTCGGTGATCTTGTTGACCACGTCGACGATCTGCCAGGCCTCGCGCCGCTGCAGCATGGCCAGCAGCAGCTTCTTGTATTCGGCAGCCAAGGCCTTGGTCTCGTCGGTCGCCGATTCGGGCTCGGCGGCTTCCTCCACCTCGACCCACAGGGCTGCGCCCGGTCCGGTGGTTCCGGAACCGATGTGGGCACGGCGCTCACCGCGGACGACGGCGGCTTCCGCACCGCCGGGCATGCGCCCGACCTGCACGATCGACGCGATCACACCGTGAGTGGGGTAGCGGTCGTCCAGGCGCGGGGCGATCAGCAGCTTGCCGGATTCGCTGGCCTGGGCGGCGTCGACCGCCGCACGGGCAGCGTCGTCGAGTTCGACGGGCACCACCATTCCGGGCAGGACGATCGGTTCGCTCAGGAACAGGATGGGCACTGCGTTTGATTGGGACATCAAACCTCCAAAGTTCAGTCTGATGCGCTCAACCTTGGCGGGCTCCCGTTTGTTCCCGGAGGAGTTCCCCCTTGGCCCTGGCCCGCTTGGCCACCACGACAGTCGCCGCCATCAGCAGGGCCGTGAAACCCAGCGAGACGACCGTGTTCACGCCATTCGCGACGTCTATGGCCAGGGAGAAGATGATCGCCAGGCTGATCAACATCCCGATCAGCAAGCCGATGCCCCACATCGCTGAGAGCGAAACGTGGACCCGGTGCCTGAACGCCGCCTCGCCGGGTTCGGGAGCCTCGTCGGAGGCGAAGCGGACCCGTTCGGCGACGATCTGGGTCAGCGGTTTGCCGATGAAACAACTGCCGAGGAAAACCAGAGCGCCGATGCCGCCGACGAGGGTGTTGCCCGCCATCAGCATCCGGGCGTCCGAGGTGGCCAGGCCCACCGCGAGGCTCAGACCGAAGCTGAGCATCAGGTAGCCCGCGAATGGATCGAGCCGGCGAGCCTTGATCGCGTCATAGGCGACCTTGATTCCCGCGACCACGGTCGCCGTCAGCAGTGCGGCGTACTCGGAGATGCCCGCGGCGCGCAGCCCGTAGTAGGCGATCAGTGGAGGGGCGACATCAAAGAGGATGCCCCGCATCACGGGGCGCAGTGAGTGATCTTGGCTCACCACCACGAAGATATGGACACACCCTGTGAACTGTCTGTGCGCTTTGGGGAACGGTGGATCGGTTTCGCGACCACTTCGGAATGTTTTCGGCCGGTGGGTCGTCTTAGGCCTTATGAGCAAAGCAGTCCAATTCGATGAATACGGCGGGATCGACGTCCTGCAGGTGCGTGACGTGCCGAGGCCGGTTCCGGCGGCAGGCGAGGTGCTCGTGCAGATCCGGGCCGCTGGAATCAACCCGGGCGAGGCCATGATTCGCCGTGGCGCGCTGCACGACCGGTTCCCGGCCGCATTTCCGTCCGGCGAAGGCAGCGACCTCGCGGGTGTGGTGGCCGAACTCGGGCCCGGTGTGAGCGGGTTCGACATCGGTGACGAGGTACTCGGATTCACCGACGATCGCGCCAGCCACGCCGAGTATGTGAGCGTGCCCGCCACCCAGTTGGCTCCCAAACCTGCCGGCCTGCCGTGGGAGGTCGCCGGATCGCTGTATGTCGTGGGTGCCACCGCCTATGCGGCGGTGCGGGCCGTGCGGCTGCAACCCGGGGACACCGTGGCGATCGCGGGTGCCGCGGGTGGTGTCGGCACCATCGCCGTGCAACTCGCCAAGCGTGCCGGCGCCACCGTGCTCGGCATCGCCGGGCCCGACAACGACGACTGGCTCACCCAGCACGGCGCCGTCCCGGTCAATTACGGCGACGATCTGGCCGCCCGCCTCCGCGCCGCGTCCCCGTCGGGTCGCGTCGATGCCCTCCTCGATTTCTTCGGCGGCGGATACGTGAAGCTGGCCGTCGAGGAGTTGGGCGTCGCGCCGGAGCGAGTCGACACCATCATCGACTTCGGCGCCATCGAGGAGTTCGGCGTCCAGGGGGCCGGCAATGCCGAGGGGGCCGACATCGCGATCATCGCCGAGCTGGCCGATCTCGCCGCCAACGGGGAACTCGACGTGCCGATCGCCGGGGTGTTCGCCCTCGACGACGTCCGGGCCGCGTACACCGAGCTGGAAAAGCGGCATACCAGAGGGAAATTGGTACTGCGTCCGTGACCGATGAACCGATCGCCGGAACGGTGGTCGCAGTCACCGGAGCCAGCAGTGGCATCGGTGAAGCGACGGCGCGACTTTTGGCAGCGCGGGGCGCGAGGTTGGTCTTGGGCGCCAGGCGAGAAGACCGCCTTGAGCGGATCGCCGCCGAACTCGTAGCGGCGGGATCGAGCGTGGTCGCGCTGGCTGTCGATGTCACCCGCCGGGCCGACGTCGAAATGTTCGTCGAAGCGGCGACGAACGAGTTCGGCCGGCTGGACGTGTTGGTGAACAATGCGGGCATCAGCAAGATCGGGCCGCTGTCCGATGGTGACGTCGACGGGTGGTCGGCGATGATCGACGTCAATCTGCGCGGCGTGTTGCACGGAATCGCAGCGGCCGCACCGGTGTTCCGGCGCCAGGGCCACGGGCATTTCGTCACCACGGTGTCGACCGCCGGGTTGAAGATCGTGCCGGATATGGGCGTCTACGCCGCGACCAAGAATGCGGTACGGACCGTGATGGAGGCACTGCGACAGGAATCCACCGACGGTGTCATCCGGACCACCTCCATCTCACCGGGATTTGTCCGTACGGAGCTCGACGGCTCGATAGATGATCCGGTGCTGCGCGCCCGGATACGTTCCAACATGGACGAATTCGGCCTCCCGGCGGAAGCGGTGGCACGTGCGGTGGCATTCGCGATCGAGCAGCCACGCGATGTCGAGATCGGCGAAATCGTCATCCGGCCCACCGTTCAGGGCTGAGTTGACGCACATTTGCGCGTAGCATCCAGCCATGAACAGGGGATACGTCGTGGCGTTCGCAGTCGGTGTGATCGTGGCTTTGTTCGGCCTGCTGTGGGCGCTACAGGGATTCGGTGTGGTGCAGGGCAGCCCGATGAGCAACACCACCACCTGGTCGATCATCGGACCGATCACCGCGGTGATCGGCGTCGTGATCGCGGCATTGAGTTGGCGCAAGATCTCGTCGAAGTAGCCGTAGTAAGGGCCTGCGTTACGCGACGGTGAAATTCACCGAATGCCAACCGGTCGCGCCGTCGGGCACCGTAGGGGCTTCGTCTGATGTCTGGACAGCTCCGGTGTTGTCGGTCGCCCGCACCGTGATGGTGTGTCCGCCCGGGCTGTTCGCCTGCCAGTCGAAGCTCCACAACCGCCATGTCTCGTTGGAGTACGCGTCCCCGAGTTGGGCGGGTTGCCACGGGCCGTCGTCCATTCGGACCTCGACGCCGCGCACGCCGCGGTTCTGCGCCCACGCCACTCCACCGAACGTCGTCGGCCCCACCGGTACTTGTTGGCCGCGTTTGGGAACGTCGATGCGTGACTCGGTTTTGATCGGGCCCCGCGGTGCCCAGCCCTGTTTGGTCCAGTACGCCTCAGCCCGGTCGAAGCGGGTGAGTTCGAGGTCGGTGACCCATTTGGTGGCCGACACGTAGCCGTAGAGTCCGGCCATCACCAGCCTGGCCGGGTAGCCGTGCACGACGGGAAGCGGTTGCCCGTTGAGGCCGACGGCCAACATCGCGTCGCGGCCGTCGCCGATGGCCTCCACCGGCGTGCCGACAGTGAATCCGTCGACGGATTTCGACAGCAGCATGTCCGCATCGGGAGATACCCCGGCGGCCCGCAGCAGGTCGGACAGTCGATAACCGGTCCACATTCCCGTCGAGATATATTCGCCACCAACCGGATTGGAGACGCACGTCAGCGTCACCGCCTTCTCGACGACTTCGAATCGGTCCAGGTCGGCGAAGCTATAGGTGATCTCGCGGTCCACCATGCCGTGAATGCGCAGCCGCCATTCGTCGCGGCTCAGCTGGGGAACGGAAAGCGCGATGTCGACCCGGTAGAAGTCGGCACCATCGGTGATGAAGCTCGGCAGGGCAACATCTTTCGGCTGCACACCGGCCGGTATCGGCGGAGCGGGTATGTGCGGACGCGGGATCACCGAGACATCGCGCTCGGCCGCCACGGAATTGGTCAAGCGGCCGATGACGACACCCAGCAGCCCGCTCGCCGCCCCGAAGGCCAGCAGGCCGCCGGTGGTGAGCCACATTCGTCGGGTGACGTCGGGTTCGTCACCGCCGTCGGCGGGGCCGGTCTCGGGGACCGTCCACAGCCGCAGCGCAAGGAGACGCAGCACTGCCACGCCGCATGCGGTGCCCGCCACCGTCGGCACGATGTCGGGCAGGGTCGCGCCGGGCCGCGAGAGCACGGCGGCACAGCTGAGAAGTCCTGCGATGACAAAGATCACGCTGCCGACCGGCCGGCGCCGGGTTTCGTAGGTCGCGGCGAGGGCGGCGATGGCCGCGATCACCACCAGGAGGACGACGACGAGGAAGAGCTTGTCCAGGCCGCCCAGCGTTTGAATCACCCATTCTTTGACGGGGCCTGGTGTGCGGTCGACGATCACCGCGCCGACCGCGCCGAGCGGTTGGGCCTGAGTCGGGAACGGAATGCCGACAACCGCCGCGACACCGAGCGAGACCGCGGCGGCCGCAACTCCGCCGAGCATCCGTGCATTCGGCGAGGGCCCGGACGAGGACCTCGACGGGGACTCAGTCATCGCCACCAACGTACTCCGGACACAGGGCAGGGAGCCTGCCGTAGGGGTGACGACAGGCTCCCTGGGTGGGTGGTCTTCTAGGTGGCCGACTGCGCGCCCAGCACCCGCTGGATGTCGGGCTTCATCTGCTCGAGCTGCTGTCCCCAGTAGCTCCAGGCGTGCGTGCCGTTGGCGGGGAAGTTGAACACCCCGTTGGTGCCGCCGGCGGCGATGTAGTTGTCCCGGAAGGTGACGTTGGTGCGCAGTGTCAGGCCTTCGAGGAACTGAGCTGCCATCAGGTTGCCGCCGTTGGTCCCGGAGTCGAGATCCGACGGGGTGCCGGTGCCGCAGTAGATCCAGAGGCGGGTGTTGTTGGCGACCAGCTGGTTGATGTTGACCATCGGGTCATTGCGCTTCCACGCCGGGTCGGTCGACGGTCCCCACATGCTCTCGGCGTTGTAGCCGCCGGCATCGTTCATCGCCAGCCCGATCAGCATCGGCCACCAGCCCTCGGACGGGTTCAGGAAGCCCGAAAGCGTTCCGGCGTAGATGAACTGCTGCGGGTGATGGATCGCGTAGGTCAGCGCTGCGCTGCCCGCCATCGAGATGCCGACGACCGCGTTGCCGGTCTGCGACACGCCGCGGTTCGCGGCCAGCCAGGTCGGCAGCTCATTGGTCAGGAAGGTCTCCCACTTGTAGGTGTAGTCCTGACCGTTGCCCTTCGAGGGCTGGTACCAGTCGGTGTAGAAGCTGGACTGGCCGCCGACCGGCATGACCACCGACAGGCCCGATCCGTTGTACCACTCGAAGGCGGGGGTGTTGATGTCCCAACCGTTGTAGTCGTCCTGGGCCCGCAGGCCGTCGAGGAGGTACACGGCATGCGGGCCGCCGCCCTGGAACTGGACGCGGATGTTGCGGTTCATCGACGGCGAGAACACGTCGAGGTACTCGACCGGAAGACCCGGGCGGGAGAACGCGCCAGCGGTCGCCGAACCTCCTGCGAGACCGATCAGCGCGGGCAGGGTGGCGGCAGCCATTGCCCCCGCCGCCAGTCGGCGCGTCCACGCTCCGCGAATCTTGTTGAGGAACTTCATAACGGCAACCAACCGTCCTTTCTGCACGTATCCCAAGCAGTTTGCCGCTTGCTTCCGTAGTGAAACACGCGTCCCATCAGTCACACGCGTAACAACACCGCACATGCAGATCGCGGTTTACTAACGGTTGGAACTCGGCGCCGAGACCCTCGGCGACCGCATTCAGCGAGCGGCCGCGACGAGCGCCTGCCTGACGCTGGCCCGGCGCTCCTCGATCGCCCGGCCGATGTCCTGCAGCAGTACCGGCTTCCGCGCCACCAGATCCTCGATGCATTCGCGGTCGAACTGCGCGACGGTGACCTCTGTCAGCGCGTAGGCCGTCGTGATGACCGGCTCGCGGGTCAGGGCGGTCTGCCCGAGGAAGTCACCCTGTTCCAGGGTGAGGACCGGGACGAACAGATCGTCCGCGTCGGCAACGGCCAGCTGTACCGTGCCGGCGACGACGAACGTCATCTTCTTGGGAACCTGACCGACGACCTGGATGATCTCGTCCGTGCCGTACCGGGTGAGACGGACGTACGGTGCCAGATCCTGCTGGTCCTCGGCGCTCAGGCGGAGTGTCGGTGCGATCAGACGGAGCGTCTGCTCTACACGTTCGCTGGTCTCGAACTCGTCCTCGGCCTCGTCCAGATGCAGACCGGCACGCCGCGAGGCGTACCACGTCCAGCGCAGGAACGTGGATCTCGCGCTGAAATCATCGGCGGGCGAGTGTAGTGGGATGAGCGTCTTGTACTGCAACGAGCCGGCCGCAACGGTGGATACCGTTCCGTCGCTTCGTAGTTGAGGTAGGCGGCAGCCCACTTCGTTGAGTACGCGGCAGACCTCGTCGGGGGCATCATCGACGGCGAACACCGTGATCACAGAAATGGTGTGCGCGCCTGACGGGCGGCTCAGGTTGGTGAACGATCCGCCGGCCAGCACGGAGTTCGGGATCACCTGCAGGCCGCTTCCGGTGTCGATATGGGTTGCGCGCCAGTTCACCTCCACCACGCGCCCGCGCGCCGATGGCGCATCGACCCAGTCACCGAGTTGGAACGGCTGCTCGAACAACACCAGCAGCCCGGAGATGATCTGGCCGACCGAGTTCTGCAGGGCCAGGCCCAGCACGATCGACGACACTCCCAGGGCCGTGAATAGCCCGCCGATATTGGCGCCCCAGATGTAGGCGAAGATCAAACCGATGCCGATGGCTATCAGTGCGAACCGGGCGACGTCGAGGAAGATCGACGGAATGCGCTTGCGCCAACTGCCTTCCGGAGCACTCTGGAACAGTGTCGCGTTGAGTCCGGACAGCAACAGGACCAGTACGACAAAGCCGAACACCGTCGCCACAATCCGCACCGGCGTGGTTTCCCCGGAGATCTGCATCGCCTGGTTCAGCAGGATCAGCAGCGCACCCAGCGGCAGGATGTAGGTCCGGACCAGGTGCACCGGGCCGGCCAGGAAGCTGCCCCGTCTGCGGAGCGCGTTGTGGAGTTCGGTGAGGAGCACCAGACAGACGGGAAATCCGACCGCGACGCCGATCGCCCAGTAGAACCAGGGAGCATCGAGCAGACCGGTCATCGTCGGTCCTGCAGTTTCCAGATCGGCTGGTCGGTACCGTCGACGTGCACGGTGCCCGCCGGCTCGAGGTCGCGGGTATCGCCCATCACCTCGGACACCCGCTCGGTGACGTACACCCCCGGCTGTGGCGAGCCCCGCTGAACCCGGTAGGCGAGGTTGACCGCCGAGCCCCACATGTCGTAGGCCAGGTTGGAGCGTCCGACCAGGCCACTGCTCACCGCGCCGGTGTCGATGCCCGCGCGCAGGTTGAGTGCGGTCCCGGCCTCGGTGTTGAACCGTTCGATGATGCGCTGCATTTCGAGAGCGAAGTCGACGGTACGGCGGACATTGTCGAGCCGCGGGACGCTCAACCCGGAGCTGGCCCAGTAGCCGTTGCGCAGGGTGCGGACCCGTTCCACTCCCAGATCATCTGCGGCGGCGTCGAATTGGTGCACCAAGCGGTTGACGATGGCCAGCGCTTCCTCGGAGGACATTTCGGATGTCAGCTCGTCCAGGCCGACGGTGTCGGCGAACAGGACCGTCACGTTGTGGTGGTCCTGCGCGATCGTCTCCTCGCCGTCGCGGTAACGCTGTACCACCGACTCCGGCATCAGCGTGCGCAGCAGGCGGTCGTTCTCCCGACGCTGCTCGGCGAGCAGATCTTCCTTGATCGCCAAATTGCGGCTCATGTCGTTGAATGCTGTTGTCAGATCACCGAACTCGTCCCTCGACTGCACCGGCAGCGAGATGTCGTAATCGCCCGCGCCGATCTGCTGGGCGCCGGCCTCCAGCCGGCGCAGCGGTCGGACGAACAGTCGGGCCAACATCATGGCGGCCAGACACACGATGAAGGTGATGATGACGGTCGACAACACCAGGGTGCGGGTGAACGTCGCGACGGGAGCGAATGCCTCGGCCGTGTCGATCTTGGCGATGATCGACCAGTTCAGCCCTTGCAGATTGACCGGTGCGTAGGCCTGCAGCGTCTTATTGCCCAGGTAGTCGTCCTCGATCACGGTGCCGCTCTGGCCGCGCAGGGCCAACCGGGTCGCTGTCGTCTCGACCGGCTGGACCAGCGTGGTCCCGTGCTGACGGAGTGATTTCGCCGCCACCGCCGGTGGAGTGCCGGCATCGACGACGTCGCGTTCGAACTTCTCCGGATTCTCCAGGAACAGCCGTGAATCGGACCGCATCAAACCGTCGGGACCGACCACGAACGTCTCGCCGGTCGCACCCATCCCGGCGGTTTCCCATTGTTTGTCGGCCGTCATGAGCCGGTTGATCTTGGAGATCGGGAACTGCAGGGCGAGTACGCCCTCAACCCGGCCGGGCGGGCCGACCGGCACCATCATCCAGGCTGTGGGCTCATCGGCCGGTTGATAGTCACCGAAGTCGGTGATCCCGACATAGTCGACCGCGTTCGACGCCAGGGTCTTCTCGTACGCGTCCGACAGCAGGCTCTGGCGGTACGGCCCGGTGACGACGTTGGTGCCGAGGTCGATGCCCTTGTACGCGGTGTAGACGACGTTGCCTGCGGTGTCGAGCAGGAGCGCATCCTCGAACTGGAATCGTTCGACGATCTCCCGGAAGTAGTCGTTGAACCGGGCATTCGCGGCCGACCATGCACTGCCGTCACGGGCGTCGTCGGCCCTGATCGCCTTCTCCGGGTCGGCGACCGGCGCCGTGTAGTACGCCTGGAGGTACTTCTGCGCGTTGGTCGTGGGCAGCAGCCGGGACACGTCCACGGCGTCGCCGGTCTGCTTCTGTTCCTGCGGCTCGAACTCGGTGTTGTAGTAGTTGACGATCGACTGCCACTGCTGCGGGTTGATGGTCGAGTTGTTGAGCTGACCGAACGCACCGGAGAACGCCTCGACGGCCTCGATGGTCGTCGTCCCCCGGGTGTAGACGATCAGGGAATCCTCGAGGTCGGCGAACTTCGACTCCAACTGCCGGGTTTGCGATTCCCGAACTTCGGTCAGCCGGTCGAATACCGACTGACGAAGCGACGACCTGCCGGACTGGTATCCGATCGCACCGACGATGGCAGCCGACAGAATGCTGGTCATCAACAGCATCACCAGCAGCTTCGACTGAATGCTGATCCGCGACAGGACGCGCCGACGCGGACTTCTGGTACGAGCGACGTGCTCGACGTCGGCAGTTGTAGTCATTGAATCCCGAAGATTAGCTTGTCGCGATGTATTGCGTGAGGTTGCGCGACAAACTTGAGGTATGAGCGACCCATTCGACTTGCAGAGGTTCGTCGATGCCCAGGCCGGCGTCTACGCCGAAGTTTGCGGCGAGTTGCGGGACGGCCGTAAGCGCAGCCATTGGATCTGGTTCATCTTCCCGCAGTTGCGGGGGCTCGGCCGTAGCCCGACCGCGGCCCACTACGGCATCGCCTCAGCCCAGGAGGCTCGTGCCTACCTGGCGCACCCGACGCTGGGGCCGAGGCTGCGGGAATGCGCCCGGTTGGTTGCGCAGATCGACGGGCGCTCCGCCGAGCAGATCTTCGGTTGGCCGGACTGGCTGAAGGTGCGCTCCAGCATGACGTTGTTCGCCGAGGCCGCCGCGGACCCGGCCGAGCGAGTCGACTTCCAGGCCGTGCTGGACAAGTTCTATGACGGGCTCGAGGATCAGATGACTCTCGAAATGCTCAGTGCGGCTGGATGATCAGCCATCCGTGTGGAGGAACCTCCGTGTGGCTGATGTCCTCGTGCGGCGGTGCACCCGACCCCGCGATCACCCGGCCGGATGCTGCCGCGAGATCGGGCAGCGACAGCCGCAGTGGCGCGTCACCGATGTTGAGCGCCACGATCAGGGACTCGGCACCTGCACTGGTTCGGTAGACATAGTGCGTGTTGGTCAGCAGCAACGGCGACGTCGTGGCGGTGTGCAGCCACGGGTGCCGACGGCGCAGCCCGATCAGATATTGATGCAGCCGGAGCGCATCGGAATCATCTGGGGGAGTGGAGAATTCCGGCCGAACGGCATCGTCGCCGCCGCGACGTTCCTCCTTGACGCCCCGGTAGGCCGACTCGTCGCCGGAGTAGATGCTCGGTGTCCCACCGGTGGTGAGCAACAGCACCAGGGCGTGTTCGAGGTGCGCGGAGTTCTCCAACTGGCTGGCGATCCGGGTCACGTCATGGTTGCCCACGAAGGTCAGCGGCACGAAGGTGTCGAGGAAGTCGTTGTGCCGCTTCAGCGCCCAGTCCAGTTCGTGGAAGTTGCCGTCGTTGAGGCTGCTCCAGATGGCCTTCCACAGCTCGTACTGGGTCACCGAGTCGAAGGTGGCGGCGCGGACGGTCGCGGAGTAATCGCCGTGGATCACCTCGCCGACGAACCAGGCATCGGGGAACTCCCGACGCACCGACGGCAACACCTGCGCCCAGAACCGGTCGGGCACCGCATACGCGGCATCCAGGCGCCAACCGTCGGCGCCGCGGCTCAACCAGTGCCGTAGCACCGTGGCGGTGTAGTCCACCACCGCGGGCTCGTCGTGATTGAGCGCGATCAGCTCCCCGTGCCCTTCGAATGTGTCGAACTGGGATGCGT
Organism: Mycobacterium sp. IDUB_17; assembly: GCF_055419465.1. Classification (NCBI taxonomy): domain Bacteria; kingdom Bacillati; phylum Actinomycetota; class Actinomycetes; order Mycobacteriales; family Mycobacteriaceae; genus Mycobacterium; species Mycobacterium sp. IDUB_17. The sequence goes on along the minus strand of NZ_JBVAXS010000001.1, from coordinate 1,325,370 downwards.
TGCCGCCGTGCCGAAACCAGTTCGCGGCGGGGTGATCCGGCCCGCCGTCGAGCGCTTGCCGGTACGCGGGGAAGTCGGTGCCCACGTGGTTGAACACGCCGTCGAGCAAGACGCGGAGTCCGCGCTGTCGGGCCTCGGCAACCAGGTGATCGAAGTCGTCGTCGTCACCCAGGCGCGGGTCGATGCGGAAGTGGTCGGTGGTGTCGTAACCGTGGGTTCGTGACGCGAAGATCGGGCCGAGCGCGATGCCGGAGGCGCCGAGCTGCACGGCGTGATCGAGCCAATCGACGATCCGGCGCAACCGGTGCTCGTCGGTGGACGGTGGCTGGTCGGCCGGAAACGCACCGACGAAACCCAGTGGATAGATCTGCCACCAGATGGCGTGCGCGATCCAGGCGGGCTCAGGCACGGAACTTCGCCGCGTACAGATCCTTCATGGTCTCGGCCAGCTCCCGCGCCGGGCCGTCCACCTCGATGCCCGGTGCCACGGTGGTGATCGGCAGCGGTGCCACCGGACCGGCAGGCGCGCCCCAGTCGGACAGCCAGCCACTCAGCTGCGCCGAGGAGGTGGCGTAGACAATCCGGCCGAGGCCGACCCAGGCGTGCGCGGCAGAGCACATCGGGCAGTGCTCGCCTGAGGTGTATACCGTGGCGCGGGCCCGGTCCTCGGGGCTCAGATGTTCGACGGCCCAGCGGGCGATGGCGAATTCGGGATGCTGGGTGGCGTCCCCGTCCTTGACCCTGTTGCGGTCGGTGAACAACGTCGTCCCGGTGTGGTCGACCAGTATCGATCCGAAAGGTTCGTCACCGCTGTCGAGTGCTTCGCGGGCCAACTCGACACATTTGCGCAGCTGACCGAGGTCGTTCTCGCTGATGGCCACGGGGCGAGTTTACGCCCGGGCCGAAACGCGAACGTTCAGTCGCCGCCGCAACACGGATTCGCCACCTCGAGGCGGCACGCGCAGGAGGCCTGCACCGTGACGTCGGCGCGCGCCTGGGCCAACTCCAGCTGCCGGCCGATGATGACGGCCTCTGCGCCGCGGCCCAGCCGGCGAAGACACTCGTGGTAGCCGTGCAGACTCCAGACGTTGTTCGGATGATGGCTGGACCGGCTAAGTGTGGGGTCAAGGCCCAGGTCGGCGGCGTAGACGCGAGCGGCTTCCTCGACACGTCCCTGTTCGAGCAGCAGGGCGCCGTAGGCATGCCGGGTCGGCTGCATCCAGCCCCAGGGTTCGTCGTAGGGCAGGGCGTCGTCGAGTTCGATGGCCCGGCGCAGGTACGTGAAGGCCGTATCGTAATCGCCTTCCCGGTAGGCGATTTCACCGTTGAGCATCTGCTCGGCGATCGCCAGGATGTCCCGGCTGGTGTTGTTGAACAGGTAGCGCGTGTCGGGGATCCGGCGGTACGCCGCGAGGAACTTCTCCCGCTCGGCACGGGCCTGCTCCACCCGTCCGGTGGCCGCGTAGGCGACGCCGCGGCCGTAGTGGATCGTCGCGGTGGTGGTGCAGTAGAGCTCGGAATCTGCGGGCAGCGGTTCGGCGATCAGTTCGTCCCAGCGGCCGAACCGCACCAACACGTGCACCCGCAAGGGAGCGAAGGCCTCGAGCCAATCTGCCATCGGTGGTGAGGAGACCGACAGCACCTCAGGGGTGAGCTGTGCCGCCAGTTCCTCGGCCGCGTCCAGGGCGATCTGCGAACTGCCCTCGAACATGGCTGAGTACACCACGAAATGCAGGTCGTGCGCCCGGTAGAGCGAATAGAAGTTGAGGGGACCCTCGCGGGCGACGAATTCTCTGTCCGCTTGTACCGCAGCGAGATTGGCAGTCACCGAGTTGTGGTAATCGCCACACAACACATCGATGTGGCTGGCCATGTGCTGCAGGTGGCCGGCGTCGGGCACCAGCCCGCGCAACAGATCGGCAGCGGGCAGCGCCGCCTGCGGCGTCGTCGACATCTCCATCGCGTGGATGTACAGGTGCAACACCCCCGGGTGCTGCCGTCCGGCAGCGGTGGCCAGTGCCGCGTCGAGGATCCGTTTCGCCTCCACCACACGGGATCCCGGGGCGGGGTCACCGGTGCGACCGTCCCACAACGCCCACGCGGTCACGTTGAGCAGGGCATCGGCGGCCAGCGTCTGCACGTCGATGTCCTCGGGGTGGGCGGCGGCCAGGGCCGTCATCGCGTCCGCGTAGTCGGCGTGCCCGGCCGTCAGCGTCTCGGCGTCATCGGGGTCGGCGGTCGGAAATCGCTTGTGTAGAGCGGCGATCAGGTCGCGTTCCAGCGCCGAGACGCGGCCCGTGGCGGCGTGTTCGAGTTCGGCGCGAGCCCTGGTCAGCGATGTGCTCAGGTCGGTCGGGTCGAACGCGTCCCAGGCCTTGTTGTAGTTGGGGCCGACAGCGTAGGCGATGCCCCAGCGGGCCAGGGCGAAATCCGGGTCGAGCTGCAATGCACGCTCGAAGCAGCGGATGGCCTCCTCGTGGTTGAAGGCATATGACCAGACCATGCCGCGGTCGAACCAGACCTGTGCCGGCGGTGAGGGCGTGTCCGTCGGCCGGTGGTAGCTCCCGAGCCGGTAATACGGTTCGGTCTGGGCGGGATCCGTCACGGTGCTGACGTTAGTTCAGCAGGGATGCGGGTGCGTAGCGTTGAAGGAACCGCTGAGCCGAATTCGAGCTGGCTCGACACCGGCGCGCCGCACATGTTCTAGTTCACCAATGCCGGGATACACCCATGTCGAGGGGCTCAGTTCTGCGGATGTGCAGCGTCTGCGGTCGGTGTGGGCGCCGCTGGCCGATTCGGTTCGGGCGCTGATCGACGCGAGCATCCGTTCGCAGGTCGACGCCGACGAGGTCGCGGCCGTGCAGGCGCAGATCGAGGACGCGACCGCGCGGTTGCGGGCCAAGCAGATCGACGGGCCGTTCGGCGTCCAGTTCACTTCGGACGGGGACCGGATGCCGTGGGGCAACCCGGCGATCGGCATCCGCAACCCGATCGCGCCGCCACTGGTGATGGTGAAAGAAGCAGACGGCGGTGTCCACACCGACTTCCACCTCGGTGCCGCCTACGAAGGACCGCCCGGCCATGTCCACGGCGGCATGGTGGCGATGGTGCTCGATCACGTATTGGGGGAGGTGGCTGCCAGTGACTCGGATCGCCCGCGGTTCACCGGTACCCTGACCATCCGCTATCTGCGGGCCACCCCGTTGGGCGACCTTCACGCCGAGGGGCGGATCACGCGCACGGATGGGATCAAAGCCTTTGCCTCCGGCCATGTTTCAGATGCCGAGGGGATCACTGCCGAGGCTGAGGGGGTTTTCATCCTGCCGAAATGGGCGCGCGGGTGAGCTAGCGCGAGCCGCCGGAAGGCTCGACGTGATCGATCGCGATGTCCTCGAGGCTGCGGGTGATCGTGGTCAACTCGCCGATCAGGATGCGGGCGGCGCCGTTGTCTGCGGACAGTGTCGAGGCCACGTTGTGCACGCGGCGTAGTGCGGTCGACAGTTCGGCGGTATCCAGGCTCCACGGCACGGCGGGGCTCGGCGGGGCTCCGCGCAGCGCCTCCACGTAATCGTCCACCGCGGCGACGAATTCGCCGTGCAGTGCCGACGACGGATGCGTCGGCAGGCTGCCCTCCAGCGTGGTGCAGGCACTGGTCACCGAGTTCAGCGCGGCGCGATAGGACCGCAGCCACCGCCGGAGGATCGGCGGGTCCAGACTGGTCGCGCCCCACGCGGCCTCGAACGCCGCCCGCGCACGGAACGCCCGCTGCCAGGCCGCCGACAGAATCTCGGCCGGGTGGTCGATCTCATGCACGAAGGCCTTGATCACCAGCGCGGCGTAGTCGATCTCGGTCATCAGCAGTTCCCCGGCCCGCTGGCGCAACCGGATCATGGCGTGGTCGGGTAGTGCCACGTGGGCCATCACGGCCAGCGCGCCGCCGATCATCACCGCGAACAGCCTGTCGGCATTGCCTGACCAGGGCTCCGATGCGCTCACTCCGATGGCGAACATGACGATCGCGCCCACCGCCGCGCCGACGGCGAGGTAACCGAACTGTGCGACGCCGTAGGCCAGTCCGACGAACAACAGCGCGCATACCGCTGAGCCGATCGGGCCGGGTTGCCAGACGAAGGTGAGGATCGAGGCGACGATGATGCCGACGCAGAGGCCGGCGATGCGACCGGCGCACCGGGTGTAGGTGTGTGCCGTCTCCGGCCGGAGTACCACCACGACGGTCAACGGCATCCAGTAGGCGTGCTCGAGGCCGCCATACCGGGCGGCGGCTACCGCCAGTGCCGTCGTCACCGACAGTCGGATGGCGTGGCGCAGGATCGGGGAGGTCCAGGTCAGGTGGGAGCGCACCACGGTGGGGGCCGAGGCCAGTGAGCCGATCAGGTCGGGCCGGTGCAACTGGCCGAACCGCAGGACCGCGGCCTCGCGCAGCTGTTCACAGAACCGTTGTGCCAGCGCCGCTTCGGGACCCGTCACGGCGGCCGCGGCAGTCTGGACGCGCACCAGGGCATGCTCGGCGTCCCGTCGTGCGGTGTGCCCGTGATCGGCGATCGCGTCGAGCAGCACCGCCGCGGCCGTCAGCAGTTGCGGCAGCCCGGTGTCCGCCGCTGATTCGTCATCGGCCTTGTCGTCACGTTCTGCGGTGGCGTGCAGCGAGGCGAGGGTGCCGGCGAGGCGTTCCGGCAGCCGGTATCCGCCGTGGTAGGCCCGCGGCCTCTGGCTCACCTGGCTGTTGGCGAACACCTCACGCAGCCACGTGAGTGGCGCGTCGTCGACGTCGGCGGCGCTGTTCGCCGCGACGTTGCGGGAATCGGTGGCCAATGACCGGTAGGCGCGGGTGAGTCCCTCGCGCTGGGCCCGCCAGCGTCGTGGCGGCCAGACGGCGATGAGCGCCGCCTGCACCACGCCGGCGGCCACCACCAGGGTGGGTGCCAGCAGGGACTGGCCCAGTGTCGGTGCGACCGGTGGTGCCAGCACGAGCAGTGCGCTGGCCGCCGAGGCGACCAGGCCGGAGTTGGCTCCGAGCGACCATTGCATGCCCGCGGCGAAGCACCACAGCGCCACGACCGCGATGAACGCCGGGTTGTGCCCGCCGGCGAGGGTGCCCAGCAGCACCGCGATGGCCAGTTCGACAGAGCCGGTGACAACGAGTGGGACCCGGCCGCCGGGACTGCGCTGCAACGCGATCGCACCGGCGATCACACCGCCGCCCAGCGTCCACATCGCGGTCGCGCCGGTACCCCACGTCAGGGCGACAGCGGTCACTGCCAGGACGCCGATCAGGCTTCGGGCCACCGCACCGGCGTCGGGGGTGTTCAGCCGGAGCGCGTCGGCTGCCTGTCCACCCGTGTGCACCCCACCATTCTCACTCGGCACGGGCCGCCCGTGTGGCAACCACCCACGCGTGGCGCGGATCGGTACGCCGGTAGGTTCTGGAGACCGTGGAGAAAGTCATCGTCCTGCTGCGCGCCGCACAATCGGATCAGCGGTGGTGTGAGCGGCTGCGCACCAGCGTCGCCGACGAGCTGCTGGCGCTCGGGCTACCGGGCCTGACGGTCAATGTCCGTGACGATGCGGTGCGGGAGTCGTTGATGACGTTGACGACGTTGGACCCACCGGTGGTCGCGGTGGTCAGCCTGTGGGTCCAGCAGTACTACGGCGAACAGGCCGTCCGGGCTTTGGAAGTGCTTGCTGCTGAATGTGATTCGCTGGCGGCGTATCTGGTCACCGAATCGGTTCCGATGCCTCCGCCGGCGACCGGGGTGGGGGAGCGGACCGATGGCCTGGCCAATATCGCGCTGCTGCGCCGGCCTTCGGACCTGGACCGCGCCACCTGGCTGCACCGCTGGCACATCGACCACACCTCGGTGGCCATCGAAACCCAGGACACGTTCGGTTACACCCAGAACACCGTGGTCCGTGCGCTGACGGACGATGCCCCGGCGATCGACGGCATCGTGGAGGAGTTGTTCCGCCAGGAGGCGGTGTCGGATCTGCATGCGTTCTTCGGCGCTGCCGACGACGACGATCTGGGCGATCGCATGCGCCGCATGGTGGCCAGCACCGACGCCTTCGGCGCCAGCAGCAATATCGACACGGTGCCGACCAGTCGTTACGTCTACGTCAGCCCCTTCGGCGGCGGGTTGCCCGCACCCGGCCGGCATTAGTGGAACGTGTTCTAGTTAGGCTGCAGCGGCCACGGCGCGTACGCGAGGAGTGAGACATGATCCTGCTGATCGAGGACAACAACCGGGTTCGCACGCTGACCCTCAACCGTCCCGACGCGCTCAATGCGTTCAATGAGGCGCTCTATGACGAGACGACGGTTGCCCTGCGCGCCGCGGCCGAGGACCCCGATGTGGCCGTGGTGCTGCTGACCGGCGCCGGCCGGGCTTTCAGCGCGGGCAACGACCTCGTCGAGATGCAGACCCGCATCAGTAACCCGGAATCCACCCCGGGTGAGCACGGGTTCTACGGGATGCTCGAGGTGCTCGCCGATTTCCCGAAGCCCTTGATCTGTGCGGTAAATGGGGTCGGCGTGGGTATCGGCGCCACCATCCTCGGGTTCGCCGACCTGGCGTTCATGTCGTCCTCGGCCCGGTTGAAGTGTCCGTTCACCAGCCTGGGGGTGGCGCCTGAGGCGGCCTCGTCGTATCTGATGCCACGGCTGCTGGGTAGGCAGAACGCCGCCTGGCTGCTGATGTCCTCGGAGTGGGTGGGAGCCGCCGAGGCCCGGGAGATGGGCCTGGTCTGGAAGGTCTGCGAGCCCGATGACCTCCTGGCCGATGCCCGCCGGTATGCCGAAACCCTGGCGGCCAAGCCGATTTCGAGCCTGATCGCCGTCAAGCAGGCCATGGTGGCGCCCATCCGGGACCAGATCTCGGCGGCCGTGGAACGGGAGAAGGCGTTGTTCGGTGAACTGGTCGGCGCGGCGGCCAACGTCGATGCGCTGGCTCAGTTCGCCGATCGCAAGCGCTAGCGGGTGACGCGTGACGGGCAGCCGTTGAACTCCGAGGGACGCCCGTCGGCCGCCTGATGGGCGGCGATGATGGCGCGGATCGTGCGCCGGCACCGTCCGCAGTCGGCCCCGGCGCCACAGGCTTCGGCCACCTCTTTCGATGTGGTGGCCCCGGATTCCACGATCTCGTTGACGACCTGACTGGTCGCGCCGGTACAGAGGCAGACGAACATCAGTCGTCCTGCTCGTCGACGTTCATGATGTAGGCCAACTTGCCCACGAACAGGCTCGGGTACGCACCGAAACCGGCCGTGGTCATCCACTCGGCGGCCGCGTCGGGGTGATCGATCCACTGCCGGGCGGCGATCTCGTCGGAGACCTCCTGCAGGATCATCACTTCCTGGCCGTCGTCGAGCGCCTGGTAGACCCAGATCTTGCGGATGCCGCCCTGCTCGAAGCGGTCGAGACCGTCGTGCACTTTGCGCATCAGGGTGGGGACGTCGTCGACGGTGGCCACCGCACCCACGATCACCCCGGCCACGTGACCCTCGGGGGACGGCTCGGTCAGGTCGATTTTCTCGACCACCTCGCCGCCGAATATCGGCGGAATATCTTCGACGCCGGAAATATCGAACCACTCGAAAATCGCTGGTGAACGCAACACGTCGCGGATGGACCGGGCGTGCCGTATGCCGATCGTCACCAATACCCGGCCGGGTTCCCAAATTGATTTGTAGAGCACGACATGATGGGCGCCGATCGACAATAGACCGGAACGGTGTTTCTTCATCCATTTCCACATTTGTTCGACGTCGTCGACGCGGAAATCGCACGAAAGAATGAGCGAGTGTAAATCGTACTCACTCATTCGTTACCGGCCTTTCTTTCGAAGCACACCAACAGATTAGTGCAGTCTAACCTTAGTTAGGACAGCCAGTCCACTCTTCGTGGCCACGCCTCGCTCCGGGTCGCCGCGAGGGTCGGACAATGCCGCACGGACACGCCGAATTAGCCGCCAACCATTGCATGCCACAGTGCTTTCTGCACTAGATTGGATGTGCACGGCATGCGGCAACACTTGACCAGCCCTCAAGGTGCTTAGGAGTCACGATGCAAGGCGATCCGGATGTTCTGAAATTGCTCAATGAGCAATTGACAAGCGAACTCACGGCAATTAATCAGTATTTCCTCCATTCGAAAATGCAGGACAATTGGGGATTTACCGAATTGGCGGAGCACACCCGCTCCGAGTCCTTCGAAGAGATGCGGCACGCGGAGACCATCACCGACCGAATCCTGATCCTGGACGGTCTGCCCAACTATCAGCGGCTGTTTTCGCTGCGCGTCGGCCAGACGCTTCGTGAACAGTTCGAGGCGGACCTGGCGATCGAGTACGAGGTGGTCGCCCGGCTGAAGCCCGGGATCATCATGTGCCGGGAAAAGCAGGACGCAACCTCGGCGAACATCCTGGAAACCATCCTGGCGGACGAGGAAGGTCACATCGACTATCTGGAAACCCAGTTGGAGCTGATGGAGAAGCTGGGCGACGCTCTCTATGCCGCGCAGTGCGTCTCCCGGCCGCCCCATTAAGCCCTGGTAAGCGCCACCCATTTCGATCGAAGCCGCCCTGGGTAGCCGGTGACCCAGGGCGGTTTTGTTCGTGCTGTAACTTTCATAGCTTGTCTAACGATAGTCATGGTTGAACTGGCAGGCTGGTGAAAGGAAGACATGTCGAGCCCATCAACCACCGCCGAGCAGACCTCCGGCGCAGCGCTGCTGAGTGTGCGCAGGCGCAACCTCGTGTTCGTCGCCGTTCTGCTCGGCATGCTGCTGGCGTCGCTGAACCAGACCATCGTCGCCACCGCCCTGCCGACCGTGGTGGCGGATCTCGGCGGTGCGGGCCATCAGGCGTGGGTCGTGACGAGCTACCTGCTCGCCTCCACCGTCGTCACCGCCGTGGTCGGGAAGGTCGGCGACATCTTCGGCCGCAAGGTGGTGTACCAGGCCGCGGTCCTGTGCTTCCTCATCGGATCGGTCCTGAGCGGTCTGTCCGGTTCGATGGCCATGCTGGTGGCGGCGCGGGCACTGCAGGGGATCGGCGGCGGCGCGATCATGGTGACCTCCTCGGCCCTGATCGCCGAAGTCATCCCGCTGCGCGACCGTGGGCGGTATCAGGGTGCGCTCGGGGCGGTGTTCGGTGTCACGACCGTGGCGGGCCCGCTGCTGGGCGGCTTCGTCACCGATCACCTCGGCTGGCGGTGGGCGTTCTGGCTCAGCATCCCGGTCGGCCTGGTTGTGCTCGTGGTCGCGGCCGCCACCATCCCGGCACTGACGTCCCGGCCGGCACGTCCGGTGATCGATTACGCCGGAATCGTCTGGGTCGGAATCGGGGCGTCCGGCCTCACCCTGGCCACCAGCCTCGGCGGCGAGTTGGCTTGGACGTCACCGACGATCGTCGGACTCGTGGTCGGGTCGATCCTGGCCCTGGCGATGTTCGTGCGGGCGGAAACCAAGGCAGCCGAACCGATTCTGCCGATGCGCCTGTTCCGGAACCCGGTCTTCACCATGTGCTGCGTGCTGTCGCTGGTGGTCGGCTTCGCGATGCTCGGTGCACTGACCTTCATGCCGACATTCATGCAGTTCGTGGACGGTGTGTCACCGTCGGAATCCGGACTGCGGACGATGCCGATGGTGATCGGGCTGCTGATCACCTCGACCGTCAGCGGCAGCCTGGTGGGCCGCACGGGTCGCTACAAGATCTATCCGATCGCCGGTACGGCGATCATGCTCGTCGGCTTCGTGCTGCTGTCGCGGATGAATGCCGCGACACCGATCCCGCTGCAATCGCTGTACCTGTTGATCCTGGGCGCCGGTATCGGCATGTGCATGCAGGTGCTCGTCCTCATCGTGCAGAACACGTCCGATTTCTCGGATCTGGGCGTCGCGACGTCCGGGGTGACGTTCTTCCGGACCATCGGGAGTTCCTTCGGTGCCGCCATTTTCGGCTCGCTGTTCGTCGGATTCCTGTCGGACCGGCTGCCGGGGGCGCTCGCGGCCAGCGGCGCCCCGCCCGTCGCGGGTGCGTCGCCCAAGGCCTTGCACGAGCTGCCGCCCGAGGTCGCGGCCCCGATCGTGAACGCCTACGCCGACGCGCTGGACCTGGTGTTCCTGTGTGCCGCGCCGGTGGCACTGGTCGGCCTGATCGTGGCGCTGTTCCTCAAAGAGGTGCCCTTGCTCGAGGCGGAGGCCACGCTGGCGGCCGATCTCGGCGAGGGCTTCGGCATGCCGAGTTCCGAATCTGCCGACCAGGTGCTGGAAAACGTGGTCAGCCGGCTGATGCGCAGTTCACCGGAGATCCGGCTGCGAAACGTGGCCGGCGGGCCGGGGTGCGAGCTGGACGTGGCCGGGTTGTGGGCGCTGCTCAAGATTTACCGGCACAGCCAGATTTTCGGTACAGCCCGCCTGACCGAGATCGCGGACCGGCTCGCTGTGCCGTTCGAAGTGCTCGAGCCGACCTTCAACCGGCTGGTGCGGGACGGTTACGTGTTGCGCACCGGGGGCAGCCTGTGGCTGACCCAGAGTGGGGTACGGCAGGTCGACGGCGTGTCCGCGGCGCTGGTAGGGCGAATCGTCGACAAGCTGGGCGAATCCCCGTCCTTCGAAGGCCGCCCGGACCGGGCCCAGGTGGAGGCCGCGCTCGAGCGCATCGCCCACCGGATCGTGGTGCAACGGGACTGGGGTGACGAGGACCGGGCCACCGAGCTGAATAGCTCGGGACCGAAAAACTAGAACTTGTTCCAGAATTGCCGAGTCTTGCGTACGATTCGGCCATGAGCCGTATCGGAGAATTTCCCGACGACGACGTGGCCGGCTGGATCCTCAGGTCTCCCGAGATCGGCACCGCCATGGCCAACTACACCAACGCGGTGTACACCAAGGGGCGGTTGCCGTTGCGAGTACGCGAGCTGGCCCGGATGGTGATCGCCCTCGACAACGAATGCGTGGTGTGCCAGAACACCCGGGACTCCGACGGGGCCGCGGCGGGAGTGGACGAGGATCTCTACGATCACGCCGCCGAGTGGCGGACCTGGCCGGGTTACAGCGCGCAGGAGCGGATCGCCGCCGAGTTCGCCGAGCGCTTCGCGAGCGATCACACCGGACTGCGGGACGACGAGGACTTCTGGGACCGCGCCGCTGAGCAGTTCGATGCCGAACTGCTCACCGACCTGGCGTTGTCGTGTGCGATGTGGCTGGGTATGGGCCGGATGTTGCGGACGCTCGACATCGGCCAAACCTGCAAGATCACGCTGTAGCGCACCGCGCCTCGGCGCACAATGAGGTTGTGACGGCTGGATCATCACGACCGGCGAAACCCCTGGCTGCGGCAGCTATCGCGCAGCTGGAATCCGACGGCGTCGCGACGCTGATCGGCACGGTGGTCAGCCCGGCCGGGTTGACCCACGCGAAAACCGTTCCGCTGCGCCGGATGGGGATCTTCTCCGATCCCGGTCTGGGTGCCAGCCCGGTGTTTCACGCGTTCACCATCGACCAGACCGGTATCGCGATGAGCGAGGCCATCGGGGTGGTGGGGGATCAGCGGATCCGCATCGACCTCGGCGCGCTACGGATTCTCGGCGACGGATTGGCCTGGGCCCCAGCGGCTTTCTACAACCAGGACGGTTCTGGAGATCCGTACTGCAGCCGTGGCGTGCTGCAGCGCGTGCAGGACCGGCTGGAAGCCGCCGACCTGACCGCACTCGTCGGCCATGAGGTGGAGTTCGTACTCGTCGGGCCTGACGGGGCCCGGCTACCGTCGGTGCTGTGGGCGCAGTACGGGTTGGCCGGGGTGCTCGAGTTCGAGGGATTCGTCCGCGATGTCACCGATGCGGCCAACGGCTCCGGAGTGGGGATCGAGCAATTCCATCCCGAGTACGGGTGCAACCAGTTCGAGATCTCGCTGGCGCCGCTGCCGCCGGTGGCCGCCGCCGACCAGCTGGTACTGATGCGGATCATCGTGGCCCGGGTCGCCCGGCGCTACGGGCTGCGGGTGAGCCTTTCCCCGTTGCCATTTGCCACTGGCGTGGGTTCTGGTGCTCACCAACATCTTTCGCTGAACCTGGCGGGTGTGCCGTTGTTCTCCGGCGGGACCGGGACGCAAGGAATGACGCCGGAGGGCGAGTCCGCGCTGGCCGGGCTGCTCGCCGGGTTGCCCGCCGCGCAGGGTGTGCTGTGCGGATCGGTGCTGTCCGGGCTGCGCATCCAGCCGGGCTACTGGGCGGGCGCCTATAACTGCTGGGGCACCGAAAATCGGGAAGCCGCCGTACGTTTCCTGATCGGCGGCCCCAGTAACCCGTATGGCGCCAACGTCGAGGTCAAGGTCATCGACCCCTCGGCCAACCCCTACCTGGCGACCGCGACCATCCTCGGGCTGGCCGAGCACGGAATCAGGCGAAGGCTGGCGCTGGGACCCGAGGTGCGGGTCGACCCGGACTCGCTGACCGACGCCCAGCGCGCCGACGACGGGATTGTGCTCCTGCCGAACCGGCAGGCCGACAACCTCGCCGCGCTGCGTTCCTCGACGCTGATCCGCGGAATCCTCGGCGACCCGGCGGTGGACGCGGTACTCGCGGTGCGCGACTACGAACAGGAGCACTTCGGCGACCTGGACGCCGAGCAACTCACCGAGCGGTTCCGGATGGCTTGGAGTTTGTGAGCCTCTGCGTCAGACCAGCCCGGTGGCGTCGAACACCCACGACATGTCGGCGGTGGCGAAGTTCTCCAGCCAGTCCGGCGGGGCGTGGTTGGCCAGGGCGCTCATGTCCCAGTAGTCCTTCCACAGCGTGACCTTGCCGTTCTCGATCCGGTGCACCGTGACGAACTTCAGCACGGCGGATTCGCCGCTGGCCCAATGCCATTCCTCATGATGCTCGTACATGGCATCACGACCGTTCTCCACGAGCAGGCCCGGGAAGTTCTCGTAGGATGCCAGCGGTTCGAGACCGATCTTGAGGCGCTTGACGATGTCCTCGGGGCCCTTGGCAGCAGCGGCGGGACCCACCGGCATGTCGAGGTAGATGCAGTCGTCGGACAGGTACGTCTTTAGCGTTTCCCAGTCGCGATCCGACAGCGCTTTCCACATTCCGTGGACAGTTTCTTCAATTGATACGTCTTCAACGGACACTGGTCAGCTCACTGTCTTTGGCGGAGATCGACTGGGTCTGGTGTGCGGCCCGCAGGAACTGGCCGGTGCGCTGCTTGCCGACCAGGTCGGTCAGCTGACCGCCGGCGAAGACCGTTTGTCCGCCGACCAACACCGCGGTCACGGTGTCGTCGTTGCGGTTCACCATGCGGGACAGCCCGCCATAGTGGTCGACGGTCTCCTCGGCGTAGGCATCGAGGGAGTCGTCGAGACGCTCCGGATCGATGACCACCACGTCGGCGCGGTCGCCGACGCGCAGGTGGCCGGCGTCGATCCGGTACCAGTCGGCGAGCTCACCGGTGAGCCGGTGCACGGCCTGCTCGATCGACATGAACGGCGTGCCCGCCCGCTCGGCGTCGCGGACATGTCGCAGCAGCCGCAATCCCATGTTGTAGAAGGCCATATTCCGCAGGTGCGCACCGGCGTCGGAGAACCCGAGCTGAATACCGGGATCGCGGGCCAGCTTCTTGAGCACCTCGGGCCGGTGGTTGGAGATCGTGGTGCGCCACCGCAGCGCGGTGCCGTGCTCGAGCACCAGATCCAGGAAGGTGTCGACGGGGTGTAGCTCGCCGCGCTCCTGACCGACCTGGCCGAACGACTTGCCGACCACGGATTCATCAGGGCAGGCGACGATTTCGGCATCGAAGAAGTCCCGGTGCCAGACCCGCACCCCGAATTTGTTGTCGTAGTCCTTGCGGAACTTGCGACGGTATTCCTCGTCGCGCAGCAGTTCATTGCGCTCGACCTCATCGCGCAGGTGCAGCGCCGCCGCGCCGGAACCGAATTCCTCGAACACTACCAGGTCGATACCGTCCGCGTACACCTCGAACGGCACCGGCAGGTGCTGCCACCGGAAGTTGCCGCCGAGTGCGTTGGCCACCCGGGCCAGCGGACCCATCATCCGGATCGCGTACGGGTTGGCCTTGATGTCGGCCGCCGACAGGAGGCTGGTCTTCAGGTTGTTGCGGAACAGCCCGAGTGACTGGGCCACCTGAGAGGCCAGGTTGAGCGGGTTCTGGATGTCGGGACCGGACTGCAGCACCCGGCCGGTGCGGCGCAGCATCGACTTGAGCCGGCGCAGTTCACGGGGTTTGGCGTACGTCGACGGCAGGGTGCGGGACCGGCAGGTGTCGCCGTCGATCTTGTCGAAAAGTAGCTGCTGGGAAGACATCCCGACGAAGCCGGCGTCAAGGGCCTCTTTGAGCATCTGCTCCATCCGGGCCTGTTCTGCGGCGGTCGGCCGCTCGTCCTTACGGGTGGCGCGGTCGAGTCCCATCACCGCGGTCCGCATATCGGAATGCCCGATGAAGGCGGCCAGGTTGGGGCCCAGCGGCAGGCTCTCCAGCGCCGTCACGTATCCGTCGCAGTCGGTCCACGTCTTGTTGTCGTCCACCGCGGCGATCACCTGGTCCCGAGGGATCGCCTCGACCCGGCCGAACAGGTCGCCGGCGTCGACCCCGCCGACGTGCACGGTCGACAGCGAGCAGGAACCGAGCATCGCGGTGGTCACGCCGTGGCGCAGTGACTCCGACAGCGACGGGCCGTTGAGCACCTCGACGTCGTAGTGGGTGTGGATGTCGAGCATTCCGGGCAGAACCCACTTCCCGGCGGCGTCGATGACCTGCGGGCAGTCCGTCTCGTCGAGAAGCTCGGGGGAGATGGCAACCACATGCCCGTCGCGAATTCCGATGTTGCGGACTGCTGACGGGGCGCCGGTGCCGTCGAACCACCGGCCGTTGCGAATGATCGTGTCGAAGCTCACCCAGCCATAGAACAGGCCGGTAACGCCACTGTCAATGAAAATAGTGAACAGATTTCAAAAAATGTCTACTACTCGGGTGGGACGCCTGTCCACCTGGGGTTATAGCGGGGTCCACACGTCTGGCACGCGCCCGTCGAGGTCGCTGAACCCGTAGTGGCGGGCCAGGGCGGCCGAGCTGACGGACTGCTGGTTCCAGCGCGCCCGGTGCGGGTCGGCGGCCAGCGCGGCGACCCCGCGACCGACGAGCCGCGGCGACTCGGATTCGGCGAAGCCCGGCGGTGCGGCCGGGTAGCCGTCGGTGCGGGCCAGGTCGAGGGCGCACCGCCAATTGGCCTCGGTGACGCCGTAGTTGTCGAGCATCATCTCCGAGCGCAGCCAACCCGGCGTGACGGAGACGGCGGTGGCCCCGAACGCGGCGAGCTCGTGCCCGTGGCTGAAGGCCAGTCGGTTCACCGCGGTCTTGACCAGATCGTAGAAGACCGAGAGCCGCGGGTTGGTGGCGTTGAATTCGGTTGTCCCATCGGTGATCTCGACCAGGATCCCGCCGGGTCGGTCGGCGAGTAGCGGCAGCACACAGTGCGACGTGATCAGATGGGTGTCGAGTCCCAGCCGGAGCATCCGCAACCCGTCGTCGAGATCGTGCTGCCACATCGGCCGGCCCCAGGTGTCGGGCGGTCCCTTGAGCACCTCGGCGCCCCAGATGTCGTTGACCAGGATGTCGATGTGTCCGTAGTCGGCCTTGAGCCGTCCGGCCAGCATGCGCACCTGGGTCACATCGAGGTGGTCGACCTGTACGGCAATGCCGGTCCCGCCCAGTTCCGTGACCAATTCGGCTGTTTCCTCGATGGTTTCGGGCCGGTCGTAGTCGGAGTCGCGGCTTCCGCATCGGCTGCTGCGTCCGGTGCACACGACGGTCGCACCGGCCTCGCCCAGCGCCGCGGCGATGCCCCGGCCCGCGCCCCGGGTGGCCCCGGCAACCACGGCGATGTATCCCCGCAGCGCTTCCGGGTCCGGTGTCCAGCCCATCGGATGAGTATCCCGCCGTGCGCAGTTCTAAGGCTGCGGTTCGGCATTTCGGCGCATACTGGCGGAGGTGACTCCACTCCAGCGCTACATCGCCGAGGAAATCGCAACCGATCACCTCGACGGGTTGTTGTCGCGCCGGGAGGCGCTGCGTCGACTGGGACTGTTGGGAATCGGCGCCGCCGCGGCGACCGCGCTGATCGCCGCCTGCGGGGAGGCGAAGCAGGCCAACACCACCGCAACCCCCGACGCGGCTCCGAGTACCGCGCCGGCACCGGCCCAGCCGCCCGGACTGCAGGGCGCTCTGCCCACCAGCTCGGTGACTTGGACCGGCCCCGGCGGTGCGTTGCAGGGTGCCTGGGCCGCCGCGCCGGAACCCAGGGGCGCCGTTCTGGTGATCCACGAGAACAAGGGGCTCACCGACCACATCCGTTCGGTGGCCGGGCGGTTCGCCGGGGCCGGGTACTCGGCCCTGGCGATCGACCTGCTCTCAGGTCAGGGCGGTACCGCCGCATTCGCCGACCCGGCCAACGCCACTGCCGCGTTGAGCAAGATCGAACCACCGGAGTTCATCGCCAACCTGAATTCGGGCATCGAGGAGGTGCAGCGGCGCGCGCCGGGCCGCAAGGTCGCCGCCGTGGGCTTCTGCATGGGGGGTGGGCTGGTCTGGCGGCTCTTGGCGGCGGGCACTCCCGCGCTGGCCGCCGCAGTGCCGTTCTACGGTCCGGCCCCCGATGACCCGGACTTCGCCGGCTCCCGCAATGTCGCGGTGCTCGCCTTCTACGGCGCCTTGGACCAGCGGGTCAACGCAACAGAACCAGTGGTACGCGCGGCGCTCGAGAAGGCCGGGATGGTGCACGAGTTGATCACCGAACCCGACGCCAACCATGCGTTCTTCAACGACACCGGTGATCGCTATCAGCCCGCTGCCGCGGCAGATGCCTGGCGCCGCATCCAGGGCTGGTTCGCGACGCACCTCGCCTGAGCCTCGCCCGGGCTTGTTCAGCGACTGTTCAGGTCTCGGTTCCAGCTGCGTTGTTGACCGCACACGCGGCCCGGTTCTGATCGTGGCATGCGGGTTGTCCAGGTAGCCAACTTCTACGGCCCGCGATCGGGAGGCCTACGGACCGCGGTCGACCGCCTGGGCGCAGAGTATTGCGCACTGGGGCATGAGGTGTATCTCATCGTCCCGGGTGCGCACCCGCAGCGCCATGCCCTCACCAGCGGCGTCGTGCGGATCTCCTTGCCGGCCAGGCTCATCCCGTTCACCGGCGGCTACCGCGCGGTGTTGCCCGGTCCGGTGACGGCGTTGTTGCAGCAGCTCGGTCCCGACGCCATCGAGGTATCGGACCGGCTCACACTGAGGTCGCTGGGTCCGTGGGGCCGCAAACACGGCGTGGCCACCGTGATGATCTCCCACGAACGCCTGGACCGGTTGGTCGGTCAGGTGCTGCCGCGGTCGGCCGCGGTCATGGTGGCCGACATCGCCAACCGTCGCACCGCGGCCAACTACGACACAGTGGTGTGCACCACGGGCTTCGCGCGTGAGGAATTCGACCGGATCGGCGCGGCCAACGTCGCGACCGTGCCGCTCGGGGTGGACCTCGAGCAGTTCCACCCGAGGCGCCGGTGCGCCGAGATGCGCAGCCGCTGGGCCGCACCGCAGCAGACCCTCCTGGTGCACTGTGGCAGGTTGTCGGTGGAAAAACACGCCCACCGGAGCATCGATACGGTTGCCGCCCTGCGTGATTCGGGAGTGGATGCGCGGCTGGTGGTGGTCGGGGAGGGGCCGTTGCGGGCCCGGCTCGAACGGCAGGCCAGTGGGCTGCCGGTGGCCTTCACGGGGTACATCGGCTGCCGCGATACGGTGGCGTCGATTCTGGCCTCGGCAGATGTCGCGCTCGCACCGGGACCGCACGAGACCTTCGGCCTGGCCGCGCTGGAAGCGCTGGCCTGTGGAACTCCGGCGGTCGTGTCACGTACCTCGGCGCTGGCCGAGATCCTCACCTGCGACAGCGGGGCCACTGCCGACAACGACGCGCACGCCATCGCGCGCGCCGTCACCTCGGTGATCGGCCGCCCCGAACCGTTGCGGCGCAGCAGCGCGCGTCAGCGGGCCGAGCAGTTCACCTGGCCGCGATCCGCGGCCGGGATGCTCGATGTGTTGGGGGCGCGCTAGACAAACCGACTTTTGCGCACGATGACGCCAGACCTGTTGTGCCGGCACACCCCGGCCCTATGTTCCCCGGGTCATGTTTACGCGCACGCTGCCTGAAGGACGGTCGAGCATGTCCGAAATCACCACAGCCCCAGAATCGTTGGGCTACCAACCGCCGCCGGCCGGCCGGCAGCTGCGCGGCAACCTCGGGGTGGCCTCGATCGTTTTCATGGTGGTGGCCGCGGCCGCACCACTGGGGGTGATCGGTGGTGTGGTGCCGTTGGGTATCGCGTCGGGCAACGGTGCCGGATTCCCCGCCACGTTCATCGCCTCCACGGTGGTGCTGCTGTTGTTCGCGGTCGGCTTCACGGCGATGACGCCGTATGTCGACGAGGCGGGCGCCTTCTTCTCCTATGTTCGTCAGTCACTCGGGTTGCCCGCAGGCATCGGTATCGCCTTCGTGGCACTGGTGAGCTACGTGGCGCTGGAGGCGGGCGTGTACGGACTGCTCGGGCCAGCCGGGGCCAGTGTCGTCGAGCTGGCCGGCGGGCCGGCTCTGCCCTGGTGGGTGTTCGCCGCGGTGGCCTTTGCCGTCACCACCTACCTCGGTTACCGCAACATCGAGCTGTCCAGCCGCCTGCTGGGCGTGCTGCTCACCGCCGAGATCGCGATCGTTCTGGTGCTCGACCTGGTGATCGTGGCCAACGGCGGTGACCACGGACTGTCCTCGGGCATCGTCAACCCGAGCGCGATCTTCTCCGGGTCATTGGGGATCGGTCTGCTTTTCGCGATCATCAGTTACGTCGGATTCGAGGCCACCGCGATCTTCCGCGACGAGGCCCGCACTCCCGAGCGGACGATTCCCCGGGCCACTTACCTGGCGCTGATCCTGATCGGGGTGTTCTACGCGGTCACCAGCTGGGCGTTGATCTCGGGTTGGGGTGACGAGCAGGCCATCGCCCGCGCCACCGACTCCGGCTCCACCTTCCTCGGCGACACCGCGCACCGGTACATCGGTGCGGCCGGCGCCGACATCATCACGGTGCTGTACTTCACCAGCCTGTTCGCCTGCATCCTGGCGTTCCACAACGTGGCGTCGCGCTACGTGTTCGCGCTGTCGCAGCGCGACGTGCTGCCCGCGCGGCTGAGCCAACCGCACGATCGGCACGGCTCACCGCATCAGGCTTCGCTGTGGATCTCCGGTGTCGTGGCGGTCAGCGTCCTGCTGGCGGTGGTGTTCGGGCTGGACCCGGCCGCCCAGTTCTACACCTGGTTCGCCGGGGCGACGACGGTCGGTGTGGTGCTGCTGATGATCGCCACCAGTGTCGCGGTCCTGGTCTACTTCGCTCGCGACCGGCACGGCCACTCACTGTGGCGGGTGCGCATCGCCCCGGGGCTCGGTCTGGCGGGTCTGCTGGGTGCGCTGGTGCTGATCCTGACCAACCTCAACGATCTGGTCGGCGGTTCCAGCGTGCTGGCCTGGGTGATCGTCGGTGTGCTCGTCGCCGCGTTCGCGGCCGGTGTGGTCACCGGTCGTCGGGTCGGGAGCACCTCACGACGGTCAACGGTGCAGTGAGGGTGCCGACGCGGACTTGAGATCTCGGATCGACGGAATCGGACACATCGGGCCCTGACGGGGCGATAATTGTCTGCGGTCAGGACGAACCTCAGGGGGCCCGGATGTCTCGACTTGCAGCGTTGGCGGTGTCGATGGTCCTGCTCGCGGGGGCGAGTGTTGCGTGCGGGCAAGCCAATTCGCCGGCCGGCCACGGCCAGCATTCCGAAACGGTCACCACCAGCCCCGGTATGTCGGTCCCGACCGGCCCGGTCATCACGATCGAGGGCATGGGATTCGGCGCCCTCGGACCCGTCGCGCCGGGCACGGAGATCACGATCATCAACAACGACGAGGTCGAGCATTCGGTGACGTCGCGGACCAAGGGACTGTTCGACGTCCACGTCGAGGGTAAGCAGCGTGCGACGCTGACGGCGCCCCAGGAGCCGGGGGAGTACGCCTTCTACTGCCTCTATCACCCCGCGATGCTGGGCACGCTTACGGTGAAGTAGCCGCTCAACGGGTGGACCAGGCCACCGGCATCCGTTTGATGCCGTGAATGAACTGCGACTGCAGTCGGTCGGGTTCCTCGGTCACGACGATGTCCGGCAATTGGCGGTGCAGTTCCTCGAACGCCACGGTGATCTCGCGGCGCGCCAGGTTTGCTCCGAGGCAGAAATGTGCACCGCCGCCGCCGAATCCGAGATGGGGATTGGGGTGGCGGGTGACGTCGAACGTCCACGGATCGGCAAACTTCGACTCGTCCCGGTTCGCCGATCCGTACCACAGTGTCACCTTGGCCCCGGCGGGCAGCGGCGTCCCGCCGAGCACCGTGTCCTGGGTGACCGTGCGGCGCATGTAGCTCACCGGCGACGCCCAGCGCACGATCTCCTCCACCGCGGTGGGGGCCAATTCCTGGTACCGCGACCACCACTTCTCGCGCTGTTCGGGGAATCGGGTGAGTGCGAGCAGGCCGTGGCTGATGGCGTTGCGGGTGGTCTCGTTGCCCGCGACCACGAGCAGGATGAAGAAGGAGGCCACCTCCGCGGAGGTAAGTCGTTCGCCGTCGACCTCGGCCTGAACCAGGCTTGTCGTGAGGTCCTCGGTGGGCACCGCGCGTCGCTCATCTGCCAGCGCGGTCGCATACGCGCCGATGTCCATCGCCACCTTGAGGAACTCGTCGAAGTCGGTGGTCAGATCGGGATCGCCGAACCCGAGGATCACGTTGGTCCAGTGGAAGATCCGTTGATGGTCCGGCTCGGGGATGCCCATCATGTCGCAGATGATCTGCAGCGGTAGGGGACCCGCGAGTTCGGTGACGAGTTCGGCGGTGCCGTCGGGATTTCTCGCCACCATGTCGGCAACCAGTCGCCGGGCCCGATCACGGACGGAATCCTCGATGAGCGCCACCACCCGCGGCGTGAATGCGCTGCGCACGATGTTGCGCAGGCGGGTGTGGCGGGGATCGTCCATCACGATCATGGAACCGAAATACTCGGCCAGTTCCACTGTCTGGTCGCCGATGGTGATTCCCGACGCGGAGCTGAAGATCTCCGGATGACGACTGGCGTGGAAGACGTCGTCGTACCTGGTCACCGCCCAGTGCCCGGGGCTCTCGGGAAAACCGCCGAGGACGCATGCCGGGTGAAACGAGATCGGGTCCGCACGTCGCAGCGCGGCGAATGCTCCGTCGCGAATGTCGTCGTCCTCGCGCCAGAACTGCCACGATCCCAGATCGATCTCCGAGCGCGGCACGTCCGGAGGAGGTGCCCCATTGACCCGCGGTGCGATACCCACCCCGCCAGGTTAGAGCCGGAGCCGACCGGAGAACGCGTAACGCTCGGATCCGTCGCGGCGATACCCCCACCGGGGTGCACGTTCCGCCGCTCGGTCCAGCGGCGAGTTGCAAGGCGTTGCGGCGCCGGGCCATTGGGGGGATGGCCGGCGCCGGGGTCACGACTGTAGGAGGTCCAGGTATGAAACTGACCAGGTTCGTGGCGGCTGCGTTGACGGTCGGTGCGTTCGGAATAGGCGCTGCGGGGTTGGGGGTTCCGGTGGCGTCGGCATCGCCCGCTGTGCCGGTACCGCTCAAGCCGGGGCACGGCAACGACGACTGCTTCCCGTTCTGTGATGGCGGGCCGCCCGGCCATGACCGTGATTTCGACAATCGAGGGCGCGATTTCGGCAATCGTGGCCCTGATTTCGACCACCGCGATCACTGGGACGACAAGGGTCCCTGGTGGGCGAACAACCGGCACGACTGGTGGGATGACCGTAGAGGCCCGCCGCCGTGGGGTTGGGGCCCACCGCCGGCTATGCACTGGAACGGCGGACCGCTGCCGCCGACCGTGAACTACTGGGGTTACAACTTGAACCCGGTGTGGGACAACGGGTTCCGGCAGTGGGGCGTGTGGCTGTTCGGCGTCTGGATCCCGATCATCGGGGTTGGCGTGGGCTGATGCCCCACCGATAGGTACCAACGGCCGCGCCGTATGCCGGTCAGCCGCTCTCGCGGGTGCGGGCGTCACCGTCTTGATCGGAGTCATCCTGATCGTGGCGGACGATCCGGACCCGCCCGTGCGGCAGGCATGCGGCGTAGCCGTGGTACTTCCCGTACAGCTCCCACGAAGTGTGGCGTTCGTCGGGCCGGACATCGATCCGGTGGCCGTCGGAAAAACACAGGTGGAGGCTGCCGTCGTTCTCCCAATCGGCATGCGTGCAGCGTTGGCCGGCGAAATCGAACAGGGGCCGTACCTCGTTGCGAAGTGCGCGCGGATCGAGCGACACCACTTCGGGATCGTCGGCTCCGGTTGGCGGAAGCGTCAGTTCCAGCGGGACCGAGATGACCAGTTCGTTGTAGTCGTCGAGGTTGAGCACCAGGCCATCACGAAATGTGATCCGCTGGACCAAGCACCCTTGAATCCATTGTTCGCTCATTTTCTTACTCTGAACCGCAGACTGACCGGGCACAAGAGGCGCACCTTGGGTGTTACGTCCAATATGAATGGCATGGGACATCCTCGATGAAGGTCCGCTTCGGCGTGGGACTCGGCGCTGAAACCACCCCGGACGAACTGGGCGGCATCGTCGATCACCTGGAGAGTTCCGGGGTCGATTCGGTGTGGTTCTCCGAACTGGTCTACACCCCGGCAGTGGATCCGTTCGTCGGCATGGCCTACGCGCTGGCACGCACCCGGCGGCTCAAGGTCGGGACCTCGGTGGCGATCCTGCCGGGACGCCATCCGGTTCTGGTGGCCAAACAACTGGCATCTCTGGCGGCACTGGCGCCCAAGCGGGTGCTGCCCGCGTTCGGCCTGCATTCGGCACTGTCTCCCGAGCGGGACATCTTCGTCGTACCCGACGGCCGCCGGGCCGCGGTTTTCGACGAATCGCTGGACCTGCTGCGAGCAGCTCTGCGCGGCGGCGATGTGTCGTTCGAAGGGGAGTACTTCACGGTCCGCTCCGCGCAGGTTCAACCGGTACCGGCGACCCCGATCGACATCTGGCTGGGCGGGTCGGCGCCGGCGGCCCTTACCCGCATCGGCAAATTCGGCGACGGGTGGCTGGGCAGCTTCCTCACCGCCGACGAGGCGGCCGCAGCGCGCCGCCGCATCGAGGCTGAGGCGGTTGCCGCGGGCCGCACCATCGAGCCCGACCACTTCGGCATCAGCCTCGCCGTCGGGGACGGCGCGCTCCCGGCTGATCTGCTCGCCGCGGTCCGCCGCCGCAGACCAGACATCGACTCCGAGGAGCTGATCGCCGCGGACTGGCCCGATCTGCACCGCCAACTCGATCGCTACGTGGCCGCCGGCCTGACCAAGTTCGTGATCAGGGCGGCGGGTCCCGCCGACCGCGGTGCGTTCCTCGACCGGTTCGCCGCCGAACTGTTGCCGCGGCAGAACTGACGGGTGCGCAAAACTGCACACCGTTGAACTCTGATGTGCCTACCGCCGTGTCAGGGTTATGCGCACGCCGCACCTGTGCCTGCGCCCTGAGCGAAGGAGACGGTGCCATGAGGATGCGACTCGCGCGGTTGCACCTGGCGTTCACACCCGGCCTGCTGGGCCTGCTGTCCGCGGTCGCGATGGTGTTCGCACTGGTCGCGGCGCCGGCAGCGGCCGCCGACGACCGGCTGCAATTCACCGGCACCACCTTGTCGGGTGCCCCGTTCAACGGGTCGAGCCTGGCCGGGCGGCCCGCCGTCCTGTGGTTCTGGACGCCGTGGTGCCCGTTCTGCAACGCCGAGGCGCCGTCAGTGAGTCAAGTTGCCGCGGCCAACCCGCAGGTCAGCTTCGTAGGCATCGCGGCGCACTCCGATGTCGGAGCCATGCAGGGGTTCGTCGACAAGTACCACCTCAATTTCCCCAATCTCAATGACGCCGACGGGTCGATCTGGGCCCGCTACAACGTGCCCTGGCAGCCCGCCTACGTCTTCTACCGGGCCGACGGGTCATCGACGTTCGTCAACAACCCGACGTCGGCGATGCCGCAGCAGGAGCTGGCCGATCGGGTCGCGGCCCTGAAGAGCTAAGTCACCGGCGTGCC
Source organism: Mycobacterium sp. IDUB_17 (assembly GCF_055419465.1). NCBI lineage: Bacteria > Bacillati > Actinomycetota > Actinomycetes > Mycobacteriales > Mycobacteriaceae > Mycobacterium > Mycobacterium sp. IDUB_17. The sequence goes on along the minus strand of NZ_JBVAXS010000001.1, from coordinate 1,301,158 downwards.
AGACAACCTGGTGGGGTTGGCGTTCGGCGCCGGACTCGTCGCGGCACTCAACCCCTGTGGGTTCGCCTTGTTGCCCGGGTACCTCGCGCTGGTGGTGCGGGGCACCTCGCCGCATGGACCGCTGCCGGCGCTGGGCCGGGCGCTGGTCGCCACCCTGGTGATGACCGCCGGATTCGTCGCGGTGTTCGGCACATTCGGGCTGCTCACGGTCGCGGCCGCGAGCACGGTCCAGCGCTACCTGCCGTACGTCACGTTGCTCATCGGTGTCATCCTGATCGTTCTCGGCGGCTGGCTGCTGGCCGGTCGCCGGCTCGGGTTGCTACTGCCCGACGCTGTGGCGGGCCACACCGGTTGGGCGCCGACCGCACGACTCGGCTCGATGGCCGGTTACGGCGTCGGGTACGCGCTCGCGTCACTGTCGTGCACCGTGGGACCGTTCCTGGCGGTCACCGGCGCAACTCTGGAATCGAATACGGCACTGCATCGGCTGGCGGTGTTCGCCGCGTACGCGGCGGGTTTCGCCCTCGTCGTCGGCGTGCTGGCCGTCGCCACGGCGCTGGCCGGCACGGTGGTGGTCGACCGGTTGCGACGCGTCATTCCCTACGTCAGCCGGATCAGCGGAGCGCTGTTGATCGTCGTCGGCGCCTACGTCGCGTACTACGGCTGGTACGAGATCCAATTATTCAGTGCCGGAGGCAATCCCGAAGATCCGGTGATCGCCGCCGCCGGGCGCTTGCAGGGCACGCTCGCGGGGTGGGTGCACCGGCACGGGGCGTGGCCATGGCTGATGGCACTGGTGGCCCTGGCCGTGGCAGGAATGGTGGCGCGGACGGCGGTACGGGCGCGGTCCGCTCAGCGATCGAAATCGGACTCGTCGTCCAGCGGCACCCCGATCGCCTGATCGATCAGATCGGCTTCGGTGGCGTCGGCATCGGTTGAGATCCGTACCCGCCGCAGATCCGACATCGCGTCGTCCTCATCGTCGACACCGACCGGTATCAGTTGTTCGACGACATCGGCCTCCGGGGCGTCGTCATCGAAACCGTCGTCGAAGTCGTCACCGTTGGCGTGCGTCATAATTGCCCCCTCACCGACCGGCATCGCCGTCCATACCGATTGTGCTACCCGTGAACTGGCGTTTCAACGTGAATTTCCGGCCGTTCAGCGCGCGGGCGGCCCTGCCGGGGTCTGGGTGGCGTCACGCCGCCGGGCGGCCATGCCCGCCAGCGCCTCGAACACCACCCGGTGCGCGGCGTTCACCGTGAGTTCGGCGTGGTCGTAGGCCGGGGCCACCTCGACGACGTCGACCCCGGCCACGTCGTGGGTGCGGCACAGCTCACGCACCATCCGCAGCAGGTCGGCACTGGTGATACCGCCGGGCTCCGGGGTGCCGGTGCCCGGTGCGTGCGCGGGGTCGAGAACGTCGATGTCGACTGACACATAGAGCTTTTCGGCCTTGTCCAAGGCTTCGGCGACCGCATCGGCCATCACCTCCTTGAATCCGCGGTCCCAGATCTCCTGCATGGTGTGCCAGGTCATGCCCTGCTCGAGCATCCATTCGAACGTGTCCTGCGGCGGCCAGTAACCCCGCAGGCCGACCTGGACGAAATGGGTGCCGGGCACCGCACCGGATTCGATGAGCCGACGCATCGGGGTGCCGTGGCTGGCCAGGTTTCCCTCGATGTTGTCGGCTGTGTCGGCATGCGCGTCGAAGTGCACGATTCCGACGTTGCCGTATCCGTGCACGTCGGCCACCGCGGTCGCCGACGGCCAGGTGATCGAATGATCGCCGCCGAGCACCACGGGAACGATGCCGCGCGAGGCCACCGCGTGGACCCGCTCGCGGATGTTGGCGTGGGATACCTCGGTCTGACCGTGTGGGCAGTACGCGTCGCCGAAATCGACCACTTCGAGCCAGTCGAAGATCTCCAAGCCGAGGTCGAGGTGGTAAGTGCCCGGTTCATAGGCCGTGGCCCGAATCGCCCGGGGACCGAACCGGGCACCTGGACGGTTCGTCGTCGAAATGTCGAACGGCGCACCGACGATCGCCACATCGGGCTGCCAGGCGTCGAGTTGGGCCGTCTCGGTCAGGATTGGGCGGTGCCCGAATGAGACCATGCCCGAGTGCGGCAGACCGAGTTGCTCGGCCATGCCGGGCGGCAACTCACGCTGCGGACCGTGATCGTGCTGATCGGCCATGAGCAGACATTACCGCCGAGGGCGGCACGGCACGCTCGGGTCGAAAGATTCATTGGCCGGCAACGGAACTGAGCGCTGCGCGAACACCTTCGGGGACTTCTCGCTTGGACCAGTCGCCGGTTGAGACGACGACGTAGACATTGCTGCCGCACACCCGTGGCTGCTCGTCACCGGCGGAGTCGGTGCCCAGCACCGTGAAGCCCAGGGTGAAGCTGGTGGTACCGATGCGCTCGCACCGCACGGCGATCCGCACCGACTCCCGCCACCGGACCGGCGCCCGGAAATCGATCTCGGTATGCACCACCTGCATGTCGAGGCCATCGGCGATCAGGTCGGCATAACTCACCCGCAGGTGGTCGAACAGCCCGGTACATGCCTCGTCGAACCAGGTGAGGTAGTGGCCGTTGAACACCACACCCTGCTGGTCGATCTCGGCGTAACGCGGAACGATGCCGAAGCTGTACTGGGTCACGTGAGCACTCCGATGCCGGCGGGTCTGCCGCTCCACGGTAACGGGAGGTGCCGCGGCCCGGACTTTCGCGGGTGCGGTCCGCAGGAGAGACTGATGTGGTGAAGCTGGTGACCCTCGACGACATCGACGCCGCGGCCCGGCGGATCGACTCCGACATCGTGCGAACCCCGCTGCTGGCGGCCGGATGGGGCGACCCCGGTCGGCCGTTGTGGCTCAAGCCCGAGAATCTGCAACCGATCGGCGCCTTCAAGATCCGCGGTGCGTTCAACGCGCTGGGCCGGCTCGATCCCGGCGTACGGGCCAGGGGAGTGGTGGCCTACTCCAGCGGCAATCATGCTCAGGCGGTGGCGTATGCGGCTGCGGCCTATGGCGTTGCCGCCCACATCGTGATGCCCGAGGAGACGCCGGCCGTGAAGGTGCAGGCCACCCGGGATCGCGGGGCGCAGGTGGTGTTGTGTGGGGCCGGGCAGCGTGAATCGGTTGCCGCCGAACTGGTCGAGCGCACCGGCGGTGTGCTGGTGCCACCGTTCGACCACCCTGACGTGATCGCCGGCCAGGGCACCATCGGGTTGGAGATCGCGCAGGATCTACCGGATGTCGCATCCGTATTCATCCCGATCAGCGGCGGTGGCTTGGCCTCGGGTGTGGGCACCGCGGTCCGGGCGTTGTGCCCGCGGGCCAGGATCTTCGGCGTCGAGCCGGAACTCGCCGCAGACACCGCGGAGGGCCTGGCCGCCGGTCACCGAGTGGACTGGTCTGTGGCGCAACGTAATCGGACCATCGCCGACGGACTGCGCTCGACGCCGTCAGCATTGACGTTCGCCCATCTGCAACGTGTGATCGACGATGTCATCACCGTGACCGAGGACGAGATCCGTGCAGCGGTGCGAGAACTCGCGCATCGCGCGCACTTGGTGGCCGAACCCAGCGGTGCGGTGGCGCTGGCGGGCTACCGGAATGCAGCGGCGCCACCGGGGCCCGCGGTCGTGATCGTCTCGGGCGGCAACATCGAGCCACCGCTGCTGGCCGAGATCTTGTCTCAGTGAACCCCTTCCATCAGCCGGCTGATCCGCGGTGACATCAGCAGAACCACGACACCGACGCTGATCGCCAGCGCCCCGAGTACGCCGAAGTAGGCGAACTCGTGTGCGGGATCGTAGCGCTGCGCGAGCACGCCCGACATCGCCGTACCCAGGCCGACCGAGAAGAAGAACAGCGCCATCATCTGAGCCCGGAATGCCTCTGGCGCAAGCTTTGTCGTCACCGAGAGGCCGATCGGCGACAGCAGGAGTTCAGACACCGCGAACACCACCATGATGCCGGCCACCAGGAGTGCGGGCACCACCTTGCCGGTGGACGGTGCCATCGGCAGGAACAGCAGGAAAGCCGCGCCCATGCCGATCACGCCGTAGGCGAACTTGCGCGGAGTGGTCGGTGCCCGGTTGCCCAGCCGGGTCCACAGGATCGCGAACAACGGGGAGAGCAGGATGATCCAGACGGGTTCGATCGACCCGATCCAGCTCGACGGTGCGGTCCAGCCGAAGACGGACCAGTTGACGCGTTCGTCGGAGTAGACCGCCAGCACTGTGAAGGTCTGCTGGAACAGCGACCAGAACACCGCGTTGGCGATGAACAGCGGGATGAAGGCACGGACCCGGATGCGTTCGGTTTCGGACACCTTGGCGCTGGTCAACATCACCACGAAATACATCACCGAGGCCACGACGATGACCCCGGTGGTGAACTGGGACAGGTTGGCCAGCTCGACCACGTGCATCGCGAACAGCGCCGTCACGGCCACGGCCAGTGCGGCGACGATGCCGATGACCTTACCGATTGCCTGGGGCGGCAACGGGTTTGCCACGATGCGTCCGTGGTCGCCGAGATTGCGGCGGAACCACACGTACTGTGTGAGGCCGAGCGCCATGCCGACGGCCGCGGCGCCGAACCCGTAGTGAAAGCCGACTCGGGTCTGCAACAGTCCCGTGGCCAGCGGCCCGACGAAGGCGCCCAGATTGATTCCGAGGTAGAACAAGGTGAATCCGCCGTCGGCGCGCGGGTCGTCCTTGTCGTAGAGCGTGCCCAGCAGCGAGGACGCGTTGGCCTTGAGCGCGCCGGATCCCAGGGCGACCAGCACCAGGCCGACGCCGACCCCGGACATGCCCGGAACGACCGCGAGTGCGATGTGGCCCGCCATCACCACCACCCCGCCGTAGAACACCGTGCGTTCCATGCCCAGCAGGCGATCGGCGATCCACGCGCCCAGGACGGTTGACAGGTACACCAGTCCTCCATAGGCGCCGACGATGCCGGTGGCGGTGCTCTTCGGCAACCCCAGGCCGCCGTCGGCTGCCATGTAGTACAGGTAGTAGCCGAGGATGGTGAGCATCCCGTAGAACGAGAAGCGCTCCCACAATTCCACCCCGAACAGGTTCGCCAATCCGATGGGATGGCCGAAGAACGTGCGGTGGCGTGGTGAGTCCTGCCCTTGCTGCATGGGCCATAACCTTGCCACGGGAGCGGTCCGGTCGGTCGAAATTGACGGCGTCAGCGGCAAACCGGAACGCCGTTGTGTACTGGCGCTTCTGTGGCACAGCACATTTCGTCGCGGGTCGGATGCGGGCATCGAAGGTGCAGGGGATGGATACGATGCTGCCACCCGGTAATGTCATCGTGAAACGTTGGGACGATGGCCACACTTTCGGGGGTGCATGTGGAGGCGGTGCTCGGTGTTTCGTTGACACCGTCCACCGTCGGTCTGGTCCTGCTCGAGGGCAGCGAGGCTGACGGGGCGACCATCGACCACGACGCCTTCGACATTCGCGGCTATACGCCATCACGAACCGGCGAGATCTGCGCTGATGTGGTATCCGCGGTTCGGCGCGCCGAAAAGGTTGCGGCAGAACATGGTCGGCGGCTGACAACGATCGGTGTCACGTGGAGTTCGGGCGCAGGCGCCGAGGCCGCGGTGCTGCTGAAAAAGGTGGCCGAGGCCGGGTACGCCTCCGTGGTTCCGGTTCGGCTGCCGCAGGCCACGGATGCGCTCGCGCATCGCATCGCCGGCATCGTCGGATTCGACACGACCGGCGTATGCGTCCTGGAACCCGATGTCGTGCAGGCAATGACGGTCCGTGACGGCACTCCCGTGCAGACGACGGTCAGCCGGGGGATCGAGACCGTGGCAGGCCTGACCACCTGGCTGTCCGACACGTTCGACGCGGCTGATCCACGTCCCGATGCGCTCGTGGTGGTGGGCTCTGCCGTCGATCTGGACTCGGTGCTGCCGAAGCTGGAACAGGCCCTGGCGGTGCCGGTGTTCACGCCCGCCGAACCCGGATTGCCGTTGGCCCGGGGCGCCGCGCTGGCTTCGGTGCGCCGGGGCCGGACGCCGGCCGACAACGGCATGGCCCCGGCCGGGTGGCGCTGGCCCGCTACGCAATTGACCCCGCTGGCAATATTGCTCGGCGGAGTGCTGGCCTTCGGAGTGTCGCTGGCGCTGGCAGTGGGTCAGCAGCTGCTGCCGGGTTCAGAGCCGACTCCGCATCGGAGCACCCGTCCGGTGGTGAGTACGTCGGGCGACTCGGCCGTCGTGCACCAGCCGCCCGCGGCCGCCACCCCCGCGCCGTCCGAGGTGCCGCCGATGCTGGAGCCGGTGGAGGACGTCGCGCCGGAATACGTCATCGGCGAAAGTGTCACGGCCCCATCTGAGAACACCGTATTGCCGGACGGGCAGCTCGCGCCTCCCGGCTCCGAGCTGGAGCTGGTGCCACCGGAGCAGTCACCGCAGACGCCCGAGCACGTCCCCGGTGCCCCTCCGCCCGAAGCGGGACAAGAATCCCCGCCCGCAGGCCAGGCCCCGCCGACCGAGACCATGGTGTCGCCGGCACCGTCCCCGACATCGGAGGCACCTCCGCCGGCGCCGGCATCCGAGGTTCCGACGCCTCCGCCGAGTGCGCCGCCAGAGGCGGCACCGATACAACAGACGGCTGCGCAGGCTCCGGCGACAGAACCTACGGCACCCATGCCGGAGCCCTTACCCTCCGAGGCTCAGTTACCTGCGCCCGATCCCGCCGCGCCCTGATCGCTGTGACGTTGCTGAGATCCGCGCGAGTTCGTCAATGCTGCGGTGAAACGTTCTGACGCATCGCGTCGATGTGTTCACCATGGGCAACTCATCGCGCTACCGCCGACACCGATTCGCCGCCGTCACGCTGCGCCTGAAAGGTACAGTCCCGGCGAGCACCTACACTGGTGGAATGCTGAGCGCCCCATCGTCGTCATTCGGAACCGTTCGAGCGTCGGTACTGAAAGTGTTTGCGGCGATTGGTGTCGCCACCCTGGCCGCGGCGAGCACGGTCAATGTCGCATCGGCTGCGGTGAGCACGCCCGAGCCTGGGGCGACGATCGAGCCTGCCGCCGGTTCGGTGGTCGGTGTCGCCATGCCGCTGACCGTGACCTTCGACAACCCGGTGACCGACCGCAGCGCGGCGCAGCGCAGCTTGCAGATCAGCTCACCGCACACTCCCACAGGCACATTCACCTGGCTCAGCGATGACGTGATGCAGTGGAAGCCCGATCAGTTGTGGCCGGCTCACTCGAAGATCTCCGTGTCGGCCGGCGGCGCCAAGACCAGCTTCGAGACCGGGTCCGAGGTGCTCGGCGTCGCCGACATCGACGCTCACACGTTTACCGTCAGCATCGACGGCGCGGTGGCCCGTACCATGCCGGCCTCGATGGGCAAGCCCAAACACCCGACGCCGATCGGCACCTTCAGCGCATTGTCCAAAGAGCCTGTCGTGGTGATGGATTCGCGAACCATCGGGATTCCGCTGAGCGACCCTGAGGGGTACAAGCTCACCGTGTACGACGCGGTCCGCGTGACCTGGGGTGGTGTCTACGTGCATGGAGCCCCCTGGTCGGTGGGATCCCAGGGATATGCGAACGTCAGCCACGGCTGCATCAATTTGAGCCCTGACAACGCCGATTGGTACTTCAACACCGTGCACCTGGGCGATCCTATTGTCGTGCAGGCGTAGCCGCGTGCAGGTTCTTCGACGTCGGTGAGGTCGACACCGTCGCCGGGTCGGGGTAGGTCCCCAGTACGCGGTCGGCGGTTCCGGCGGTGGTGACGGTGAACCAGTAGTGCTCGTTCTTGTAGTGGTGCTGGCGGTGGTTACGCCAAACCGCGCGGTATACGCGGTTTTTCGGCTTGTAGTCGCTGTGGATCAGATAGTGGCACCACTCGTAGGACAGACCCAGCACCGTCAGGACCGACAGGAATGTCAGTCCCAGGCCGAGGCGAGGGAATGCCAGCAGTGCGACGGCCATTGCGACGGGCAGGATCCACAGCAGAGCCCGCCACGGTATGAAGATCAGCGGGATGTCGCGCGGGTCGACGTGGTGCAGGCGGTGGTCACGGGCCAGCACCGAATCCAGTGTGATCCGGCCGAACCTCCTTGGCCGCCAGTGCAGTACGAGAACGTGGACGATCCATTCGAAGAACGGAAATGCCGCGAGCATCCCTGCGGGCACGAGTACATCGGTGAATTGCCAGTCCCCGGCCGCGCACCGCGCGGCGACGCTGCCGACCAGCGCGGTGCCGAGCATCCAGGGGGAGGGGTGTCTGACGAATTCCCGTGCCGCGTCACCCAATGTGAAAACGTTGCGCGTCATCGGTTTTCCTCCAGCGCCTCGAGGGCGCCCATGAGCGCGTTGGTGGCCGGTTCCAGCAGGTCCTGAGCGGCCGCGCGGGCAGCCGCCGGGTCACCAACTTCGATTGCCTCCACGATCCGCCGGTAGGCGTCCGGACGGCCGACCTCGGCGGCCATCATGGTGGCCAACGCCGGCAGCGCGGGCTCGTAGGTCTGCCGAAGGGTGTTGTACATCAAGCGGAATGCGATCGAGTCCGCTCCGTCGACAACCTGGTCCCAGAAGGTGAGCGCCTGGCGCTGCTTTTCCACCGGATCCGGTTCGGCCGCCAGGGCATCCACGGTGCGGCCGAGTTGGGCTGTGAGATCGGCCTGGGCTCGCTCGGCGGCCAGCTCAGCGACCTTGGGGCCGTTGTGCAGGCGGGTTTCCAGGATGCTGCGGACCACGCTGACGTCGAGTTCGCCTGCGCGCAACAGCAGTCGGGGCAACAGGTCGAGGCCGGCATGCTTGCGGAAGTCCCGCACTGTGGTGGAGTCGCCTTGCCGAACCTCTACCAGGCCGGCCTCGGTCAGTCGCTTGATCGCCTCGCGTACGGCCGGGCGGGACACCCCGAGCACCTCGGCCAGGCGGCGTTCGCTGGGTAGCGGTTCGCCGGGCTGTATCTCGCCGCTGAGCACTTCGGCAACGATCTGCTCGAAGACGTCCTCGGGTACGGATCGGCGGTTGACCGGTTGTAGCGCCATGCGGCCATGTTGCCTGTCCGACGGTCAGAGGTCAAGTGGTAAGACCAATGGCATCAGCGCAGTGCGGCGGCGGTCTCGGCGTCCGCCGGCAGAAATGCCTCGATGCTCAGCTCCGCGGCGGTGAGGTCCAGCGCGGTGCCGAACGTCGTGACGGTGCTCAGGAAGGTCAGCACGGTGCCGTGAGGCGAGGTCAGTTCCAGTGGAACCACCACACCGCCGAGATCGCGGACCGGTTCCATGCCTCCCGGGTAGGACTCGACCTCGGCGAGGAGGCCGGCCAGTTCGGCTGATCCGCTCACTGTGACCTCGCGGCGCAGCCGGCTGATCAGGTGGTGGCGCCATTCCGCCAGATTTCGGATGCGCGGGGCCATGCCCTCGGGATGCAGGGTGATCCGAAGCGCATTGGGCTGGGCCAGTAGATGCGGTGCGACGCCGTCCAACATGACCGCGGTACCGGCGTTGGCCTGCAACAGGTTCCAGGTGCGATCGACGACCACGCAGGGAAACGGGTCGTAGGCGTCCAAAACCTGGGTTACGCCGTCGCGCACGGCGGTCATCTCGGGATCGTCCAGCCTGCGTTCGGCGTATACCGGTGCCAGTCCGGCGGCCAGCAGCAGTTGGTTCTGGTCTCGTAACGGCACCTCGAGGGCTTCGGCAAGCCGCAGAACCATGGTCCGACTCGGCACCGAGCGCCCCGTCTCGATGAAGCTGAGGTGACGCGCCGACACATCGGCTTCGATGGCCAGGTCGAGTTGACTGATCCGGCGGCGCAACCGCCAGTCGCGCATCAGTGAGCCGATGGGTGTCTGGGTCGTCGCACTCGTCACCGTCCGAGTCTCACTCACACGACGCGAGATAACCACTACCTCAAGGGTAATTGCAGTGGCTACCTGATCCGCGTCACCGTGGAGTACGTCCCTACCAAGGAGGCAAGGATGCGTAAGCCACCTCAGGCGCCCCCGTCGATACCGCGTTGGCTGCACTTCGTGATGGCGGCCGACCGGGCCGGGTCGGCCGCCTACATCGGAACGGGGTTCTTCTTCGCGCCGGTGCTCGCTCTGGCGTCGCCGTGGCCCACGCTGACAACGGTGCTCTGGATCGCGATCGCGCTTGCCGGCCTGTGGCTCGGCCTGCTCGGCATCGCGATGGCAACCGGTCTGGCGATCGTGCTGCGGTCGAACACCGAAATCCCGGAGGACTACTGGCGATCCATCATCGACTATCCGAGTGGCCGCGGTAATCCACCTGCCAGTGCTTGATGCCGTTCAACCAGCCCGACCGCAGCCGTTCCGGCGCCGAGATCGGGGTCAGGTCGGGCATCACGTCGGCGATCGCGTTGAAGATCAGGTCGATGGTCATCCTGGCGAGGTTGGCGCCGATGCAGTAGTGCGCCCCGGTGCCACCGAAACCCACGTGCGGGTTGGGGTCCCGCAAGATGTTGAAGCTGTACGGGTCGTCGAACACGTCCTCGTCGAAGTTCGCCGAGCGGTAGAACATCACCACCCGCTGGCCCTTCTTGATCGGCACACCGGCGAGTTCGGTGTCCTCCAACGCGGTGCGCTGGAATGACGTCACCGGGGTGGCCCACCGCACGATCTCGTCAGCGGCGGTGCCGGGGCGCTCCCGCTTGAACAACTCCCATTGGTCGGGGTGATCGGCAAACGCCATCATTCCCTGGGTGATCGAGTTGCGGGTCGTCTCGTTGCCCGCCACCGCGAGCAGGATGACGAAGAAACCGAACTCGTCGTCGGAGAGCTTGTGTCCCTCCACGTCGGCCTCCAGGAGCTTGGAGACCAGATCCTCGCCGGGGTTCTTCGTCCGCTCGGCCGCCATCTGCATCCCGTACATGATCAACTCGACCGAGGCGCTGATCGCATCGTTGGACGCGAACTCCGGGTCCTGGTCTCCGACCATCTGATTGGACCAGTCGAACAGTTTCTTGCGGTCCTCCTGCGGCACACCCATGAGTCCTGCGATCGCCTGCAGCGGCAGTTCGCACGACACCTGCTCGACGAAATCCCCGGAGCCTTCGGCGGCGGCCGCCTCCACGATCGCGCGGGCCCGCTCGGCCAGGTCGGCGCGCAGGCGTTCGACCGCCCGTGGTGTGAAGGCCCGCGAGATGATCTTGCGCAGGTGCGTGTGATGCGGGGCGTCCATGTTCAGCATCACGAACTTGCCCTGGTCGATCTGCTGCTGGACGGTGCCCTCCCGATAGCGCGGCAGGGCGGTCTTCTCCTGGCTGGAGAACACGTCACTGCGAAGCGACACCTCTTTGACGTCCTTGTGCTTGGTGACGACCCAGAACCCGCCGTCGTCGAACCCCCCTTGGCCCACCGGCTGTTCGTTCCACCAGATCGGAGCCAGCTTGCGCATCTCCGCGAGTTCCTCGACAGGCAGCCGTTCGGCGTAGATGTCGGGATCGGTGAAGTCGAATCCGGGTGGAAGTTTCAGAGTCGGCATGACGTGGGCACTCCTCGCGACGACGTTGTGTAGTGGCGTAAGCCATTGCTACACCACAGGTGGGGCCCCATGGAGTGGGTTTCGGAAACTCCGACATCGTTGGTATTGGAACGTGTTCCGATTTGTCCTCTGTAACGATTGAACGAGCGCAACGATGCACTCAGCGTTACCATCTGTCCCTGGAGCAACAGCAGGAAGGCCAACGCGATGAGTGTCGACATTCGAAGGTTCACGTCCGTCTTGGCGTGGAGTGTGTCAGGGCCCATCATCGCGTTGTCGATGGCCGCCGCGGCGGCTGCCGAGCCGGCCAACCCAGCACCTGCTCCCGCGCCTGCGCCGGCACCTGCTCCCGGGTCGGCGGCTCAGGCCGCGGCCGGAGATCCGGCGGCGCCGGCTGCCGCGGCCCCGGTGGGAACCCCTCACCTGGCGAGCCCGGATGCCCTGCCGCCGGGGGCGACGATGGATCCCACTGGACAGGGAGCCGAAACCCCCAATCTGAGCTACCTCAAGGATCTGTGGCACGCCGTGCAGAACCAGGAGATCAGCGGCAAGGAAGCACTGGTACTCGGGCTCGCTCAGCGCGGCATGAACACGCCCGTGCCGGGCCAGGTGCCCGGTCCGAACGTTCCGATCGCGCCACAGGCGCCGGGGGAGGCACCGGTGTCCGCCGGACCGGGCGCTCCGGTTCCGTCCGTCGGCCCTGGTGGCGCCGTTGCGCCGGCCGGCCCTGGTGGTCCCGTTCCGGTAGCCGGCCCGGCCGGTCCGGTTCCGGCCCCGCCCGCGCCCCTGCCCTGACGGCCCACAGCGGGTTGATCAGGCCGGCACGCTGGCGACCGGAATCCGGTCGACCCGGGCGGGCACGTGCTTGTGCCACGGTGTGCCCGCGTACTCGTCGCGCCACTGTGACGAGGTGAGCTCGTTGGGTGCCACCCCTGGCGCGACGGCCCGCCCGTCGCCGTCGGTGTGATCCAGGCCGAACCCGTTGGGTAGCGAGATGTGCCCGGGCAGCATCGCGTCGCTGATCTCCACGGTGGCCTCCGCGCTGCCCGCCGCCGTCGTGATCCTGGCCCGGTCGCCGTCGTGCAGTCCGATGGTTTCGGCATCGTCGACGCTGATCCGCAAGGCGCCGTTGGTGTCTCGCTTGCGCCAGCCCGGGTCTCGGATGATGTCGTTGGCGGTGTAGGCGCGCCGCTCACCCGCGGACAGCACCATGGGGAACTCCTCGGTGGTCAGCGCCGTCGGCATGGTCGGCAGCGCCCCGACCGCGTCGAGCATCTCGGGCATGTCCAGCGCGATCTTGTGGTCCGGGTGGCTGATCAGGGCGAAGTCGTCCGGATATTCATGGACGGTGAACGTGAGCCCGGACCGGCGGGCAAGGATGGCCTCGAACAAGGCGTTGCCGTCGGCGTGCCCGGCACGGCGTACCGCGTCGGGGTAGGTCATCGCGGTCTTCTGGGCCAGGCCCCACAGCGCCGCGGCCCCGGCCAGGCCGTCCGGCAATACCGGTCCGAGCGTCTCGTACAGCACGTACGGCAGCACCCGCCCGAGCCCGGGATTGGCGCCCACCGCGCCGAGGAAGGCCGCGGCATAGGAGTCCAGCCCCTCCCGGGCGGCGCGCCGCAACGGGTCCAGCTCGGCGTCGTCGACCGTGCCGATGGCGCGGACCAGGCGTGCCCAGATCTCCGGTTCGGGCAGGGTTCCGGGCAGCGGCTCGAACAACGGGTGGCGCAAATGGAAGTTGTTGCGCGGGAATTCGAGATTGAAGAACGTCGCCTCGGGCTTCTCGAACTGATTGGCGGCGGGCAGCACATAGTCGGCCAGTCGTGCCGTCTCGGTCATCGCGACATCGATGACCACCAGTAGCTCGAGTGATTCGAGTGCCGCCCGCACCGCCGCCGAATCGGCGACCGAATGGGCCGGGTTGCTGCTCTCGACGATCATGGCGCGGAACCGGTCGGGGTGATCGGTGAGGATCTCCTGGGGTACCGCATTCGACGGCACCAGGCCGGCGATCACCGGGGCGCCGGTGACCGGACTACGGCCGACCCCGCCCGAGCCGAACAGCGGGGCGAACGACGAATGCAGGTGCTGCCCACCGGGTTTGGCGAAGTTTCCGGTGAGGATCCACAGCATCTTGTTGAGGTAGGAACACAGGGTGCTGTTGGGGGCCTGCTGGATGCCGAGATCCTCGAACACCGCCACGCTGCCGGCCGCGGCGATGCGGCGCACTGCCTGGCGCAGCAGCGATTCCTCGACACCGCACCGTGCGGCATAGTCGCCGATCGGCACCTGCCGGAGCGCGTCCCGGACCGGTTCGACACCGTTGACGTGCGCGGCCAGAAATTCCTCGTCGCACAGGTCTTCCTGCACCAGCACCGCGGCCATCGCGGCCAGGCACCAGGCGTCGGTGCCCGGCCGGACGCGCAGATGGAAGTCGGCGAGCTTGGCGGTGTCGGTGATCACCGGGTCGATGACGATCATCGCGCGGCCCGGATCCTTGGCGATCTCGTTGAGCACCACCCGGGCCCGTGGGAAACTCTGCGACATCCAGGGGTTCTTGCCCACGAACACCGAGACCTCGGCGTGCTCGAACTCACCGCGGGTATGCCCGCCGTAGAGGTGCGCATCGACCCACGCCTCACCGGTTTTCTCCTGCGCCAGGGCATTTGACCGGTACCGCGATCCGATCGCCTTGAGGAAGGCCCCGCTGTACGCGCCGCCGAGGTGATTGCCCTGCCCGCCACCGCCGTAGTAGAAGATCTTGTCCCCGCCGTGCTCGTCCCTGATGGCGAGGAACCCGGCCGCGATCTCGGAAATGGCGGTGTCCCAGCCGATCTCCTCATAGCTGCCGTCAGGACGACGGCGTAGCGGTGAGGTCAGCCGGTTGGCGTTGCTCTGGTAGTGGTCGAGTCTCAGTGCCTTGTTGCACGTGTAGCCCTGCGAGGCCGGGTGGTCCTTGTCGCCCCGGATCTTGGTGATGGCGCGGTCTTCCGTCTGGACCACGATCCCGCAGTTGCACTCGCAGAGGATGCAGGCGGTGGGCTGCCATTGGTCGACCGTCATGGCGGAATCCTTTCGGTGGACTTTCGGGTCCGGAAGGGGTCAGGGGATTTCTGCCGCCAGTTGCGCGCGCAGCCGGCGGTGGATCAGGTCGAGCGGTTTGACGTCGCGGGTCGCGCGCGCCACCACCACCGCACCTTCGATCGCCGTCATGATCAGCATCGCCAGTTCCTCGGCGCGCTCGGCGGAGACTCCGTCGTCCTGTAGTCGACGGGCGATTTGACCGGTCCAGCGGAGAAAGGCCGCCCCGGCGCGGTCGAGCGCCGCGGTTTCAGCGGCGCCGGGTTCGCCGGCCTCGACGGCAACCGCGACCACCGGGCACCCGGCGCGGAAGTCGCTGGCCGACAGTTGTTTCCGAAATCCGGCGATCATGGCGTCGAGCAACACCTCGGCGCTGTCGGCCCTGTCGATCCGGGCGGCCACCTGATCGCTAGCGAAATCGATTGCCTCGCAAAGGAGTTGGTTGCGTCCGCCGGGGAAGTAGTGATAGGCCGAGCCGCGCGGCGCGCCGCTGTGGGCCAGGACGTCGGCAATCGCGGTCGGGTGCGCACCGCGCTCCCGGATCAGCAATGCGGCCGAGGCCACCATGCGTTCACGAGGACCAGTCATCCGACGCCCTTTCACGGTCTATGTATGCAACCATACATAACCGCCGGACATGGGTCTATCCCTGTGACGGGCATCGGTTGCCCGGTCTCGAGCCCTTGTGCCGGGGATCGCAGCCACATGGTGGCCGGGATCCTCGGCGCAGGCACTCGGAAGCTCACGTCCCGTTGGTGGCCAACCACAGCGCGAGGAACGTGGACATGCTCGTCAGGCACAGCAGGTGGTCGCGGCAGATGGCGCGCGCCAGTAGAGACTGGTCGGCAACGGTGCCCCCGCGGTGACCCAGTTCCACGGCCCGGGGGACGGTGCGTAGCAAGGCCAGCAACACGGGGCCACCGGCGAGCGCCGCGAACACCGCTGTCAGCCAACCCGGGCCGGTGCCGTCGATCGCGTGAAAAGTCAATGCCGCCAACAGGATCACCATGACGGCGGCGATCAGCAGGCTCATCGGGCGCGATGTGGTGGTCGCGCGGCGGTAGTAGCCGGCGATGGACGCCAGCACGGGTTCCGGTAACTCAGCCGACCTGCGATGGGGCAGCACCTGCACATCGAAGATCAGGTCCATCCAGAGGACGGCGATCAGGAACCCGCTGCCGGCGGCCTCGATCACACGCCGGCAGCCTCGTTGAGGGCGTTGAGGGTGCCCGTCGCCTCCAGGTATTCCTGCACCCAGCGCTCGATCACCGCGGAGGTCTTCTCGACCTTGGTGAACTGGCCGACCACCTGGCCCACCGGGTTGAACGCGACGTCGACGCTCTCGTTGGGGTACTTGTGCGTGGCGGCCACGGCCATGCCGGACACCATGTACTGCAACGGCATGCCGAGCGGCTTCGGGTTGTCCGGGTTCTCCCAGGCGTCGGTCCAGTCGTTGCGGAGCATGCGGGCCGGCTTGCCGGTGAACGACCGGCTGCGCACGGTGTCCTTGCTGGTGGCCTTGGCGTACGCGGCGTGCTGCTGCTCGGTGTGCTCGCTCTCCTCGACCATCACCCACTGCGATCCGGTCCAGGCGCCCTGGGCGCCGAGCGCCAGCGCCGCGGCGATCTGCTGGCCGCTGCCGATACCGCCGGCGGCCAGGACCGGAACCGGGGCCACTTCCTTGACCACCTGGGGCCAGAGCACGATCGAGCCGATCTCGCCGCTGTGGCCGCCAGCCTCGCCGCCTTGGGCGATGATGATGTCGACGCCGGCATCGGCGTGCTTGCGGGCCTGCGAGGGCGATCCGCACAGCGCCGCGACCTTGCGCCCTTCGGCGTGGATGCGGTCGATCATGTCCTTCGGCGGGGTGCCCAGCGCGTTGGCGATGAGGGTCATCTTGGGGTGCTTCAGAGCGATCTCGACCTGAGGGGTTGCGGTGGCCTCGGTCCAGCCCAACAGCTGCAGGGCGTCGTCGTCACTGTGGTCGACCGGCACGCCGTGGTCGGCGAGGATCTTCTTGGCGAAATCCAGGTGTTCCTGGGGCACCAGCGACTGCAGCATGCCCTTGAGTTCGTCAGGGGACATGTTGGCGTCCATGCCCTCGTACTTGTTCGGGATCACGATGTCGACGCCGTAGGGGTGGTCGCCGATGTGCTCGTCGATCCAGTTGAGCTCGATCTCGAGCTGCTCGGGGCTGAACCCCACAGCGCCGAGCACGCCGAAGCCACCGGCCTTGCTGACGGCGACCACAACGTCGCGGCAGTGGGTGAACGCGAAGATCGGGACGTCGATCCCGAGTTCGTCGCAGAGTGCGGTGTGCATTCGGAGCTCCTTCAATGGCAATGCGGTTTGGGAGTCCTCGGCCGCTGCGGCCCGGACGGAAGTGAAACGTGTTCTAGTTTAGTGCCATCTTCGGCTGTTTTGGGTCGCGACCCGGCAGATTCACGCGAGCTCGGCTACGAACGACACCTCATTTCCGTCTGGGTCGGCGACATCGATGATGGCGACAATATCGGCGATGACCTGTGGTTCTGTGACGGCAACACCATTGTCGCGCAGCCAGGCGGCGGTGGTGTCCAGTTCGTCGACCCCGAATCGCACGGCCGATCGCCCGGCGCCGGCAGGATCGGTGACGACCTGTAGCCACGCGGTCGCGGTCAGCTGCCATTCCGCCACGCCTGGAACAGGTTCCAGGTCCGGTTCCCGGCCGACGAGCCGGGTGTACCAGGCCTTTGCCTCCTCGAACCGCCCGGTGGTGATGACGGCTGCGACGTCCTTGATCCCGATGGAGGGTGCGGTTGGGGTCATTCCCCATTTCTAGTCTCGATTGGCCGACGGTCGTGGTGGCTTGGTTTAGTAGCTCCATGGGCCGCACGTTGTCGCCACCCGAGTCGCTCGCGGAAATCGAGGCTGGTCCGGGCGGCGCGCTGGTGGGCGCCTTCTTCGACCTCGACGGCACATTGGTGGACGGATTCACCGCGACTGCGCACGCCGGTCATCGGATCCGTCGAGGGCAGGCCGCTGCCGGCGAGATCCTCGGCATCCTCGAGGCCTCCGTGCGGTACCGGATCGGCCGGATGCCGTTCGAGCGGCTCCTGGTGCGGGCGGCCGGGTACCTGCGCGGCGAATCCCTTGTCGAGCTGGACGAGCTGGGGGAGTACCTCTTCGAGAATCGGATCGCGCAGCGGGTCTATCCCCACATGCGGGAGGTGGTGCGTCGGCACCAGGACCGCGGCCATACCGTCGTGTTGAGCTCGTCAGCCCTGACCATCCACGCCGAGCCGGTCGCGCGACACCTGGGAATCGAGCACGTGCTGTGCAATCACTTCCTGACCGACGGCGAGGGCCGGCTGACCGGCGGGATCGTCGAGCCGATCATCTGGGGTACTCGCAAAGCCGATGCGGTGCAGAATTTCTGCCAGGCCGAGCGGATCGACCTGGCGCACAGCTATTTCTATGCCGACGGTGACGAGGACGGCGCACTCATGCGGTTGGTGGGCCATCCGCGGCCGGTGAACCCGCGGCCCGGGCTGGCCTCGGCCGCCACCGACCACGATTGGCCGGTGCTCACCGTGCCCCGTCCGGGTGGCCGGCGCCGGGGCGATCGCCGGCTGCGGCCCGGGGCATGACCGGACCGGATCAGCTCAACTTGTAGAGGCCCTTGCCGGTCACCAGCGGCAGGTCCAGGGTGGTGCGGATGCCCGGCGCCGCGGCCACTACGTCAGGGATGGCGTTGACGATCCGTCCGGCCGCCGCCACGATCGCGGCGTGGTTGTGGTCGCCCTTGCGGCTGCTCGGGCAGATGTCGACTACGTAGGAGGGCTCGCCGACGATCTCGACGCGGTAGGAGCCGCCGGGCTGGGCCGACTGCGCCCAATCGGGCCGCAGATCCTCGCGCAACCGGGTGACGTGCTCGATGACGATCACCGGTTCCCCTTTGACCATGCCGCGGATCTCGAACCGCAATGCGGCCACGGTGCCCTTGGCGACATGGCCGGCCGCGATGTCGAAGGCCTCGGGTGCGGGCTCGTTCTCGCAGACCTCGTTGATGTCGTCGATCTCGATGCCCAGACCGGCGGCCAACTGCCGGATCGAGGTTCCCCAGGCGATGCTCAGCACGCCGGGCTGGAACAGGATCGGCGTTTCGTCCAGTGGCTTGCCGAAACCCATCACGTCGAACATCACCGTGACGCCGTCATAGGTGGCGTAGTCGGCGATCTCCATGCAGCGCACCTGCTCGATGCTCTGGCAGGTGCCGGCCAGCGCGAACGGGATCAGGTCGTTGGCGAACCCGGGATCGACCCCGGTGATGAACAGGCTGGCGTTGCCGGCCTTGGCGGCCTCCTCGATGCCGTCGATGTACTTGTGCGGCATCAGTTTCCACGGGAACTGCAGGACCACCGGCGCGGATCCGACGACGTTGATCCCGGCCGCCAGCAAACGCACCACGTCGGTGATGGCCTCCGGTCCGCGGGTGTCGCCCATCGCGCAGTACACGGCGCAGTCCGGCTTGGCCGCGATCACCGCATCCAGGTCGTCGACGGCCGTCACCCCGGTGGTGATGTCCAGTCCGGCGAGCTCTCCGGCGTCCTTGCCGACCTTGGACTCGGTGGACACGCACAGGGTGGTGAGCTCGTAGGCCGGGTTGGTCAGCAACCCGGTCAGGGCCAACCGGCCGACGTTTCCGGTACCGATGTGGGCGACGCGGATGGCCCTCGACATACCTTGACATCCCTTCATCGAGTTGTAACGCGGACCGATGTTCCGCATCACGTTGTAGTGCACGTTTGCCTGTACTTCGAAGTATGCCTACTCAATGGAAGAATTGGAACAGGTTCTAATTTGATGCCGCACCCGGTAGCCTCACCCGTCATGGGACGGGTAGACGGAAAAGTGGCACTCATCAGTGGCGGTGCGCGGGGTATGGGCGCCGAGCACGCCCGGGCGCTGGTCGCCGAAGGCGGCAAGGTGGTGATCGGGGACATCCTCGACGACGAAGGCAAGGCACTTGCCGCCGAACTCGGCGATTCGGTCCGCTACGTGCATCTCGATGTCACCCAGGAAGACCAGTGGAACGCCGCGGTGGACACCGCCACCGCGGAGTTCGGTCTCCTCAACGTGCTGGTGAACAACGCCGGGATCGTCGCCCTCGGCCAGATCGGCAAGTTCGACATGGCCCAGTGGCAGAAGGTGATCGACGTCAACCTGACCGGCACCTTCCTGGGCATGCAGGCGTGCGTCAAGGCGATGAAAGCCGCGGGCGGCGGATCGATCATCAATGTCTCGTCCATCGAAGGACTGCGCGGTGCGGCCATGGTGCACCCGTACGTCGCCTCCAAGTGGGCGGTGCGCGGCCTGACCAAGTCCGCGGCACTCGAGTTGGGCCCCAAGCAGATCCGGGTCAACTCGATCCACCCCGGATTCATCCGCACCCCGATGACCGAGCACTTCCCCGAGGACATGCTCACCATTCCGCTGGGCCGACCGGGGCAACCCGACGAGGTATCCAGCTTCGTGGTGTTCCTGGCCAGCGATGAATCCCGCTACGCCACCGGCGCCGAGTTCGTCATGGACGGGGGCCTCGTCAACGACGTCCCGCACAAACTCTGAGTGCGCACCGGCCGCACGCAGCGGTACGGACCACGGCAGAATGACCCGGCAGGGCATCGACTCACCGACACGGTGCCGCACCGGTCTGTGAGGAGCTGCCCATTTCCGCCCGGAATCGCCGCGCCGGCCTGAGCCTTCGGACCAGGATCGTGGGGTTCGTCCTCGCTGCGGTGCTGCTGTTGTCGCTGTGCGTCGCCGATTTCCCGCCCTTCGCCAAGCCGGAGCCGCCGTCCGGGCGCATGGAACTGGCACAGGGGTGGCAACTGGCCTCGGCGCGCACCGTGACGGCCGACGGCGCTGCGATGTCCACGCCCGGCGAGGTGAACGCCGACTGGCACCCGGTCAGGCAGATGCCGTCCACCGTGCTGGCGGCGCTGCAGGACGACGGCACCTATCCGGACCTGTATGTCGGGGACAACCTGGCCGACGTGCCGGATGATCTGTTCCGCCAGGACTGGTGGTACCGCACGACCTTCACCGCGCCGCAGGGCAGCTCGAGTTACCGGCTCGATTTCCCGGGAATCAACTACCGCGCGGAGGTCTGGCTCAACGGCACGATGATCGCCGGCAGCTCGCTGTTGGTGGGCATGCACACGATCCACGAGATCGACGCGACTCCGTGGATCAACCCCGGGGGCGTCAACACGCTGGCAGTCAAGGTGACGCCCGAGCAGGCGCTGCAGGACATCGACGGTGTCGAGCTGGCCGACAGCTGGTGGGACTGGCTCAACTGGAACCGCATCGGCTACCAGGGCCCGGACAAGAACCCGCTACGGGGCAATTCCTATGTGGCCGACCGCAATGCGGGCATCTTCAAACCCGTCTACCTGAGCTACTCGGGCCAGGTCGTGCTCAGTGACCCGTTGGTCACCACCGAGCTACCGCTGCCCGCAACCGATTCGGCCCGGCTCACCGTCTACTCCGACATCCGCAACACCGCCGACGTGCCGATGCGCGGTATGGTGCGGGCCCACATCAGCCGGCCCGGCAAACCGACCATCTCGGTGGATCAACCGGTCACCCTGGCGCCGGGGGAGAACCGTGAAATCCGTTTCGAACCGGACACTTTCGCGGCCCTGAGGGTCAGCAACCCCGATCTGTGGTGGCCCTACACCATGGGCAAACCCGACCTGTACGACCTGCGGTTGGAGTTTCTGCGGTACGGCCGCGCCACCGACACCCTGGATTCCCGGTTCGGTATCCGCACGGTGGCACAGCATCGCGACAACGACGAGCAGTTCCCCGATCTGGGCCGCGGCGGCAGCTTCTACCTGACCGTCAACGGGCGCGATTTCCTGGTCCGGGGTGCGGCGTACACACCTGACCTGTTGTTCCAGTACGACCCGCAACGGGAGGACGCCATCCTCGGATACGTCCGGGATCTCGGGCTGAACATGCTGCGTCTGGAGGGAAAGTTCCCGGGCGACAACATCATCGAACGGGCCGATGAACTGGGCATCCCGCTGATGTACGGATGGATGTGTTGCAACCAGTGGGAGAAGTGGTGGCAGTGGGACGACGAGGATCGGCGGGTGGCCGACGAGAGCATGCGCTCACAGATCCTGTCTCTGCGCGGGCACGCGTCGGCGTTCCTGTGGGCCAACGGCAGCGACGGCAAGCCCCCGGCGCCGGTGCTCGAGGGCTATCACGGGATCCTGCGCGATCTGCACTGGCCGAACACCATGGTCGACACGGTGTCGTCCCTGGCCCGCGACCCCAACGGGGAACCTGACTGGGACGGCATCCACATGGCCGGCCCCTACACGTGGCGCCCGCCCAGCTACTGGTTCAGCGGCCAGTATCAGGCCACCCGCGGCTCCAATGCCGAACAGGGCGACAACGAACACGTCCCGCCGTTCGCCAGCCTGCAGAAGTTCATCCCGCCCGACAAACTCTGGCCGATCAACGAGGCCTGGTATTTCCATGCCGGGGCCAACCCCAGCAACGCCGCGCTGGAGAGCATCCGAACAGCAGTGGTCCAGCGCTACGGATCATCAAGCGGTGCAGAGGAATTCGCCCGCAAAGCGCAGCTGGCCCACTATGAGTCGACCCGCGCGCAGTTCGAGGCGTTCGCGGCCGGCGGGTGGGACAACCACAAGATGACCATCTACTGGATGCTCAACAACCACTGGCCATCGTTCTTCGGTCATCTCTTCGACTACTACCTCCGGCCCGGCGGCGCCTACTACGGGGCCAAGAAAGGTCTGCGTCCGCTGTCGGTGGTGTTCGACTCCTATGCCACCGGCGATCACGACACCGCCTACGTGACCGTGGTCAACCAGTCCCCGCAGGAGCAGACGGGCCTGCGGGTGCGGGTGCGGACCTATGACCTGACCGGCCGGATGCGCGACGACCGGAGCTCCGATGTGCCGGCCGTACCGTCGAACGGCGTCGTGCCCGGGTTGTCGCTGCCCCGGCTGGCGGCCGACTCGCCGGTGGTGTTCGTCCGCGCTGAACTGCTCGACGAGGACGGCGCCGTCGTCGCCGACAACACCTACTGGCAGTCGCAACAACTCGACGACGTCGGCCCTCCGGTCAACGACCAGGCGTTCGATCTCGTACAGAGCAGCTGGGCCGACATGACCCCGCTCAACACCATGGCGCCGGCATCGCTACAGGTGACCGCGCACCGGACCGAGTCGGCGGACGGCGGCGCCAGCGTGCTGATCCGGCTGCACAACCCCGGCCGTCAGATTGCGTTCTTCGAGCGCGCCGAGATCACCACCACGCGCGACGGTGACGAGATCCTGCCGATCGAGTACTCCGACAATTACGTCACCGTCTACCCGGGGGAGACGGTGGAGGTCACCGGCACGGTGCCCGGGTCGGAGCACGGCCCCAACTGGGTCCGGGTCGGCGGCTACAACAGTGCGCCGACGGTGGTGCCGATCGACCAGCGGGCACGGCGATAGGATCGGCTGATGACCACAACCGATGAGCGCCATGAGGTCGGACAGCTGGCCGAGAGCGGCGGATGGCTGCACCGCGACCTCGACCGGGTGGATGTCTACCAGCGCGGTGCGAACCGGATCAGGGTGGTGTGGCAGGGCCCGACCACGATCAGCGGGGCGACGCTGTACCAGGACGACATCATGACCACCTACACCCGCGACCTGGCGACCTTGAACGCGTGGCTCAAGCGCTGATTTGCTAGCCGCCGGATCGTGCGAGCCGAAATTCGGTCGCATTGTCCGGTGATTGTGTGGCACCGTCGGACTCCGTGATCGACAACGTGGCTTCCCCGGCAACAACTCTCACTCTGCACAGCGTCACCGACGCCGACTGGGCGGGCATGGCACTGCTCGGCAACACCGCATTCGGCGAGATCAACCACCCCGAATCGATGGCGGCGTGGCAGCAGCTGGTGCCCGCCGACGGCGGCGTGGTGATGCGTGACGGTGGCAGCGAAGGCGACATCGTCGGGCAGTCGATCTACCTCGATCTCACCCTCACCGTTCCGGGCGGCGCTGTGCTGCCCGCGGCGGGTATCAGCTACGTGGCCGTCGCTCCCACTCATCGGCGGCGGGGGATCCTGCGCTCGATGTACGCCGAGTTGCACCAGCGGATCGCCGATGCGAAGTATCCGATCGCCGCGCTCACCGCGAGCGAAGGCGGGATCTACGGCCGGTTCGGCTACGGCCCGGCGACCACCGTGCACCTGATGACGATCGAGCGCAGGTTCGCCCAGTTCCATGCCTCCGTCCCAGACCCGGGCGGCGTCCGCCTGGTCAAACCTGCCGAGCACCGCGACTCATTCGCCGCGATCTACGACCGCTGGCGACAGCAGACGCCGGGCGGTCTGGCGTGCCCGACGCCTCTGTGGGACGACGTCCTCGCCGATCGGGAGAACGCCCGCGACGGTGGTTCCGAGTTGTTCGCGTTCCTGCACCCCGACGGATATGCGCTGTACCGGGTGCACGGCGAGGAGTCCCGGTCGCTGCGGGTACGCGAGGTCACCGCGGTGACCCCCGACGCCCACATCGCACTCTGGCGGGCGCTGCTCGGGATGGACCTCATGGAGAAGGTGAGTATCTGGACACATCCCGGTGAGATCGTGCCCTACCTGCTGACAAACCCACGGCTGGCCCGGGTGACCTCGAGCAGCGATGACATGTGGGTCCGGATCATGGACATCCCGGTTGCCCTTGAGGCCCGCCGGTATCAGGCCGACCTCGACACCGTGCTGGACGTCGCCGACGGTTTCCGCGATGACGGCGGACGGTATGCCCTGCAGATTCGCGACGGCCGGGCCCGGTGTACGCCCACCGACGCTCCGGCTGACATCGAACTCGACCTGGACGTGCTCGGCAGCCTCTATCTGGGCGCCCATCACCCCGAGTCGTTTGTTGCCGCAAACCGGTTGCGCGGCAAGGACTCAGAGGTGGTGCGGCGGCTCGGTGCGGCCTTCGCGAGCGATGTTCCGGCCGAACTGGGCTACAGCTTCTGAGCCGGGGCGAGGGCCTGCTGCGTAGTGTTCATCTGGTGAGCGCACGTGCAGGCATCGTCGTTACCGGAACTGAAGTACTCACCGGAAGGGTCCAGGACCGCAACGGTCCGTGGCTGGCCGACCAGCTCCTCGAGCTCGGCGTGGAACTTGCCCACATCACCATCTGCGGTGACCGTCCTCGCGACATCGACGCGCAGTTGCGGTTCCTGGCCGCCGAGGGCGTGGACCTGATCGTGACGAGCGGTGGGCTCGGGCCGACAGCCGACGATCTCACCGTGGCGACGGTCGCCGAGTTCTGCGGTCGCGAACTCGTTCTGGACGAGGCGATGGAGGAGCGCATCGCCGCGATCCTGCGCAAGCTGATGGGCGACCGGCCCGGCGTGGATTTCGACGCGGTACGCGCCGCCAACCGCAAGCAGGCGATGGTGCCCGTCGGTGCGGAGGTCCTCGCGCCGGTCGGCACCGCCCCTGGCGTCGTGGTCGGCGGCAGTCCGACGGTCGTCGTGCTGCCCGGCCCGCCGCGGGAGTTGCAGCCGATGTGGCACACGGCCGTCGCGACCGAGGCTGTGCAACAGGCTATTTCGGGCCGCACGCAGTACCGGCAGGAGATGGTGCGGATGTTCGGCCTCGCCGAATCCGGTCTGGCCGAGACGCTGCGCGACGCCGAGGCCACGATCACGGGTTTCGACGCACTGGAGATCACCACCTGCCTGCGCCGCGGTGAGCTTGAGATCGTCACCCGTTACGAGCCCGACGCGGCCGGCACCTATCAGGAACTGCTGACGCTGCTGCGCGACCGGCACGGCGCCGCGCTGTACTCCGAGGACGGCACGACCGTGGACGAGCAGGTGGCCGGTCTGCTGGCCGGGCACCGGATCGCCACCGCGGAATCCTGCACCGCCGGACTGCTGGCCGCCCGGTTGGCCGACATCCCCGGCTGCTCGGACTACTTCGCCGGTGGCGTCGTCAGCTATTCGAACGAGGCCAAAGCCGAACTGCTGAACGTGGATCCGGTTCTGATCACCGAGTACGGCGCGGTGTCTGAGCCGGTGGTCGAATCGATGGTCACCGGTGCGATTCACCATTTCGGTGCCGACACCGCGGTGGCCATCAGCGGTATCGCGGGCCCGGACGGCGGCAGCCCCGAGAAGCCCGTCGGCACAGTGTGTTTCGCGGTCCGGGCCGGATCGACGGCAATCACCCGCACCCTGCGCCTCCCGGGCAATCGATCCGATATCCGGGAGCGGGCCACGACGGTGGCGATGCACCTGCTGCGCCGGGCCCTAACCGACGGTGGTGACTGACCCGGGTGTCGTCAGCCCAGCGGCGCAACGGCGGGTTCGGCGGGAGCAGGCCGTCGCGTGCGGCGCCGCCGGGACGCGCCGGCCGCCACCCGCCGCACGATCGACGGATGCATCAGCCGGCTCGGCGGATCGACCAGGTTCATCACCCGGAAGAACGCCTCGGTCACCACCGGATCGTCTTCGGCAGCCGTGAGCACCAGCTCGGTGTACCAGTTGGACAACCGCACCGAGACCGGGCGAGGCCCGGGTATCTGGGGCATGGCCAGGTCAGCGCCGCAGGCCATCTGCCATGCCGTGTTGACGCAGCCGGCGGCGGCCCGCAGGAATCGGCGGCCCAGGTCATCGCCGCCGCGGGCCAGGCAGTCACGCAATGCGAGCGCCTCGAGCGCGGCCACCGACATGCCTTGTCCGTAGACTGGATTGAAGCTGCAGATCGCGTCGCCGAAGACCAGTAGACCGTCGGGGAACCGGGTCAGGCGCTCATAGCGCCTACGCACACTCGCCGGGTAGCGGAAGGTGGCCGGCGGGCCCAACGGTTGCGCGGTGCGCAGGGCTGCGATGGTCTCGGCGGGGAACACATCCTCGACAAAGGCGATCATCCCGGCCAGGTCGGCGGGCGGTTCGCGGCCGCTCATCCCGGCGGTGGTGAGCAGCCAGGTGTCGTCCTCGTAGGCGAACAATGAACCACCACAAGGTCTTTCGGGGATGGTTCCGACGAGGGTGAGCCGGTCGCGCGGAGCCGTGTCGCCGAAGCGCAACAGTTGGCTGGAGTAGGCCACCTGCACCGCTATCTGGTGCTCGGGTGGACGTCCGAATCCGGCGCTCTCCAGGAACGCCGGTGTCCGTCCGGCGCGGCCCATGGCGTCGACGATCAGGTCGGCGGATATCGCCTGTCCGGCGCCACCGGTCCGGTCGGCCACCAACACACTTGTCACGCGGCGGGTGTCATCCATCAGCAACTCGACCGCGTCGTGGCCGTCCAGGATGTGGACATTGCCGATGGCGCGCACCCGGTCCCGCACGTGGGCCTCGAGGAACGGTCTGCTGGCCAGATACGACTCGATCGGTTTGGCCGGCTGCCCGTCCAGGTTGAGGGTGTGACCGCTCAACGTCAGGGAGATGAGGGACAGATTCGCGCCGTCGAGCACCGTGGCGCCGTCGGCCGCCAGTTCCTCTGGGAGCCCGGGAAACAGTTCGGCAAGTGCCTGCAGTCCGCCGCTGAGCAGCCCGTGAGCGTGCCGGCCCTGCGGGACGCCGCGCCGCTGAACCGGACCGTCGGGCAGCACGTCGCGCTCCACGAGCGTGACGGTGTCGAAGAAGTCAGCCAGTGCCCGAGCGGCCAGGAGCCCACCCATGCTCGCGCCCAGCACCACTGCGTGTTTGCCGATCGTTGCCATTGCCGACCTCCGGACCCGCTGGCACATCGCCAGTTGTTCGAAGTATCGGAGCAGGCCGGAGCCGGGCCTAGAGTAGTGCGCTACCCGAACGTCACCGGGTCACCGGTACCGAAGGTCGACTCCCGGGGTGCTCAGTCGGTGCGCGCCTCGTCCCACGTCGAGATCATGGCGCCCATGATCTCCTCCGCGCAGCCCAGTCCACCGAGGTGGCTTTCGTAGGGCAGCTCGGTCATCACGGCGTCGGGCAGCCGGGAGACCACGTGCTGACCGTGTGCGAACGGCACGATGTGGTCGTGGTCGCCGTGCCACCAGCGCACCGGAACCTTGACCTCGTCGAGCCGGAAGCCCCAGTCACGCTCGAACACCACGATGTCGTAGAACGGGGCGGCCAGTTGCTTGCGGCTGCCGTTGAGCAGATCGTCGAGGAACATGGCCTTGAACTCGGGCCGGCCGAGCATGCGCCGGTCGCCCTCGGGGGAGATCCGGGCGTAGATCTCCAAGGCGGGGGAGGCGACCGGACGGATCAACCTGATCAGCCCGGATGCGACCAACCGGATCGGCGCACCGGCCACCTCCAGGATCGGTGCGACCGCCGCACCGAGCTGCATCAGCGGACTGCTGATCGCGTCGGGGCCGACCATCGGCGCCACCCCGCCGAGCACTCCGGCCGCCACGACCCGGTCGGGCATGGCGGCCGCGGTGGCCAGCGTGTAGGGCCCGCCACCGGACAACCCGATGACGGCCATCTTGTCGATGCCCAGCGTGTCGGCGATGGTGCGCAGATCGTCACCGAAATCCAGCACCCGGTCGTACTGGTACGGAGTGGAGGATCCGATGCCGGGGCGGTCGACCCCGATCAGCCGTATGTGGTTCCGCTCGGCGTAGATGCGGGCCTCGGTCGGGATCTGCCTGCGCGCACCCGGGGTGCCGTGCAGCCAGAAGACTGCACGGCCCTGTGGATCACCGAACTCGGCGAACCCGAGTTGCCGGCCGTCGCCCACGGCGACATTGCCCTCCAGTTTGGGGCGATCGATCGGGATGACCATCTTCGTGCGCCTCGGCTCGCCGGGATCCGCGACTAACCTGCGACGGAGGCGTCGTAGATGGACTGGATGGACTTGTCCAGCGTGGCGTTGAACTCGTCGTCACTCTGCTGGGCCGACAGACCCTCGGTCAGCGCCCGGCTGAAGCTGGCGATCACGCCGGTGTTTGCGGCCAGCAGCTTGTTGGCCTCATCGCGTGAGTAGCCACCGGACAGCGCCACGACCCGCATCACCTTCGGATGCTCGACCAGCGACTGGTAGTGATTGGCATGAGTCGGCAGGGTCAGCTTGAGCATCACCTTCTGGTCGGCGGGCAGCGCGTCGAGGTTCTTGGTGATCTCGTCGCGGAGCAGGTCCTCGGCCTCGGCCTTGTCGGAGATCGAGATGGTGACCTCGGGCTCGATGATCGGGATGAGACCGTGCGAGAGCACCTGGTTGGCCACCTCGAACTGCTGGGCGACCACGGCGGCGACGCCGTCGGCGTTGGCCGCGCCGATCACGGAGCGCTCCTTGGTGCCGAAGATGCCGTTCTTCGCCGCGCGGGCCAGCAGATCGTCCAGGCCGGGCATCGGCTTCATCACCTGCACGCCGTCAGCGACGTCGGCCAGCCCCTTGTCGATCTTGAGCAGCGGCACCACACTCTTGTCTTCCCAGAGGTAGGTGGCGGTGGGCTTGCCCTCGATGGAACGGTCCATGGTCTGCTCGAACAGGATGGCGGCCAGGACCCGGTCACCGTTGAACACCGGGGAGGTGATGATGCGCGAGCGCATCTGGTGGATCAGGTCGAACATCTCCTCTTCGGAGGAGTAGGCGCTCTCCTCGACCCCATACAGACGCAGGGCCTTGGGGGTGGACCCGCCACTCTGGTCGAGCGCGGCGATGAAGCCCTTGCCCGTGGTCATCTTGTCGGCCTGCTGCTGGTTCACCATGAGGTTGTCTACTCCTTTGAAGACGGCGTCCTGCGGTTGTTGTGCTGTCGAGGCGCTCACCGCTGGTGGCGGACAGTTCGACTCAGAGGATATGCGGCTACGTCCCGGCGGTAGCGGCCACCCATCGAGGCGGGGTTCGGGCACCCCACGGGGCAGCCTGCTCGAGCTGACCGGCCAGGCTGAGCAGGACCGATTCGTCGGGAGCCATCAGCTGCACCCCGATCGGCAAACCGTCGCGAGTCTGCCCCAGGGGCAGCGAGATCGCCGCCCAGCCGGTGACATTCGCCAGCGCCGTCCATCCGGTGGTGGCGAACTCGACGTCGAAGAAGGCTCGGGTGGTCCCCCGGGGCTGATTCAGCAGCCCGTACGGCGGTGGTCCGGTCAGCAGGGTCGGCACCAGCAGCACGTCGTGACCGGCCATTCCCGCTGCGAACCGACGGGTCTGGGCATGGATCGCTGCGATCGCCTGGGCATAGGCCAGGCCCGTGGTGGTGAAGCCCTCGCGGATCATCACCCAGGTGCTCGGCTCGAACTCGTCCTCGCGGGGCGCCCGGCCCAGATGCTGCCGGGCCAACTCGTGCAGCTCTGCATTGCTGACGGTGTGCAGCACCGCGATGGCCTCGGCGACCGCGTCCGGATCGATCGTGGGAGCGCCCGGGGTGAGGTGATGCCCGAGGCCTTCCAACAGCCGCCCGGTTGCTTCGACCGCCGACACCACCTCGGGGTCGATCCGGTCGGTGGGAAACGGCGATGCCGTGGCGATCAGGATGCGCTGGGCCGACGGGGTTCGCGCGGCCGTCTCGAGGTAGGAAACGGCCGGCACGGCGGCGCTGTAGGGATCACCGGGTGCGGTGCCGGCGATGATGTCCAGCAGGGCCGCGCAGTCGCGCACAGTCCGGGTCAGTGCGTGGTTGTTCACCAGGCCTTCGAGTCCGTGGCCGCCGTCTGGCGCGAAGGAGGATCGTCCGCGCCGTGGTTTGAGGCCGACGACGCCACAACATGAGGCCGGTACCCGGATGGAACCCGTGCCGTCCCCACCCGAGGCCGCGGGAACCACGCCGGCGGCCACGGCCGCGGCCGAACCGCCGCTGGATCCGCCCGGGGTGACGGTCGAGGACCACGGGTTCACGGTGGCGCCGGACAACAACGGCTCGGTGGTGCAGTGGTTGCCCCACTCCGGCGTGTTGGTCTTGCCGAACACGACGAGTCCGGCATCGAGGTACCGGTTCACCGTCCACGCGGTTTCCGTTGCGACATGGTCGCGAAACGCGCGTGAGCCCATGGCTTCGGGGGCGCCCGCCAGGGCTGCTCCGAGATCCTTGAGTAGGAAGGGGACGCCGGCCAGCGGCCCAGCCGGTCCGGTGCGCAGCACACCGGACTCGTCGAGGGCCGCGGCCTGGGCCCGGCCCCGCTCGAACAGGTCGGTAAGCACCGCATTGAGACCGCGGGTCGCCTCGACGCGGGTGATCGCAGCGTCGAGTAACTCGACGGCGGTCAGCTCACCGTCCGCGGCGAGCGCCGACTGCCCGATCCCATCGGTGCGGGCAAGTTCGAAGGCGAACGACGAATCCATCTCACATCACTCCGGGAGATCGCTGGTGGTGTCTGTCGGTGAACTGATGCGGGTCAGCTCGAGCGCGATGAGAACCTCCACCGCGGTGATGACCAGACCCGCGAAGTACATCCACTTGAGAGTCGGATCTGGTTGTGCAGCAAAGTAAACGATCAGGAAGATCGGCCCGACGATACCGACGACGAACACCATGGCCTGGATACCGAGGTACCGCCAGAATGTGGACATCGATCTCCCGCCGCGTGGCCGATGAGCGGCCAGCTTAGCGCGGTTACCGCGGTGCGATGACGACCGGCGTGGACAGAATCTCGCGGTATTCGACCATCGGTTCGCGCTTGAGGACCGCACTACCCGAGGTGACGAGCAACTCGGTCGGTGACACCGCGTAGTTGACCTGATAGTTGCTCGCGACGAAGCGGCGGCCCGACGTGGCATCGGCCGATGCGGCCAGCGCGGCGCGGTCGGAGAGTCGGACACCGTGGTACTCGAGCCGGCCGGTGCGGTCCAGGCAGATCACCACCAGCGAGCGTTCGGTTCGGCCGATGGCCCTGGCCGTCTGGTTGTCGCCGCAGCGTGCCTGGGAATCGACGAATCCGGAGCCGTCGGAGGCGAACGCCGCGACGGCCGGAGCGGCCGCCCGCTCGGCGAAGCTGGGGAGCGGCTTCCGGGTCGGTTTCACCTCGTACGTCCTGGCGCCGACGGCATACACCGAATCCCTGGACGAGAATTTGGACGCAAGCGTGGTGAGGATGACGAATGCCGTGAGCATGGAGCTGACGACAGCCGCGGCCGCGACCCCCATGCCGACAGGCAGCCAACGGCGCTGCGGAGCCTTGCGGTGCCGTCCACGGCGAGCCGGCTGATACGACGGATGCGGTGTGGAAACTAGGCAGGTGACCAAGCTTGCTCCCGGGGAACGGCGGTGTGATGGGCGTGGCAGGCGGCGACGGGCACTCACGCGAGCTCATATTGTGCACGATGAGGTGGGACGCTGTGGGTAACACCCGGGAATTCGGCGAAATCCACCTTCGGTGTGGGACTGTCGCGCAGTTGCGATGAAATTAGCTCGGCAACAGTAAGATTCGTACTCACGTACCGGCAGTGAGCCAGTACGCCGCAGGCAGAAGCGATTTGGGTCGTCTGGTTTGGGCACCGCCGGCAACGCCGCTTCGGTGTCGCGATCGCCGAGCGCCATTCACGTCACGCCGATTCAAACCGGTAAGCGCCGCGCTGAGCCTAGCTGGCTTCGAATGGCCGATATCAGCAGCCGCTTTCGAGGGGAGCGTGGCTATGTCTACTTCTCATACCGCGTCTTCTTCTGCACCGACCACCGCCGGACAGGCCGGGGGCGGTCGCGGATGTCAGGGTCGAGGCAGGGTGTGTTCGGGTTGGGTTTGGCCGGCTGCGACGGTATTGGCGATGATGGGGACGCCGGGCCGGTACGCCAGGTGCACGTACGTGGGGGCCTGCAGCTGTACGAAGTCGGCCCGGCTGCCGGGGGTGAGCGCGCCGATATCGTTGCGGCGCAGTGCCGCTGCACCGCCTGCTGTGGCTGCCGAAGGGCTTCAGCGGGAGTGAGATGCATATCGCGCACCGCTAGGGTGATACACAGCGGCATGCTGATGGTGTAGGAGCTGCCGGGGTTGCAGTCCGTGGCGAGGGCCACCGTGACACCGGCGTCGAGGAACCGGCGTCCGTTGGGCCACTGAGCCCGGGTACTGAATTCGGCGCCGGGCAACAATGTGGCGACTGTCGATGACCCGGCGAGGGCGTCGATGTCCTCGTCGGTGGCGTAGGTGCAGTGATCCACCGAGGCGGCGTCCAGTTCGACGGCAAGTTTGATGCCGTCGCCGCGTCCGAGCTGGCTTGCATGCAGTCGCGGTTGCAGTCCCAGGCTGATGCCGGCTGTGAGGATGGCGCGCGCCTCGTCGACAGTGAACGCTCCACGGTCGCAGAAGACGTCGATCCAGCGGGCATGCGGGGCGCACGCGTCGAGCATGCTGATGCGCACCAACTCGACGTAGTCGTCGCGGCGTGCGGCGTATTCGGCGGGAACGACGTGCGCGCCGAGGAACGTGGTTTCGGGGGTGAAGCTGCTGGCGACGCGCAGGCTTCGCGCTTCGTCGTCGACGGTGAGGCGCGTGTGCCGGTCCCCCTGGTGACCGATGTCGGTGTTCGACTGCCCGCGCAGCTGCCCGCCAGTGGCCGCTCCATCCTGGCGCACCTGTCCGCCGCCCAGGTGCGCGCATTGTTCCCGGCCGGTACCGCGTTCGTAGCGCGCACCGGACGCGGTCCGGCCTCGCTGCCAGGACTGCGGCAGCTGCTGGCCGCCGAACGGACACAGGGCTGGGCCGAGGAGGATGGCATGATCACCGAAGGACTGCACTCGGTGGCCGCGTGCGCGTTCGACCATTCCAGCCGCCCGGCCGCGGCGATCAGCGTGACACGGCGCACCGACCGATCCACTGTCGCGGTCGCCGAACTCGCGCGAGCCGTGCGTCATGCTGCGCAACAACTCACCTGGGCGCTGTCGGGGGTGGCACCGCAGGGATGGTTCGGCTAGGCGGATCGTTGCGCAGCCACCTAACCGC
Source organism: Mycobacterium sp. IDUB_17 (assembly GCF_055419465.1). Taxonomy (NCBI): domain Bacteria; kingdom Bacillati; phylum Actinomycetota; class Actinomycetes; order Mycobacteriales; family Mycobacteriaceae; genus Mycobacterium; species Mycobacterium sp. IDUB_17. The sequence continues at coordinate 1,267,660 of NZ_JBVAXS010000001.1, read as the reverse complement.
CGCGAAACAGCAACGCCTGCAACATCGTTGCAGTTCGCGTGAACGGGATGGCCAGTCGAGAAGGTCACCAGATCCCCGGGTGCACGGCGTCGCGAAACAGCACGGTCCACCGAGAGCGTCACGACGTAGCTCTGTGCGGAGGCGAGGCGGTGATCGCCGCGATCGTTGGGAATCGGCACGGATGGTCCCGGCGCCCGGTGCAGGTCTGGATTAGATGTGGACGAGAGCCTCCGCGGCCACCTGGTCACGGTGAGGCGTCATACGGGCGTAGATCATATAGAGAGCGGTTGCCACCACGAGCCCGACAATCCACGAGATGTCTGCCCCGCCTAGGTGATCGACAAACGGACCGACATACAGACTGCTGTTGATGAAGGGGATCTCCGCGCCGATGGCCACCAGATAGATGACGAGCGCAGGCCAGTTCACCAGGCCGTATTCGCCGCGAGCCTTGAACAGTTCGCCAACGTTGTAATGGCCGCGACGCACGAGGTAGAAGTCCGTCAGATTGATCGCCGTCCACGGTACGAGCAGATACAGCAGGAATAGGGTGATGTTCTGGACCGTCTCCAGGACGTCGCCGCTGGCCAGCAGGGTCGCGGCGGTGGCTATCACACCGGCGACGACGATGAAGACGGTACGTACCAACGCGGTTGACGAGCCGTGGCCCTTGACCGAGATAGCGCTGATCGCCGTCAGATACATGCCGTAGGCCCCGTACGCCCCGGCTGGGACGGCACCGATGATGATGGCGAGCAGGATCACCGAGCTCAAACCGGGAACCTGGTCGCTGAGCATTCCGACGGCGTCTTCACCGACGGCCTCGGCACTGATGGTGGCGGCCATGGCGCCGAGAATCATCACCCAGGAGGCACCGACGGCCGATCCGAGGTAGGTCCACAGGAAGGTCGTCCGTGACGGAGTGTCCTCGGGGAGGTACCGAGAGTAGTCCGACACGTAGGGCGCCCAGGTCAACTGCCAGGAGACGAAGATCGAGATGCCCAGCAGTATGGTGCCGAATGACGGTGCGGGACCGGCCGGCAGGTGCTCCGGGAGGTGATCGCTCAGCGCCACCGTCAGCACGGCGAACAGCAAGACCGACACCACACTGACCACCCGGGAGGACAAGTGCAGGAGCTTGTAGCCGACGATTGCGATCACCGACGGCACGGCGACTTGGATGACAATCGACCAGGTGAGCGAGATATGCGCCCAGTTCGCGAGCGCCGGCCCGGTGATGACAGCGCCCTCAACCTGAAAGCCCATGTACATGACCAGGACGAGGGCGGCCGGCAGGAGCGCGCCGAGAAAGCCGAACTGAGCTCGACTCTGGATCATCTGCGGGACGCCGAGTCGTGGCCCCTGAATCGAGTGGTAGGCCATGAACAGGCCACCGACGAGATTGCCGATCAGGATTGCCCCGATCGCCCAGTCAAGGTTGAGCCCGATCGTCACGGCGAGCAGACCGTTGACGAACCCGGTGATCTGGACGTTGCTGGAGAACCAGATGGTGAACAGGTGCCACGGTTTGCCGTGACGTTCACTGGGTGGGACGTAGTCGATCGAGCGGTGTTCCAGAGCGTCGCCGCGTGCCGGACTGCGTTCCATCTCAGACCTCCTGCGCGGTTCTGGCCGTGGCTCGGGCGATGGCGGCCAGTGCATGCACCGATTCGGGGCCGTCGGCTACCGGAGAGTCTTCGGCGGAAAACTTCGCGATCACCACGTCGGCCGTCGGATCGAGCCAGAGGTACTGACCGAAAATTCCAACCCCGTAAAAGCTTTCGTGTGCGTCGCTTGGGATCCACCATTGGTTTTTGTAGGTGCCGGCCGGGGCCGCATCCGATTCGGCGGTAGTCGCGAACCTCCCGCCGCGACGGGTTTCGTCAATCCAGCCGGCCGGGATAATCGACGTACCGTCACGCTGCCCGCCATCCAGGACCAGCCGCCCGAACCGGGCCAGGTCGCGCAGTCGCATACCCATGCCGGCGCAGGCATAGGGGGTGTCGTTGTCGTCGACGGTGACAAAGGCGTCGGCCTCGGCGCCGATTCTGGACCAGAGGTGCTCCGCCATCAATTCTCGGTAGGGGGCGCCGCCGACACGCTCCAGCACCCAGGACAGCACATCCGTTGTACCCGAGCAGTATTGGAATCCGGCGCCGTGTTGTCCGGCGCCACGCAACTGGCCCAGGAAGGCTCGCGTGCCGACGACGTCTCCGGCGTGCCGTGGCCGCCAGCCGGCTGCGCGGTCGCCCGCGTGCACCTCGGCGGCCGGGTCGAGGTAGGACATGTCGTAGTGCGGCGCCGCCGTCATATCCAGCAGTTGCTCGACGGAGGCCGCGCCGAACGAGGTCCCGTCCAGCTCCGGAACGTAGTGCCGGACTTGCGCGACAAGGTCGAGCTCACCCGTCGCGACCAGAATTCCGGACAGCATGCCGCAGAACGACTTCGAGATCGACATGACGATGTGGGTTGTAGCCGGGGAGAAGTCGCCGAAGTAGCGCTCGAAGACAATCTCGTCTCCATACAGCACGATGATCCCGTCGGTGTGGGTGCGGCGGAGATACTCGCTCCCGCTGATCTCGCCACCCTCGACAGCGCCGACGGTGACCGTGTCCCAATCGAGCGGTTCTGCGGCGGTTGGCAACTCGCGTACGGGATTGTCCCCCCGGCCGATCGTTGCGCAGCGGACCATATGCTCGACCCGGTGCAGTCCCTGACGGTGGTGCGGTGGGGTGAGCCAGCTATTCACTGCCGGGTGTTCGTCGCGATTCATGCGAATGATCGTGGATCTGCACTGATGATTCGTCAAAGACCTGATATGAAGGAATATCCATATCTAAAGGTTATTGTTGCTGGTTGTGGAGCTGCGACATCTGCGATACTTCCTTGCGGTCGCCCAATGCGGCACTGTGACGGCCGCGGCCGCCCGACTGCATGTGGCCCAGCCGGCGATCTCCCGACAACTTCAACGACTCGAAGACGATCTCGGCGTGAGTCTCTTTGCCCGCCACGGCCCGCGGCTCGCTCTCACCGACGCGGGCCGGCACATGCTCGACGTCGCCGCCGACATCGTGGCTCGCGCCGACCGGGCGACGATGGCCGCGCAGCAGATCGCTCAGGGGCACTTGACCCGGGTATCCGTCGCCGCAGCGAACACGACGATCGAGTACGTCCTTGCACCGTTCACCGCGACCCTGGGCGCACAGGACCCGTTCATCTCTGTTGTCGAGGTGCCGTCGGAAGCGGTGCACGACGCGGTATTCGGCGGCCACGATCTCGGACTTGCGGCCACGCCGCCGCCCGCCAGCAGGCTCACCTGGACCCGCCTGACCAGTGTGCCGCTGCGGGCCTATGTCGCACGCGAACACGCATGGGCTTCCCGGCCGACGATCTCCCTCGGCGAGCTTTCACAGGCCCCGCTGCTGCTTCCGACCCGCGCAGACCCGACTCGGCTCGTCTTCGACGAAGCGATCAACCGGGCCGGGCTGCAGTACCGCGGCTACGAAGAAGTCGAGTCGCCACCACTGCGACAGGCACTGGCCGCGGCCGATCGCGGCGTGGCCGTTGTCACCGACCTGGAACGCTTCGGTGCCCGGCCGCTGCTCATTCTCGACCACGTCGGCGAGCCGGTGTTGCTGACGATCCACGCCTGCTGGAATCCGGCGCACTACGCTGCCCGGTCCCTGTCCGAGTTCGCAGAACAACTGCGGCGCTTCTCCGACACCGTCGTCAGACAAACCGCTGAACGGTTCTGAGGGTCCGGGGCCGTGAAGTCGACCAATCCCGGAGCGGCTAGAAACGCGCCGCTGGCCGGGATCGACCACACGCCGTACCGCATCGCCGAGTCATCGATCGAGGTCTAACGGCGGTGCCGGCGAAAATCTGCTCAACAGTTAGCTCGTCTGCTCCCCGAGGAAAGAACGAAACGGACCTCAAAAGGGGATTCAGGCAACGGAGTCCCCACACTGTCGTTCTCTGTATCTTCAGCATCCCGCGACCCACCAAACGACAACGGCCGCGAACTCTTTCGATACTTCGGGCCGAGGTGATCCCGCCGTACGGCGGCGACACCCAGTGGGCCAACACCGTTGCCGCGTACGACGGATTGTCCGCACCGTTGCAGCGATTGGCCGACGGGCTGCGGGCGGTGCACCGCTTCTCGCCGCCGGACGGCGCGACGGCAACCGAGGATTACGAGCGCCGGGTGAAGCGGCGTCCGCTGCTGACCGAGCATCCCGTCGTGCGGGTGCACCCTGAGACAGGGGAGCGGGCGCTTTACGTCAACCCCGGTTTCACCAGCCATATCGTCGACGTGTCACCGCACGAGAGTCGTCGCCTGCTGGGCCTGTTCTACGACGAGCTGGTGCGACCCGAGTACACCGTGCGGTTCAAGTGGGAGCCGGGCAGCATCGCGTTCTGGGACAACCGCTCGACCGTGCATCTCGCGCCGTCGGATCTCACCGCCGAGCACGACCGCCGGTTGTATCGCGTGACGCTCGTGGGGGATGTGCCGGTGGGGCCGGATGGCCGGCCATCGCAGGCATTGGACGGCGAGCCGTTCGAGGCAGCCTGAGCCGTTCGAGCCGTCAGGCCGGCACCACGACAGTGAGTTCGTTCCCGTCACGCTCCACGTGCATCCCGGCACGGCGGGCGACTCCGGCGACCGCGGCAGCATCGTCGGGCTCGCTTCGGGAGCCGGCCAGCGCGCGGGCCAGGTGACCTTTGTGCGCCTTGTTGAAGTGGCTGACCACGGTGCGGTGCCCGTCGTCGTGTTCGGCCAGCACCTGCACGCGGACGGCACCGGGAATCCGGCCCAACCCCGCGTATGAGCCGGACCGAAGGTCCACGATCAGCTCACGTGCGGAAATGTCGGCCAGCACCGGCTCCAGCAGCGGGCGCCACAGTTTGGCCAGTCCGGGCTGACCGGGCAGCTTTGAGGAGGCGGAGAGTCGGTAGGCGGGCACCGGATCATCGGCCCGAAGCAGACCGAACAACGCCGATCCGACCGCCAATCGGGTGCGGGCCCGGGCGGCGGCCGCGCCGCGCAGGGATCCGATGTCGAGCGCGTCGTACAACACCCCGGTGTATCGCTCGATGGCCGGCATCGTGGGCGCCTGCCGGAGCGCGGCGTTGCGCTCGATCTCAACGTCCTGGCTGGCGGAGATGGCCAGGGCCTTGCGGCACGCCGGCGGGTCTGCGGCGAGATCGACAAGTTCGTCGAGCAGCGACTGGCGAAGCGGGGTGAGTTGAGGCGAGCTCAGAATGTCCAAACGCACCGGCGGGCCGTCCCCGCCGGTGCGTTTGGTCTCCGACGGTGGCAGGAGCACGATCACATCCAGACGTTATCCGAACGATCGCGGCCCGCTGACCACCGACAGGTGTGATCTCAGATGGCGATGGGAGCCGGTTCCTCGGGAGCCGGGGGCGCCGGCGGGGGCGGGACGTCCAGCATGATCGGCGCGGGGCCGTCCATCGGGGGCGCCGGCGGCATCGCGTCAGCCGGGGGCGGCGGCGCGAAGGGGTCCATCGGGGCGGGGGCGGCCATCGGATCAGCCGGGGGCGGTGGTGCGAAGGGATCGATCGGAGCCGGGGCCGCCATCAGTTCGATCGGGGCCGGGGGCGGCGGGGGTGCGTCGAAGGGCAGGGGCGCGTCTGCAGGCGCATCCTGCGGTGCCTCTTCTGCCATCGGCAGGTACATGTGGTGGTTGAACTGGCGCTGGTAGGCGCCGCCGCCACCCACCCGCACTCCGTGGCCACCCTCGCCCGAGGAAACGGGCGTGCCGTCCGGCAGGGTCACCGCGGTATGGCCGCTGTTCCAGCCGATCACCAGGGCGCCGGGCTGGGTGCCGTACTTGAAGCCACGGGCCAGGAGCGCGCGCTCCTGATTGCCGGTGTTGAAGCGGTCTCCGTAGACCGGTCGGCCGGTGGCCATGTTGCTGACCCAAGAAGCCAGGCCCGAGCAGTCAGTTCCCGATGGGGAGTCTCCACCGGAGATGTACGGCGTGCCCGAAACCTGCTGGACAAGCGCCATAAGCGTCGCGATAGCAAACATGCGGCGGGACGCTAGCAGAGCAGATTTTGACCGGGCAAAATATGTGACTCCGTTCACAACGGGTGCTCCATATGGACTGATTCACGCATTTTGGAAATGAGTGCGGTTACCTGCGCGTGCAATTCGGTTGCCAGTGGCACGTGTTTGCCCGGGTATGGGTAGACGTCTGCAACTATCGCCAATAGTGCTGTGGCACTGGGCTTGTGATGCGAATCGTCCGGTCGATTGTCGGCTTGCGCAGAGCAACGGTGTGCCGAATTACATTGATGTGAATGGGATTTCGGGCACCACCCGGGCATCCGTCCGACTCGGGGGCATGATTGGCATCGGTGACCCGGCGCACCGCGGTGCCCCAGATGTACAAGGAAACGGACGTGGTCGTGCCGGCAACGTCGACTCTCTTTTCATGGTGGCTGGCCGCCCCCGATCCAGCGTGCTCATTCATGGTTCTGGCGCCCGTCCTCGGCGTGAGTGAAAGTTGACATGCAGCCTGTTGGCTGCATGATGGACACGGGCGACCGATCGGAAGCATGTGAGGGGATGGCGAGGGTGGACGAAGTCTTCAAAGCACTGGCCGACCCGAGTCGGCGGCTACTTTTGGACAGCCTCAATGACCGCGACGGACAGAGTCTGCGAGAGCTCTGCAGCGGCCTGTCGATGGCTCGGCAGTCGGTCAGCAAGCATCTGGCCGTGTTGGAGGCGGCCAACCTCGTCACGACAGTCCGCCAGGGCCGGGAAAAACTGCACTACGTCAACGCCGAACCGATCAATGCCATCGCGGACCGCTGGATCGACCGCTACGACTCCACGAGGATGCAGACCCTCGCGGACCTGAAGACGGTATTGGAGACTCCCAACCCGGCCGGAGAGTTCGTGTACACGACCTATATCCGCACCACCCCGGAACGGCTGTGGCAGGCGATCACCAATCCGGCGTTCTCCCGCGGCTACCTGGGGCACGCCATCGAATCCGAATGGCAGAGGGGCTCGACCTACGTCTGGGTCGAGAACGGGCTTCGCATCGAGGACCCCGAGCAGGTGATCGTCGAGTCTGATCCGTACCAGCGGATGGCCTTCATGTTCCACGCGTTCACGCCCGACCTGCAGCAGATCGCCCCGGATCTGAGCGAGGAGGCCATTGCCCAGGCCGCGGCCGAACGCCGGTCACGGGTGTCGTTCGACATCGAACCCGTCGGGGATCAGGTGAAGCTCACCGTGACCCACGACGGGTTCGACCCGGGCAGCATCGTGCGGGAACTGATTGCGCACGGTTGGCCGCTCAAGCTGTCCAGCCTGAAGTCCGGGCTGGAGCAGGCTGACTAGACCAGCGAGTCCTGCGGCTCACGCTGGACGTGGGTGGGCCACGGCGCCGGCAGCGGACGCTGACGCACCCGTTGCGGCCACCAGAACCACTTGCCCATCAGGGCCGCGATCGACGGGGTCATGAAGGACCGGATGACCAGGGTGTCGAACAGCAGGCCCAGGCCGATCGTGGTGCCGACCTGGCCGATCACGGCGAGCTCGCTGACCGCCATCGACATCATGGTGAACGCGAACACCAGGCCCGCCGAGGTGACCACCGACCCGGTGCCGCCCATGGCGCGGATGATGCCGGTGTTCAAGCCGGCGTGGATCTCCTCCTTGAACCGGGACACCAGCAGCAGGTTGTAGTCCGCGCCGACGGCCAACAGCACGATGACCGCCATCGCGAGCACCATCCAGTGCAGTTCCAGGCCGATCAGGTGCTGCCAGATCAGCACCGACAGACCGAAGGATGCGCCGAGGGACAGCACCACCGTGCCGACGATGACCGCCGCGGCCACCACGCTGCGCGTGAGGATCAGCATGATGATGAAAATCAGGCACAGTGCTGCGATTCCGGCGATCAGCAGGTCGTAGTTGGCGCCTTCCTGCATGTCCTTGAAGGTGGCCGCGGTACCGCCGAGGTAGATCTTGGATCCCTCCAGCGGGGTGCCCTTGATCGCCTCCTTGGCGGCGTTTTGAATCGCCGCGATGTGGGAGATTCCCTCGGGGCTCATCGGGTCGCCTTCGTGGCTGATGATGAACCGCACCGCATGCCCGTCGGGGGACAGGAACATCTTCATGCCGCGCTTGAAGTCCGGATTGTCGAAGGTCTCCGGTGGCAGATAGAACGAGTCGTCGTTCTTGGAAGCGTCGAAGGCCTGACCCATAGCCGTCTGGTTCTCCATCATCGCTTCCATCTGATCCTGCAGACCGCCCATCGTGGCCTGCATGGTCAGCATCATGTTCTTCATGTTCTTCATCGTCGTGATCATCGGCGGCATGATCGTGAGCATCTGGGGCATCAGCTGATCGAGACGATCCAAGTCCGGCATCATCTTCTGGATGTCATCGGTCATGGTGTCGATACCGTCGAGGGTGTCGAAGATCGACCGGATCGACCAGCACATGGGAATGTTGAAGCACTTCGGTTCCCAGTACAGGTAGTTGCGGATCGGCCGGAAGAAGTCGTCGAAATCCGCGATGTGATCCCGCATTTCAGCCACGTCGGCGACCATGCTGTGCATCTTGCCGACCATGCTGTGGGTGGTGTCGGACATTTCCTTCACCAGCACCAGCATCTGCTGCATGGTGTCGACGGTGGTCTGCATCTCGTCGGCCATCTTCAACATGTCCTTCATGCGGTCCTGCATGTATTTCATGTTCATCATCTGGGTCGTGCCCTGCATGCTGATCTGGAACGGGATCGAGGTGTGCTCGATCGGCGTTCCCTGCGGGCGCGTGATGGCCTGGACCCGGGAGATACCGGGCACCTGGAAGATCCGCTTGGCGATTCGGTCGATGACCAGGAAGTCGGCGGAATTGCGCAGATCGTGATCGCTCTCGATCAGCAGCAGTTCGGGGTTCATCCGCGCCTGGGAGAAGTGCCGGTCGGATGCGGCGTACCCGGTGTTGGCCGGCAGATCAGCGGGCAGATACTTGCGGTCGTTGTAGTTGGTCCGGTAGCCGGGGAGAGTCAACAGACCGATCAGCGACAGCGCGATGGTGGCGATCAGGATCGGTCCGGGCCAACGCACCACGGCCGCACCGATCTTGCGCCAGCCGCGGGTGCGCATGGCCCGCTTGGGTTCCAGCGTCTTGCCGAACTTGCTGGCCACCGTGATGATGGCCGGCCCCAGGGTCAGGGCGGCGACAACGCCGGTGACCATGCCGATGGCCAACGGGATGCCCAGCGACTGGAAGTACGGCAGATTCGTGAAGTGCAGACACAGCGTGGCGCCGGCGATGGTCAGACCCGAGCCCAGCACCACATGCGCGGTGCCGTGGAACATCGTGTAGTAGGACTGTTCCCGGTCCTCACCGATACTTCGGGCCTCTTGATATCGGCCTATCAGGAAGATCGCGTAGTCGGTGGACGCGGCGATCGCCAGAGTCACCAACAGGTTCGTCGCGAACGTGGACAGGCCGATGATGTCGTAGTAACCCAGAGCGGCGACGACGCCGCGTGCCGCTGAGAGTGAGAGCACCACCATGACCAGGGTGAGGATCACCGTGACGACGGACCGGTAGACCAGCAGCAGCATGATGATGATGACCGTGAAGGTCAGCGCCTCGATGATCTTGACACTTCGGTCACCGGCGATGTGCTGGTCGGCGGCCAACGCGGCCGGCCCGGTCACATAGGTCTTGACGCCCGGCGGCGGCGTGACACTCTCGACGATCTTCTGGACGGCTTCGACTGATTCGTTGGCCAGCGCCTCGCCCTGGTTGCCGGCGGTGTAGACCTGCACGTAGGAGGCCTTGCCGTCGGAGCTCTGCGCACCGGAGGCGGTCAGCGGGTCGCCCCAGAAATCCTGGACGTGCTCGACGTGCGCCTTGTCGGCCTCGAGCTTGGCGACGACTTCGTCGTAGTAATCGTGCGCCTTGATGTCCAGTGGCTCTTCGCCCTCGAGCACGACCATGACCGAGCTGTTGGACTTGAACTCCTGGAACACCTCGCCGACGCGCTTCATGGCGATCATCGACGGCGCCTGGTCGGGGCTCATCGACACCGACCGCATCTTGCCCACCTCTTCGAGCTGGGGCACAACGGTGTTCAGGACGCCGATAAGGGCGACCCAGCCGATGATGATGGGCACTGCCAGGCGCCGGATCCACTTGGCGATCCCGCCGTGCTGGGCATGCCGCGGCCCGGTGACCGGGAAGGCTTCGGTCGGGGCGTCGTGGGTGCTCATGCGGATTTCACCAAGCAGAAGGTCTGGGCGTTCACGCCGTTGGAGGTTCTCTCGTCCTTGAGTTCGTCATCGACGGTGATGCGGCAGCTGATCGTGCTGCCGTCGCCCTGGGCCACGATGTTGGGGAACACCGACGGTGCGGTGGATTCCAACCGCAGCGTCCACGGCAGGGTCACCCCGTCGATGCGCTGGGGCTGAGCGTCGAGATCGAGATAGTTCACGTCCGCGGTCGCGCCGGGCTCGCCGTAGATCTCATAGACCACGACTTTGGGGTCGAACGGTTTGGTGTCATCGACCTTGGCGCTGGAGATGCCGGAGCCGCCGCCTGCGCCGAAGAACGTGCGGACCCGCATCACCGTGAACCCGCCCACCAACACCACCACGATGATGATCAACGGAATCCAGAACTTCCTTGCCAGGCCTGAAATCGAAAACTGTTTCCGGCGAGGGGTTTTCGTCGCGTTGGTCGTCGCGTTGATCATCGTGAAAAGGCACCGGTCCGTCGGGTGTGGGCAATGTGGGCAATGGGCAGGTGGGGCGAGGTCGACACGCAGGCGGCAGGGCAGCCCGAGGGGGAGGGCCTGTTCGCCATGTTCACCTCGATCCGTCTCGTTGTCTAGCCGAATGGCTAACCAGAACTTAGCGAGATATTAGCCTATTTAAATGAGTCGCAAAACGGTGACACAGCCTTGACTCCGCGCGCCCAATGTCCAGCCTTGGATGATCGTCGAACGTTGCCCTGAGGTGCGCAGGGCGAGGTGGAGCGGCTTTTTCGTATTGCGCAAAAAGCAAGCGGGCCTCTGCGGAGCCACCGATTGTGATGGAGCTAACGGGAATAAAGCGGGGCCCCACCGCCGCGTGACCGGCGACGGGGCCCCGTCCTCATCGAACTCGGTGGCTAGTGCCAATCCCAGACGGACATGTCGTTGGGCGGGTAGTTCTGGCAGACGTCGGTGGTGTTGGCCGCGACGCCCTTGTTGTTGAAGAACAGCTTGGCCCAGTTCGGCCAGCGCCAGGCCATGTTCTCGAAGAAGGCGTTGGTGGCGGTGTTCTCGGAGTACTGGCGGCGGCCCGCGTAGTCCATGGAGAAGAACCAGTGGATCCGGTCCTGGGCGCCCTGCTGATCGGCGACCGGCTTGTTGTTGTAGTCGATCATGTAGCGCTCGTAGTACACCGGTTCGACGTCGCGGGCGGCGGCCATGATCTGCTCCGCGGTGCACGGCGTCCTGAGGATCCGGTTGGGGATCGGGTAGTCATCGGTGGCGTCGGCCGAGGCGATGCCGGCCCCGGCCAAGCTCCCGGCGACGGCACAGGCGGCCACTCCGGTACGGATCAGGTTCTTGACACTCTTGCGATTCAACATCTCGCTCCAAAGCTCTGAGATCGGCGTCGGGAATCAGACTACGGCCGGGTAGCGGCCTGTTCGTAGATAAAGCGCTGATCGGGGCAGTAGTAATTGATTGCGGTACCAAGGAACTGCCACGACTGGGCATCGGAGCTGTCCTTGGCCAGCTGCTTTTTCACGAAACCGACCGAGTCCTGGGCATTGTGGTCGACACCGTTGTGCAGTCGCTTGCACATGATCTTGGCGATCCAGGCGTTGTAGTCACGCTGCCCATAGATGCCGAAAGTGTGCAGCTCATTCGCGAAATCGGTGTCGGGATCGGCTTGTGCGGGAGCGGCGAAGGCGATAGCCGCCGCGGCGCCGATTGCTGCCAGACCTGCAAGCTTCATGCGGTGAATCTTAGCCCATCTAAGCCTGTTTCGTGTGTGCGGTTTACTCATCCGATTGCAGACACCATCGGGACATACTGTTCGGCGCTCGTCAGCGAACCGTGATGGCCGATCAACGACGACTCCATGGGCTCGACGGAACGCCGCAGCAACGCGGCGGCCCCGCGGGCCGCGGCGACGACGTCGCCGATGCGGGATCGGACGTCGTCGCGTACCCGCGGGCCGAACCACCCCTCAGCGATTGCCTCATCTCGCGACATCACCCACGCGGAATCGCTCAGGGTGGTGCGCCACGCCGCGAGAACGTCGTCGGCCGCCCCGGCGGCGGTGTAGACGTGGCGGGCGCGGGCCTCGCCGCCGATGGCGGTCACGCCGTCGCGCAGCGGTTCACACTCGTCGATGTCGTGCACGGCGGCCGGGTCCACGGTGACCATCCCGTGGTCGGCCACGACGGTCAGCAGGCATTCTGACGGCAGGGCCTCCAACACCGATTCCACCAGGCGGTCGACCTGCCGCAACTGCATCCGCCACGCAGGCGAGCCGGGTCCGTGCAGGTGGCCCACCAGGTCGAGGTCGGCGTGGTATCCGTAGCAGAAGCCGCTGCCCGCGACGGCTGCGATGACCCCGGCCGCGAGATCGCCGAGTGCGGTCACCCCGACATAGCGTCCGCCGCGCAGGAGCGCCCGGGTCAGACCCGAACCGGCGTGCTCGGCGCCCGAGACGACCGAGACCTCGAACCCGGCCGCCCCAGCACGCTCGAAGGTGGTGGGCGACGGTTGAATCAACTCGGGCACCACACGGTCGCGCAGGTCCGGCCCCCACGGATGGGGGCGCCACCGCAGCGCATTGATGACGTCGAATTCCGGACCGGCCTCGGGGACCCGGAACGAGTAGCCGACAAAACCGTGGTCGCCCGAGCGGCGCCCGGTGCCGATGGCCGCCAATCCTGCTGCCGTGGTCGATGGAAACCCGACACTCAGAGTCCGGGAGGGCGACTGGTCGGCCAAGGCCGTCAGGACCGGCGCATCGGCGGCATGGGTGGCGAGCAGTTCCGCGCCGAGCCCGTCGATCAGCAGGACACATGCGCCGCGGATCGGGCTGGACCAGAACAGACGCGGTTCGAATCCTGGCGCCCCCATCGCGGCGAGTACCGAGGGCACGACGTCGGCCAGGTGGGGTGCATCGGGATCGGGACGCGGAGACTCCACTCCGCGAGCGTGCCACAGATCACGTCAGCGGGTTTTGGCAAGGCAGACCTCCCCGCAAGTGCGCCCGACCACTCCGCCGTACCCGGTACGCTGGGTTTTCATGAAGCCGATGAAAGCCGTGATCTTCGCCGCCGCTTTGGCGGTGTCCGCAGGTGGGGCGTTCAGTGGCATTGCCAGTGCCGATCCGGAGACGCCGGCGCCCGTCCCTGCGCCAGGCCCGCCTCCGGGCCCGGTCGATGCGGCACCCGCTGCACCCGCCGCGCCCGGTGCCCCCGCTGCGCCCGTGGCTGCGAAGGCAATGGACCACGACGGCCTCTTCATGGTCGGTACCGATATCCAACCCGGCAACTACGCCTCGGCTGGGCCGGTCGAGGGCGGCACCTGCTATTGGAAGCGGATGGCCGATCTGCACGGTGGCGACATCATCGACAACGCGTTCACCAAGAAGCCACAGGTCATCACGATCGAGGCCACCGACAAGGCGTTCAAGACCAGTGGCTGCCAGCCGTGGCAGCCGACCGACGCCGTCCCCGACACCCCAGCCAACGGCACCATCCCGGCTTTGGTCGGCCAGGCCAAGCTGCGCGCGTGGATGGATTCACTCAACAACAATGCCCGCAATTACGACGGTTCCTCGGTGCCGATGCCCTGATGACCCGGCGCTGAGTGATCAGCCGGGCGGGATCAGCGGGGGCCGGCAGGCAGTCCCGACCGGGTCCCACCACCAGCCGTTGTCGCACATCGGGGGCGGCGGCACCACCGGCGGGCGACAGGCGTTGGCCACCGGGTCCCACCACGCACCGTTTTCACAGCCCAACGGCACGACCGGTGGCCGGCACACACTTGCCACCGGGTCCCACCATTCTCCGGCCCCACAGTCGGCCCAGCTGACGGCCGGCGTCGCCACCGTGACTACCGCCATCAGACCGAGCGGTGCCAATACGGCGCCGATGCCTGCGGTGCAGCGGCCGATGATGCTGGTCATCTCAAACCTCCCCGAGAGATCACGTGACCCGACCCTATCCGGCCATCCGGTCGACGGCCAGGAATCGGACACGCCGCGTCGCCGCTGACCACGACGGTCACCGTCCCCTTGTCTGCGCGTCAATTTCTTTGCTGCACAAGATCATCCGAGCCCGCCGTCGCCGGCGGGCGGGAGTCGCCCAGGTGGTGCACACCGCGCGGACAGCGCGCCCCGTAACGGCACGCTGCTAGTCTGCGAGAGCTGCCGGTTGCGTCAATCGCGGGCCGATCCGCCCGGCCAGCCGCGGCAATGACATTTCAAAACAGCGAAGTGACGAATCAGCTGAGTGGATACGGAAAAGGGTGTTGTGCGCGGCGCAGAGATCAAGGCCCTGACGGGTCTGCGCATCGTGGCAGCGGTGTGGGTGGTCCTGTTCCACTTCCGGCCCCTGCTGTATCAGGTGGCGCCCGATGTCACCAAGGCACTGGCTCCCGTACTCGACCGCGGCGCGCAGGGCGTCGACCTGTTCTTCATCCTCAGCGGTTTCGTCTTGACCTGGAACTACATCGACCGGATGGGGCCAACTTGGTCCACCCGGGCCACGTTGCACTTCTTGTGGCTGCGGTTGTCGCGGGTGTGGCCGGTGTATCTCGTCACGCTGCACCTGGCCGCGCTGTGGCTGATCTTCACGCTCAACGTGGGGCATATCCCGCCCGAAGACACCAGCGGCTACAACGCCGTCAGCTACGTGCGTCAGCTCTTCCTGGTGCAATTGTGGTTCCAGCCCTACTTCGACGGTTCGAGCTGGGACGGGCCCGCTTGGTCGATCAGCGCGGAGTGGTTGGCCTACCTGCTGTTCGGAGCGCTGATCATGGTGATCTTCCGGATCGCGCGGGCCACCCGGGCGCGCAGCCTGGTCCTGCTGGCCATCGCTGCCGCTGTGCCACCGGTGGTGCTCTTGATGGCCACCGGCCACTTCTACACCCCGTGGAGCTGGCTGCCGAGGATCGTCATGCAGTTCACCGCGGGTGCGTTGGCGTGCGCGGCGGTGCGCAAGCTGCACCTGACGGATCGGACCCAGAAGCGCGCGGGTTACCTGTCGATCGTGCTGGGCGTTGTGATCGTCGGCGGGCTGTACTTCTTCGACAAGCACCCGATGAACACCGTCGGCGACGCCGGCGGCATGGTCGACATCCTGTTCGTCCCGCAGGTGGTCGCCCTGGCGGTCGGCGTCGGCAGCCTCCCCGCGTTGCTGTCCACCCGGCTTCTGGTCTACGGCGGACAGATCTCGTTCGGCCTGTACATGGTGCATGAGTTGGTCCACACCGCCTGGATCTGGACGACCAGGCAATTCGAGCTGACCCTGACACCCACGCTCTCGGGCAAGTTGACGCTTCTCGGCCTGTTCGCGATCTCAGTGGTCGGCGCGATCGCGCTCTATCACCTCGTCGAGGAACCGGCGAGGAGGTGGATGCGCAGAATGGTCGACATCCGTCCCGTTGACTCGGTCGGAAAGAAACTGCACCGAGTCGACACCGAGCCCGAGGGCACCTCCGACGAGGTTTCAGCGCGCGCGGGCTGACCCGTTGTAACCTTCCAAACCCGCTGTGCGACAGGTTGTTATGCCCTTGTTATCGCTGTGTCACCGGCCGCCTATCTACGGCCCAGCTTCACACCATAGGCTGTTCGGCGTATTGCGGTCCGGGACGAACTGAGTCTCGCTGGGAGTGGAGGTTGCAGTGAGTCGTCTGACCACTTTCATTGTCTCGCTCGCCCTCGTGGTGGGGCTGTTCGCGCAGGCCCCTCAGCAGCGTTATGTCACCTCGGGCCTGGATCCCCAGATCAACCACATCGCGGTGATCGGGGATTCCTACACCACAGGCATGCTCGCCGAGGGCGGTATGGGGCCGAGGAACTGGGCCCCGCTGGCCTGGCAGGAGTTGGCCCAACGGGGCGTGCAGGTGGATGCCGATGTGGTGGCCGAGGGTGGTGCCGGCTACGAGGCCCGCGGCAACCGCGGCAGCGTCTTCGCCGACCTGACCGCCCGGGCGGTGCAACCCGACGACGCGTTGATCGTCTTCTTCGGCTCGCGCAACGACAAGGACTCCGATCTGGGTTCGGTCACCCGCTTGAGCCACGATGCCCTGACCACGGCCCGGCAGTCCGCGCCCACCGCTCGGATGCTGGTGATCGGGCCGCCTTGGGTGGATGCCGATGTGCCGCCGAATCTGCTGGGCGTTCGTGACATCCTGCGAGACCAGGCTCGGCAGGTGGGGGCGACGTTCGTCGATCCGATCGCCGAGCGGTGGTTCTTCGATCGCCCTGAGCTGATCGGCGCCGACGGTATCCACCCGACCGATGCCGGCCATGCCTATATGGCCGACAAGATCGCGCCGTTGATCGGCAAGGAGCTTCCGCGCTGGGTCTGAGCGTGGGCATTCAGCCACTGGATGTGGTGCGGAACCGGTCTCGGTAGGCCTTCGGCGATACCCCGAGGTGGTTGACGAACACGCGTCGTAGGGTCTCGGCGCTCCCGAATCCGGCCAACCGGGCGGTTTCTCCGACCTGGCGGCCCGCGTCGAGGGCCGCTCGGGCGACATCGATCCGCACCGTTTCGACATAGCGCGCGGGTGTGGTGCCCAGCTCGGCCTGAAACAGCCGGGTCAGCTGTCGGGTGCTCAATGAGGCCAGTGCCGCAAGGCTTTTCACGTTGTGGTCTGCGGTCGGGTCAGCCGCGATCGCGTCGGTCACCCGTCGCAGCGCCGACTCCGCGGGAGCGTCCGACTCGACCAGCGTGGAGAACTGCGATTGGCCGCCGGCGCGCTTGAGGTACACCACCAGTGACCGTGCGACGTTGCGTACCAGCTCAGCTCCGAAATCCGATTCCACCAGTGCCAATGCCAGGTCGATGCCCGCCGACACCCCGGCCGAGGTGTAGACGTCTCCGTCCCGGATGAAGATCGCGTCGGGCTCGACCGAGATCGTGGGATACGCCCGCGCCAACAGCCGTGCGTGCCGCCAGTGCGTGGTGGCCCGGCGACCGTCGAGCAGGCCGGCCTCGGCCAGAATGAAGGACCCCGTGCAGATCGACGCCAGCCGTCGGGTCCGGGTGGGTAGGTCTCGCAGCGCTGCCACCAGCCCGGGATCGATCGGCCGACCCACGAGATTGTCTCCGCCGGACACCAATACGGTATCCACGCCGGTGATCTCTGCGATCCGATCGGTCACCGCGAACCTCGTGCCGATCGAGGTGGTGACGTCGGCGCCGTCGACCGAGGCGATCCGGAGGCGGTAGTCGGCGCCGAACCGGTTGGCCTCGGCGAAAACCTCGGCGGGTCCGGCGGCATCCAGGAGTTTCATCCCGTCGAACACGACGATCACGACCTCACGTGGCCCCACCGCCTGTGCCATCGGTCCATTGTGTCGCTTTCTGTGGGAAAGGTGGCGCATCGGACATGGGCCGGGCCGAGGGCCGCGTCGGAGACTGGTTGCACCGTTAGCACCTGAACCCGCCTACCCACTGATCCACGTTTGAGAGAGACACATCATGACGACCTCACTGACCAACAACATCGCCGGGATCGACCTGCCGGACACCGCGCTGGTGCGGGAGACCACCGAGTACATCCGCGACGTCGAGGATGACCTGTTGTTCCACCATTCCCGCCGGGTGTTCTACTTCGGCGCGCTGCAGGGCCGACGCCGGGGGCTGACGCCCGATCTGGAATTGCTGTACGTGGGTGCGATGTTCCACGACCTCGGACTCACCGAGCGGTACCGTGCGACCTCACAATTGCGTTTCGAGGTCGACGGTGCCGATGCCGCGCGGGACTTTCTGTTGCAGCGCGGGGTCGACGAGGCCGCCGCGCGCAAGGTCTGGCTGGGAATCGCGCTGCACACCACCCCGGGCGTGCCGGAGTTCCTCGATCCCGAGATCGCGCTGGTGACAGCGGGGGTCGAAACCGATGTGCTGGGGATCGGCCGTGATGGCCTGACCCCGGACGAATTGAGTGCCGTCACCGCCGCGCATCCTAGGCCGGACTTCAAGAACCGGATCCTGCGCGCATTCGCCGATGGGGTGCAGCGGCGGCCGGGGTCGACGTTCGGCACCGTCAACGCCGATGTGCTCGCACATTTCGACGACTCGTTCGTGCGCGAGGACTTCGTCGAGGTGATCCGGAACAACAGCTGGCCGGAATAGCCTGCCCCGCAGCCGAATTCCGCTATCAGCTCTCGCTGGAGCGACGTTCGGCGAGCTCCCGCAGCGGTGCGGGCAGGGCATCAGCCCGCAGAATCTCGGGCAGGTGTTGTGGCTCAAGTGTCAGCGCCCGGAACACGAATCCGATGGTGATGTCATGGTCGGGCCTGTCGGTCACCACGATCTCGTCGCCGGCCGATACCGACCCGGGTGTCACCAGGCGCAGATAGGCACCCGGAATCGCCGCTCTGGTAAAGGTTTTGACCCATCCGTTGATCTGCAACCAGGTGGCGAAGGTCCGGCACGGGATGCGCGGTCGGGACACCTCGAGCTCGAGCCCGTCGGACCCGACCCGCCACCGTTCACCGATGACGGCGTTGGTGACGTCGATGCCCGCGGTGGTCAGGTTCTCGCCGAACACACCATTGGCGATCTCCCGGTCCAGTTCGGTCTGCCAGGCGTCGAGGTCTTCCCGCGCGTAGGCGTACACCGCCTGATCGTTTCCGCCGTGGAACTGATGGTCGCCGATCGTGTCGCCGATCAGGCCGCTACCCAGCCCGCCGTGCATCGGGCCCGGAGCGCGTACCGCGACCGCCCCGTCGACAGGCCGCTTGTCGATGCCGGTGGTGGCGCCTGCCTCGGCCGGATTGGGTCGTGGATGTGCGATGTTGACCGTCAGTACCCGCGCCATGACAGCCAGCGTAGTTGCTCAGTAACTTGGTGTCGCAAGACGATTCGGGACGGCCGGCGGTGGTGGCACCGGCAGGCACAGTCCGGTCGCCAGGTCGAGCTGCCGGCCCGGCACACAGAACGGTGAACATCCGTTGGTGACGCCCGTTTCTCCGGGCGCGCACGCCGAGCTCGGGGCCGGCGTCACGATCGTGGCCACGGCCATCGACCCGGCCGACAGCACCGCCGCGGACACCACGGTGAACATCCCGCGCCACACTGCGCTCGTCATTGGTTGTCTCCTCATGAGTCGCACCTGACCGGCCTATGCGCGCAGTGTAGGCCGCGCATACCGGAGGCGCGGGCAGTTGCCCCGTTGTCGGCCGGTGGCCGGGTCGGTCCGCTAGCGTCACGTGGTTGTGCAGACCCTGATCGACTTCGACCGTGCGCCCGTCTTCGCCATTCCGACCATCGAGCCGGTCGGTGGGCTCACTGTTCGGGAGGGCATGCTCCTCGAGGGGCCGCAGGGATGGGGGGAGTTCAGCCCGCTGCCGACCGACCGGGCGCTGGGTCGTTGGCTCACCGCGGCGACCGAGCCGGGCACCGTCGGCTGGCCCGACCCGGTGCGTGGGCGAATTCCCATCGCGGTCACCGTTCCCGCCGTCGACGCCGCACACGCTCACCAGATCGCGGCGGCATCGGGCTGCCGGACCGCGGCGGTCGAGGTCGGCGCGGGTGGACTGGCGCAGGATGTCGAGCGGGTGCGGGCCGTGCGCGACGGGCTCGGTGCGGGCGGGGTGATCCGGTGTGACGCCAAGGGGCGGTGGGATCCGGACACCGCGGTCACCGCGATCGCGGCCCTCGACCGGGCGGCCGGTGGACTGGAGTTCGTCGAGCAACCGTGCCGGACGATCGATGAACTCGCGCAGGTCAGACGTCGGGTCGAAGTGCCCATCGGGGCCGGTGAGTCGATTCGCGACGCCGACGACCCGATGGGCCTGCGCCTGGGAGAGGCAGCTGACATCGCGGTACTCGCCAGCGGACCGCTGGGCGGGGCGCGGCGTGCATTGCGGGTCGCCGAGTCCTGCGGGCTGCCCTGTGTGGTCAGCTCGACGCTGGAGACGACCATCGGCCTGGCGGCGGGGCTCGCGCTGGCCGGCGCGCTCCCTGAGTTGGCGTTCGCGTGCGAGTTGGGGACCAGAGGATTTCTCGCCGGCGACCTCGTCGCGGATTCCCGTTCTCTCCTTGCGGTCGACGGCTACCTACCGGTGGCTCCGATGCCCCCCGCTCCGCAGCGTGACCGACTCGAGCGGTACGCAGTCACCGACCCTGCGCGACTGACATGGTGGCGCGAGCGCCTGCAGAGCGCCATATCTGCCTCTTGAACAGCCCTGATGCATGTTCCGGGCGGTCGCCGAGCGACCCGGCCGGGAACGCTCCGCCGAACAGATTCAAGTAGCGCACTACGCATGTGTGCGCCGGCCCGGCAACTCGAGAATCGACTTGGTCAGCTACCGCTGGCGGGAAGATCCAACGGAGGATGCCATGTCGTTGTTCGCCAAGCTCTCGGAACTCCGGGCCGTAAAGACCCAGGACTCCGGTGGGACCGACGAGCTCAGTATCAGCAGAGCTGATGGATTCCAGTTCAAGGCTGTGTCGATGTGCCAGGGGGATGTGGTGGATCTGGACCGACTGCTGCCGTTCGACGGCCGGCTGGAGATCGTGTTGCGGGAGGTGGATGTGCGTACGGACGAGATGGAGGACGTCGGCTCGATATTCATCTGTTCGGACGAGTTGGGACGAGGAGAGCTCACCCAGCAGTTCAGCGGGGCGGGCGCACTGTACGACCTCACCTACAAGGTGATCTGAGAATCTCAGTCCTGCACGGCCTTGGCGATCGCCACACAGGTCGTCAACGAGTCCGCGTCGGGATCGGCCGCCTCGGTCAGCTCCCACATCGCGTTGTGCAGCATGCGCACGATCACCCAGGCCCTGGCCCGGTCCGCATCCAGGCCGGCCGCATCGACCAGGGTCGACAACCGCCGCCGGACCCCGTCGCGGACATAACCGGCCAGCTCGTCCCACCGGTTCCACAGCATCGGCGCGACCTCGTAGTGCGGGTCTCCGCTCATCGGCTTGGGATCGATCACCAGCCACGGCTCGCGGTCGGCGGCGAGGACGTTCTCGTAGTGCAGGTCGCTGTGGATCAGGGTGCCGGTGGTCGCGGGATCGGTGGCCAGATCCTTGCCGAGTGTGATCGCCTGCTCCACCAGCCGACGCGGAACCGGGGCGTTGCGGGGGAGTCGTGTCAGGTCGGCGGTCCACCGTTCGGTGCATTGGGCGAGTGACCGCAACTGCGGCAGGGCCGGCACGTGAAGCCGGGCGTAGAGCTCCGCGACGATCTCGCAGGCCTCAATGTCCCACAGCTCGTTGAGGTTTCGCTGTTGCAACCGTTCCAGCAACATCGTCCGGCGGTGCGGATCGGCCCGCAGCAGCCGGACCGCACCGGTACCCGCCCACCGGCGTAGCGCCAGGTGTTCGTGTTCGGACTCATCGTCGGGGAAGGCGGCCTTGAGGACCGCCAACGCCCCTTCGCCGGTCCGCACCGGCAGCACGATCGAGCAATAGCCGTGAAAGGCAGGCCCGTCGGCGTGCAGGTCCCATTCGTCGAACTGGTCCCGGATCATTCGCGGCAGGCCATCGACCCACGCTTGCCACTGCGGTCCCCGCGCGCCCATCGCGCGCACCGCCTCGGGCAGATCGATCATCGCGATCCATCGTCGCACCCCGGCCTGCCTGCCCGCCGAGCACCCGGTTTTGACAGACTGTGCCCCATGGCACAGATAACCTTCAAGGGAAACCCCATCAACACGGTCGGCGACCTGCCGGCAGTCGGTAGCCCGGCCCCCAGCTTCTCGGTCACCGGCACCGATCTCGGTACCGTCACCAACGATCAGTTCCAGGGCAAGTCAGTGCTGCTGAACATCTTCCCGTCGCTGGACACCGGGATATGCGCCGCCAGCGTGCGTACCTTCAACGAGCGCGCCGCTGCCGGCGGCGCCACGGTCCTGTGCGTGTCGAAGGACCTCCCGTTCGCGCTCAGCCGTTTCTGCGGAGCCGAGGGGATCGAGAACGTCATCACCGCGTCGGCGTTCCGCGACAGCTTCGGCGAGGATTACGGAATCACCATGGCCGATGGTCCGATGGCCGGTCTGCTGGGACGCGCCGTCGTCGTCATCGGTGCCGACGGCAACGTGGCCTACACCGAACTGGTGCCCGAGATCGTTCAGGAGCCCAACTACGACGCCGCGCTGGCCGCGCTCTGATCGTCGTAACCCTTCCTCACCGGCGCGCCTCGCGCCGGTGAGGAACCGGCAGGCACTCAGATCGGCCACTGCTCGCGGCGATAGGCCGCATCGAAGAACATCCACTCGTATTTCGCCGTGACCACGAAATGGGCTCGTGCGGCGGCTTCGTCCGCCCCACCCAGAGTCGGTCCGACCCGATCCGTCAGATCGAGCACCTCAGCGACAGTCGCGGCGAACTCCTCACCGCCGTAGCTGTCGATCCAGCGCTGATAGCGCCGATCAGGCGATCCGCGTTCCAGCAATGCCGCGCCGACCTGAGCGTAGATCCAGTAGCAGGGCAGAACCGCCGCCAACCCCTCGGCGAAGGTGCCGCTGTAGGTAGTGGCCAGCAGATAACTCGTGTAGGCGCGCGTGGTCGGGGTGACCGGCGTCGCGTTGAGCGCCGCGATATCCAGCCCCAGCTCGGGCAGAAGTTCGTTGTGCAGACCCAGTTCGACATCGAAGACCTCGGCGGCATGTCGGGAGAACATCGCCGTATCGGCCAGGGTGGGGGCCTTGGCGGCGACGATCGTCAGCGCGCGGGCGTAGTCGCGCAGGTAGTGCACGTCCTGTGCCACGTAGTGGGCGAATGCCGCGTCATCCAGGCTGCCGTCGGTGAGACCGGTCAGAAACGGGTGCGCGAGGATCGCGGTGTACGTCGGCTCGATCGCCTCCCAGAGCCGGGCCGACCAGGATTGCGGGTTCGCATCGGGGTGCATGACACTATGGTCTCAGGTGATCCGCAAACGTTGTGTGCCCCGTCGGCGTGCCGTGCACCACAACGATTTTCGCGGTGGGGAGGTCAAATCTGACCTGCCCCGCGCACTTTGCCGAAGCAGCCGGCCGGCAACCCGGCGTCTTGCGTGGACGGGCAGTGCGGCGGCCACTGTCACGACTGCTGCCCAAAGCCGTTCCGGTAACCGTTGGGTCACGGTACTGCATCTGATCGAGCTTGTGCCCCAATCTAATTGGGAAAACGGATCGTTGGGCGGTACAAATGGTTGACTCGGCTGACAACGACCAGCGGCCGGTGTCGCCTTCTGGTGGTCGAGAGAGTTGATGTTCGATGAGACGTACCTTTGCCCTTCTGTTCGGTCTGGCATTCCTGGTAGCGGCTCCCGGACTAGCCGGCGCCGCACCGATCGAACGCCCGACCGGCAACCAGCGCTTTGTCGATCTCGTGATCTCCCGCGCGCTGTCACAGCGCGGTGTGCCCTTCAGCTATGGCGGCGGGGACATGAACGGGCCCACCCGTGGCGTCGCCCGCAGCCTGCCCGCGCCCGGCCTGGCTCCCGTGACGCCGCCGCTCGCGGGCGGCGGTCTGACACCCGGACTGTCGACTCCCGTGGTGACCGCTCCGGTCGCTCCGGTGCTGACCCCCGGTTTCGGCGTTGCGCCGGATCCGTCGGCGAATGTGGTCGGCTTCGATGCCTCGGGGCTGATCGTCTACGCGTTCGGCGGAGTCGGCGTGAAGATGCCGCGGTCCTCCGGCGAGCAGTACAAGGTGGGGCAGAAGGTGCTGCCCGCCCAGGCTCTGCCCGGTGACTTGATCTTCTACGGACCCGAGGGCACCCAGAGTGTGGCGCTCTACCTCGGGAACAACCAGATGATCCAGGGCACCGAGCCCGCTGTCGCGGTCACTCCGGTGCGCGGCGAGGGTATGACTCCCTATCTGGTCCGCATCATCGCCTGACGCTCGAGATTGTGTGTCTGAGGCGGCTCAACAGTCCGTAGGCTTTGAGCCGTCGACGACGAAGGGCGTATTGCATTGACGGAGCAGACACCTGCGACTACGCGGACCGTTTTTCCCGGCATCAGTTCGCGGGCGTGGGAGCATCCGGCGGACCGGACCGCGCTGACCGCGTTACGCCGGCTCAAGGGATTCGACCAGATCCTCAAGGTGTTGTCCGGGATGCTGCGCGAACGCAAGCACCGGCTGCTGTATCTGGCCAGTTCCGCCCGGGTGGGTCCGCGGCAGTTCGCCGACCTCGACGCGCTGCTCGACGAATGCGTTCAGGTGCTCGACGCCCAGGTGCGCCCGGAGATGTTCATCATCCAGTCGCCGGAAGCCAATGCGTACTGCATCGGCATGGAGGACCCGTTCATCGTCATCACGTCGGGCATGTATGAGCTGATGACGCATGACGAGATGCGGTTCGTCATCGGCCATGAGCTCGGCCACGCCCTCAGCGGTCACGCCGTCTACCGCACGATGCTCCATCACCTGCTGCGGCTGGCGTCGTCGTTCGGCTTCGTCCCGATCGGTGGCTGGGCACTGCGCGCGATCGTCGCCGCCCTGCAGGAATGGCAACGCAAATCCGAACTTTCGGGTGACCGTGCGGGGCTGCTGTGCGGACAGGACTTCGACATGGCGATCCGGGTCGAGCTGAAGTTGGCGGCGGGCCGGCACCTGGACAAGCTCGACTCGCAGGCGTTCCTGGCTCAGGCACGGGACTATGACGCGACCGGAGACATGCGCGACGGGGTGCTCAAGCTGCTCAACCTGGAGCTGCAAACGCACCCCTTCTCGGTGCTTCGCGCGGCGGCGCTGACGAAGTGGGTCGATACCGGTGGATACGGCGCGATCATGGCCGGCACCTATCCGCTGCGGTCCGACGACGCGACGGCGAGCTGGACCGATGACGTCAGCGCGGCGGCACGGCATTACAAGGACGGGTTCGACCAGTCCAACGATCCGTTGATCCGGGGCATCCGGGATGGCTTGGGCGGCGTGGTCGACGGGGTGGGGCAGGCCGCGACGAGTGCGGCCGACTCGATGGGCCGCAAGATCTCCGAGTGGCGTCGCAACACCAAGCCGAGCGAGGAATAGCGCGCCCGTGGGTAGTTGCCGTCGGATCAACGGTAAGCCCCTAGACTAGGCGCTCGTGGGCATCCTGTTTGGCTTCGCGCCGTGGATCATCTATTGGGTACTCGTCGGCAACGTGCCGTTCGTTGTCGCTGTGCTGGTGGCGCTGGCGACGGCCATCGCGACGTTCACGATCAGCCGGATTTCCGGCACGCCGGGACGCACCCTGGAGATCGGTGCACTCGCTACCTTCATCGTGCTCACGATCTTGACCCTGGTGCTCAGCCAGGATGTCATGGAGCGCTGGATCCAACCGCTGAGTACTGCGGGGATCTTCTTGGTCGCCCTCATCGGCCAGCTGATCGGCAAGCCGTTCGTGCTGGAGTTCGCCGCGGCGGGCCAACCGCCCGGAGTCGTGGAAAGTGACCTGTTTCAACGGATCGTGAAGGTCCTGAGCTGGATCTGGGTGGGTGCGTTCGCCGGGATGACGATCTCCTCGGCGATCCCGCCGATCGCGCAGGGTGACGCCACGATTCTGGACACAAAGACTCCACTGTCGTTCATCTGTTACTGGGTCATCCCGTTCATCCTGCTGAGCCTGGCCGCGATGGCCTCACGTGTCTTGCCCGACCGAATGACGGCCGGCATGAATGACATCGTGCGCAAGACCACCTTCGTGGCGTTCTCCGAAGCCGAGATCGACCAGCTCTACTACCTGGCCCAGGAACATGCCAACCGCGAGGTCGGCGCCGGACAGGAGGCCTATGACGTCCGGGTCGGCGGTTCGGGAACTCCGTTGGTGGGCGATGAATCCCGCCTGTCGTGGCCCTCGACGTACAAGGTGCGCGACCGCAAGCGGTAGTCGGGCGTGACTCAGCCGGCCGGCATCATCCCGAGTAGGCCGAACATCATCACGATGCCGGGCAGCAGGTTGGTCACCTGGTGCGCGATGATGCCGCCCCACAAACTCCCGGAATACAGCCGGGCCAACGCAATTGGGATTGCCACCACAAGTAGCAGCGGTGCCCGCTGAGGTTCGAGGTGGGCCAGCGCGAACACCAGGGTGGACACCGTTACCGCCGTGACGCGTCCCCAGCGTTGTTCGAGCGCACCCCACAACAGGCCGCGGTACACCACCTCTTCGCAGATCGGCGCGATGACCGCGACCAGCAGCAGGACGGTGATTGCCACCGGCCAGGTGGTGCGAACGCCTTCGAACACGCCTCCCACCGCGGACGTCGCGTCGGGCCCGACGATGGATTGGTAGAGCAACGCGGCGGGCAGCGTGACGAACAGTCCGCCGATGCCGAAGGCCAAACCGAGACCGATGGCACGCCAGGACCATTGCCACCGGAAGTCGATGCGGGGACCGTTGCCTCGCCATGTCGCGATCGCGACGGCCAGGGCCGCGGCGACCAGTGTCGGCACTCCGATGGCCAGGGTGATCAACCAGGGCGGTGGTGCGCCGGGAGGTGCGAACAGTCCGAACGATGCCGAGGTGAGCAGATAGACGACCTCGACGATGACGAACGCACCGAGGCCCCAGCGGTGCGTGGGCCCGGCCGGTACGGTCGGCACTTCCTGAACGGCATCCATGCGGCCAGAGGCTACTGGCCCTGGCCGGACACCGTCACTTGGTCCCGAAGATCCGGTCACCGGCGTCTCCGACCCCGGGAACGATGTACCCGTGCGCGTCGAGTTCCCGGTCCAGTGCCGCAGCGTAGATGGGCACCTCGGGGTGTGCCTGCTGCATCGCCGCGACCCCCTCGGGGCAGGTCAGCAGGCAGACGAACTTGATGGATCGGGGCTCGTATTCCTTGATGCGGTCGATGGCGGCGACGGCTGAATTGCCAGTGGCCAGCATCGGATCGACGACCACCACGTCACGTTCGTGGAGATCGCCGGGAAGCTTGAAGTAGTACTCCACGGCCACACGCGTTTTCGGGTCGCGGTAGAGGCCGATGTGGCCGACCCGGGCGCTCGGAACCACGCTGAGCATGCCTTCCAGAATGCCGCTGCCGGCGCGCAGGATCGACACGAAGACCAGCTTCTTGCCGTCGATCACGGCTCCGGTCGTGGACTCCAGCGGGGTCTCGATGTCGATGTCGTGCACCGGGATGTCACGCAGCACCTCATAGCTCATCAGCATCGAGATCTCGTTGAGCAATTGGCGGAACCCGTTGGTGGACACGTCTTTCTGTCGCATCAGGGTCAGCTTGTGCTGAATCAGCGGGTGGTCGATGACATGCAGGTTGCCCATGGCTGACTCTCCTAGAAGACCGTGCCGTCGCTGATGATGGACAACGGAGGGCGGCCATCGCGCAGGCGTGCGGCGAGTTCCCGCCCGGTCGCCCAGGTTCCGCCCTCCAGTACGCAGGCCAGTGGCAGCTGCGGGGCGTTGAGATGGCGGCGGATCAGCGGCGCCAGCTCGTCGAGCAGTGCAACGGTCAGTGCCCGCCATTCGACCACGATCTCGTCGCCCACCGCCCAGTCTCTCTCGGCGAGTGCGGGATCGCGTAACCGCAGTACGTCGGTATCGAGCAGCAGACCGCCATTGCGGTATTCGGGCAACCCGGTCAACGTATCGAGATCGGTGACCTGTACACCTGCCCATTCGAACGGCTCCAGGAGCGAGTAGGTCAGCCACTGCGAGAGCTTGTGAAACGGCATCCATCCGCGCGAGAGGCCGGGACCGGGGACCGCCCGATGCCTCCAGCAGTCACCGAGCGGTTGGCCACCGATGGCATTGTCGGTGAGCCACACTCCGGACAACGTGTCCAACACCGTCGAGAGCAGGTCGTCGGCCGCGACGGTCGGACCTGTCACGGTGTCGAACAATCCGCCGGGACGACCCTGCGGGCCGAACACATCGGGGCGAGCCGCCAATTGCGTGCCCAGCCGGTGCAGCAGCTCGACCCGACCGGCCAGCCCCACCAACGGATTTCCGGGACCCACCTGGAAGGCGCCGGCCAGACTGTCGGCGTCGAGGCGGTTCAGCGCGGTGGCATCGGCCCGCAGCGGATCGCTCGCGTCGTCGGAGAACAATCCACCGCAGAACGCATGCCAACTGGCCACCCCCAGCCCTTCCGATCGGGTCAGCCGAAGGCCCGTGCCGGATTCGAGGTAATGCCAGTCGGTTCCGGCCCCGGCATCCAGCAATACGCTGATCACGGCCAGGTCGATCATCGAGCGGGCCTGGGTTGCGCCAACCACACCGGTTGTGCGCGTTGCCAACTCTGCGCGGCGGTCCAGGCCGCCGGCCTCGAAATGGCGCCACCGGCTGTGGTACGGGATGGCGAGCGTGGGGTAGCGGGTGCGGGTGACTTCGGCGACCTCGACTGCTGCGTGGTCCAGGGCGTCGTCGTCGACCGCGAACCACGGCGAATCGCCGGCACGAGCGCGCTGCAGAAGATGTTGGGCCCGTTCGCGGATCGCGGCGGTGGTACGAAGGGCGGCGACGGCCGCCGAGCCGTCCAAGGTTGCGGTCATGGGGTAAGTCCGCGGCCCTTGGCGATCTTGAGTTCGTCCGCGCCCGGCACCGGCCCCGGGGTGAAGTAGCCGGCGGCCATCTTGGCGTCGATCTCGACCCGGGCGTCGGCGGGGATCAGGTCGTCGGGGATGTTGACCCGCTCGCCGACCTCGATCCCCGAACCGGTGATCGCGTCGTATTTCATGTTGCTCATCGAGACCAGGCGGTGGATCTTGCGTACCCCCAGCCAGTGCAGGACATCGGGCATGAGCTCCTGGAACCGCATATCCTGCACGCCCGCCACGCATTCGGTGCGGGCGAAGTACTGGTCGGCTGTGTCACCGCCGTCTTGGCGCTTGCGTGCGTTGTAGACCAGGAATTTGGTGACCTCGCCGAGTGCGCGGCCCTCCTTGCGTGAGTAGGCCACCAAACCGACGCCGCCACGCTGGGCCCCGGCGATACACTCCTCGATCGCGTGCGTCAGATAGGGCCTGCACGTACAGATGTCGGAACCGAAGACGTCCGAGCCGTTGCACTCGTCGTGTACCCGGGCGGTCAGTTCCACACTCGGATCGGCCAGATCGCGTGGGGCGCCGAAGATGTACACGGTCTGCCCGCCGATCGGGGGCAGGAACACCTCAAGGTCACCGCGGGTGACGAGTTCGGGGTACATGCCCCCGGTCTCCTCGAACAGCACGCGGCGCAGCGCGGTTTCGGTGCAGCCGAACCGGGCGGCCACCCCGGGAAGGAACCACACCGGCTCGATCGCGGCCTTCGTCACCAGCGCCGCACCATTTTCCAGGAGCACACGGCCATCCGGGTGCAGCCGGCCGGCCGCGATGGCCGTGGCGATCTCCGGCACGATGACATGAGCCTTGGTCACCGCGATGGTCGGCCGGATGTCGTAACCCGCCGCCAGTTCGGTGGTGAACGCGTCGGCGACCATCGCGCCCCAGGGATCCATGCTGACGATCGCATCCGGTTGGCTCCACTGCGGATACGGCCCGATCACGTCGGTGGGGGCGGTGTTGGTGAGATCGGCACGGTGCTCGGGCGAGAGCGCGCCCGCGGCAACGGCCAATGCGCGGTACACGCCATACGAGCCACTGTGGGTGCCGATCACGTTGCGATGCGCACGCGTGGTGGTGGTACCGATCACCGGACCGCGCTCGGCGGCGCTCGGTGCGGCCCACTGGATCGTCGGAGTACCCGCGACAGCACTGTGGGATGTCAGCCGGATATGCCGGGCCTTTGTCGGCTCCGCGGACACACCACCACCTGAGTCGGCGACCATTCCGGTGCTCCTTCCTCCGTGCATGTGCCCGGCTGAGACATTCCAGTCAACTCCGATTCGGCGGGTTCTGCATGCGGTGTGCCCGTACCGTCGGTCGGGTGCGGTGGATCGTGGACGCCATGAATGTGATCGGCTCGAAGCCGGACGGCTGGTGGAAGGACCGTCGAGGCGCGATGGTCGGTTTGGTCGAGCGGCTCGAGCGCTGGGCCTCGGCCGAGGGACACCGGGTGATGGTGGTGTTCGAAGGGCCGACGACGCCGCCGATCGAGTCCGCAGCCGTCGAGGTGGGTCACGCTCCGCGGGCGAGTGCGAACTCCGCCGACGACGAGATCGTGCGGTTGGTCGGGGCTGCTCCTCGACCCGGCGAGATCACCGTCGTGACATCGGACAGCGGGCTGGCCGCGCGCGTCCGCGAGGCTGGCGCGCTCGTGCAGCCGGCCGCCGGATTCCGCGATCTGATCGAGCGATTCTGAGTATCCGGGCGTTACGGTGCACTACCGTCACGACATGCTCGACGATGCGGTCAGCATCAGCGGTGTGGACCTGACCGATCCAGCGGTGTATGAGGCGGGTGTGCCATTCGAGGCATTCCGGGAACTTCGGCGGCGAGCTCCGGTGGCGTGGCATCCGTATTCGGACGGAGCGGGCTTCTGGGCACTCACCGGCTATGACGAGGTCCTCGCGGTGTCTCGGGACAGCGCGACGTGGTCCTCGCAACGAACCGGAGTGCTCTTCGACGTTCCGCTACCGGAGAATTCGTATCAACTCGAGCTCATGATGCTGACGATGGACCCGCCGCGGCACAGCGCGCTTCGGACGCTGGTCAGCAAGGGGTTCACCCCGCGACATGTCACCCAGCTGCGCGAGCGGCTGGGCTGCCTGGCCGCCGAGATCGTCGACGGGGTGCTGGACCGCGGTGAGTGTGAATTCGTGTCCGACATCGCCGGCGCATTGCCGTCGTATGTGATCGCCGAACTCCTCGGCATCTCCCACGAGGACGGTCGCCGCTTGTATTTCCTCACCGAGGCCATGAACTCGGAGCACGTCGGCGAAGCCACAGACACGGTGCTGCAGGCGCAGATCGAAATGTTCGAGTACGCGTCGGCGCTGGCGCAACGCAAGCGCGCCGAACCGGGCGATGACATTGCGACCGCGCTGCTCAATGCCGAGGTGGACGGCCAGCACGTCACCGACCTCGAGTTCAACATGTTCTTCCTGTTGATGATCAATGCCGGGGGAGACACCACCCGCAACCTGGTCTCGGCGGGAACACTGGCGCTATTGGAGCACCCGGACGAACACGCTCGGCTGGCGGCCGACCCTGGGCTGCTGTCCACGGCGGTCGAGGAGATGCTCCGCTATGTCAGTCCGGTGACCGCATTCACCCGCACGGCAACGAAAGACACTGAACTGCACGGCGTTCGTATCGCCGAAGGCGAGCGGGTAGCGATGTTCTTCCCGTCGGCCAATCGCGACGAGGCACATTTTACCGATCCCGACCGGTTCGACATCGGACGAAATCCGAATCCGCACCTGGCTTTCGGTGGCGGTGGAACACACTTCTGTCTCGGCGCGAACCTGGCCCGGGTGGAAGCGGCGGCCATCTTCCCCGAAATTCTGCACCGGATGAAGGATCTCGAGGTCACCGGGCCGGTGCAGCGAGTGCGTTCGAACCTGATGAACGGCATCCATTCGATGCCAGTGCGGTTCAGCGCAGCGTGATCAGCTCGCCGGCGGTCGCGCAGGCTGCAGGCGTACCGTCTCGACCTCTTCGTCGATGATCAACTGCCGCAGGGTTTTCCGGTCAAACTTTCCGCTGGACAGGGTCGGTATCCGGTCACCGGTGGTCAGCGCCCACCGGGTCGGCACCTTGTAGGCGGACAATTGCTCCCGCGCATAGTCGGCGAGGGCGCTCAGGTCGAGATCCGCGGTGGGCACCACGACCGCGCAGACCTCCTCGCCGCGTTGCGGATCGTCGATGCCGACGACCACACATTGCGCCACGCCGGCAGACGCGGCGATGACCGCCTCGACCTCCAAGGGGGAGACGTTGGCCCCGGCGGCCTTGATCAGATCGGTGGTGCGCCCGACATAGAACAGACGGGGGTCGCCGTCGCGCCGGTACACCTTGTCGCCCGTGTGGTACCAGCCGTCGGCGTCGAAGGTCTCCGACCGTTCGCGCTTGTTGTACCCGGCCATGACCCCGATACCGCGGATCATGAGTTCGCCGGCCTCCCCGGACGCGACCGGGGAGCCGTGCTCATCGACGATGGCCATGTCGGTGAAGACGAATCCGCCTGCGGTCTCCGACATGGTGCGGTGCACCGGGAATTCGTCGGGCACATCGGTCATCGCGATATCCAGCGGGCCGTCGCGCAGCATCGGTGCACTGCTCAGGTCGCGGTCGGCGAACGACGGATGGTCGCGCAACCGCTGGGTGAACGCCGGCCAGCCCACAATCCCGGTGATCCGTTCCCGCTCAGCCAGATCCAGTGCGGTTTCCGGGTCCAGTTTCGGCATGACCACCAGGGTGACGGGTTCGTGCAGGGCGCCGGTCACCGCGAGCAGTCCGCCGATCCAGAAGAACGGCATGGCGCACAAGATCCGGGACCGGTCCTGTGACCCGGTGATCGCCCGGATGGCGGCGGGCCAGGTCGAGGTCTGGCGCACCAGCGTGCCATGGGTGTGCAGGACGCCTTTGGGATCGGCGGTGGACCCGGATGTGTGCACCATGACGGCGAGGTCGGCGGGGGAGACCTCGGCCTCCGCGGCGGCCAGGACCTCGGCCGGTACCTGGTCGTCGGTCTCGTCGCCCCCGTGCGATGCCCACGGTCGGTTGCTGGCTCCGATCAGCGCGATATGGCGCAGATAGGGGGCGGCGCGCAGGGTCAGTCGGTTCGTGGCGTGGCCCGCCAGTTCGGGTAGGGCTGCCTCCAACCGTTCGGCGACGTCGATGTTGAGCACCGTGCTGGGGGCGACGAGCAGACCGATATCGGCCAGCCGCAACACTTTTGCGATCTCGGCGGGTGTGTACAGCGTGCTCAGCGGCACTGCCACCGCTCCGATCCGCGACACCGCGAGCCACCACGCCACCCACTCGGCACCGTTCGGGAAGAACAGGCCCACGCGACTGCCTTTGCCCACCCCTTCGTGCAACAGCCACCGCGCCAGCCGCGCCGACAATTGCTCGGCCTCGAGGTAGGTGAGCCGGCCGGTGGGGGTGACCAGGTATTCGGACTCACCGAACTCGGTGACGCTGTGCCGAAGCAGCGCGGGCACGGTCAGCGGAGATTGCGTCACCCGCCCATCATCTCCAATGGGCGCGGGTAGGTCTGCCCGCGGTGGGTCAGTGACTCTCGCAGGCGGCGCATTCGTCACGTGGCGGGCGTGGGTCGTGGGGATTGTCGGGGTCGGGGTCACCGAACCACCGCGACGCCTCATGCTCGACGTAGGTGTCATGCCAGGACCACCACTCGTAGGGCTTGGTCTGCGGGTAGCCCGGCGGTGAGTCCTCCCAACTCTCCTGGCGGCCGAGCGCGGTCATGTCCAGGAAGTTCCAGGTGTTGACGAATGCCTCGTCGCCCCGGCTGTCGATGAAGTAGGTGCGGAAGACCCGGTCGCCGTCGCGAATGAACGCATTGGTGCCGTGCCATTCGTCGACCCCGAAGTCCACGTCGAACTCTGCGCCCGCCCGGGGAACCATGGTGTACCACGGGTGGTTCCACCCCATGCGCGCCTTGATCCGGGCGATGTCGGCCTGCGACCCGCGGGAGGCGTAGACGAGGGTGGTGTCGCGGGCGTTGAGATGGGCCAGGTTGCCGATGTGGTCGGCCATCAAAGAACAGCCGACGCAACCGTGCTCGGGCCAGCCGTGCACGCCGGGGTCGAGAAAGGCGCGGTACACGATGAGCTGCCGACGCCCGGCGAACAGGTCGAGCAGGGTGGCGGTGCCGCCGGGACCTTCGAACTCGTAGTCCTTGTCCACCGGCGTCCACGGCATGCGCCGGCGCAGGGCTGCGAGCCGGTCCCGTGCGCGGGTGAGTTCTTTTTCCTTGACCAGCATTTCGTCGAGTGCGGCCTGCCATTCCGTTGCCGGCACGATCGGTGGATTCTTCACGGTTGCTCCCGTCGTCGGTCCGTTGCGGTGCTCATCGAACATTCAACAAATCAGTTGAATAACCTGTCTCGAGGGAACCACGATCCACGGCTATAGTCAACAAGGTGGTTGAAGATCAAGTTCTGGACCGCGCATATTCGGCCTTGGCCGATTCGACTCGTCGTCGGCTGTTGGAGGCCCTGCGTGAGGGCGATGCCCGCATCAGCGACCTGGCCGCCCCGTTGCCCATGACCTTCGCCGGCGTCTCCCGCCATATCGGGGTGCTGGAAGCCGCCGGTCTGGTGCAGCGCGAAGTCCGTGGTCGCGAGCACTGGGTGTCGCTCAAGCAGGACGGGTTGACAATGGCTCAGCAGTGGATGAGCGAGCAGACGGACTTCTGGTCGAGCCGCGCAGATGCGCTGGCCGCACGGTTACGGCGTCAGGCGGATTCCCGATGACCGACGCGCCGACGGTCCGCGTACGACGACTGATGCCCGCGTCCCCTGATGTGGTGTTCGACCAGTGGCTCGACCCGGAGTCGCTGCGGGAGTGGATGTGCCCGCGTCCGGTGCACTGCGTCGAGGTGTTGGTCGAGCCCCGGGTCGGCGGGATCGTACGGTTCGACGTCGACGATTCCGGTACAGGCGTACTGATCACCGGGCAGTTCCTGGCGATCGAGCGGCCCCGCGTGCTGCGCTTCACCTGGAGCAATTCGAACTGGATCGATCCGACCGTGGTCAGCATCGTCAACGTCGAATTCGAGCCGGCCGGTGACGGGCAGACGATGATGTCGATCGAGCATTCCCTTTTGCCGCCAGAGGAATTCGACAGCTTTCACAGTGGATGGACTCTCACGTTCGAACAGCTGGGCGCACGCCTCGAGGGCGCCGCGACCTAGACTGCGGTCATGGACAGCGGCACCCAGGTTCAATACGAGGCTCCGGCAGGCCTGCTCCGCATCGAGGACTGCCTGGACGAGGCAGGCGGCATCGTGCTGCCCCCGGGGACCACCCTGATATCGCTCATCGACCGCAACATCGCTCATGTCGGTGACCTGGTCGCCTACCGCTACCTCGACTACAGCCACGCCGAGGAAGAGATCATCGAGCTGACCTGGACTCAGTTGGGCGTGCGGCTCCGGGCCGTCTCTGCGCGACTGCAGCAGGTTGCCGAGCGTGGTGACCGCGTCGCTATCCTCGCACCTCAGGGGCTCGACTATGTCGTCGGCTTCTTCGCCGCGATCAAGGCGGGCAACATCGCGGTGCCACTGTTCGCACCGGAATTGCAGGGCCACGCCGAACGACTCGAAACCGCGCTGCTCGATTCCCGTCCGACGACGGTGCTGACCACCTCCGCCGCCGATACCGCGGTGCAGGCGTTCCTGGCGAAGATGCCGGAGTCCGTGCGTCCCCGGGTGGTGCTCATCGATGAGGTACCCGATCATGAGGGGGACGGCTTCGCTCCGATCCCGGTAGATCCCGACGACATCTCCCACCTGCAGTACACGTCGGGTTCGACGCGTGCCCCGGTCGGAGTGGAGATCACCCACCGTGCGGTCGGCACCAACCTGCTACAGATGATCCTGTCCATCGATCTGCTGAACCGAAACACCCACGGCCTCAGCTGGTTACCGCTCTATCACGACATGGGTCTGTCCATGATCGGATTCCCCGCGGTGTACGGCGGGCACTCGACGCTCATGTCACCGACCGCGTTCGTCCGGCGCCCCCAGCGGTGGGTCCGGGCCATGTCGGAGGCATCGAAGCACGGCCGCGTCATCACGGCCGCACCGAATTTCGCCTACGAATGGACCGCCCAACGTGGTGTGCCTGAAGCGGGGGAGGACATCGATCTGAGCAATGTGGTGCTCATCATCGGTTCCGAGCCGGTAATCCCCGAGGTGATAACGACATTCAATGAGGTGTTCGCGCCCTACGGGCTGCCGCCGACCGCGTTCAAGCCGTCGTACGGCATCGCCGAGGCGACCCTGCTGATCTCGACGATCGCTCCGGCCGAGCAGTCGTCGGTGGTTTACTTCGACCGTGAGCACCTCGCCGTCGGGCGTGCGGTCCGCGTCGACGCGCACGCCGAAGGTGCCGTCGCCCATGTGTCGTGTGGCCATCCGGCCCGCAGCTTGTGGGCGGTGATCGTCAACCCCGCGACTGCCGACCGACTCTCCGAGGAATTGCCCGACGGTGAGATCGGGGAAATCTGGTTGCACGGCAACAACATCGGTCGGGGCTACTGGGGTCGGCCCGAGGAGACGCGCAAGACATTCGGGGTGTCGCTGCATTCGCGCCTTGCCTCGGGCAGTCACGCCGACGGGCTTCCCGGGCACGCCACCTGGCTGCGCACCGGCGATCTCGGGGTGTATTTCGAGGGGCAGTTCTATGTGACCGGGCGGCTGGCCGACCTGGTGCAGATCGACGGTCGCAGCCACTACCCACAGGACATCGAGGCCACCGTCGCGGACGCCTCGCCACTCGTCCGGCGCGGCTATGTCACGGCATTCACCGTGACCACTGATGCCGGCGCCGATGGTGACGGCGCTCGGCTGGTGGTGATCGCCGAACGCGCGGCCGGCACCAGCCGCGCCGACCCTCGGGAGGCTGTTGAGGCCATCAGCGCTGCGGTGGCAGCGCGGCACGGGCTGAGGGTGGCGGATCTGCGTTTCCTTCCGGCAGGTGCGATCCCGCGGACCACGAGCGGCAAGCTGGCCCGGCTGGCCTGTCGCGGTGAGTATCTGGAGGGCACCTTGGGCGTGCGGTGACCGTTCGCCGCAGGCATGCTGCTGGGTATGAGCAGAGACGAGATCACCGCCGCGATCGTGGAAGCCCGCCTGACCAAGGGCCTGACGTGGCAGCAGCTGGCCGATGCCATCGACAAACCCGCGGTGTGGACGGTGTCTGCGCTGCTCGGACAGCATCCGGTTCCGGTCGAATCCGGCAAGATCATCGTGGACCTGCTCGGATTGGACGAGTCGGCGATCCCGGTGCTGGCCGCGGTGCCGATGCGTGGTGGACTGCCGACGGCCGTGCCCACCGACCCGACCATCTACCGCTTCTACGAGGCGCTTCAGGTGTACGGCGGCGCGCTCAAGGAACTCATCCACGAACAGTTCGGTGACGGCATCATGAGCGCCATCAACTTCAGCCTCGACGTGCAGCGCAAATCGCACCCTGCCGGTGATCGGGTGGTGGTGACGTTCGACGGAAAGTTCCTGCCGTACGACTGGACTGCCGCGGAAAAATAGCATCCGCTGCTAGTTGACGTTCGTCCCGGCTGATGTCTGGCTATGGCCAAGTGGGGCGCCGACGGTCGATGATTACCTGATATCAGACGGCGACGGTAAGGATCTCCATGTCTACACATCGAGCTGTTCACGTCCACTCTTCCGGCGGTGCCCTGGAACTCGTTGACGCACAAACCCTCTCACCAGAGCGGGGGCAGGTACGGGTGGCAGTGGCCGCGTGCGGGGTCTGCGGCACCGATCGGGCCATCATCAACGGCGGGTTCCCGGGCATGACCTGGCCGCTGACTCCCGGCCATGAGATCGCGGGCACCATCGTCGAAGTCGGCCCGGGCGTCACCGATTTCGCGGTGGGCGACCGTGTCGCGATCGGCTGGTTCGGCGGCCACTGTGGCGTCTGCATCCAGTGCCGGAAGGGCCTGTTCATTCATTGTGAGAAGGGGCAGATTCCGAGCCTGCATTACCCGGGCGGTTACGCGGAATCGGTGACGGTGCCGGCCAATGCGCTCGCCCGGATCCCCGACGAACTCTCCTTCGCCGAAGCTGCCCCGATGGGGTGTGCGGGGGTGACCACGTACAACGCCCTTCGCCACACCCGTGCACTTCCGGGTGATCTCGTTGCGGTACTCGGCGTCGGCGGCTTGGGCCACCTCGGTCTGCAGTTCGCCCACGCGATGGGCTTCGAGACGGTCGCGATCGCCCGTGGCCCCGGCAAAGAGGCGGATGCGCGCTCGCTGGGCGCCAGGCACTACATCGATTCGACCGCCGGGGACGTCAGCGCAGCACTGCGTGACCTGGGCGGTGCGGCCGTGGTTCTGGCTACCGTGGGCAATTCGCAGGCGATGGCCGACACGGTGGGCGGGCTGGCCCCGCGTGGCGAGCTGGTGGCGATCGGGGTGTCGGCGGACCCGTTGCCGATCAGCCCGGTGCAGCTGATCCAGCCTGCCCTGAGCATCTCCGGGCATCCCTCGGGGACCGCTCGTGACGTGGAGGAGACGATGCATTTCGCGGTGTTGTCGGGTGTTCGGGCCCTGATCGAGGAGCGCCCGCTCGACGACGCGGCAGAGGCCTATGCCGCGATGGAGCACGGGCAGGCGCGCTACCGCATGGTCCTGACGATCTGATCTTTCTCACCCCGCCGGTCGCCGCGAGCAGGTAGCGTCGGTACTTCGTTTGCTGGACGACGAATCGGTGGGGGCCGGGGATGACGTGGAAGCGGATGACGACGGTTGCCGGGGGGATCTTCTCCGGTAGGTCACGTGGCGTTGCCCGGAAGTTCGCCCGTGATATCTACTCTGCCCCGGTGCATTTCACCCCGGGACGTCTCAGAGCGCTGGTATCC
Source organism: Mycobacterium sp. IDUB_17 (assembly GCF_055419465.1). Taxonomy (NCBI): domain Bacteria; kingdom Bacillati; phylum Actinomycetota; class Actinomycetes; order Mycobacteriales; family Mycobacteriaceae; genus Mycobacterium; species Mycobacterium sp. IDUB_17. Next base: position 1,229,014 of record NZ_JBVAXS010000001.1, on the reverse strand, counting down.
GCCGCACTTGTCGTGCTCTCCTGGTCTGCGGCCGCACCGGCGTCGGCAGTACCCCTTCCGTCGGCGCAGATCGACTACGGCGGCATGATGCGTACGTATCGGCTCCATCTACCTGCCGGTGGCCCACCCTCCGGGCTGGTCGTCAACCTGCATGCCGCTGGTGCGACCGGAGCCGACCAGGCCGCGCTCACCCATTACGACGCGGTGGCAGACGCCTACGGGTTGGCCGTGGTCTACCCGGACGGCATCGATTACAGCTGGGCCGACGGCCGCGGCGCCTCTGTGCCGGACCGTCAGCGGGTCGACGATGTCGGGTTCATCGCGACCCTCGTCGATCGTCTCGTGGCCGAGAACGCGATCCCGAGGGGCCGGGTATATGCCACCGGTCTGTCGGCCGGCGGATTCATGGCCAACCGGTTGGCCTGTGATCGGGCCGACCTGTTCGCGGCCATCGCCCCGGTGGCGGGCACCCTCGGGACGAATGTCGGTTGCAATCCGTCGAGGCCGGTTTCGGTCCTGGCCACATATGGGACGGCGGACCCCGTTGTGCCGTTCAACGGCGGACCGATGACGGGGCGTGGGGGAGGAAGCACGGTGGTGTCGGGACCCGCGATGGTGGACCGGTGGCGCCAGATCAACGGCTGCCCGGCCCCGTCTGACGAGGTGCTGCCCAGCACCGGCGACGGCACCGAAACCCACCGCATCGCCTCGGATGGGTGTGCCGCCGGAACTTCGGTGGTGTTCATGCGGGTCGACGGGGGCGGGCACACCTGGCCGGGCGTGCCCGAGATCCTTCCGGTGCAGTCCGTTGGAGCGGCCAGTCGGGCTTTCGATGCCTCGGACGCCTCGGCGCAGTTCTTCGCCGCTCACGGCAGATAGTCGCCGGCCCTGCGGTTCCAGCGCTGGCCGCCAAATATTCATCACGCCGCGATAAACCCGCCACCTGGTCCGATCAGTCGACCAGTGCTGATCGAATAGCGCTCTGCGCCAAATGAATTCACGGCGCGGGGGCGACCGTGCGTAGTCAAGTGCGGCAGCGTGGGGCCGACCTGCAACGCCGGGGCGGATCGTCCCCCGGCCATAGGGTTTCTCCCGTGGTGGACTGGCACAGCTGGCATGAAGACTATGACCGACCCGATTCGGCGCTGGCGCACCGGCTTCGCGCCGTGCAGACCTTGATCAGACAATCGCTGGACGACGCTCCGGCCGGCCCGCTTCGGGTCGTCAGCTTGTGCGCCGGCCAAGGCCGCGACCTGCTCGAGGTACTGGCCGGGCATCCGCGGCGCGACGATGTCCGGGCGCGCCTGGTCGAGTTGGATCCCCGCAACGCCGAGGTCGCCGCCGAGAAGGTGAGCAGCTATGGGTTGACCGGCGTCGAGGTGGTGACCGGAGATGCCGCGCTCATCGACCACTACGCGGACCTGGTCCCTGCCGACGTCGTGGTGGCCTGCGGCATCTTCGGCAACATCACCGACGAGGACATCGAACGGGCCATCGGCTTCCTCCCGCAGCTGACGAAGACCGGCGGCACCGTGCTGTGGACCCGGGGGCGCACCGTTCCCGACCGGGTTCCCTTGATCCTCAACTGGTTTGACGAGCGCGGTTTCGACCTGGTCTGGGTGTCGCCACCGGATGTGAGTTATGGCGTGGGAGCGCATCGCTTCACCGGGTCCCCTGAACCGTTGGCGCCGGGCGCGCAGATCTTCACCTTTGTCGGCTCCGATGTGATCCGGGCCGCCGACCGCGCCCGCTGACGACACCGCGGGCCGAGGCGTAGTTCCACCGGGAGCCGACCGTTCATCAGTACGCTTTTCAACGATGGCTGAGGAAGGTCTGAACGGCAGGGACCGCTTGCGCGGCGGGCTGCGCATGGCCCTGCGAGGGCGCCGCGACCCGGCACCGGTCGCCGGCCGACGCAGTCGCGCGTCGGCGGGGATGGGTGACGTGCACACCCGCAAGGTCCTCGACCTGACCATCCGGCTCGCGGAGGTGATGCTGTCGTCGGGCTCGGGTACTGCCGATGTCGTGGCCACCACCCAGGACGTCGCACAGGCCTACCGGCTCACCGACTGTGTCGTCGACATCACCGTCGCGACGATCATCGTGTCGGCACTGCCGACCGCGGACAGCCCGCCGGTAACGATCATGCGGGCGGTACGGACCAGGTCGACGGATTACACCCGGCTCGCTCATCTCGATCGATTGGTTCGGCGCATCACCGCTGGCGGTATCACCGTCGACGAGGCGCACGAGGCCATGGATGAGCTGACCGAGAGCCCGCATCCGTTTCCTCGATGGCTCGCGACCGCCGGGTGGGCGGGTTTCGCGCTCGGCATCGCGATGTTGCTGGGCGGCAACTGGTTGACCTGTCTGCTGGCCAGCCTCACCGCCGCGCTGATCGACCGGGTCGGCCGGCTGCTGAATCGAATCGGTACACCGTTCTTCTTCCAGCATGCGGTCGGGGCGGCGATCGCGACGTTGATCGCTCTGGCCGCCTACCGCTACACCGGTCAGGGTCTCAGCGCCCTGGTCGCCACCGGGATCGTGTTGTTGTTGTCCGGGATGACCCTGGTCGGTGCCGTGCAGGACGCGTTGACCGGGTACATGGTCACCGCAGTCGCGCGGCTCGGTGACGCGGTGTTTCTCACCGCGGGAATCGTCGTCGGCATCACCGGCGCACTGCAGGCCGCCACGCTGCTGGGGGTCGAGATCGAACTGCACGTCAACGCGGCCGGCACCTTCATCACGCCGAGGGGACCGGTGCCGATAATCCTGGCGGTTGTGGGTGCCGCGCTGGCCGGAATCTGCCTGACCATGGCCAGCTATGCACCACTGCGCTCATTGCCCACAGCCGGGCTGGCGGCCGGGCTGGCGGAGCTGACATTGATCGGGCTGGGGACAGCCGGGTTCGGCCAGTGGGCGGCCACCGGGATCGCGGCGGTCGGTGTCGGTTTCCTGGCCACGTTGATCTCCATTCGCCGGCAGTCTCCGGCGCTGGTGACGGCGACGGCCGGCATCATGCCGATGCTCCCCGGCCTCGCGGTGTTCTGGGCGGTGTTCGCCTTCGCCGTGGACGAGAAGTTCGGTGAGGGGCTCGCGCACCTGCTGACCGCGGCAGCGACAGCGCTGGCCCTCGGCAGCGGCGTGGTGTTGGGTGAGCTGCTCGGCTCGCCACTTCGGTACCGTGCCGGACGCATCGGTGAGTACTTCCGTAAAGAAGGACCGCCTGGGCTGCGCCGCGCAGTCGGCCAGGTGGTCCGGCTCCAACCCGCTGACAACACCCCCGCTGTCGGCGCCCAACGCGAAAGCGTCCCGTTGGAAGCGGCACCGGCCGAAGAGTCCGACGCCGATGAGAGCGAAGACCAGGGCCACTGAAATCAGGCGATCAGGGCGATCCCACGCCGGGAATGTCGACGCGTGCCTGCAGGATCCGACCCGTCGAGGAGCCGGCCAGAAGACCTTCGTGAGTTGTTTCGTCGACCACGAGATACAGCGTTCGTCCGTCGTGGCCGCCCAGCGCCGGGGCCACCGCCCATCCGCTGTCGATCTCGATGCGATGGGTGATCTCGCCACCGGCGAGCACGCGCAGGAACTCCCCGGTGTCATAGCAGCCGACCCAGACGCCTCCCGCGGTGTCGACGCACAACCCGTCGGGGTGCCGGTGCGGACCGAGGTCGGCGAACACGGTCGGCGAACTGAGGCTGCCGTCGGGACCGGCGGTGAACGCCAGCAGCCGCGAGCCGTGTGTCTCGCTGACCACCAGGGTCGACTCATCGGGTAGGAACGCCAGGCCATTGGGCATCGACAACCCGGTGGCGACCACCTGCACGGTGCCGTCGGGGGCGACCAGGCCGATCCCGCCGGTCAGGCCGCCGCCGTCGGCGATGTATAGGTCGACGTACGTCCGGCCGTCCGGCGCAACCACCAGATCGTTGGTGGACCACGCCAGGTCGCTGACGTCGTAGGTGGCCGTCACGCTCCCGCGCGCGTCGGCATGGTGCAGCCTCGCTGCGAAGAGCGTCGACACCACGAGGGTTCCGTCGGGTAGCCACCCGAGACCGGAAGCACGCGCGAGCTCGACCTCGACTGCGAGGTCACCGGCCGCGCCGGCCGAGTAGACCCGGCCGGCCAGGCCATCGGTGAACCACAGGCGGTCACCGTGCCAACGGGGCCCCTCGCCGTAGACGATCCCGTCGATGAACGGGACTGCGGCGAGGGCCTCGATGGATGTCATCGGGCCCTCAGGTCCGGTTCAACCGATCAGGTGAACGGGAGGAAGTCGCCGTTGACCCAGACGCCCCAGTGGCCGCCGGCAGGCAGGTTCCACCAGACCATCGGCTTGCCCTGCCAGGTCTCAGCCGGCTTCTTCGGCGCGTTCGGCGGTGGCGGCAGGCTCGGATCCGGTTCCGCGCTCGCGATGGCGGTGCCGAGGCCGAGGGCGGCCCCGATCAGGCCTGTGGCCGCGATGGTGGCCAGGGTTGCCTTGCTTCCGAACATGAATGTCCACCTCGGTGCTTGACTCTGAACTTGGATACCCGAAGCTTAGCCAAACGAAGTGATTGAGTCTGCACTTGAGGTCGGCGACGGGGTCATACGTCATCCTGAACCAGCGCGACATGGGCTGACACCGAGATCAGCAAGATTTCGGTCTTCGATGTCGAGAACGCCGCGATGGCTCCGTCCCAGATGTGAGCGACCAACTAGGGTCGCGAACCTGAAGGGAGAATCACATGGCCAAGTACCTGTTTCTCAAGCACTACCGAGGCGCGCCCGCGTCCGTCAACGACATCCCGATGGACCAGTGGACACCAGACGAGATCCAGGCCCACCTCCAGTACATGAACGACTTCGCGGACCGGCTGAAGGACAGCGGTGAGTACGTCAACAGCCAGGCCCTCGCCCCGGAGGGCGCCTGGGTCCGCTACGACGGCGAGGGCAGGCCACCGGTGACCGACGGCCCGTTCGCCGAGACCAAGGACCTGATCGCGGGCTGGATGATCGTCGACGTCGACTCCTACGAGCGGGCCGTCGCGCTGGCCGGAGAACTGTCGGCGGCGCCCGGCGCCGGCGGCAAGCCGATCCACGAGTGGCTCGAGGTGCGCCCGTTCCTGACGGCCTCGTCGACCGTCACCGAGTAGATGGCCGCCGGCGCGGTGGACGAGCAGCAACTCCGCGATCTGATTCCCGGTGTCCTGGCTGCCCTCGTCCACCGCGGGGCCGACTTCGCGACGGCCGAGGACGCCGTGCAGGAAGCCCTGGTCCGGGCCTGGGAAACCTGGCCGAGCCGCCAACCCGACGACCCGAAGGGCTGGCTGATCACCACGGCGTGGCGGCGTTTCCTCGACGTCACCCGCTCCGACGCGGCGCGGCGTGACCGTGAGGTCCGGGTCTCGACCGAACCGGCCGCCGGAGCCGCGCCCGCGGCCGACGACACGCTGCAGCTCTGCTTCCTGTGCGCGCATCCGAGCCTGACCTCGTCGTCCGCCGTCGCATTGACGCTGCGCGCGGTCGGCGGCCTGACCACACGCCAGATCGCGCAGGCCTATCTCGTGCCGGAATCGACGATGGCGCAACGGATCAGCCGCGCCAAGCGCACTGTGGCCGAGGTGCGGCTGGACAGTCCCGGGGACCTGGGCACCGTGCTGAGCGTGCTGTACCTGGTGTTCAACGAGGGCTACAGCGGCGATGTCGACCTGGCGGCCGAGGCGATCAGGTTGGCCCGTCAATTGGCCAGGACCACCGACGATCCGGAAGTCAGCGGCCTGCTCGCACTGTTCCTGCTGCACCATGCCAGGCGCCCGGCTCGCACCCGCGCCGACGGGAGCCTGGTTCCGCTGGCGGAGCAGGACCGCACGCTGTGGCAGCGCCATCTCATCGCCGAGGGCGTGTTCGTGCTGCAAGCCGCGCTGGCACGCGACCGGCTCGGGCAGTACCAGGCGCAGGCGGCGGTGGCGGCGCTGCATGCCGACGCCCAGTCCGCCGAGGACACCGACTGGGTGCAGATCGTCGAGTGGTACGACGAACTCGTGGCGCTCACCGACAGTCCGGTGGTGCGACTCAACCGCGCTGTCGCCGTAGGTGAGGCCGACGGGCCGCAGGCGGGGTTGGCCGCGCTCGCCGAACTCGACCCGGCACTGCCGCGCCACACCGCGGCGGCCGCCTATCTGCACGAGCGTGCGGGCGACATCTCGATGGCGACACGGCTCTACGTGAAGGCGGCGGCCGAGGCGCAATCGCTGGCCGAGCGCAACCATCTCACCCTGCGGGCATCTGTTCTGCACGGTCGCATTTCCAGGGAGGACGGCTAACCTCCTAGTTGTGGGCAGCAGTCGAATGAGGGTGTTGATCATCGGTGGGGGATTCGGCGGTCTGTTCTGTGCGCGCCGACTGGGCGGAACCGACGTTGACGTGACCCTGCTGGACCGGGCGGCGGGACACTTGTTCCAGCCCCTCCTGTACCAGTGCGCCACCGGAACGTTGAGCTTCGGACAGATCAGCCGTCCGCTGCGTGAGGAGTTCGAGCGACACCGCAACGTGACCACGTTGCTCGGCGAGGCGGTCGACGTCGACCCGCAATTGCGGCAGGTGACCGCCCGACGGCCGGATGAGACGACGTTCACCATCGACTACGACGTGCTCGTGGTGGCCGCGGGGATGCAGCAGTCCTACTTCGGCAACGAGCACTTCGCGCAGTGGGCCCCGGGGATGAAGACGCTCGACGATGCGGCCAACATCCGTCAGCGGGTGTTCACCGCCTTCGAAATCGCCGAGACGTTGCCGCCGGGACCTGAGCGTGACGGTTGGCTCACGTTCGCCGTCACCGGTGGTGGCCCCACCGGGGTGGAGCTGGCCGGGCAGATACGAGAGATGGCAACCCGCACTCTGGCGCACGAGTTCCACAGCATCGAGCCCGAGGAAGCCAGAGTGCTGCTGTTCGACGGTGGCGAACGGGTTTTGAAGGCTTTCTGTCCGGAACTGGGCGAGAAGGCGACCCGGTCGCTACAGCGGCTGGGCGTCGAGTTGCACATGGGTGTCCACGTCACCGACGTCGGCCGGGACGGCGTGACCGTCAGCCCGAAGGCCGGCGGTCCCGACGAGCAGTACGTGGCACGCACCGTGTTGTGGACGGCCGGAGTGGAAGCCGTGCCCTTTGCCCGGCATGTCGCCAAGGTGTTGGGCGCGGAGTCTGACCGTAGCGGGAGAATCACTGTCGGACCGGATCTTTCGGTCGCCGGCTATCCCGAGATTTTCGTGATCGGAGATCTGGCCGGCCGCGAGAATCTGCCCGGGGTCGCCGAGAACGCGATGCAGGGTGGGCTGCACGTCGCTTCGTGCATTCGTCGCGAACTCGCCGGCAAGCCCCGACGGCCGTTCCGCTACCGGGACCTCGGCTCAGCGGCGTATATCGCTCGGGGACAGGCACTTCTGCAAGTCGGGCCGGTCAAGGTCGCTGGTGTTCTCGGGTGGCTGGCATGGGGTTTCCTCCACATCGCATTTCTGACCGGCATCCGTAACCGGGTCAGTACGGTCAGCACCTGGCTGGCCACCATCGCGCGGGCCCGTCGCGCGCACCGGGCGTTCATGCTCGGAGCGACCGGTCTTCCCGAGCAGCGCTACACGTGGACCACATGGGACGCGCTGACACCGCCGCCGCCCGAAGTGCCTCCGGGCGGAAGCGACGGCTAGTACAGCAACAACAGTTGTGACCAATATGGCTGTTGCGGTGAGTGATCCGCTGTGCAGTCAGAGGTGCTGGAGTGGTCGACAGGGCACCGCGTTGAGTGCGCGGTTCGTAGCAGGCGGCGAAGAAGAAGGGCGTCTTGATTATGGGTATCTTCTTGAAGATCACTTATGATTCACAAGGAGGGAAAACGGCGGAAAAGGCCACCATAAACCAGGGCATCCTGGACGACGTTCTCAATAGCCTGAATGACTACGCCTGGCAGGATCGAATTGCTCCCCAATTGCGGAACCTTGATGCCCAGTTCAGCCACATTGCGCTCGGCCTGATCCTGCGGTTCTATCACAAGGTCAATGTCGAGAAGGGCGACCTGAGGTCGCTTGTTCGGTATATCAAGAAAGACGACAAGCTTCTGGTCGATCAGATGCTCGTCGTAGACGAGTATGAGGAGCTATCGGAATGGGAGACGAGGACACATCTTTGCGACGATATCGTGAGTCATCTTGAGCAATCCCTCATGAAGTACAGGGACCGCTTCCAAGACTTTGATGCCGTTGCGTTCATTCCGTTCCTCAGAGAGAGATTCGAAGAGATCAAGCAGCAAGGAAATCGCTAGGGCGTGTCTCCTAGATAGGCGTGCCTGCGTTGGCGACACTGGGCAGCGTGTCTCGCACCGAACACCTCACCGATGCGCAGTGGTCGCTGATCGAACCGATGTTGCCGTCTTCTGACGGCCTGCGGGGTCGCCCGTTGCGGAACAATCGCCGGGTCGTCGAGGGCATCGTGTACCGGGTACCGCGCTGGTATTGCGTGGCGCGACGTGCCTGTGGAATTCGGTCCGTGGCAGACGATCTGGAAGCGTCACCGTCGCTATGCCGGCGACGGAACCTGGGACACGATCTTGGCAGCGCGGACCCGGCCGGACGCGGTGCTCGGCGACAAGGCTTACTCGTCGAAAGCCAACCGGAGGCATCTGCGGGCACGGGGCATCGAGGCGGTGATCACCGAACCGAACAAACTCGCGCTTACCTACCGAGCCGGCGTGATGCTCTCAGCAGTTTGTACCTGGCTCAGGCTCCTTGCCGATTAGGAGACATGCCCTAGATCCTGGACACGCAGACCGGCTGAGGTGCGCTACGCGCCTCGGGCCGGCCGGGCCTGAAGGTCGGGGGCGGCGGCCGCGAGCAGGGCCTGTCGGTCACCGGTCAGCGGCGGGTAGATCCGTTCGGTGTTGATGGTCTTCTTGGTGGCCTTGGCCGCCGCGCCCGTCGCCACGACATCGCGATCCCAGCCCTCGGTGTAGACCGCACCGGCCGGGCCTAGATCGAGAACAGTGACATACCAAGGGATTCGCAGCGCGCGCATGGGCCGACCGAGCAGGTCGCCGATCACGTTGTATCCGGCGTATCGGCCCATCGGCCTGCCGTGTTGACACGACATCACTGACAGGTGGCCATCGTCGACCCGCGCGGCGGCCACGTCGCCGGCCGCGAACACCGCAGGCACACCCTCGACGCGCAGGTAGTCGTCGACCGGCAGCCGACCGAACCGGTCCAGTGTCACCGGCAGTTGCGCCGTCAGTGCGTTGGCGCGCATTCCCGCGCACCACACCACGGTGGCCGTGGGTATCGTGTCGCCCGATGACAACGTCACTGCGCCGATATCGACGGCGCGCACGCTGACACCGGTCATGACCTGAACTCCGTTGTCGCACAATGCGGTTTCGATCACCGGGCGCGCCGAGGCGCCCATGTCCGAGCCGACCTGCGGGTTGTGGTCGACGAGCAGGACCTTCGGCGCCGGGGAGCCGTCGAAGATCGCGGCGAGCCTCGTCGGCAATTCGCAGGCGGTCTCGATGCCGGTGAGTCCCGCCCCGACCACAACGACCGTGCCGGCGCCCGACGTCTGGGGATTGGCGGCCAACGTATCCAGATGAGCCGCGAGGCGGCTGGCGCCGGCGAACGTGTCGACGTCGTAACCGAACTCGGCCAGTCCGGGGATATTTGGTCGTGCGACCCGGCTGCCGGCGGCCAACACCAGTCGGTCGTAGCCGAGGGTCAGCGTTCGTCCATCCTGGTGCGCCGTGACATTCCGGGCCCCGGCATCGATTGCGGTGACCTCGGCGAGGACATGGACGATGCCGACGGGATCCAGCAGCTTCTCCAACGGGATTCGGCAGTCGGTGAGATCGGTCTCGTAGTTGCGGACGCGGATGTCGTGGAAGGGACGCTCGCTGACCACCGTGATCTGCACGCCGTCGGCCGCTGGTCCGAGTTCGTCGACGCGCCTGGCCGCACCGAGCGCCGCCCACAACCCGGCGAAACCTGATCCGACGATCAGTACTCGCCCCACTGGTTCAGCCTGCCATGCGAGACAAATCGGGGTCGCCGATCAGCGCGCCGGCTGCCCAGACGCGACCTGTTCATCGCGTGAGCCCAGCGCGTCACCGGTGGGGTATGCGACGATGCACGGACCGCCCGGTACTCGCCTTGTTTCGCGAACAGGAGTTTTCCCGGGTGTGACAGAGAGGACCGCCGGATAGATGACCGAAGCGCACCGCGCCACGCTCCCCGTCAAACGGGCGAAGCTCGCGATCGCAGGCTTGACCGTCGTCGGTGCTGTGCTGGCCACCGCCGGTCAGGCGGCAGCAGACCCTGTCGTGCCCGACCCGGCACCGGCACCGTCGGATCCGGCGCTGGCGGCCCCGCCGCCGCCCGCGCCGGTCGGTCCGCCGCAGGTGCCCGAGATCGCGAACCCGGTGTACGGCTCCGGGCAGTACGGATCGGGCCCGGTCGGCACGCTGAGGGATCTCTGGCATCAGGCCCACGACCCGGGCGGCTTCCAGGGCGGCGGGGGAGCGCCCGAGGGTGTCGCACCGCCTCCCGGCGCAGGTCCGGCTCCGCCGCTGCCGCCCGGCTACAAATCGATCAACGCTCCCGGCTCGGAGACACCGGCCACGGCGCCGGCACCCGGCAGCGCTCCGGCCGGCCCGGCGCTGCCACCTGGCTACTACTCGCTGAACGGCCCACCTCCGCCCGGATACGAGTACAACGCACCGGGTCAGCGCCCCCCGGCACCACCTGCGGCCCCTACGCCGTAACCGCGCGTCCCAATACGTGGCGCAGCGCCTGATCCAGGTGGGGATGGCGGAAGCGGTGATCGGCGGCGGTAAGAACCGCAGGAACGGCCCGCTGGCTGGCGCAGGCCAGTTCGCGGGCACCTTGATCGCCGAGCAGTACCCGTGGCCCCAGTGCGGGCACCGGCAGAACTGTCGGGCGGTGCAGGACGCGGCCGAGCGTGTCGGTGTATTCAGCGTTACGCACCGGCTCCGGGGCCACGGCGTTGACCGGGCCGGACAGTCCCTCGTCCCACAACGCGCGGTAGTAGATGTCGACCAGGTCGTCGATGCCGATCCAGGGCAACCATTGTTGTCCGTCGCCGATGCGGCCGCCGAGCCCGACGGTGAACAGCGGACGCAACAGTCGAAGCGTGCCGCCGCTCGGAGATTGCACGATCCCGGTACGGATCCGCACCACGCGCGCCCCGGATTGTTCCGCCGGGGCCAGCGCGTCCTCCCAGTCGGCCACGACATCGGCGAGGAACCCATCGCCGCGCTCACTGGTCTCGGTGAGAACCTCGTCGGCGCGGTCGTACCCGTAGAAACCGACCGCTGACGCGCTGACCACCACCTGCGGCCCGGGATCGGTGTCGGCGATCAGTTCGGCGAGCCGGCGGGTCGGCCCGATGCGGCTGTCGCGAATCGCGCGGCGGTGCCCATCGGTGAACCGACCGGCGATCGAAGCACCGGCAAGGTGGATGACGGCGTCGACCCCGGTGAGCAGGTCCGGGTCGGGATCGGTCGGGTTCCATTGCCGTTCAGCAGGTTTGGTTGCCGCGTGGCGGACCAGCCGGATGACGCGGTGGCCACCGGTGCTCAGAAATGCGGTCAACGCCGACCCGACCAACCCGGACGCGCCAGTGACCGCGACCGTCAGCGGCGCCAGTCCCTGTGCGCGGGCCTCTTGGTGGGACGCGAGGTCGTCGGCGAGTTGGCGATGCCGGTAGGCGAACATCGGACGCAGGAAACGGCCGGGCACCGGCGTCTCGACGCGGTCGGTCATTCGGGTGTGGGTGGCGTCGACGGCATCGAATTCGTGAATATGCTTCCAGCGCAACGCCAGTGCCGCGGGCAGCGAGGCCGGCCCGCCGCGGGCTATCTGGTCGACGAAGCGTCGTGGCGGGTCGTACGCGTCGGCCTGGTGCTCAGCCACCCAGCGCAGCCCGCCGGGGAGCGCGAGTTCAGCGCGGCCGTCGCGCAATGAAGTGGCCTCGGACTTGAGCTGCATCGCCTGCCACGGCGGTGACAGCCTGGCGAACGCGCCCGGTCGGCTGTGCCAGGCGAAGACTTCGTCCTGCGGGGCGTCGATGATGCTGGAGTACACCAATCCCATCGGACGACGTTACCTGCAGGATCCGAGCCGGGGGCGGCTCCGTGACCGCCTTTGCGGGGTAGCCTGCCTCGCCCGCATGCCGGCATAGGCGAACAACAGTCCGGTACCGATCTCGGAAAGGGCTGTCACCCAGGAGAACCAGGTGACATTGATGCGGGGACCGCTGAGGTAGCTGTCCTGGAAATCCGGCCAGAAATTCGGCAGCAGATGTGCATAGGTGAACAGCAGCGCGCTGCCGACACCGGTGAAGATCGCGACGTCGGCTGCTCGGGGATGGCCGCGCAAGGCCATGGTGATCGCGATGATGACGACCACGCCCTGAATCATGCCGCCGGCCATGACGAACATCGGTGACGCCGACATTCCGCGGAGCAGATGGTCGAGCACGTGCAATCCCCAGCCGGCCAGGAATGTCCATGCTGTCAGACGCAGAAAGCGTTGTGTCTGAACGGTTGTCGGTGTCGTCATGGGACCCCCATTCGAACTACTACACGCGATAGTAGAACGGTGGGGCACCTGTGGCAATAGCGAGCAGGGCGGTCGCTACCCGTGGCACCCTTGGCACATGGCGATTGGGCGATCTGATCGAATGGGCCGGCGGTGATCCTTCCCAAGATCCGCGATCCTCGCTTCATCACCATCCGACGCGGCGGCACCCTGACCGATTCGGATCACCGCCTCCTCGCCTTGTGGGCGGCGTCGTGCGCAGAGCACGTGCTGCATCTTTTCGAGTCGGTTCAACCCGGGGATCCTCGACCACGTCAGGCCATCGATCACGCCCGGGCCTGGGTCCGCGGCGAGGTCAAGATGATGCAGGCGCGTGCAGCGGGCGGTCACGCCATGGGGGCGGCCCGAGACCTGCGTGGGCCGGCGCGGCACGCGGCGTATGCGGCCGGTCAGGCCGGGGCCGTGGCCCATGTGGCAGCGCACGAACTCGGTGCGGCGGCGTACGCCATCAAAGCCGTGCGCGCCGCGGCCTCGAATGGAGATGCTGACGCCGCGGGTCGGCTCGAATGTCAGTGGCAGCGTGACCAGCTCCCGGATGCGATTCGAGACCTGGTCCTCGACGACCAGCGCCTACGCAATGACATCTGCTGGTCGGTCTTCGCGAACGGGTCGAGCTAGGCGGGGCGCAGGATCGCGACGAGGAAATCCGAGTCTTCGGTGAAGGGGCGCACATCCCACGTCGACAACAACAGGTCCGGGGTGAACCCGGCCGTTGCCGCGTCGTCGAGGAACTGACCGAACTCGTATTCGCGGCCGGCTCCGAATCCGATCACCGCACGGCCGTCGTCGGCGAGATGGGCGCGCAGTCGGGTCAGGACCTGGACCCGGGTGCTCGGGGCGAGGAATGTCATCACGTTGCCTGCCGACACGATGATGTCGAACGCGTCGGCGATGCCCCGTGCCGGCAGGTCGAGCTCGGCAAGGTCGCCGACGAGCCACCGCGGTCCGGGATGGTCCTTTTTGGCTGCTTCGATCAATGCCGGGTCGACGTCGACGCCGACCACCTGGTGTCCGGCCGCGGCCAGATATCCGCCTACCCGGCCGGGACCGCAGCCGGCATCCAGGATGCGGGCATTGCGCGACGCCATCGCGTCGATCAGGCGAGCTTCCCCGGCCAGGTCCTCACCGGCGCGCGCCATGGCACGAAAGCGTTCGATGTACCAGTTCGAATGCCCGGGATCGGCCGCGACCTTTTGCATCCAGATACTCCGCTCGACCATGTGAGCATTGTTGCAAGCGGATGCCGGGCCCGGGCCGGGCGGTGTGGCTCAGCCCTGGGCGTCGAGGATCTTGATCGCGAAGACCAACGAGTCGCCCGGCTGGATACCGGCAGCGGGCTGCCCCTGGGGGTAACCGTCGGCAGAGGTCATCGCCACCGCCACGGTGGAACCGACCTTCTGTCCTGAAATGGCTTTCTGGAAGCCCGGCACGACGCCGTTGAGCGGGAAGTCGACCGGTTCGCCACGTTGGTAGCTGCTGTCGAACACCGATCCGTCGCGTCCGTTGACGCCCATGTAGCAGACGGTGACGTTGGCCGACGGTGCGACGACGGGCCCATCGCCGGCCTTGAGGGTCTGCACCTGCGTCTGGGCCACGCTGAACGGTCCGTCGACCTTGACCACCGGCGCCGCGGTATCGGTGGAGCCGGTGACCGCGACGCTGCCGGTCGCCCCGGACATCGTCCATTCGGGGGCGCCCGCGTTCTGGGGCGCTGCGGTCGGGCACGTGCTGGCCTCGGTTGCGGTCTCGGCGATCGAGGGCGTGAGCACCTCGGCGACCGACGGCGTGCTCGGCGAGGAGGTGGCCGAGGACTTTTCCGTGTCGGAGCCGCACGCGGCGAGCGCCATGGTCAACGACGCGGCACAGGCCACGAGCGCAACGGAGGAAGGCACGCGAAAGGAGTTCATGCCTCGTCACGCTACAGCGGCGGGAAGTGGTGCCCGCCGATAGCCGGGCACTCGCCGGTTCCCTCATCGTCGGGATCGGTGAATTCTGTCGGAATTGTGAAAATGCAACAATTCGATACGGGTGGGTCGAGATATTCATCGATAGGCACCGGATGCTGTTTGCCCGTGATAGCGTCGCCGCAGGCAGACCGTTTATCCACACCCGAGGACACGGATTATGGCCAACAATTCCATGGGTGACTTTGTCAGCCAGTTGCGCCCAGCACTACATCGGCTCCAGGACTGGCCTTATCCCGATCAGATAGACCACACCCTCTTCGGTGCCTTCATGAAGAACCCGCACGACGTCGGCGGCGATCCTGACGCCCCGGCGATCTTCGAAGAAAAAGAAGAAGAGGCGTGGGAACTCAATACCTTTGTCACGTGTGAGGTTCTCGGCTGGCGTGGTATTTGGACGTCCGAAGAACGGCGGCGGCTGGGAAACGTCGATGTGGGGCGGACGATCTACCACGGCTTCCCCTATTACGGCCGGTGGGTGTGGGCTATCGCCCGACTCCTGGTCGAGAAGGACCACATCACGCTTCGCGAGTTGTTGGAGCGAGTCGATGAGGTGCGCGCCCGCGTGGCCGCAGGTGCCGTGGACGCGCTGTCGGCCGCACCGCGCAGCGTCGGTGATCCGACGACGGTCTCGAGGAACCACCATCACATCGAGGCGCTGGGGAAGGGCGATCCGCAACGGTTCGCCGGCCAGGCCGGCACTCCTCGGTTCGCCGTCGGTGATCGGGTGCGTGTGCGGGATCTCCCGACGATCTTCTACACCCGGACCCAGGAGTATCTGCGCGGCAAACCGGCGACGGTCGTCGAGGTGTCCTACGAGAGCCTGGTGCCCGAGGACGAGGCGTTCGACCGCGAAGAGCAGAAGCCTCAGTGGTTCTACATCGTGCGCTTCAACATGACAGATGTCTGGGACCCGTACGCGGGCGCCGAAGGCGACACCCTTCAGGCCGAGATCTCCGAATTGTGGTTGCAGCCGCTCGGTTAGACCGCTCATTCGACGGACGAACAGGAATGCGAAATGACGCACGACGACGCCGCACATTCACATCACGATGCTCCTGAGCGGCACGCGGCCCCGATGGTCGAGGAAGTGACCGATTTCGAGGTCCTGGAGATCGCGCTACGCGAATTGGCTATCGAGAAGGGCCTGTTCACCGCAGAAGACCATCGGCACTACACCGAGTTCGTCGAACAGATCGGACCGGCGCCGGGGTCGCGATTCGTCGCGAAGGCCTGGGTCGATCCGGATTTCAAGCAGCTGGCGCTCACGGATCCCATCGCCGCCAGTAAGGAAGTGGGAATCGATTGGCTGCACCCGACCGGATTCGGGACGCCCAGTGACTTCACGGCGCTGGAGGTGCTCGAGAACACGCCGACTTTGCATCACGTGATCGTCTGCACCTTGTGCTCGTGTTATCCGCGGCCGCTTCTCGGCAACTCTCCTGAGTGGTATCGGACGCCCAACTACCGGCGTCGGATCGTGCGCTGGCCGCGTCAGGTACTCGGGGAATTCGGCCTTTTCCTGCCCGATGACGTCGAGATCCGTATCGAGGACTCCAATTCCAAACGCCGATTCCTGGTGATGCCGGTCCGGCCCGCCGGAACCGAGGGCTGGACCGAGGAGAAACTCGCCGAGATCGTCACCCGCGATTGCATGATCGGTGTTGCCCTGCCGAAGCCAGGCGTGACGACGAATGCGCAGCGTCCGGTGCATGCAGCGGTCCGGCCGGCCGAAGGGTACTGAGGGACAGCCGATGGCAGACGACGACGTGACGACAGTCAGGGTGCGGACGCTGGAGGAGCTTGTCGGGCGCGGGCAGGTGTGGCCCCGCATGGCGCAGAAGTATGGCGTCTCCAACCTGGTACCGCCGTGGAAGTCGAGTCTGGACGGGATATGCGACGCACTCGACCACGAGGGAGTGACTCTGCCGTTGCTCACCCGCCGAAACGATGAGGACCGTCTGGTCAACGAGGTGTATGTGACGCTGCCGTACCCGGAGAACCAGCTTGCCGCACTGACGCATTCGCTGATTGCCAGGAACATCATCGATGAGCAGTCACTGGCCGAACGTATGCGGGAGGTCCGGGCCCGACTCGAGGCGGACTGACCGGGAATTCAGTACCGGCGGTGTCCATTTCGGCCACGTGGGTGACCCGACGACGAATCCGCCGGCGATCTGAGCGACGATCCGCGGGCCTCTGATGGTGCTGTTGTCGTAGAACATCGCCGAGTCCACCCGCACCGCGGCGATCGCTACAAGATTCCAAAGTCGTTGGTAGCGTTCACGAATCTTCGTCTCGGGGACGTCGTGGCCGCCGGCCCGCACCCGGTGGTGCACTCGTTGCACAGCCAGGTCTTCGGGGATCAGGACGCAGTGCAGGATCACGGTGTACCCCGCCGCGTGTGCGGTGTCGATGAGCTCGAGCTTGGACGGGTGGGAGAACACCGTCTCGGCGATGAAGGACTCACCGAGCTCGATGAGTTTGGCCCGGGTTTCGGCGGCGACCAGCGCCGCCTCGTAGGAGTGCGGGGCCGGGTCTTCGGGCCAGCGTCGTTTGGCGATTTCGTCTGCGTTGACGAATGCGCTGCCGGGGAGCAGCGGTGAGAGGGTGAGTTCGACGAAGGTGGATTTGCCGGCGCCGTTGCAGCCGACGACGAGGTCGAGGCGCTTCACCGTGCGGCGGTACGGTCCAGATCAGCGCAAGCCACGATCACCGCTGGTGCGCCAGTACCGCAGTGCTGCCGTCGGGGCGGTACTGCACGATCTCGCCATTCTCGTCGAGCGCCACGGTGGTGATCCCGCGTCCGGCCAGCGTCTTGCCGTAGTCGGCGCGCGCCAGGCTCTCCTCGATCGAGGCGGTGATCTCGGCGTCGAACACCGCGCCTTCCTCGGCCGTCAACTCCCGAAGCGGGGTATCGCCTGCCAACGCGGACTCCACCTTGCGGCGTGCCGCACTGTGCTGGCTCGACACGGCCCGGCCCACACGGGCCCAGTGGTCGAGTTGCTGCTTGGCCGACCGGCTCTGACGTGCGCCTTCCGCGGCGGCACTGTCCATCAGGTCAGCGGCGAACCGGGTTACCCGATCTGCGGTTTCGGTCATGATGGACCTCCGTTGTAGCAGTCTGAAACCAGCGTAGCAGAATGCTACAAAGCTGGCTTGTCCTGATGTTATATCGCCGCCAATCGCTTCGCGATCTCGCCGTACCGCTCGAATCGTTCGGGCCCGCCGAGCGCGTTGTAGAGCACGATGCGGGTGGCGATTCCGGCGTATTTGGCCGTCAACGCGTCCGCGAGTCCATCCCAGGTCGATTCGGTGGCAAAGGCGGCGATGTGATCGTCGGTGATCTGGGCCGCCATGCCGGCGATGTCACCGGCTTTCTGCTTTTCGCGCAGGCGTGCGGTGGTGCCGTCGAAACCCGCCTCGTCCCAGATGAAGGCATAGTTCGGCGTGCTGCCGTAGAAGCTCATGCTGGCCCGCACGAACTCGCGCTCGTTGGCGCGTTCTTCGTCGCTGTCGCCGACGATCGTCATCACGGGGATGATCTTGGCGATATCGGCGGGGGAGCGGCCCGCCTTGGCCGCGCCGGCGGCCAGGTTGGGTAGCACGTGGCGGGCGATATAGCCCGGCTCGCCGATCGGATGGACGTGTACGCCGTCGGCAACTTCGCCGGCCATGCGCAGCATCCACGGATTCACGGCGGCGATGTCGACCTTGGGATCGGGTGCGTCGATCGGTCCGGGGCTCCACTGGGCGGTGATGAAATCGAGGTCGTAGAAATCCCCGTGATGATCGAGCTTGCCAGTGCGGAATGCGGCGAAGCAGGCCTTCACGGCCAGCACGTAGTCGCGCAGGCGTGGGCCCGGTCGCTCGAAGGGCATCCCGTAGCGCCGGACCACGTGCGTGCGGACCTGTGTGCCGATGCCGAGCCGAAACCTGCCATCCGTTGCCTCCTGGAGTTCCCAGGCCGACGCTGCGGTGATGAACGGGCTGCGCGGAAAGGCAACGGCGACACCGGTCGAGAGCTCCAGGCCGGGAGCGGACTGAGACGCGACCGCCGCGTTGAGATACGCGGTGCGGCCGGTTTCGGTGAGTAGGAGCCCGGAGAATCCGGCGGACCGGGTGCGGCGGGCAAGGTCGCCGATTTTTGCCAGCGGCTGCGGAACGGTCATCACGTCGACGTACACGTGGGGAGCGTACGTGAGCGTGGGTGCCGAATACCTGTAATGCCTTTGAAGTCAACCGTTTCACGGCGCTGGGCGCCTAGACTTGTGGGAGATCAGGGCAATCGGACTCGTCGTCAACCAGAGCTCGTTGCAACTGAAGGAGGGGACCCATGGTCAGGATTCATACGGTCGTGGCGGGGGAGACTCTGTCAGCATTGGCGTTGCGGTTCTACGGAGACGCGGAGCTGTACCGGCTGATCGCGGCGGCCAGCGCAATTCCCAATCCCAACGCCGTCAACGTCGGGCAGAAACTCGTCTTTCCCGACTACGCGCGGTACACAGTGGCCCCAGGGGACACGTTGCCGGCCGTGGCCTCGCGTTTCTACGGGCACGCGGAGTTGTCCCGGCTGATCGCAGCCGCCAGCGGGATCGCCGAGGGCGACGCCCTCAATCCTGGGCAGCGGCTCATCGTCCCGGAACTCAAGAGATACACCGTCGCCCCAGGAGATACGTTGTCGGCGTTGGCATCACGCTTCTACGGTGATGCCTCGTTCTATCCGCCGATCGCCGGTGTCAACGGCATCCATGACCCCGGCCACATCAACCCAGGGCAGGCGCTCGTCATCTTCAGCGGTCGCAGCGACGGATTCGGCCTGCGGATCGTCGACCGCAATGAGAACGATCCGCGGCTGTGGTACTACCGATTCCAGACCGCCGCCATCGGCTGGAACCCCGGCGTCAACGTCCTGCTTCCCGACGACTACCACACCAGCGGCCGTACCTATCCCGTGCTCTACATGTTCCACGGCGGCAACGACGACTTCCGCTCGTTCGACTTTATGGGTATCCGCGACTGGACGGCCGGCAAGCCGATCATCGTGGTGATGCCCGACGGCGGGCACGCCGGGTGGTATTCCAACCCGGTCACCTCATTCGTCGGACCGCGCAACTGGGAGACGTTCCACATCGCCCAGCTGCAGCCGTGGATCGAAGCGAATTTCCGGACCTACGCCGAGTACGACGGCCGCGCAGTCGGTGGCTTCTCGATGGGCGGTTTCGGTGCGCTGAAGTACGCGGCCAAGTACTACGGTCACTTCGCCTCGGTCAGTGCCCATTCGGGCCCGGCCAGCCTGCGCCGCGATTTCGGCCTCGTGGTGCACTGGGCGAACATCACATCGGCGGTTCTGGATCTGGCCGGCGGAACCGTTTACGGCGCCCCATTCTGGGACCAGGCCAGGGTCAGTGCCGACAACCCGGTCGAGCGGATCGAGAGCTACCGCAACAAGCGGATCTTCCTTGTCGCCGGTACCAGCCCAGACCCGGTCAACTGGTTCGACAGCGCCAACGAGACCGAGGTGCTCGCCGGTCAGCGCGAGTTCCGTGATCTCCTCGGCCGCGCCGGTATCCCCTTCGAAGCACATGAGGTGCCAGGAGGTCACGTCTTCCGTCCCGACATGTTCTTCATCGACCTCGACGGGATCATCGCCCGCCTGCGCCCGGCGAGTGTCGTCAGCAACGTCTTGTAACAGCAATCACATCTATCCCATCTGTCACATTTGCATCAGAATTCATTTCTTTCACTGCCAACGCATCAGAAACTAAATTCACGGCAGTAGCCAATTGTCACAGCGGTCGGCGCCGAAATTTATGAGACGGGCGTCGCGCGCCTCCGGCCTGCCCTGTGTGCGACGTCAGGCCTGTGACCTGTACTTATCACGCTCCAGGGGTGAAGTATCGCCTTCCCCATTGGCCTCAAGAACCGCATAACTATTAAATAGACTCAAAGAAGATAATTAGACTCTCTAGCACGGCTATTCTACTTTCGCCTCATCGGTAAACTCCGTATCACGATGGGCTGCAAATAGTCTTTCGCCCCGCCATTACCGGCGTGCACGGGCAGTACACGCCGCCATGAAGGGATCGACATGCGCGTGCGCAAGGTCGTCACCGTGTTCGGGTTCATCGGTGCGATCGCCTTGGCTCAGACCCTCCTGACAGTCCCGCACGCCGGCGCAGAACCCAACTGGGACGCGATGGCGCAATGCGAATCGGGTGGGAACTGGTCAGCTGACACCGGTAACGGCTTCTACGGTGGGCTGCAGTTCACCCCGGCCACGTGGGCCTCCCATGGGGGAACAGGGTCGCCTGCCGCGGCGAGTCGCGAGGAGCAGATTCGCGTGGCCCGCAACGTGATGCAAACTCAAGGCCTCGGAGCGTGGCCGGTGTGCGGCGGACCGATCGGCCAGGCCACCGGAACCTGCCGGCAGGTGATGGTCTGGATCCCACTGAGAAACCTGCCACGGTTGTGCACCTTGGTGCTCAATCCGCTGGGCTGATCGCCCCTTCGCCCCCCGGAACTGTTCCAGCGCGAATGGACGACCAGCAGATGCTCACCGCTGCCCGCATCGAGGCCGAGCGGGTGCGGCTCAGAAAGGGACGCGACGACGACGCCGAGGGGCTCATCGAGACGCAGACCGATGAGCGGGTGCGCCGTTTCCTCGGCGGTCCCCGTGTCCAGGCGGATGTCCGCGCTGTGGTGACCTCAATCGGGGCGGCAACGTTGTTGGCCGCCGATGGCTGCTACATCGTGGCCGACCGGGAATCCGACGACATGCTCGGCATGGTGACACTCAGCCGACGCGATGCGGAATTGCCCGGTCATGTGCAGGACGGTGGCGGTGAGTTGGAGCTCAGCTATGTCTTTCGGGCACATGCGTGGGGCAGGGGCTATGCGGCCGACGCGGCGCGTGCGTTACTACGCTGCGCCGCACAGCAACTCGTTGACCAGCCGATCGTGATCGTCACCCAGGCGGCAAATGCGTCCGCGCTTCGCCTGGCCGACCGCCTCGGCTTCACACGAGTGGGAACCTTTGAGCAGTTCGGGGCCGAACAGGTGCTCGCGACCGTCCGGCTGGGGACGTTCCTGCCGCAGTAGCGCTTTCGCGTGTCGCCTTTACGCCGTGTGACCGTGCCCACGTGCGGTCAGGCAAAGTCTTGGGCCGCGCCGAACTCACTCTCAGCAAACCCTCAGTACGGGGCGGCAACATCTAGGTAGGCGCCGGCACGGCGCATAAATGTCGGTGTCGCAAGGGAAGAGGCAAGTGGATGAACCAGTGGTCGGGGATGTCGCCGCAAAATAGCAATCGGGAATGGGAAGCGAACCAGGCGGCGGATCAACGGAATCCGAGCCCGTGGAGCCGGAGGGGCTACCAGCAGCCGTACCCGCATTATGGGCTGCATCCTGAGATGACCCAGAAGTTCGACATGCCTGTCGCACAGGAAATTTCACAGCCGAAGAAGAAGTCCCGTGTTGGCGTGCTGGTCGCCGGCACGGCCGCAGTCGCCATGGCTACCGGAGCAGTCGCAGCAGTAGCGGTGGTGGACCATTCCGGAAAGCCCATGCCGGTTGCCCAGGCGCCGACCGCCGACCGCATCGGCAAACAGTCGCCTGCCACAGGAGCCGTTCCGGCGCAGCCGAAGGGTTCGGCACCGGCCGGATCGGTCGAACAGGTCTCGGCCAAGGTGCTGCCCAGCGTGGTGAAACTGCAGATCGAGACTGGACAGGGGCGTGAGGAAGGCTCGGGCATCGTCCTCAGCGAAGACGGGCTGATCCTGACCAACAACCACGTCGTGGCCGCCGCCGCCAGAGGTGCCGGCGATCAGGGGCCGATGGCCGCCGAGGCTTCACCCGGTGACCAGGCGCCGGGATTCCCGCGCGGCCTGTTCCCCGGCGGACGGATGCCGGGCGGTCAGTTCCCCGGTGACGAGCAGTATTCGCCGGACGGACCTTCGGCCAACAGCTCCGGACGGACCAGCGGCGCAATGAAGGCGACCGTGACGATGTCCGACGGTCGTACCGTGCCGTTCTCTGTTGTGGGCACCGACCCGGCCGACGACATCGCGGTGGTGAAGGCGCAGAACATCTCTGGGCTCACCCCGATCACGATCGGTTCGTCGAACGATCTGAAGGTGGGGCAGAACGTGGTTGCGGTCGGCTCACCGCTGGGCCTTCAGGGAACGGTGACGACAGGCATCATCAGCGCGTTGGATCGCCCGGTCGCGACCGGCGACGGGCAGACTGGCCAGCAGTCGGTGATGAGTGCCATTCAGACGGACGCGGCGATCAATCCGGGCAACTCCGGGGGCGCACTGGTCGACATGAACGGTGACCTCATCGGGGTCAATTCGGCCATCGCATCGTTGGGTGGCGGCCAAGGTTCGCAGGGCGGCGGGCAGGCCGGGTCGATTGGTCTGGGCTTCGCCATCCCGGTGGATCAGGCCAAACGTATTGCCGACGAGCTGGTTTCGACCGGAACCGTTCAGCACGCCTCGCTGGGTGTTCAACTCTCCGGCACCGACACCAGCGGCGCAGCGGTCGCCGGAGTCGTCAACGGTGGCCCGGCGGCAGCCGCAGGCCTGCCCAAAGGCGCGGTGATCACCAAGCTCGACAACAAGGTGATCGACGGTCCCGATGCGCTGGTCGCTGCTGTGCGCTCCAAGGCACCGGGCGACACCGTGACACTGACCTATGAGGACCCGTCCGGAGCATCGCGCACCGTGGACGTCACCCTGGGACAGGTGCAGGCGTAACGACCGCGGTGCGAGGCCCCAGCCTGGTGTTTCCGGGCTGGGGCCGCACAGCGAAAATGGGATGACGGTCGCGCGCCACATGTGTGACGATGCCTGGATGCCCAGCACACTCATCGAGGTCAGGCGCCCGTACACCGAATCAGAAGAGGTGGCGATCATCGATGCGGTGCACGATGCGCTGGTGACCGCGTTCCAGATACCTCCCGGCGACAAGCATGTCCGGCTGGTATCCCATGAACCACATCGGTTCTCGTGTTCGCCGGGTCTTACCCGCCCCGAGTTGTACACGCTTGTGGCCATCGACTGCTTCGCCGGCCGCTCGGTGCAGGCCAAGCGAAATCTCTACCGGGAGATCGTCACTCGTCTGGAGACGCTGGACATCCCGGCTGATCACATCACGATCGTCCTGCGTGAAAGCGCGCTGGAGAACTGGGGTGTTCGTGGCGGGCGGGCGGCCTGCGATATCGACCTGGGTTTCGACGTCAACGTCTGAACTGGGAGTTCTTCTGACGTCCGACACCGGGCAGAAATCGCCCGACCGTCGCGCAGTAGTCGCGATACGCCTGGCCGTGTGTGCGTAGCAGGTAGGGCTCTTCGACGACCCTGACCTGCAGTTCGATCGTGGCCGACAACACGACGAAGGCCAAGAGTGCGACCGGATTGGGCGTCATCAGGGTGATGCCGCCGGCAAAGACGAGCATGGCGGCGAAGATCGGATTGCGCACGGTCCCGAAAACCCCGGTGCGCACCAATGTTGTTGTCTCGCTGGGATCGACACCGATTCGCCAGGAGTCGCCCATGTCCAGTTGGGCATAGACGGTGAAGGCGATTCCGGCAACGGCCAGCAGTGTGCCCAGACCCTGGATCCACGGGGCATGCAGGAGGGCGATCGGTGTGACGAAGCCGAGCTGTTGCGCCACCGGAGCGGCAACGCCGACGATGATCGCACCGATGAATCCGACACCGGCCAACCATTCGAGCGAGCCGGGATTTCCGTGAATGCCGCGGAATCCCGTCGACCCGGTCTGCCGGTACTGGAGCCAACTTCGCCAGCCGAACCCCAGCAGCGCGAAGATCAGGTAGAGAATCAGTGCGGTCACGGCCATGGTCGTCATCTCCTCAGGTGGTCAGTCGCTGCAGTTCAGGCAACAGTCATCGTCGGCCGGGCGCCATCAACAGCACTCGTCGGAGGCGGCGCTGGGACAGTGCTCGGCGTCAGCGGCCAGCACCACCTGCAGCAGATCGTTCAATGCGTGGGCGAGCTTGGGATCGGCCAGTTCGTAGCGGGTGCGCCGGCCTTCGGGCACCGCTACCACCAGACCGCAACCCCGTAGGCAGGCAAGGTGATTCGACATGCTCTGCCGGGACACTCCTGCCGCCTCGGCCAGATCGGCCGGGTAGGCGGGGGAATCCTTGAGCGCCAGCAGGATCTTGGACCGCGTCTGATCCGACAGGGCGTGTCCGAACCGAGCCAATACCGTCACGTGAGTCAGCGTCTCCACGCCTTGACTGTACATCGTGATGTGTATTCACAAAAGGATGAATCATCACCGGTGTGAGACGTCAGAGGGGAGTGCGCGCCCCGGGACCGTCAGGGAAAGCAAGCAGTTGTCACAGGCCCGGGACGTTGACCGTCGGTGCGGGCCTCATTGATCTGGTGGACGCGAACGCTGACCTCCAACTGGAAGCGGTCGGCGGGGTCCTTGAGCGACAGGCCCGTGAGTTCCTCGATGAGCTTGATCCGGTAGATCAGGGAGTGCCGATTGAGGTAGAGCGCTCGCGCGGCGGCGCTGATGTTGGTGGCCTCGTTGAGGAGGATCTCCAACGTATGGACGAGTTGCCCTCGGCGCGTCTTGTCGTAGTCGATGAGCGGCTGCAAGGTCTCGAGGATGGTCGCCATGGATTGTGGATCCTGGCGCAGCACCTCAGCGAATTGACGTGAGCCGGCCGGCCGGCCGGGCAGGGCCGGCGGTGCCGATGCCGTCACCGGGACGGACTGTCCGTCGACAGGAGGAAGCAACGCCCAATTCACGAGATTCTCGGGAAGCGCACTCAGCCGCTGCGCGGACGCGACCAACACGGAAACGGTGGATGCCGACGGGGCCGAGGAGAAGTGACACATCACGAGGTCATCGGTGACCGAAGAATGCACGGAGACACCGGCTTTGAGCGCCAACTCGTCGAGGGCTTCGCCGAACGCCGCGGCAAGGTCGTTCCAGCCGGCGTCTTCATGTTGGCGCCGTCCGATGGCCATTTCCACCTGTGAGCCGGGAATTGCTGGACTCAACAGTGGGAGCAGGCGTTTCTGAACATCGGCGAAGGCGATCTCCCATGGCAGAAGTACCACCGGGAACTCGTGACGATCGGCGAGCGGAACCAGCGAGTTGAGGAGTTCGCGGACAGTGATCTCGGGGGGAGGGCTCAAGATGAGCCCCGCCGCATGGGAGGACACGAGATAAGCGAGGAACTCCCGGTTGCCCGGCTGCCGGATATCGGCACCGGTGCACAGCACGAGGTCGCCGGGGCGGATGAAGGACTCCGCAGGCGCGTGGATGATGTCCACCCAGGCGACTTCACGGGTAAGGCCGCGATGACCGGCGACCACGGAGCCCCGGTCCAAGGGCGCCACGGTCAAGGCCGCCGCCACGCTCAGCGGCGAGTCCTGGGACATGTCGCGCCTTCTCCTGATCTACCGTTGCGGCCCGCTTGTTCGTTGTTCTTGTCGGCGAGACCGCGGCGGCACACCCACACCCCCCGAGCTCGACGGTACCAGCGAATCGTGGGCGTTCTCGCAGCACGTGAGGGGCATGCTCGCGGACCGGAGAGTCCGCGAGCATGCCCTCATCGATCACACCGAGGACAGGTCCACGGTCGACCGTCGGCTGAGAAGCATCCCGACTCCGAAGAACACCAGCGGCATCACGCCGAAGATCACCGCGAGGGTGGAGCTGCCACCGACGATCAGGGTCAGATTCGACACAACCAGCACCAGCGCCCCGGCCAGGGCGAGTGTGGCCGCCGAACCCAACACCACCTGGCGGGTCGAGTCACCGCGGCGGCGGAAGAAGATCACCACGGAGATCGTCGTCAGTAACCACAGGATCGCCAGCGCGAGGATGCCCAGACCACCGAGCGGCCCGAAGATCTGCAGCACCGGGTCCAGCTTGAGCGCGACGAAGATGCCCATCATCACGAACGAGGCCACGGTGATGGCGATCGAAGCGTTCGACGGAGCGCCATGGCGGCCATGGACCTCGCCCAGACGCTTCGGGAAAACACCGCTCTGGCCCAGTGCGAAGGCGTATCGGGACGCGATGTTGTGGAAGGCCAGGGCACACGCGAAGACGCTGATGAACCAGAAGCCGGTGGTCAGGTCGCGCCCCAGCATGCCGAGGTACTGCTGCGCGGTGTTCACCATGAAGTTGTCTGGATCGGCCTCGGCCGCCGCGATGGCGTCCGGGCCACCGTTGCCCTCGATCAGTGCCCAGCTCGAGAAGGCGTAGAAGCTCGCCACGATGCCGACGGCCCAGTAGGTCGCCCGCGGGACGGTCCGGTCCGGGTCCTTGGCCTCGTCGCGGAAGACCGCGGTCGCCTCGACACCGACGAAGCCCCACAGGGCGTACAGCAGGGCGATCCCGAGTCCACCGGCGATGCCCTGGGCGTTGAACGAGTCGCCGGTGATCCCGTGCTCACCGCCCCGCAGAACGATGACCAGGTCGAGGACGACGAGGATGGCCACCTCCGACACCAGGAAGATGCCGAGGACTTTGGCGCTGAGGTCGATGTCGCGGTAACCCAGCCAGGCGACAACCGCGAGTACCAGCGCGGTGAGCAACCACCACGGGATGTCCGGTCCGCCGAACCGGGTGATGAGGCCGTTGAGGATGACCCCGTCATACGCCGAGACACCGAGGAGGGTGGCCATGTAGGCGGGAAGGGCAAGCACGGCGGCGCCGGCCCCGGCCGCACGGCCGAGTGCCATCTGGATGTACGCGTAGAACGCACCGGGATTGGTCACATACTTCGACATCGCGACGAAGGCGGCGGCAAAGAGCAGGAAGATCGCCCCTGCCACCAGGAACGCGACCGGAATACCCGTCGTCTTGCCGAGCACCATCGCGATCGGCACGTTGCCACCGATGGTCGACAGCGGTGCTGCGGCGGCCACAACCATCAGGACAATCGAGGGGACGCCGAGTCTTCCCCGCAATTTTGCGGGGCGACCGTCCGGTGATGGTTCGCTACTTCGTGAGTTGTCAGCGTCGACAACCTGGGTCATGCGCGGATCCCTTCCACTGCCACCGGGGCCGCAGATCGCCGGCTCCGTCGAGTACCGGTGAAGTCTGCGAGACGGACGTCTCGTGGGCCAGGGGTGGGACGGCTCTTTCCAACACCTTGTTGTAGGCCAGGTCACACCACTATCCGGATGTGGTGCCCGCATCACACAACTTGTTGGAAGGACTGCGTACGTCGTTGTTCGCACCCTGACGTTCGGTCAATGCTGTGCCCGTCAGGCAATCAGAGAGGCACGGCGACGGGCATGCACTTGAACAGCACCGACATCGAGCAGGATCATCGGCTGGGACGCATTCGGCTGTTGGACGAGCAGCGCGTCAACCTCGACGGGTTCGCCGAGCCCGACCCGGACCTGGGCATGATCTCGCACCTTTCGCCCTACGACCCGGCACCGTCCTGGGTCGTGGCCGACGACGGCACTGTGCTGGAGATGGACTCGACCCCGGCCGCGAGCTTCGACACGATCGACGAGTTCATCGTGCGGTACGCCATCGACCACGCCGAGGCGCCGCGGTCGATGGCCATGGACGAGACCGATCTGGCGCGGATGATCGTGGATTCGAGCGTGCCCCGTGAGCAGGTGCTGCGGGTCTGTGCGGGACTGACCCCGGCCAAGATGGCTCGCGTCGTCGCGATGCTGCAACCGGTCGAGATCCAGATGGCGATGATGAAGATGCGCGCGCGCCGGACCCCGGCGAATCAGGCCCACGTCACCAATCGGCTCGACGATCCGTTGCTGATCGCCGCGGATGCGGCTACCGCCGTGGTCTACGGGTTCCGGGAGCTGGAGGCGACGGTGCCGGTGCTCGACGATGCCCCGGCCGTCGCGGTGGGGCTGCTGATCGGTTCCCAGGTGCCCGCGCCCGGTGCCCTGACCCAGTGCTCTGTCGAGGAGGCCCGCGAGCTGGAGCTGGGTGTGCGCGGGCTGGTGTCCTATGCCGAGACTGTGTCGGTGTACGGCACCGAGCAGGTCTTCACCGACGGCGACGACACCCCGTGGTCCAAGGCGTTCCTGACCTCGTCGTACGCCTCGCGCGGCATCAAGATGCGGTTGTCGAGTGGGGCCGGCTCCGAGGTGCTCATGGGCCAGGCCGAGCGAAAGTCCATGAACTACTTGGAGTCTCGGTGCGTGGCGCTGGCCAAGGGCATCGGAGCGCAGGGCGTGCAGAACGGCGGTATCGACGGTGCGGGCATCACGGCCTCGGTGCCCGGAGGTGTTCGCGAACTGATAGCCGAGAACCTGATGGTCATGCTGCGCGGGCTGGAGTCGTGCAGCGGCAACGACAGTTTGATGTCCGAGTCGACGATGCGCCGGACCAGCCGGACGTTACCGGTGCTGCTGTCCGGGTCGGATTTCATCTTCTCGGGCTTTGGGTCCGTGTCCGCCTACGACAACATGTTCGGACCTTCGAACTTCAATGCCGACGATCTCGACGACTACCTGGTGCTGCAGCGGGACTGGGGCGTCGACGGGGGATTGCGGTCGGTCGACCCGACCACGCTGGAGGCGATGCGTCGGCTGGCCGCCGAAGCCACCCGTGCGGTTTTCGAGTATCTCGGCCTCGCCGACTTCGACGACGATCACGTGGAAGCCGTTGTGGGAGCCCAGGGTTCCAAGGATCTGCCGGAGACCGACGGGGTCAAGGTGCTCAGCGCGGCCAGGATGATCGACCAGTCGGGGCTCACCGTGCTCGATATCGTCACCGCGCTCGCCGAGACCGGTTTCACCGACCTCGCCGACCGTGTGCTGGGCATGGCCAAGGCCAGAGTCACCGGCGACTACCTGCAGACTGCCGCCATCTTCGACGAGGAGATGAATGTGCTGTCGGCGCTGCGGGATCCGAACGACTACCGCGGACCCGGGACGGGCTACCGGCCGTCACCGGAACGGCAGGCCCAGATCGACGCCGTCCGGCAGGCGAGGTCGGTGGCCGATCTGGTCAAGGAGCAGGCCACCTTCGCCCAGCCGGAGCGGCTCGTTTCGGTCGGCGCCGCGCGGGTGGGCGACGACCCGCGGGACGTCGTCATCGGTGTCTCACCGGCGTTCGGCACCAAGTTGTTTCGGACACTTTCGGGCCTGACCATCTATGACGTGCTGGAACAGATCCTGGCCGGGCTCGAGGAGGAGCAGTGCGTGCCGCGACTGGTCCGGATCACCGACAGCATCGACCTCGGCGCGATCGGGAAGTCCGCGGCTCAGCTGTCCGGATCCGGCATCGCGGTCGGACTCCAGGCCAAGGGCACGACGATCATCCACCGGCGTGACCTCACACCGCTGGCCAATCTCGAATTGCTCAGCGTCGCACCGCTCATCACACCGGAGATGTACCGGCTCATCGGGATCAATGCCGGCCGGCACGCCAAGGGCGCTACTCCCGCCCCGATGCGCAACGCCTACACGGAGGAGGCGATCACCGCGAGATACCACACCAGGGTGGTGTCGATGGTCGCCATCGAGCGGGAGCAGTCCGAACACCGCGACGAGAACCGAAACCCCCACATCGAACTGGAGTTCACGCAATGACCGTCTCCTCACACTCCGGCCGGAGCGTCGCCGAGGTGACCGTCGAGGCTGCCCGCAACGGGGACCTTGCCCTTGACGACATCCGGATCAGCCGAGAGACCCTGCTCGTTCAGGCAGCGACTGCCGAGCGCACCGGGTCGGCACAGCTGGCCATGAATCTGCGGCGAGCGGCCGAGATGACCGCGCTGAGCTCTGACGACATGCTGTCGGCGTACGAGGCCCTTCGACCGGGTCGCTCCACGTTCGCCGAGTTGCAGGATCTTGCACAGAAGTTGGCCGGACAGCAGGCGCACATCTGCGCCGAATTCGTCCGCGAGGCCGCCGAGGTCTACCAACGGCGCGGCCTGCTGCGATGACCATCTGGGCCGGCGTCGACATCGGCAATTCCACCACCGAGGTGGTGCTCTGCCGTGCGGGCACCGAACTCGAGGTGTTGACCAGCGCGCGCACGCCGACGCGCGGCGGCAAGGGGTCGGTGCGGGCGGTCCAGGGAGCCGCACAGCTGGCACGACGGCTGGCCGAAGCGCACGGGCTGGCGATCGAACGGGCCGCGTTCGCCCCCACCGCTCCCGTGCGGTCGTCCGTCGAACGGGTCAAGCTGGAGACCCGGCGCACCGGGCGCCTCACCATCGCCACCCGGTCGGCGGCAACAACCGCGGGCGATGCCGTCGGGGTCGGTGTTCCCGTACCGGTTGACCGTCTCGGCACGGTCGACGGTCGCCCGGTCGTTGCCTGCGCGACCCGGGATTGGGGTTACCGCGAGGTGGCCGGCGCGGTGAATGCGGCAGTCGAGGATGGTCGGAACGTCGTTGCGGTGCTGACGGAGAACGACGAGGCCGTGCTGGTGTCGAACCGGCTCGGGGCCGCACTGCCGGTGGTTGATGATATCGATGTGCGGCAACTGCTTTCGGCAACGCTCATCGCCGTCGAGGTGCGCCAGGGCGTGGCTCCACTGCAGCACCTCACCGACCCGTTCTGGCTGGCCGATGTGTTCGGCCTGCGCGACGACGAACGGGTCGACGCCCGGGTCGTCGCGGATCGGCTCTTCGACAGCGCATGCGCGGTCGTTTCGCTCGACAGTTCTGCACCGGCGCTCGACACAACAACTCTGCGGACGACCGACCCAGCCTCCGAAGCCAGTGAACCGGCCGACCTGGTTCATGCCATCCATCTGGCTGATATTGCGGCACAGGCAAATTCACGACGGGGATCGGTCGCCGTCGACAGTGTGGTGATGGCCACCATGGGTGGTGCGGAGGCCCCGCCGGCCGGCGCAGATGTGCTCGGGGGAGTTCTCGGGGTTGATGTAACCCAAATCGACTCGGAGGCAGCCGCTGCGCGGGTCGGGGCCCTGACCACGCCCGGCGTCACCGACGGCGTCGTGGTGGTGGACGTCGGCGGCGGCACGGTGGACGTCGTCACGAAGGGATCCCGCGTAGTCCTGCCTGGGGCGGGGCAACTGCTCACCACCGCCACCGCCAGCGCCCTCGACATCTCCAGAAGCGCCGCGGAGTACGCAAAACGCGCGGAGGCGGTCACGGCGGTCACCGTCCAACTCGTCGAGGATGAGCATGGCCGTCGCCAGTTTCTCGACAAGCCGATCAGCGGCCGGTGCACGGGGTGGCTGCTGACCTCGGCTCCCAGCGGCCTACTGCCGTTTACGTCGCGGATGTCCGGAACAGAATGGCGCAGTTGGCGACTCGCGGCCAAACGGCTGGTCATCGGCGGCAATGTGATGAGGGGACTGGAACAGGTGTCGGCCGGTGCAACCGGGGTGCTCCTGGTCGGCGGGGGAGCCAGCGACGATGAACTCGTCAGGGCGGTCAGTGAACAACTCGGCCATGAGGTCAGCGTCGGGCGGGGCAACGTGGGTGGACAGCTAGGCCATCGCTTTGCGGTGGCCTACGGGCTCGTCGTCATGGCGACGCGAGAGTAGACGCAAAGTCCCTAGGCATCCTTGTCGGACTGCTCGTAGAGAATGCCGAGTCGGTCGATGCGCCACAGCTGACCGAGGACGATCAACGCGGCACCCGATGCTGTCGGCCACGGCTCGAGGGCAATCAACCCGTACACGAGCATGGCGAATCCGGCGAGCGCGTTCAAGGTCCAAATGCGTTGGACGACCTTGAATCCCTGTGGAATTCGGCTCCGATCGCGCATCCACATCCGCTCGCCGTAGATGCCCTTCGACGACCAGGCGGTCGGCTTGTCGATCGGCGCGAACGCGTGCGGGTTCCACCACAGCCACAGCGCGACCACCGCCAGTGGGACAAGTGCCCACCAGCCGATCCACGTGCGACTCCAGATCGCCAGGATCGCCGGGGGGATGGCCGCGAATCTGGTCCACACGCTCCACGGATTGGCATGGCGCCGCCACGCCTCGTCGCTCATTCCAGCCATGCGGGCGTACCTGTCCAGCAGGCTCATCGGAGCATTCCTCTCGCCAGTGTGCGGATAGTGGCGTCAAGCACGGCGTCGTAGCCGGGCTCGAAGCGGTCGCGGTGCATGACCACCAGGCCGATGGCGCGAATGACTTGGAGCAGTACCGCCGGTTCGATGTCGTCGACAAGGGCGCCCTCACGTTGTCCCGTCGTCAGATAGTCGAGCAGCGGCGTCACGAGATGCGGTGTGACACGAGCGATCTGATCGTTGCCGAGCCGGTCGGTTACGGCGTCGAGTTCCTCGGGTCGGGTAATCAGCCGTCGGTACATGGGATCGTCGGCCAGGGCGTCGGTGACACTGCGCAGGACTTTCACGAGTCCGTCCTCGCTCACCGGGGACTCGAGCGTGGCGGCGATGCGGGCGGCAACGCTCGGCGCCCGCTTCAGCATCACCTCGAGGTAGAGCGACTCCTTCGAGTCGAAGAAGGCATAGAAACTGCCTTTGGCGATGCCCACTGCCGCGACGAGGTCGTCGAGCGACGTCTTCTTCAGGCCCTGCGCGATGAACCGCTGCTCGCCGGCGTCCAGTAGGGCGTCGTTGATTCGTTGTTTCTCGTTCTGTGTGAACGCTGTCGCCATGGCTATGACTCTTTCTAGAATGTAGTCATAGCCTACCTCTGCCTGGCGAGCTGCGCATCCACCTCGCGCCGCGACCGGGTCTTGTGGTGTCGATCGTCGTTCACGCCCAGGCGTGCCCGTCGGACAATTGACAGGTGCGGAGCTACCTGTGACGCTGGCGAGGACGCTTGAGGCGCGTCGGCCGACCTCGGCCGAAGGGCTATGCCCGGCCTGACCTACTAATCATGGAAGCGTCGTATGCCGAGTCTCGAGAATCTCCGCAAGCAGGCCAAGCTCTACGTCCGTTGGCATCGTGATGGCTACTATCCGGTCGCTGCCCACATCCGAGCCATTCTTCCGCGGTATCGGTCCCTGACCGACCGTGAGGTGTTGCAGGCTCAGTTCAAGCTGAACGACGCGCAGGAATTGGTGGCGCGGCAGAACGGGTTTCACGATTGGCATGCACTCAAGGAAGGGGTTTCCGCAGTGACAGTTGGAGGCGCTGATGCCGGTGACGTGCAGGTAATGCCGGATTTGATGGTTGTTGAGGCGCAGATCTATGTCACCGATCTCGACGCATCATGTGACTTCTATCGGTCCACGTTGGGATTCGAGGTCGCCTTCGTTTACGGTGAGCCGGCGTTTTATGCCCAGGTCCATCGTGGTGAAGCGCGGCTGAATCTTCGGCGCGTCGACGAACCGGTGTTCGTCGGCGATATCCGAGAACGCGAGCAATTATTGTCGGCGTCGATAACGCTGACGTCGGCGGCTGCGCTACGCGAACTATTCGTCGACTACCGAGGCCACGGTGTCGACTTGTATCGCACTCTTACGACAGAGCCTTGGGGTGCAAGAACTTTCATCGTGAGGGATCCGGACGGCAATTTGATTCTGTTCGCGGCAGGAGCCGCTTGAGGGCCGGCAGGACCGGTCTTCGGGGTTGGTCGAGATGGACGCGTTGCCGCTAGATGGCCCCAGGCGTGCCGGGCGGGCTCATCGACCCGTCGACATCCGGCACCATTGCCGGAGCAGGTATGCCGCCTTCGGCAGCGTTGTCACCGGGTATTCCGTCGTCTGGCACTTGGTCGTACATGCCGCCGAAGCAGTCCGGATTCCACCCCTCCGTCGCGCACGCCGGATCATCCGGGCTGATGGGGGATGCAGGAGCGGCGGGTATGCGGGGTGCTGCTGAAGCGACGGACGACATGTTCGCCGGAACCGCGCCCAGCATGAACACTCCAGCGATCGCCGCCACGGCTGCTCTCGTCAGTGCGTTTCGCGCCTCAGAAGCCATCATCCAACTCATCTGCCGCTCCCTTCGTCTGGGGCTCGAACGGGTCGGCTTGATGTTTGCCGTTGCCGAACCGTTATCGCCATGCTCACAGCTCCGCACGTGCTGCGGGTGGAAATACGAACTTCGCTGGCAAAAACTGCAACGGCGCTTGAAGTTTGACGTGCATGTCAAGCACGAATGGGCCAACCACTACGAACGATCAGTGATTCCAGACAGCGGGTACGCACCGAAAGGCGTGAGAGAAGTCGGGCGAATCCGGCTGTGGGTGCCTGCATATTCACTGGCCGGAAACGAGTACGCATCGATATGGTCGGATGATGGCCTCGGTCAAGCAGTTCCAAGTCACTTTCGACTGCGCAGATCCGGAGCGTGTCGCTCGGTTCTGGTGCGCCGTTCTGGGATACGTCGTCCCGCCGCCACCACCGGGGTTCGACGCATGGGCGGATTTCGATCGAACGCTGCCCCCTGAGAGCCAGGGTTCGATGTACGCCTGCGTGGATCCCTCAGGCATCGGTCCGAGACTGTTCTTCCAACGCGTTCCCGAAGGCAAGGTCGTGAAGAACCGCGTGCATCTTGACGTGCGGGTGGGCACCGGACTGGTCGGTCAGCAGCGTCTGGCGACGCTTGAGGCCGAGTGCGGGCGGTTGGTCGAGTTGGGCGCGGCGCGTGTGCGATTGCTGGCCGCCGACGGCATCAACGAGTCGTGCATCGTGATGCGGGACGTCGAGGGCAACGAGTTCTGTCTCGACTGACACCTCCAACTCATAGCGGAGCCGATGCCGGCGGGAGAGTATCGACGACGGGCGTGTTCTGCGCCGCGGCGACCCACCATTTCCCACCTTGCCGGACCAAGACGTACATCGCCATCTCGTTGAAACCACCGTCCAGCGCGCTGCGGCGAATCTGGGCAACCACTACGTCCGGTGCGGGATGGCTGACCTGTGCCGGTTCGAAGCGCGAAGCAGGAACGACCGGGGGACCACTCATCATCCGACGATGGATCGGGTTGAGATTCGAATAGCCCTGGAGCACCATCCCTTTTGGTGTGCCCCATAGGATGTCGGCTGCGAACATCTCGTCGTACACGTCAGCGTTTCCGGTTTCACCACCGCGCTGGAGATGGTTGATCAGATCGCGCACCGCTTGATCGCCGTCAACGGTTGGGGCATTCAGATTCGGACGTTGTGTCGTCATCGCCCAACCGTAGAATCCCAAGCGCACTTGAGGTCAAGGAGTTTCAAGGCCGACTACCGTGCGGTGGCGTCGTCGATCTGTTCGCGCAGGATGTCGCCGTGACCTGCGTGCCGGGCGAATTCCTCGCTCATGGCAAGCAGAGTCCATCGCATGCTGACCCGGCCCTCGCGGGGATTGTCCTTGGTGTCATCGAGGTCGAACTGGGAGGCGATCGCGCGTGACCGGCGGCTTGCGCGCTCGAACTCGGCGATGACGTCGGCCAGTGACTCGTTGTCGGCGACGGCGAAGGTGCCCTCGTCGCGGTTCGAGTATCCGTCGCATTGAGATTCGCCGAGTCCTGCCCAGAACCGTTGGAACCAGATCCGTTCCGCGGCGGCGGCATGCTTGATCAACGAGATCGGCGTCGTCAACGACGCAACGAGCCGTCGGCGGGCGTCCGCATCGGACAGGCCGCGTACGGTGTCGACCAGCGCCTCGCGGTTGCGGTCGAGCATGTTCTCGATGATCGCTCGCTCTTCTCCATCGGTGATTCGGTTGGTACTCATGTGATTTCACTCCGTTCTGCAACGAGTTGGGCCGGCGCCGTCGACATCGGTCCGCCGAACGCCGCAGACCGCGGGTACGGCGATCGGTGTCGGAGGGGGAAGAGGTGCCCGCGTCAGGGGACGGCCCAGGAGCGCTCGCCGCGAGGATTGCGGACCGAGCATGGACGATGCGTGCTGCATCGGTATGGCAGCTTCGACCCGTCAGGAAGACCTGCTGCCGAGGTCAGTATGTGGGTCCGCCGGCGTCCTGGCAATGTTCCGAGGCCAGGGCACCTGAGCACCACCGCGAAGTCCTGACCCGGCCACCATGCTCGTGGTGAGAGGGTATCGGCGACCTGGTGCGGACCGGCCACCGATACCCTCTCACGTCACACCGGAGAAGCGCTGTCCGTCTGTCCGAGGTGTCGAGGGAAGAACCGAGTGTCTATCCGGCCATCAGTTGGCACCTGGTGATGCCCGCCTGGGAAGGCGTGTAACGCCTTGTCCTGCGAGGCGAACGCGTCGAACAACTCGAGACCGAATTCGCGCGGGATTTCCTTGTCGTCCAACGGGAGCAGGTACTCGATCGGGATGGTTACCCGTGTTGCGGCGTCGAGCAGAGCGTCGTGCGCCGACACCCAACCGAAGACCGCCGCGGCGATCCGAGGCTCGGTCGCTGCCAGCGTTATCCCGACCGCACCGGACAGTGACGCTCCGGAGTAGCCGATCGGTGCCTGTACACCGATTTCGGGCAGCGCTTGCACGGCGTCGATGGCTACCTGCCATTCCGGGACAGCGCGCTCGGCCACCGATTGGCAGTAATCGGCGAGGATCCGGCCGAACGCGGGACTGCCTTCGTCACGTGCCTGGCGAAAATCGGCGATCAGGCGCTGGTCTTGTGGGCTTCGCGGCCGATCACCGTGCCCGGGCAGGTCGATAGAGACGACGTGGAAACCGTCAGTGGTCACCGCGGAATGGGCCCGGGCTACGTGCTGCGGGGCTTTGGTGTCCAAGCCGCCGGGATGGCCGGCCAGGATCAGGGGAGCGCCCTGAGTATCTGAGTCCGGTGACCAGAGCACACCGGTGACGCCGTCCAGGGTAAAAGTGCGTTCAATGACGCCGTTCGAGGTTGTCTGCGAGGTGAAATGCATGGTGTTGCCTTTCGGGATTGCCGTTGGTCAGGCGCTCCCGGCGACACCTTCGTCGATCCCTCAACCGTGAACACGAGTGGGGAGCACCCACATGGTTGCTGCGTACATGGGTCTCACCTCCTCGCGTCATCTCACGGTTCCGGCGCACGGTATCAACGTGAAGGTGGGCCCGTCCAACGGTTTTTCTCGTCGCTCGGCGCACCGGCTGCGGTCAGGCCGGCGATTGCATCAGCGATCGCCTCGGCCATGGCAGGGCTGCCGGTGTGACCCGCATCGTCGATGATCGTCAGTTTCGCCGCTGGCCAAGCCTGCGCGAGTTCCCACGCCGTGAGCAACGGTCCTGACAGGTCGAGACGTCCGTGAATCAGCACTCCCGGAATCTCGGCCAGCCGGTGGGCGTCCCGCAACAGTTGTCCGTCGTCGAGCCACGCGTTGTGAGCGAAGTAGTGCGCGCAGATACGGACAAACGCCAACTTCGCCGTGCCCGGCTTGTCGCTGTATTGTCCTGGCTTACCGAGGTTTTCGTGTGCTATCACGGCGTCTTCCCACGCACACCAGTTCACGGCGGCCTGCTCGCGGGTAGCGCGATCAGGACTTTCCATGAGCTGTCGATACGCCTCGACGAGGTTGCTGTCGCGCGCTTCGGCAGGCACGCCAGAGCGGAAACGTTCCCATTCGGCAGGCAACAGCAGACGGAGGCCGCCGTAGAGCCAGTCGATCTCCTGTGGCCGGCTCATGGTTACTCCGACCAGGATGATGCCGGTAACGCGTTCGGGATGGCGCTGCGCATAGGCAAGGATCAGCGTGGATGCCCACGATCCGCCGTAGAGCAGCCACCGGTCAACGCCCAGATGCTCACGGAGGAGTTCCATGTCGGCCAGCAGATGTTCGGTGGTGTTGCACCCCATGTCGGTAGTGGGATCGGCAGCGCTGGGGACACTGTCGCCGCATCCTCGCTGGTCGAACGAGATGACGCGAAACTGTTCGGGATCGAATGACTTGTGAGCGTTGCGCGATCGTCCTGACCCCGGCCCACCATGAACAATCAACACCGGGCGGCCGGCCGGATTGCCCCTGCACTGCCAGTACATGCGGTTGCCGTCACCGACATCGAGCAGACCCTCGTCATGGACCGGGAACTCACGGAACGATTCGGCAGCCACAAGTTGTGACGGTACTGCGCCGTCAGCCCCGGGGTGACCTCGCCTGGCTCGCCGACCGGGTCAACCGGTGGTGAGACTGTTCGCCGGCCAGCGGCGGCGATGCGGTGTGAGCCGAGAAAGTAGATGTAGGTCGCTACAAGGCTTTCGGTTGCCGGCAGCCAGGTGTCTCTCAGTCAACGCTCGCATACTGATGCTGTGCCGCCCATCGGTTCAGCGACAACCGAGCCGCCAGTTCCGACCCCGATGCCTCCGATCCCGGATCCCGATTTCAGCCGTTTTGGGCATGGGATCTCGCTGCTTGGCGGTTGGTTGCCGCTGAGCGTCGAGATCGCGACGCTCGTGGTGCTGCTCGTGGCGATCGGATGGCGGACGCGACGTTGGCGGACACTCTGGATACCTATCTGTGTGGCAGTCGCTGCCCTCGCCGCGTTCGCGGCTCGCGCGTATATGAACTCGCAAGGGCTGGCCTCCGACCCGGCACCGATCACACTGTGGGTGTGGACTGCGGTATTCGCCGGTTCCGTGGCGGTGGCGATCGTGGGTTTTCGCGGCACCCGATGGTGGCGGCGGACATTGTCTGCATCGGCCGTCCCGTTGACGTTGATCTGTACGTTGCTCGTGCTCAACGGGTGGGTCGGCTATTACCCGACAGTGCAGCGTGCGTGGGGAGATCTCACTTCGGGCGCCCTTCCGGACGAGACAGATGCAGCCGCGCTTGCCGGCATGCGCAATACCCAGCCCGACACGGGGAAGGTTGTGCCGATTGACATTCCCTCCGACGCAAGCGGATTCACGCACAGACGTGAGTATGTCTACCTGCCACCGGCCTGGTTCAGCGGTGCCACTCCACCGTCCCTACCAGTCGTCATGATGATCGCAGGGGAGTTCAGCAATCCGACGAACTGGATGCGCACCGGAAACGCGATCGGCGTGATCGACAGCTTCGCCAGAGGACATGGGGGAGCGGCGCCGATCTTCGTCTTTGTCGATTCCAGCGGGAGCTTCAACAACGACACAGAGTGCGTCAACGGTCCGCGCGGAAACGCCGCCGACCACTTGACAATGGATGTGCGTCCGTACGTGATCTCGCGCTTCGCCGCTTCATCGGACGCTGCGAACTGGGGCGTGGTCGGGTGGTCGATGGGAGGCACGTGCGCGATCGACCTGACGGTCATGCACCCCGACATGTTCCAGACGTTCGACGACATCGGGGGTGACCGGGGACCGAATTCGGGCACCAAGGAGCAGACGATCAGCCGGCTTTACGGTGGCGATGCCGATGCGTGGGCGACATTCGACCCGCGAACGGTCATGACCAAGCACGGGCCGTACGTGGGAGTGGCGGGGTATTTCGACGACTCGCAGGAGCCGGCCGACGACAAGACGAAAAATCTTCCGAACCGTCCCGATCAACATCGTGCGCCTGTCGGTTTCGGCGGCCACGACGACGCCGACGAGTTCCGGGAGAAGGGGGCCCTACCCGATCTGTGCGCGGCAGCCGTCGCGGTCGGCATTGGTTGTTCGCTGCGCGTGTATCCCGGCTACCACACATGGCAATTCGCGGCCACGGCGTTCGCCAATGCGCTGCCGTGGCTGGCGCATCGCGTGCATGTCCCCGGCGCTTAGACGTTCTCCGGTGCGGGCGACTTCCTCGAACTCGCTCACGGCCCGTCAGTGTCGACGGTAATCTCCCAGCGTGACGGTAAATCGTCGCAAAATTTTGGGCGGAGCGGGCCTGGCAGGCGCCGCGGCCGCAACCGGTGTGGGCGTTGACCGCCTGATCATCTCCACCGGCACCGGCGATGGCCCTGACAAGGAAACCCCAATGTCCGATGATGCTGCGCGCTTCGGCGACCCCCGCCTACCCGCCGAGACGATCATCTCGCAATCACACTTGTTCCATCTTGGCGCTTCGCCCAAAAGCACGCATGACGGCGGCTGGTACCAACAAGCCAACGAGGACAACTTTCCGATCCTCAAGGGGCAGGAGGCCAGCCTCCTGCTGCTCACATTGCAGCCTGGGGGAATCCGCGAGCCGCACTGGCATCCGAGTGCGTGGGAACTCAACATCGTTACCAGCGGAGTGGCGACCTGGATTGTCATCGACGGGAACGGGAACTACGAGCACTTCGAGCAGCATGTCAATGACATCGTTTTCGCGCCCCAAGGTTCATTTCACTACTTTGAGAACCGCGGCCCCGACGACATGACAATAATCATCATCCAGAACACCAGTGCGCCCGAAGACAAAGACAATATCGGTATCGGTGAGTCCCTCAGCAGGCTTCCACCGCGGGTGCTGTCCGCCGTATTCGGCGTTCCCGCAGAGACAGTCAGCTCCTTCAAAAAGATCGACAACGCCATCGTCATCTTGCGATCGCCGTAGCCGGATACCCTGAGGCGATGGTCGATGATTGTCCGTGGGAGCCGCCACTGGCGGGAACAGAGGCGGAGCACCTCATCGGTGCACTGGAGCGGCTGCGAGCCACCTTCCGATGGAAGGTGGGCGGCCTGGACTCCTCGGGATTACAGGCTCGGGTCGGCGTGTCCCCGTTGACTCTTGGGGGGTTGACCAAGCACTTGGCGCGGGCCGAGGCGGAGCGCTTCGGCCCCATGCTCGACGGGTCGCCGATTGGATCACCATGGGATACCGCGGACTGGGATACCGATCCGGACTGGGACTTCAATTCGGCCGCTGATGACACCCCAGAACAGCTCTATGCGTTGTGGGATGGCACCGTGGCACGATCCAGGGACAAACTCCAAACTGTGCTTGTCGCAGATGATTTGAACCAGCTTGTGGATCTCGCATGGCCTGACGGTCGACGAGCCAGCCTGCGGCGCAGCGTCTGCGACATGATCGAGGAGTACGGGCGCCACACCGGCCATGCAGATTTGATCCGCGAGAGTGTTGACGGTTTGGTGGGCGAAGATCCGCCCGCTGGTTGGCGGCCGGTTGAGTTGGGGTGACCTCATCAAGGGGTCGACGTCGCCTGGTCAACGTGCGAAAAGGCTGCGGGATGGTGGCGGGAGGCACTGTCTCGACGAACGCGCCTGCCGCGGCGGCGAGTTCGCGGTACATACGCCCTCACCGGTGTGTTTGAACAACCAGCCGCCGTGTCCCTCGATCCCGGCGGACAACACCTTCATGAGCGGCGAGCTCCGCCCGCATCCCCTCCCCATGTGGGCGCACCCGGATCAGCCCTTCCACACCACCTTGTCGGTGCCGCCGGAGTCCCGGTAAACGACGCTGTCAGGAACGGCGCCCCCGCGTACGTCGAAGTAGATCCGCCCGGTTGTCTGGGTGCCCGGCGAGATCGGTTGGTTGGCAAGGCCGTCCGTCTGGTTTCCCTTCATGTCCGCGTAGGTGGAGCTGTTGACAGCTCGCGCGTTGAAATCGGAAATGTTCGGCGTCGGGGAGCCGCTCACGGCTCGGGCCGTCACCTCGGAGTACCAGATGCCGTCGTTGTGACCGCTGGGCTGCAAGCTACTCACGGTGTAGTCGATCGCGCCACCTGAACTGGGAATCTCTGCCGTTTGGCCGAACTGGAGCACTTCCGGGTCGGCGAACGCCGGTGGGGCCGCGAAGACTCCGGCCGCCGCGATTCCAGCGGCAGCTGCCGTTGTTTTCAATGCGATGTGCGAGAACGTCATGTCATGCTCCCTCCGCCAGGTTCCTGCTGCCAGGAAATGACCACGTTCTGTTCCGCTGAGTGCGTATCCAAATTCAGGGATTTCAAACCTTCCCGTTTCCAGCCGGCGGCCAGGTTTCTCGCAGCAAGCTCTCCTTCTATGCCGTGGGAGCAGTGTTCGTGCAGGCGGCCGCGGCTGGTCGGGGCGATAGTCCAGGCGACTGCAAATCGTAAAATCGGCTCATGAGTGAAGTACTCGATGA
This sequence comes from Mycobacterium sp. IDUB_17, assembly GCF_055419465.1. NCBI lineage: Bacteria > Bacillati > Actinomycetota > Actinomycetes > Mycobacteriales > Mycobacteriaceae > Mycobacterium > Mycobacterium sp. IDUB_17. Next base: position 1,186,615 of record NZ_JBVAXS010000001.1, on the reverse strand, counting down.
GGGGCCGTTCTTTCACGGCACCAAGGCAGAACTGCGTCCCGGTGACCACCTGACGGCCGGGTACAACTCGAACTATCGGCCCGAGGTCGTCATGAATCACATCTACTTCACTGCCTTGCGCGACGGCGCCGGACTCGCCGCAGAGGTTGCAGCACTGGAGGAATCGACACCACACGTCTACGAGGTCGTTCCCACCGGGCCCTTTGAGGACGACCCGAATGTCACGGACAAGAAGTTTCCGGGCAACCCGACGCGGTCGTTTCGAAGCGAAGCACCACTTCGTGTGGTGCGCGAAGTCACCGATTGGGCGCGGCTGACGCCGGAGGCATTACAGATGTGGAAGGACCGGTTGGCCTCGATCCGTGCCGACGAACGAGGCGAGATCATCAACTGAAAAAGGAAGTCCGCCAGATATTTTGCGAGAAGCGCCGGACAACCTGAGGCGAGGCACACGGAATGCTGACGCTGGCGACCCGGACTGTCGAGTTCACCCACCGAGTCATCAACCGGGACTCCGGCCTGGATGCCTGAGACGTCGGTGACGCAAACCGTCAGGACAAGCCTCTCGGCAAACACAAAACCAATGAACCATCAGGACTGCAGGAGCCTCTGGTGGTCGTGGCTGTACTGGGGTTTTGCCAGACAACGGATGATCCAATAGAGTGCTCGGCTAATTACTATTATGCCGTAGCACCAGGCAAGGTGACGCGCATCACATCGTGGCAAACCGGGGTGGTAGTTGCCACGGATGTGACGGGTCGGCGGCAGGTTAACCCCTGCTTCGCAGCAGCTGTAACTCACGCAGCAAACTCTTGCTGGCACACATCTGGTCGGGCGGTGCTGGTCGCCGCATTGTGACCGGTGTGCAGTTCAACCCTGTTTTTCACGCCGACAGGCGGGGTTGGAGGGGGGTGTTCGTGTCCGACGCACGGATCCACAAGTTCAAACCCCCACAGAGGAGAGCACAACCATGCCGAAGGCCGACCGACCACTGGAGACGTTCGGAAAACCGAAACACGTAAAGAAGATCATCACCACCCTTCTCGTCGCGACCGGCCTCGGTGGCGCCACACTGCTCTCGTCGCCGATGCACCGGCATCCAGCGATCGCCGTTGAGCAACGGCCGGCGGACGACTCCGCCACCAGGCCGGTCGCACCCGCAGTCACCATCCCTAGGCCGGTGGTCGTGACCAAGGAATCCAACGCGCAGGACATCGTCAACGCCATCGTCAGCCAGGGCAGGGCCGCCAGCTTGAGCGAAGACCAGATCAAGACCGTCATCGCCACAGCGAACATCGAATCCAGTTTCCGCCCGACCGCGTCCGGTGGCGTGCAGGCCTACGGTGGGCCGGGGGGAGCCGCCGATGAGGTCATCGGCCTGTTCCAGGAGAAAGCCAGCTTCGGCACCCTGGCCGAGCGTCAAGACCCCAACATGGCGATCGCCCGGTTCATTGCCCGATTCACTGAGGCGTTCAACAAATACGGCATCACCGGCGACCCGGTGCTGGCAGCCACGCTCGCGCAGAATCCGCAACTGCTCAAGTACCACGGTGGGGTTGGAACGCACTACTACAACACTGTGAAGGCCGCGATGACCGCAGCGGCAGACATGTACAGTCGGGCGGTCGGTGCCACGCTGCAACCGGTGACCTGACGCCGGATGTGACGGCGACGTTCCGTCTGATGCGAAAGCCGCCAAGCTGAGCCGGCTCTGGTCACATTGCGGTTGAAAGTTGTTGGGCGGCAGAGTGATACTCCGCCGATGATTCGCACGGGCCGGTCACGGTGCGGAGGCTTGGTGCGGAAATATCGTGACGGTTTCATTTGAATAAACGTTCTGCAGCGTCCCGGCGACGCGGGCGCCGACATCGCCTGATTGGCTTTAGCGTCGACTGCCGTGGCCGAACTGGGCAATTTCGTGAAACGCTGGCGCACAGCGCTTCATCTCACCGTGTCGACACTGATAGTGGCCACACTCGGACTCGCGATCACGCCCGTGGCGCATGCGGCTGCGGCCATGGCGACATTATCGGTGACATCGACATGGCAGACCGGTTTCATCGCCCGCTTCACCATCACCAACTTGAGCTCGATGCCGCTATCCGATTGGACGCTTGAATTCGACTTGCCGGTGGGCGAATCCGTCTCGCACACGTGGAGTAGCACCCTGACCCAATCTGGCACGCACTATGTTCTCACGCCCGTAAATTGGAATCGCATCATTCCACCTGGCGGTTCAGCCAAAGGTGGTCTAAGAGGCGTGCTGAGCGGTTCTTACACACCACCGTTGAATTGTGTGCTCAACAGGCAGTATTTCTGCACCTAACGGCGACTGCGCACCGATGATCGACACTGAAGCTGTTGTTGCGCAGTGAGTTACGCGTGATCGCATCGTTGGTGCGGTGCGGTGTCGCGCGATTCGAGCGGCGTTCGCCCTAGCCGCCGCGACCGCGGCCTCTACCCAAGTGCTCTGGCTCGCCCTCAACGGACCGCTATCGCCTGCGCCACTTCTGTGGTTCGGTTATAGTCCCGGCCGGGCGAGGGTTCAGTTGTAACTTGACCCACACCACAGGATGACGCGAGAGGAAACCATGAGGACGATCGCAAACCGCCACACGGCAGCAGTCGGCCTGGTCGCTGTCGCGCTGGTCGCTGCGGGATGCAGCAATGGCAACAGCGTCGATACATCGATGTCGCCTCAGGTCGGCTTGATCGCCACCTCCACGTCCGAAACACCGGGGCAGCCCACCGAGGTCAAGCTCATCGGGGACAGAGACGTCGAGGTGACGCTGACCGGCCCGATCGCGGCGAAATACTCGTCGGCAACCGAGAGTCAGAAGCAGACGCTCGGCAAGCCGCTGACGGGTGATCGCAACGCGGGAACGCGGGACAGCGGAGTGGTGTTCCAGCAGTTCCAGGGCGGCGTGATCGTCGCCAAGAACGACGAGGCAGGCACGCCTGCCTACATCACCTCGGGCAAGATCCGGGAGGCCTGGAACATCCCACGCGACCCGGAGGGCGTGCCTGTGGTCACCGGCGATAACGGCTCGGCAGGTCCACTGGGCGCCCCCACCAGCGACGAGAACGCCGACGGCGATCTCGTCGTGACGACGTTCGAGCACGGCAAGATCGAGTACAACGCGAAGACCGACCAGGTCGAGGTGACGGTCAACGACAAGGTCGTACCGTCCGGGCTGTAGTGCACGAGTGGCGGGTTCCGTTCGTCGGTGGCGCTCCATCTGAAGTGCCAGGCGAATGGGTCGCAGCCCTGGCAGCAGTCGCGCGTGATCTTCGATGTCGGCGACAGGGGAGAGCCGTCAGCCTCGACGGCGTCGAATGGGTGCTCACCGTGCACTCAGACCGTTCGGTAGCGATCGGAATGACGACGTTGACGGCTGACGCAGACCTGGGCGCATTCTCCATCGGCCGCGGTTTCGCACTCGAGACAAGCCCCGCGCAGGCGATGGTATGGGTCGCATCAGTGGTTCAGGACGAGTTGGCCGGCTACGAGTTCGTGCAGTGGCCTTCGGACGGTTGGAAGTTGCTTGCCCCGGACCTCAGGGGCGGTGAGGCTGTTTGGGTCGACCGCAGTGACCGTGTGGTGGCGCCGATCGGTGCATTGTGCGACGAATCCGGGCGACGGTAGTTGGAGACCGGCCTGGGTGTCAGGCACTAGACGGTGAACCGTGTGACGTCGCGATGAGTTTTTCCCTCCGGCGAAGTCCGATCTCAATGGGCAAACTCATCTATAGCTTCAACGTGTCGGTGGACGGGTACATCGCTGATGCACAAGGCAACATCGACTGGGGCGATCCAAGCGAAGAACTGCACCAGTACTGGAACGACTTCGAACGGGAGACCGCCCTGTCGTTCTACGGGCGGCGGCTTTACGAACTGATGTCCGCGTACTGGCCGACTGCCGACAAGGCCCCGGACGCCACCCCTCTGATCGTCGACTTCGCCCGCATCTGGCGCGACATGCCCAAGGTCGTATTCTCGCAAACCCTGGAGTCTGTCGACTGGAACTCACGACTGGAACGCGGCGACCCGGTCGAGGTGGTGACAAAACTGAAAGCCGAAACCGACGGCAGGCTGGAGGTGGCCGGCGCGACGCTGGCCGCACCCATCGTGCAGGCCGGTCTCGTGGACGAATACCGGATCGTGGTCGCACCTACCGCCGTGGGCGGCGGCATCCCGTTCTTCCCGACACTGCCGTCATGGATCTCGCTGCGACTGTTGGAGAACCGCACCTTCCCGGGTGGCACGGTCCTGCTGCGCTACGAGGCGAAGCGCGACTGATCGGACGCACACAGCCGAGCGAGATCGTGATGGCAACAATTGTGGGTGATGTCAGACTTTGTGGTGTGAGCGCCGATGAGCCGTGGGTTGAGGTGGTCGCGCATGACGGCGGCTGGGCTGAGTCATACCGGGCGGAGGCCGCAGTGATTCGCGCCAAGCTGGGGGATTACGTGCTTGGAGTCGAGCACTTCGGAAGCACTGCAGTGCCCGGGCTTTTCGCCAAACCGATCATCGACATCCTCGTCGGCACCCAGCCCGGCGGAGAACCGCACACGGCGATTGACGCCCTGGGGCACCTCGGGTACGAGTACCTGGGCGAAGACGGTCGCCGTCCGGGACGATACTTCTGGCGGAAACGAGGCGTCACCGCGTTCAATGTGAGCGCGGTCCCGCACCTCGGGGCGTTGTGGGTGAGCAATCTCGCGGTCCGCGACTTTCTTCGTGCCCGTCCGGACTGGGCCGAACGGTATGGGCAGGCCAAGTTGGATGCTGCGGCAGCAGCTGGGACAAGCATGCTGAGATACCAGAACCACAAACGAGATTTCGTCGACGAGCTGCGCGCCTCCGCTTTGGCGTGGGCGGCTGAGCCCCGTTGATTGCGCGTCCGGCAGGTCGTTGATGCCTCGTCTGCCCTCAGCTTGGCTACTGCGCGGCCCGAACGCGTGGCTGATGCAAATCCCTTGTTGGCGCCGTCTGAAATTTTGACGGTCCATTGAAGTTGCCGTGCAGGGGAGCGGCCCCGGAGGCGCGTCGGCAACCGTGTCTTGCTGCGTCAGGGTAGGTGCGCTCGAGGTGGAAGATCCCCCCGCATCACTGCCCGGATCCTGCCGGCTGATTGCAAACCTGTTGCATCTTGGCGAGGTCAACCAGTTCACCGTAACCCTTGTGCAGTGCCGCAGGGTCCGCGGCGTTTCTCGCTACCCACGAAAGAAGCTGGTCGGCAATGAGATTCACCATCTCCCCGCGCGATGGATCGCGCAGATCAAGCATCAGCACGTTGTGTTCGTTCAGTTCGTGAATCTCCCGTCGCGCCGGGCCGTCCGGCAGCGTGTCCTCAAGAGAATCGAACAAGAAGCTGGTCATGGAGCTGCTCCAGGACCAGTCACCCGCCTGGAAACGAACAAAGCCGCCCATCGCCGTCCTCTCATGTGACCGCGGACCCGCACTCCGCACGCGTCGCGACTCAGTCGATTGCCCACCCTGCCGCATATTGTTTCAACCATGGGCGCGCCCAGTGAGCGGATCATCGAACAACGCGTGCGTAACCGTGTCATGGAAGCAGTGGAGGTCCTCGCCGACGGAGACGACGGCGTTCGGACGGTCGGCGACTGCTGTTACTACAACTATTTCTTCGACTTCATCGACGACGACATCACCGCGACGTGGCGTGATCTGAGCACTTTGACGCCTGTGGAGGTCCGGCAACTCGAATCCCTCCATGACTTGTTGAAATTGTCCTTGCAGACGACAAACGCGATGGACGCTGACGAGCTGATCGCATCAGGGTGGCCGGTCCGCATCGCCGCGGTTGCTCGCAGAACCCTCGAGACCATGCAGACGCGGGGACGATACGACGAAGAGAGCGAGGAATTCGACCGGTGACCGGTGTCGGCGCGTGGCTGATTGACTTGTAGCGCTGGGCCGGTTGCATTTCCGATCGCGCGTGGACATTGCGAGATGATGCGCTGGTAGCGTGGGGTATGAGCGCACAACCATCGGCATTCCATCCCGCCCATTGCGCCGACGACCTCATCGACGCCTATCTCGAACACGAAGATCGGCTACTCGCCGAAGCCGCCGGCGACGCTACCGGCGCTGGCGAATACCGCAATCGCGAAGATGACGACGTCCTAGCCGCGCTCATCGCCTGGAAAAAGAAGGCCCAAGATCGCGGCAAACCGCTCACCGAGCAGGACTGGATGAGTCTGGTCCTCGAACTTGTGCACCGCGCTGCCGCGCAGCGGCGATGACCCGCCTGTCGTGCACGGCCTGAAAGCCCCGTCGGCGGCAGGCATACACCCGGGTGCTTGCTGAGCAGGACGCCGCGCTCGAACCGCGCCGCCCACCACATCGGACGAAAGTAATTGGTGGGCAGTGCAATACAGTGCGACTTCTACTGGTAGCCAACCATATCTGGAGTGATCGCCGGGTTCGCAGTTAGCAGGTGTCGCCGTAGGCGGTGATCTTGTATTCTGTCGCGGCGAAATCAGGTAGGCCGGGGGACCGGGCCAGTATTCGCCGGCTTATCCCAGGATCGCCCGCGCTGCGCGCTCTGCGATGAGCATGACCGGTGCGTTGGTGTTGCCGGAAGTGATCGTCGGCATCGCGGAAGCATCGGCCACTCGAAGGCCGGCGACGCGGTACACGCGGCAATCGGTGTCGAGCACCGTAGCGGCTGACGTCGGGATACCTTGTGCATCAAAGGATCCCATCGCGCAGGTGCCCACCGGGTGGAAAATAGTCGTACCCAGTTCTCCAGCCGCTTTCTGCAGCTCGTCATCACTCACCAGTTGTGGGCCGGGAAGCAATTCCTGCGGGTGGTAACGGGCCAGAGCCGGCGCTGCCATGATCTGCCGGGTCATCCGGAGACCAGTCACGGCGGTCTGACGATCAGCCTCAGTCGACAGGTAGTTGCAGAGAATCTTCGGGCTGGTCAGCGGATCTGCATCGGCCATGCGCACATGGCCACGCGAACTGGGTCGCAGATTGCAGACCGAGGGAGTGATCGCCCCGAATGGGTGCAGGGGTTCGCCGAACTTGGGCAACGACAAGGGCTGTACATGCCACTCCAAATCGGGACTGGCCAGCGCGGCGTCGCTCTTGGCGAAGGCTCCCAGTGTGGAAGGCGGCATGGTCATGGGCCCAGACCGCAGCGCCAAGTACTGAAGTCCCATGCCCGCCCGAGTGATCCAATTGCGGTACAGCGTGTTGACGGTCGGGGCGCCCTGGATTCGGTAGACCGTTCGTAGCTGCAAGTGATCCTGGAGGTTTTCGCCGACTCCTGGCAGGTCGACGGCGACCGGTACGTGGTGTTGAGTAAGCAGCCCGGCTGGGCCCAGACCCGAGACCTGCATTAGATGCGGCGAGCCAATCGATCCAGCGCTCAGGATCACCTCGCGGCGGGCATGGACGTCGATGATCTGGCCGTCTTTGAGCAGCCGCAGGCCGGTGACGCGGTGCTGAGCCGTGGTCCAGGCACCGCGACGCTGATCCTCGTGGACTTGGTCATCCATCAGCAGCTGCAGGGCCTGGGTGTGGGTGTAGACGGTGAGATTGGGGCGGTGGGCGATCGGATGCAGGAATGCATCGGCCATCGACCAGCGCCGGCCGCGCCGTTGGTTGACATGAAAGTACGCACTGCCTGCGTTGTCGCCGCGGTTGAACTCGTCGATCGGGGCAATGCCCACCTGGGCGGCGGCGTCCTGCCAGGCGTCCAAGATCTTCCAGCGCACCCTTGGCCGCTCGACGCGGATCTCACCACCGGCGCCGTGCCAATCGTCGGCTCCGCCGAAGTAGTCTTCCAACTCTTTGTAGATCGCCAGCGTCTCACCGGGAGAGTCCGGGCCACCCCAATGCCATCGGTCGTCACCGGTGGCTTGTGCCCATAGGTCGTAATCGCTTGCCTGTCCGCGCATGTGGATCATGGCGTTGATCGATGAGCACCCGCCGATCACGCGGCCCCGCGCGTAGTGAATGCTGCGGCCGGCCAGACCTGGGTCGGCCTCGGTCGTGAAGCACCAGTCGGTGCGAGGATTGGCAATCGTGTACAGGTAGCCCACCGGCACCTTGATCCAGAACCAGTCGTCTTTGCCGCCGGCCTCAATCAAGAGCACACGATGGTCAGGGTTGGCACTGAGCCGATTGGCGAGCAGACAGCCCGCACTGCCTGCTCCCACGATAATGAAGTCGAATTCGGCGACGGGGCTCATTTCCGGGATCGTTCCTCCATGGCGTCGGATGCGTGTCCTAGTGTGCGCGATGACCGCCAGGTAGGAGGACATTCCCGCGCGTGCTGTCGCGGTTCACCGTGTCACCAGTGGCTGTTCGACGACAAACGTGCCCGGGCCGCAAACAGAATGCGGGCACCGAATGGAGCCCCTCGGCCGCACAATGAAGTGCGGTCGGCAGTGAGGCGGTGTGTACTCTCAGATGCGGATTTTGGTGCTGGGGGCCGGTGTGATCGGCAGTGTGTATGCCGCGCGCCTGTTGGAGGCTGGGCATACGGTTACGTTGTGCGCCAGGGGGAGTCGGCTTGCCCAATTGCGCGACTGCGGCCTGATTCTGCAGGACGTCGAAACCGGCTGTCGCACCGCTTGTGAGGTGGCTGCGGTTGCGACACCGGACGGTGTTGCATGTGACCTCGTACTGGTCGCGGTGCGCCGCGACCAGATGGTCGGCACGTTGCCTCTGCTGGCGAACGTGGATGCGGATGTGATGTTCTTCGGCAACGCTGCTGGCCTGACCGATACCCTGGCGAGGGCAATCGGCAAGCGGACACTGTTCGGCTTTCCCGCCGCCGGCGGGGTGCGCGAGGATGCGGGAGTGCGGTTCGTGTTGATCCGCGCGCAGAAGACGATGGTGGCTGACTCCGATCGCCGGCGATCCGCGCGGATGTACAGCATCGCCCAGATGTTCGAGTCCTCCGGTTTTCCGGTGACTATCAGCACCGATCCCGAGGGGTGGCTGACCGCTCACGCCGCGTTCGTCGTGCCGATTCAGCTGGCCCTGCGCCGTGTCGACATCCAGCCGCGGCGGCTGGCCACTGACCAGGCGCTGCTAACGACGATGGTGCGCGCCACCCGGCAGGCCTTTCGCGCCCTGGAGGCAGGCGGCAACACCGAGATTCCCCGCAACCTGCGTGCGCTGTATCTCCTCATGCCTGAACGCTTCGCTGCGTGGTATTGGCGCAAGACGTTCGCCGGCCCGCGCGGCGAGTTGTGGTTCGCCGCCCATACCCGCGCCGCGCCAGAGGAATTGGATTCACTCGCCGGGGCCCTGCACGCCGCCGTCGGGGCGAGCGGCTGGTGCGCACCGGATCTGGAGGCGTTGGCCAGCGGCTCGGGGGAAACATAATCCGCAACACGGCGCCATGTACTGGTAACCCTCAACATTCGATTCCGCCGTATCGGTGGTGCGAGGGATTGTTCCACCCGCCGACGGTCCACCAGATTCGGCGGCAACCCGTGGCGAAGGCTGCGTCCATCACCGCGCGGGCGGCTACAGTCCCGTAGCCCTGACCGTGGAAGCGTTTGAATATCTCGCAGGCGATTTCAGGCTCATCGAGAGTGCAACGGCCGACGATGAGACCGCAATAACCCAGCGGTTCATCATCTGTTCGCCCCGAATCGTGGGCAGCCGGATGCCGTTCTGTGCGGCCAGGATCCGTTGCGCGATCGTCCGAGGCTGATGCCGAGGAGAGAGATCAAGTCTCGGGCGTGGTCACCCGTTGTCTCGCCATGCGACCACCTGCTTGAGAGGCGTGAGGTCGTATCCGTTGTCGGAGGTGAGCTCGGTCTGGAACAGCGTGACGCCTGCCTCGCGGAAGGCATCGGCGCTATCGGCGTTCTCCCAGAGCGTGGAGCGTTCGATATCGGCACCGTTGCGGCCGAAGGTTGCTGCCAGCTCGTCGACGCGGTCGCTGGACCTGCGGAATGCGTCGAGGTCCTGAAACGCATGCCAGATGTCGGCGTGCCTGGCAACGGCGGGTAGCGAGCGCTTGGGCCCCGTGCCGCCGATGAGGATGGGTAGCTTGCGCACGGGCGGCGGAATCAGTGCGGCCAGCCGTTTTTCGATGCGGATCAGGCTCTCGTCGAACAGGTCGAAGCGCGAGGCGAAGGTGCCGTAGTCGTAACCATAGGTGGTGTAGTCCTTTTCGTACCACCCCGCGCCGAGGCCCAGGATGAGCCGGCCGCCGCTGATGTGGTCGACGGTGCGCGCCATGTCAGCGAGTAGGTCGGCGTTGCGGTAGCCGACGCCGGTAACGAGGAGCCCGATCTCGGCATGTGAGGTGATCTCGCCCCACGACGCGAGCGCGGTCCAACCCTCAAAGTTGGCGACGTCGGGTTGCTCGTCTAACAGGACGGGCTTGCCGTCGACGATCGCCTCCATCGCCGGGCGGTGGAAGTGGTCGTAACCGAAGATTACGTCGACGCCGAGGTCGTCGGCGGCGAGGACGGCGTCGCGCCATGTGGCGTAGTCGGGCGTGCCGCCGGGCTGGATCTGCACGGCAACGCGGACGGGACGGGTCATGGTGCTCCCTGGGTCGGGGAAAGGAGGTGACTCCAGAGCCAAGTTCACCCGGGTGCGGGTTTATTCCGGATCTGCACATCAATGCCGGTAGAGCGTCCGTCGAGCTAACGACCGGGATGGAGCACCGCGCGTATCAGTTGTTCCGCGGTATTACAGCGCGTCGTACACCGCGGCGATGAGCCGATAGGCACGGCGATCGCCGGCCAGCCAGTCGCGGCGCAGGTTGGGCACGAAGGCGAAAGCGACCTTGTGTTCGAGATCTGCCAGTCCTACCGAGCCACCGGCCCCCGGGTGACCGAAGACGGTCGATTGCGCAGGTTCGGGCACCACGAAGTTCTGCGACGGCAGCATGTAGCCGAGCCCGAATGCACTTTCCAAGCGCAGCACCCGGTCGCGGCCGCGTACGCGTTCTGTGATCGCTTCCCGCAGGGGACCCGGGGCGACCAGGGTTCCGCTGATCAGGTCGCCATAGAATTTGGCCAGATCACGAGCGGTGGTAACTAGGCCGGCCGCGGGCCAGCCGGCCGCCAATACTTCTGGATCATTATAGGATGCAACGGGATTCGATGCTGCCCGGATGAACAGCGATTCTGGATCGGACATCGCGGCCACCATCTCGGCGACTGTGTCGTCCGGTATCGGCGGCGCGTTCTCGGCGCTCCAGGCACGCTGCTCGGGCGGTGGCGAACTGATCCGGGCGGCCTCGCGCACCGCCGCTCCGGAAGCGCCGATGAACAGCCGATCGCCCAAGTGGCGCCGGGTGAACTCGCCGACAGTCAGGCCGGTGTGGCGGCGCACGAATTCGCCGACCAGCCATCCGAAAGTCAAAGCGTGATAACCATGTTCGGTCCCGGGCTGCCAGAGCGGGCATTGGCGCGCCAACAGGTCGGCCATCGCCGCGGGATCTGAGGCTTGGACCACCGAAACCGGGCGCTCCAAGACGGGCAACCCGGCCCGGTGGGCCATCAGGTCGCTCAGTGTGGTCTCGCGCTTGTCGTGTTGTGCGAATTCCGGCCACCAGGCGCTCACCGGTTCGTCGGCGCCGCGGCCGCATTGCTGGGCGACCATGAGGGCCGCGGTCGCCGTCACACCCTTGGTGCAGGAAAAGGTCGGACAAGCGGTATCGCGCGTCCATGGACGTCCGGTCCGTCGGTCGGCGATGCCTCCCCACAGATCCACCACCGCACGACCGTCGATAAATACCGCCACCGCGGCGCCGAGATCGTCGCCGTTGGCCAAACCTGCTTCAAAGACGGCTTTCACTTCCGCAAAAGCGGGGTCAGCGTGCCCCGCCGCTGGACTGGACATACACCGAATTAGAACACGTTCTAGTCTTGGTCGAGTGCGGATCCCGCACACTACCCGCGAATCGGCGCGCTGTGGCCGCCCTCAACGAACAGGTCAACGACAAACTCGGGTTCACGCCAAATCGAATCGTCGGCACCGGTTGGTAAACCTACCGGGCGGGTCGAAACTGATGCGATAGGTCGAGTCGTCCCGTCGCACCGGCCGGTGTAATGGCTTCGGCTGAGCGGGACAACAAATACAGTGGGCCAACGACTTTCGTCTAGACGAGTCGATGTGGCTACGCCTGCGCCGATCGGGGGGACCATCAGGCTGGAGATGACTCATCTGACGAAAGAGGACAAAGGCGGCTGACAGGCACAGCGAACAGTTGAATTCGCGCCCGCCGGTTCAGTCGCCAGCGCGATCCGGCAGGAGTTGGGCCGCAAGCGATCGTGCCGTGGCGGCGAGCGTGGCGGTGTCCAACCCCGTCCGGCCCATGAATACGAGCCCTTGTTGCGCGGCCAGGAGGGCCCGTGCAAGCGCGATCGGATCCGCCCCGGCCGGCACGTCGCCCTCGCGCTGGGCGCGGGCGACACAGTCACCGATCAGTGCGGTGGATTTGTCGTAGGTGCGGCGGGCGTGAGCAAGCACTTCCGGATCGGCATGACCAAGCTCGTAGGTGCTGTTGGCCATGAGGCAGCCACGCCGCGCATCGGCGTCAGTCGGTGCCTCGAGGAGCGTGCGAAGTGCGTCCAGAGCCCGTGGAGTCTCGGCGAGCGCCGTCCGAAGCTCCTCGTGTCTGGCGTCCGTGTAGCCGCGCAGCGCCTGCAGGAACAGCTGATGCTTGTCGCCGAACGCCGCATAGAGGCTGCCTTTGCCGAGCCCACTGACTCTCATCAGGTCTTCCAGTGAGGTCGCAGCGTAACCGGTGCCCCAGAACTGATCGCAGACGGCGGTCAGCACCTGCTTCTCATCGAACGATCGCGGGCGTGCCATGCAACACAGAATACGGATTGTTGACCGCGCGGTCCACTATGCCTATGGTGGACCGTACGGTCAAGAACTACAGAGAAGGTCGGACCGACCAGGAAGCGGGAAGCGCATGGGAAAGCTGGACAACAAGGTCGCGCTCGTGACCGGCGGATCGCGGGGGATCGGGGCGGCATCGGCGTTGGCACTGGCCGACGCGGGAGCCGACGTCGCGATCAGCTACTCGTCCTCGGCCGATCGAGCCAAGGCCGTCGTCGCCGAACTAGAGGGAAAAGGAGTGCGCGCGGCGGCATTTCGAGCCGATCAGGCGGATCCCGAACAGGCCGCGGGCCTGATAGGGCGCGTGGTGGAGCACTTCGGGAAGATCGGCATTCTGGTCAACAACGCGGCCGTCTCGGTCACCGGCCTGATTGACGGTGAGCACGCCGACGAGTCTGCCTTCGACCGCCAGCTCGCCATCAACTACACCAGCGTGGTGGCCGCGATCCGGGCGGCGTACCCGCTGCTGCCGGATGGCGGGCGGATCGTCAGTATCAGCTCGGGCGTGGGGACGCGAGTGGGCTTCCCGGGGATGGCCGACTATGCGGGGTCCAAGTCCGCCCTTGAGGGCTACAGCCGCGGCGCGGCCCGCGATTTGGCGCGCCGGGGCATCACGGTCAACATCATCCAGCCCGGGTTCGTCGCCACCGAAATGAACCCCGCCGATGGCCCGGCCGCATCCACGTTCCTACCGACGACCGCGATGGGGCGCTACGGCAGGCCCGACGAGATCGCCGCCGGCGTCGTCTTCCTCGCCAGCCCGCAGGCCTCCTACGTCACCGGCACAGTGCTGAGGATCGACGGGGGATACAGCGCTTAGCGCGACTGCGCCGCTGGAGGTTTACCGCTCCTTCGCCCCGATCAGGGCTTCCGAGATCACGCCGGTCGCCTTCTTCAGTGCGGGAACGGCTCGAGCGATCAACTCCTCAGTGATATGAGCCGAGGGCCCGGAGATGCCGATTGCCATTGGAGTCGGAGCGCCGGGCACCGCCATCGCGACGGAGCGAACACCGATCTCGAACTCCTCGTTGTCGATCGCATAGCCGTCGATGCGCACGCGCTCGACGTTCGCGAACACCGCAGAAAGGGTGGACGCACTGTTCTCGGTCGGTGCGGGAAGTCCGGACTGCGTGACCAGTTTCAGAATGCGCGCATCGTCCAACTCACCCAGAACGGCCTTGCCCACACCGGACGTGTGCAGGCCGACGCGCTTGCCGACTTCGTTGTTCGGCCGCATCAGCTTCGAAGGCAGCACCTGCCCGGTGTAGATCACCATGTCACCGTCGAGCACCGCGAGACTTGCCGTCTCCGACAATTCATCGACCAACGACTGCAGCACCGGAGCGGCGACCGCGCCCAACTGGCGGTTCGCCACTTCACCAAGCCGAATCAGCCTCGGCCCGAGGGCGTAGCGGCGATTGGGCAGCTGGCGCACGTAGCCGATTCCGACCAGTGTGCGCAGGAAACGGTGAATGGTCGGCGGCGGCAAGGGCGACTCCGCCGACAACTCGGTCAGCGAGCACTCTCCTCCAGCACGCCCGATCAACTCCATCAACTCGAACGCGCGCTCCACCGACTGCACGCCGCCTGTCTTCTCCGCCATTCAGTCCACTCCCGGCCGACGATTGTCGTTCCATCCAACATGCGCAAGATCATTTCCGCAATATGGAAAAAGTGTTTCGATGAAGAAACGTACATCGCGCAACGATTACACTCGCGTTAAACTCCACAATGTGGAATTCTGTCCTTACGGGAACTTCCAGACAGGGGAGGCACATCTGTGACACAACGCCTCGACAATGCGGTGCTGGCCGACGTCGACCGCCGCCTCTCGGCCTCCGACGCACAACTGGTGAACCAATACCCCGGTGATGACGGCCGTCGGCAGCCGATCCACACCGTCTACATTCCGGGCAACCGGTACTCGGCGACGATGCCCGCCGACTGGGGCTCCACCGCTGTCGCAGCCGCGAAGGACGCAGGCGGGCTCGACGCAGTGGCCGCACTCGTCGGTGCGAGCAGCGGAACCGACTGTGAACCCGAGACTCTGGCAGCCCTCGTCGAGAACAAGCTGACCACCGAGCCGATCGAAGACCTCCGCATCGACTTCGAGGACGGCTACGGCACCTTCGACGACGCGACCGAGGACGCCGATGTCGCACAGGCGGTTGCAGCACTGCGGATCGCGCTCGACGCAGGCACCTCGACGCCGTTCGTCGGCACCCGCTTCAAGTGCTTCGAAGCCGGCACCCGGGCGCGCGGACTGCGCACGCTCGACATGTTCGTCAGCGGACTCGTCGACTCCGGCGGCCTGCCCGACGGCCTCACCCTCACCCTCCCCAAGGTGACGTCCGTCGACCAGGTTGAGGCGATGGTCGTCGTCGCGAGCGCGCTCGAGCGTGCGAACGGACTGCCGGCCGGCCGCATCCGCTTCGAAGTGCAGGTCGAAACACCCCAGGCGATCCTCGGCGCCGATGGCCGCGCACCCGTTGCCCAGTTCGTCCACGCCGGCCAGGGCCGCGTCAGCTCGCTGCACTACGGGACCTACGACTACTCGGCGTCCCTCGGTATCGCCGCCGCCTACCAGTCGATGGAGCATCCGGCGGCAGACCACGCCAAGAACGTCATGCAACTGGCCGTCGCAGGCACCGGCGTGCACATGTCCGACGGCTCGACCAACATCCTCCCGGTCGGTGAGCCCGACAACATCGCCATGGCGTGGAAGTTGCACGCGCGCCTCGTCCGACGCCACCTGGAACGCGGTATCTACCAGGGCTGGGACATGCACCCCGCCCAACTGGTCACCCGATACCTGTCGACCTACGCGTTCTACCGTGGCGCCTTCGCGCCGGCCGCGACACGCCTGCGCAACTACGTCCACCGGCTCGACTCGACCGTCATGGACGAGCCGGCCACCGCCCGCGCGCTCGCCAACGTGATCCATCGTGGCAGCGTGTGCGGCGCCCTCACCGTCGATGAGATCGAGACAGCCACCGATCTCTCCATGTCCACCGTGCGCGACATCGCGCTCGGCCACTCAACGAGGAGCAATCGGTGACCCACCCAGTGACCGCAGCGTCGTACTACACGCCCCGCGGCGGCCTGCCCCCGCAGACCGATCTGCTGACCGACCGTGCCATCGTCACCGAGGCCTACACGGTGATCCCGCGCGGCGTCCTCTCGGACATCGTCACCTCGGTGTTCCCGGAATGGACCGACACGCGCGCATGGATCATCAACCGCCCGGTCGCCGGTGGCGCGACGACCTATTACCAGGCGATCGTCGAGGTCAAGCCGGGCGGCGGGGCGCAGCGACCCGAGCCGCAACCCGAGGTCCAGAGCTTCCTGTTCGTCACCTCCGGTGCGCTCACCGTCGACGCGGCAGGCCAGTCGCAGACCCTCACCGAGGGCGGCTTCGCCTACCTTCCGGCCGGTACCGACTGGTCGGCCCACAACAACGGCGACGTCGACGCGACGTTCGTGTGGATCCGCAAGCGCTATGAGGCCATCGAAGGCCACACGCCGTCGGTGAAGTTCGGCAACGAGCAGGACATCGAACCGTCAGCCATGCCCGGAACCGAAGGCAAATGGCGCACGACGCGCATGCTCGACCCGCAGGACCTGGCGTACGACATGCACGTCAACGTCGTCACCTTCGAGCCGGGCGCGACCATTCCGTTCGCCGAGACCCACGTGATGGAACACGGGCTCCTGATGCTCGAAGGCAAGGCCGTCTATCACCTCAACGGAGACTGGGTGGAAGTTCAGGAAGGCGACTTCCTCTCGCTGCGCGCCTTCTGCCCGCAGGCGTGCTACGCGGGCGGGCCGTCGAACTTCCGTTACCTGCTGTACAAGGACGTCAACCGCCAGATCATGCTCTGACGGACGACGAGACCGGGCGCCTGGATTGTGGCGCCCGGTCTCGTCTAAATCGTTGGCCTACAGCTGGAATGGCCAGCCGGTGACCTTCTTCTCGCGGGGAGTCGCGTAGGTACGCACCTTCGAGGTGGACAGGCCCATCCGGACCAGCCCTTCGGCGATGGTGACCGCCGAGCGGACTCCGTCAACGATCGGGACGCCGGTCGCGGCTCGCACCTTCGCTTCGAGCTCGGCCATACCGCCGCAGCCCAGACAGATCACTTCGGCGTGATCGTTCTCGACGGCCTCTCGAGACTGGCGGACGATCGCCTCGACCGCGCGGTCCGGATCCGATTCGAGTTCGAGCACACCGAGGCCCGACGCCCGCACCGACGCGCATCGTGCGTCGAGTCCCGCCAGCTTGAGACGGTCTTCGATCAGCGGGACGGTGCGGTCGAGGGTGGTGACGACCGAGTACTTGTGTCCCAGATACATCGCCGTCGACGCGGCCGCCTCGGTGATGTCCACCACCGGGACGTCGAGCAACTCCTGCAGACCTTCCCGACCGTGCTCGCCGTAGCCGGCCTGGATCACCGCGTCGAACGGCTCGGGGTAGGACGTGATCGCGTCCATGACGGCGATGGCCGCGAGATAGCTCTCGAAGTTTCCTTCGCACGAGTCCGCGCCGAAACGTGGTGTGATGCCGACGATCTCGGTACCCGGAGACGCGACACCGCGCGCCGACTCGGCGATCGCATCGGTCATCGAGACCGTCGTGTTGACGTTGGCTACGAGGATTCTCATGGCGGTTCCTGTCTAGTGCGTGCTCGCCACGGCGATGGGCTCACCGGAGATGTCGTGGAAGGGTCCTCGGCGATCTGCGACCGCCAGGTACACGATCGCACCGAGCCCGGCACCGATGAACCAGGAGAACTCCGAGACAACTCGGAACGCCGGAACGAACGCGAGCAGCAGCGCCACGACCGCCGTGATGACGAGGGCGACCACGGCACGCACGTTGATGCCCTTCGCGTAGTGGTATTCACCGGACGCATCGGTCGAGAACAGGGCGAGAACGTTGATCTTGGAACGACGCACCAACCAGTAGTCGGCCATGATGATTCCGAACAGCGGCCCGAGAATGGCGCCGAGGCCACCGAGGAAGTAGTTGATCACGGCAGGGGAGTTGTACAGGTTCCACGGCAGGATCACCAGGCCGATGGCGGCTGAGATGAGTGCTGCGCGACGGAAGTTGAGGTGCTTGGGGAACAGGTTGTTGAGCGCATAGATCGGTGCGACAAAGTTCGCCATCAGGTTCACCGCGATGGTCAGGATCAGCAGCGCGAGTCCCGCGAGCACCAGCAGCAGGGTGTTCGGCACTTCCTTGACGATGTCGGCGGGCGATTCGATGATGCGTCCGTCGATGCGGAACTGAGCACCGGCCAGCGTGATGACGATGCTGCCGAACACCAGCATGTTGAGCGGGATGCCCCAGAAGTTGCCTTTCACGATGGCCCGCTTCGACGTCGCGTTACGGGTGAAGTCGCAGAAGTTGAGGACGAACGTGCCGTAGATCGCGACCCACAGGCTGGCGCCGCCGACGATCTTCAGCCACATGTCGAGGCCGGTCAGCGAGTCGGGCGTGGTCCACGCGATGGACCAGTCGGCGCTGCTGAGCATCCAGATCGCGAGCGCGACCATCGTGATCAGGATGACCGGACCGGCGACCGCCTCGTACTTGCGAATCATCTCCATGCCGTAGCTGACGATGACCACCTGGATCACCCACAACCCGACGAACGAGATCCAGCCGAGCGTCGACAACCCCAGGAAGCTGTTCGAGTCGAGACTCTGGGCCGACGGTGCGAGCGCGACGATCAGGATGCGTAGTACCACAGACGCGAGGTACGTCTGGATGCCGAACCATGCGATCGCGACCGCGCCGCGGATGACGGCGGGGATCTGCGCGCCGCGGGTGCCGAACGAGATGCGGCTCATCACCGGGAACGGGACACCGGTCTTTTCCCCCATGAACCCGGACAGGCTGAGCAGCAGGAAGAGGAAGACGCCGCCGAGTCCGAGCACCAGCAGGATCTGCCACCCGCCGAGGCCCAGGGCGAACAGGCCGATGGCGAACGAATAGTTCCCCAGGCTGTGTACGTCGTTCGCCCACAAGGTGAAGATGTTGTATGCGCCCCACCGTCGACCTTCGCGCTTGGTGGGCGCGAGATCGGCGTTGTACAACAACGGGCTCACGTCGGCGAACGGGGTTGCATCGGTACGACTGGAGTCGCCGATGAGCCCGGTGGACTCTGTGGTCATGGATAAGCCTGTCACGGTCAGTGCGACGACGCTCGACGCCGGCGCATACATTCCATTATGTGGAAGTAATATTCCACGAATTTAGTAAGTAAGTCGCATCCAGGCACCCACTGTCAAGCTTTTGGCGCGATTGACTGTGTCAACGCTCACACTTACAGTTGCCCGAAGGGTGGAGTGTCATTTCCACAATGAGGAATTATGCTGCTAGCCATGGAGAGCTGCCGATGACCGCCGACGCGCCCGAGACGCTGAACCAGCCTGAATTCGACCTGGTGGTCCGCGGCGAACGCACGCTGACGACGGCGGGAATCGTCGCCCGCGAGATCGGTATCCGCGACGGTCGCGTCGTCGCGATCGAGCCGCTGGGAAGTGGCCTCACCGGCGCGGAGATCATCGAACTCACCGACGAGCAGGTCATGATCCCCGGCCTGGTCGATACGCACGTGCACGTCAACGAGCCGGGCCGCACCGAGTGGGAGGGGTTCGACTCCGCTACCCGCGCCGCGGCGGCCGGCGGCGTGACCACGCTGATCGACATGCCGCTCAACTCGATTCCGCCGACGGTCAACGTCGAAGCCCTCAACGCCAAGCGTGCGGCGGCATCGGGCAAGACGCACATCGACGTCGGTTTCTGGGGCGGGGCGATTCCCGGCAACACCGACGATCTGCGGGGTCTGCACGACGAAGGTGTGTTCGGCTTCAAATGCTTCCTGCTGCACTCCGGCGTCGACGAGTTCCCGCATCTCGACGCGGACGAGATGGAGAAGGACATGGCCGTGCTGGCCGACTTCGACTCCATGATGATCGTGCACGCCGAGGACTCCCGCGCCATCGACCATGCCCCCACAGCCGAGGGGGACCGGTACGAGCGCTTTCTCGCGTCGCGACCGCGCGGCGCCGAGAACGTGGCGATCGCCGAGGTTATCGAGCGCGCCCGATGGACCGGTGCCCGCGCGCATATTCTGCACCTGTCGTCGTCAGACGCACTGCCGATGCTCGCGACCGCAAAACGTGACGGCGTCAAGATCTCTGTCGAGACGTGCCCGCACTACTTGACGCTCCTCGCCGAGGAGATCCCCAACGGCGCAACGGCATTCAAGTGCTGCCCGCCGATCCGGGAGGCGTCGAATCGGGAACTGCTGTGGCAGGGCCTTCTCGACGGCACGATCGACTGCATCGTCTCCGACCACTCGCCGTCGACGGTCGACCTGAAGGACGTCGAGAACGGTGACTTCGGTGTTGCCTGGGGCGGTGTCGCGT
This sequence comes from Mycobacterium sp. IDUB_17, assembly GCF_055419465.1. Lineage (NCBI taxonomy): Bacteria > Bacillati > Actinomycetota > Actinomycetes > Mycobacteriales > Mycobacteriaceae > Mycobacterium > Mycobacterium sp. IDUB_17. The sequence goes on along the minus strand of NZ_JBVAXS010000001.1, from coordinate 1,166,311 downwards.
CGTTGCAACTCGGCCTGTCGTTGATCTGGACCGAGGCCAAGCGTCGCGGCATCAAGCTCACGCAGGTGCTCGAGTGGATGGCGGCCAAACCCGCCGCGCTCGCCGGACTGAGCAACAAGGGCAAGATCGCGCTGGGCTACGACGCAGACTTCGCGATCTTCGAGCCCGAGTCCGCGCAGGTCGTCGACGTGCACAAGCTGCACCACAAGAACCCGATCAGCCCCTACGACGGACGCGCACTCGCCGGTGTCGTGACGAGTACCTGGTTGCGCGGCAAGAAGATTGACTTCCAGACCGCACAGGGTCGGATGCTGCGCCGCGGCGGCGTCTAGCGAAAGGCGATGCCGGCGGCGAACTCCTCAGTGGCGCAAGCAAGGGCTTGTGGCGGCGAGTCCGACCCATGGGTCAGTCAGCGGGCCGCGTGCCGCGGCGCTATCAGTCTGTCGCTACAACCAATTGATGCACGGTATAGCTAGACGTTGCATTGGCCATGTCAACCTGATGTGGATGGGTGGACTGAGCTTGGCCCCGGATAGTGCGCGTTGGTGCCGGTTGTCGTTGACTCGTCGCTGGAGGTTAGCGGGCGGTGCGGGCGGTGCGGTAGTCGCTGGGTGTCATGCCGAACCAGCGTTTGCATGCCCGGGTCAGCACGCTCTGCTCGGCGTAACCGAGTTGGCGACACAGCTGCACGAGGGGCAGATCGGTGTCGAGCAGTAAGCGTTGGGCGAGTTCACGGCGAGTGTGATCGAGCATCTTGCCGAAGGTGGTTCCTTCGGTGACAAGGCGTCGTTGCAGCGTTTTGGGGTGGATGCCGAACTGGCGGGCGACGAGTTCGGCGGTCAGCTCTCCGGTGGGCAGGAGTTGGCGGACGATCCCGCGCACGGTTTCGGTGAAGCCCCTCAGCTGCTCGGTGCGGGTGCTGGACAGGTAGCGCAAGGCGAGCTGATGGGCCAGCGGATCGTGGTTGAGCGGGCGCTGTAAGTGGTTGGAGCGCAGGGTGAATCCGGCGAACGGGTCGTTGAAGTGCGGTGGGCATCCGAAGTAGCGGCGGTAGTCGGTTCTGGTGCCGAGTGCGGGGTGGGGCAGGTGCACGGAAACGGCTCGGTAGGTGGTGCCCAGGAACAGGTGCAGCACCCGGAGGGTGACGCCGAGGGCCAGTTCGATGGCCTGGGCCTGTGGTGGCCTCGGGTGCAGGAGGAAGTCGAATTCGAACCGGCACAGCGTCTCGTCGGTGTGTGAGTGGATGCGGGCGGTGATGCCGGGACTATAGGCGCTCATGTAGGTGTCGATGATGGTGAATGCCTCGGCCACGGTGGTGGCGGTGCGGGCGGCGACACCGACCGGGCCGAGGATGTCGATGCTCTGCCGCAGCGCGAGCTGGCGCCCGAAGTCATCCACACCGAGCACCGCGGCTGCGCTTTCGACCGCGGCGATGGCGCTACGCAACGGAAGATAGCGGTCACGTTGTCCGGCATCGGCGGGATCGATGCCGGCGAATTCCAGCAACGAAGCCGGGTCGCCCCCGTGGGCGGCGGCGAGCTCGTTGAACCCCACCAGCGATGATCCCTGGATCAACTGCATGTCCATCACAATCAAGAAAATGTCCAGCATAGTCAAGACAATGGCTGATAGCTCGGGCAAAGATGGTCGGGCTCGGGTGACAGAAGGGGACAGCGATGGACAACAAGCGGCCTTGGCGCCGACGGTGGTTGAGCATGGTGGGCATCGCGGCGCTGACGTTGACCGCGATCGCGTGCGGCGGGGATAGAGGTTCGGACGCGACTTCGAGCGCGCCGACCGGAGAGGTGAGCGCGGAGCAGATTCGCGAGATCGCCAAGCAGGCCTACATCTACGGCTTCCCGATGGTGGACAACTACCGGATCCAGTACGCCTACTTCCAGGACAAGCAGAACCCGGAGTACAAGGCCCCCTGGAACACACTTCAATCCAACGCGCAGGTTTACACGCCGGCTGACACCGCCATTCAGACCCCCAACTCGGATACGCCGTACAGCTTCTTTGGCGCTGATCTGCGCACTGAGCCTTACGTTCTGAGCGTTCCGGCCATCGAAGCGAAGCGCTACTACTCGCTGCAGTTCATGGACCAGTACATGTACAACTTCGACTATGTGGGCAGCCGGACAACCGGCAACAACGCCGGCAAGTACCTGCTCGCCGGACCGAATTGGAAGGGCGAGAAGCCCGCCGGGATCGACAAGGTGATTCGGTCGGACACCCAGTTCGCGTTCGTCGCGTACCGGACCCAGCTGTTCGGGCCCGCCGACCTCGACAACGTCAAGGCGATCCAGGCCGAGTACAAGGCGGAACCGCTGTCGAAGTTCGAGAGCAAGCCGCCGCCGGCCGCCGCACCTGCGATCGACTTCGTTGTTCCGCAGACCCCGGAGGAGGAGCGCAAGTCTCCGCAGTTCTTCGAGACTCTCAATTTTGTTCTGCAGTTCGCGCCGGTCCTCGAAACCGAGAATGAGCTGCGGGCGAAGTTCGCCTCGATCGGCATCGGCACCGACAAGAGCCTCGACATCAAATCCCTGAGCAAGGACAAGCAGGACGCTTTCCAGACGGCGATCACCGATGCCTGGAAGGAATACGATCCGATCCAGGCGAAGGTGGAGAGCGGGGCGATCTCACCCGGTGACCTGTTCGGCAGCCGCCAGACGCTCGGCGCCAACTACCTGTATCGGATGGCGGGTGCCATCAACGGCATCTTCGGCAACGACAAGGCCGAAGCGATGTATCCGAGCTTTTCGAACGACTCGACCGGAGCTCCGCTCGACGGCGCGAACAAGTACATCTACCGCTACGCACCGGGCCAGCTGCCGCCGGTGAACGCGTTCTGGTCACTGACGATGTACCGGATGCCGCAGAGCCTGCTGGTGGCCAATCCCATCAACCGCTACCTGATCAATTCGCCGATGCTGCCCACGCTGAAACAGGACCCCGACGGCGGCTACACCATCTACGTGCAGCGGGAAACCCCGGGCCCGGAGAAGGAATCCAACTGGCTGCCGGCGCCCGAGGGGCCGTTCCGGTTGACGCAGCGGCTGTACTGGCCGAAGGAAGCCGCCCTGAATGGCACCTGGCAGGCGCCGGAGCCGCAGAAAGTAGGGTGAATGTGATGATGCGACAACATGTTTCGTGGCTGCGCGGGACAGCCGTCATCGCCGCCTCGACGCTGGCGATCACGCTGACCGGCTGTGGCGGCGGCAAGGATTCGATCAAGGACTCGAAGGAGCAGGCTGAGGTGACCACCGCTCAGATCCGGGATATCGCCAAGCAGGCGTACATCTACGGCTACCCGATGGTGGACAACTATCGGATCCAGTACGCCTACTTCCAGGACAAGCAGGGCTCGCAGTTCCGCAGCCCGTGGAACACTCTGCACTCCGATGCCCACGTCGCTACCCCCGCGGACACTGCGGTGCAGACCCCGAACTCGGACACCCCGTACTCGACGCTGGGCGCGGACCTGCGCGCGGAGCCGTTGGTGCTGACTGTGCCCGAGGTGGAGAGCAACCGGTATTACTCGGTGCAGTTCATCGACGGGTACACGTACAACATGGCCTACCTGGGTAGCCGTACCACCGGCAACAAGGCGGGGAAGTACCTGCTCGCGGGTCCGAACTGGAAGGGCGAGAAGCCTGCAGGCATCGACAAGGTGCTGTATGCCGAGACCGATTTCATTCTCGCGTTGTACCGGACCCAGCTGTTCGGCCCCGACGATATCGACAACGTGAAAGCGATCCAGGCCGGCTACCAGGTGCAACCGCTGTCGAAGTTCCTCGGCACGGCGGCGCCCGCAGCGCCCGCCGCGATCGACTTCGTCGTTCCGCAGACCCCGGACGAGCAAAAGAAGTCGACGAAGTTCTTCGAGACACTCAACTTCGTGCTGAAGTACGTGCCGGTGCTGGACTTGGAGAAGGAACTCCGGGCAAAGTTCGCGTCAATCGGAATCGGCACCGACAAGAAACTCGACATCGGTGCGCTGCCCGCCGACCAGCAGCAGGCCTTCCAGGACGGACTCGACGACGCCTGGACCGACTACAACCAGCTGCAGGCGAAGATCGACAAAGGCGAAGTCACGACCGCGCAGATGTTCGGTGACCGCCAAACGATGGGAACCAACTACCTGTACCGCATGGCAGGTGCGATCAACGGCATCTACGGAAACGACACCGCCGAGGCGATGTATCCGATCTTCCGGCTGGACTCGGCGGGGGCCACGCTGAACGGGGCGAACACGTACACCTACCGATTCGCTCCTGGCCAGCTACCGCCGGTCAAGGGCTTCTGGTCGCTCACCATGTACCGGATGCCGCAGAGCCTGCTGGTCGCCAATCCGATCAACCGTTACCTGATCAACTCCCCGATGCTGCCCGAACTTAAGAAGGATGCCGACGGTGGCTACACCTTCTACGTGCAGAAGGAATCCCCGGGCGCAGACAAGGAGTCGAATTGGTTGCCCGCGCCAGACGGTCCGTTCGTGTTGATCGAGCGGCTGTACTGGCCCGAGAAGGCGGCAGTAGACGGAACCTGGAAGGCGCCGTTGCCGCAGCGCACCCCGTGACACCGCCGCGCGTTGCCGGATGCGGCGGCTGCGGCCCGCCGCGCGTTGCCACGCCAATCGAAGCCTGTGCGACACCATGCACACCAGCCGAGGAGAACCGTGAACAAATACACCACCGCACTGCTCACCGCGGCGTTAGTCGCCGCTCCACTGGCCATCGCACCCACGGCCAGTGCCGACGTGTGCGCCGAGGCCGGGGGCCGGCACTTCGCCGCTGGCGGCTGCACCAACATCGCCGGTGACGTCGCTGTCGGCGCTGCGATCGCGGCCCAGCATGTGCCCTACGTGCCCGGCGAGATCCCTTGCTACACAGTCGAAGGAGTCCCATACTTCACCCCGCCGGGAGATCCCTGCTGAGCTGATCGTCGGAACGCGGCAGTCCCTTGGCGGTGTCAGTAGGCAGCTGGATCCGAATCTGCGCACCTGTCCTAGGTCCACACGTTCAGCTGAGCCGCGGGCCGGTGAACGTCTTGGTCCACCCGGAGATTGCTTCGTTGCTCGCGATCGCGATGGCGTTGTTTTCCTCCCGGGTCGCCAGGGTATAGCTGAACACGGAATCCGCGTTCAGCTGCAGCCGTCCCGAGCGCAATGAGCCGATGCGACTTGCCGGTGCCGGGATCACCTATCAGGCAGAGTGGTTGGCCCTTGCTGATCTAGCCGCCGGTGGCCAGCTGGTGGCTGGGTTGATGTTGGGGTTGGCGTCGAAGTCGAAGTCGCCCAACCATTTCTGGGGAGTGGGGGCAGCGAGGGGACGGCTTGAACTGGCCCGTCGGTGACCACGGCCCGGTTGAGCTTGTCCTCACCGATGGCCAGCCCGGTGAGTTAGGCGAGCGGACAGATGAGCGCGCGGATGAGGTCGGGTGCGCTGTCGCTCGGCGCCCCAGACCGCGGCGTCCGACGTCTACGTCACGTAGACGTGGTTCATGATGCGTCCCGCTTCGAAGACCGACTCCCGTCCGGGCACCAGAAGCGCACCCACCGCGGGGTAGGCCGCGGAGCCGTGCAGGTAGGCGCCAGACTTGTGTACCTCGAATGGTGTTCGCGTGCTCGTCAGACTGTCCGTCGAAGTTCATGGCCGGACGATAGTGGGGAAGGGCCGGCCTGGGCTGCGCGTCACCGGCTACCCGCCTCGACAACGATGACGTCAGCGTCCATGGCGCCAAACGCTATCGACTAGTACCTCGGGCTCAGACGTTCACTGAAATGGCTCGGGTGCAAAGGTGACGTCGACACCGCCCACGGTCATCGTCACCTGATGTTCCATCACCATCACCTGCGCCGAGACCCGTCGATCGACACTCTGGGCCAGTTGCTGTACCGGCGCGTGCGGTATCTGCACCACCGACAGGTTCGGCAGTTTCGCCACTTTGGGTCCCACGGTGCGCCACCAGGTGGCCACGCCGGCGGCAAACGGGAACAGCAGCACCTGGTCGGCCTGGCTGGCAGCCTTGCCCAAGACGCGTTCGTCGGGCTGGCCGACGTTGATCCACTCCAGGATCCGGCCGGTGTAGTCGGCGAGCCGCAAGTCCGGTACGCCAGGAGTGGACAGGCCCGCCCCGAACGCCAACTCACCGTCGACATCGTTGAGCCGGTGTGCGCGCAGCCCAAACGCCAACAACCGCACCACCATCCGCTCATCGGTCTCACTGGGATGACGGGCCACGGTCAGCGTGTGGTCGGCGTAGTAACCGTGATCGACATCGGAGACGCCAAGTTCGACTTTGAACACTGTTGCAGAAAGGGCCACGTCATAGTGTCCACCCTGGTGGTGTTCCCCGAGCAGGCAGGGCCGCTTCGGCGGATCCGAGCTTCACCGACAACATTCCGGCAAACCAGACTGAGGCGCTCTTTCAGAGGATGTCCGGAAGCTCGCTGCCTGAGATGGACTGGCTCAAAAAAACGGGCGAGGGTTACTCGCATGTGGACTTCATTCATCAGACGAAAACGGCAACTTTTACTGGTAACCCGCCATATTCGATTCCGCCGTATTCCTCTCGTTGCGAGGCCTCGACCGGACTCAGATGCGCCGGGGGAGACGCCACCGCCGCACCGGTCAACCCGGGAGCACTCCGTCGCAGCCGCACAGGAGGATTGTTTGCTGACATGATGTCGCACCGCTGGGAGCGCGTCGTCCCTCGCACTTAGCTTGCGCGCGGGTGCGGCCTAGGATCTCGGGATGAGGCGAGTTCGCCGCTGCAATCCGACTCGGCTAGTAGCGATGGCCATCGGTATCGTCCTCTGTGTGCCAGCTTGCTCAGACTCGCCGCTGGAGAGCAAGGTAAGTCCGGGTTCGTTGCCGGTTCCTCCGCCCGCTGTCGCCTCTGAGGACTACACCGTCACCGTGGATCTGTGGCTGGCTGATTCATTTACCCAATTGCCCGCCGGCCGCTGCACGGGCAGATCGACTAACCGAGGCATCGGCGACGGCGAACGCGCGCTGTTGCGCGGCACAAGTACCGGCGTCGACACGGAGGCAAAGGCCCGTGGAGTGTTCGTTCAGATGCCGCCCCGAATGTACCGTGGCAAACCGATACTCGACGATGACTACCGCTACTGCCGCGTGCGGGTTGTTTTCAGTGTCTGGCTACCTGATTCGCAGGGATACTCCATCAAGTTTCAGAAGGCCCGCCGCGAATTGAGCCTTGGTAAACCGAGTCGGACACCGTTCGGCCGGCCTGAGCGACCTGGATACGGCTCGTACAGCATCGGCGTGCAGACGTGCCGCAGCTTGCTCGATCCGCCCGAGAAGGATTGCCCGGAATGGGGGAACTGACCAAGCAGAGACGAGGGTGGACTTGATTCGTCACCAAGTCCGGGCTGTCCCGTTGTGTCCGGTCGTCGGGTGTGGAAGCGGGACGGCGTTACTGCGAGCTCGGCAGCCGCGGAACTCATGAGGTTCGGCTGGGGGGAACTCGCCTGCTCCGAGTCTGTTCGAACGCAGCAGCGACGGTGAGCAAGCTAACGTCGCTGTAGGGGGTGCCTGCGAATGTTAGGCCTACCGGCATTCGGATATCACTCATGATTCCCATGGGGACAGTTACTGTAGGGATCCCGAAATGGCGGATCGTAATGTTGCCGTTGGCGACCCAGACCCCGTTCTTCCATCCGGCGTCGGCGGAGGCGGTGTTTATGTCCATGTCGGCGGGACCGATATCCGCGACGGCCGGAAACACCACGGCGTCGAGTCCGTGTCTCTCCATCCATTCGTCGAAGTCCAGGCGCCGGGTTTCCTCCAGTCCGGCGATCCCCTCCGCCAGGAAGGGGATTTCTGTGAAATGGGTCCTCGGGTTGTCCGCGATCACCGCCGGGAATTGCTCGACGCCGTCTTCGAACCCCTCGTACCGGTCGGGGAGAGCCCCGGGCGGGTCCGGAAAGATCTGGTCGCCATCGATCTGGGAGAGCGATGACAAGTTCGGATCGGCGTTCGCGTTGAGGAAGTCCTCCCAGGCCCAGGCTGCAAGATCCACGAGCTCCGCCTGCAGGTAGTCAGGGCTGACCAGCCCTCGGGATTTGATCGTCGGGGCACCCGCTCGGTCGCCTTCGTAGTTCGAGACAAGCGGGAAGTCCACTTCGACGATTTTGGCCCCGGCCGCTTCGAGGTCGCTGCGAGCGGCCTCCCAGAGAGCGAGGATCGATGGCCTGGTCTCGATGCGTTGCCCGGTCGGCCCGCCGATGCCTCCGGGGATTCCGGTTCCGGCTTCGGGGTCCTGGTTGATGTACATGCGCGGTACGCCGAATCGCTTGCCCCGCAGACTCTCGTGGGCGTCCTCTTGGCTGACTGGGGCTGCCGACGCATAGCTTTCGGGGCGGTGTGCAAGAACGTCGGGAATGTCGAGCCAAGGCTGACTCCGCCAGAAATCGCCGCGAGTCTCACGGTCCGGCTGGACGATCGTGTCGAGCAGGATGAGCAGGTCGTCCATGCTTCGGGTGTGAGGCACGACGACGTCCATGGTCGGAGTGAGCGGCCAGTTGCCGCGCATTGAGATGATGCCGCGACTCGGGGTGTACGCGCAGAGCGCGTTGTTGGAGGCCGGGGCGCGCCCACTGGACCAGGTCTCCTCGCCGAGTCCGAACGCGCAAAGTGACGCCGCGGTCGCGGTTCCGGAACCGTTCGACGAGCCGGAACCGAACGCCGAAGTGAGCCACTCGGCGTTGTAGGGGCTTTCCGCTCTGCCGTATGCACCGCGCTGCATGCCGCCGTTCGCCATCGGAGGCATGTTCGTGAGGCCGATGAGCACGGCGCCCGCCTCGCGGAGGCGTTCAATCGTGAATGCATCTCGCTGAGCGACCAGACTCGTGAACGCGGGGGAGCCCGCTGCCGCGGTGAGGCCGGACGCAAGGTAGCTGTTCTTCGCCGAGTATGGGATGCCGTCGAGGAGCCCGAGCGCTTCGCCCCGGGCTCGACGCTCATCCGAGGCGATGGCTTCAGCGTGGGCACCGGGATTCATTACGACATAGGAGTTGAGTGCGGTGTTCGTTCCGGGGATGTCGTAGCAGCGGATGCGTTCGAGGTAGCGCTCGAGCAGTTCCACCGCGGTCGTGCGGCCGTCTTGGAGTGCGGCTGCGAGATCGCGGATGGACGCTTCGACGACGTTCATGGGGCTCATGCTGCGGTGACCTTCGGCTGTTGCTGGGTGATGCAGTGGATTCCACCGCCGTCGGCGAAGATGGGGCGGGCTTCGACGGTGATCGCGCGCCGGCCTGCGTAGGCGGCCTCGAGGATTTCCCGGGCGCGGGCATCGGCATCGGGTTCTCCGAACCCGCAAGCGATGATGCCGTCGTTGACGACGAGGTGGTTCACGTAGCTGTAGTCGACGAAACCTTCCTCGTCTCGGAGGGTCGCCGGTGCAGGAAGCTCAGTGACCTGCAGTCTGCGCCCAGCGGCATCGGTCGAGTTCGAGAGCACCGCGTGCAACATCCTGGAAACTTCGTAGTCCGGATGGTCCGGGTTGGTCTGGGCATGCAGAAGGACCTTCCCAGGAGAGGTGATCGTAGCCAGCATGTCGACGTGCCCGTTCGTTCCGAAGTCCTCGTAGTCGCGCGTGAGTCCGCGGGGCAGCCAGATCGCCTTGGTCGCACCGATCGTGCGGGCGAGCTCGGCCTCGATTCGTTCCTTGTCGGCGTAGGGGTTGCGTCGCGGATCGACTTGCACCGTCTCGGTGAGGAGAACAGTGCCTTCGCCGTCCACGTGGATGCCGCCGCCTTCGTTCACCATCATGGAGGTGACCTTGGTTGCGCCGACGAGATCGGCGACGAATCCAGCATTCCGATTCGCGCGTTCCCAGCGCGACCAAGAGTGCGCGCCCCAGCCGTTGAACACCCAATCCACAGCGCCGAGCTCGCCGGGGCGTTCGTCATCTACGACGAAGGTGGGGCCGTGGTCGCGCATCCAGCACTCGTCGATCGGGGTTTCGAAGAGTTCGATCTCCGAGTTCAACAGGGTGCGTGCGCGACGCGCCTCGGAGGGATCGACCAGCATGGCCACCGGTTCGAATTCGGCAATCGTATTCGCGACGTCCGCCCAGGCCCGGTAGGTCTCGGCGCGGCTCTCTTCGCTGCCGCCGAGCGCGGGTCCTTCACAGGGGAAAGCCATCCAGGTGCGCTCGTGCGGATCGGTTTCGCTGGGCATTCGCCAGTTCATCGGTGTTCCTCCAGTCGGTAGGTGTGTTCGGGTGTGTGGGGGTTGCACTCCTGGAGGTCGTGATCTCCTCCTGGGCGCAGTTCCGGGTCTGCGAATGGTTTCGTGGTGTGCCACAGCAGTGCGTAGAGAGCGGCTGCGAGTACCGGTGCCACGATGGCTGATAGGTCGGCTCCGTCGAAGGCTCGCGCGATCGGACCCACGTAGAGCGTGGTGTTTACCATGAGGACCGCCGCTGCAGTGCCGACGACCTGCGCGATGATGCCTGGCCAGAACCAGCCGTTCGAGTACCAGAACGGGGAGCGCGGCCGCTCGTCGTTCAGCGCGATCCCGTTGTAGCGGTTCCTGCGCAAGATGATGTCCACCGAATAGATCGCGATCAGCGGCCCGAGGACCGTGACGGTGAGTTCGAGGGCGCTCTCCATGGTGTCGAGAAAGCCTGGAGACAAGAAGGTGAGCCAGTAAGCGGCTCCGGTGGCGACGGCGCCAGTGATCAGCACCATGAGTACGCGGGGCGCTTTCAGTCCCAGACCCTGAGCCGAGAGTCCCGCGGAATAGGCGACGACGGCATTGTTGGTGACGCAACCGATGATCACGATCCCGAGGAAGACCGGTGTGAACCAGGGCGGGACGATCTCGTGAATCGTGAGCTGCGGGTCTGTCATATCGATCGCAGTCGCCGCGAGAATCCCGATGAGGCTGATGAAGAAGGTCGGGATCAGGCCGCCGAGGGCGGTCCACCACGCGACCGCGGTCTTCGAGGTGTTTTCCGGAAGGTAACGCGAGTAGTCGGCTCCGGTTCCCCAGGAGAGCGGGCCGGACGCCACAATCGCGTATCCGAGAAGCAGCGCGGCCCAGTGGTCTTTCGGCGTGAGCGGCTCCGGCGTGAAGCTGTAATCCGCTGAGCCGAAGACGAAGAATCCGAGCACGATGAACGCGATCGCAAGCGCGGCGGAGAAGTAAGGGGAGGCCTTCACGATGGCGTCGTACCCATACACGCTGAGGATGAAGCTCAGGAGTGCGATCACCAGAAGCACGATCCAGCCGACGTGGGGTGGGAGTGAAACGCCTCCGAGTTCGAAGATCGCGAGTGTGGCAACCGTCGCGACAGTGATGTTGATGACTTCGTAGAAGAGCCCGATGACCAGACCCTGGCCCGCGCCGAAGACTCGGTTGCCCCGGATCCCGAACATCGCGCGCATGACAGTGACGCTGGGGGTTCCCGATGCAGGCCCGCTGACTGACAACCATCCCACCGCGATCCACCAGAGATTGCCGAGCAGCGTAACGATGATCGCTTCCCGCACGCTCAACCCGATCAGGATCAGCAGGCCTCCGAACGTGAATGACAAATAGTTGACGTTCGAACCCATCCAGACCCAGAACAGATCAAACGGGCGCCCGTGACGCTCTTCGTGAGGGATGAAATCGATGCCATGAACCTCGACAAGTGATGAGGCCGTGCCAGGCTCACTCGTACGGGCCGCCCGACTGTCTGTCGGCATGTCGCTGGTCCTGATCTTCACAAATCGCTCTCCTCGACTCAAGCCTAATTTATCGCGTGATAAATTAGGATGAGACCAGGGTCACAGGCAGGAGGAACAATGTCAACCACGCCGAGTTCATCCACCAAGGGCACTGCACGCAAAGCCCCCGCGGAACGTGCTGCGGACATCCTGGACAGTGCTTGCAAGCTCGCGGTAGAGCGGGGCTTGTCGTATCTGACCTTGCGCTCTGTTGCGGCACGTGCGGGCGTGACCTCCACCCTGGTCGCTCACTACTCCGACGGAGTCGATGGATTGATCGCGGAAGTCTTCACCCGCATCGTCAGCAGGGAAATTGAGGAAGTGCGTGCGGCGGCTGCCGGAAAGCGAACTCCGACGCAGCGCCTTCGCTCGCTATGTGAAGAGTTGCTCGACGGCACCCGAGATAACACCACCCTGGTATGGGTCGAGGCCTTGGCAATGGGGTACCGCAACGAACGGCTCGCCACATCGGTTCGGGCTTCGCTGGATGACTGGCAGCAGTTGTTCTCGAGCGTCATCGCGGACGGTGTGGCATGTGGCGAATTTGTTGTCGCCGCTCCGGAAGCCGCAGCATGGCAGATTCTAGGACTAATCGATGGTGTCAACGAGCAGGCGCTAGTGCTGCAGCAGACGCCCGCCTCACGCGGAGACCTGATCTTTGGTGCGGCCGAGGGGATCCTGGGGTTGCACCCCGGATCGCTGCACTCTCCGTCAATGGCAACGGGAATCTGATCCGTTGTCGGCAAGTAAATTTAACCGGCAGGAGTTGGTGGCCTGACGCTGGATCGATGGTATTGCGAAATGGCAAGAGGTCAAATAACCGGCCGGGACGAGCCGGGCGATCATGGGAACACTGCCAAGGCAGTCCCAAAGCCGTTGGCCCACTGCCCGATCAATTGAGACAGGACAGGATGAAGTGCTTCTTAGGAAATTGGCTACGAGTTTGGGAACCAAGGGTGTAGGCGGGGATACCAAGCTGGAACTGCTCGGCGATACGCCTCGTAGGCGGCTCCGAACCGCCCACTGAGGGTGGGTTCTTCGCACCAGTGGACGAAGGCAGCTACAGAAGCCCAGAACAGCACACCGTAAATCACCAGGCCGATACTTGTGAACAACAAGGCTTGGCCCAGAATGATCAAGAGGACTCCGGCATACATCGGATTGCGAACGTATCGATTGAAGCCTGCCACCACCAAACGATTCGGGGCGGCGGTCGGCGAAGGCGTGCCGCCGACCTTTACGAACTCGCCGAATGCCGACACTAGCGGCACCAATCCGATCGTGATCAGTGCAGCGGCAAGCACTCGCAAGGGATTCGACAATCCGTGGATTTGCCAACCGGTGATCGCCCACGGCACCAGGCCCGCTATTACACCGGGCACAGCTACGAAATACGACACACCGCCAGCTACCGCAGTCGCATGTCTCATGTGCGAAGTCAACAGGATATTCGCGAGCGATTTACGAGATTGCAGCAAGTTGCTGGTCGCTGTGGCGAGTCCCCGTTACTGAGTCCACGGTTTGAGGCACACCTTCTTTCGAGGGAAGGTTGTTCGCATCATGCCGAAGAAGTACGACGAGGAGTTCAAGGCCCGGGCGGTGCGGTTGGTCACCGACCATCTTGAGGAGTACGAGACCCGCACGGCTTGTGTGACCGCGGTTGCCAAGCGGTTGGGGGTGTCCTACGAGACGCTGCGCCGGAGGCTCATCTACTGAAACATGCACCAGGACAGGCGAACCCGCAAATCTCTAGTGCCCACCCGGAGGATAGGCACAATGAGCAGGCAGGGACAGACGTGATTCATCAGATGAAAACGGCGTAGTTTACTGGTAACCCGCCATATTCGATCCTGTCGTATTCCTCAGAGGTGAATCGCGAATGTTCCGAGGTTTTGCAGGGGGAGAAGTCGTGACCGTGGGCCATTGCGGCCACCAGGACCTTGACTGTTCCGAGTAGCGCGGGCTGAACTCCAGTAGTTTGCTGGACTCGTCTGCGCAGCCGTGTGGCGTCAACGGGGGGTGAATACCGCCGCGAGGTCATATTGGTCGCCACTGAGGTTTCCCGCAGCGATCGCCTGTTGGACTGTGAGCATGCCAGTGGCCAGGCCCAGTACTACCAGTGCTTCAGCGCGGAGCACGGTCTTGGGTTGTTCATCGAGCGGTGGCCCAACGTGGGTACCGGTTCTATCGATGCGCACCATCAACGTTGTGCCGTCGACCTCAACTCCGGCAGTAGCAGGTATCTTGGTGCGGTTGTTGCCCAGCAGCGACTCGAGCGCCACTACCAGCCAATGGGGTTGGAAGCTGTCGTCGTCCTGCGGGCCGGAAACCATGAGGGGCTTACTCCAGTTCACCAGCGCGGCAACGGAATTTCGGAGTTCGTATCCCCATGCAGTGAGTGTGTAGGCGACGCCGTTGCTGTTGCTGTCTAGCTGGCGCTGAACAACGCCAGCTTCTTCCAGTTCCCGCAGGCGATCGGTCAGCAGATTCGTGGAAATCCCCGGTAGCCCGGCCTGGAGTTGGCTGTAACGGGCAGGGCCGGTGAGCAATTCGCGCACGACGAGCAAACTCCACCGATTGCCCACGACATCAAGTGCTCGCGCCAGGCCGCAGTACTGACCGTATGATCGCATGGGTACCACCTCATTCTTTGCTTCCGACTGGGCTCAGTGCTCGATCTCGATTTCGTCGAAGTCGAGCGCTAGCAAGGTAGGCCACGACAGCACGCGGCCGTGAGCCCGCGGGAATACGCGCCGCTGGGTGGGGAAAACTATCCCATCGATGCGGCGATATCGGCTGCAGTAGAGCGAGGCTGTGGCCCAGGCGCCGACGGGTTCGGCGACGAAGTCATGGCGACCGATCAGGCCGTCGGTGTCCACGTAGAAGATCTGATGCCGGCAGTGCGTGTCGATGTGAGCGGGGAACGTGGCCAGGAGCCGACGCCATTGACGGCCTGATTGCCGACATGGTCCGCCTTCGGTCACGGTCACGCCGTCAAGGGTGAGCAACTGCGGTGCGGTGAGGTAGTTCCAGAAGGCGTATCCGGCGAAGTAGGTGGTGTCCAGGGGATCCCAATGAAAGTTCCGGCGGATTCCACCGAGCCCGAGGAAAGCTGAACGAGGGTCGGTCCGGACATCGATCGGTTCACCGCCACTGGTTTCTATCCGTGCCTCACCACGGTCGAACACGCCGTTCTGGCCGGCTTGCGGGAAGTCATGCAGGACAGTGCGCTGCTCGGCGACGCTGACCTCAACCGTGAAGCTCGACAACTTGCTGCCGGGAAACCGCTTGGGCAACAGTCCACCCAAACGGCCGTGAGCGGTGATCGTCGCGATGGAATTCCAACCCTCAGCCCCGCCGTACGCGTCCAGAACCTCGTCGAGTAGCTCATTCATCCCGCCATCCCGCCATCCCGGTATCACTTTACTTTTGATTGTGAACTTGTATATTACACGTGCAGTGTTGACCACGGACCAAGGAGACGCACAACATATGGGAATCGCACAAGGTAGCGAGCGCCCTCCAGTGCTGGTTCACCGCCTGTCCCCAACCGAAGCCCGGTTTGCAGAGCCAGGCGGCAGCATCGTGCATTTCGTCGACGAGAGCTCGATGCCGTGCCCGCCCGCCTTCAGTCGAGGAGCCCTGAGATGCAAATGAATTGGCTTGGCGTCGTGATCGCCACCGTCGCAGGGATGGCGGTCGCCGGGGTGTGGTACGGAAAGCTCTTTGTGACCACGTGGTCGAACCTGACCGGCATCACGCCCGAGCAATCCAAAGCCTCCAGCAGACGAAACATGGCTCAGTTACTCCTAGCAAATACGGTGACTGCGGTAGGGTTGGCGGTTGCCGTCGAGGTCACTTTCGCGGCCACTGGCGTCCACTCCGCGTGGCTCGCCCTTCTCGTCGGCGCCGCGGTTTGGCTAGCCTTCTCGGCCACGACGCTCCTTCAACACAACGCATTTGAACTAAAGCCGCCCCGACTGACCGTCATCAACAGCGCCTACCAACTCACGCTGTTCCTCGCGATGACACTCGCGATCGGGCTGTCCACGTGATTTTTAGCTGAGGATCGCGTTGGTTGAGTCTGTGGTGTGGAAGAGGATCAACTCGGCTCCAGTTGTTCGCCGTCTTCGTTGTTGTCAGCGGCGAAATAGGCCCCTCGAATCTCGTCGTCGGTGTCCTCGCAGTCGGCGTCTACGAGTAGGGCACTGCCGTCAGCGAGTGTCACCCTCCGCAATGCCTTATCGGTGAATCCGGTGGCTTCGCGGGCGGTGGCCAGCACTGCGTCGGCGCCGTCCGGAAAGAGCTCGCGCAACTGGTCGGCGTTAGTGAGCGCCATGACCGCCATCAGACGGAATAACTGCTCGCTGGTCAACGACTCCAGGTGCTCGCGGTCTGCGCCGGTCTCAACCAGCTGATCGATGAGCTCGCGACGACGAGAGTCGCCTTCGCCCTCGGCCTGCAGAGTCGGGGCGCTCGCCTTGGCGTCCTTGATGAGCAGCATCAAGTGCAGCGGGTCTGTGGGGGAGGGCTCGAAATTAAAGCGGATGTAGAAGTTACGGGCATGGTCGTGGAGCGCATGCACCAAGATGGCGCGGACGCCGATCTGCTCGGCAGCCTGCACAGCTCGAGCGATGGCGTCGCGCAATAGACCCTCTCCCAATCCGCCGCCTTGGTGCTTGCGGTCGATCGCGAGGCGGGACAACAGGATCACCGGTATTGGGTCGGGCATGTTGCGTCGGAACTTGCCGGCGCTGCCGCTGTGTGAAACCGCCCCAGCTGCCATGGCGTAGTAGCCGACGACGCGACCATCTCGGCACGTGACGTAACAACGCGATCCGCCGCCGACGTGGTTGGCCAGCGCGCGCTTGCGCAGGTAATCATCGAGCGTTGGTTCACCACTGTCGAACTCGGCGGGATCGTCCGTCTCGCTGATCGGTCGTGGAGCGCAGTAGCCGCTCACTCGTTCGGATCCGGATCGAAAACAGACGACTTGGCAAACAGCTTGGTCAAGGCAGGCTTGATCTGAACAGGCCGGTCGAGAATGGCGTTGAACTCAGTCCACGCGGCGTCATCGAGTAAGAAGTGTCGGCGATCGGCGAGCACGTCGCGGGCGTGCGCGACGGTGGCGCTGACGCAGAAGGTAGTGAGGTCGGTCCCTTCGACCTCGGCGGCATGGCGAATCAGTGCGTCCTGCCAAGGAGTCAGGCGCACCGCGAAACGTTCGGACTTCGTAGCCATACCACCCATTGTGTGCCTGATAGGCGTACACGTCAATCATTGTCAGCTGGCGACCGGTGCCGCAAGGATCCGTGTCTGGCGCCAGTCAGTCCGGTCGCTGCGGCGAGTTCGCGTTCATGCGGGGTGGCGCAACGCCGCCAGAGCACCCCGCTGCCTTCAGTGCCACTCAGCCCACGGCGGACTCATCGACGAGCTTGCTGCAAGCCGCGATGACGAATTCGGGCACGGCATCGAAGTCTTTTGGATTTAATTGCATTACGTACTCGTTCTCGATGTGGTAAGTCTCGTTGACGAATTTGGTGAAGACGTCGTCGCCCTTGAAAGATTGCGGATCGCGCGCCAACAGCATCCTAAATAGCTGCACCTTCTCGTAACCGACGTCCGTTGCCCTGAAGCGTGCCTTAAGCGATTCCTGGTTCTTCGACTCCGCCACTAGCTGGTCGTAGTCGAAGTCAGCAATGTACTTTCGGACCTCAACTGTAGCGGCGGCCACCTCGGCCTCGTTGAGTGGAATTTGTTCGTCTGAGGCAGGCTTCCGTGTTGGCACATTCCGAGCGTGGAGCATGCTTGAAAGAAGTTCGTATTCGTCACCACGAGCGCCGTGGACTTCGAATCGGCGTCGTAAATAAATGCATTGAATCAGCTGATCTGTTGAGGACGAGATATTTTCATCGCAGACTTGGGAGAAAGTCTTAATATCCGCCGCAATGATGGGCTTTTCGGCAAGCTGTCCTGAACGTCCGCTGAGGAAGTGAACCACTGGGTTCGTGGCAGCGAACTGCCCTGAGGTCCGCACGATGTCGATCGCCGGTTCGATATCGTGTGTCAGGAGAAGCGAAGTTGTATCACGCAAGCTGTTCGCTCCGTGAAATAACTGATGGAGAATTGCGAACTTCTTCGTCTTGTCGAAACTTGATACGGGATCATCAAGCACTACGAGGTGTGGCTTTTTGTGCTGTACATCGTGCATAAACAGAACTAGTGCGAAAGCATTCTTCTCTCCGTAGCTCAGGTGGCTTGCAGCAGTTTCGATATGACCGGGTGCATCTTCGTGTTCTAACAGCATCCGATAAGTGCCCTCGTTTGGCTCGATTCGTACTGTGTAGCGATATCCTGCCGACGTCAAGAACGCGTTGATATCGTCCTGGTTGCGCTTGATAAGCCTCGCGACTCGCGTTTTCTGCTCGCCAATCCGTCGCCGGATGTCATCAATCTGCGCGGCCACGTCGTCTAACTTCTCGTTGATCAGGTTCACGACGGACTGAGTCGCTTCTGAGTCGAGGGCGGGGAGGTACTTGAGGTCAATCTTCAGCTCGCCCAGGACTGTTGCGATGTTCTCCTCGTCCCTGAGCGCATGGAAGGACAGGCCCTTGACCGCAGAGAGTTTGGTCAGCAAAGTCTCGACTTGACTTCTGAGCGTGACGAGGAATGACTCTTGCTCAGGCGACAAGCCACCGATTGAAGTGGTCAAGTCTTCAAGCTTCTGCAGATCGGAAGGCTCGAAGTAGCGTCCGAGCCTATCGATCACGTTCCGCAGCAGGCTCATATTCTTGACTGCCGCCGACTCGTACTCCTCCGAAACCTTCGTCGCGGTTTGCTTGTCTACGCTTGGGATCGAGCAGAACGGGCAATTATCCGAAAGTTCGAGAAATTCCTTGCCCCTGGACTGCCAAGTAATCCAAGCGGCCGGATTGTCGCTGTGAAGAAATCCTTTATATCCGGCCAGCTGCTCAGGGATGTTCTTGAGTTTACCGCCAACGCTGAGGGCTTTGTAGCCTTTGCTGGTTTTGGCAACTGCGCCGCCCTTGGTGACGTTGAACGCATCCCTGAGTTCGGTGAAGCTATCGAGTGCCTGGTTGAACTCCGCCTCGTCGTCGAATGTTTGCTTCAGCGACTGGAACTTGGACTCGATCTGGGCCAGCCCCTCTTGGAATTCCACCGTATTAATGAAGATTTCGAAGCTATTCTTCAGAACTTCATCCCGCTGAAAAACGAACTGAGAGACATAATCGTCGTTGAACGTCATAACGCTCTGGATACTGTCGGCTCCTTCGATAGAGGGGCGGGGTCCACTCTTCAGCGACTTGTGTTTGAACGGAGTTAGCTCTTCGAGTCTTTCGTTGCCCGCGGTCCGCAACTCCAGCGCGCGAGCGATTGTGCTCTTGCCAATTCCGTTGGGACCGTATTTGATGTTTAGTGAACCCTGTCGCAATGAGATGGCGCCTTCGGTGATGCTGTTGCAGTGCCGAATCGTGATATGAAGCTCCGTTGAGGCGATGGAAGAAGTCGCCTGCTGATCTTGCGCCATATTTACCCCTATTCGATTCCGCATGTCGAGTCGCAAATATTGGTGTCGTGAATTCTAGCGCTGGACGTATTCTGCCCAGGTGTTGCCGGCTTCGGCGGCGTGTTTCTGGGTGACTTGGTCGCTGTAGCCGAGCATCTCAGCGACCAGGGGAGCGGGAATCTCGGAGACAAGTTCCCGTAGGGCTGTGTTGCGTGAGCCCAGCAGGTCTATCCCCAGCCACCGAAGCCGCTGCATGATGGCCTGCGGGTCGAGATGTCGTCCTGGCCGGCTGCTGGGGAACAGCCAGGGCGAGTCGGCGGCCCCGCCCGCCGTCCGCAGGTTCGGCCGGTTATGTCGGTGGTAGTTGAGCTGGGACGCGAACGGTTCGGGGACCGGGATCGGTGCCTTGCCGAGCGCGATACGGGTCTCTCCGTCGGCTTGAGATATCGCAATGGACTGCAGGGACGCGATCTTGGTCAACGGCTGGGCGTAGAGGAGTAGCAGCACACCGGCAACCCGGTAGGGCAGGCTCTCGGAGTCGCCGATGAGCAGTTCCTTGAGCCATGCCAGGCGTTGGTCCTGAGTGATCGTCGGACTGGTTTTCGCCTGCCGGAATCCGATCTGCACCGCGACGTTGACTTTGCTCTTTTTGGCCCAGATGAAGAAGGTGCGGATGAGATGGCGGGTCGTCGGCCCGGACGCGAGGTATTCGTCGACATCTTGTTGCGCGCAGTCGTTGACGGTACGTCGGTGAGTCTGTTCGAGCCAGGTGAGAAATTTGATGGTCTCGGTGATCTCTTGTTTCGCGGAACGCACTGGGCCGCCGGAGGATTGGCCGGGCTTCGACTCGCTTCGCAGGCGTCGCAGGTGGTGCCAGGTCGCGAACTGCTCGACAGGAGTGCGGACCGTGGGGGAGGCGATCGCGTCGAGTTTGGTGGCCAGCCAGACTTCGAAGCGCGCCAGGTGTTCGTCGCGTTGTGGGAGCAGGCCGTGGTGTTGTAGCAGGCTGCGAAGGTGATCGATGTGACGCCCGGATCCTGCCGCGGTGAGGCCGTCGTGGGTCAGTGGTATTGCGCCGGAGGTAATTCCGCCGAGCAGCTCTAGTACCTGGATGTTGCGTTTCCAGGTCAGGATGCTTTCGGGTCTGTCGACGCCTCAGAGCACCTCGATGAGTGTCTGCATGGCGGCAAGGTCGGCGGGATGGTGCAGCAGAATTTTACAGAGGTCCTCGCGCAGGGCACAGCGGGCGCACTGGCGGCGGCGGTAGATCTCGCCTTCATGGTGACAGGTCGCGCAAGTGAAGTCATTGGGGATACCCGCACACGTCAGGCAGACCGGGCTTGGATCGGTGCGGTTGCGGCGGCCGGGGAGAACGCCGTCGTGCCCGCAGTTTGGGCAGATGCCGTGGGTGCGCATCGCGGTGTAGAAGCAGCTGTGGCAGAGCTGATCACCGGGCCAGTAGGCCCGCAGCTTGTTGGCCATGCGTTGGCAGCGGCTGCATTCGAAGGTGCCGGTGGTGACTCGTGGTCGCCCGCGTGTGGTGGATCGGGGTGTGGGGTTAATCGGTGCCATCGGTGATGATGCGTGCTCGTCGGGGCCGGATGGACTTGTTGAGTTCGACGACATTGGGTGGTGCGGTGGTGCCGGAAGCGGCCTTCTTCTTGCGGGCGTCGGTCGCTGTAACGGTGACGAGGTCTTCGACGCCGCAGCCGAGGATGTCGCACAGTGCTGCCATCAGCTGCAGGGCGACGCGTTCGGGACGTTGGTGCACGATGCGGTAGACCTGTGGCCGCGACAGCTGTATTCCACGTTCAGCGAGGCGGGGGATGAGATCGGTGCTGTTATGCATGCCGTGGGCAGCCATCAACTCGGCGAGGCGCCAGGTGTAGTCGACGTCACGTTTCACGACGTCTCCTCGCCAAAGGAGAGGGCGTCTTTGATGGTCCGGTCCAGGACTCGGCGCAGAGTGCGGGTTCGGAAGTCGCTCGAGACGCCGGTGTAGAGCGCTGTGGTGCTGGCGTATTCGTGGCCGGCCTGGTCTTGGACGAACTTGGCGTCCCAGCCGTCTTCGACGAGGTGGGTGATGTAGGAGCGTCGGAAGGAGTGCAGATCCAGGCCTGCGGAGAGTTCGAGGTCGTTGCAGTACCGCCGGAATCTGCGCAGCAGTGTTCCTTCGGCGACCAGGGCGCCGCGCTCGCTGGGGAATAGGTCGATGCCGTCGTCGAGGTAGGGCTGACCGTGGGTGAGCCAGTCGCTGATGATCTCCGGTGTCCAGTCGAACACCGTGAGAACGGTCCTGCGTTTGGGTGGGGAGCCTTTCTTGGCCTTGCCGTAACGGACCTTCACGACGCCGTAGCGGCCGAACTCGGGTGCGTGCGGGTTGCGGGAGAAGTCGACGGTCTGCAGGTGTCGCAGTTCGTTGAATCGCACTCCGTAGGAGTAGGCGACCTTGAACATCACGGCGTCTCGGTAGGCTGGCAGCCAGCCCTTTTTTCGGGTGTTCGCGATAACGGTGACCTGGTCGTCGGCATGGTCGAAGAAGTCCTGCAGCTCTTGTTTGGTGAACGGGCGCTTCTCGGGATCTTGTTCGTTGTCCTGGACGTGAGTGGCGGTGTTCCACGCGAAGAACACCTGCGCTGGGTGCGTGCCGAATCGTTGCTCGCATACTCGGTCCCAGCCGTAGTCGGGATCGGCGATGTAGGAGCAGAACAACCGAAGGCCGTTCTGATAGCCGCGGATTGTGGATTGGCGGCGGCCCTTGATGCTCCGGAGGTCGGCGAAGAATTCCTCGACGATGGCCGGTGTCCACGACCAGGGGTACTCATTGGTGTGGGCGATGAACCGCCGAACCAGGCCGATACGGCCGTCGATGGTGTCGTGGTCGAGGTTGCGGCACAGTTGCTGGTTGCGCCAGCCGTCCAGCATTTCCTCGACGGTTTGGACCTCAGGATGCAGCAGCGGAACGGAACCAACCAGGAACACGCGACCGCTCTTGTCGACGGGCAATTCGGCCTCCCAGGTCGTCTCATCTGATGCATCATTGAATCATCTACTGAATCATTACCACATCGGCGCAGGTAGGTCCATCGCGAAGCGACATCCGTCGACGCGTGTCGTGCCAACCGTGCGGGAAGGGGCGGCGTACGGGCCTGGTGCAATTCGCCATAAACCCTTGGCGTCAAAGCGCTTTGGCCAAATCGACCCGGTGGGCCAGGCGAGGGTCACTGGAAACGTCCGTGATTCATCAGATGAAAACGGCGACGTTTAGTTGACATAATGTAGCTTATCGGCACTTAACTACACTGAGTTGCATTAGGTGAAAGAACCTGCACCACTTGACGAATGGCTCGATCTGCCTGATGGCGACCAGTGGCGGTTGCTTGCGCACTCGTCACGACGCCCCCCCGGGTCTTGCGATGTGGGCCAGGTCGGCGTATTTTTCAATCACTTAATGATTGATTCGGACGTTAGGTGAAAACAGTGCGAGCTTCAATGAGCGCCTGGCGACATCTGGTCGGTGTTGATTGTTTTGCGGCCCCGTCTCCACCCCTTCCTACACCGGGATCGTTACGTCACTGTGACGAATTAGGTTTGGGGGCAAGGTTACTCGAATGGCAGCCTGAGCCCGCACCAGATCGGTTGCCGAGATTGCTTGGCCATCGCCATGGGTGAGGAACTGCCGGGGTTTATTCCCCATATCCTGCGCGCCGATGACGTTTCGCTCCTGCGCGCCGATGAGACGGTGTTCAACGCGATGCTCGACGGATGGCGGGCACAGATGCTGGCCCGAGGCTTGGCCGTTGACACGATCAAGGCGCGCGGCCGGCTGATTTCTCGGTTCGTGGAATTCACCAACGAGTATCCGTGGCGGTGGCGCCCGATCGACGTCGACCAATTCCTGGCTGAGTTCCGATCGCACGAGACACCGATTGCATTATCCACGCTACGTACCTACAGCAATACCATTTCGATGTTCTGTTCTTATGTCAGCGATAGCCGATACGGCTGGGCTATGTTCTGCGAGAAGCAGTTTGGTGACGTGCCATCACAGATATGCTTCGAATGGAACACCCCGCAGCATACGACCGACGATGCCGTCCCGCCGGGACGGCGAGCCTTCACCAAGGTCGAACTGCAACACCTATTTGACGCCATAGACGATTTTGTCGACGAGGCACACCGGGCAGGATCGAAACGGTGGGTGACGGCCCTGCGCGATTCAACCGCATTCAAGGTCGGCTACGCCTTCGGGCTGCGCCGCCGAGAACTGGTCATGCTGGAATTGAGCGACTTCGGACCCAACCCCCACGTGCCGCGCTTCGGACATTACGGCGCGCTGACCGTGCGCTGGGCCAAAGGCACGAAAGGCTCCGGGCCACGTCGGTGGACGGTGCTCACATCGCCCGAATTCTCATGGGTCGTAGAACTTTTGGAATATTGGTGCACCGAGGGACGCCACCTTTTTGCCACCGCAGACCGCTCCCCCGCATTATGGCCCAGCGAACGTGGTGCCAGGTTGACCCTCAACGCGCTCGGGCGCTCATTCACCGCATTTCGCAAATTGGCCGGGCTGCCACCAGAATTGAGCTTGCACGCACTGCGCCACTCCTTCACCACCCACCTCCTGGAGGCCGGCTACGACCCACTGTTCGTCCAGGAACAGCTCGGCCACTCGTTCGCGTCGACGACCTCGCTGTACACCTCGGTGTCATCAGACTTCAAACAAAAGGCGATTCAACAGATGATCGCGCGACGGATCCGGATGGAGGAAGATCAGCCCGATGGCTGAACAACGCCGAATCGGATTCCACTGGCATCTGCGCCGGATGATGGCTGCGCACAACCTCTGGAAGTCCACTGAGCTACGACCGCTACTCAAATCGCGCGGCATCAACCTTTCCGATGCCCAGGTGTACAGACTGGTTACCGGTGAGCCCCAACGTATTCCGTCACGGACGTTCGCTGCACTCTGCGACATCTTCGACTGCACACCCAACGACTTGTTCGAGCCGTACGTTGAGATGCAAGCCGCGAAAACGGCCAACGCGCCACGCCCCAGTGACCTCGGTATCAAACCGGGAAACCCGGTCGCTAAACGGATCCGACTTATCGAGGATAACGATGGCCCGCCCCCGGAAACCTGACGACCCGCAGCGGTGGCCAGTGCCCTGCGACCGCTGCGGAAAGCACTACATGCTGGTCGCCAACTGGCCAGGCGAATCGGTCTGCGGCTACTGCTACCAGGCCGCAAAACGTGTCACCGGGATCTGCGCCTGCGGACACCAGGGCGTCCTTCCTGGCATCATCAACGATCGACCGGCCTGCCGCGCGTGCAGCGGCATCACGCTCAACGTCGACTGCGTCGCCTGCGGAGACGAGGCCGAACTCTACAGCGGCGGCAAATGCCAACGCTGCGTACTCGGCGATACCGCTACTCGGCTGCTGACCAATCCCGAGACTGGCATCGTCGCCCCGCAGTTGCAAGTCATCATCGACGCGTTCATCGGAATGCAACGTGCCAATAGCGGCCTGACCTGGATACGCCAACGCCACGTCGAACGCGTCCTACGCGAACTTGCGTGCCACCCGACGCTCACTCACGAGCTCGTTGACCAGCTCCCGGCAGGCCGGACAACCAATTACGTCCGCGGCCTTCTCGTTGCTCATCAGTCGCTTCCGGCGCGCGACGAGCGGTTAGCGCGGTTCCTCAGTTGGGCGGCGACTGCGCAACAGCGCATCACGACCGAGGACCACCGCAAGGTAATCGCCCGATTTATCCGCTGGGGTCTCGAACGACGGCTCCGTTCGATGGACATCGTCAGTGACTCGGCATTCTTGCGCGCCAAACAGACCACGACGGTCACGATCGAGTTCTGCAACTGGCTCAACGTCGAACACGAGACGTCCATCGAGCATGTCACCCAAGGGCACATCGACCTGTGGCAGTCCACCGGATCCACCACTCGGGAACACATTCTGCGTTTCATCCGGTGGGCCATCAAAACCAAACTGATTCCCTCCGACCTCGAGGTGACACCGCACCGACGCGGCACCGCGCCACAGCTACCGATCACCGAACAGAACGCTGTCATTGAGTATGTCGTCCATCAACAGACCCTGCATCCCCGAGACCGCTTCGCCGCAGTCTTGATCATCGTTTTCGCCCAGCGCGTCGAAGACATCGCCGCACTCACTTGGGACCAGGTGACCATCACGGCGGACGCTGTGAGCGTCAACCTGGCCGGCATACCGATTGATATGCCATCGCCACTCGATGAGCCCATCCGACTCCTCGCCGCGATCGATTACAACGGCCAGACAGCTGCGCATCCCAACTCGCCCTGGGTATTTCGAGGATACGGACCGGGAACCCATCTCACTCCGACACACCTTCGAAACCGTCTACGGCCGGTCCTCGCCGCTCTCGAAGCGCGCTTGGGCACCCTCAATGAACTGACACAGAGGACACCGATCGCGATTCTCGCCGAGACGCTCGGTTACAACCCGAAAACCTTGGAAGCCCACGCACGCGCGTCCGCGGCGACCTACGCACGATATGTGGCCACGCGCCTTGATGACGTCCGGTAAGGGGTCGCAGGCCTTGTTTCTCCCTACTGTCGCTGGTTGCAGGTGTGACCCTATGTCGACTGAACGGATGACCGATCTCCGGCGCATCCTCAGTGCCGATGTTGTCCGTTCACACTAAGTCTCGGGTAGCTTTACTCGTCTGTCCTGCATTGCTCCGGACTGGATCCGAATTTGGATCGCGACCTTTCTCATTGAATTTGGGCGACTCAGATTTGCCCTTCATGTGCGCGGAGACCTGACGGATGTAACGGCCGCCGGGGCGGTGACGTTCCGTGGGGTCGTGCCCGAGCGTCCGTGAATCGTCGTCAGGCCCCGGGCATGATCGATCAGCGTGTAACGACCGACGACATGCGGCCGATCTGGTGTCGACGACTCGACGACGGCGCCTGCGCGTCGGGCCATGGGTTACAGCCCCCTGTGCCCGACGACTGCGGCGAGCAGCGCGCGACCCAATTACCGAAGCGGACATGCACGGTGGGTGGACCCAGGGCAGCCGGTTGATGCTGTGGAGGGCTGGCTGGTCGGTCCGCTGGCGGCCCCAGTCGATCGAAACGTCGCCTCGCCGCCGCTGCCGCTGCGGCAGGCGATCCAACTCCCAATCTCTGAATGTGATGTAGACCTCTTGTTCTAGAACGATCGCTCCATTCCAGCTATTCTCGGCAAATGGCGCGGACCCGTTTGCATGATCTGGATGATCTCTTGGACGTCGCCGAACAGATCGTCACCGAGGCTGACCCGACCGGGTTGACGCTGCGCTCCCTCGCGGCCAGGACTGGCGCTTCGAACGGCACGATCTACCATGCGTTCCGGTCTAAGGAGGAGCTGCTCGCGCGACTGTGGCTACGAGCATCGGCGCGGCTCGAGTCGATCATGAGCGGAGTTACCGGCACTCTGGAGTCAGAGAAGACATCGGCGGTCGATGCGGTGGTGGGCGTCGCGTTGGCGCCGGTGACTTTGGTTCGTCAGCACCGAGGAAGCGCCCGGCTGTTTTTCGGTCAGCGGGCCGACCAATTGTTTTCCTCAGACCTCGCCGATGACGTGGTCACCGACATTCGGGCCATGCAGGCACGCTTCGCGGACATCTTGAATCGATTGGCGGCAGCGATGTGGGGCCGAACCGACGGCCACGCGATCGGCGCGATCGCCGCCTGCACGGTCGACATCCCCGGGGGGTTGCTGAGGCGTCCCCTCCTGGAGGGGCGTCGAGTCGGGACCACGATCGAGCGCCGCATCGAAGCCAGTGTCCGGGCGATCCTTACTCTTCCGCTTCCGTCGCCCCTCACAGCGCTGTCGACCTCCAACAGCAAGGACAACTGACAATGCCTTCCCCAAGTATCGGCTCACTCGTTCACGTCACCACCCCAGACGATCAGAAACTGGCCGTCTATACAGCCGGGAATCCGAGCAACCCGACGGTGGTACTCGTCCACGGTTTCCCGGACGACCACACGGCATGGGACGGCATCGTCGACCGGCTCGCCGAAGACCACCACGTAGTCACCTACGACACTCGTGGCACGGGCGCATCCTCGAAGCCGAAACGCATTTCCGACTACCGCCTAGACCGGCACGCAGCAGACCTGCAGGCCGTGATCGATTCCGTCGACACGGGCACAGGAGTACATCTCGTCGGTCATGACTGGGGTTCAGTTCAGGGATGGCACCTCGTCACCGGAGATCACCACGGCGTCGTGAGTTACACATCCATCTCGGGAGGATGCCTTGACCACCTGCCCGGCTGGGTCGCGCGGCAGGCCTCAGCTGGCCGATACGCCCACATCGCCGCCCTGTGGAAGTCACCGCTCTATATGGGCTTGTTCTCCATTCCGTTCCTTGCCCCATTGCTTGCCCGGCTGGGCCTGATAGACCCGAGCATCAAGCTGTCGCTGAAGGTGTTCGAGCGCCCCGAAACGCCCGAGCAGCGTCCCGCCGGGCCGAACGCCCGCAAGAACGCTGACTCCATACGCATTTACGCGGCGAATGTGTTCCCGCGCATCGTTCACCCCGAACGCGGTGGCACCACCGTGCCGGTTCAGGTCCTCACACCACGGCGCGACATCTTCATCCCCGCGGTGACGCAGAGCGACCCGCACCCCGATGTCACAAGGTTTGAAATTCGTGAGCTGCCCGGCGGCCACTGGGCACCCACCTACAACCCGATCGCCGTCTCCGAACCCATTCGCGCATGGATCACGCGCAACACCAACACGACCCAGGTCAACGGCAAACGAAAAGCGCAGCAATGAGTCCCCCAAGCCTGGAATCGGGGTTCGGACCTGTGCGTTCGGAGGCGCGACCGGTCTCAGCCGAAGCACTCGAACGACGAACCGTAACAAGCCAATTAAGCGATAGGCGAAAAGGAACAGAGATGACCACTCACATACGCGATGAGCGCAAAGTGGCGTTACGCGCCCGCAACGTCACGTGGGACTGGACGAACCTGCCGATGCACTTCATGGGCGGTGACGCCATGGGCACCCACATTGCCAACGGCATGAACATGCTCCTGCCCGAAGGTGAGGTGTTCTTTGTCCAGACCTTCCAGGAGGCGCTGCCGCTTATCAAGGACGACGTTGTCCGCGAGGATGTCATCGGCTTCATCGGACAGGAAGCAATGCACTCAAGTTCGCACCAATCCGTGCTAGATCACCTCCAGGCCAAAGGGCTAGATGTCACGCCGTTCGCCGACGAGGTCGAGCGCTTCTTCCGTACAGTGCTCGGCCCCCGCGACTTGACCGGGCGGGCCCGTCACTCATGGTTGATCGAGCGCGTCGCAGCGGTGGCGGCAATTGAGCACTTCACCTCCTGGCTCGGAGACTGGGGCCTGAACGCAAAGAGTTGGGACAACGCACTCGACCCGCAGATGCTGGACCTGTTTCGCTGGCACCTGGCCGAGGAGGTCGAGCACCGCCATGTGGCGTTCGACCTCTTCGCTCACCTCGATGGCAGTTACTCCCGTCGTGTCCGCACGTGGGTGATCACCTCGGTTGGGCTCGTCGTGTTGTGGGTTAAGGGAACGACGCATCTGATGTCGGTCGATCCCGAGTTGCCTGCGGCGCAGAGGAAGGCGACTCTGCGGGCGTACCGCAATGCGTACAAGCGCGGCTACATCTTCAGTCCGTGGGAGTTCGCCAAGATGTGGGTCCAGTACCTGCGACCGTACTACCATCCGCGCGACTACGGGTCTACCAGCCAGGCCATCGCCTATCTGGCTCAATCCCCGGCGGCACGGGGGGCAGCAACGTGACCCACCGCGTCATGGGTGCGCTCGACACCATCGTCGCTGGCTGGGTTCACGGTTCGTCGCGGTCCCGCATTCGTCCTGTCAAAGCCGTTGACCGCGAACTCACTGTGCACGTCAGGCGCATGGACCGGGCGGCGGACGGTGTCGTTGCTATAGCACTCGCCGCGCCGGACGATTCCGACTTGCCCGTCTGGCATCCCGGCGCCCACGTCGACCTCGTCCTTCCTTCAGGCAAAGTGCGGCAATACTCCCTGTGCGGCAACCCCTCGGACCGCCGCTCTTACCACATCGCGGTGCGCCGCATCCCCGATGGGGGTGGCGGCTCCCTCGAGGTGCACAGCCTCAGCGTCGGCACAGCAGTTCGTGTGCGCGGTCCGCGCAACGCGTTCCCCTTCGCATACCCGCATCTGGCCAAGCACAACATCGACAGGATCGAGTTCATCGCTGGCGGTATCGGCATCACTGCCCTACTGCCGATGATCCGTACCGCTGCGAACGCTCAGGTCCGGTGGAGACTGACTTACGTGGGCCGTGACCGGGCGAGCATGCCGTTCTTAGACGAGCTTTCGGGCTTCAGCGGCGGTGACGTGCGCATCATTCACGGCGCCCCGTCGGCGGACGTAGTTCTTGACGGCGTCGAACCTGCGACGTCGGTCTACTTCTGCGGTCCGCCGCTGTTCCTCGCCGCGGTCAACGCGGCCCTGTCGGAGCGCCCCCATGCAGGATTCCACTTCGAGAGGTTCAGCCCGCCGCCGATCATCGGTGGTCGGCCATTCACGGTCCGGCTCGCCGCATCCGAGGTCGACATCGAGGTGCCCGCGGATCGCTCTGCCCTGGCTGCCATCCGCGATGTTCTTCCAGACGTGCCGTATTCCTGTCAACAGGGCTACTGCGGCACATGCCGCGTCGGTGTGGTCGACGGCACGCCCGAGCGACGCGGCACAGCGGCCTTCATGGCAGGTGACAACGACATGCTGATATGCGTCGACCGCGCCCAAACATCGACGCTGAGCTTGGACCTATAACAACAGCAACGAACTACGTTCCAGCGGAGCACGTTTGGCTGTCGACTCGGCTCTGAGCCGGCCCCGAGTTTGATGCACAACGTGATGTACCCCGGGTTATTGGTGTGCAGCCTCGGATTGGGCTGTTCGCGTGTTCCCCGTGAATGAGACCAACAAGGACAGCAATGGCACCATCCATCTATCCAGGTCTGCCCTAACTCGCACCTGTCGAGCACGCACCGTTACCAGCTATTCAACTTGGGGATACACGCTGAGCCGACGCGTACGGTCGATTTCTTGTCCGATCCGGAACTCGCCGAAGGTTCTCCTGGAACGCACGAGAACTGTCCGGCCCTGCCCCTGTTTTCCGGAACTATCCGACAGTGCTGTTGTTGCAGCGGGTTCGGTGTTCTTGACCCGTAGTGTGGGCTTGGCCGCCGGACTCGCCGGCTGAATCCGCGATGATCGAAGTGTCGGACTGAGCGTTCCGGATTGTCCGCGACTACCTGAGCGTGCCGGATATGCCCTCCCGCAACGGGTTCGACGCTCGGCGATGCCCTGCATAATCGTCACAGTGACGTATTTGTGCGGTGTGGCCGGATGTGGCAGATCGAGGTTACGTCGCCGAATTGCCTTCCCGCACGGGGTTTTCCAGATTTGGAAGCGGGTCGTGGAAGCTGTCCGATAGGCCGAACCGGCGATGAGGTCAGCCGCCTTGAGTACTTGGCTTCTGTGTTCGACGATGGTGATCCGCCCGGTGCCGGGTTCGAGGAGCCGTTGTACGAAGTCGCGGTCAGGTATCGCATCTTCGAGCATGCTGTCGATGACCGCGGGCTGACCAGATGGCTGTTGGGGTGAGACGGACTCGGTGGGCGGGCTGCGCTGCTCCTGCCTCTGATGGCCGCGGTGACGCTCGCCGTGGGTGCTCCGGCGATCCAGGTCGACCTGTCGCGTCGGACGATCCAGTGACAACGCCGCCGGTTCCGGCCAACATGCCACCGTTCCCATATCCCAGCGATGTTCCACCGGTGCCGTTGCCCAGCGGCGTGCCCGCTGTCGAACTGCCGAGCGACATCCCGCGGGCTCAACTCCCGGCTGATGTTGTTCCTCGGATCCAATTGCCCTCCGCGGTACCGCCCATCCCCTTTCCGTGATCCTGGGCCTCTAGGGGCAAGTTTCATCACAGTGACGGATTATGCTGCGGCAGGGCCAGATTTGGTATGTAAGGCGCGCCCGCGGCTCGTGGCGCGGCGGGCCCTGACCCGCTTCTGGGACGGTCTCCGCTGATGCTGTTCGGAACGTCGCGCCCTGACGAACACCTGTTCGCGCTCGATTTGCCCTGGTTTGTAGGCTTCGAACATGCCGTTCAATGCCGGTGACGTCTTTGCCGGGTACACCATTCAGCGGCTCCTGGGCGCCGGTGGCATGGGCGAGGTCTACCTGGCCCAGCATCCTCGCCTTCCCCGTCTGGATGCACTCAAGATCCTTTCGGTGAGTACCACGCGCGATGACGAGTTCCGTGCCCGGTTCAACCGCGAGGCGGAGTTGGCCGCATCGTTGTGGCATCCGCACATCGTCGGGGTGCATGACCGCGGCGAGTTCGACGGCCGGCTGTGGATCTCGATGGACTATGTCGAGGGCACCGACGCCAAGCACTTGATCGAGCAGCACCCGTCTGGGATGCCCTTGCAGGATGTGGTGGAGATCGTCACGGCAGTCGCCGAAGCCCTCGACGTCGCGCATGAACGCAACCTGCTGCACCGCGACGTAAAACCGGCGAACATCCTGGTCACCACCCCGTCGGGAAGTGCCCGGCGACGCATATTGCTCACCGATTTCGGTATCGCCCGCGAAGCCGACGACGCGAACGGCCTCACCGAGACCGACGTGGCCATCGGTACCGTCGCGTACGTAGCGCCCGAACAGCTCACCGGGAAAACGCTCGATGGCCGGGCAGACCAGTACGCCCTGGCGGCGACCGCCTTCCATCTGTTGACCGGCGCGCCTCTCTTCGACGACACCAATCGCATCGTCCAGGCCGGCAACCACCTCTACACGCCTCCGCCCCGGCTGTCCGAGCGCCGTCGCGACCTCGCCCATCTGGACGCTGTGATGGCGAAGGCGCTGGCCAAGCAACCCGATAAGCGCTACGCACGGTGCCTGGACTTCGCCCGGGCGCTGGGCGGGAGCACGGGTGTGTCGACCGCGCCCCAGCCGGTGGCGCCTGGTACTGGTGTCCACACCGCCCCGCTGGAGATCCCCGACGTCCACGAGCGGAGCAACTCACCGGAAACGAAGCGGTTGGCCATGCTCACGATCCTGGGCACCGCCTGCGACGTGCAGAAGACGCCGTCCGGGCCTGACGGCGAGGAAGAGGTCTGGACGTTCCGCGTGGAGCGATACGAGTCGACCGGTGAAACGCACACCGTGGTGCCGGTCGAGCTCCGTGGCAACTCCATCACGGGCGAACTCTCCGACGGGGATGTGGTGGAGGTCAGTGGCCCTTGGGACGACCGAACGCTGTTCGCCGACTCCGTGGTCAATCATTCGGCCGGAACCCGCGGACGCCGCCGGCGCAACTCGTTCGATGTGACGTCAGGCAACCGCAGCCGGGCTTTGGCGTCGCGTCCGGTGCGCATCGTGCTGGTTCTGGCCGTGATCGCGGCGATCGTGACGACGTCCGTCCTTCTCATCCGTGGTTTGGGCTCATCAGACCACAGCGCCCAGGGGCTGATCGTGAAGCCCGAGAGTGCAACGGTGTTCTCCCCCGGCGGCTCACCAGACCATCCGGATCAGGCGAGTCTGGCCATCGACGGCAACCCGGATACGTCGTGGTCCACCGACATCTACCAGGATGCCGCGCCGTTCCCGGCCTTCAAACAAGGCGTCGGCCTGCTACTTCAGCTCCCCTCGCCGGCCGCGTTGAGCGAGGTGACGATCAATGTGCCCAGCACTGGAACAGAAGTCCAGATTCGTGCGGCAGGCAGTGCCCACCCGAACAACCTGTCTGACACCACCGAGCTGACGTCGAACGTGACGTTACAGCCGGGCGATAACACCATCACTGTCGACAATCAGACGGAAACGTCCAATGTGCTGGTGTGGATTTCGAAGTTGGGCACCGTGGATGGGCAGAGCCGCACGAACATCTCAGAGATCACGCTGCGCGCGGCTGGCGATTGATCCGCGGCTGCGCGGCTCCGATTGCCGACGCCACCGAAACCCGGCCCCTTTCCCTCGTCGACAGAATCGCGATCTAACGCTGGTACAACGGCGCAATGCGCGGGCAAACCACCTCTGAGTGAGTCGGCGCGCCCTGCACGGTCCAAAACATGCGGCACAATCAGTTGGTGTGATGCTTATCGGCACGAGGAAAACACTCAGGGCAGCACGCGTTTTCATCGGCGCGTTGGTGATCGGACTCCCCCTCGGGTGCACCACTTCGCCATCCCCTCCCGACCTCACTCAGCAAGCAGCCACCCAGAACAAGGCCTGCGGAATGTCAGACCCCACAATCGCCGACCTGGCCGCCGACCGCGGAAAGACGTTCGGCACCGCGTATCGAAGCACCTACGCCGCCAACGATCCGTGCTACGAGCAGGTCGCCGCCACCGAGTTCAACTCTCTGACAACTGAAATCGGCACAATGATGAACACAGTTCAGCCAGAACCGAACCGGTTCGACTTCAAAGAAGCCGACGCCGTGGCAGCCCTGGCCGAACGCACCGGACGCGACTTCCAAATCCACTCACTGATCTGGGATCCACTCGACCAACAGCAGTGGAAAATCGTGCCAGACACAATCAAGATGCTCCCGCCGGATCAGCGCCACCAGCTGATGCTCGACTCCATCTCCACCGTCATGGGCCGCTACGCCGGCACATCGAGCACGGTCACCGTGGTCAACGAGGCATTCGACCAGATGGGCAATCTCCAACCCACCGTGTGGTGGGACACCACCCACAGCGACCAGTACATCTTCGACGCCTACCGCGCGGCCCGGCTCGCCGATCCAAAAGCGTTGTTGTACTACAACGACCACAGCGCCGAGACCCACAGCGACAAATCCAACGCCATCTACGACCTGGTAAAACGACTGCGCGAAACCACCGTCGACGTCAACATCGACGGACAACCCACCACCAAGCCGCTCATCGACGGCATCGGGTTTCAAGGCCACATGCTCGGCGGCAAAGACCAGCAACCCAGCACCAAAGACATGGCGAGCAACCTGCAGCGGTTCGCCGATCTCGGACTCGACATCCGGTTCACCGAACTCGACGTCCGGATTCCCGTCGTCAACGGCAAGGCTGATCCCGCCGATTTGGAACGTCAACGCCAGGTCTACAAGACCATGACCGACCTTTGCCTAGACCAGCCCAAATGCACCGGTATCACGCTCTGGGGTTTCACCGACAAACGGTCCTGGATCACCGACTACCCCGAGTCATTCTCTGGCTGCGGGGCCGCGCTGCCCCTCTCGCAGAGATATGAGCGCAAACCTGCGTGGGCAGGAATCACCGACGCTCTGGAGAACCGCTAGGCCCCTGGCCAAGCCGCTTGTTGACAATGTCGACGAACAATATGGCGCTGCTGTGCGCCCCACTCTCAACTAATTGCGGATCGGACACCTGCGGCAACGGCGGCGACTGTCCAATGTTGCCGTCATCGGTACGCGCGGTTGTGTCTCCAGACGATCGTTGACGTCGGCGACGGATAGACCGCCGCTGCCGAATCCGTACTCGCGCCAGCGACGGCCTGAGTCGACACGGTCGTGGTCAACGCTTGCACATGAGGTCCACGTAGACGGTTTTGTAGCGAACCAGAGGATTAACGTTTCCTGCGGGTCCACGCTGTATCCACGAGTGCTTGACCGAAGTCCCCTGACGCACTGCGGTGACGCTGCACTTGTCCATGGACCCATTGCCGACCTTGTTGAGGATGACCCGATATCCATCAGCTTCGAGTTCGGCGATCGTCGCCTGGGCCGACGCTTGCGCTGTCGGCGCGGCGACGGCCGGTGCTGCCAGACCGAGACCGGACGCACCGATCAGTGTCGTGACGGCTAAAGCCTTCACAGTAGTTACCGATATACGCGGCACTTTGAAATCCCTCACAAGAACACGTCGGTGTGCATTTTTGTTCTTCCGCTTATTCGGCGGCTGATTCCAGGCTAAGAAGCCGCACGGATATCGGCAAGATATTCACACCGGATGCATACGAATCAGGAAATGTTCAACACATGGAATTCACATAAAGCCGGTCATATCGAACACAAATAAATTTATGCGCCTTATTCAGTCAGGCCCGATCAGAGGTAGTTTTTAGCCGGAACGCTGTCTGACCACGATCCGATCGGCGCTCACTGAACCGTGATGCGCTTCGGCAATCGATGCGACGATAGCTGTGTCTCGTGCAGACCACGATCCACCGGATTCCGGGAAGCGGTGTTCGTTACTACTACCTGCGAACGGATAACTTTCCGCGAAGCGGTATTCCGCAGTCAGCTCAGCTGCTGCGCTCCCTTGTCGAGCCGGTACGGTGTGGGCCGTGTGGGCAAGCCCCGCCGGTACCTCAGCAAGCGCACCCAAGGCGACCACCGGGACGGTCGGCATACGCGCCCGGTCGCGAGTTCCTCGACAGTGTCGAAGATTTCTTCAACAACGACGTTGTGAGTGGGCTCGACAAACACTCGAAACCACCATGCCGTGATGCGACCGGGCACCTCAGCGTCGACCGTGTGACGCACGAGTGTGCCGCCGCTGCGCGACAGGAATTCGAATGCATGATGGCCATCAACCTGTCGGCCAGCAACTTCGTCGAAGGTGAATTCGATCAATCGTTGGGGCACGAACTGGGTGCAGTGATACTTCACCGCGCCGTGCCCTCCCACCGCACCGACCGCCAGGGCTGTCTCCAGACGTATCCGAGGCCAGTCGTGTGCCGGCCATACTCGGTCCGCATCGCTGCCTAGCGACTCGAAGTACGACCAGATCTCGCTGGGCGCAACGCCCACCCATCGCTCGTGCACATTCCTGATCGATCGTCCCGGCCCGAGGCATCGTCCAGTTGGTTTCGCAGGTTTGTGGGCCAAATCGAACTCCCTCGCGTCCACCGTCATTCACGATCTTGGCCAAATCTCGAGTCGACCGGTCAGCAGGTGAACTCGGCTGGCCTTGGCGCAGTTTCAATCCCGACTCAGTACAAGCGAACGTACCGCACAACACTTCGACGGCAAGCTCACGACACAGCTGCTCCCCGAGCGCGGCCACTCGCACTCCCAGGAGTGCGGACTCGCGTCGGCTAAACTACGTCGAGCTGCGTTGTAGCACAACACGTTTCATTTCACTCAGGTCTTGTTACCGGACATGCGCGCTCAATCAGCGAACGCAAGCCAGTCGCCGACCACGGCGAGATCAGCTTCGGTCAACCCCGACCTCGGATCGACACGATGAAGCAAAGCCGACCCTCCGTGATGTGCGCCCACCCATGCACGATCGATGTCGGAGATCTCGTCGTCGAGCCAGACGAAGCGGCGACCCGCTGCAGCTTCGACCAGCGCCACCGTCTTCCAGTGCAGCGCACCGATCGGATTTTCCAGGGGCGCATCGGGCAGATCAGCGACTGGCAACGGTGGGAGCCCGAGCGGTGGGGCGATCACCTCGTTGGCGTCGTGCATCCAGGCCGTGGCCCAGACCAGATCGCAGGCAAGGGCCAGCAGACGTCGACCATGCGCGCGGTCCATTCGCGCCAGCTGCGGGTTGCGGTGACTCTGCCATTCCTGCCAATCGACTAGCGTCGCATCGAGTTTCGCTCCGCCGCTTGGCAGCAGGGTGCCATCCACGTCCAGGAACAACATCGCACTGCCCACCACCACGACAACCTATCAAGCTCGGCCAGCTCACCTAGCCGGGGAATTGCATCTAGGTGCGCCACGCCGCCGGCGTCTCCCCCGAGAGGTCTATGGGCCTAGAGCAACTCGGGTACGGCGACATCGCCCTGCTGCTGGATTATCAGCTCCTCGGCCAAGTCATACGACATATAGAAGCGGCCATTGCCGTTGCCGAATCCGGGTGGGTGCTGACCCCAACTCTGCTCAAAGCCAAGTAGTTTCTTGGATGGGATGATCTCGGTAGCGAGGTACTCGTGCCCGCCGGATTCACCTGATGCGGCGCTTTGAACGATGCCGTCCGGTCCGGTGGACGACATGTCGTCGTACCAGTTGGTCCCACACAGGACCGGTTGGCGGGACAAGGCGGCCAGGAAATCGTCGAACGTGAATGTCCAGGCGTAGCTGGAGATCACCCCGACCGCTTTCCACCATTTCATCAGCCCGATCGCGCTCGAACCTTCGTCGTCGGGCGGATACTGGCCGCGGTACGGGTCACGCAAGGTGGCCTCATGATAGTTGCGGATGCCGTCGTCGTTTCCCAGGTAACTCGTCCCTGCTCTACCGATCGGGGCCACCGCGTTGAACTTGCGACGGCTGCGAATCGCGTTGGCGGTGTTGAGCATGTTCGTCCCACTGAAGCCGACACAGCCCGACAGAAAGTACTGGTCGACGTGCGGGGCGTTCATTGCGTGTCGGACATGCCGAGTCGGCAATCCCGCGGCCCTGATGAACGCGTGGTCGCGCGACTTGGGGTCGTGATGAACAATGCGGCCGAGGTGCCCTGATGCGCTCATTGGAAGCCTCCATGGTGGTCATGATCGCGTGCCGGAATTGAGGTGATGGACACGTCTCCCCCCACATCTGTCGCGACTGACAAAACAGTACGACGGGGGCGAACGACATGCGTGAGTAGTCGACTACTCGATCCTCATGCCCGACACACCTCATATCGTCGCCTGTGGCCATATGGATAGCGGCGCCTCCGGCAAACGGCGCCGCGGGCCCAGCGAACTGCCGGCATCGTAAGGTGTCGACCCACATTCTGTGCGATGAGGCCGAACCCCGTTGAGGAAAGATACATTACCTCAGAAGCCTCACTTGTCCCCTTTCTGCGAGTAGAGCCAGAAGGACGATATTTGTCTCTGAGACGGATCATGCTGCGGTGTAACATGATCCGCAACCAAGTCGACCGCCGGGACAACCCACAGGGGCAACTCCCCGGATGCTAGAGCGATACGTCATGTGACGGTCCACGCTGCCCCGTCGCGCCTCTGCCCGATGGGCCGTTGCCGCTGGCAACTCGCCCATCAGTCGCTCATCCCGTTTCGCCCCGATCTGCCAACGATCCGCCATCTGGACGGCCGCGCTGCCGGGCGGGCAAGTCTGGATGGGCACGGTTACTCGGTTGCCCCCCACGATTTCGGCAATGTCGGTGACGCAACAGGCCGCCTGCACGTGTTCGCCTGCAACGCCCACTCGGACCAGCCTGCCGCATCCGACGATCCCACGGCGACACTGCAGATACCGACCAATGTTCCGACGTTTCCGTTGCCCGGCGACATTCCACCAGTGCCGCTGCCGAGTGCCGTCCCTATTGCGCAGGGGCCGAACGAGATTCCGCGGGTGCAACTTCCAGCCGACGTGTCGCAAGTTGAGGTGCCGGCCGCGATTCCCCAGATTGAATTGCTTCCGCGATCCCGCCTGTCCCCTTTCCGTGAACAGCCAGAGGCCCGGCAGACGTTACTGTGACGCGTTGCGTTGCACTGGAACCGATTTCGCGATGAGTTGCCACATGAGATTGCCGATGCCTGACGTGCAGGACTCAGCGTCCAGGTGGTCACGTTTGCGGTCGGTCATTGCGTCACAATGCTCGGCGGGAAGCCGATCCGGGAGCGCGAGCTTGAAGACGGTTCGCACGGTCCCTAGGTATTGACGTACGAGCGGACCGGTCGTGTACGGCAGGTCGAAGCGGGCGCAAATGGACCGAACCTGTGGAGCGATCTGCGCGTAGCGGTTGCTCGGGAGATCCGGGAAGAGGTGGTGTTCAATCTGGTAGCAGAGGTTTCCGCTGAGGAACGCCAACACCGGCCCGGCACGGAAGTTCGCGGTGCCAAGCATCTGTCGCAGATACCATTCGGATTTGGACTCATCCTCCAGTGCGGCGGGTGCGAATTTCTGTGTGCCATCGCCGAGGTGGCCACAGCAGATCACCACGTAGGCCCACACATTTCGCAGCATGTTGGCGGCAACGTTCGCGGTGAGCGTGCGGCGCCATCGTCGAAGACTCAGCGCGGGAAGGATCAAGTAGTCCTTGCCGGCCTGCCGCGCCACCTTGCGGACCAAGGCTCGGGTGAGCGCGGATTTCTCGGTGCGAGCCGCTGCGCGCTTCTGCTGCGATTCCCATCCCTGCAGGGCGATGCCCCATTCGAACATGATGGCCAGCAATATGCTTCGGAGCGGCTGCAATAGATTGCTCAACCGCCACTGCTGGTCGCGGGTGACCCGCATGATGCCATATCCGAGGTCGTCGTCCATGCCGATGACGTTCGTGAACACGTGGTGGCGGTAGTTGTGGGCGTATCGCCACTGTGAGGAGACCCCGGCCATGTCCCACTCCCAGGTGCTGGAGTGGATTTCCGGATCGTTCATCCAATCCCATTGACCGTGGCAGATGTTGTGACCGAGTTCCATGTTCTCGATGCTTTTCGCGGTGGCCAGCGCGGCGGTTCCTAGTGCCCAGCCGGGCCTGCTTCGGCTGGCGGCGATCATGAGTCGTGCCGTGATGTCGAGGTAGCGCTGAAACGCGATGGCCCGCTGAATGTATGCCCGATCGCGTTCACCACGCGAATTTTCGATGTCGCGACGGATCGCCTCGAGTTCGACACCGAGTAGCTCGACGTCGGCCTCGCAAAGGTGGGCGTATTCGGGTGCGTCTGTTATTGCCATCGTCGTCTTACCAGGTCCGTAAAGAGCCTGTGGGTCATACCTATTCGCACAGGAAGAAGGTGAGTTTGGAAAGGTTCGAGTGCGGCATCGAGGTCACCTCCGTCCGTGGTCACTCTGTGGAGACTCGAGGGTAGGCGCGGGCGCGGCGCCTGGGATGGCGAGTCGAGCGGCCAGTCCGCTGAGCAGAATGTCGAGTCCGCGGTCTAGTTCGGCCAGTCCGTCGTAGGAGGCCCAGGTTGGCGCAAGCTCACGAAGGTGCCGAAACTGGTCGATCGGAAGTCGGTGCAGTCCTAGCCGCAGGACGTGGTCGGTTTCCTCAGGGCGCTCGACGATTTCCTGCAGTTCGGTAAGTACGTGCCCGTACAGGAACCCGAATAACGCCCGGTAGACGTGCAGCGCATCCGCTCCGGTGAACCCGGCACCGATGAGCAGGGTGAGGACCGCTTCGAGGTGCCGCAGGATTCCTGGCGGCCGCATCCCGAGCGGTGTAGCCAGCGGGCGGGTGACCAACAACGGCACCACATTGGGGTGCGCGCGCGCCAGATCGCGGAACTCGTGGCCGAGCTTGCGTAATGCAGCGGCCCAATCCGGCGTTGTGGTGTCCAGCGGAAGCTGCTCGAAGACCATCTCGACGACCCCGTCGAGCACTGCAGCCTTGTTGGGCACATGCCGATAGAGAGCCATCGGGTCACGCCCGACCGCCTCGCCGAGCCGCCGCATCGAGAGCTTGTCGATGCCGTCGCGGTCGATAATCTCCAGGGCGCTGGCCAGGACCGCTGCGCGGGTGATCGGCCTGCTCTCACCGTCTGCCTCGATATTCCGAGCGGCGGGCGCGGGACCTGATGGACCCGCTGGCGGTTGGGCCATGGAACTGCCACCTTCCGGTATGTCTCCAGTGTTGACATCCACTGTAGGACTACGCCGTAGACATAGCAATCGGGAAAACATGGATCTCAACCTGTCGACAGCATAGATCTATGACGTAGATATACGCTGTTGACAACCCCGTGGATCGGGCGTGTACTGGACTTCTAAGCATCAGTAGAGGCGCCGCCATGACCGTCATCGTTGGATGGTTGTTCTGCTTGCTCCGGTGTTCGCGGGGTCCACCGGGGCGCTGACCAACGCGGGGCCTACTCACCTATCGACCGCGAATCTCTCCGCTTTCGGCGACGACATCACGGGGCCGACGGGCACACCGCTCCTCGCGAAGAAATTCTCTGGACGCATGACCGGCAACACCCCCTGCGCGTTGAAGGGCACGCCGGCCAGGTCACAGGAATTGCAAAATTTGCAAGGGCAAAGGTCAAAGACGCGTTTGAACACTGACCCCGGAGAACGTTCTCCCAAACACCTACACCGAAACTAGGTAAAAGCCATGATCATCCTCGGAATCATCATGATTGTTCTGGGGCTCCTCCTCCCCGGCCTCGTCCCCACATTCGCTTTCGCCCACGTTGTCCTGGTGATCGGGGTCATCCTGCTGGTCGTCGGCCTGCTCATGATGCTGATGGGCCGGACGGGTCACGCCATCGGCGGCCGGCGTCACTACTACTGACCGACCCGTGGGTCATGGCCGACGACATTGAGCCGAAGGCCGTGATTGCCCCCGCCCCCAACAGTCGAGGGCATGCCCACTTCGAGACTGGTCAGGCGAGATGCCCTCGGCCAAACCGTCACGCTGCGTGCAGAACACACGTTTCCTAATCCCAAGGAGCCGATATGGCTACCAGCAGTATCGTTTTCGTCGCCCTCGTAGTGTTCGCGACGATGGTGCCCATCGCTGTCTTCGCGTGGGTGGCGGGCAACAAACGCGACAAAGATCAATCTGCGACGCCCGACAACATCGACCAATCCGTCAAACAGGGCCAATTTCGACAGCGCGAGGCGTCGGCTGACGAGGCCACCGCCGCCCGTAACGCTCCGCGCAGTCCGAAGCCATCGTCTGGGCGGCCCCAGCACGAGGTCTGTCACGGCGGGACGGTCTCCAGCGCAACGAGGCACCGAACTCCCCTCAGCAGCTCAACGACCCAGTGGGACCGGGCGGATACGATGGATACCGTCCCCCAGGCATCGCACGCGCATATGAATGCCGACAGCAAGAAACGCCAAGACAATTGACAGTCTCAAGCCCAAGGCCTCGCTTGAAACAAACGTCGAACTCCGAACCTTGGCCGCGCAACGACTGGCTGATCCCTGGGTCTGAGCCTGCCGCCAGCCCCGGCCCGATATTGGTTTATCGGCGCGCGCAACGGCTATCCCATGGGATGTCTTCAGCGTCATTTCCGTTGCGTAGGCAGGAGCGGCGATGCCCCGGACCGTCGGCATAGAGGAAGAGTTCCACCTTGTCGACCTCTCGACCAGACGGCTGGCAACGCGGGCACCAGAGGTGCTGCACCTGTTGTCTGACGGTTATGTGGCCGAATTGCAGAGCTGTGTCGTGGAGGCGAACGGCAGTGTGGTCAGTACTCTTCCGGACCTGCGGGCTGATCTGACAGCGCGGCGCCGAGTCCTCGTCGATACCGCCGCCACTCTCGGGTTGGGAGTGGTTGCCGCAGGCGCGGTTCCGTTGTCGGTGCCCAGCGAGATGCAGGTGACCCAGACTTCCCGTTATCAGCAGATGCTTGCCGACTATCAGCTGTTGGCACGCGAACAACTGATCTGTGGGACCCAGATACACGTTGGAATCGACGACCGTGACGAGTCTGTCCTGGTGGCCGGCCGGGTGGCCGCCTATGTTCCCACTCTGCTTGCGCTGAGCGCGAGTTCGCCATTCTGGTCCGACGGATCTGATACCGGCTACAGCAGTGTCCGCACACTGGTATGGCAACGATGGCCCACCACTGGATTGGCGCCTCCGGCCACGTCAGCCGCGGAGTACGACACGTTGATCTCCAATCTCGTTGCGACCGGAGTGATCACCGATGCGGGGATGTCGTATTTTGACGTTCGCCCCGCCCTGCGCACTCCTACCTTGGAGCTGCGCGTATGCGATAGCTGCCCACGTGCCGACACCATCGTGCTCATCGCGGCGCTATTCCGCGCGCTCGTCGAACGCGAAATCGAGGGACTACGCGCCGGGGTGCCTGCCGCCACAGTGGTCCCCCCGCTCGGCCGCGCCGCGCTGTGGCGAGCTGCCCGGTCAGGGCTGGAAGGCGACCTGGTGGACTTGATACATCCGGCGAGTCGCCCCGCGGGCGATGTGGTTACCGACTTGGTCCAGATGCTCCGCCCACAGCTGGAGGCATCCGGAGATTGGCAAGCCGTTGAGGAGTTGGCGCGCCAGGCGCTGGCAGACGGCAGCTCGGCGGCCCGGCAGCGTCGCGTCATGCGCATGAGCAACAGCCTGTTCGACGTCGTGGATCACCTCATCGCTGAGACGGCAGACATCGCGCCCCGTGCCCAAGGTGCGTGGGCAACACGGCATGACACGACTGACAGTGGTGAGAGTCTCGGCTCGCCTTTCCCAACGATCGCTTGACCGCGACCTGCATTCAGACTGGATCAGCGTAGGATCACAACTATCGGCGGTACTTCGTACACGCAACCATTTCGAGTGTGTCATCGCTGATTTGAAGGACAGGGCCGCGCCACGCGGTCCAGACGGGAGCGTCTCCATGACGCCACAGCAGACACGCAGAAATGATCAGAACTCCACCGTGCCGGCGCGTACGCCGCGCCTACGGTTAAAGCCCAAAGCACCACAAAGTGGCTATGTCGACGGGGCGTGGTGGCCGCACACAGATGACCTCAGCGCAGAGCTGCCAGACCTGCTGGCCGTGCTCTCGGTGCGCCTGGGCCGCATCGACCGGGTGCTGTATCACCTGAGCGCATGGGCGAACGCGCCACGAAAGCTCATCACCGGAGGGCGGGCGGTACGCCTGGATGGGTATCGGCGACAGCCGATCAACACCGTTGAAGTTCTCGGGCTCGACGGTGACCGGCTCACGCTACTGGTGATCCCGCCTCACACCGACGCCAACGACGCACACCGCACCATGATGACCGCGGCGCAACCCCACAATGCC
The DNA here is from genome assembly GCF_055419465.1 of Mycobacterium sp. IDUB_17. Lineage (NCBI taxonomy): Bacteria > Bacillati > Actinomycetota > Actinomycetes > Mycobacteriales > Mycobacteriaceae > Mycobacterium > Mycobacterium sp. IDUB_17. Next base: position 1,122,335 of record NZ_JBVAXS010000001.1, on the reverse strand, counting down.
GCGACCGTCGACGGATTGCTCATGATCAGCCAACGAGACCGGGACAGACGCACCCAAGCTTCCACTGCTCAAGAACGCTGGGAATCAGAAGGTGGAACTACGGTTTCCCCAAAGTTAGCGCAGCTACGCGGCTGACACCGAAACTTCCCAGGGGCCGGCATTCACCGGATGGCAAATTGCCTCCGGCGATGGATGTGTTGTGACGCATCAGGTTTGGTGGTCGAACTCTGACCAGGATCAGGGTCGGTCAAAGGAGCGAGCGAATCTCGAACCTGACTCAAGGCTCGCCTGGCAGTAGTCGAACTATGAGCGGTGATGAAATAGCCTGTGGGGCTTTCGCTTTTCGTCTCCGGCCACCTCAGTCCAGCCGCCCACCGGATAGGTCGCGGCCGGCATTGTTTCGGCTCGGATAACTTCTAATGACCCGTCGTTGTGTTTGACATAGCGATCGCCGAAGCGTGCAAACTCATCAGTGACGCCGTCGTTGCGGGTTACTTGTACAGTCATGGTCAAATCCGATCCCTGACGATATCGCCAGCGTCTTGTTCTTCAGAAGCCGTCACCGGATGGGCATCCGGGAAGCGCTGCGTGGATTGATATCTCTGATTCCCAGCGACGCTGGGCAACGCTGGCCCGGTCCAAGCTGATCCGGACGCGCGGTTCGATCCCGAGAAGGCGGTCCACATGGGTCTCGTCGCTGGGATGTGCAGCCCTCATCATCGTCGCGTGCGCATCGGAGGGGTCCGCGTGCACAGCTACGACCAGCAAATCGAGTCGACGGAATCCAGGACCTAGCAGACTGATAGTTGAAATCGGTTGGCGCTCATAGCCGTCCAGCTTGACTGCAACGCCACCGGTGTCGAGCTTTCGAGGCGCGGGCCTCCAGTCAGACAATCGGTAGAGTACCCGTTCGACGTGTCCCAGCCTGACGGACAGCACCGCTAGTAGGTCGGGAAGTTCAGCGCTGAGGTCATCGCCGCGGGGCCACCACGCCCCATCGACAAACCCATTGCGTGGCGCCTTCGGTTTCAACCGCAATCTTGGAGTACGGGACGGGCCTTGCACCCGGTGCGAATTCTCAACCGCTTGTAGCGTCATGTAGACGCTCCCATCTATGGCCGAGCCAAGCGGCCTATTGAATCGATGCTCCAAACCCGGATGGGCAATCTGTATGACGGAACACCAACACGTTTAACGATACTCGCAGTCACACAAAAAAGCGACAGCCTTGACCCCGTTCAGCCCGGCGCATTGGCATCTATCGTTGCCTTCAGCGAAAACGCGTGGATCATAAAGTGATCGAACAAGTTTGGTGGCCACATCAGACCGACGGGGCGCCTGGTTCGAGTAGCCGCTTGGGGTGCATGCCATCGACCTGGCCGATGAACGGCGGGTGGATGCTGTAGCCCAGCATGCGCCGGATGTCCTCGGACACCGCCCGCACGGTGTCGCGGGTCATGGACAAGGTGAATGCCTCCTGCGGGCGCAACCACGGCTCGCAATACTGCGCCGTCAGCGCCAGGCGTGCGTTCGCGGATCGGTTGGCACCGCCGCCGTGCCACAGCGTCCCGAGAAAGAAGACGCACGACCCGGCGCTCATCACCACCGGTTCGCGTTCGGCGGGCTCGGGCTGCCGATCACCCCACTCATGGCTGCCCGCGACGATGTCGGTCGCACCGTTGTCGGCTGTGAAATCATCGATCGCCCAGATGGTGGCCGCGCCCAAGGCTTTTCGCGGTCGGGGCAGCGGATAGAAGCTGTCGTCGGTGTGCAACATCTGTGCCTGCTCCCCCGGCAGGATCCTGATGACCTGCAACATCGACAACAGGTAGTTCGGCATGAATAGCCGGTCCAGCAGTGCCAGCACGCGTGGATGATCGGCGATCCGGTCACAGCTGCGGGTCTTGTTCAACACGCTGTACACCCGCTGGGTGGCGTGGCCTTCGAACCCGTTGCGGCCCCGCCGATCCAACAGCGGCCCCACAGACTCCCGAATCGCGTCGAGTTCGGCAGTAGTGAGCAGATCAGGCAGGATCACGTAGCCGTCGCGCAGGACCGCCGCCAGATCCGCCTCGGCCACCGCATGGTCGACCTGCTCACCGCTGCTGCGGGTGCGCCGATAGGTGCCGGCCAGGTCGCCGGCCAACTCCGTCAACGAGGTCACTTCAGTGCTCATATCGCCCTCACCGAGACATAACTGACTTCTGTTATTCTTCGGACTATGGCACGGGCCCCAATCGGACGTCAACAACTACTCGATGCCGCCCGCGACGAACTCGTCCAGGAAAACGGTGTCATCGAGCTCAGCGGGCTGACGCGCCGCGCCGGGCTCAGCACCGGCGCCCTCTATCACCACTTCGGATCGAAGAGTGGTCTCCTGACGGCGATCTACGACGGCTTCTACGACGGACTGCGCCACGCCATCGCCGACGCCCACCTCCCCACCGGCGACTGGGCCACTCGCGAACGCGACCGCACCCATCGCTTCGTCGCCTACCACCTCGCCGACCCGCTGGCGCCGATTCTTCTCAACCGCACCGCCAGCGACCCACAGCTCACCGAACTCGAAGCCGCCTATATTCACGACCTCATCGACAACGCCGCCACCAACATCCGCCACGGACAGCAACTCGGTGAACTGCCAACAGATCTGGATGCCGACAGCGCTGGTGCCTATGTCATCGGCGGCCTGCGCCACGGCATCGCACAACAACTCCGAACAACCCCGACACCGAATTCTGACCAAGCCACACAAACACTCTGGCGCTTCACCGCTTCCGTCCTCGGCATCACGTAGCCCGACGGGACTGCATTACCAACCGCGTCAGCTCCGGTCGTCCTGACCGCGTCCGGTAAAGCGGTTCAGGGTGGAGATGCCCGGGATGTTGGTCAACATCCGGAAGACGTCGTTGCCCGTGTTGATCAACGATTCGAGTTGCGGCAGGAGGCGGTCCACCGTACGGAACATCGGGTCGGCCATGGCCATATACCGTTCGGTCCGATCGATCGTGGTGTTGAGCCGTTCGGTCGCGACGGCGAGGTTCTCCAGCAAATCGGGCAACTGCGCGGCGAGTTGAGCCGACGCCGGCGGAATACGCAGCGCACCGCTCGCCACCGCCTGTGCGGCTTCCACGGCGGACTGGGCCGTGCCGACCGCGGCTTGAGCGGCCGATTTGAGGTCGCTCGGTTTCGGTACCTTCTGGCTACTCATACTGGCAACTGTGCCCCACATCGGCCGCACAGTGGCCGATAACCAGCAACATTGAGCACTGTTGTCACCCTGTGCTCGCCGAAGGGCAAACTTGATCAATGGCGCCGCGGCGCTGACAGCGCCAGCGGCCGCATATCGCCCGGATGTCCGAACGGAAGGAACCCCCATGAGCACACCCCGGACCCCGATCGACCCGGACGCACCGGTGCTCGTGACAGGCGCCAGTGGTTACATCGGCAGCTGGATCGTCCGGTATCTCCTGGAGGCCGGCCACACGGTGCACGGCACAGTGCGCAACCCGCAGAAGACGTCCGGACTCGAGCACCTACACAAGCTTTCGGCTGACCATCCCGGCCGGTTGAAGCTGTTCAAGGCCGACTTGCTTGAGCCCGGTAGCTTCGACGAGGCGATGGACGGGTGTGAGCTCGTCATGCACACCGCGTCGCCGTTCCTGCTCTCCGGCTACAAGGATGCGCAAGAGGCGCTGATCCGCCCGGCGCTGGAGGGCACCCGCAACGTCCTTGACTCGGTCAACCGCACGGACAGCGTCAAGCGTGTGGTGCTGACCAGCAGCGTGGTCGCGATCTACGGAGATGCCCGTGAGACACGGGATGTTCCCGGCGGTGTCTTCACCGACGAACACTGGAACACCACCAGCAGTGTCGACCACCAGCCGTACCCCTATTCCAAGACCGTGGCGGAGCAGGAGGCCTGGCGGTATCAAAAGGCGCAGGACCGCTGGGACATGGTCACCATCCACCCGGGCCTGGTGCTCGGTCCTTCCCTCACCACCGCCAGCGATTCGGCCAGCCTGAGCACGATGAAACAGTTCACCGATGGCACCCTGCTGGCCGGTGCTCCCGCGTTGACCATGGGCGTGGTGGACGTGCGTGACGTCGCCGATGCTCACCTGCGCGCCGGGTTCACCCCCGAGGCCCACGACCGCTATATCGTCAACGCCGATTCGCTGACCCTGCTGGAGATCGGCAAGGTGCTGCGCCGCCGGTTCGGACCGTTCTACCCGTTCCCGAGGATGACCGCGCCCAAGCTGCTCGTGAAAGCCATTGCCCCGGCAGCCGGGCTGACTCGACAGTTCGTCGATCGCAACATCGGATACCCGTTGGCATTCGACAACAGTCGTAGCCGCGACGAGCTGGGATTGGCCTACCGGCCGGCCGAACAGACCGTGACCGAGCACTTCCAGCAGATGCTCGACGACGGGCTGGTCCGCCGCATGCCCGGTGGCCAGTGACACATCAGTAGCGATCGATCTCGATCAGTCGTTTGTCGCTGATTCCGAAGTGATGTGCGATCTCGTGGAGCACGACGTGCCTGATCTCGAGGCGTAGTCGATCCGCGTCGCCGGCGGCGAGTCGCGTGATCGGCCCCGCGAAGACGCTGATCTTGTCGGGGAGCGCTCCGCTGTAGGTGCTGGTCCTTTGTGACAGCGGTACGCCGCGGTACAGGCCGAGCAGCGGCTGGCCGTCGGGAGGCTCGTCCTCGACGACGATCTCGACGTTGCTGATTGCCGCACGCAGATCGGCCGGAAGCGACCTCAGCGCGGCGTTGATCGCCTCATCGAACAGGTCATTGAGACCCAGTCTCGAATCCGCGTCCATCTCTCCAATGGTGCCAGAATCGCGGCAACCATCACATCAGACGGGCTGGGCTCCCGGTTCGGGCAGTCGGTTGGGGTACATGCCGTCGACCTGGCCGATGAACTGCGGCTGGATGCTGTAACCCAGATGCTCGACGACGGGCCGGTCCGCCGGATGCCTGGTAGCTAGCCCGCGGGCTCCGGCGGTAGTCCATATTGCACTGCAATGCCGTTGAGCAACATGGTCATTCGCTGTTGGAAGGTGGCTTCGCTGAACGGGTCATAACCGGACTGGGCGACGGCACGCAATGTCGGATAGTCGGTGGCGGGACGCTTGGCGAGAAGTTTGAAGATCCGGGCCAGCCACGGCTGTCCGCTTTCGGCATGAAGGTGTTCGCGATGCGCCTCGGTGACACTGCCGATCGCCATCGCGCTCACCGCCGCCCACACGGCCATCGCGTCATCGGGCGCCAGTCCGTGCCCGGCGAGCGCCTCGACCGCATCGCCGTTGCATTCCATCTCCATTTCGTCGCGCACCCCGCCCGTGACGAACTTCTCCACCAATGCCGGCTCCGACGCCAGCACAGTCCGGATGTAGGACGCGTAACTGCGCATCCAGGTTGCCCAGTGCTCGCCGGCGTACCGCGGCGGCGGTGACATGACGAGTGCGCGCTCGGCGGCGAGGCGCAGCAGATCGTCCTGGTTCTTCACGTGGTGATACAGCCCGGGAAGGCTGATGCCCAGATGCTCGGCGACCCGGCGCATGGTGACGTTCTCGCTACCGATCTCCAACACCGCCGCCACGATGGCACTCTGGTCGATTCGAGGCGGCCGGCCACGCCGCGGCGTCAAGTCGTTGGAGGTCACGGAATCCTCCTACCAGGCGGGACACTCTCGATCTGGGGGTTGACGTTAATCCATATGAGTTCTAAGAATCAATATGAAAATTCAGTCGACCACCTTGATCTGTCACAGAAATGAGCAGCAACATGACTGACGCCGCGCACCGCCAGAACCGTCAGGTCCTGTTGCGCCGCCGCCCCAATGGCCTGGTGTCTCCCGATGACACCGAGATGGTGACGGTGCCCGCCCCAGTACCCGCGGAGGGCGAGGCGCTGCTGCGCACCACCTATGTCGGCATCGACGCCGCCGCTCGCACGTGGCTGGACGGCGAGCCCGGCTACCTTCCAGCCCTCGAGCTGGGCGAGGTGGTCCGGGTGGCAGGTATCGGCGAGGTCGTCGAATCACGTTGTGATGCCTACAAAGTCGGTGATCTCGTGACCACCCTGACCGGACTGCAGGATTACGCGATCATCCGCGATGACCTGTTCAGCACGCTGGTGGTCGGATACACCGATCCGCTGGCCGTGATGTCGATCTACGGGCCGACCGGCGCGACGGCCTACTTCGGCATGAAGGGTGTCGGCAATCCGCAGGCGGGCGAGACCGTCGTCGTTTCGGCGGCCGCGGGTGCCACCGGGTCGGTGGCCGGCCAGATCGCCAAGATCGCCGGTGCTCGGGTGGTCGGTATCGCCGGAGGCCCGGAGAAATGCCGGGTCGTGGTCGAGGATTTCGGCTTCGATGCCTGCGTCGACTACAAGGCCGGCAACCTGACTGCCGCGCTGAAGGAAGCGTGCCCCAACGGGATCAACGTCTACTTCGACAATGTGGGCGGGGATGTTCTCAATGCGGTGCTGGCCAACCTTGCGCACAAGGCGCGCGTGGTGATGTGCGGCCTCATCTCCAGCTATCTCAACGGCGATCACCCCGGGCCGTCCAACTACGTGAACCTGCTCGCCACGGCCTCGACGATGCAGGGCTTCATCGCACTCGAAGAGTGGGCGCGCTTCGACGAGGCGTTCGCCGCGCTGCAGGGTTGGGAACAAGCGGGGCTGCTGGTGCACCGCGAAACCGTTTACGAGGGGCTGGAATCCAGCGTCGAGGCCCTCAACGGCCTGTTCAACGGCGCCAACATCGGCAAGATGCTGGTGAAGATCAACGAACCGGGCCAAGCGTGACGACGACGGATCCCGACCGGAGCGCGGTCCCTGCACCGGGAGTTGTCGATACTGCCGACGAGGTCGACACGCACTGGCTCACCGCGGCACTGAACTCGTCCGGCATCGCTGCGACCGTGCGGCAGGTGACCTCGGAACGCGTTGGGACCGGTCAGATGGGTTCCTGCTCAAGACTGTTCATCGACTACTCCGACGGGACCGGGCCCGACCGGCTGATCATCAAGCTGCCGGCTACCGACGCCAACAGCCGGGCAGCCGGCACGCTCAGCTATCGCTGCGAAACCAGCTTCTACCGCGACTACGCACACCGGGTCGGTGCGCGGCTCCCCCGCTGCTACTACGTAGCCTCCGACGCGGAGGCCAACGGCTTCACGCTGTTGTTGGAAGATCTGGCCCCGGCCGAGCAGGGTGATCAGATCGCCGGCTGCACAGTGGATGAAGCCCTGGCCGCGGCGGTCAACGCCGCCGGATTGCACGCCTCCACCTGGAATGACCCCGCGGTGCGCGAGCTGGACTGGCTGATCCCCGACCTGACGGCAATGCCCGAGTTCGCAGCCGAGCTGCTGGCCAACGCCACCGACCAGTTCCTGCAGCGGTACACCCTGCAGCCCGAGACCGCCACGGTACTGCAGCGGTATTCCGACGAGTTCATGTCCTGGGCGGCCGGACGCCGGGAACCGTTCGCGCTGCTGCATGGTGACTATCGCCTGGACAACCTGCTGTTCGCCAAGGCGGGTGCCACCGATCCCGTGGTGGCGGTGGACTGGCAGGTCATGTCGACCGGCCTACCCCTGCGGGATGTCGCGCTGCTCGTCGCGCCGGGGCTGTCAGTACCCGACCGCCGCGCCGGCGAGCGTTCGATCATCGAGGCCTACCACCGACGGTTGGTCGAACTCGGCGTCACCGGATACAGCCTCGAAAGTTGCCGGGACGATTATCGTTACGCGCAGTTCCAGGGGCCTTTCGTCACGGTGCTCGGTGCGCTGGTAGGCCAGCCCTCCGAGCGCGGCGACCGGATGTTCACGGTCATGGCCGAACGGTCGGCCACCGCGATCACCGACCTCGACGCGTTCTCCCTGCTGGGCAACTGAACAGAAACAGGACCGATGCTCACACCGTTTGACGACTTCCCCATCCATTCCTCGGCCGAGCCGGTCGCGACGCCGGCCAGCGCTGACCCCAACCACTACGACCGCTACTGGTTCAACGGTCATCAGCGCGACGGCGAGTTCTACTTCGGTGCGGCGATGGGACACTATCCGGTTCGTGGGGTCATCGACGCGGCGTTCAGTCTGGTCAAAGACGGCGTGGAACACTCGATCTTCGCCTCCGGGGCCATGCCGCTGGACAGGTCGGCAACCGTCGGCCCGTTCCGCATCGAGGTGGCCGAACCGCTGCGGACCATCCGGTACATCGTCGACTCGAATGAACACAACATCGCCTGTGACCTGACGTTCCGCGCCACCACGGTCGCTATCGAGGAACCACGACAAACGCGCCGAACCGCCGAAGGCATCATCCTGACGGACCACACCCGCCTGACCCAATGGGGTACCTGGGAGGGGACGATCAGCGTCGACGGTGAGGACACCGCCGTCAACGCGGGTTCGGTGCCCGGGACCCGGGACCGTTCCTGGGGAGTTCGGCCGGTCGGCGAGCAGGTGCCGGTGCTCCGGCAACCGATGCCGTTCCAGGTGTTCTGGCTTTGGGCACCACTGCATTTCGAAGATCGCTTCACCCACTACGCCTTCCACGAGCACGAGGACGGGCGCCGATGGTTGGAGACCGCGCAGATCCTGGATCCGCTGCCGGCGGGGGCTTCACCGTGCAGTCGGGTCGGTGTGCGGGAGTGCTACGACATCGGCTACGAACTCGACTGGGAGCCGGGGCGACGCGAAATCCGGCGGGCGCACCTGTGGTTCACCGATCCCGTCGAGGGCGAGACGCATATCGAGGTGGAGAAGCTGTTCACCTTCCGGATGCGCGGCATCGGCTATTGGCATCCGCACTGGGGACACGGTTCCAACCACGGACAACTCGAAATCGGCCGGGAATCCATCCGTCTCGACGAGTTCGACCCGACCGACTTCGCTTCGATCCACCTACAGAACGTCGTCAAAGCAACGATGGGCGAGCGCACCGGAATCGGCGTCGTCGAGCAGATCGCCATCGGCCCGCACGCGCCATCCGGGCTCACCGGATTCCTGGACGGCCACCGATCCTGAGGCACGTTCTGTCGTCGCGGAACTTCGCTAGCTGATTCGCGGATCGGTCACCTCGTCGACCAGTTCATTCGTCGCGGGGTCGAGCCGCTGCAACCGAGACACAACATCGGCATCTGTCGTCACTTTCATGATCAGCTCGGCGGGGTCGAGACCGAGCGATTTCAGTGTCGCCGTTGCGGTCTCGACAGCTTCGTGCTCGCTGATGTCGCGCCCACCGGAATAGACCTTGGTCGTGTGCGCGTACGCAGTTGTTCCGTTCACCGGGCGGTGAAATGAGATCCTCCGGACACTGACGGCCGGAAGTGGCGGGCCGGAGAAGGTCCCGCTGGTATCGAACTGATTGACGACCGACACCGATGCGCCGTTGTCCGTCATGAGGTCGAAATGCAGCTCGGTCACGCCGACCGCGACAAGAGACGGTCCGTTCACGGTGACGGTTGATCCACCGACAACGGCAGTACGAAAGAACCCGAAGCTCCGGAAAATCGGTTTGGGCGGAAGATCTACGTTGAACTCCATGTGCAACGCAAGGTTCGATTGAGCGACGACGGAGCGCGGCGCGTGCGAGTAGTGAACGGTGGCCGTATGGCCCCAGGTTTGGACGGTATCCGTCAAGACGATCATCACCGGCGTCCCTTCTGCATCCCGATGTCCACAAGCGTATGGAGCGGCGGTGCAGGTGCCATGAGTAATCCGCTACCTGTTCTGGGGCACCCGGTCATCGGGGACTGTCCACCTGGCCCCGGTGCATCAGGAACGCGGCCGGCTCGAGTTCGGCTGCCCCGTGAAAGAACTTGAGCTGAAGCGGCTCCCCACTCTGCAAGATCCGCATCAGCGATTCCAGCAACTCGGGGACCACATCCATCACCACGTAGCGATCGAGCCCCAGGTAGCAGCTTTGCACAGGCCGCCGGATGTAGATGTAGCCCGCAGTGCGGTCCTCATTCACCAGTTCGATCCAGCCGAGGAAATCCACGTCGGTACCAGATCGGTACAGCACGGTGCGGTATCCGGTGACGGGATTGACCTGCCTGATCGGGTAGTCGGCTTCCTCGGCACGCAGCCGGCGATCATCCCGCAAGTCTTCGGGCAATAGATCGGGATTCATCGCTCCCCCTTGAATGGTGTCGCCTCCTCTCCAATTCTGATTGGCCAAAACCGCGGCGTACCGCGTAGTCGACTACGCCATTCGGGGACCCGGCCGTCGCCGGGCTCGATACCAAACCGCAACCTCTACAAGGAATTACAGAAGTGCAATTTTGTTGCGAGTGGGACTCACGTGATTATTGTGATGTAGAGTACGTACGTACGTAGTTACTACGTAGTTATTGAATGGTCCGATACCGGATCGGCCACGGCCGACCCAGGGCGGAAAGGAACTGCGGGACCATGCCTTCCAATCCGCGCTCGGGCCAGATCTCCTGGGAACGTCGAACACTTTTGCGCACAGGGGTTTTGGCTGCAGCCTCGCTGGCATTGATAGGATCGCCGCTCGCCCACGCCGAACCCAACGCCGGACAGTGGGATCCCACTCTGCCCAACCTGCTCAGCGCGGGTGCGCCCGGCGATCCGGTGGCCATCGCCAATGCGTCGTTACAGGCAAGCGCTTTTGCGGCGCAGACAACCTTTGACATGGGGCGAAAATTCTTGGGGAGCCTGGGACTCGCACCGGCTGACACCGGTGCGGCGGCTCCCGTACTCCGCGGCAACCGTGTGTACGGCAGACAGGCTGTCGAGTACGTCATCCGGAGGGCCGGCACCCAACTCGGAGTGCCTTATTCCTGGGGAGGCGGCAGCTTGACCGGGCCCAGCCGAGGGGTCGATTCTGGAGCCGGCACCGTCGGGTTCGACTGTTCTGGACTGACCCGTTACGCGTTCGCCGGTGTCGGCGTGCTGCTCCCCCGCTATTCGGGCGATCAATACACCGCGGGACGCCAACTCGCGCCGTCACAGGCCAAGCGGGGCGACCTCCTGTTCTGGGGACCCGGCGGTGGACAACACGAGGCGCTCTACCTCGGCAACGGTCAAATGATCGAGGCCCAGCAGACAGGTGTCCCGGTCAAGATCTCGCCGGTCCGCAAATCGGGGATGACACCCAATGTCACCCGCATCATTGAATACTGACGCGATAATCGCCGGGTGAGCATGACCGGTCGACGAGTCCCGTTGTGGCTACTGGCGTGTGCACTCATTTTGGGCGTCGTCGCTGTGATCGCCGTGAGAACACATGGCTTTGGTCTCGGGGACGCGGCGGGTCGCGAGGCTCAGGATCGTTGCGAGACCGATGTGCGCGGCAAGCTGGTGACGCCCGCGACCGCACAGCTCACCGACGTGGAGTCGAAGCTCAGTGACCTCGAGCCCGACAGTCGGGACTTGTTCCCGTTGACCACCGACGAGCCGCTGAAGGGCGTCGAGCAATCACGTATCACCGTATGGAACGTGTCAGGAACGGTCGACGCCCAGACCGAGGCCGGCAGTACGATTTCGGATCCCTTCACCTGCCGGGCGTATTTCGTCGACGGCCACCTGGCGGACACGCTCGTTGTGTTCGAGCGCGAGCACTGACGTCAGCGACAGAACTGGCCCGATGCCCCCAGCGCGAACGTTGCGATCGGGGCGAGAGCGATCACCGTCATCGCCCCGATAAGACCCGCACGCGAACCGAGCCGGGTCCACGGTGCGGGTGGCAGCGCAAGACGTTCAGCGCGGTTCAGCAACGCCACATCGGCGGCCCCGAGCGCCTGGGCAGGTGTGGCTCCGGCGAGAGCCATCAGTCCGGTCAGCAGGGTGTGCTCCCCAAAGCGGCGCGCCGCGGCATCGTCTGCGCACATCTCCAACAGCCGAGCGACATCAAGCGCGCCTCGGGTTATCAGCTTGACCCTTGGGAACACCATCGCCAACCCGCGCAGCGCCGTCACGATCTTCAGATGATGCCCATCCAGGTGCGCTCGCTCATGGGCGAGCACGGCAGCCAGCTCATCGCTGCCGAGCGCGGCAATTGCGCCGGTCGTGACCACGATCGCGGGCGGCGCGCCGGCCACACAGTACGCGGTGCACTCATCGGCGTCGACGATGAAGACATCACGCGGGCCTGCCGGACGTCCCACGAGCCGAACAGCTTGAGCGTGACCATGGGCATGGGCGCGCAGCCGCCGGATGGTCCGTAGCGCCTGCATCCCGAAACCACCAACCGCCACGATCAGCGCAACGGCGACGACGACCACCGTCGCCTGCGCCACGATGCCGGCGCGGCCGGCCGCGATATCGCAGAGCAACTCCACACAGGACGCCAACAGAGATCTGCGCTGGCCTCCGTGGAACACCACGTCGCCGATGACCAGTATCGGAATCAAGATCCAGGTCGCCAATACGCTCGCGATGGCGGTCAACCACGCCGCCACACCGAATCTCGGGGCTGAACCGCCGCGGGTGAGGGCGCTGAGCAGCATCGGTGCCAGCAGCACCACCGCCACGCTGTAGATCAGCAGGCCCGCGGCGACGTTCACCGCTTCTTCGCCCTGGCGGAGCGGCGCGCCAATGAACGTAGCGCGGCACGCAATCGATCGGAATCCTCCGGGTCGATCTGCTCGATGAAGTAGCCGAGCACCAAATCGGAACGGCCACCGCCGTCGAGTGCCGCACGCATCAACTGAGCCGAGTGCTGCTCGCGGTTCAACGTCGGCCAGTACCGATAGGCACGCCCGTCGCGGTCGCGCTCCAGCCAACCCTTTGTGTGCAGGTTGTCCATCGTCGACATCACTGTGGTGTAGGCGATCCGGCGCTCCTCGGCGAGCTCGTCGAAGACCTCGCGGACCGTGACCGCGGCGTCACCGCGATTCCAGATGCGATCCATGATGTCGGCTTCGAGTTCGCCGAACCCTCGTACGCGCACTGCACCCCTCCACGATCGGTGAACTGAGCGTACCTCGCGTCGAGGCTCGTCACGCGCCTCGACGCGAGCTCCGTAACTACTACTTAGGCTAGTACGTAGTACTCCCCCGGCTTCAACACCGGTCAGGTGGCGTAGGAGAGGCTCGTCATCATCCCGCCCTCCTGGTGATAGGTGTTGTGGCAGTGCAACATCCAAATTCCCGGGTTGTCAGCGGCGAATATCACGCGTTGTCGCTGCATCGGCAGCACGATGAGCGTGTCCTTGCGGGCACCCGGGCGCCCGTCGTCACCCAGAACCTGAAAAGTGTGCCCGTGCAGATGCATCGGATGCCACATCATCGAAGAGTTCCGGAATGTCATTGCGACACGTTGCCCTTCGCGCACGGTCAGGGGCTGAGCGTTCGCGAACGAGCGGCCATTGATCGTCCAGTCATAGGTGGCCATCGAGCCGCCCAGTTCGACGGGCAGTTCGGCATCAGCGGCTGCCGAGTCGAAGGTGGCCTCCGGGGTGGCGGCGAAGGAACTGACCGTACCGAGCCGGCCCTGCAATTCCGGCGGCGCATAGTCGGGCGGCGGAGTCGAACCATCGGCGGTCACCAACAACGCCCGCGTCGACGCATCCTTCCCCTCGGCGACCGCGACCAGTGGGAATACCCCGTCTCGCGCCGTAACCACCACGTCATAGCGCTCGCCCATCCCGATCAGCAGGGCGTCCACCTCAGCGGGAACCACGGCGAATCCATCGGTGTGGGTGACGGTCATTCGATGCCCGGCCAACGCGACCCGGAACGCGGTGTCGGAGCCGGCGTTGATCAGCCGGACCCGCACCCGCTGGCCAGGGCGCACCCGGACGCTGGTGGGGTTCTTGGCATTACGGCCATTCACCACGTACATCGGGTAGTCGACGTCACCGCCGTCGCCGCCGAGCGGTGAACGGTCGTGGGCACCCATCGAGCCCATCCCCGCCTCACCGTCCATACCCGGCATCGCGTGCCCTTCTCCCGACGGCATGCGTAGCCGGTCATAGATCTGAGCGGGGCTCAGACCGACGCCATCCGTCCAATCATCAAGCATCACGACCCATTCGGCGTCATATCGGCCCGGGTCATTCGGGTCGTCGACGATCACCGGGAAGTACAAGCCGGTGTCCGCATCAAGCCCGGTGTGTGGATGGGCCCAATACGTCCCGGGATGTGACACCGAGAACCGGTAGGTGAAGTCGCGGCCGTCGGCAATATCGGGAGTGGCCGGCGACGCGCCGTCCATGTCGTTGCGTAGCGCGAGGCCGTGCCAGTGCACCGAGGACGCATGGCCGAGCCTGTTGCGTACCGTGACCTCCAGTTCATCACCGACCGATGCCCGCAGGAGCGGCCCCGGCACCATGTCGTTGTATGCGATGGTGTCGGCGATCGTGCCGCCGAGATCCACCCGCGTGCGCTGGGCGGTCAACGTGGTGGAGACGGTGCGTCCGCTGTGCGGACGACGGGCTTCGGCCACGGCGATCGCATCTCGGGCACCCGCACTGGCTGACGTGGCACCGGTGTCGCGCTGACACCCCGCGATAGCTGTGGCGCTCAGAGTGGCGGTCGCCACGAGAAATCCCCGGCGACTGAGCCGGGGCGGATTGGCGACGTCAGGCATGTCCTCCACCCTGACCACAGAGCTCAGTGAATCGGTATGGGTCTTGTGAAGGTTCGTTGAAGAAAATCGCCCATCGCGTTTGTGGTGCGGGAGCCGAAACTCATATCGAACACACAACAACCTACGCATAAGCCCCGTATTGGATAACTACGTACGCTCTGATCTAGCAGGTCAGAGCCGTGGCGGTTACGTGCAGAGCTTTACGGATTCTTCACAAATGCTATGGCAAACAAATATTTTCGGCGGGCAGGCTCGACGGCGAGCAATCGCCCCCGGCCCACGCTATCTACTATCCCCGTACGTAGCTAGTAGACTGGGCGGCGTCATGAATCCGCCCAACCGGGCGCGGTCATCAAGGACACATCGTCGATGGAGGCCTAGTGCAGCACCGCACCAGACACCTGTGGATCACCGCGATCGCGGCGACCGTGATGGTCACCGCGTCAACGGTCGCCGGCACTTCTGCCCTGGCAGAGCCCGCGGGCCCGCCCCAGCCCGTCGAACCGGCACCACAACTCGACCCGGCTCCGATGCCCTGGCTCAACCCGTTCGGCGCGGCGGCCAATGTCGGCACCCCGGCCGGACAGAACCCCATGCCGTTCAGCGGCGAGCCGCCGTTTCTGCCACCGGCGTTCAACCCTGCCAACGGGTCGACGGTCGGTGTCGCCAAACCGATCTCCATCACGTTCCAGCGGCCGATCGCCGACCGTCAGATGGCCGAGGACTCCATTCGCGTCTCATCCAACCCTCCGGTGCCCGGCAAGTTCTACTGGATGAGCGACACTCAAGTGCGTTGGCGGCCAATTGATTTCTGGCCCTCGGGCACCGTAGTGAACGTTGACGCCGCAGGCACGAAGTCCAGTTTCCGGGTCGGCGATGCACTTGTGGCCACCATCGATGACGACACTCATCAGATGCAGATCCACCGTAACGGCGTTCTGGAAAAGACGTTTCCCGTCTCCCTGGGAAAGCCAGGCTATGAAACCCCCAACGGCACCTACTATGTGTTGGAGAAGTTCGCCGACATCATCATGGATTCGTCAACGTACGGAGTTCCGGTGAACTCGGCCGAAGGTTACAAGCTCAAAGTCGAGAATGCTGTCCGCCTCAGCAACACAGGGATTTTCGCGCACAGCGCCCCCTGGTCGGTCGGCGCTCAGGGCAAACGCAACGTCAGCCACGGCTGCCCCAATCTCAGCCCTGCGAACGCGCAATGGTTCTTCGACCACTTCGGCAGTGGCGACCCCGTCGTCGTCAAGAACTCCGTCGGCCTCTACAACCAGCCGGATGGCGCGCAAGACTGGCAGATCTGATCCACGTGGCGGACCCCAGGGCGGCAGTCCATCATCGGGTGGCCGAACTCGGATGGTGCACAAATCTGGAGGCTCGGCGTTCGATGCGATGAAGACGCCCGCGGGTACGAACCGGCGCAGCCGCAAGATGAAGCGGATCGGCATAGAACACCTTCTTGGTGAACTCGACCATGATCAGGTAGCCCACGGTCAGTAGCACCAGCGCGGCGAAGAACTGCCACGGCAACGGTGCGAAACCCAAGCGAGATGCCAATGGCGACAAGGTCACCGCGATCCCGATCGCGATTGCACCAAAGGTCGTCGCAACCAGCGGAGCACTGGGCACGCTGCGGAAGAACGGAATGCGCCGGGTTCGGATGACGAAGATGATCAGGGTCTGGGTGGCCAATGACTCCACGAACCACCCGGTGCGAAACTCGGCGGGAGCCGCGTGCAGCACGCCGAGCATCAAGCCGAAGGTCAGGAAGTCGAACAACGAACTGATCGGCCCGAACGTCAGCATGAAGCGTTTGATGAACGCGATGTTCCAGTGTGACGGAGCGTGCAGTTGTTCTGGATCGGCGTGGTCGGTGGGGATGGCCAGCTGGGAGCTGTCGTAGAGCAGGTTGTTCAGCAGGATCTGCCCGGGCAGCATCGGGAGAAACGGCAGTACGGCGGAGGCCGCGGCCGCGCTGAACATGTTGCCGAAATTGCTTGATGTGCCCATCAATACGTACTTGATCGTGTTGGCGAAGATGCGTCGTCCTTCCGACACACCATCGGCGAGAACGCCGAGATCCTTCTCCAGGAGCACGACATCGGCAGCGTCCTTGGCGACGTCGGTCGCCGAGTCCACCGAGATACCGACATCGGCCGCGTGCAGGGCCAGCGCGTCGTTCACACCATCACCGAGGAAACCGACCGAGCGTCCCTGTTTGCGCGCCGAGGCGATCACCCGTGCCTTCTGTTCCGGCGTGACTCGGGCGAAAATGGTTGTCTGGGTGACCATCCGATCGAATTCGCGGTCGTCGAGTTTGTCCATCTCGACGCCGGTGATCGTACCTTTCGACGCCAAACCGAGTTCCGCACAGACTTTTTCGGCGACCCGCGGATTATCTCCGGTGGCGACTTTCACATCGATTTCCAGTTCGGCCAATTTGGCCAGCGACTCTCGCGCGGCCGACTTGGGGTTGTCGGCAAAGGACAGAAACCCGGCCAGCCGGAGGTCGGATTCATCGGACGGGGTCACCGTCTCCAGTCCGGACGCAGGCTTGACCGCGACTGCGACTACCCGTCGGCCTTCGGCGAACAGTCGATCGAGTGTTTCGTGAGCCGATTCCGGCACCTGGGCGCACCTGGCCAGCACCTGCTCGGGTGCCCCCTTGGTGATCAGTGTCCGCTGGTCGCGACCGGGGTCGTCGACAAGCGTCGTCGCGGACCGTCGCGTGTGATCGAACGGAAGAACCGCGATCTGGCGGACGCCCGCGGTCAACACCGCGGCGTCGACACCGGTCGCCCGCCACAGTGCAGCGTCCATCTCGTTGCCGCTGACTCCCCCGGCCGCCGGGTCCACGTCGGTCGCCAGCAACCCATCACGCAGGACATCTTCGGAATGGGCACCCGCGGCGTCAACGGCATCGATGAAGCTGATGCGGCCATCGGTCAAAGTTCCGGTCTTGTCGGTGATCAGGACATCGATGTCACCGAGATCCTCGATGCTCACCAAGCGCTTGACCAAGACCTTGCGTTTGGCCAGTTCCCGCGACCCGGCGGCGAGGCTGCTGCTGACCACGGCCGGCAGCAGCTGCGGGGTGATGCCAACCGCGATGGCCAGCGCGAAGAGTACGGAGTCGATAACCGGCCGGCGCAGCATCACGTTGGCCAGCACGATGAATACGGTCAGCGTCAACGCCACGTAGAGCAGCAGATAGGAGAACTTCCGCAGACCCGCTTGGAAGTCGGTCTCCGGCGCATTCTGGCTGAGTCCGACCGCGATCCGGCCGAACTCAGCGTCCGCGCCGGTCGCGTACACGACACCGATGCCGGTGCCCGCGCTGACGATGGTGCCCATGAAGGCGAGATCCGTCGCATCGGCCAGCGCGGTGTCCATCGCCACCACATCGGCCGACTTCTGTGCGGTCATCGACTCACCGGTCAGAATGCCTTCGTTGCACTCGAGACCGTTGACGTCGAACAGCCTGACATCAGCGGGCACCGCCTCGCCCAGGGTGAGTTGGATGACGTCACCGGGCACCAACTCGGTCACATCAACCTTGACGGCCTTCCCGTCACGGCGCGCGACTGCGTTGTGCTGCACCCGTGAATGCAGGGCTTCGGTGGCCCGTTCTGCCCGGTACTCGTTGACGAACCCGAGCCCGATGCTGATCACCAGGATGATTCCGATGATGATCGACTGGGTGGCGTCGCCGAGGAAGGCCGAGGCCACGGCGGTCACGGCCAACAGGATCAGCACTGCATTGTTCAGTTGTCGTCTGAGCACTGCCCAGGCACTGACGTGATGCGTGCGAATGATGTTCGGCCCGTGCGCGGACAGACGCGCGGCTGCCTCCGCCGACGACAGGCCCTCAGATTGCGTATGCAGCGTCGACATCAGCTCCGACAACGGGGCTGATGCGGCCTGGCTCGCGGTCACCGTATCGATGCTGCCCCCCACAGTTCGTCACCAGTGGATGCTCGGAGCCTAATCCGCCACACCGGTTTGCTGCACCGGTTTTGACGTGAGCGCAACGCAACAAGTCAGTGGTCACACCGCCTGGTCGCGTAGCCGACTACTCGTGTGTCTGCCGGCCACGTCGTGTCTCCGAGCTTCGGCCAGCCGGCCGGGACCCTCGGCGGCACCGGTTGGCAACTCGAGCTCAAAGGTGCGGCGGCCTATGGGAATCCGTTCGCCCGACGGTCAAGACCCCTCGGGCAGGCTCAGAAATTCCCGTCCAAGAACTCCGCATACGCCGGCAGATCGAGTTGGCCGTGACCCGAAAGCCCGATCACGACCACCTGCTCGGCCGGATCATCGGCCACGTGTGCGGCGGCGGCGGCGATCGCGTGCGTGGCCTCGGGTGCGGGCACGATGCCCTGGGTCCGCGCGAACAGCACCCCCGCAGAGAACGCATCATGCTGCCCGACAGCGACGCCTTCGACCAGACCCAGCTCGACGGTATGGCTCAGCGCCGGCGCCATCCCGTGGTAGCGCAGCCCACCCGCATGGATCGGGTCGGGTACGAAATCCATTCCGAGCGTGTGCATCTTGAGTAGCGGGGTCAGGCCTGCCACGTCGCCGTGGTCGTAGCGGTACTCGCCCTGTGTGATCGACGGACACGCGGCCGGCTCCGCGGCGATCACCTTCGGGTTCGACCGGCCATGGATCTTCTCGCGCAGGAACGGGAATGCCAGGCCGGCGAGGTTGGATCCGCCACCGGCGCAGCCGAAGACGACGTCGGCCCCGTCCGGCTCGACGGCGGCGAGCTGCGCAACGGCCTCCAGCCCGATCACGCTCTGATGCAGGACCACGTGGTTCAGCACGCTGCCGAGGGCATAGCGGGTGTCGGCGTTGGCTGCCGCCACCTCGACCGCCTCGCTCACCGCCATCCCGAGACTGCCGGTGGTGTCGGGCGTCGCCGCGAGGATCGCGCGACCCGACTCGGTGAGATTCGACGGGCTCGAGTGCACGGTGCCGCCGTACGTGCGAATCAGATGACCGCGGTAGGGCTTCGACTCATAGGATGCACGGACCTGCCATACCTCGACCTCGAGGCCGAACTGGGCTCCGGCGAACGACAGGGCGCTACCCCACTGCCCGGCACCTGTCTCGGTGGTCAGCTTCCGGACTCCGTCGATGCTGTTGTAATAGGCCTGCGCCACCGCAGAATTGGTCTTGTGGCTGCCGACCGGGCTGACACCCTCGTACTTGACGTAGATGTGGGCGCCGGTGTTCAGCGCCTGCTCGAACCGACGGGCCCGGATCAACGGCGAGGGACGCCACATCGAGTAGATGTCGCGCACCACATCCGGGATCTCGATGTACGGCTCGGTGGATACTTCCTGGGCGATCAATCCGCTCGGGAAGAGCGCCGCGAGGTCATCGGGGCCGACCGGTTCCTTGGTGCCCGGATGCAGATGGGGCGGGATCGGCTGGTCCAGCTCGGCGGCCAGGTTGTACCAGTGCGTCGGCACCCCGACGGAAACCAGATCCGGATGAGTAGCGTCGGCGTGCAAAGTCATGCGGACACTGTAATCAGGCGCGCGTCGCCGGGCTTCGACGCACCGAGCCACCGCCACCAAGCCCATGTCGCGATCGCGGCGACCACAACACCCGCGGGCAGCGCGATCGGCGCCACCGAAAAGGACACTCCAACCAGAAGCAGCAGTCCGAACCCGACACCGATGGCCAGCAGCACCAGCCGGGCCGGTGTCCAGGTCGAGTCAGAGCTGAACCGGGTCGACAACACGATCCCGAGAATCAACGCGATGGCGTGTCCGACCGCAGTGAAATCTGTCCCCGATACCGCGATCACCAGGGCAATTGTCACCCAGCCGGCAATCCACGCCGCGCGCCACCGCATCGGTATCGCCGCGGTCAGGGTGCCGAGGACGGCGATCGCGCCGTAGCTCAGCCCCACGTCTTGGGCGTGGGCAACCGAGATCGGCAGCCAGCTGAGCTTGATCGCGGCGGCCAAACCGGCCGCGACGATCAGGGTGGCTCCGACATGACCGAGCGCGAACGCTTGGATCAACCGCCTGCTGCACCACACCAGCTCTGCCAGCGCCAGCAGGCACACCAGTCCTGGCAGCAGCAGGTACGTGTATCCCTCGGCGGTGACGAAGGCACTTCCCAGGAGTGTTCCCAGGTGGCCCTGCCCCAGGTTCTCCAGATTGGTGCTCAGATGACTGACCACGCGGTCCTGCACCTTGGGCCCCAAGATGAGCAGCAGGGACGCGATCGTGAACAGTGCCGCCGCGTAGGCCAGGGTGACACGCACCCGGACCAGACTGGAGAACACTCGCGACAACATCCCGATCCAGCATACCGACCTGGTGGGCACCGAAAAATGCTGGTCAATCGGCTGCTGAGGTGCGGTGCGGAGCTAGTTCAAGTATCAAGAACACGGCAGCCGCCGGAAGCGCGTCGACCACCGGCAATAACACGTACCGATGCTCAGCCATCGCACCGAACTTGCGCACATATCGATACAACGACTCCAGCTTGATGAGCCGATCCCCGACATGAGCGAGTGTCCGCAGCACTCGGACAAGAACCTCCCCGCTGCGGTCATTCCCGAAGAGATCGGGAAACGGGGCGAATGCCAGCGAGACCCGCTCTCCCCCGTGCGATCGTGCCCAGTCGATCATGTCCACGGTGAGCCGCTCGTCGATCCCATTCGGGGCGCTCAGCCGGCGCCACGGGAGATCAAGACTCAGTTCGGTCCCGCCACCCGCGCCGGCAAAACGCTGGAACGCCTGTATCCGTCCCCCACGGTCCCGTCCGACGATCAGCCACACACCGGGATAGCGGCCGGACAAGGTGTCACCGAGCATCATCGAGAACCCGCGCTCGGCGCCGACCGCCTTACCCGACTGCCGCATCACATCGACAAGTTCAGCCCGAAGCGTCTCATCGACGTCCGACTCAGCGATCACTTCGCTAGTGACGCCCGCATTGCGAGTTCGCTGGACAGCCTGCCTGAGATTGCGCTTGGACCGGCCGGCCAAGTCGAAACGGTCGACCTCCACCACGACGTCACGTCCGATGGGGATGCCCCGCAGCGCGGTGCCGATCACCGCACGATCGCGCCAAAACGTCAGGCTGCGCTCCGAAGCGCCCAGCACCAGGATGCGCCAGCCCTGCGTCCGACACAGGGCAGCGAATGTGGCGACAACCTCCGGGTAACGGGCCTGGTCTCCGATCGGATCGCCGCTGGCCACCGCAAAACCGGCCACCGTCCGATAGGCCAGCGCGGCCGTGCCGTCCGCTGAGAACACGTAGCTTTTGCCCGCAGCCATTGCGAAGGGCGCCAGTGGGTCGCCCTGTGTGTTGTCGACCAGAGCGGCCACCGAACGTAAGGCATCTGGTTGAGCCGTCGACCTCCGCGGTCTGATCAACATCGCGGCGGAGAGGACGAGGCAGATCCACGCGTCTGCCGGATGCCCAAGCATCACGGCGAATGTCGCCAGCAATAGGGCCGCCGCGGCGGTAGCCCCATGAGCCAAGGTCAGCGGGCGTCCGAGGAGAAGACCGTGCAGCAGAATCGTCGCGGCCAATGACACCGCGACCAGACTCGTCAGCACCGACTCGTGGCCGACCCGGCCGGTGTTGTGCTCGAGAACCAGTGCCGTCGCACTGCCCGCGAGGGTCACTACCACCACGCACAGCAGGATTCGCAACCGGAACCTGCGGTACGTGTCGGTCCCGGCAGGATCGGTCGTCACGCCGGAACGTGGGCGTGATGAGGGTGCCGGTGACGTAGTCACATCTGCGGTCTTCCCAGTGTTGACCGGAACGCACGGATCGTTCGCTCTACCACCCAATATACGAACCTGGCCTGCCGCGTGCTGACAAGCCGCTGACGGGCGAACCCGACAGAGCTCAGACCGAGTGCGCCCTCGGCCCGGCGCCGGGGTCGCTATCCGATCGTCAAACGGCGCGGCCCTGCCTGCGAGGAGGTTTCAGCGGCGCGCCGCGGGCGGGATTGGCTCGGTGTCTCCTGACCGCATCGCGATTGGCGCAGCCGTGACTGCAGTACTTCTGTGTGCCGGGTCGGGTGAAGTCGACGAATGCCGTGGTGCATCCTTCGCGGGCGCAACGCCGGATACGTTGCATCCCGCGTTCGGTGAGGAACTGAGCCGCCGCAGCGCTCGTGGCGCCGGCCAGCGTTGCGGCGAAGCCGGCGTCGGCATCGCGGTAGTGCAGATGCCAGCCACTGCCATCGTGATTGGTGATCGACGGACTGGTGGCGAATCGAGCCAGTAGCTGGTTGAGAAGCGTGACACGGCTCTCTTCAGTGTCGGCGTCGACGACATCCGCCCAGATTGCCAGGAAATCCCTCACCTGTCGTACGTCGGCGCGCGTGACGCGACAGTGGATGGGCATGTCACGAGCCGTCCAGCGCTGTTCCAGGTCGGCCGGTGTGGAGGCGGGCCGATTGACCAGATCGGTCACGTTCCGCAGCAAGGGCTCCATGTAATGGTTTACATGCACAAGACCATTACATCAGGGTCAGACCATGCCCACGAGCTCCCCCAATTCCGCCCCCGTTCACGACGTTGCACCCGATCGACACCGGGATTGGCGCCCATTGGTGGCCTGTTGCCTGGCGACCTTCCTCTTACTCGCGTTCACCACCGTCGTGACGGTCAGCGCCGGGAACATCGCAGGGCGGCTCGGTGCCGGATTCGCAACAGCCCAATGGATTATCGACGGGTACACCCTCGCACTGGCCGCGCTCGTGATGGCCATGGGAACCCTCGGAGATCGGTGGGGACACCGGCGGCTGTTCTTGGTCGGGCTGATCGTTTTCGGGGTGGCATCGGTGGGATGCGCGGCCGCCACGAACGGTGGCGTTCTGGTTGCGGCGCGCGTCATCCAGGGGACGGGCGGCGCGGCGATCTTCGGAACGGTCGTTCCGCTCTTGACCGAGCATTACCGCGGTCGGACGCGCGGAATCGCGTTCGCTGTATGGGGTGCGGTCGCGGGAATCGGCAGCACCATGGGAACGATCGCCGGTGGAGCCGTGACCCAATTCATCACGTGGCGCTGGTTGTTTCTCGGTGCGGTGCCGATATGTGTGTTCGCCGTGATCATCGGCGTGCAATCGCTGTCACGGGCGCACCCGGTGCACGCACGACTCGACGTCGTGGGAATGGCCCTCATCACCACGGCGATGACAGGGACCACATTCGCGGTGATCAATGCCGGTGAGTCCGGTTGGACGTCGGCCGGGACCCTGGGGGCGGGCGCGGTGAGCCTCGCCGCGGTCTGCTTGTTCGTCTCGGTCCAACGCCGCGCCGCCCATCCGCTACTACCGCCGGACCTTTTCGCGACACGAGGATTCATCGCCGTGCTCGTTGCCGGATTCGCTTACTACTTCGCAGCTTTCGCCGCATTACCGGTCCTGTCGTGGTGGTTGCAGACCAACCGCGGCATGCAGCCCCTGCAAGCCGCACTGGTGCTGACGGTACAACTTGCCGCGTTCATCCTGGTGTCGCTGACCTTGAGCGCGCGGCTGCACCATGCACCGCGCAGCTGGGTGCTCGGCGGCGGAACGTTGCTCACCGGACTGGCCTGTCTGCCCGGTGCGACATTGATGTTGCACCCGGATTGGACTTCACTGATCGCGATGCTCATCGGGACCGGCATCGGTGCCGCGATCGTGTCCCCCGTGCTGCCCGCCGTCGCTGCGACGTCGGTCCCGCCGGCACGGGCGGGAGTGGCCGCCGCAGCGGCCAATGCCGCCCGGCAACTCGGGCTGACCATCGGCATCGCATTGTGCGGCACCATCAGTCAGGCAGCGCATGTGCGCGACGGAGCGTCAACATTCGCGGTGGTGGTCGCCTTGATTACGTGTGGCGCCGTTGCCCTCTGTGGCGGGGCGATCAGCACCGTGCTGTTCCGCCGCGAAAGATCCTGCAACGTCGTTAGATAAGGCGGTGACGGATTCCGATCTACTCCCACGGCAAACCGGCGGAGCCGTGACGGACGCCTCACGAGATCGTGTTCCACGGGGCGGGACCGCCGACGAGCCGGTGGCCAGACACCCGTAGGTTGGTCGGCATGACCGAGCTGGAACTGAGGGAGATCGAGACATCCGCAGGCGTCTTGCGGTATTACGACACCGGTGATGGACCGGCGCTGTTGTTCCTGCACGGCTCCGGGCCCGGAGTGACCGGCTGGCGCAATTTCCGGGGAATCCTGCCCACCTTCGCCCAGCAATTCCGTTGCCTGATACTGGAATTCCCGGGATTCGGCGTCACCGACGATATCGGCGGCCATCCGATGGTGACCGCGCAGGGTGTCGTGGCTCCCTTCGTCGACGCCCTCGGCATCGACCGTGTGCACATCGTCGGCAACTCGATGGGCGGCGGTGTGGGTATCAACTTCGCCATCCGGCAGCCGGACCGCATTGGCAGGCTCGTCACCATCGGTGGCATTGGAACCAACGTATTCAGCCCGGGCCCCAGCGAAGGCATCCGGCTGCTGCAGGAATTCACCGAAGACCCGACCCGCCAGCGCCTGATCGATTGGTTGAACTCGATGGTGTTCGACCCGGCACTGGTCACCGACGAGCTCATCGAACAGCGGTGGGAACTGGCGACCGATCCCACGACGCTGGCCGCGGCCAAGCGGATGTACGGCAAAGCCGCGTTTGCGGGAATGATGGCCGCCATGCGCTCGTCCGATGCGCCGATGCCGTGGGCACAGATGCACAGGGTGGCCGCCCCCACGCTGCTGACCTGGGGCCGCGATGACCGGGTCAGCCCGCTCGATATGGCACTGATCCCGATGCGGACGATCCCGAACGCCGAACTGCACGTGTTCCCTAACTGTGGACACTGGGCCATGATCGAGGCCAAGGAGGCCTTCGAGCAGACCGTGCTGGGGTTCTTGACCCGGGCCTAGGTCTCCAGCACGGTCGATTCCGCGGACTCGACGTTTACCACCACCATCTCCACGAGCGGCCGGTAGAGGTCCTCGGAATCGATGGGGCTGCCCAGCGCGCTTCCCACGTTGGCGGCGATCAGCGCCTTGGCCGGCAGTTCGGCCTGCACCCGCTGCCGGGTCCACCGTTCAGCCACGACCGCATCCACCCAGGGCGGACACAGGTTCTCGGCAACCCCCACCAGCCAGAAAATTCATCGTTGAATCTCTAATACAGGTATGTATATTACTTGTGTGGGCCACGCCACATGAGCCATTTGACTGGCCCTACCGCTCCCCCAACGGATAAGGACCGCAATGGATCTGGTCGATCGAATCGCCAAACACCGCCGCATGGCGGAGAGCTACCGCGACAAGTACGTGCTGCGGCAAGTGCAGGAAGGCGAGTCATACGACGAGTGGGAGTTCACCGACGACGCCGTGTACACCTCGCCCTACTTCGTGGCAGGGCAGGAACTCGTGCTCAAGGACGTGGCGACCTCCTTCGACGTCGCGGCCACCGTTGAGGCCAAGGCCTATTCGGTGGTCTTCCCCGACTGGAAACCCGTCGACCACAAGTTCTGGCCTGCCGAGAACGGCCTCGTCATGCGCTACCGCTGGGAGGGCACGACAGCCGACGGCGAGACGATGGGCTTCTACTCGATCAGCTTCATCGATACCAACGACGACGGGCAGATCACCCACTGGTCGACCTACGTCAATGACGAGGAGTACGGCCCGTTCCTGGAAAAGGCGATCGGTGCCCGCGGACCCTTCCACGGCGACGAGTACATGGAGGCGTTGGCCCGTCACTTCGAGAAGCACAACCTGACCTGGTGAATGTGGGTTTCCGCGCGCAGGGCCGGCATTACTGTTGGCAGCTCGGTCTCTTCCTGGGAAGTGCCTTGGCGCATCACGAATGCACCTTCGCCGTTGCTGAGAACCTCAGCCGCCGGCCCGGCTGAGGGGTTGACCTCGAAAAAAGGCCGTCGTCTCGCCCGCATTGGCAGCGCTCGGCCGGGTCGGGTCTGGGAGTTGGCTGTCAGCATTCAATATCATTGATTCCAAGCAGTTTTCATCCCGTTACCGACCACACAGCACGTGCCAACCGTCAGCACAGGGCAAACACAATCCACCGAAATAGCTTTGCTCTCCGTGCGGCACCGTCGTCGCACTGGTCAGAAACGGAGTAAAGCAATGCCTTTCAAAAAATCCGTGGGCATATCGGCGATGGCGGCAGGAATCGGCATGGCCGGGTTGCTGGGCATCGGCACCGCCAACGCCGACCCGGGCCCTGGTTGCGACCGTCCGGGTGCGCCTCAGTGCGACCGCCATGACGACCGTGGCTTTCGGCCCGACGACTGGCACGGTCGTAACATCGACGCCGC
Organism: Mycobacterium sp. IDUB_17; assembly: GCF_055419465.1. Taxonomy (NCBI): domain Bacteria; kingdom Bacillati; phylum Actinomycetota; class Actinomycetes; order Mycobacteriales; family Mycobacteriaceae; genus Mycobacterium; species Mycobacterium sp. IDUB_17. The sequence goes on along the minus strand of NZ_JBVAXS010000001.1, from coordinate 1,095,423 downwards.
GCGCCGCGATCATCAACCGTTCGAGTGGAATGGCCAGCGGGTGACCCCGATGCCTGCCGGTGATGGCCGCGGTTGGGGCTTCTGGTTCCTCGATCGCTGGATGCCGATGTAACCAAGCCCGATTTCTGGTGGGGCACTCATCCCCAAGTGCCCCACCAGATACCGGGCCGAAACGCTCAACGTGGCGTTGAGCAAACCGCTTTCACCGCAGCGTCCATCGCGGTGGCTGCTGTCCAGTTAGCATGCTGTGCCGGTTCGAACTTCGGCAGCTTGGCGGCGTAGCTGTCCACGTACCGGGACTGAGCCCGCAGCAATCCCGCCAGAAGCGGATCCGCGGCCTTGTCGGCCAATGCGCGCAATTCAGCGGCCTCCTCGCGCATGACCGGGACGACAGCCAGTGTCACCGACCGTTGCTTGGCTGACCAGCGCGAGGCCGGAACCCGATGATCGGTCTTGACCCAGGCCTGTTGCTTGCCGTCGTACCCAGCGCTGGCCCGCTGCCACTGAACGCAGACCGGATCCGGTTTGGCCGCGGAAAAAGCCTGGGCGGGCTTGGCGCCCGGCTCGTCACGTACGGCTGACGCAACCACCTCGGCAGGAACGGGTTTCGCCGCGGCGGCACGTGTCGGTCCTGCAGCGGTCGCCTCATCCTCGTGCCCTGGCAGCGTGACCGCCACGACGCCGCCGACGAGTAACGCGGCGGCGGTCGTCGCACCGATCGCCTTCCACACTCGGGTCCGGTTACCGGTCAGCTTCGGACTCATAGGCCACCGACCGGCACTGCCGCCGCCCCGAAGAGCCACATTGAACGCCGCGTCCGGGCGGGCCCGCAATTCGGCCACAGCCACTTCGACGGCAGCGGTCGGTGTTCCCAGATCGGTGAGCACCTTGACGAACCGGGCGACCGACACGAGATCGCGTCCGTAGAGATTCTCCTGCGGTTGTCCGGCCGGCAGGAATCGCTCGACCAAGTCCTCGCGCAGCTGCGATGCCCGGGCGACTTCTGCCGCGGTCAGCCAGTGCCCTGGAACGTCTTCTGCCCCAATCCCGCTCATTCAGATGATCCTTCCCGCGCACACCTGATGATTGGTACAACAATCCGTGCACGCGCTGCAACCGGGCAGGCACCCGACCGCCGCCACGTTGCCGTTACAAGTTGGCCACCGAAAGGTCACGGCCGATGAAGTCAGCGGCTAGACGGGATCGCCTGGCAAACAACCACTCTCGTCAATGCCGACGTACTCGCGACGGGAAGTACACATCTGACCGGAGAAAGCTTGTGCCGACGGCCGATGTAGTTGGCCGTACCGGCAACGGCCGCGCGGGTCGGCACATCGCGATCGCCGGGGCACCGGACGCCCACCGTCGCGAAGCGCTCCCCTCCGCCGGCATCGCCGGGGACGGGGTCAGCCACACCCCAACGCCCACGTGTCCACCGAACGGCTTGGCATGATGCACGTATGGATCAATACCGCCGCGGGGAGTTCGTCTTCGATGTCATCGATCACGGTCCCGCCAACGGTCCGGTGGTCGTGCTGCTTCACGGCTTTCCGCAGCAGAACATCAGCTGGGAGCCGGTCATCTCTCTGCTGACCGCCAAGGGGTTCCGGTGCCTGGCGCCCAATCAGCGGGGGTACTCGCCCGGCGCCCGGCCGACTCGTCGCCGCGACTACCGCGCGACGGAATTGGTGAAGGACACCCTCGCTCTGATCGATGCCAGCGGCGCCGACCGTGTCCATCTCGTGGGTCATGACTGGGGCGCCGCAGTGGCCTGGAGCGTGGCCGGCCACGCACCTGAGAAGCTGGCGTCGTTGTCGGCGCTGTCGGTGCCCCACCCGATGGCGTTCCTGCGGTCCCTCCTGACCAGCCGACAGGGACTCGCGTCGTGGTACATGTACGTCAATCAACTGCCGTGGGTGTCCGAGCGGTTGATGCTCGGGCGCGACGGCGAAGGCGCAGCCATTGCCCGATCTTTGATCCACAGCGGGCTACCGCCCGAGGCCGCCGAACGCGACGCTCGGGCCATGGCTGAGCCCGGGGCCCTGACCGCCGCGCTGAACTGGTACCGCGCCATGCCGTTGAGCCGGTCCGGCCCCGGCCTGGGCGCAGCAGACAAGATCTCCGTGCCGACGCTATATGTCTGGAGTGACCGCGACATCGCGATCACCGCCAAACCGGCGCACGACACCGCGAATTACGTCGGTGGTCCTTACCGGTTCGAAACGCTCCACGGGGCCTCGCACTGGCTTCCGGAAGAGAAACCTGCGGAAATCGCGGAAATGTTGCTGCAGTGGTTCGCAGCCCATCCGGTTTGAGCGGAGGATGACAGTGTGCTGACCCTGGGAGTGCTTCTCGGCGACGGTATCGGGCCTGAGATCGTGGATTCGGCCACCAGCGTCGCTGAACGGGCCTTGGCCGGTGTGTCGATCGGCGTGCACTGGCGCGAACTGCCGTTCGGCCTCGAAGCGATCGGTGAATTCGGAACCCCACTGCCAGAACCGACGCTGGCCGAACTCGACGGGCTGCCCGGCTGGATCCTCGGTCCGCACGACAACGCCGGCTACCCCGAGCAGTTCCGCGGCACACTGTCCCCCGGCGGGGCAATCCGCAAGCGCTACAACTTGTTCGCCAACATCCGGCCGGCCCGCACCCTGAGTGCATCTGTCCACGCCGTATGTCCCGATCTCGACGTGGTCATCGTCCGGGAGAACACCGAAGGGTTCTACGCCGACCGCAACATGTACGACGGCGCAGGCGAATTCATGCCCACACCCGATGTCGCGCTGGCCGTCGCCGTTTTCACCCGGACCGCCTGTGAGCGGATCGCTCATCAGGCATTCCAGTTGGCGACCGCTCGGCGCAAGTCGGTCACCATCGCCCACAAGACGAATGTCCTGGCCAAAACCACCGGGCTGTTCCGGGACGTGTGCCTGGCGGTCGCAGAAAGTTACCCGGACGTCGAAGTCCGTGGGGAGCACATCGACGCACTCGCCGCTCGATTGGTGAGCCACCCCCGCGACTTCGATGTGATCGTCGCCGAAAACATGTTCGGCGACATCCTGTCCGACCTCGCGGGCCAGTTGAGTGGCTCACTCGGGATGGCGCCCTCCATCAACGCCTCGCACACTCACGCGATGGCGCAGGCAGCCCACGGGTCCGCGCCCGACATCGCCGGACGCGACATCGCCAACCCGGTCGCGATGATCCTGTCCACCGCGATGCTGCTGCGGTGGCTGGCGGGCCGCGACGGCGGCACACCGGCGCTCGGTGTTGCCGCAGATCGCATCGAGGACGCCGTGCGGCGGACCCTCGATGCCGGTGTGGGTACCGCCGACGTCGGGGGCAGCGCGTCCACGTCAGCGTTCACCGAGCATGTCCTGGCCGCACTGCCCTGACCGAGCCACCCGCCGTGTCAGCAGTCGGTAACCACCGTAAAGAAGCAGCGCCACAAGAAAATTGACGAAGTAGGCGAGGTCGGCCCCGTGCCATGCGGTGGCCACCGCACCCTGGATCAGGGTGGTATTCATGAACGGTACGGCGATTACGTAAGCCACCAGGAAGGTGACCAGGGCCGCCACCGCATCGCGGCGCCCGGTGAGTTCGGCGCTTGGATCGATACTGCTGCGTCCACGGGTACGGATCGCCCAATCCACCACGATCACGGCGACAAACGCCGGAATCCAATAGCTGACCAACAGCAGGACATCGGTGAACCTGGTCGCGGTGTCCGCGGCGTGCAACCACAGGATCAAGCCGAAGGCCAGTGCCGTCACGATGATCGCCGAAACCGGCCGACGCACCCGCACACCGATGGTCTGCAATGCCAAGGAGCCGCTGTAGTCGTTCATCACACCCGAGCCGATCGCCGCGAGCGCGATCACCAACAAGGCCAGGCCGCCGAGCAGGCCCCCGCCCATGACGGCGTGAACACCGTCGGCGGTGTGCTCACCGATCACCGACGCGGCCGCGATCCCGATGCCCTGAACGAATATGTAGCCCAACACGATCCCGGCGAACGAGTATCCGAACACCTGCCGCCGCGGCGAGTCGCTCGGGAGATAGCGACTGAAATCGGCGGCGTAGCTGGCCCACGAGATCGCCAGGCTCAGTGCAATGGTGACCTCGAAAACGAAAGCTCCGGCCAGATCGGCGCCTGCCACCGACGGCGCCACGACGATGTCATGTCCGCCGACCAGTTTGACGGTGAAGACCGCGAAGGTGATGAAGAGGATGACGGTCAACACCGCCTGCAGCCGGTGGATCAACTCGTAGCCGAAGAATCCGACGACGCCCTGGACGGCGAGGACGATCAACACCGCGCTCCAGAACGGGATGCCCAGCAGCGCCGCGAGCGCCTCCCCGCCGAACAACCCGACAAGTGCGTCCCAGGCGATCGACGATCCCCACTGCAAGATGCCCGGCACCACGACCAGCCCGCCGAATGCCATGCGCGCGTTGGGAAGTTGACCCGCCCCGGTGCGGGGCCCCCACGTCGAGAGGTATGCGACCACGGCGGAACCCAGAACCGTGCCGATCACCATGGCCAGCAGTCCCAGCCAGAAGCCCAACCCGAGGGTGATCGCCAATGTCCCGGTGAATACTCCGGTCATGTTCACCTGCGGCGCGAACCACACCGTGAACAGCCGGGCGGGGTGTCCGTACCGTTGGTCGGCGGCCAGGGGTGCGATCCCATGGGTTTCCACGGTCAGATCACCCGAGCCGGTCGGGCGGCGCCCGCTGAACGTGGACGCGTTGAGCGCACTGACTCCGAAAGCCATTCGTCTATTCGACCACGGTCCCGACGGTGTGGCACTGAGCGATCACCCCGGTGGGCAGGCCCGTGACAACCCAAGGCCATAATCGAGAAACACAAAGATTAGCTATGGATCGGAGCGGTAAGTGGCGAGGACCGAAACCGACCGGTCCGCCTCCCCCGCTGTGCCCGGGGCGCCCCGCCGCCCCGGTGTCCTGATCGCCGGCCTGAGCCTGGTGGCACTCACCGTCGCCATCCTCCAGACCGCGGTAGTCCCGATCCTGGGCATCATCGCCCGCCAGCTGAATACCTCGGGGGTAGCGGTCAGCTGGGCCGTCACCGCCAACCTTCTGGCGGCAGCGGCCTCGACCCCGCTGATCGGCCGGCTCGCCGATCTCTACAGCAAGAAACGCGTCCTGCTCGGCGTGCTGGTGGTGGTGCTGGCAGGTTCGGTGCTGGCCGCGGTGACCGCGTCGGTGCCGCTGCTGGTGGCGGCACGCATCCTGCAGGGCGCCTCCTACGCGCTCTACCCGATCAGCATCGCGATCCTGCGGGAAGAACTCGCCGAGGATCGTCTGGTCGGCGCGATGTCGGTGTTGTCCGGAACGCTCGGTTTCGGCGGCGGTGTCGGCCTCGTCGTCACCGGCCTGCTGATGTCGGGCGACGCCGGGTATCACCGCGTCTTCTGGCTCACCACCGCTTTCACCGCCGTCGTCATCGTGGTGGCGGTCGCGATTGTGCCCAACCGCAAGCCTGACGCCGGCGGCACAATCGACTGGCTGGGCGCCGCGGGCCTGGCGGTCGGCCTGTCGTCGGTGCTGCTGGCGATCACCCAGGGCAACTCGTGGGGGTGGACGCATCCGGGGACGATCGGCTTTCTGGCCGGCGGTGTCGGCGTGCTGGTCGGCTGGTGGTGGTGGGAACGACGGACCGCAGATCCTCTGGTCTCGACCACGATGCTGGCCCGGCGACCCATCCTGCTGACCAACCTGGCCACGATCCTGGTCGGCATGGGGCTGTACTTCGCATTCCTCGGCCTCACCCAGTTCGTGCAGATGTCCCGTCAGGCCGCCGGCTACGGATTCGGGGCCAGCGTGCTGCAAGCCAGCGTGTATTTCCTGCTCCCCGGAGCGTTGACCGGTTTTGTGGTGGCACTGGTCAGCGGCCGGTACATCGACCGGTACGGCGCGCGTCGAGTACTGGTGGTGGCCGCGGTCGCCGGTATCGCCGGATTCGTCATGCTCGCCATAGCCCATGACCGGCCCTGGCAGGTGGTCCTGGCCGGCGTGCTGGCCAACGCCTACATCAGCCTGGGATACGGCGCGTTGCCCGCGCTGGTCGTCAGTGAGGTAGACGCCGGCGAGACCGGCATCGCCACGAGCATGAACGCGATCGCGCGGACGATCGGCAGCTCCGTGGCGGCCGCTGTCGTGGCGGTATTGCTCGGGCATCGCATAGTGCCATCGGAGGGCAGCTTCGTGACGATCTTCGTCGCCGGAGCGGTCACAGCCGCCCTCGCGATGGCTCTCATCGCGGTGTCGCGCGCACCCGACCGCCACGGCGAGTCCGTGCGCACCATGTCCGAGTCCCGCGCCATGAACCACGAGTGGGGCTGATTCCTCCAGTCGCCGGATTCCCGTCGTGACAGCCCGCTGAGCTGCGAAACTTGAGCCCAGCCAGTCACTGACCATCCGGACCATGAACCGACCGCACCCGCCGTGGCCGCTCGCTGCCACGCTATGGAATCGCGCTGTCAACCCGGTTCTGACGAAGGATTCCATTGAAAAATTGTTAATTCATTGCGGAAACGGTTGCGAAGGTCGGCTCCATCGGCGATTGTTTACCGACAGCTTCCCGGCTGTACTGGAGGAGGATTCCGCTGACCGGCCCAGATATCACCGCCGTCGACAAGTCGACGGGACACGACGGCTCGCCACGCAGTGGCGAGCCGGTCATAGAGATCGACCACGTCACGAAACGGTTCGGCGACTACGTAGCCGTAGCCGAGGCGGACTTCACCATCGCATCGGGTGAGTTCTTCTCGATGCTGGGCCCCTCGGGCTGCGGGAAGACCACCACGCTGCGCATGATCGCCGGCTTCGAAAGCCCGACCGCGGGCGCCATCCGGCTCGAGGGCGTCGACGTCTCTCGCGTGCCACCGCACAAGCGCAACGTCAACACGGTCTTCCAGCACTACGCGCTGTTCCCGCACATGACAGTGTGGGACAACGTTGCCTACGGGCCGCGGAGCATGAAGAAGGAAAAGGCCGAGATCAAGCGCAGCGTCGACGAGCTGCTGGAGATCGTCCGGCTCACCGACTTCGCCAAGCGCAAGCCGGGCCAGCTCTCGGGCGGCCAGCAGCAGCGGGTCGCATTGGCCCGCGCCCTGGTCAACTACCCCAGCGCACTTCTGCTCGACGAGCCGCTCGGCGCCCTCGATCTCAAACTGCGCCATGCGATGCAGTTCGAACTGAAACGTATCCAGCGCGAGGTCGGCATCACGTTCATCTACGTCACCCACGATCAGGAAGAGGCGCTCACCATGAGCGACCGGATCGCGGTGATGAACAACGGAAACGTTGAGCAGATCGGCAGCCCCACCGAGATCTACGACCGCCCGGCGACCGTGTTCGTCGCCAGCTTCATCGGGCAGGCCAACCTGTGGCCGGGCCGGCAGACGGGGCGGACCAACCGGGACTTCGTCGAGGTGGACGTGCTCGGAACGACGCTCAAGGCCAAACCTGGCGATACCACCATCGAACCCGGCGGTCAGGCGACCCTGATGATCCGTCCCGAGCGGGTCCGCGTCTCCATGGATATTCCGACCGGGGATGTGGCCACCGTGCCCGCCACCGTCAAGGACCTGACCTTCCAGGGTCCGGTGCTCCGGCTTTCCCTTGCCGCGCCGGATGATTCGACGATCATCGCCCATGTCGGGCCCGAGCAGGACCTACCTCTGCTGCGCCCGGGTGACGCGGTGCATGTCAGTTGGTCGCCGGAAGCTTCGCGCGTACTGCCTGCCGCGGACATACCCACCGCCGAAGACCTCGAAGAGATGCTCGACGACACGTAGACACTCGCCAGCCGCCACCCCTCATTCACGGAAGCGCCCGAATTCCCCGAAAGGTCGCCCATGCCCGACAACCTCGATCCCCGACTGCTCGCCCGGCTTACCGCGAACCGCACGTCACGCCGTCGATTCCTGGGCGGCGGTGCAGCTGCCGCGGCGGCACTGGCGCTGGGGCCCTCGGTCCTGGCCGCCTGTAGCTCGGGCGAGAAATCCAGCGCCCCGGCCACCTCGGCTGCACCCGACGACGGCTCACCGGCCACCGGCACCCTCCGCGTCTCGAACTGGCCGCTGTACATGGCCGACGGGTTCGTCGCCGGATTCCAGACCAAGACCGGTCTGACGGTGGACTACAAAGAAGATTTCAACGACAACGAGCAGTGGTTCGCCAAGGTCAAGGAACCATTGTCCCGTCAGCAGGACATCGGCTCCGACCTCGTCGTGCCCACCGAGTTCATGGCGGTGCGGCTCGCCGGACTCAAGTGGCTCAACGAGATCAGCGAGACACGGGTCCCCAACAAGAAGAACCTGCGCCAAGACCTCCTCAATTCGAAGGCCGATCCGGGACGCAACTACACCGCGCCGTACATGACCGGCATGGTCGGCCTGGCGTACAACCGCGCCGCCACCGGACGTGACATCACCAAGATCGACGATCTGTGGGATCCCGCGTTCAAGGGTCGGGTCAGCCTGCTGTCCGACACCCAGGACGGGCTCGGCATGATCATGCAGTGGCAGGGCAACTCCGTTGAGGAACCGACCACCGAGGCGATCAAGAAAGCCGTCGATTTCATCCGCGAACAGAAGGACAAGGGCCAGATCCGCCGGTTCACCGGCAACGACTACGCCGACGACCTCGCGGCCGGCAATATCGCTGTCGCCCAGGCGTATTCGGGTGACGTGGTCCAGCTGCAGGCCGACAACCCGGACCTGAAGTTCATCGTGCCCGAGACCGGCGGCGACTGGTTCATCGACACCATGGTGATCCCCTACACCACACAGAACCAGAAGGCCGCCGAAGCGTGGATCGACTACGTCTATGACCGGGCGAACTACGCCAAGCTCATCGCGTTCACCCAGTTCGTTCCGGTGTTGTCGGACATGACAGACGAACTGGCCAAGATCGACCCCAAGCTGGCCAGCAACCCGCTGATCAACCCGCCGGCCGACATCCTTGCCAAGCTCAAGTCGTGGCCGGCCCTCACTGACGAGCAGACTCAGGAGTTCAACAGTCTGTACGCCGCAGTGACCGGAGGCTGACGCCGATGGCGGGAGTAGCCACCAGTAGCCGGCAGCGGAGCAAGATCGCCCCGTATCTGATGATCCTGCCGGCCCTGGTGTACCTCGGGATCTTCTTCGTGGTGCCCTTCTTCTCGTTGGCACGCACCTCGTTGTCGACGTCGGGCGGTTCGGTGTATCTGCCGACGCTCGAGTTCGACTGGAATTTCGGCAATTACCTGCATGCATTCAGCGAGTATCAGGACCAGATCCTGCGGACGTTCGGCTACGCATTTGTCGCCACCGTGCTGTGTGCGCTGCTGGCGTTTCCGCTGGCCTACGTCATCGCCTTCAAGGCCGGCCGGTACAAGAACCTGATCTTGGGCCTGGTGATCCTGCCGTTCTTCGTCACCTTCCTGATCCGCACCATCGCGTGGAAGACGATCCTGGCCGACGACGGGGTGGTGGTCAACGCGCTCGGGGCCATCGGATTGCTGCCGAGCGAAGGTCGGCTGCTCTCGACGAGCTGGGCGGTGATCGGCGGCCTCACCTACAACTGGATCATCTTCATGATCCTGCCGCTCTACGTGAGTCTGGAGAAGATCGATCCACGCCTGATCGAGGCGTCCAAAGACCTGTACTCGTCGAACACCCGCAGCTTCACCAAAGTCATTCTGCCGCTGTCGATGCCGGGCGTGCTGGCCGGAAGCATGCTGGTGTTCATCCCCGCGGCCGGCGATTTCATCAATGCCGATTACCTCGGCAGCACTCAGACCACCATGATCGGCAACGTGATCCAGAAGCAGTTCCTGGTGGTCAAGGACTACCCGGCAGCAGCAGCCCTCAGCATGGTGCTGATGGCGATCATCCTGGTCGGGGTGCTGCTCTATACGCGGGCGCTGGGCACGGAGGACTTGGTATGACATCGACCGCGATGGCGGAAGCCACGAGCCCGGCCGTACCGACGGTGGTCAAGGGATCACCGAGGTGGGGTGATTGGACCCTGCGGATCGTCGCCGGTCTGGTCTTGCTGTACCTGTTCCTGCCGATCTTCGTCATCGTGCTGTTCTCGTTCAACAAGCCGGCGGGCAAGTTCAACTACACCTGGCAGGGATTCACGCTCGACAACTGGGCCCACCCGTTCAAGTACCCGGCACTCACCGAGGCGCTGAAGCTCAGCCTCAATGTCGCCGCAGTGTCGACCGCCATCGCCTTGGTGCTGGGCACACTGGTGGCAATCGCTCTGGTGCGCCAACGATTCCGCGGTCAGAAAGCGGTCGACACCTTTCTCGTGCTACCGCTGACCGCGCCCGAGGTGGTCATGGGTGCGTCGCTGCTGACCCTGTTCCTCGATCTGCACTGGGCCACCGGCTACGCCACGATCGTGCTGGCCCACATAGCCTTTCAGATCAGCTTCATCGCGATGACGGTGCGCGCCCGGGTACGCGGCTTCGACTGGACGCTCGAGGACGCGTCGATGGATCTCGGGGCGAGCCCGACCAGAACGTTCTTCAAAGTGACGCTGCCGCTGATCGTTCCGGGCATCGTCGCCGCGGCGATGTTGTCGTTCGCGTTGTCCCTGGACGACTTCATCATCACGTATTTCGTCAGCGGCTCCACGGTCACCTATCCGCTGTATGTCAACGCGGCGGTCAAGGCCGCGGTGCCCCCGCAGATCAACGTGCTGGCCACGGCGATCCTGGTGGTGAGCCTGTTGTTGCTCATGGTCGGAACGCTGTACCGGCGCAAGCGCGTCGACGCCTGAGCTCAGGGTGCGTCGAGTTGCACCGTGACGGTCACTTTGCCGTGGCCGTCACGGTGGGCAACGGCGTGCCCCGCACGGTCACTGCCATCCAGGTTCAGCAAGGTGAGCCGGCCGCCCCCGCCGAGGAAGTTGCGCCACCAGTTCTTGCTGTCCGGCGTCATCACATTGATGGTCACCTGGTTGCCGTCGCGCGTCACGGAAACCGGAGTCTCGAACGTGCGGCCCGACCTTCGGCCGGTGTACCGGATGACCACCACACCGTGGCCGATCCATCGGCCGAGCACCGGGACTCGGGTGAGGCCCACGGCGGCCGCATTGAACCACCGGGCGACTGGGGAATTGAAGATTCCACGTGACATTGGCGCCAGCGTAACCTGATCAGCCGATCTCGGCAGGGACCGGAGTGGCACGCGCCCCGGTACGCGCCGCGCCGACGCCTGCAGCCACCACGAGGCAGATGCCGATCACGGCGGCCGGAGCCGGGACCTGGTGGAGCAGAACGAAACCGACCAGCATCGCGAATGCCGGCTCCAGGGCCATCAGCGTGCCGAACGCGGCGGTGCTCAGATACCGGAGCGCAGACATCTCGAGGGTGAAAGGGATCACCGGCAGTAGGATCGCGAGCCCCACTCCGATCAAGAGCAACTGCGGTGTCAACTGAGGAAATACCGACGGCCCGACAACCGCGGTGCCGACCAGGCCGGCGACCGGCATGGACACCGCCAAGCCCTGGATACCGGCCACCTCGTCGCCGACGCGTTGCGTGAGCAGGATGTAGCAGGCCCAGCACAGTGCGGCGCACAGCGCGTAGAGCACACCGATGAGGTCGACGTCGCCCGTCCAGGGTTCGGTGAGTAGCACCACGCCGGCCGCGGCCAGCCCGGGCCACAGAATCCGATTGCGCCCCTTCCCGTGGGCGACGGCGACCCCGAGCGGGCCGAGGAATTCCAGTGCGCTGGCTGTGCCGAGCGGGATCCGGGACAGGGCCGCCATGAAGAGCATCGTCACTCCGGCCGTGACCACACCGAGCGCGACGCACGTCCAGAATGCCGACCTGGTGAAGGCCGACGGGCGCGGCCGCACGATCACGAGCATCAGAACGCCGGCCCACGCCAGGCGCAGCCACGCGGCACCCTCGGCTCCGATGTCATCGATCAGGCCGACTGCCACGGCCAGCCCGATCTGCACGCACAGCATGGACGCCATGGCCATCAGCGCGCCGGTGCGCGCCGGATGTCCGGTCTTGGTCACAAGTTGTTCCCCTTGGGGACAACGATATTGGCCAGAACCATGCGAAGGAACGGGCGGTAGACCGCCTGGTCGTCGAGCAGGCTGTTGAGGGTGACGCCGTCGTTGGCGGCCAGAATGACCCGGGCCAGGTCCAGCGCCGGGATACTCAGGTGGCCGCCCAGGCGCGCGGCGCCTTTGGAGATGTAGTCGGCGAGGGCGCGAGCGGTCTCCTCTCGCTGTGCTGCCACTCGTTCCCGCGCGTCGGGATTGCGCAGCAGGAACAGGGTGTACTCGCATCCGAGGACGGCGCGGTCGGGCCCCTCGGCGGCGACCAGATCCCGCCAGCGGTCACCGAGTTCATCGGCATCGAGATCGTCGAGTCGGTGAAATGTGGCGATGACGTCGGCGAAGCCGTCGAGGAACTGTTGGCGCTGTCGTTCGACCACTGCCAGGAACAACTCCGCCTTGCTCCCGAAGTGGGAGTAGATGGCGCCGCGGGTGTAGCCCCCGACCTCGGCGATGTCCTCTAACGCGGCCCCGTCAAACCCCTTGCGCGCAAATACCTCTTCGGCAGCGTCCAGCAGAACGTTGCGCGTGTGTTCCAAGCGGCGTTGCTTCGTCCAGCGTTCGGCCATGGCCCCATCCTGTCAAACGTTAGCCAACGGGCGTGGCGGCGACCGCCGGCCGCGCCACCCACCCCCGGTCGGCGGGTCGGAAGGCTTCCGTCTTTCCGACATCCGCGGGACTTCCGCAGGCGTTCAGTGCCTGCGCCTTGAAGGCGCGCGCGGCACCGCTGAGTCGATGCTGAAATGCGCTGTCGGCGCTCACCAGGCAAATCCCTTCACTCGGCGGGCCATCAGAGGCCGGCACGTCGCAGACATACGTCTGAATCCGCGGAGCCCCAGCCTGTGAAATCCGCACCAGCGGCGCCCCGGCGCCGGTCATCTCGGCATCCAGGGCGCAAACCCGCGTCTGGGCGCCAACGATCTCCAGCGCTGGCGTCGCGGCCAGTTCAGGCAGCCAGACGACCACCGCCCAACCCTCAAGTGCTCGGTCACAGATGAGTCCGCCGGCCCAGATCACCGCTTGCTCCGCACTTTCGGCCATGACCTCCAACAGAGACCGCACCAGAACACCTCCCCGATCGCCATGACTCGATCCGATATATGCACCGTTGTATTAGATATACATAAATGTATAGTAGTGATCGCAGTCACAAACTACTTCCTGGCGCCGACAAGGCCGGGCACACCGGCCGTCAGCACCTCACCGCCCAGTGATCGATAGAGGAGGTCCGCCCGTGCAGACAGCACGCCCCGGAAATTGGGTCGAGAACGCCACCGGCCTGGATGACATCGCGCCCGATGCCTATCGGATGCAGATTCCGACTAGTCGCTATGTCGCACCGGAATTCGTTGCTCAGGAACGTGATTCGATCTGGAAGAGAGTCTGGCAGGTGGTCGGCCGGGTGGACGAGTTGACCAAGGCCGGCGACTGGAAGCAGTACCAGATCTTCGATCAGTCCTACATCGTCGTGCGCGGCAAGGACGACACCATCCGAGGCTTCGTGAACGCATGCCGGCACCGGGGCAACGTGCTGTGCCGTGACGCCCGCGGAAACGCCAAGCGCGGCTTCCTGTGCCAGTACCATTTGTGGTCGTATGACCTCGACGGGCGGCTCAAAGGAATGTTGCGGGAGGCCCTGGCCGGACCGATCGACAAGGACACCCACGGGCTGATCGAGGTTTCGGTGGGCACATTCGCCGGGTTCATCTTCCTCAATCCTGATCCGACCGCCGAACCCCTGGCGGACTTCATCGGCGAGGAGGTCGCGACCATGCTGGCGCCGTATCACCTCGACGAGATGGTCACCGTGATGGACGTGACCGAGGCCATCGACTGCAACTGGAAAGTGGTCCTGGACGCCTTCCAGGAGGGCTACCACATCGACGGCATCCACCCTCAGTTGCTGCGGGTGATCAACATCGACCCGGCCACGAGCAGGTACCGGTTCTTCGACCAGCACAGCGTGTCGATGGCCCCGTTCGACGTCGTCGGCGCCACCCCGGAGCAACAGGTCGACGGCATCATGGACCTACCTGAGACGTTCCCGTCCACCGTCGCGGTGCTCCCCCGCTTCTCCGAACTCGTCGCCGGGTACCGCGCCGACGACGGATCGCTGACATTTCCCGACGGGGTCACCGCCCGCACACTGCTGCAGACAGCGACACGAGACACGTTGACCGGCATGGGGCTTGACGTCAGCGGGCTGACCGACGCCCAGATGAGCGACAACCACGGCTGGGTATGGTTCCCGAACTTCTTCATGACCATCCGCGCCGGAGAGGCGACGATCATCATGTCTCTGCCCCACCCGGACGGTGACCCCAACCGATGCATCTGGCACGTCGCCAGCTACATGTGGTTGCCCGACGAGATGAAGGCGGCTTTCACCGCCGAGGCGATTGTGGTCGACGAGGCCGGCAGCTACAAGTATTTCGAAGCGCTACAACAGGATTACGAACAGATGCCGCGCCAGCAGATCGGGTTGCGCAACACCGCGCTCAAGCACATGGCCTTGGTCAAGGAAGAGGTCGTGATCGCGCACTTCCATTCGGTCGTCGACAAGTACCTCGCTGCCGCAGGCGCCGGGTCCTGATCTACCAGATCTCGAAAACCACCACAGAGAAGGAACTTTGCGTGAAACACGTCCATGAGGTTGTCGACGACTACACCGGCCGCTGTCGCGCAGTGGTGCAGTACGCGGTCACCACCAAGCAGTTGGTAAACGCCGCAAAACAGCCAGGGTTCGGGATCGACGGCTGGGCGCCGCTGGCGGCCCTGGTCGCGGTCGACGAGTTCGAACGGATCGGCAACTTCAAAGAGGTGATGAACTGGGACGAGTACACCGATTTCATGACCAATTGGGCCTCGGCCTCGGAGTGGGACGGCCGGTTCAAGCGAGTCAGCGAAGTCGACGGTGTGGTGTACCTCGAACTCGAGGAACACACGAAGATGGGCGATTTCGAGTCGGTGGTCAACTCGATCTCGGTATACGAGTTCACCGCCGAGGACAAGATCCGTCACATCGATCTGTACCTGCAGATGGCGCTGCCCAACACCGAGATGTTGACCAGCTATGAGGGAGTTGAGATCTCGGAGTGAGTATCGAAATCACTCGCGGCGACGTCGATGCGATCGACTTCTTCACCGACAACACCCTGCTGCACGATCCCTACGCCTACCTTGCACAGCTCCGCGCTGAAGGCCCGCTGTACCAGGAGGCACACCACGGCGTCGTCATGGTGACCGGATACGACGAGGGCGTGGCGATCTACAACGACAGTGAACGCTTCTCCTCGTGCCTGTCGGTCACCGGCCCGTTTCCCGGCTTTCCGGTTCCACTCGACGGATCGGGCACTACCGACATCTCGAGCCTGATCGAGACCCACCGCGACGACCTGCCGTTCAACGACCAGCTGCCCACGTTCGATCCGCCGAAACACACGGATCATCGCGCCCTGCTGTCGAGGATGATCACACCCAAGCGCCTCAAGGAGAACGAACAGTTCATCTGGCGGATCGCCGACCGGCAGTACGACACCGCCCTGACCGGCGGCGGCTGCGAGTTCATCGATGATTTCGCGGGCCCGTTCGCGATGCTGGTGATCGCGGACCTGCTCGGAGTCCCCGAATCCGACCATCCCGAGTTTCAGGAAGCGCTGCTGCACGGCGGCCACACGGGCACCATCGGCAGCAGCAAGGGCGAGTCGTTACAGCAGACCCCCCTCGAGTACCTCTACGGGAAGTTCACCGAGTACATCGGGACCGGCGTGCCCGACCACGTGACGACGTTCTGACGGGCGTGGCCTCCGCGACCTTCCCCGACGGGAGCACCCCGGAGGTGATCGACGCGGTCCGGGTGGCCGCCAACCTGTTCGCGGCGGGACAGGAGACCACTGTGCGATTGTTGTCGGCCGCCGTGATGATCTTGGCCGAAGATCAGCAGCTGCAAGGCCGACTCCGCGCCGACCGTACGCTGATCCCGCGCTTCATCGAAGAGTCACTGCGCTACGAGAGCCCGGTGCGCGGAGACTTCCGGCTCACCAGGGTCCCCGTGACGATCGGCGGCAAAGACGTTCCGGCCGGGACCATCGTCATGCTGGTGAACGCGGCAATGAACCGGGATCCGGCCAAGTTCGACGATCCAGACCGCTTCGATGCGGACCGCGTCAACGCCCGCAACCACGTGGCATTCGGTCGCGGACCGCACAGTTGTCCGGGTGCCCCGCTGGCCCGCACCGAAGGCCTGGTCAGCCTGAACCGACTGCTCGACCGGACCGAGCGCATCTGGATCGACGAGGAGGTGCACGGTCCTGCGGACGCCCGCAAGTACCGCTATCTGCCCACATTCATCCTGCGGGGGCTGACCCGCCTGAACATCAGGTTCACCCCGGCCCGGACCGAGACATGATGCGCGGGATCGCCAGGGCTCCATCGGAGTTCGCTCGGCGCTCACGCACCTGACATCTTCCGATGCCACGGTGTCCATGTGCGAGACGAACTAAGCCGGGTATCTGCCGCCGAGCGGTTCCACCGGTTGTGCGTCCTGGTGGTGCACGCCCTGCCGGCGCCACTGAATTCTGTTGTGGCCCCGACATTCCTCGGCTTTGTGGTGATCAACACCTTCACCTTCGGCGTCGATCTCACGATTCTGACGGTCCTGCACGGCGTCTTCCGGGTTCCGCTACCGCTCGCGGTGACCGTGGGATACGCCGGTGCCTTCGGCCTCGCGTACTACTTGAACCGGACACTGAACTTCCGCTCACACGCCGCTGTCGGTCCTCAACTGACGGTGTACGTGGTGGTCGTCGTGATCAACTACCTGGCGTTCATCCTGGGTGTATCCAGCGGGCTGGCGGCCGTGGGTGTCGAGTACCACCTGGCCCGGATCGTTGCCGGCGGCTGCGAGGCGGTCTACATGTACAGCGCGATGCGGTGGGTGGTGTTTCGTGCTGATCCCGCCGGACCGCGGGCCCGGTCGGATCAGAAGTAGCCACTGCCCGGCAGGCGAGTGCCGCGGACGTGAAGGGCACCGAGCGCCTGCGCTTTGTATGACGACGGGTTGTGTGAGGCCAGCGTCCGGATGTTGCGCCAATGCCGATCGAGCAGATGCGACTGCCGCACCACCGATGCCCCGCCGACGTCGAAGATCTGCCCCGCCGCCTTCTGCGCCAGGGCATCGACCACGATCTTGGCGGCCGCGGCCTGCGCGGACGCCTCATGGGCGAGTTCGAGGCCCGGGTCGGTCCCGTCGGTGTCGGCTTCGAACGCCAGGGCCAGGGCGTCGGCGGCGGCCAGCACCGTGGCCTGCCCGGCGTACGCGGCGGCCGCGATCTCACCGATCTCGCGCTGCAACAGTGGATCATCGGCGGCCGTGGGGGTCGGCGCCCAGGCGAAGCTGCGTGGGCGCTGAAGCACATGCGCCACCGCATCATTGCGAAGTGCGTGCACCACACCGACTTCCAGTGCCGTCACGTACAGCTGGAAGAACGCGCCGGACAGGTACAGCGACTGCTCCTCGTCGTCGGCGTTCGGCGGGGCGAACTCCAGCACCTCGTCAGCGGATACCACGATGTCCTCGAAAGTGGCAGTACCGGTTCCGGTGGCGCGCTGCCCCATGCCGTCCCAGTCGTCGACCACCGTGAATCCGGGCCGGTCGGTGGGAACGAGGGCGATCACCGACGCCCCCTCGGGATTGCTGGCCAGCACCTCGGCGTAGTCGGCGTACAGCGTGCCGGTGGTGAAGAACTTCTTTCCGTTGAGCCGATATCCGTCGCCGTCGCGGGTGAGCTTGGTCTGCCAGGTGAACCCACCGGCCGGGGTCGAGCCCAGTTCGGTCGAGGCATTACCGACGATCGCGCCGGACAGCGCCAACTCGGTCACCCGGCGGCGCTGCTCGGCATCGAGCCGCAGCCGCTCCTCGACGTGGGAGAAATGTCCGCGCAGGATGTGTGCGACGTTCACGTCGGCGGTGGCCAATTCGATGACCAGGGCGAACAGTTCACGCAGGCTCGCCCCGCCGCCACCGTCGGCGCTGGGCACCCGCAGCGCGCCGAGCCGCTCGGCGCGAACGAGATCGATTGCGGCGAAGGGTCGTTCGCCGGTCCGCTCGCGCTCCAGCGCGCCCTCTCCGATCGCGGCGATCAGGTTGGCGAGCCGATCGGATCCGTAGGTGACGGGCTGAGCAGTGGTGGATGTCATCGGATTGCCTCCTGGTTGGCGTGGCGGTAGTTGGCGGCGCGGTGGGTTTCTGGCAGGCGGGGGCCGCGGCCGAACAGCTTGTGGCGCAGGGTTCCCTCGTCATACGAGGTCTTGTACAGGCCGCGTCGTTGCAGCTCCGGCACCACATGGTCGACGAAGTCGACGAACGAACCCGGGGTGATCACGTTGGTCAGGTTGAACCCGTCGACATCGGTTTCCTCGACCCACTCCTGCAGCTCGTCGGCCACCTGCGTCGGGGAGCCGACGGTGAATCCGCCCTCGGCGTCGATGGCTTTCGCGTCGATGAAGTCCCGCAGCGTCCACTGGCCCTGGCCGAACATCTCCACCGAGGACTTGAGGAACTCGTTGTCGGTGACCGCAACCGGGTCGTCGAGGTCGAAACGCGACAGGTCGGTTCCGAGCCACCCGGACCACAGGGCAAGGGCGCCTTCGGGATCGGTATAGCGGCGGAACTCGTCATAGCGGGCCTGGGCGGCCCGTTCGGTTGCCCCGGTCACCACCACATGGCCGTTGACGATCTTCACGTCATAGGGGTCACGCCCGGCCGCGGCAGCGCGGGCCCTGATGTCGGCCACCGCCTCACGCAGTATTTCCTTGGTCGGTGCGCCGATGAAGATCACCTCGGCGTTCTCAGCCCCGAACTGTCGGCCCCGGTTGGATGCACCGGCCTGGTAGAGCACCGGTGTGCGTTGAGGCGACGGCTCGCACAGGTGGATGCCCGGAACTCGAAAATGCTTGCCGTCATGGGCGATCGGATGCACCTTGTCCGGGTCTGCATAGGTGGCCCGGCCCGGATCGACGCCGACGGCGTCGTCCTCCCACGAGCCCTCCCACAGTTTGTACAGCACCTCGGTGTACTCGTCGGCGATGTCGTAACGATCGGCGTGCGGGGTGATGGTGTCCAGGCCGTGATTCCGCGCGGCGCTCTCCAGGTACCCGGTGACGATGTTCCAGCCGACCCTCCCCTTGGTGAGGTGGTCCAGGGTCGACATCCGGCGGGCGAACGAATACGGATGCTCGAACGATGTGGCTGCGGTGATGCCGAACCCCAGATTTTTCGTAACAGTGGCCATGGCGGGTACCACGAGCAGCGGATCGTTCACCGGTACCTGGGCACCGGAGCGCAGCGCGGCCGCCGGACCACCGCCGTAGACGTCATAGATGCCCAGTACATCGGCGATGAACAGCCCGTCGAACAGACCACGCTCGAGCACCTTGGCAAGATCCAGCCAGTAGTCGATGTCCTTGTAGCGCACCGCCTGCGACTCCGGATGCCGCCATGTTCCGGCGACAATATGGGCGACGCAGTTCATGTCGAACGCGTTGAGCACGATCTGGCGGGTCATGGTAAACCTCCGGCAACGGATTCGGGCTCGCCCGTCGGGAGACTCGCGAGCAGCTCAAGGGTGTAGGGATCCTGCGGATTGTCGAAAATGTCTGCAGCCGGTCCTGACTCGACGACACGCCCTTGACGCATCACCAGAACCCGGTCGGCCATGTGGTGGATGACACCGAGGTCGTGCGAGATGAACAGGTAGGACAACTTGAGCCGGTCCTGCAGGTCGGTCAGCAGGTCGAGCACCTGAGCCTGGATGGTGACGTCGAGCGCCGACACCGGTTCGTCGCAGACGATCACGTCCGGCTCGGCAGCAAGCGCTCGGGCGATGGCGACCCGCTGACGCTGGCCGCCCGAGAGCAGGAGCGGCCGACGGTCCAGGTGTTCCGGGCTGAGCCCGACATCGGCGAGGAGATCCTCGGTGCGACGGCGGCGGGCGTCGGCATCCGGGAACCGATCGGCGGGCAGGGCATCCTCGATGATCCGGCGCACCGTCCAACGTGGATCGAAAGATCCGAGCGGGTCTTGGTAGATCACCGAGATACGGCGGCGCCGGGGCCGCCGTTGAGCTTCGGTCGCCTCGCTCCACGGTTCACCGGCCAACTCCACTGTGCCGTCATCGGGATCCAGCAGGGCCAGGGCCAACCGTGCCGTGGTGGTCTTGCCCGATCCGGATTCTCCGACGATGCCGAGTGTCTCGCCGACCCCGAGGCTGAACGAGACACCGTCGACGGCGGTGCGGGCCACGCCGTCGGGGCCGGCGAACTTCTTCACCAAACCGCCGGCGCGCAGCAGGATCCCGTCAGCGGGCGGTGCGCTGCGAGGCACGGGATGCACGGGCCGCGGCGGCATATCCGACAGCCGGGTGCCCTTACGATGCGCGGCGGGCACCGCGTCGAGCAATGACCGGGTGTAGGGATGCGAGGGCGTCGAGAGCACCGCGGCCACTGGCCCCTGTTCCACCACTCGTCCGTTGCGCATCACTGCCACCCGGTCGGCCAGCCGGCTCACCACAGCCAGGTCATGGCTGATCACGATGAGGCCGGTGCCGCGTTCCTTCATCTCTGCCAGCAGGCCGAGGATCTGGACTTGCACCGTGACATCCAGTGCGGTGGTCGGCTCGTCCGCGATGAGCAGCGGCGGGTCCAACGCGATCGCCGATGCGATCAGCGCCCGCTGGCGTTGACCGCCCGACAGCTCATGCGGGAGCTGCCGGGCCCGCAGCTGCGGCTCCGGAATGCCTACCGCGGTGAGTAATTCGATGACCCGGGCGGCACGCCGCGCGCGGTTGCCGAAGCGATGCAGCCGCAATGTCTCGGCGATCTCCCTGCCGACGCTGCGCAGCGGATCCAGGGACACCAGGGCGTCCTGCAACACGAAACCGACCTTCTTGCCGCGGACGGCCCGCCAGTCCCGGTCGCGGTATCCCAGTACCGATTCGCCCACGACCTCAAGCCGGTTCGCCGTCACCTGCAGCGAAGCATTCGAGCCTGAGCCGGTCAAGCCCAACAGGGTGCGCGCGGTGACGCTTTTGCCCGAGCCGGATTCTCCGACGATGGCCAGGCATTCCCCCGCGTCGACATGCAGGGATACGCCGTGGACCACCTGGCGGCGACTCCCCCCGGTGCCGAAGCTGACCTCGAGATCTGAGACGTCCACCAACCGGGCCACCCTCCGATCAGTCCGCTCGGCCCGTTCCGGCAATACCTCGGTCATGTCGGCCGTCCTTCCAGACGTTGCTGTAGATAGCGGCCGACGACGGTGACCGCCAGCGTGCAGCCGACGATCGCCAGTCCCGGAAACACTTCCAGCCACCAGGCGGTGGAAACGAAATCTCGCCCGGCGTTGAGCATGGCGCCCCACTCCGGCGCCGGCGGCGCGACACCGAGCCCGAGAAAGCTCAGCGACGACGCCCACACGATCGACTGGCCGACCCCCATGGTTCCCAGCACCACCAATGGGCGCATTGCGTTCGGGAAGATGTGGCGGGTGATGATGCGATGTTGGGAGTGTCCCAGAGCGATCGCTGCACTGACATATCCGGAATCCTTGACGGCCAGTACCTGTCCCCGAATCATCCGCGCATAGCCGGCGGCCGAGCCGATCGCCACCGCCAGAATCTGGGTGGCCGCGCCCGGGCCGAGCATCGCGATGAACAACAACGCGACGAGCATGCCCGGCAGCGCGAGCACGACCTCCAGGAACCGGCTGATCGCACCGTCGGTGAACCGGCCGCCCAGCCCCGAGGCGAGGCCGAACACGATGGCAACGCTCAGCGCCAGCGCGGTCGCCCCCACGCCGATCGCGAGTGAACTCTGGGCACCATAGACGACGCGGGTGTAGATATCGCGCCCGGAGGCATCGGTGCCGAACCAGTGGTCCCATGACGGAACCTGCAGCGGTGCTTCGATATCGGTGTCATACGGCGACTCGCTGGTGAACAGCGATGGCGCCGCCGCCCAGGCCAGCATCAGCGCGAGGTAGAGCCCTGCGATCCACACCCCGGGCCGAATCCGCCTGCCGCTCCAGCCGCGCAGGCTCGCTCCGGCTGTGAGCCCATCGGTGATCCGCACCGCCATCTCATGCCCTCCTGAGCCGCGGATCGACACGGACGAAGGCGATGTCCACCAACAGGTTGGCCACCACGTACGTCAACGCGACCAACAGCGTCACACCCACCACCACCGGCATGTCCTGTTTGGAGACAGCATCGACCAGGACGCGGCCCAAACCGGGACGCACGAAAACGATCTCGACGATGACGGCCGTGGAGAACAGCGACCCCAGAGCCCAACCCGACAACGACAAACCGGGCAACACCGCGTGGCGCAACGCATGTCGCCAGCGCACACCCCAGTCGCTCATGCCGCGTGCCCGCGCCGACACCGCGAACGGTTGCTCCATCGCCGAGGAGAACTCGTCGCGGGTCACCTGGCCGAGGAAACCGGCCAGTGGCAGCGCCAGGGTCAGGGCCGGCAGTACCAGCCCGGCCACGCCATCGTCGCCGACCACCGGAAACAGGTGCAGCTGGAACGCGAAGATCACCAACAGCACTATGCCCAGCCAATATTGGGGCAAGGCCGCCAGGAAGATCTCCAGGCCGGAACCGATCGTGGCCAGCGCCCGACTGCGATGGGCGGTGAGCAGGGTGACCACCACCGCAATCGCCCAGGAGGCCGCCAAAGCAGTGATCGTCAGTACCAGTGTCGGGCCCACCTGCTGCCCGATGATGTCGGCCACCGGCTGCTTGAGCACATATGACGTCCCGAGATCACCGTGGAGCAATCCACCGAGATAGTCCAGGTACTGCACCGGCAGCGGCCGGTTGAATCCGTACTGCTCGTTGACCGCCGCCAGTTGCTCGGGGCTGGGTTTGGAGCCGGCACCGCCGAGGATCGTCTGAGCCGGGTCGCCCGGCATCAGGTGCTGAGCCAGGAATGTCAATGTCGCTGCGCCCCAGAGCACTCCGATCATCCCGGCGATCCGGGTCAGGATGCGTCTCATGGCGCCAGCCACGCGTCGTGCAGTATCGGCTCACCCTCCGAGGGCTCGATCCAGACGTCCTTGAGCCGCTTCTTGGTGACCAGGCGGGTGGTCTGGGGGTACAGCCCGAGGTGATAGGCAT
Source organism: Mycobacterium sp. IDUB_17 (assembly GCF_055419465.1). Taxonomy (NCBI): domain Bacteria; kingdom Bacillati; phylum Actinomycetota; class Actinomycetes; order Mycobacteriales; family Mycobacteriaceae; genus Mycobacterium; species Mycobacterium sp. IDUB_17. The sequence continues at coordinate 1,072,144 of NZ_JBVAXS010000001.1, read as the reverse complement.
TCTCAGCGACGATCTGCTGGACCTCGCCGTAGAGCTTCTTCTGCTGCTCGACGTCGTTCGAGGCTGCCGCCTGGTGCAGCAGGTCATCGATCTTGGGGTCCGAGACCCAGGACATGTTGTTGCCCGGAGCAGCCTTGAGGGAGTCGGTGGAATACACGATCGACAACACGGCGGGCGTGGGGCTGTTCCAGTACGCGCCGGTCAGGCCGTCATAGGCATCCTTGTCGGTGAACGCCGCGTAGTACTGGTCGGCCGGAAGCGGTTTGAGCACCACATCGAAGCCGATCTGTTTCTCGGCGGCCTGGATGTTCTGGAACAGCGTCACATCAGCGGGCGGGGTGTCCCCCGGATCCGACGAGTAGACCAACTGAGCGGTCAACCGCTTGCCGTCCTTGGTCCGGTAGCCCTCGGCGTCACGCTGGTTCCACCCCGCGGAATCCAGCAGGGCGTTCGCCTTGTCCGGGTCGTGCGCGTAGTGATCGCGCAAGTCCGGACGCAAGTAGGGCGTTGTCGACGACAGCGGGCCCGGCTCCCAATCGAACACTCCGAGATACGCGCTGCGGACGGCTGCCTCGGCGTTGGCGCCGTGGATGAAGGCCTGCCGAACAGCCTTGTCGTCGAACGGCTTATGGCTGGTGTTCAGCGCGATGCCGTTGGGCAGCCCGGTATGGGTGAACGCCTGCAGGACCAGGTTGCGGTCGGCTTCCAGCGCGGCCTTCTGCTGGGGCGGCGGGTTGAAGATGATGTCGGCATCGCGACCCTGCACCGCGGCGAACCGGACCGATCCGTCTTCGAGGAACTTCCAACTGACGTGGTCGAGATAGGCCGGACCCTGGTGCTTGGCATCCTGCGGGGCCGAGTTGTAGTCAGGATTGCGGTCCAGTTCGACGCTCTGGCCGCGGTTCCACTGCTTGACGATGAATGGCCCGGTGCCGACCGGGGATTGGCAGTTGGCCTCGAGCCCACGGGCCATCGCCGTGGGCGACTCGATTCCGAAGAATGCCTGCGAAAGCACCGGAAGCAGAGCCGAATACGGCGAGGACAGCGTGAGTTCGAAGGTAGAGGGGTTCACCGCGCGCGAGGATTTGTAGTACGGCCGCAGGTAACCCGTATCGGTCTGCGACTGCGTCGCCGGATCCAGGATCTGCTCGAAGTTGGCCTTCACCGCAGCGGCATCCAAGGGGGTGCCGTCGTGGAACTTCACGCCGGAACGGATCGTGAAGGTGTAAACCAGGCCGTCCGGTGACACCGTCCATGAATCGGCCAGCCACGGCACCACCGATCCATCGGGGCGTTCGGACACCAATGAGTCGAGGTACTGCCGGGCAACGTAGGTCTGCGGCATGTCACCGAAGTTGTGCGGATCCAGGCAGGTGGGCTCACGATCGGCGCCGTACACGATGGAGCCACCGCGCACGGGCGTACCGCCGTCACCCGAGGACGCGGTCTCGGACCCACCACCGCAACCGGCACCAACCAGCGCAACTGAAAGGGCTGCGGCAGACGTCATCAGGGCATGGCGAAGCGCGGTACGAGGCATGTGATGCGTACTTTCGGTCGGTCGGAGAGCGTCGAGTACCGGGCAGCCGAGCACGGTGGAGATGACCGTGCCGATCGGTGATGTAGCGAGCGCTGCTCAGGGGTCAAAGGGTGGTACAGAAGCTCCGCCACGATGCCCAACCAGAAAGCCGGATACAAGAGATCAAATCCGGCCGATCAAAAAGGACTACGAAATCGACCAACACGATCTGTCACCGCGATGGTCGCGGTTCGGGAAAACTCCTCGTAGACGTGGGTCCGCGGGACGGCCGGTCAGCCCGATCCAGCCTGCGGCTTGTGGCCCAGATCGCACGCGTCAGCGCACAACCGAACCGGTGCCGGTGGCGGAGAGCCGAGGACCTCGTCCCGATTGGGCTACGCCGCTCACACGGTCATCTCGGCGCGGTGCGCTCCGGAAATGGGTCGGCGGAGAAATCGATCTGAGCCGCCGGGTTGCTGATGGCCGTGATCAGGCCGGTGCCGAACGCCCCGGCACTGTCGATCAGCGTCGATGTGCCCACCGCGACACCATCGGCGGCCAGATGCGAATCGGCCTGCACGCCGATCCACTCGTCACCGGGCAAGCGCGACAAGGCGACCGTCAGATCACCGTTGATGTAGCCGACGCCGGCGGTGCCCAGGTTCGTCACCAGGCTGGTGCCCTCCGCTGCCATTGCCGCCCGCACGAACGGCGAGTTCGGCTGCCCCTGCACCACGGTGATGGTGCGGTTCATGAACCGCTTGCGGGACGCATTCTGGTGCTCGGCGATGGCGCGACTCCAACCACCCGCATCACTGCCCATATACGTCGTCCGGTCCCCATCGAGTGCGGCCGGCGGTTCGAACCGGGCGGGCGCCGTCCACTCTTCACCCCGCGGGGGCGCGCTCAACCGGTACTGCACCAACGTCGCGCGCGCCACGGTCACGCCGTCCTGCACCAGCTCGCATTCGGAGTTGCGGACCCGCCGACCGTCCCGGATCAACGCCACCTTCGTCGTCGTCGGCAGTCCACGCGCGGCTTTGAACAGGTCGACGGTCAGCCGGGCCGGCAGAAACTCGGGCAGTCCGAAGGCTGATTCCAGCGCCCGGGCAGCGAGCCCCACCAGCGCCGGGCCGTTGAGATGATCTTCACCCCAGTGGCTCTGTGCAAAGCGGGTCGGCTGGAACCTGTCCTGCTCGGACTGCACGAAATGGGCGTCAACCTCGGTCATCGGCGAATCGTCGCATATGGGCTAACTAAATTTGTCGGCGGGGATCACGAAGTGGACCAGGCGCTCAGCCAGCGCTGCTGGAGCCGGATGAAATGCGCGTCGACCACTGCGCCGTGGCCGGGGACGAACACCCCGTCTTGCCCGCCCGCGGCCAGCACCGCCTCCAGGGTGGCCGGCCAGGCTTCGAGGTCGGAGTCGGCGTCGATAACCGGGTCACCTGACTGCTCGACGAGGTCACCGCAGAACACCACCGTGTGCCGGTCCGGCACTGTGACGATCAGGTCGTGGCTGGTGTGGCCCCGGCCCGGACGACTGATGCTCACGGTCCGGCCGCCGAGATCGATATCGCCGCCCGACACTTGGTGCACAGGAACCGGCATCGATGCGATGGCCGCGTCGACATCGCCGGCGTCGGCACCGTAGCGGATCGCATCCTCGCGCAGGTGCGCCCGGCCGGAGTCCATGGCGGCGGCAACCTCTGGCGTGCAATGGATTTCGACGTCCTTGAACCATGAACAGCCCAGGACATGGTCAAAATGGTTGTGTGTCAGGACGATATGGCCGACTCGTTGTCCTGTCAGCTCCGCAACGTCGGCCTCGATCCCCCGGGCCTCGGCCAATGTGGTGCCGGAATCGACCAACAGGGCTTGCGCGCTGCCACTGACGAGTCCGACCGTCACATCCAGAAAAGGAAGGCGGGTGCGCCACACACCCCCGCCCAACTCTTCCCAGTCGTAATTCATCGCCCACCGTCGATGCCGACCATGCGACGCACGCCTGCGAAGCTACTCCTATGCGCCGCCTCCTGTTCTGTCTTTGTGTACTCGTCGTCATCGCCTGCGGCAGCACCGTCCCGTCGGCGAATGCGGCCTGCACGACCGGAACGGATTGCGACTTCGCCGAGCGCATCGCAGGCGCTGACGCCTATCTGGCGACCCGCCCCGGCACGGTCGGCTACGTTCTGCGCGACCGCACCACGGGTGGCGTCTACCGGAATGCCCACGCCGGCGAACAAGTGTGGACGGCGTCCACGATCAAGCTCGGGATGGTCGTCGACCTGCTGACCAGACAACGTGCCGGCACCGTGACGCTGACCGATTCGGACCGGGCACTCATTGCGGCGATGCTGCGCTCTTCGGACGACGATGCCGCCGACACCCTGTGGGCCCGGTACAGCGGCACCGACCACCAGGCGTTCAACGCCGATTTCCCGGCCTACGGGCTGACCGGGCTGCAACCGCAGCGGGGGTTCAGCCGGATTTACCCGTACTGGGGCTTCCAGAAGGCCACGCCCGAGGATCTGGACCGGTTGATGAGCTACACCCTCACCAGCCTCACACCGGCCGAGACGGCGGGCATCGTGGATGCGCTGCAGCACGTCGACGCCAACCAACAGTGGGGCGTCTGGGGCGCCGGCCCGGCGATGAACCCCGGCAACAAGGACGGCTGGTCACTCGAACAGGGCGGCTGGGTGGTCAACAGCGTCGGTTTCGCCGGGCCGCAGCAGCGCTACACGCTGGCGATCATGAACGCGCTCGGCGATCAGGGCGGCTACGACGACGGAGTACAGACCACCACCCACCTCAGCGAACTGCTGCTGACCGGGCGGCACTGACCTGACCCGACAGGTTTGCCATGGCCGGCGAGGGGAACTCCTAGCCCATGTTGATCAGACGAATCGCCCGTCCCATGCTGTCTGCGACGTTCATCGCCCGAGGTGTCGACACCCTGCGCGATCCGAGTACCTCCGCCGAGACGACACGCAGAACACTCGGCGCGCTGAGTGCACTACCTGGCCCGGTGGGGGCCGGGGTTCCGAACAACGCCGACGCGGTTACCCGGGTCAACGCGGCGGTGCAGGTGGCCGGTGGGTTGCTCCTGGCCCTCGGCCGGGCCCCCCGGCTGACCGCGGCGGCGCTTGCCGTCACGATGATTCCAAGAAGCATTGGCTCACAGGCATTGCTGAAAGATTCCGATCCGCAACACGCTGCGGCGCAACGCCGCGAGTTTCTCACCGACGTGAGCCTGCTGGGCGGCCTGATCATCGCGGCCGCCGACACCGCGGGCAAGCCGTCGCTGGCATGGCGTGGACGCCGTGCCGCGCGGCAGGTCTCAGCCAGTGTCGCTGCCGCCGTTCCCGGTGTGGCGGCAGGCGGTGACGCGATCGCCGACAGCGCGATCGCCGAGAAGATCGGACATGGTCTGGCCGTCGGTGCCGAACGTGGCCGCGAACTCGCCGACGCGGCCGTGGAACGGGCGACGGAATTGGCCGCCGAGTTGGCCCAACTCGCGCGCGAACATGGACCCGAAGTGGCCGACGCCGCCCGCGCGCGGGCCGGCGAGCTCGCCCTTGTTGCCCGCGAACGCGCACCCGAACTGGCTGAGGCGGCCCGGGAACGCTCCGCCGCTCTTGCCGATCTCGCACGAACCCAACTCGACCAGCGCCGCGATCGGTAGCGTTGTGTCATGAGCACGGGTGACTATCAACCGGAATTCGGGCAGTACGGACAACCCGGCGGCTACCCACCGCCCTACGGCACGCAAACCCCGGGCGGCCTGGGCCGGCGCTGGTTTGCCCGGGTGATCGACGGCATCCTCGTCATGATCGTGGCGTTCTTCCTGTCGTTCGTCACCGACTCGCTGTCGAACTACTGGGTGACCGGCCTGTTCACCGGACTGCTGATGTTCGTCTATTACGTGGCTTTCGAGGTGGCCACGGGCGCGACGCCGGGCAAGAAGATGCTCGGGCTCGCCGTGCACGGTCCGGGCAACGCGCCGAAGCCGACGGCCGCGCAGTCGGCGATTCGCAACGCCTTCACCCTGCTGACGATCATCCCGTTCGTGGGCGGCTTCCTGGCCATCGTCGCGATGATCATCATCGCGGTGACCATCAGCAGCAGCCCGACCAAACAGGGCAAGCACGACGAACTCGCCGGCGGAACACAGGTGGTCCGGGGCTGAGAACCGTTGCGTGGGGCGCCCGTTCGCACGGGCACCCCACGTGGGGGGCTCGGGTTGCCGGCTCAGATCACCAGACCCAGCAGCAGGACGAAAACCAGACCCGCTACCGACAGTGTGGTCTCCATCAGTGACCAGGATTTGATGGTCTGGCCCACGGTCATCCCGAAATACTCCTTCACGAGCCAGAATCCGGCGTCGTTGACGTGGGAGAAGAACAACGAGCCGGCACCCACCGCGAGCACGACCAGGGACACCTCCCCGGTACTCATCCCCTCGACCAGGCCCAGCATGAGCGACGACGCGGTGATGGTGGCCACCGTGGCCGACCCCGTGGCCAACCGGATCAGCACAGCCAGCACCCACGCCAGCAGAACCACCGAGAAGTTGGCGCCCTTGGCCCATTCGGCGAGCAGGGTGCCGATGCCGGTGTCGACGAGGACCTGCTTGAACCCGCCACCGGCGGCGACGATCAGAATGATCCCGGCCACCGGAGGCAGCGACGACTCAATGCATTTCACGATTTGGTCTCGAGTCATCTTGGCGCCGCCACCGAGGGTGAACATGCCGACCACCACCGCGATCAGCAACGCCATCAAGGGCTGGCCGAGGATGTCGAACGTCTGACGCAGCAGGTGCGACTTGTCGTCCACGAAGATGTCGACGAGGGCCTTGCCCATCATCAGTGCCACCGGCAGCAGAACGCTGAACATGGTGATGCCGAAGGTCGGTCGCGCCTTGGTGGCGGTGGTCGTCGTCGTGGTCGTGCCGGCCGCGGCACCGCCGCCGGCGTCCGGGCCCGGAGCGTCCGAGGCGTCGAACCGGTCGGGGACCTCAAGGACCACCCATCGTCCGGCCAACTTGCCGAACAGCGGACCTGCCACCACGATCGTCGGGATTGCCACCAGCACACCCAGCGCCAGCGTGACACCGAGGTCGGCGTTGAGCAATGAGATCGCGGCGACGGGTCCCGGGTGTGGTGGTACGAATCCGTGCATGGCCGACAGGCCCGCCAGCGCGGGGATGCCGACCGTGATCAAGGACAGTTGAGAACGACGGGCCACCAGGTAGATCACCGGCATCAACAACACCAGTCCGATCTCGAAGAACATCGGCAGACCGATAACCGCGCCCACCAACGCCATTGCCCACGGCAGCGCGCGCGGTGACGCGTGCCCGACGATGGTGTCCACGATCTCGTCCGCTCCCCCGGAGTCGGCCAACAGCTTGGCGAACATCGCACCGAGAGCGATCAATATCCCGACGCTGGCAGCGGTGGAACCGAAGCCGCTGGAGAACGAGGCGAGCACGTCGCTGACGTTCTCACCCGCAGCCATGCCCACGGTCAGCGCGCCGAAGATCAGGGCCAGGAACGGATGCAGTTTGACGACGGTGATGAGAACGACGATCAGGGCGATGCCGGCCAATGCGGCCAGGACCAGCTGCGCGCCGCCCGCCACCGGTTCAACCAGTTCCGTCCCGGCCGCGAGCGGAGTGAGCGCCGAGGTCATCGGTTCCCCTGTTCTGTTGTCGCAGTGGCGGATCGGGCCACATATTCATCGACGATGGCGTCGATGCCCTGATCCACGTCGATGGCGATACCGGCCTCGTCGGGACCGAGCGGCTCCAGCGTCGCGAATTGGGAGTCCAGCAGCGCGGCCGGCATGAAATGCCCGGGTCGGCTGGCCTGGCGCCGGCGGATCACCTCGGCGGATCCGCTCAGATACAGAAACACCACATCGGCGCAGCGTCGCCGCAATTGGTCGCGGTACTTGTGTTTGAGCGCCGAGCAACCCATCACACCGCCGTCGTGGTGCTCGGCGAGCCACTCACCGATCGATTCCAGCCAGGGGTAGCGATCGTCGTCGTCGAGGGCGTGGCCGGCAGACATCTTGGCGATGTTGGCGGCGGGGTGAAAGTCGTCGGCGTCGGCGAACGGTACCCGCATCCGCTGCGCCAGCGCGGCGCCGACGGTCGACTTGCCCGACCCCGATACGCCCATGACCACGACTGGTGAACCCATACATCCGCCTCCACAATATGTGTCTGCCGTCACACATCCTGGCTTAAAAAGCATACGTTTGCAAGCGCATCTCGATTACATCTGTTTATTAACCTCCCGGTGCCGGATATGACAGGATGTAACCGTGTCCTCGCCCTCAAACGTCGGCGCGCTGCACGCCAGCGTGCTCACCGCGCTCGGCACCGGAATCGTCTCCGGCGAGCTGGCGGCTGACCAGGTGCTGACCCTGGACCGGCTCAGCACCGAGCACGAGGTATCCCGCAGCGTCGCCCGCGAGGTGATCCGGGTGCTGGAGTCGATGGGCATGGTGGAATCGCGGCGCCGGGTCGGGATCACCGTCCAGCCCTCGCGCAAGTGGAATGTGTTCGACCCCAGACTGATCCGCTGGCGCCTGCAGGCCGGCGACCGCGCCGCGCTGCTGGCATCACTGTCGGAACTTCGGCGGGGTTTTGAACCTGCCGCCGCAGCGCTCGCCGCGCGGCGGGCCAACCCGGATCAATGCCGAATCCTGGCCGCTGCGGTCTCGGACATGGTGGTGCACGGCCGTTCCGGCAATCTCGACGCATACCTGTTGGCCGACAAGGTTTTCCACCAGACACTCCTGGATGCCAGCGGCAACGAGATGTTCCGTGCACTCAACGACGTCGTGGCCGAGGTCCTGGCCGGACGTACCCAACGCGGGCTGATGCCGGACTCCCCCAACCCGGCGGCCATCGCGTTGCACGACGAGGTGGCCCGGGCCATACGGCTGCGCGACGAGGACTCCGCCGAACGGGCGATGCGGGCCATCATCGACGAGGCCGCCACCGCGGTGATCGACGGCGACGGACCCGATGCTTAACTAGCTGTATGGGTCGTTCTCCGGCATTGGCACGTCGTTTCTTCGACCGGCTGGAGCCGGTACACGGGGTCACCTACTTCGCCCCGGAATCGCTCGCGGCATTCGCGGACTTGGGCTACCCCGGCTTCTGGATGGGGTACTTCGGCGCCCGCTCAGCCCCGCTGGGCATCGTGCCGCCCGAAGTCGTCGCCGCGGCCTTCTACAACTTCACCACCGAACGGGTGTCCAGGGCCCTGCCCGCGGCCTGGGACAAGGCAAGTCCGGCAAGGCTTCTGCAGGTGCGGTCGGACTCGGCGGTCGCGGCGCTGCGGCGCTCCGGGGTGACCGACTCAGAGTCCACGCGCCTCGCGGCCGAGCTGACCGCCAAGGCCGCCCGCACCGCGCCGTTGGATGGCCGGCCGCTCTACGCCGCCAACCGGGCCCTGCCGTGGCCGGACGAGCCGGTCGCCAAACTCTGGCACGCGGTCACCCTGCTGCGTGAGCAACGCGGCGACGGCCATATCGCGGTGCTGGTCGCCGAGGGCATCAGCGGCCGGGAATGCAATGTGCTGCACGCCGCGGCCGGGCGGGTGCCGCGCGAGATGATCATGCGCGGCCGCGATTACGACGACGAGCAGTGGGCGGAATACGTCGAGCGATTGCGGTCGCGTGGCTGGTTGGACGACGGGGGCGACCTCACCGACGCCGGCCGAGACATCAAGCAGGCCATCGAGGACCGCACCGATGCCCTGGCCCTCGGTGCGCTGGATGCGTTGACCGACGACGAGATCACCACCCTGTTCCGGGTGCTGACACCGATCACCCGGCAGGTGGTGGCCGCCGGGGACGTTCCGGCCGCCACACCGATGGGTCTGAACCGCGACGACCTCGAGGACGACAGCGCCCATCTGGGCTGACGGTCAGCGCGGGGCGTACATGATCAGACCGACGCCCGCCAGGGCCACGAGTGCACCGGTGACGTCCCAGCGGTCGGGCCGGAAACCGTCGGCGGCCATGCCCCACAACAACGAACCGGCGATGAACACCCCGCCGTAGGCGGCCAGCACCCGACCGAAATGGGCGTCGGGCTGGAACGCCGCGACGAAGCCGTAGGCGCCGAGCGCGATCACCCCGGCGCCCATCCACATCCAACCGCGATGCTCGCGGACGCCCTGCCACACCAGCCAGGCCCCGCCGATCTCCAATACCGCGGCGAGGACGAACAGTGCGATCGATTTGGCTACCATCACCACCCCAGCGTGCCGTGAGCGTGCGCAAAAATCGAAACCAGCGCGGCGTGTCGCCGGCATACCCGCACGCTCGCGGCGTCTGGGTTTCGAGCGCTGGGGCTATGCGACGCCTAAGTACGCGGCGCGAATGCTGTCGTCTGCCAACAATTCCCGCGCATCACCGGTACGGGTGACGTTGCCGGTCTCCAGGATGTAGGCGCGGTCGGACCGGCTCAGCGCCTGCTGGGCGTTCTGCTCGACCAGCAACACCGTGGTGCCCTGGGCGTTGATCTCGGAAATGATCTTGAAGATCTGCGAGATCACCATCGGCGCCAGCCCCATCGACGGCTCGTCGAGCAACAGCACCCTGGGCCGGGCCATCAGCGCCCGGCCGATGGCCAGCATCTGCTGTTCCCCGCCGGAGAGGGTGCCGCCCACCTGCGAGCGCCGCTCGGCCAGCCTGGGGAACGTTTCGAACACCCAGTCCAACCGTTCGTCATGCTCCGCGCGGGACGCGAATTTGCGTCCATAGCAACCCATCTCGAGGTTCTCCAGCACGGTCATGCCGGGGAACACCCCGCGACCCTCGGGAGCCTGGATCAGCCCGTCGATCACGCGCTGATGTGCTTTCACCCGGGAGATGTCGCGACCCTCGAACCAGACCGAGCCCGAGGTCAGCGGCCGGAGGCCCGAGATCGCCCGCATCACGGTCGTCTTGCCGGCTCCGTTGGAGCCCAGCAGGGTCACCAACTCCCCCTCGTGCACCACCAGCGAAACCCCGTGCAACGCCTTGATCCGGCCGTAGTGCACCACCGCATCGCGCACCTCGAGCAGCACCGGCGGGCTGGTCTCAGCCGAGCTCGTCATCGGGTACCCCCAGATACGCGGCGATGACCTTCGGGTCCTCGCGGATTTCGTGTGGCAATCCGTCGGCGATCTTGCGGCCGAATTCGAGCACCACGATGCGGTCGGTCACGCCCATCACCAGACGCATGTCGTGCTCGATCAACAGCACGGTGTAGCCGTCGTCGCGGATCTTGCGGATCAGCTCGATCAGTGACGCCTTCTCGGCCGGGTTGAACCCGGCGGCCGGCTCGTCCAGGCACAACAGCTTGGGCTCGGTGGCCAGTGCGCGGGCGATCTCAAGGCGGCGTTGGTCACCGTAGGGCAGATTCTTGGCCTTCTCCTCGCCACGATGGGCGATCCCGACAAAGTGAAGTAATGCAGCCGCTCGCTCGATCGCCGACCGCTCCTCGCGGCGATGGCGTGGGGAACGCACCAGAGCTCCGGGCACCGAGGTCTTGTGCCGCGCATCGGTTCCCACCATCACGTTCTCCAGCGCGGTCATCTCGCCGAAGAGCCGGATGTTCTGGAACGTACGGGCGATTCCACGACGCGTGATCTGGTGGCGCTTGATCCGGCCCAGCGGGGCGCCGTCGAAGATGACCGATCCCGAGCTGGGCCGGTAGACGCCGGTGATCGCGTTGAAGCAGGTGGTCTTGCCCGCACCGTTGGGGCCGATCAGACCGAGGATCTCACCGCGGCGGATGTTGAAGCTGACCGAGTCCAGGGCGACCAGGCCACCGAACTTGACCGTGAGATCCTGTGTCTCCAACAGGATCTCACCCTCGGCTGCCTGGATTTCCCGGTGTACCCCGGCCAGTTCTTCGATGCTCCCGGTCAGGCCGGGCATGGGCTCGGTCACAGCGCCGGCTCCTTGTCCGTATTGCCGCGCAACAACTGTCGAGCCGATCTGCCATAGGTCAACAGCTGCTGGCGCACGGGGAACAGCCCCTGCGGCCGGAAGATCATCAGCACCACCAGCGCGAGGCCGAAGAACAGGTACTTCAGATCGCCGAGGTTGATCCCGAGGAACTCGACCCCCAAAAGCCGGTTGGGCAGATACACGATGATGAACGCGCCGAAGATGACGCCGAGTTTGTTGCCCTGACCGCCCAGTACCACCGCGCACAGGAACAACATCGAGTTGATGATGTTGAACGTCGGCGGCGCGACGTACTGGACCTGGCCGGCATAGAGCGCACCCGAGAGGCCACCGATCGCGGCGCCGATCACGAAAGCCCACAGCTTGAACCGGAAGGTGTTGACGCCCATCACCTCTGCGGCATCCTCGTCCTCGCGGACCGCCACCCAGGCGCGCCCCACGCGGCTGCGCTCCAGGTTGCCGACCAACAGCAGGATGCCGATCATCAGGATCAGCCCCAGCCAGAACCACCAGGTGCCGTAGTTCGCCTCACCGGCCGAGTTACCGCTGGAGAACACGCCGTTGGGCAGCTTCTCGCTTTCCCCCAGCCGTGGGTACGCGACCTGATTGAGCCCTCGCGAACCGTTGGTGACGTCGGACAGGTTGTCGGCGAGCAGGCGAATGATCTCACCGAATCCGAGGGTGACGATGGCCAGATAGTCTCCGCGCAACCGCAGGGTGGGCGTTCCCAGGATGAGCCCGGCCAGCGCGGTGACCGCCATGGCCAGCGGCACACAGGACAGCCACGCCCAGTCCTTGCTGAGAAACCCGTTGGGACCCACCTTGTTCCACGGGCTGTCGGGGCTGGTCAGCAGCGCGACGGTGTAGGCGCCGACCGCGTAGAAGCCGACATAACCGAGGTCGAGCAGGCCCGCCTGCCCGACGACGACGTTGAGCCCGATCGCGATGATGGCGACCATCGCGAACTGGGCCATGGTGCCGCCGAAACTGATGCCCGTGGTGTTGAGGAAGCTCGGGGTGAACAACGGCAGCAGCGCCAGCAATCCGAAACCCAGCACCCCGACAAGCCATTTGGCCATCCGGGGCAGCGTGGACCACCAGTCGCGAATGGCGTCGCCGGGAGCCAGCAGCGTCCTGGTCACCGACCCGGCGGACTCTGAACCGTGATGCTCGCTCATACCCGCGCCCTCCCGAGGCTTTCACCGAGTATGCCGGTCGGCCGGAATAGCAGGACCAGCACCAGCAGAACGAATGCCACGACGTCGCGCCACTGCGTTCCGAAGACCGCCTGCCCGTAGTTCTCCATGATGCCCAGGAGCAGACCGCCCAGCAGGGCGCCGCGGAGATTACCGATGCCGCCCAGCACCGCCGCCGAGAATGCCTTGATACCGAGCAGAAATCCGCCCGAGTAGATGATGCCCTGCGGCACCTTCAACGTATAGAGCAGCGCCGCGGCACCCGCCAGCAGACCGCCGATGAGGAAGGTCCGCATGATGATGCGTTCCCGGGAGACCCCCATCAGTGTCGCCGTGGTCGGGTCCTGCGCGACGGCCCGGATACCGCGGCCGAACTTCGTGCGATTGATCGCGATGTCGGTCAGCACCGCGAGCACCAGCGCCGCGCCCACGATCACCAGCGTCACGTTCGACACCGTGGCGCCGAAAATCGTGAATTGAGCCTTCGGCTGGACCAGGACGATGGGCTGTTGCGCGTTACTCCCGCCGTAGCCCTTCATCAGCTTCGGCAACACGAAGTGCACGAACTCCTGCAGCACGAACGACATTCCGATGGCCGTGATCAGGAAGGTCAGGGCGCGGGCATTGCGTTTTCGGAGCGGCCGGTAGGCGATGAGTTCCAGCCCGACCGCAGCCGATCCCGAGACCAGCATCGCGAACAGCATGGCGATGGCCAGATACAACACCGTCAGCGCCACGCCTTTGTTGTAGGCATTACCGCTCGGGGTGAACCCGAGGATCACATCCAGACAGAAATACGCGCCGAACATGCCCAGCATGAAGATCTCGGAGTGCGCGAAGTTGATCAGGCGCAGCACGCCGAACACCAGCGTGTAGCCGACTGCCACCAGTGCGTAGATCGCACCCCATGAGAGGCCGTCGATCGTCAACTGCCAGAAGCCGTCTCGCAGGCCATCCAGGTTGAAGCTGATGTTGGATGCCAGGCAGGCGGACTGCTCGACGCACTGGTGGATCATCCGGCGGCGGCTCCTAACTTCGTGATGTGAAACGAAACGCGTCCGAGTCCGGGCTACGGTCTCGGACGCGTTCCGTCAGAGGGACTACTTGACTTCGTACATCCAGATCAAGGTGGTGGTCAGCTCGCCCTTGTCGGTCCACTGGTACTTGCGTGCCACACCCTGGCCCTCGTACTTGCGGACGAAGTCCAACAGGGCCGGCCGGGTGATGGCACCGGAGTCGATGCCCTTGAGCAGGATGGTGCCCAGGTCATAGCCCTCGGTGCTGTACGTGCCCGGTGCCTGGCCGAACTTCTGGGTGTATTCGTCGGCGAACGCACCGGTCGCCGGGCCGCACGGGCAGGACAGCAACGAACCCTTTGACGATTCGCCTGCCTGCTTGACGAACTGTGGGTCCTTGGTGCCGTCGGCGCTGACGAACGTCGCCGTCACACCGCCGTCCTTGAGCTGCTGCACGAACGGTGCGGCCTCAGAGTAGTAACCGCTGTAGAACACGGAATCCGGCGCGGCACCCTTGATCTGGGTGACCGCAGCCGAGAACTCCTTGTCGCCCTTCTTCACCGAGATGTTGCACGACGAATCGGCAACCGGGCCAAGGGTTTCACGCACCGCTTCGGCCAGTCCGAGCCCATAGTCGGTGCTGTCGTCGACAACGCACACCTTCTTGTTGCCGAGCGTGTTCTTGAGGTAGTTGGCCACCGAGGGACCCTGCACGCCGTCGTTGGCCAGGCCGCGGAAGAAGGTCCGCCACCCGTTCTCACTCAACGTCACGTTGGTGGCCGATGCCGTCGCGGCGACCAGGCCCGCCTGGTTGAACACGTCGCCGGTGGCCTTGGTCTCGCCCGAGAACGCAGGGCCGATCAAGCCGATGATGAACGCCTCGTCGACGATCTGCGGCGCGACGCCGCTCGCCTTCTGCGGATCACCCTCGGTGTCAAAGCTCTTGAGCTGCACCTGGCAGCCGGCGTTGGCGGCGTTGTGCTTGTCGATCGCCAACTGCACGCCGTTCTTGATGTTGATGCCCAGCGCGGCATCCGGGCCGTTGAGCGCGCCCATCATGCCGATCATCACCGGCGGGCAGTTGGCCTTGCCGTCGCCGGCAGGGTCGGCGGGGCTGACACCCTCGGCGGCCTTGATCTCGGCACCGTTCTCGTCGATCTGAACCTTCTCGACGATGTTCAAATTGGTCTGCGATGCCTCGCCTTCCGGCGAGGATTGGTTACAGCCGGCAATCGCCAGGGCAACCACACCCGCACTTCCGAGAGCAAATGCTTTCCGTGCCACGCGACCGCGCACGCTTCACCTCCGGGTCAGAGTTGTCAGCGGCACCGGCGCCCTGACCTTGTGAGGGCTGGGCGCCGGAGCTTCGGGTAGAACATAGCCAACCACCGGCCCGAGTGCGGGATGTTGAGTGAATGGTTCTTCCGTGGATCCTGGGTGAACGTGGAATTTCGGCCCGGCGGAAACCCACAATTAACAACCGGGCCCGCCGATCAGCTCTCCTGAACGGGCGAGTCCTCGGAATCCTCGAGGGTCTCCAGCACCACCTCGGCCACGCGTTTCATGGTGGTACGACGGTCCATCGCGGCCCGCTGAATCCACTTGAAGGCCTCGGGCTCGCTCATCTGGTGTTTGGTCTGCAGCAAACCCTTGGCCCGCTCGACCAGCTTGCGGGTCTCCAGACGATCCCCCAGCGTCGCCACTTCGTTTTCCAGCGCGGCGATCTCGCTGAACCGGCTGACCGCGACCTCGATGGCCGGGACCAGGTCGGTGATGCTGAAGGGCTTGACGAGGTACGCCATCGCCCCGGCATCACGGGCGCGCTCGACGAGCTCCCGCTGGCTGAACGCGGTCAGGATGACGATCGGGGCGATGCGCTTACTGGCGATCTCGGAGGCCGCGTCGATCCCGTCACGACGCGGCATCTTGACGTCCATGATCACCAGGTCCGGGCGGAGTGCCTCGGCGAGTTCGACGGCCTCCTGCCCGTCGCCGGCCTCGCCGACGACCTCGTAGCCCTCTTCACGGAGCATCTCGGCGAGGTCGAGGCGGATGAGCGCCTCATCCTCGGCGATCAGCACTCGGCGGGGGCTATCAGCGTCATTCGGTGACCCGGTCATGGGAAACATTGTGTCGTGGAGGCCGCCGTTCGGCGACCGCGGGGCCATCCTCTATGGTGGTAGGCCGCAGCACTGATCGGCACGCCCTCGTATCCCAACTGGCAGAGGAAACGGATTCAAAACCCGTACAGTGTGAGTTCGAATCTCACCGAGGGCACCAGAGAAGTCATTGGAAGGCAGTAGCGCAGACGAAGAGCGCGGCGGGTAGGTACCCGATCAGCGCGACGCCGAACACCCCGCTCAGAACTTTCACCGTCGTGGTTTTGCTTATCACCGCGGCCCGGATCAGTCCGCCATAGCCGACTATCGCCAAAGCAACACTCAGTACCGCTCCCCCGCGCGCCTGCACCATCTCTGTGGTCGACGGATAGGCGCCGCTCATCAGATTTGATGTCAGCGCATCGCTGCTCAAGACGAGAAAGAGTGCCACGAAAGAAACCGCCAGGATGATTGCCGAGGCCACGGCAACCGTGGTGGCCGTCTTCCGTCTGCCGTCGGGAACTTCATACATACGAGCGGACGCTACGGCAGCAAGTCTTCGAAACGTGGCTGCACCGCCCGGATCGCGCCATGAGGCCAAACGCACCCGTCTTCCGACTGACCGACGGTAGGTTGAGCCCTGCGCTGCATTGTGCCCGCGGGCAGTCGATGCTGCGACGGACGACAGGAGGATTGTGAAAGCCGTTGCGAGAGTTGTGGGATTCGGGCTCGTCGAGCTCGCCGTGTTCGGCTTGGTGCTGTTCGCCCTCGCCGGAACTTTCGACTTCTGGCAAGCCTGGGCCTTCCTCGTGGTGTTCGCCCTTTCGACGTGGATCCCCACCATCTACCTGCAACGCGCAAACCCTGATGCGCACCAACGGCGCAAGCACGCCGGGCCGGGTGCGGAGACTCGGACCCTGCAGAAAGTCCTCATCGCCGGCTGGTACGCCTCACTGGCGGCAATGGTGGTGGTCAGCGCCCTCGACCATCGCTTCAGCTGGTCGTCGGTGCCGGCAGCGATCTGCGTGGCCGGTGATGTCTTGGTAGCCGTCGGGCTGGGCGTCACGAGCCTGGTGGTCATCCAGAACAGCTTCGCGGCCTCCACCGTCCAGGTGGAGTCGGATCAGAAGCTCGTCTCCACGGGCCTGTACGGGCTCGTGCGGCACCCCATGTACACCGGCAACGTGCTGACGATCATCGGCTTCCCCCTGGCACTCGGCTCCTACTGGGGTCTCCTGCCCGTCATACCGGGCGTCGTCATGCTCATCGTCCGCATCCGGGATGAAGAGAAGCTACTGGTCGAAGAGTTGGACGGATACCGCGAGTACGCGCAGAAAGCCCGCTACCGCCTGGTGCCCTATATGTGGTGATCGCCGCGCCGGTCCCCCGCGGTCGGCGCGGCGACCGTTCACTGCGCCGGCGCGTTTGCCAACTCCTGGGCCAGGCGCCGCACCGACGGGGCATCGAACAGTGTGAGCATCGTGAGTTCGACGTCGAGAGCTCCGTTGATCGCGGCGATAGCACGCATCGCAGAAATCGAATCACCGCCCAAATCGAAGAACGACTCCTCCACCCCGACCCGGTCCACACCGAGCACCTCGGCATAGATGCTGGCCAGGATCTGCTCAATCAAGGTGGCCGGGGGGCGATAGGCGCCGTCGGTCCCAGATGTTGCGGGCTCAGGTGCCCCTGTCGTCGCCAACGGAGCCAACGCCGCTGTGCGGCCCCACCTATCCAGGAGCGACTTCTCTGTCCTCTTGAGCAGATCCAGGGACGACAACCGGCGGCCCGGATGAGCGGTCATCTCCACCAATGCCTTCTTGAACCGCTCCATGAGCGCTTCGATGGTCTCCGCGTCGAACACATCGGTGTCATATTGGACGCGAAGCTCCAACTCGCGGCCCGGCCCGGCTTGCACCGCGATCGGATAGTGGTAGTAGTCGCGGCTGCTGAAACCAGTGATGGCCAATCCGTCCCCGCCCGGTTGCGTTCCGACGTCAGTCGGGTAGTTCTCGTAGACGAAGACGGTGTCGAACAACTTGTCCTGGCCGGTCATGCGATGGATGTCGCTGAGCGCCACGTGCTGGTGTTCGAGCGTGTCGTTGTGGGCACTTTGCAGCTGGTCCAGCAGGTCCGCCGTGGTCGTGTCCGGGGTGAAGGTGGCCCGCACCGGCACCGTGTTGATCAGCAGGCCCACCATCGAATCCGCGCCGTCCACCTCCGGCGACCTACCGGAGACGACAGTTCCGAAGGCGACGTCATGTTCTCCGGTCAGCGAGCTGAGCAAAAGTGCCCAGGCCCCCTGCAATACGACGTTGACGGTGGTGTGATGCGAGCGCGCCAGCTTGGTGAGGGCCCTCGTCGTCTTCGCAGGCAGCCGATACGAGCCGACGCTTCGCTGCCCGAACCGCAGCTGTTGCGGCGGTCCCACGAGAATCGGAGTGTCGAAACCGGCCAACACCTCACGCCACGCCGCATGGGCGGCATGGTGATCGCGCTCGGCCAGCCATGTCATGAAACTGCGATACGGCGAGGCCGCGGGCAGCCGCAGTCCCTGGTAGCAGGCGAAGACCTCCTGCATCAGGATCGGCATCGACCAGCCGTCGAGCACGATGTGGTGATTGGTCAGTACAAACCGGTGCCGGTCGTTCGCGATGCGGATGAGCGCGGTTCGGAAGGCGGGCTGGTTCTCGAGGTCGCACACTGCGGCACGTTCGGCCGCGCAGATCTCCTCGATCTGCTCGTCGACGCCAATGCTGTTGGCATCCAACTCGATATACCGCCAGGGCGTCACCGGATCGGTGGGAATTACCTGCACGGGTTGCTCGAATTGTGGACAGAAGCGGGCCGCCAGATGCGGATGTCGGCTGACCACTGTCTGCACGGCGTCATGGAGCCGGTGCACATCGAGCGGACCACTCAATGCCAGGTCGAGTTGCACCGCGTAGACGTCATCACCGGACGAGTTCGCAATGCCGGCGTGGTACAGGAGTCCCTGCTGCAAGGGCGTCAGCAGAAGCACGTCGGCAATGGGGAATTCGCTGTGCAGCGCATCGATCTGCTGCTGCCCCAGCCGTGCTGGTGCGATGTCCGACGGGGTCAACCCGCCTCCACCCCGCCTGACATGGGCACAGATACCCGCCAGGGCGTCGAACCACAACCGGCTGATCCGGGTGACAGCTTCGCGATCCAGCGCAGTGGGCGCCCACGTCCAGGTGGCGTTCAGATGGGGGCCACTGTCGGTGTCGATGGTGACCGCGTTGAGTTCCACCGAGTGCGCCAGCGCGATGGGCATCGCCCCAGCGGCGCCGGTCAACGACAAGCCTTCCTGGCTGAAGCGCCACACGTCACCCGACGCATACGCCGCCGGGGAGCCCAGCCGGCCCAGGTAGTTGAACCCGATCACCGGATCGGATCCGGCCAGATCGACGTCGGGGTTGAGGTAGCGCAGTAGGCCGTAGGTCAGGCCGTCGGGCAGCGCCCGGAGCTGCTCTTTGGCATCCTTGATGACCGCACCGAGCGCCGCGTCGCCGGCTACCACCTGCGTCCAGCGCAGCCCGCCACCGCGGCCCCCGAAGTGCAACGACACCGGGTACTTGGTGGTGAACCAGCCGACCGTGCGCGACAGGTCGATATCTCGGTCGTCAGGGCCGCTCAGACCGGCCAACTCCTCTTGACGCCCGTGACCTTCCACATCGATCGCGATCGGCGCGCCGCCAGTGCCCAGGTACTGCGCCCACGCCAAGGCAAACGCGATCAGCAGGATCTCCTGCACTCCGGCGTGAAATGCCGCCGGCACGTCGCCGAGCAGCATGTGGGTGGTCTCGGCGTCCAGGAATTCCGACAGGTATCCGGCGGTCGCGAACGTATCCTCAGCGGGCCGCGGGGCGGGCAACGCGGGCGGGATGCCTGTCACCTGCCGCCACGCCTCCGCCTGGCCGACCACCTCGGGGTCGCGCGCATACTCGGCCAGCACTTCGGCCCATCCCTTGAACGACGTCCCCGCCGGCGGCAGCAGCACGGGCTGCTCGCCGCGATGCTGAGTCCAGGCGATATTGAGGTCCTCCAACACAATTCGCCATGACACGCCGTCGACCGCCATATGGTGTACGACCAACGCCAGCTGTCCCGTGGCCGAACTCCACAACGCGCTCAACATCGCCCCGGCGGCAGGATTCAACCGCGACCGCGCCGCTGCCAGCGCGTCTTCCGTCAACAGGTCGACCGTGTGCAGGTAACCTCGCGCGTCCACCATGTCCGCTTCTGGCACCGTCAACGACCATCCGCCGGCGCCGTCATCCTCGGCGCGTAACCGGAGCATGCCGTGCCGATCGAGCAAGGCCTGCAACAGAATTACGACGTCGTCCTCGGAGGCACCAGCGGGCGCCTGCAGCACCACGGTCTGATTGAACTCGTCGATCGGGCCGTCGGCGCGTTCCAGGCTCTTCAACCACCGCATGATCGGGGTCGCCACCACCGGGCCGAGCCCTTCGTCGATCACACCGCCGGTGCTGTCGGCCATCCTGACCACCCGCGCGAGCCGAGCCACGGTCTGCTGGACGAAGATGTCGCGTGGTCGACCGGTCAGGCCGGCGCCGTGCGCGCGCCAGATCACCTGAATGGCCGAAATGCTGTCTCCACCAAGGTCGAAGAACGAGTCGTCGACTCCGACCTGCTCCAGACCGAGGACCTCGGCGAAGATGCCGGCCAGAAGTTCCTCGACGCGAGTGGCCGGAGCACGGTAACGATCGATGTCCTGGTATTCCGGTGCCGGCAGCGCGCGAACATCGAGTTTGCCGTTGACCGTCAATGGCAGAGCCTCGATCTCTACCACCGCGGTCGGGACCATGTAGGACGGGAGCTTTGTCGCGAGTTCGGCACGCAGCTCATCGGGATCGGCGGTTCCCGTGACGTAACCGACCAGACGCTTGTCTCCCGGACGGTCTTCACGGGCGATCACCACCGCCTGCTCGACCCCATCCAAAGCCCTCAACGCTGACTGGATCTCACCGAGTTCGATGCGGTACCCGCGGATCTTGACCTGCTCGTCCGCACGCCCGAGGTACTGCAGCTCCCCGTCCGGGCGCCAACAGACCAGATCCCCGGTGCGATACATCCGCTGTCCCGGCACTCCGAACGGACACGCCACGAACCGCGTCGCACTCAACCCGGCCCGGCCCACGTAGCCGGCACCCAAACCCGCACCGGCCACATACAACTCACCCACCACACCGACCGGCACCGGCCGCAACCAGCGATCCAGGACGACAAAGGCCAGGTGCTTCAGCGGAACACCGATCGGGCTGACCGCGACCTCGGTATCGGCGGCGGTGATCTCCCGGAACGACGCGTGCACCGTCGTCTCGGTGATCCCGTACATATTGATCAACCGTGGAAGCACCGGATGGTCCTGCAACCACTCCCCCAGCCGTGTCGGGTCCAGCGCCTCGCCGCCGAACACGACCAACTCGAGTTGGAGCTCAGATCCTGCTCCCGGGGAAAGCTCGTCCACCGTTTGCAGCGCATAGAACGCAGACGGCGTCTGACTCAACACACTGACGCGCTCGGCGACCAGCAAGGCATGGAACTCTTCAGGCGATCGGGCCACCGAATCGGACACCACCACCAGCCGGCCGCCGTGCAGCAGCGCGCCGAAAATCTCCCAAACCGAAAAGTCGAAAGCCAACGAATGACACTGCGTCCACACTTGACCCGCAGACAACTCGAGATCGGCGTCCAGCGCCTGTAGCAACCGGGTCACATTGTGGTGCGGGATCGCGACGCCTTTCGGCGTGCCCGTGGTACCGGAGGTGTAGATCAGATAAGCGATATCGTCCGGGCGGGGTCCCACCTGCGGTGCGCTGTACGGCCGTTCGGCGACCGCGGCGTCGTCGATGGTAATCACACGCAACTGATGCCCGCTCAGGCGGTCGACCAGATCAGCGGTGGTTACCGCGGCCACCGCGGCGGAGTCGGTCACCACGAACTCCAGTCGGGAGTCGGGTACCGCTGGGTCGATCGGCACATACGCCGCACCGGTCTTGAGCACCGCGAAAATCGCCACGATCGCCTCGACTGACCGCGAACACAGCAGGACCACTCGCTGCCCCGGGCCCACACCCTGCTCGATAAGCCTGTGCGCCAAGCGATTCGCGGCGCGATCGAGCTCTCCATATGTGATGTGTCTGCCGTCGGAAATGACCGCCGTCGCATCAGAATCGCGGGCCACCTGTGCCTCGAACAACGCGGGAATCGACACCGGGTCGGGTGCCGGGCGCGTCAGTGTCGCCAGATTGCCAACCGTATTCAGACGTGCCTGCTCATCGGCATCGAGCACATCGATCGCGGACAGTCGCCGGGTCGGGTCGAGGGCCATCGCCTCGAGCACCCGCTGCAACCGATCGATCAACGCTTCGACGCTTGCTGCGTCGAACACGTCAGTGCGGAACTCCACGGTCCCGGAAATCCCTGCGGCCTCGCCGGTTTCAGTCCAGCACTCGGCCAACGAGAAGGACAGATCCATGCGCGCGGTGTGGGTGTCCAGCGGAAGCTGGGTGGCTTCCAGATCTCCCAGCACCAAACCGCCACCGGCAGCATCGGCCTGTCCCGGAACGTTCTGCCAGGCCAACATCACCTGCACCAGAGGGTGATGGGTCAACGAACGGGTTGGATTGAGTCGTTCGACGAGTACCTCGAAAGGCACATCCTGGTGCTCGAAGGCGCCGAGGCTGCGGGCTCGCACTTGAGCCAGCACCTCGGTAATGCTGGGATCTCCAGCCAGATCCGCGCGTAGCACCAACGTGTTGACGAAAAACCCGACCAGCTCATCGAGGGCTGGATCACGACGTCCGGCGATCGGGAAGCCAACGGCCACATCGGAACTTGAGCTCAGCTTCGAGAGCAGGGTCAGCAGCGCCGCCTGGATCACCATGAACTTGGTCGCGTTGTGATCGCGAGCCAGGCGAGCAACCTGCTGCTGCAGTTCGGCCGGCCACGCCACATCAACCCTGTCGCCATGATGGTCAGCCACCAGGGGATACGGGCGGTCGGTCGGCAACGCCACCCGTTCAGGCATCCCGGCAAGTGATTCCGCCCAGAAACTCAGTTGCTGAGAGATACGGCTGGCACTGTCCTCCAGATCGCCGAGCTGCCTGCGCTGCCACAGGGTGTAATCGGCATATTGGACCGCCAGCGGTTCCCAGCCGGGCGCGTTCCCTGCGCGCCGACTGACATATGCCGTCCCCAGATCGGCCACCAGCGGCGTGATCGACCAGCCGTCGGCGGCGATGTGGTGCACTACCGTGACCAGCACATGCTTGTCCTCGGCAACGCGGAAAATCGTTGCCCGGAAGGGGATCTCGGCAGCCAGGTCGAAACTGTGCCGCGCCGCTACCTCGACGGCGTCCTGCAACCGGCTGGCGGACCATCCGGCGGCGTCGACGACGTCCCAGGAGAACCTGGTCTGCTCGGCGGGAACAACCAACTGCTGAGGCGTCCCGTCGACCGTCGGGAATAACGTGCGCAGGCTCTCGTGGCGACCGAGCAGGTCCGCGAAGGCCGCGCCCAGCGCATCGGCATCGACCCGACCGTCAAGCTGCAACCCTGCCACCAAGTTGTAAACCGGTGAGGGGCCCTGCAATTGGTCGATGAACCACAACCGGCTCTGCGCGAACGACAGGGGCATCACCTCTGGCCGCTCGACGGCCAGCAACGGCTGCCGCCGAGCCTCATCACCACCGATGCGATGGACCAACTGGGCTACCGTTGGGGCATCGAATACGACGCGCTCTTCGAGGCCGGCGTCCAAGGTTCTGTTGAGCGCGGCGACCAGGCGCATGGCCTGTAGAGAATCCCCGCCGAGATCGAAGAAGGAGTCGTCCACGCCGACACGGTCCAGTCCGAGGATCTGGGCGTAGATCCCGGCCAGGATCTCCTCGGTCGGAGTCGACGGGGCCCGATAGTCATCGATGTGCTGATATTCCGGTGCAGGCAAAGCCTTCTTGTCGAGCTTGCCGTTGACCGTCAACGGCAACGCATCAATCACCACAACCGCGGTGGGCACCATATAGGCCGGCAGCTTCTCCCCCAGCGCGGCACGGGCTGCCGACGGATCGGCGGTCCCGGTGATGTAGCCGACCAGACGCTTGTCGCCGGGACGGTCCTCACGGGCGATCACCACCGCCTGCTCGACCCCAGCCAAAGCCCTCAACGCCGACTCGATCTCACCCAACTCGATGCGATAGCCACGAATCTTGACCTGCTCATCGGCCCGCCCGAGGTACTGCAGCTCCCCTTCCGGGTTCCAAGACACCAGATCCCCGGTGCGATACATCCGCAACCCCGGCGTGTCGGCCTCACCGAACGGACACGCGACGAACCGCGACGCGCTCAGTCCAGAACGACCGACATAGCCATAGCTCAAACCCGCACCGGCCACGTACAACTCGCCCACCACGCCCGCGGGCACCGGGCGCAACCAGCGATCCAGCACGAAGAACGCGAGATCGTCCAGAGGTACACCGATCGGACTGACCGCGTTCACCACATCGGCCGCGGTGATCTCCCGGAACGACGCATGCACCGTCGTCTCGGTGATCCCGTACATATTGATCAACCGCGGCAGCCTCGGGTGTTCAGCCAACCACGGAGCCAGCCGCTGCGGTTCCAGCGCCTCACCGCCGAACACCACGAGCTCGAGTGAGAGCTGACTGTCAGGCCGGGCGACATCTGCGGCGGCCAGCGCATAGAACGCCGACGGCGTCTGACTCAACACATTCACATGTTCATCGACCAACAACGCGTGGAACTCTTCGGCCGAACGCGTCACCTCTTCGGGCACCACCACCAACCGGCCACCATGCAACAGCGCGCCGAAAACCTCCCACACCGAAAAGTCGAAAGCCAACGAATGACACTGCGTCCACACCTGACCCGCAGACAACTCGACATCGGCGTCCACCGCCCGCAGCAACCGCGCCACATTCCGATGCGCAACCGCCACACCTTTGGGCACACCCGTAGTACCCGACGTGTAGATCAGATACGCGACATCCTCGCCGGTTGGTTCGACCGGCGGTGGAGTACTCGGCCGACCGGCCGTAGCGGAGTCGTTGACATCGATCACCGTCAACCCACGTCCGCCCAACCGATCCACCAGATCAGCGGTGGTCACCACAGCCATCGGCGCGGAGTCAGAGAGCACGAAATCCAGCCGAGCATCAGGCACCGAAGGATCGATCGGCACATACGCCGCACCGGTCTTCAGCACCCCCATGATCGCCACGACCGCCTCAACCGACCGCGGGAACAACAGCGCCACCCGCAGCCCCGGACCCACACCCCGCTCAACCAGCAAGTGCGCCAACCGATTCGCGGCCTCGTCGAGTTCCCGATAGGTCAACGAACTGTCATCGAGGCTGACCGCCACCGCGTCCGGATGACGAACCACCCGCTCGGCGAACAAGACCGGAATCGACACCGTCGCCGGGACCGCCCCCTTCAGGGCTGCCCGGTTACCCCACCCATCGAGCTCCTCAAGCTCATCGTCGTCGTCGAGATCCATCGACAACAACCGCCGGTTGGAGTCGGCTGTCACGATTGTTGTACCTCCCCGGTCATGGCCTCCAGCACCCGCTGGAACCGTCGGACGACCTTGCTCACACGCTGGGCGGTGAACACGTCGGTATCGAATTCGACACGCAGTACCAGCTCGGTGCCGGGCATGGCCTGCAGAGTCAATGGGTAGTGGTTGTATTCGCGGCCGTTGACCTCGGTGATTGCCAACCCGTCGGCCATGGCTGACGCCACGTTCTCCACCGGATAGTTCTGATAGACGAACAGCGTGTCGAACAATTGATCATGGCCCACGGCACGGTGGATTTCACTGAGCGCCAGATGCTGATGCTCGAGCGTGTCGCCGTGGCTGCGCTGCAGTTCGTCGAGCAGGCCCGCGATGGTGGTGTCCGGCGTGATGGTGGCCCGGACCGGCACGGTGTTGATCAGCAGGCCCACCATCGAATCCGCGCCTGCCACTTCTGCCGTCCGGCCCGAGACCGCGACGCCGAACGCGACGTCGTGTTGGCCGGTGAGCCACATGAGCACCTGTGCCCACGCAGCTTGGAGCACGGTGTTGGCGGTCGTGTGTTGTGAGCGCGCGAGTTCGTTGACCGCCTGGGTGGTTTCGGCGGGCACTCGGAAGGACTCGGTGGCCCGTCGCCCTGGTGTTACCCGGTTGGGGGCGACCAGGGTCGGGGCGGCGAATCCCGCCAGGACCTCACGCCATGCCGTGTGGGCGGCATCGACGTCGCGATCGGCCATCCATGTCACGAACCTGCGGTACGACGCGGCGGCAGGCAGGCGTTGCCCGTAGTAGCCGGCGAAGATCTCCTGCAACAGGATCGGCAGTGACCAGCCATCGAGCACGATGTGGTGATAGGTCATGACGAACCGGTGCACGTTGTGCGCGGTCTGGATCAGCGCCGTGCGGAATGCCGATTGATGGACCAGGTCGCAGACAGATGCGCGTTCGGCGGCGCACAACTCCTGTATCTGCTCCTCGGTGAGGACATCCGTGGCCATTTCGACGTACTGCCATGGCACGCTGGGATCGGCCGGGATGATCTGGACGGGGTCGCCGAATCGTTTGTCGAACCGCGCAGCCAGGTTGGGGTGGCGCTGCACCACGTTGCGCACCGCCTCGCGCAGCCGGTGTGGATCCAGCGGGCCGGTGATGGTGACGTCGAGTTGCATGGCGTAGACGTCGTCATCGTTGGTGTGAGTTGCGTTGGCCTGGAACAGGAGTCCCTGCTGCAGAGGCGTCAGGGGCAGTACGTCGGCAACGCGGTGGTGCTCGCTCAGCTCGTCGATCTCTGGCTGGGTGAGGCGGGCGGGGACGATGTCGGACGGTGTCAGACCTCCGCCGCCGTTGCGGACGTGCGCACAGACGCCGCTCAGTGCTTCGAACCAGAGCTGGCCGAGTCGGCTGACCTGGGTCTCGTCCAGGGCCGACGGAGCCCACGTCCACGTGGCGTGAAGACTTGGGCCGGTCTCGGTTTCGGCGGTGCTCGCGTTGAGTTCCACGGTGTGACCGAGAGGCATCGGTATCGCCGTGGCCGCAGCGGCGAACGTCGCCCCATCGCTGCTGACCTGCCAGAGGCCGGCAAGCTCGTCCGGCTGCGCGGCGCCCGTGCCGCCCAGCCTGCCGAGATAGTTGAAACCGATGGTCGGGTCGGCTCCGGCCAGGTCGATGCCAGGGTTGAGGTAGCGAAGGAGCCCGTAGGTCATGCCGTCGGGTAGGGCACGCAGTTGTTCCTTGGCGTCCTTGATCACGCGGCCGAGTGCCGGATCGCCCGCCTTCACCTCAGACCAGCGCAGCCCGGCCAGAGGCCCCCGGACATTGAGCGCCACGGGGTACTTGGCGGTGAACCAGCCCACGGTGCGCGAGAGGTCGATGTTCCGGTCGACGGTTCCACCCAATTCTTCGGTACGGCCGTGACCCTCGACATCGATGGCCACCGGCAGGGTGACACCCAGGAACTCTGTCACCGCCAGCGCGTAGGCGATCAGCAGAATATCTTGCACCCCAGCGTGGAACGCAGCCGGAGCCTCACCGAGCAGGACCCGGGTCGTCTCGACATCCAACGACGCGGTGAGGTGGCCGGCGGTGGCGTACGTGTCGACTTCGGGCTGCACCGTGGGTAGCGCGGATGGCGTCGCCAACACCTGTTGCCAGACGGCGGCCTGACCCTGCACCGCCGCGGAGCGCGCATGCTCGCCGAGCAGTGCCGTCCACTGCGCGAATGACGTCCCGGTCGCAGAGAGCGCGACCGGCTGACCCTGGGAATGCTGAGCCCAGGCGATGTTGAGGTCCTCGAGCAGAATCCGCCACGACACCGCATCGACCGCGAGGTGATGAATGGTCAACACCAGCTGGCCGGTGGACGCCACCCACAGCGCACTGACCATCTCCCCGGCAGCCGGGTTCAGCCTGGACCGGGCCGCCACCAGTGCTTCATCGGACAGCGCGTCCACCGACTCCAGGTGTGCTCGCACCGAACCCTTCTCGGGTACCACGAGCGACCAGGTCCCCGCCCCACCGTCTTCAGCACGCAGACGCAGCATGGCATGCCGGTCCAGCAGCGCAGCCAAAACCGTCTCGACGTCGGACTCGGTGACCCCCGGTGGGGCTTGCACCACCACCGTCTGGTTGAACTCGTCGACCGGGCCGCCGGAACGGTCCACCTCTTCCAGCCATCGCATGATCGGGGTCGCCCCCACCGGACCGACACCCTCGTCCACCGGACCGGCGTCATCATCGGCCAGGCCTGCCACCTGAGCCAGCCGGGCTACGGTCTGCTCGACGAAAACGTCACGGGGCCTGCACATCACGCCGCACGCCCTGGCCCGAGCCACTACCTGCATGGACAGGATGCTGTCTCCGCCCAGGTCGAAGAACGACTCATCGACCCCGACCCGCTCGAGCCCGAGTACCTCGGCATAGATGCCCGCCAGGATCTCCTCGACGTGCGTCTCCGGTGCGCGGTACCGATCGGCGTCCTGGTACTCCGGTGCCGGCAAGGCGCGGGTGTCGAGTTTGCCGTTGACCGTCAACGGCAACGCGTCCAGGACCACGATCGCCGCCGGGACCATGTAGGGAGGGAGCCGGTCGGCCAACGTATTTCGGATCCCCGCCGGATCCACCGAACCGGCCGCGTCCTGGGTGACATAGCCGACCAGACGCTTGATCCCCGGGTGGTCTTCGCGGGCGATCACGACCGCCTGCCCGACCCCGTCCAGTCCGCCCAAAACGGCCTGCACTTCGCCGAGCTCGATGCGATAGCCGCGAATCTTGACCTGGTCATCGGCACGGCCCAGGTACTGCAGCTGCCCGTCAGCACGCCAGCTCACGAGGTCTCCGGTGCGATACATCCGCGTTGCGGGCTGCCCCGGCTCACCGAACGGACACGCCACGAACCGCGCCGCCGTCAATCCCGAGCGGCCCAGGTAGCCACACGCCACACCGTCGCCGGCCACGTACAGCTCGCCGACCACGCCGGGAGGCACGGGACGCAACCACCGGTCGAGTACGAACAGCGCCGACGTCGGGACGGGCGCCCCGATGGGTGCGGCGCCCGACCCCGGTTTCAAGGGTGCACTCATCGACGCGTACACCGTGATCTCGGTGGGGCCATAGGCGTTGATCACCACCCGCCCGGGCGCCCAACGATCGACCACCTCACCCGGACACGCCTCGCCACCGAGCAGCAGCGCGACCGACTCCAGCCCCTCCGGGGACAGCGCACCAGCCGCCGACGGGGTCTGGGTGAGCACGTTCACCTGCTCGCTGACCAGGAGAGCATGGAACTCGGCGGGTGAAGTCACGACCGACTCGGGCACCACGACCAGGCGTGCCCCGCCCAGCAGTGCGGCCCAGATCTCCCATACCGAGAAGTCGAACGCATACGAATGGCACTGCGTCCAGACCTGGTTCTCGGGCAGCTGCTCAGGCGTGGACCGGGCCAGGTGAGTCAGGTTGTGGTGAGTGACGGCCACGCCCTTGGGAAGGCCGGTCGTTCCCGAGGTGTAAATCAGGTAGGCGATATCCTCGGGCGCCGGTTCCGCGGGCGCGGTGCTGGGCTCGTTCGCCAGCGCCGGGTCACCGACGTCGATCACCCGCAGGCTCTGGCCGTCCAGTCGGCCGGCCAGGGTGGTGGTGGTGATCGCGGCGATCGGTGCGGCATCGTCCAGCATGAAGTCGATTCGAGCCGAGGGCAGCGCGGGGTCGATCGCCAGATAGGCGGCCCCCGTCTTCAGCACCGCCAGCATCGCGACGATCGCATCCGCAGACCGCTCCAGCAGCAGGGCCACGCAGTGACCGGGCCCGGCTCCCTGACTGATGAGCAAGTGCGCCAACCGGTTTGCAGCCTCATCGAGCGCGCGGTACGTCAGCGAGCGGCCGTCAAAGGTGACCGCCACGGCCTCCGGGTCGCGTTCGACCTGGGCGGCGAACACCGCTGGGACCGACACCGGATTCGAGGCCGGCACCGCCCCGGCCAGCGCCGCCCGGTTACCCATCGCATCGATGTGGGTGTGTTCGACGACATCGAGCAGGTCGATCGTGGACAGACGCCGGTCGGTATCGGCGGTCATCGCTGACAACACGAGCTCGAACCGGTTGATCATCGTTTCGATGGTCGCCGTGTCGAACACGTCGGTGCGGAACTCCACCGTCCCCGCGATTCCGGCAGGTGCACCGGTCGGGGTCCGTCGTTCCGCCATCGAGAAGCTCAGGTCCATACGTGCGGTGTGGGTGTCCGCGGGCATCTGGCTGACCTCGAGATCACCGAGCGCAAGGCCGCCACCGGACTGACCGGGAACGTTCTGCCATCCCAGCGCCACCTGTATCAGCGGGTGGTGGGTCAGGGACCGGGTCGGATTGAGCCGCTCGACGAGTACTTCGAACGGCACATCCTGGTGGTCATAGGCGGCCAGACTGCGGGACCGCACCTGCGCCAACAACTCCGCAACCGTCGGATCTCCAGCCAGATCGGCCCTCAGCACCAACGTGTTGACGAAGAACCCGATCAGCTCGTCGAGCGCGGGGTCGCGCCGGCCGGCGATGGGGAAACCCACTGCCACATCGGAACTTCCGCTGAGCTTGGACATCAGCGTCAGCAACGCTGTCTGGATCACCATGAAGCTGGTCGCGTTGTGCTCACGAGCGACTCGGCTGATTTGCTGCTGAAGTTCGGCGGACCAGTCCAAGGTGACGACGGCGCCGCGCTGATCAGCGGTCGGCGGATACGGCCGGTCGGTGGGCAGTTCCACCCGTTCGGGCATGCCGGCCAGCGCATCCTGCCAGTAGGTCAGCTGTGTGGCGATCCGACTCCGGCTGTCGTCGAAGTCCCCGAACTGTGCACGCTGCCATAGCGTGTAATCGACGTACTGGACGGCCAGATCCGCCCAGGCAGGGGCCTGCCCGGCACTCCGGCCGGCGTAGGCCACGCCGAGGTCGGTCACCAGCGGCGTGAGAGACCAGGCGTCGGCGGCGATATGGTGCACCACCGCAGCCAGCACATGTTCGTCCCCCGATAGGCGGAAAAGCCTCGCCCGCAACGGAATTTCGCCGGACAGGTCGAATACGTGACGCGCCGCCTCACCGATCGCCTCGTGCAACTGCTCTGCCGTCCAACCGGTGGCATCGACGACATCCCAGCCGAAGTCCGCCTGGTCCACCGGTACCACCGACTGCCGCGGGATTCCCTCGACTGCCGGGAACACGGTACGCAGGCTTTCGTGACGGGCCACCACGTCGGCGAGTGCAACACCCAACGCGTCGGCATCCAGCGTCCCGCTGAGCCGCAGTGCCGTCGCCATGTTGTAAACCGGTGAGGGACCTTGCAATTGATCGAGGAACCACAGCCGGGACTGCGCGAACGACAGCGGAATCACCGCGGGACGCTCACCGGCCACCAGCGGATCCAGACGAGCCTCGTCGCCACCGATGCGCGGCGCCAGCTGCGCCACCGTGGGCGCCTCGAACAAGACGCGCACCGCGAGACCGGTATCGAGGGTGGTGTTGATCGCGGCGACCAGACGCATCGCCGACAGCGAATCTCCACCCAGATCGAAGAAGGAATCGTCGACCCCGACCCGCTCCACTCCCAGCACGTCGGCGTAGATCCCGGTGAGGATCTCTTCGGTGAGGGTCCCCGGAGCGCGGTAACGGTCGATGTCCCGGTACTCAGGTGCGGGCAGGGCCCGGGTGTTCAGTTTGCCGTTGGGGGTCAACGGCAAAGTCGCCAAGGTGACCACCGCGGCCGGGACCATATAGGGCGGGAGCTGTTCGGCCAGCTGGGTGCGGAGCTTGGCCGGGTCCGCAGTCCCCGTCACGTAGCCCACCAGCCGTTTGTCGCCGGGGCAATCCGTACGTGCGATCACGGCTGCCTGTTCGACACCGTCCAGCCCGGCCAAAACCGCCTGGATCTCGGTGAGTTCGATGCGATACCCACGGATCTTGACCTGCTCGTCGGCACGTCCCACGTAACGCAGCTGGCCATCGGTACCCCAGCACACCAGATCGCCGGTGCGGTACATGCGGGTTCCCGGCGCGCCGAACGGGCAAGCGACAAAGCGCGATCCGGTCAGATTCGCCTGGCCCAGGTAGCCGACACCTACGCCGCGGCCGGCGACATACAACTCCCCGACCACCCCTGGCGGTACCCGACGCAACGACCCGTCGAGCACGAACAGCGCCGCGCTCGGAACCGGCGCACCGATCGACGGAGCGCCCGTCCCAGGCACCAGAGGCGCAGTCCTGGAAGCACATATCGTGGTCTCGGTCGGGCCGTACGCATTGACCATCATGCGTCCGGGCGCCCAGCGATCCACCAACTCGGCCGGGCAGGCCTCACCAGCCACCAACAACGACACCGCACCCAAACGCTCGGGCGACAGCAGTGCGACCGCTGAGGGCGTCTGGCTCAAGACGCTGACCTGCTCGGCGACGAGCAGCGTCTGCAGGTCTTCTGGCGAGCGGGCCACCGACTCGGGAACGACCACCAGCCGCCCGCCGTGCAGCAACGCGCCCCAGATCTCCTCGACCGAGGCGTCGAAGGCGTACGAATGCCATTGCGTCCACGTCTGTCCCGCCAGGAACGTGTCAGACGAGCCCAGTAGCCCGGTCACGTTGCGGTGGGTGATCGCCACGCCCTTGGGGACACCGGTGGTCCCCGAGGTGTAGATGATGTAGGCGATGTCGTCCGGCTCCGGCGCGGACAAGGCGGTGCCGTCGAGGCCGTCGAGACCCGGGTGCGCGGCATCCGCGTCTTCATCGACCTCGATGACCCGCAGGTCGCACCCGGCCAGTCGATCGGCCAGGCCGGTGGTGACGATCGCTGCTGCCGGCGCGGCATCGGCGAGCATGAATTCAATTCGCGCATCGGGCAATACGGGGTCGATCGGCAGATATGCCGCCCCCGCCTTGAGCACCGCCAGCATCGACACGACCGCTTCTGCGGAACGCTCCGCCAGCAATGCCACGCAGGCACCTGCCCCCACACCGTGAGCTGCCAGCGTGTGCGCCAACCGAGTTGCCGCCTCGTCGACTTCCCCATACGACATGCGGCGGCCGCCGAAACTGATCGCCACCGCCTCAGGCGCTCGGGCGACCTGTTCGGCGAACAACACCGGAATCGAGACGGGAACCGGTGTCGTGGCGGGCTCACGCGTCGCCAATACCGACCGATTGCCCCACGCATCCAGTCGGGCAAGCTCGGCTTCGTCAAGCAGGTCCAGGGACGAGAGCCGCTGGGTGGTGTCGGCCGTCATCGCCGCCAGGACCCGCTGCCACCGCGCGATCAGTGTTTCGATGCTGTCCGTGTCGAACACATCGGTGCGGAACTCCACTGCCCCACCGATTCCGGCGGGCGCACCTTCGGACGTCCAGCGTTCTCCGAGCGAGAACGTCAGATCCATGCGGGCGGTCTGGGTGTCCACGGGCAACGGGGTCACATCGAGGTCGCCCAGGCTCAGCCCGTCGGCGGGGCCGGTGTCCTGCCAGGGAAGGTTCTGCCACGCCAACGCCACCTGCACCAACGGGTGGTGAGCGAGACTGCGGGTCGGGTTGAGCCGTTCCACCAGAACTTCGAACGGAACGTCCTGATGCTCGAAGGCGGCCAAGCTGCGCGTGCGCACCTGGGCCAGCAACTCCGCCACGGTGGGATCACCGGTCAGATCCGCGCGCAACACCAGATTGTTGACGAAGAAACCGACCAGCTCCTCGAGTGCCGGGGCGCGACGCCCGGCGATCGGGAACCCCACGGCCACATCCGAACTCGCGCTCAGCCGGGAAAGCAGGGTAAGCAGCGCGGCCTGCACCACCATGAAACTGGTCGCCCCGTGCTCGGCGGCCACCGCGTTCACCCGCTGCTGCAGCTCGGCGGGCCATTCGACCTCGACAGTGGAACCGCGTTGATCGGCAACCGGCGGGTATGGACGATCGGTGGGCAATGCCAGGCGTTCGGGGAGGCCGGCGAGGGCGTCTTCCCAGTAGCCCAGCTGCGCGGCGATCGGGCTGTCACGGTCCTCGAGATCGCCCAGCTGCGTACGTTGCCACAGCGTGTAGTCGACGTACTGCACAGGCAATGGCGCCCAGTCGGGGGCCTGCCCGGCGCACCGGCCGGCGTACGCCACACTCAGATCGCGCACCAGCGGGGTCAGTGACCAGCCGTCGGCAGCGATGTGGTGGACCACGGCCACCAGGACGTGCTCATCCTCGGCGACGCGGAAAACCTTTGCCCGCATCGGGATTTCGGAACTGAGGTCGAAGCTGTACCGGACGGCGGCATCGATGGCCGCGTCCAGCTCGCCGTCCGCCCAGCCGGTGGCATCGACGACCGTCCAACCGAAGTCCGCGCGGTCGATCGGCATCACCACCTGGCGAGGTGTTCCGTCGGGTGAGTCGAACAGCGTGCGCAGGCTCTCATGGCGAGCGACCACGTCGCCCAGCGCCGCGCCCAACGCGTCCGCGTCGAGCCGACCGTGAAGCCGCAGGCCGACCGGCATGTTGTAAACCGGGGACGGCCCTTGCAGCTGGTCGACGAACCACAACCGATTCTGGGCGAACGACAACGGAATCACAGCAGGGCGCTCACTCGCCACCAGCGGGTTCACCGCCCCCGCGCGTTCACCGATACACAGCGCCAACTGCGCAACGGTGGGAGCTTCGAACACCGTGCGTACCGAAAGTTCGGTATCCAGGCTGGCATTGATCGCCGAAACCAGCCGCATCGTCGAGACGGAGTCCCCGCCCAGATCGAAGAAGGAGTCGTCGGCACCGACGCGCTCCACACCCAGCACCCGAGCGTAGATCCCGGCCAGGATCTCCTCGTCCGGGCCGGACGGCGCGCGGTAATGGTCGGTATCGCGGTAGTCCGGCGCCGGTAGTGCCCGGGTGTCGAGCTTGCCGTTCACCGTCACCGGCAGCGCAGCGAGGGCCACCACCGAGGCGGGAACCATGTAGCCCGGCAGCCGTTCCGCCAGTGCCGCACGCGCTCTGACCGGATCGGCAGTCCCGGTGATGTAGCCCACCAGACGCTTGTCACCCGGCTGATCCTCGCGGGCGATCACCGCCGCTTGGTCCACCCCTTCCAGCGCGGTCAGCGCCGACTGGATCTCGCCGAGTTCGATGCGGTACCCGCGGATCTTGACCTGCTCATCGGCTCGGCCGAAGTAATCCAGCTGCCCGTCGGCTCGCCATCGCACCAGGTCGCCGGTGCGGTACATGCGCGTGCCGGGTTCCCCGAACGGACATGCCATGAAGCGCGATGCGGTCAGTCCCGCCCGGCGCCAATACCCGATGCCGACGCCGGCGCCGGCCAGGTACAACTCACCTACCACGCCTGCCGGTACCGGCCGCAGCCATTCGTCCAGCACGAAGAACGCCGCCCACGCTGTCGGTGCTCCGATCGGCGGGGCACCCGAACCGGCTGCCAAAGGCGCACTGGCACACAACCACATCGTGGTCTCGGTCGGGCCGTAGACGTTGACCATCACCCGTCCCGGCGCCCAGCGATCCACCAACTCCGGCGGGCACGGTTCTGCACCAATCACGAGTGATGTCGCGTCGAGGCCCTGCACCGGCAGCACTCCCACGGCCGACGGGGTCTGGGTCAACACCGTGACCCGTTCGCGCACCAGAAGGGCGTGGAAATCCTCGGGCGAACGGGTCACCGAGTCGGGCACCACCACGAGCCGGCCACCGTGCAGCAGCGCACCCCAGATTTCCCACACCGAGAAGTCGAACGCATACGAATGGAACTGCGTCCACACCTGTCCCGGCTCCAGCGGCACACCGATCTCGAGCGAGTCGAACAGCTGCGCCACGTTGCGCTGGGTGACTGCCACCCCCTTGGGCTGCCCGGTGGTGCCCGACGTGTAGATGATGTGGGCCATGTCGTCGGGGGCCGGTGCCGCCAGTGCCGTACTGGGCTGGTCGGCGACGACCGGGTCCGCCACGTCGAAGATCATCAGGCCGTGCCCATCGAACCGGTCGACCAACTCAGTCGTGGTGACCGCGGCGATCGGGGCAGAGTCGGTCAGCATGAACTCGACGCGGGCCTCGGGAAGCGCCGGGTCGATCGGCAGATAGGCCGCGCCACTCTTGAGCACCGCCAGGATCGCCACAACGGCCTCCGCGGAACGCGGGAACATCAACGCGACCCGCTCGCCGGGGCCCACTCCCCGACTGACGAGCAAGTGCGCCAACCGATTCGCGGACTCATCGAGTTCCCGATACGTCAGCGACCGGTCGCCACAGACCAGCGCCACCGCCTCCGGCGCCCGCATCACCTGCGCCGCGAACAGCTCCGGCACCGACGCCGGCTGCGCCAGGTTGGACAGCACCGCCCGATTGCCCCACTGGGCAAGGCGCGTGCGCTCGGCCTCGTCGAGGAGGCTCACCGCCGAGAGCGCACGACCCGGATCGGTCGTCATCGCCTCCAGCACAGCCTCGATCCGCTCGGTGAGCACATCGATGTCGGCGGTGTCGAAGACGGCGGTGTCGTATTCGAGACGCAGGCGAAGTTCATCACCGGGTATCGCTTGCATCGTCAGCGGGTAGTCGGTCGATTCGTGACTGGTGAAATCGATGATCTCCAAGCCGTCGCCGGCGCCGGACAACGCAGCG
Source organism: Mycobacterium sp. IDUB_17 (assembly GCF_055419465.1). NCBI lineage: Bacteria > Bacillati > Actinomycetota > Actinomycetes > Mycobacteriales > Mycobacteriaceae > Mycobacterium > Mycobacterium sp. IDUB_17. The sequence continues at coordinate 1,035,641 of NZ_JBVAXS010000001.1, read as the reverse complement.
GTGTCGACCGGGTAGTTCTCGAACACGAACAGGGTGTCGAACAGCCGGTCATGGTCGGTGATGCGGTGGATCTCGCTGAGCGAGAGATGTTGGTGCTCAAGAGTCTTGGTTTGAGCGTGTTGCAGCTGGTCAAGCAGGTCGGAGGTGGTGGTCGCCGCAGTGATGTCAGCGCGCACCGGCACCGTATTGATCAGCAGGCCCACCATCGACTCCGCGCCGACCACCTCGGCCGGCCGCCCGGAGACCACGGTGCCGAAGGCGATGTCACGCTGGCCGGTCAGTGAGTTCAGCAGGAGCGCCCAGGCGCCCTGCAACACGATGTTGGCGGTGGTGCGGTGCGAGCGCGCGAGCTCGGTGACCGCCCGGGTGATCTTCGCGGACAGTTGATGTGCCCGCACGCCGCGCTGCCCCGGCTCGGACTTCTGCGACGAGTCGACGAGGGTGGGGGTGTCAAAACCGTCCAGCACCTCACGCCAGGCCGCATGTGCTGCCTCGATGTCGCGATCGGCCAGCCACCTGATGAAGCTGCGATACGGCGTGGCCGCGGGGAGCCGGTGACCGTGGTAGGAGGCGAAGATCTCCTGCAGCAGGATGGGCAGCGACCAGCCATCGAGCACGATGTGATGATTGGTGAGCACCACCCGGTGGCTGTTGTGTGCGGTGCGGATGACCGCCACCCGGAAGGCCGGCGGATGTGCCAGATCGCAGACCGCGGCGCGTTCCTCAGCGCATACCTGCCGGATCTGCTCCTCGGTTGCGGCGCCGCCCAATTCGACATAGCGCCACCCTGCGGCGGGATCAGCCGGGATGACCTGTACCGGTTCGTCGAACTGTTCGCAGAATCGGGCCGCGAGATGCGGATGGCGGTTGGCCACTGCCTGCACGGCATCCCGGAGCCGGTGCTCGTTGAGCGCACCGGCGACGGTGATGTCCAACTGCACCACGTACAGGTCGTCATCGGAGCCCTGCACGGTGCTGCTGTGAAAGACGAGCCCCTGCTGTAATGCGGTCAGCGGCAGGATGTCTGCCACCCGGTTCTGCCGTGACAACTCATCGATCTCGTGCTGGCTGAGCCGGGCAGGCGCGATGTCCGACGGGGTCAGTCCGCCCCCACCGTTTCGCACGTGCTCGCAGATGCCGGCCAGGGCGTCCAGCCACAGCCCGCTGAGCCGGTTGATCTGTGCCTCATCGACGGTCGACTGCGCCCAGGTCCAGTTCGCCTGCAACTGCGGGCCGGTCTCGGTGTCGATGGCGCCCGCATTGAGCGCCACGGTGTGGGACAACGGCATGGGCATGGCCGCTGCCGCGCCGGTCGCCGACAGCCCGTCCGCTGAGATCCGCCACAGGTCGTCGGTCGTCTCGGCGGCTCCGCCCCCGAGGCGCCCCAGGTAGTTGAACCCGATCGTCGGGTCGACGCCGTCGAGATCGACGTCGGCGTTCAGGTAGCGCAGTAGCCCGTACGTCAGCGGATCGGGCAGCGAACGCACCTGCTCCTTCGCGTCTTTGATCGCCGCGCCCAACGCTGCATCACCGGTCACCACTTGGGACCAGGACAGTCCGCTGACGTCGTCCCCGAAGTTCATGGCCACCGGATACTTGGCGGTGAACCACCCGACCGTGCGCGACAGGTCGATGGTCAGACCGGCGGTTCCATCCAGGTCTGCCAGTTCTTCTTGGCGGCCGTGCCCTTCGACGTCAACGGCGATCGGCCTACCGGGTGTGCCCAAGGCTCCTGAGAACTCAGCCACCGCAAGCCCGAACGCGATCAACAAAATGTCCTGCACCCCGGCGTGGAACGCCGTCGGCACCTCGCCGAGCAACATGCGCGTGGTTTCCGCGTCCAACGACACCCGCAGCTGCCCGGCGGTCTTGTAGGTATCGACGTCGGGTTGCACTGTCGGTAACGCCGCTGGAGTGGCCGCTACCTGCCGCCACGCGTCGGCCTGGGCCACAACGTCCGGATGACCGGCGTGCGCGTGCAGCAGTTCGGACCACCGCGCGAAAGATGTGCCGGCCGGCGGCAGGGCCACGGGTTGCCCACCGCGATGCTGCGACCAGGCGATGTTGAGGTCTTCCAACATGATTCGCCACGACACCGCGTCGACGGCCAGGTGGTGGACGACCAACACCAGTTGGCTCGTCGAGTTCACCCACAGCGCGCTCAGCATCACCCCGGTCGCCGGGTTCAATCGTGACCGCGCCGCGACCAGCGCCTCATCGGTCAACGTGCCCACGGATCGCACGCACTCTCGTGCGTCCACCGAGCCGGGTTCGGGCACCGTCAACGACCAGTCATCGGCACCATCGCGCCCGGCCCGCAGCCGGAGCATGCCATGGCGATCAATCAAGGCCTGCAACAGGATTACGACATCGGCCGCAGAAACACCCGCAGGAGCTTGCACGAGCACCGTCTGGTTGAACTCATCGACCGGGCCGGTGCTTTCAACGTTGTTCAGCCACCGAATGATCGGTGTTGCCGGTACCGGCCCGACGCCTTCGTCAACCGGGCCATGAGAGCCGCCGGCGACCTCGGCGACCCGCGCCAGCCGCGCCACGGTCTGCTCGACGAACACATCGCGCGGGCGGCACACCAAGCCGGCTGCCCGAGCCCGGGCAACCACTTGAATCGACAGAATGCTGTCTCCGCCGAGGTCGAAGAACGAGTCGTCGACTCCGACCCGCTCCAGCCCGAGCACCTGGGCGTAGATATCGGTCAGGACCTCTTCGACGGCATCCGCCGGCGCGCGATAGGCATCCCCGGAGCCGTAGTCGGGAGCGGGAAGTGCTCGGGTGTCCAGCTTTCCGTTGACCGTCAGAGGCAGCGCGTCGAGCACCACAACCGCGCCCGGAACCATGTACGCCGGCAGCCGGTCGGCGAGTTCGGCGCGAAGACTGGCCGGTTCGCCGGTGCCGGTGATGTAGCCGACGAGGCGCTTGTCACCGGGACGGTCCTCACGGGCGATCACCGCCACCTGCTCCACACCGTCGAGAACGGCCAAGGCGGCCTGGACTTCACCGAGTTCGATGCGATAACCGCGGATCTTGACCTGTTCATCGGCGCGACCCAGGTACTGCAACTGCCCGTCCGGGCGCCAGCACACCAGGTCCCCGGTGCGATACATGCGCGTACCGAGCCCACCGAACGGACACGCGACAAACCGCGAGGCGGTCAAGCCGGTTCTGCCTACGTAGCCATATCCCAGGCCTGCACCTGCGACGTACAGCTCACCGATGACTCCGGCAGGCACCGGACGAAGCCACTCGTCGAGCACCAGTAGCGCGGCACCGGGAACCGGTGAGCCGATGGGCACGCCGTGGCCGGCTTCCAGGGGCGCACTGATCGCCACGCACATCGTGGTCTCGGTGGGTCCGTAGGCGTTGATCATCACGCGGCCGGGAGCCCACTGCTCGACGACCTCGGGTGAGCAGGCTTCTCCGACCACGACCAACGCCGCCGACTCCAGGCCCTCGGTCGGCAACGCCCTTACCGCGGAAGGAGTCTGAGTGAGAACGTCGACTCGTTCGCCAACCAGCAAGGCATGGAAATCGTCCGGTGAGACCGTGATGTCCTCGGGTACGACCACTACCCGTCCACCACGGAGCAGAGCGCCGAAGATCTCCCACACCGAGACATCGAAGGCCAGGGAGTGACACTGGGGCCACACTCCCGGGCGAGGCAGCCCGGCGTCGAGTGACTCCAGCAGCTGGGTCACGTTGTGATGGGTGACCGCAACACCTTTGGGCACACCGGTGGTACCCGAGGTGTAGATCAGGTAGGCGATGTCGTCTGCGTGCGGCGCCGGCATCTCACCACTCGGCTGGAGCGCGAGGGTCCCGATCTCGGTGACGTCGACAACCGCGACGCCGTGCCCCTGCAGTCGATCGGCCAGATCGGTCGTGGTGACGGCGGCAACCGGACCGGCGTCGGTCAGCACGAACTCCAGCCGGGCATCGGGCACCACCGGATCGATCGGCAGATACGCCGCTCCGGTCTTGAGGATCGCCAGGATGGCGATGATCGCCTCAGCGGACCGGTTGAACAGCAGTGCGACGCACTGCCCTGGGCCCGCTCCCCGGCCGATCAGCAAGTGTGCCAAGTGGTTCGCGGATTCGTCGAGATCGCGGTAGGTCCATGAGCGCTCACCGGCGGTCAGCGCCACCGCCTCGGGCGTACGCGACACGTGCTCGGCGAACAACGCGGGAACCGAGATCGGCCTGGGCGCCGGCCGGGTCAGCGTTTCGAGGTTGCCGAGGTCGGCGAGGCGCGCGTGCTCATCCTCGCCGAGCAGATCGACCGACGACAGCCGCGCGGTCGGGTCGGCCGTCATGGACGTGAGCACCCGCTGCAACCGGGCGATCAGGGTTTCGATGGTGTCGGCATCGAACACGTCGGTGCGGAATTCCACCGTCCCGCCGATGCCGGCCGGCTCACCGGACTCGGTCCGGCGTTCAGCCAGCGAGAAGTTCAAATCCATTCGGGCGGTGTGGGTGTCCACGGGCATCCGGGTGACCTGCACATCACCCAATGCCATCCCGGCAGCCGAATCATTGACATCATGCCCGGCGAAGTTCTGCCATGCCAGCGCCACCTGGATCAACGGATGGTGGGCCAGCGACCGGGTCGGGTTCAGTTGTTCGACGAGGACTTCGAACGGCACATCCTGGTTGTCGAACGCGGCCAGGCTGCGTGCCCGTACCTGAGCCAGGACATCGGTGACGGTCGGGTCACCGGCCAGGTCCACCCGGAGCACCAGTGTGTTGACGAAGAAACCGACCAGTTCATCCAGCGCGGGGTCACGGCGGCCGGCGATCGGGAAACCCACCGCCACATCGGAACTCGCGCCGAGCTTCGACAGCAATGTCAACAGCGCCGCTTGTACCACCATGAAGGTGGTCGCGTTGTGTTCACGCGCCACCCGGGCCACTTGTTGCTGCAACTCGGCGGGCCAGTCCACTCGCATCGTGGCACCGCGCTGATCGGTCATCAGCGGGTACGGCCGATCGGTCGGCAGGTCGATGCGCTCGGGCATGTCGGCCAGCGCGTCCCGCCAGTAGGTGAGCTGCGTGGCGATTCGGCTCTGGCTGTCCTCGAAGTCACCGAACTGCGCACGCTGCCACAACGTGTAATCGGCGTACTGCACCGCCAGCGGCGCCCAGTCGGCGGCCTGCCCTGCACACCGGTTGGCGTAGGCCACCCCGAGATCGGCCACCAGCGGGGTGACCGACCAACCGTCCGCGGCGATGTGATGCACCACCGCGACGAGCACGTGCTCGTCATCGGCCAGCCGGAACAGCTTTGCCCGCAGAGGAATCTCGGCAGACAGGTCAAAAGTATGCCGCGACGCGGCCTCGATGCCGGCCTGCACCTGCGCCGGCGTCCAGCCGCTGGCATCGACAACTTCCCAGCCGAGTTCGGCATGTCCTGAGGCCATCACGATCTGGCGCGGGATGCCGTCGGGCGCGGCGAACAGGGTGCGCAGGCTTTCGTGGCGAGCCACCACGTCGGCCAGCGCCGCGCTCAATGCCTCGACATCCAGTGCGCCGGTCAGCCGGAACGCGGCCGTCATGTTGTAAACCGGTGACGGACCCTGCAATTGGTCCAGGAACCACAAACGTGACTGGGCGAACGACAGCGGCACGACCGCAGGCCGTTCAGCGGCCACCAAGGGCTCCAACCGGGCCTCTGCCCCACCGACCCGCAGTGCGAGCTGTGCCACCGTGGGCGCATCGAACAGGGAACCCACCGTGATACCGGCCCCCAACGATGTGTTGATCGCAGCGACCAGACGCATCGCGGACAACGAGTCCCCGCCCAGATCGAAGAACGAATCGTCGATCCCCGCCCGAGCCAGACCGAGGACACGAGCATAGATGTCGGCCAGGATCTCCTCGACCGGGTTCGCCGGGGCGCGATAGTGATCGGTGTCGAGATAGTCCGGTGCCGGTAGAGCACGCCTGTCGAGTTTGCCGTTCACCGTCAGAGGCACCGCATCGATCGCCATCACCGCGGACGGGACCATGTAGCTCGGGAGCCGCTCGGCCAGCCGCGCGCGGATCTGGCCTGGCTCGGCCGTTCCGGTGACATAGCCGACCAGACGCAATGCCGCGCGATCGTCCTCGCGAGCGATCACGACGGCTTGTGTCACGCCGTCGACTGCGGCCAGCGCGGCCTGGACTTCACCGAGTTCGATGCGGTACCCGCGGATCTTGACCTGCTCGTCAGCACGTCCCAGGTACTGCACTTGACCGTCAAGGCCCCACCGCACCAGATCACCCGTGCGGTACATGCGGGTTCCCGGCGCCCCGAAGGGACAGGCGACGAAACGGGAAGACGTCAGGCCTGCCCGGCGCCAATATCCCGTTCCCACACCGCGGCCGGCGATGTAAAGCTCACCGACCACTCCGGGCGCCACCGGCCGCAACCAGGAATCAAGTATGAACAGCGCTCCGCCGGCGACCGGTGCGCCGATCGGCACCACCGATCCCGGAGTGAGGGGTGTGCTGATCGATGCGTAGACGGTGGCCTCGGTGGGACCGTAGGCGTTGATCATCACTCGTCCGGGCGCCCAGCGGTCCACCAGCTCAGGAGGACAGGCTTCGCCGGCCACCACCAACGCCGCCGACTCAAGACCCTGCGGTGAGATCATGCCCGCGGCCGACGGGGTCTGACTCAATACGGTGACGTGTTCGGTCACCAGCAAATCGTGGAAATCATCGGGTGATGCGGCGACCGATTCCGGTACCACCAGCAGGCGTGCGCCATGGAGCAACGCACCGAAGATCTCCCACACCGAGACGTCGAAGCTGTACGAGTGCCACTGCGTCCATACCTGCCCGGGTCCCGATGACACGTTGTCGTCGAGGGAGCCGAACAGTCCCGGCACGTTGCGATGCGGGATGGCAACGCCTTTCGGCACACCCGTCGTGCCGGACGTGTAGATGATGTAAGCGGTGTCGTCGGGAGACGGGGCCTGCATCGCAGTCCCCGGCCGGCCTTCGGCGGCATCGTCGATATCGATGACGGGGACATCAATCCCGTCCAGGAGAGAACGTCCTCCGGCCGCGGTGACCGCGACGATCGGCTCGGCATCTTCCAGCATGAATGCAATGCGGGTCACCGGAAGCGCCGGATCGATCGGCACGTAAGCCGCTCCGGTCTTCAGCACAGCCACAATCGCCACGATGGCCTCGGTCGACCGGGAGAACAGCAGCGCCACAACCTCGCCCGGGCCCGCGCCGTGGGCGGACAATACGCGCGCGAACCGGTTGGCGGCCTCGTCGAGTTCCCGGTAAGTCATCGACCGGCCCTCGAAAGTGACCGCGACCGCGTCCGGAGTGGATGCCACCTGCTCGGCGAACAGTGCCGGAATCGACTTCGCCGTCACCGGTTCCGTCAAGACCGCCCGGTGACTCCACTCGATCAGGCGGGCGTGCTCAGCGTCACCGAGCAGATCGACCGATGACAACGGCCGCTCCGGATCCGAGGTCATCGCTGCCAGAACTGCTTTCAGCCGCTCAACCAAGGCCTCGACTGCGACCGGGGCGAAGACCTCGGTGTCGTACTCGACACGGAGCTGCATTTCGCGTTCGACGCGGGAACCCGATTCGCGGCCCGGGAGGGCTTGCACCGCCAGCGGGTAGTGGTTGGATTCGCGGAAATCGAACCCGGTGACCGCCAACCCGTCGACGCCCGACAGTGCGGTGGTGTCGATCGGGTAGTTCTCGAAAACGAGGAGGGTGTCGAACAACCTATCCTGACCGCTGATGCGGTGGATGTCGCTGAGCGCCACGTGCTGATGCTCGAGCGTGTCGTTGTGGGCACCTTGCAACTGACGCAACAGATCTGCGGTGGTGGTGTTCGGTTTCACCGTGGCCCGCACCGGCAATGTGTTGATCAGCAGGCCCACCATCGAATCCGAGCCCTCGACGTCGGCCGGCCGCCCCGAGACCGTCGTGCCGAATGCGACATCATGCTGGCCGGTCAGCGAGCTCAGCAGGAGTGCCCAGGCGCCCTGCAGCACGACGTTGGTGGTGCTGTGATGGGTGCGCGCCAACTCACCGATTGCGCGGGTGGTCTCCTCCGGAAGCCGGAATGTCTCGATACCCCGCTGTCCCAGCCTGTTTCGATCGGCCGGTCCCACCAATGTCGGTGTGTCGAATCCGGCCAACATCTCGCGCCATACCTCATGGGAGCCGGCGCGATCCCGTTCGCCGAGCCAGGTGACGAACCGGCGATACGGCGCGGCTGCGGGCAACCGTTGCCCACCGAAGCCGGCGAAGATCTCCTGCAGCAAGATCGGCATCGACCAGCCGTCGAGCACGATGTGGTGCGCCGTCAACACGAACCGGTACCGGTCATCGGCGATGCGAATGACGCAGGCCCGGAAGGCGGGTTGGTTTTCGAGATCGCAGACCGCGGCACGTTCGACGGCGCAGATGTCCTGGATCTGCTGATCAACGCCAATACCGTTGACGTCCAGTTCGATACACCGCCACGGCGCCACGGGATCCGCGGGTACGACCTGCACCGGCTGCTCGAACTTCTCGAAGAAGCGGGCCACCAGGTGCGGATGTCTCCGGACCACCGCCTGGACCGCCTCGCCGAGCCGCTCCTGATCGAGCGGGCCGCTCAACGCGATATCCAGTTGCATCGCATATACGTCGCGAGAGCCCCGAGCGGTCCCCGCATGGAACAGCAATCCCTGTTGCAACGGCGTCAGCGGCAGGACATCGGAAATCCGGTGCTGCCCGCTGAGTTCGTCGATCTGCTGCTGGCTCAGCGCGGCAGGAGCGATGTCCGACGGGGTAAGCCCGCCGCCACCGTTTCGCACGTGCGCGCAGATTCCGGCCAGCGCATCGAACCACAGTTGGCCCAGTCGGCTCACTTCCGTGCGGTCCAGGACTGAGTGCGCCCATGTCCAGTCGGCGTTCAGCTGCACGCCCGTGTCGGTATCGACGGTGGCTGCGTTGAGCTCGACGGTATGCCCGAGTGGCGTGGGAACCGCCCCGGCCAGGCGGGTCAACGACAAGCCCTCAGAACGCATCCGCCAGACATCACCGGAGGCGTCTCCCACGGCCCCACCCAGGCGGCCCAGGTAGTTGAACGCGATCGCCGGATCCGGCCCGGCCAGCTCAATTTCTGGGTTCAGGTAACGCAGCAGGCCGTAGGTGAGACCGTCTGGCAGAGCTCGCAGCTGCTCCTTGGCGGCTTTGACCACCGCACCGAGCGTTGCGTCACCCGCCTTCACCTGCGTCCAGGGCAATCCGTGCAGGTGGCCCCCGAAGTCGAACGACACCGGGTACTTCGCGGTGAACCAGCCCACGGTGTGCGACAGGTCGATGTCGAGGCCGGCAGTTACACCCAAATCTGCCAAGTCCTCTTGGCGCCCGTGCCCCTCCACATCGATGGCAATCGGTGCGCTGCTGCGCGAGAATTCGGCGACCGCCAACCCGAACGCGATCAACAAGATGTCTTGGGTGCCTGCATGAAACGCGGCGGGCACTTCGCCGAGAAGCATGTGGCTGGTCTCGGCGTCCAACGTCATCGACAGCTGCCCGGCGGTCTCATAGGTATCGACCTGGGGTTGCGATGCGGGCAATGCCGGCGGTGTGGCCGCCACCTGTCGCCACACGTGCGCCTGGTCCACCACATGCGGGTTCAGTGCAGCCTGAGACAGCAGGTCCGCCCATCGGGCGAACGACATGCCGGCGGGCACCAGCGTCACCGGCCGACCGCTACCACGCTGCGCCCAGGCGACATTGAGATCCTCCAGGAGGATTCGCCACGACACGCCATCGACCGCCAGATGGTGAACGATCAGCACCAGCTGACTCGTGGAAGTCACCCACAGCGCGCCGACCATTGCCCCGGCGGCCGGGTCCAGCGTTGACCTCACCGATACCAGGGCGTCGTCAGACAACACATCCACCGAGTGCACGCATCCGGCGGCGTCGACCGAACCCGCTTCGGGCACCGTCAACGACCATCCGCCGGCGCCGTCGTCCTCGGCACGCAATCGGAGCATGCCGTGCCGATCGAGCAAGGCCTGCAACAGAACTACGACGTCGGCCTCGGTAACACCCGCAGGAGCTTGCAACAGCACCGTCTGGTTGAACTCGTCGATCGGGCTGTCGGCTCTTCCCAGGTTCTTCAGCCACCGCATGATCGGGGTAGCCGCCACCGGTCCGAGGCCCTCGTCAGCCGGTTCGTCGGTCACACCCGTCGACTCGACCACCTGGGCCAGTCGGGCCACAGTCTGCTGGACGAAGATGTCCCGCGGGCGACACGTCAGGCCCGCGGCCCGGGCGCGCGAGGCCACCTGCATCGACAAGATGCTGTCGCCACCCAACTCGAAGAACGACGCATCGACGCCGACACGGTCCAGTCCGAGGATCTGGGCGTAGATCCCGGCCAGGATCTCCTCGGTCGGAGTCGACGGGGCCCGATAGTCATCGATGTGCTGGTATTCCGGTGCAGGCAAAGCCTTCTTGTCGAGCTTGCCGTTGACCGTCAACGGCAACGCATCAATCACCACAACCGCGGTGGGCACCATATAGGCCGGCAGCTTCTCCCCCAGCGCGGCACGGGCTGCCGACGGATCGGCGGTCCCGGTGATGTAGCCGACCAGACGCTTGTCGCCGGGACGGTCCTCACGGGCGATCACCACCGCCTGCTCGACCCCAGCCAAAGCCGTCAACGCCGACTCGATCTCACCCAACTCGATGCGATAGCCACGAATCTTGACCTGCTCATCGGCCCGCCCGAGGTACTGCAGCTCCCCTTCCGGGTTCCAAGACACCAGATCCCCGGTGCGATACATCCGCTGTCCCGGCGCTCCGAACGGACACGCCACAAATCGCGACGCGCTCAACCCGGCCCGGCCAACGTAGCCGGCAGCCAAACCCGCACCAGCCACGTACAACTCGCCCACCACACCCGCAGGCATGGGCCGCAACCAATCGTCGAGCACGAAGAACGCGAGATCGTCCAGAGGTACACCGATCGGACTGACCGCGTTCACCACATCGGCCGCGGTGATCTCCCGGAACGAGGCATGAACCGTCGTCTCGGTGATCCCGTACATATTGATCAACCGCGGCAGCCTCGGGTGTTCAGCCAACCACGGAGCCAGCCGCTGCGGTTCCAGCGCTTCACCGCCGAACACCACAGCGTCGAGCGCCAGCCGGTTTTCCGGCCGGGCGGTATCCACCGCTTGCAACGCATAGAACGCCGAGGGCGTCTGACTCAACACACTCACGTGTTCGTCGACGAGTAAGGCGTGGAACTCTTCAGGCGATCGTGTCACCGATTCGGGCACCACCACCAACCGGCCACCATGCAACAGCGCGCCGAAAACCTCCCACACCGAAAAGTCGAAAGCCAACGAATGACACTGCGTCCACACCTGACCCGCAGACAACTCGACATCGGCGTCCACCGCCCGCAGCAACCGCGCCACATTCCGATGCGCAACCGCCACGCCCTTGGGCACACCCGTAGTACCCGACGTGTAGATCAGATACGCGATGTCGTCGGGCCTCGGCCCCATCGGTAGCGCCGTACACGGCTGGCTGTAGACCGCGCGGTCGTTGACATCGATCACCGTCAACCCACGTCCGCCCAACCGATCCACCAGATCAGCGGTGGTCACCACAGCCATCGGCGCGGAGTCAGAGAGCACGAAATCCAGCCGAGCATCAGGCACCGAAGGATCGATCGGCACATACGCCGCACCGGTCTTCAGCACCCCCATGATCGCCACGACCGCCTCAACCGACCGCGGGAACAACAGCGCCACCCGCAGCCCCGGACCCACACCCCGCTCAACCAGCAAGTGCGCCAACCGATTCGCAGCCGCATCCAACCCGCGGTACGACATCGAACTATCGCCGAAGCTGACCGCCACCGCCTCCGGATGGCGAACCACCTGCTCGGCGAACAACTCCGGAATCGACAACGACACAGACCCCGACCGACTCAAGGCGGCCTGATTACCCCAACCCTTGAGCTCCTCAAGCTCATCGCGGACGTCGATAGTCGCAAGCTGCCGGCCCGGCTCGGCGGTCATCGAGTTCAGAACCCGTTCGAAGCGATCCGCCAAATCTCGCGCGTCACAGCCGATGAACTGCTGGCCGACACCGGTCATGCTGAGAAAAAGGTCTTCGTCCTTCTTGAGGAAAACCAAACCGAACTGGTCCACCAGGCCGGTGTGGGTGACGGTCCCCCACCCGGGAGCATCACGGAAATCAGCCCTGGGAATAGTCGGAATGAAATTGATGGCCGGCCGGGCCGACGGCTGTCCCGTGCCCCGGAATCGCGACTTGTTCTCGATCGCGCGTAACGGGAATCGCTGATGGTCCAGCGCACCTCGGAACCGCCGGTCGACATGTTCACACAAGCCGGCCACTGTGGACTGCGGTGACATATCCAACATCAAGGGCACAACCCCGGACACCATCCCAGGCACCATCAGCGCCTCTGGACGCACCCGTCGGCTGACCGGAAGATCGAGTGCGACCTCGGATCCGCCGATCTCGCTCTGCACCAACAGCGCATACGCGGCGGTGATCACCGAGGCGCGGCGCACTCCCAGAGCTTTCGCCAGATCGCGGGCCCGGGCCACGACGGTGGGGTCCAGTTGGATTGGCGCAGAAGGCTCATACTCGGCGACCTGGTTTGCGACTCCGGGGGCCAGACCATGCCGGGGTTCACTCTCGGGCGGGATATTCGCGGCCCAATACGCCTGATCGTCGAGGTAATCGTCGGTAGCCTCGTAGTCAGACTCGCAGTCGATCAGGCTCTTCAATGACCCGAAGATTGCAGGTGGCATCGGCTCGGCACCAGCGATTGCTGTGTAGACAGCGGCAATCTGGTGACAGACCAGGCCCATCCCGATTCCGTCTATCGCGATGTGGTGGCAGCACACAAAAAAGTAGAACTCGTCGGCGCGTGTCTGCATCAGCGCGAACTTGAACAGCGGCCCGGTCAGAGGCATCGGAGTCTGCCGGATCGACGACGCTACCCGATACGCGTCCTGCTTCGGATCGCGGGACGCAGTCAGGTCATGGCGGGCAAGCTCGACATCCGGATAGTCAACTACCGTCTGGAAAACTTGGCCGTCTACCTCGGAGAAGGTAGCCCTCAGCGGTTCGGCCTCGTGCACCACGTGCCGAATCGCTTGTTCCAGCAGGTGATGCTCGATGGCGCCGTCGATCCGGGCAAGCATGCCCAGCTGCCACTTGACGCCGACGCGGCCGGTCTCCTCCGAGAGCCAAATGTCTAGCTGGCCCCGCGTGAGCGGAAATCTTTCGTGATCACATTCCATCGGTCGCGACCCACCGATTACTGGTCAACAGTCCGACCCTGTGCCAACCTCTCGCGAAGACTCTTCGGCCTGATGTCGCCCCAATGTTGCTCGATGTACTCCAGGCAGGCGGCGCGGTCCGCCTCGCCGTAGACCACCCGCCATCCGGCCGGAACATCTGCGAAGGCCGGCCACAAGCTGTGTTGCTCCTCGTCGTTGATCAAGACGAAAAAACTGCCGCTGTCGTCGTCGAATGGATTGATGCTCACCAGTTCTCCACACCATCGAGGCAAGTTAAATGGAACACGTTCTAAACCTATCCTAAGCAGCCCGGTGCGCAGCCAGTTTCAGGAAAATCGTCAATATTTGCTGCTCGCCATGGGTCACCCGGCGTGTTGCACCGTGTCCCATGGTCGGATCAACGTTAACGCGACGAATTAGCCACCACCCCTTGGTCTGCGCAGGGTAGACCACCCACTGGTGCAGCCAACACCGGCAGTCGCGCCGGTGTTGTCAGTGTGTGCCAAATTTGCTCGCCGATAAGCACATGCAATCGCGGGGAGCCGTCGAGCCACTGGGCGGCCGCTTAGAGTCCGTCAGCGAGACGAATTCAATCGATCAAACATGCTGGGCATCCGCTCAGGGCTCCGGCGGGAGATGCTCTCCGCAGAAAGGGCCCAGCACCCAACCCGACAACGTACGGTTGAGTAATACCGTAGGCCCGGAAGCTGCGACCGTGGATCGAGCCGGAGTGTGTGCTCCCGCAGCCGGCGATCAGCGTCGGTCGCAGGCCGAGGTCGTCGTGCCGGCAGCCGTACCGTCTAGTAGCTAGGGATCACGTAGAAGTGAGCAATACCGCGAAAACCGCACTGCCGCCTGGACCTCCGCTCCCCATGGTGGTGCAGTCCGCGTTGATGGCGGGCTTCGGCCTACGCTTTCTGAGGTGGTGCCAGAGCCGCTACGGAAATATGTTCACGTTACGTATTCCACTCTCAGGCACAGTCGTGTACCTTGCCGACCCCGCCGACATCAAGACCGTATACGCCGGTGACCCCCGTGTCTTTCACTCTGGCGAAGCGCATTGGTTTTTTCGTGGACTTCTCGGAGACAGCTCACTCTTCGTGCTCGACGAGGACGCACACCACTCCTTGCGTCGCCTGACGATGCCGGCGTTCCACCGCGACGCCGTCGCCCAACAGGCCGCTCAGATGACCGAGATTGCGGCCGCGAATATCGCAGGCTGGCCTGTCGGCAAGACCTTCCCGGTAGCGCCGATGACGACAGAGATCACGCTCGAGGTGATCCTGCGGACCGTGATCGGCGCCAGCGACCCGGCGCGACTGGCCGCGCTGCGTAAGGTGGTGCCACGGCTGCTCTACATGAAATCGTGGGAAACGCCGGCGATTACGAAGCCGAGCCTGCGACGCTACTGGCCGTGGCGCGGAGTCGGACGACGATTCGCCGAAACGGACGCCCTGCTCTACGCCGAGATCGCCGACCGTCGCGCCGACCCGAACCTGGCCGAGCGCACCGACGTGCTGGCCATGCTGGTCCGCGCCACCGACGACGACGGACGCACCATGTCCGACAGCGAACTGCGCGACCAGCTGCTGACTGCGATCGCAGCCGGACATGAGACCACCGCGACGGCACTGTCCTGGGCTCTGGAGCGGCTGACCCGCCACCCTGACTCGCTGGCAAAGGCCGTGCAGGCCGCCGATGCCAGCGCGGCAGGCGATCCGGCCGGAGATGAATACCTCGACGCGGTGATCAAGGAGACGCTTCGGATCCGTCCGGTGCTGTTCAGCTCGGGCCGGGTCCTCAAGAAGCCGACCGAGATTGGCGGATATCGGCTTCCGTCCGGCATCATGGTCGACCCGGCGATCGGGCTCGTGCACGCCAGCCCTGCGGTGTATCCAGATCCGGATAGGTTCGACCCGGAACGAATGCTCGGCACCACCGTGAGTCCGACGACCTGGCTGCCGTTCGGCGGCGGAAACCGCCGCTGCCTCGGTGCCACCTTCGCCATGGTCGAGATACGGCTCGTACTACGTGAGATCCTGCGCAGGGTCGAATTGGGCACCACCACTGCAGCCGACGAGAAGCAGAGGCCGAAGCACGTCACCTTCGTGCCGCATCGCGGCGGGGTGATTCATGTTCGCGGAATCAGAGACATCGCACCGACTTCGCCGGCGGCAATGACGTCACAATGTCCAGCAAACGTCCACGGGTCGGGCAACTCGCAGAAGTAGATTCGTCTTACGTCAAAGCCGACTGCGGCTGGCTAACTTCTCCACGAGGTCGGCGGTGGCCATCACACTGTCGGCCGGCTTGGTCATATGTGCGGCGACCTCGCGGGCTCGGACGGCGTATTGGGGGTCGAGGATGGTGCGCAGGTCTGCGACCAACGACTTTTCGGTGGTGCCCGAAAAGCGACGGGCAGTACCTACTTTCAGCCGTTTCACCCGCCTGCCCCACAGCGTCTGATCGAGGTCCGTCGACAGGATCAGCGTGGGAACTCCGGCCCGCAGCCCCGCGGCCGTGGTGCCCAATCCCCCATGGTGCACGACCGCGCGGCACGCGGGAAAGGCGGCCGAGTAGTTCATCGCGCCGACGACCTTGATGTGATCGGACTGTGGGACGTCGCTCAAGTCGGTTCCCGCAGAACACACCAACGCCCGCTCGCCCAGCTCCGCGCAGACGGAGCTGATCATCGCGAGTGTCTTGGTGCCGGATTCCATCGGCAAGCTGCCGAAGCCGAAGAAAAACGGCGGTGTTCCCGCAGCAATCCACGAAGCGACCTCGTCATCGGCATCGCCGGGTAGATCCATCGTCAACGCACCGACAAAGGGCCGTTGATCAGACCATTGAGCCCATTCGGCCGCGAGGCCGGGAAAGCAGGCTTCGTCGTAGGCCTGGATCTCCAGACATCCGCGTTCGGTGAGCCGCCACGGTGAGGGTGATGTGGCCTTCGGCAGTGCTAGTTCACCGCGCTGAATGCCCTCGACTTTCTTCGCATTGCGCCACGCGACCCACTCAGAGGCCTTCATCGCCCAACGGCCCAACGGCGCCGGCAGAAACGGTACGAACTGGCCGTTGGCCCGTAACGGGAACAGGTGGAGGGTGGCCAACGGAATGTCGTAATACTCAGCGACGTTGCCCGCGGCGTCCTCGAAGTTCACGCCGGTGAACAGCAGGTCCGCACCGTCGGCGAGTGACGTCAGCGTGGCGATGATGTCCTTCCAGCACTGATGGAACGGCGCCACGACTTCGCGCCGCAACCGGATCATCTCGCGGACCTTCCAGAAATTGCGGAAGAAGTGGGTCCAGAAGTCGCGGTGCGCATCCAATACGGACTGCAGATCCGGTCCGTACGGGATCGCCGTCGGACCGGCCGCCTCGGCGAAAGAAACCAGATCAGGCGGGACAGCCATCTGCACGTCATGTCCGCGGCCGAGCAGCTCCCGGCCAACGGCAACCAAAGGCTCGATGTCACCGCGTGTGCCGTAGCTCGCGAGGACGAATTTCATCGTGGACTCTGGCCTCTCACTTACCTTGCGCGCCTGCGGAATGACAGCCGGAGCCTTACGCCCGATGTCTCATATTGCCTGCAAGACGAATCCTGTCTGATCGCCCCGTCCCTGCCCGTTGAGCAATCGCGCGCGTTTTTCCCACTCCCACAACTGCTTGGGTCCAAACAGCCGAAGTATCTTGGGATCGGTTACTGAAACGTCGCGTCGGTAGGCTTCACTGCCGAGGAACTGTCCCAAATTTGAATCATCGAAGGTGCGAACCACGCGCATTCCAGCGCTCTCAGCCGCCATCGCCATCCCCTGTCGTGACGGTATGACCATGTGCCGAGGTGCATCGGCCTGAACCCAGTCCGCCTGGTAGGTGGTCCAGGCTTCCGATGAGGTCGTCGGCACACGGGCCAGGCACATGCCTCCGATAGCAAGCTTCTCGGACGCCACCTTGAGGGTGGCGACCGGGTCGGGAACGTGCTCGAGGGAATGATTGAACATGATGAGGTCGTATTTGCCCGCGACATCGCGCAAATCTGCCTTCATCAGTGGCACACCCTCAACGGACTCGCCATCGGCCTCGATGAACGGGTCCGCACCAGACAAGTTATTGAATCCAATTCTGGTCAGACGGTCCAGCAGGCCCCCAGTGCCACAACCAACGTCCAGGATTCGCGCATCGTGCGCAACTGCCAGTTGAGCGAGCATACTGACGACGTCGCCTCCGAGAAGCACGCGGAAGATGCCTTCAGCTATTCGCGCCTTGATGAAGGCACCGAGTATCGGGTTACCACCCCGCAGTTTGTATTCGTCGTGCTGTGTAATCAGCCACCGAACAGCGCCTGGTTCCGCAGAGGCGTTGTGCGAGTAGTAGTTCGAGGGGTAGTGACGCATCAGTTCTGCGCCCTCAAGCGCATTGTGAATCTGCAACGTGTCGCACGCAGAGCAGCAGAAATATTCAAATGCTTCCCTGGTGCCGAACATCATCTCACGAACTTCGATTGCCGGATGGGGCCCAGTCGATCCGCATAACCGGCAATCGCTGGTTATCGCGGGCACTCGGCCATCCTCAGAGAACTCCACGCCACCGCGGAAGCATACCGTTTGCGATCGGCCCCCGGGCCGAAACCGGCATGTCGCCAGAGGCGGGCGTATGAGCGAAGTAGACGCTGGCAAACCGACTTTGGCGTGCCACGACAGGGCCACTCAGGGTATCGACAGGTTGAAAAGAGCTGACCGGTCGGAGCGAACGGGTAATGTTTCGGCTGTGTGGGGATCGGTGCTTGTTCTAGGAATTCTGGTCGGTCTCGATCCCATGCGTATCGGCATCACCCTCCTCGTGATCTCGCGGCCGCGCCCCGTGCAAAACCTTCTGATGTTCGGCGCCGGCTGCGCGACTGCATGCATTCCGACCCTGATAGTTCCGCTGACACTGCTGCACGCAACTCCGATGTTCAAATCGACTGCGGAATCCTGGGCCAAGAGTTCGACCGGTGGTTACATACAAATCGGCATGGGTTCGGTTGCGCTGACAACTGCCACGCTGCTGACGGTGCACTTCTGGGTGCGTCAGCGGGCGAAGCTGCCGGCTTCCGAGGGCGGCACGTCGACCATGGTCCTGGACACGGATACACCGACGCCGGTTTCCCGGCTCCTGGCCCGCGCGAAGGAAACACCAGAAAACGGCGGTTCCTTCTTCCGGCGCCTGCTCCGGCGCTGCCACGATGCGTGGGAGAGCGGAGCTCTGTGGGTCTCGTTCGTGATCGGCTTCTCATTTGCCGGGGCGCCACCCGATGTGGCTCTGTTCCTACTCGCGATCGTCGTCGTCTCGGGAGCTGCGGTCGGCACGCAGATCACCGCCGCCATTGCGTTCATCATCGGGATGCTTGCCGTTGTCGAAATCGTCCTCGTCAGCTATCTGGCCGCTCCCACGAAAACCGAAGCCGTCCTGCAACGACTGCACGACTGGGCGTGGGCTCATCATCGAAAGATCCTGGTGGCCATGTGCATCTTGGCTGGTGTCATGTTGATCGCCAAGGGTTTGAACACCATCTGAGCTGCGACGCGACCCCGAGGTACCTGCAGGTTCAACCGACTCGGCTGTCGCCCGTCTGGGAGCGGCTGGCTACCGCCACCGTGGGGCCCAGCCCTCGCCGGGTCCGAAACTCCACGGTGATGGAAGGATCGGCATGCCGGGCCAGCGCACGCAGGGCCGCCGGACTATACGCGCGCAGTGAGCTGATGAACCCGTCATGTTGCAGCGGCGAAACCTTGATGAGCGGAAGCACCATCGCCAACAGGACGACGTGCAGAGGAGCCGGCGGTCTGGGGAGGTCGACTATCAGTAGTTTCTTTGCTGCCCGGGTACCCGCCGCAAACACTCTGGCGGCGAGTTCTGGGTTCAGGTGATGCAGCGACAACGCAAACACGGCCAGGTCGTAATAGCCTTCCGGCGCGTCGATTTCGGTGGCGTCCATCTCGCGGACCACGGCGCGCGGGTGACTGCCGAGATCTCCGGCGGCCATGCCCGCCACGAACGTCGGCTCGATGTCGCTGACCGTCACCTGCGCAGTGGGATGCATCTCCAACAACTTGCGCGACAGCCCGCCGAGACCTGCACCGAGTTCGAGGATCTTCGGAGCCGGCACCTCGGCGACCTCGCGAAGCACCATCCGGGCGCACTTCTCGTGGATACCGATCCTCCGCCGCCCTCCGGCGCGGTCGAGCGAATCCATGACCTTGCGCTTCAGATCATCGACGTCGTCGCGATCCAGGTACTCCAGCCGGTCGGTCTGCAGGCGGCGGTCCAGCCAGGAGGCGTCCGGCCCGCCCCGGGGCATGTTCGCAATGTCGGAGGTTGTGCTGTCCACGTAGACATCATGGGTCATCGCAGTCATGATCCGACCAGAAGGCAGAAAGTCACCGTGATTGCAGCATGGCAAAAGGGCTTTCACCGTGTGACGTCGTTGCCCCCCGTCGGGACCATCAGCCGACACGCTTGAGGCGACCGAGCTTTTCCAACAGGTCTGCGGTGGTCGCCACGCTTTCGGCGGGCTTGGTCATGCGAGTGGCGACCTCGCGGGCACGAGCCGAACACTCCGGCTCCAGGACGGTACGCAGGTCCGCGACCAACGTCTTCAGGGTGGTGGCCGAAAGACGCCGAGCGGTACCCACTTTCAGTCGTTTGATCCGGGCCCCCCACAGCGTCTGATCCAGGTCGGTCGAAAGGACCAAGGTGGGAGCCCCGGCACGCAGACCGGCAGCGGTGGTGCCCGCGCCGCCGTGGTGCACGACCGCACGGCAATGCGGAAAGGCAGCCGCATAGTTCATGGTGCTGACCACCTTGACGTGATCGGAATGGGGGACGTCGCTGAAGTCACTCGCGCCGGCGCACACCAATGCCCGCTCGCCCAACTCGTCACACGCGGCACCGATCATGGCGAGCGTCTCGGCGCCGGAGTCCACCGGCATGCTGCCGAAACCGAAGCAGATCGGCGGAGTCCCCGCGGCGATCCAGTCGGCGACCTCGTCGTCGGTATCGGTCGGCAACTCCATCGTCAACGCACCGACAAAGGGTCTCTGCCCATCCCATTCCGCCCATTCCTCAGCCAGCCCGGGAAAGAAGATCTCGTCGTAGGCCTGGAGCTCCAGCGAGCCGCGCGCGGCCACTCTCCACGCTGAGGGACCAGTTGCCTTGGGCAAGCCCAGTTCGCGGCGCTGCGGATCCTCCAGCCTTTTCATCATGGGCCAGCTCAGCCACTCCGACGCCTTCATCATTGCGCGAGCCAACCGCGCCGGTAGCCCCGGGACGAGCTGCCCGTTGGGCCGCATCGGGAACACATGCAACATGGCCAACGGAATCCTGCAACCCTCCGCGACGTTGCCGGCAGCCTCCTCGCCGATCACACCGGTAAAGAGCACATCCGCCCCGTCCACCAAAGACGTCAGCGTCTTGCTGACGTCCTGCCAGTACTGGTCGAAGAGATGCCATTCCTCGCGCAGCAATCCTGCGAGATCCCGGACCCGCCAGAAGTTCCGCCAAAACTTGCGCAAGAACCGCGCCCAGAAGTCCCGGTTCAGGTCTTGCCACACCCGCACGTCTGGCCCGCACGCGATGGCCTCCGGTCCAGCCGCCGCAACGAATTCAACCAGGTCGGGCGAGACCGCCATGCGCACTTCGTGACCGCGACGCACCAGCTCGCGACCGACCGCAACTCCAGGCTCTACATCACCACGCGTCCCATAGAAAGCCAGCACAAATTTCATCGTGGAGCCTGTAGCCTTTCAGTCGTCGCGCCTGTGAGCAGCCCGAAGTCATCGGTCATTATCCTCATCCCCCGTCAGTTCTGCCCCAAAACGGAGAGCTGAATCCGGAAGAGACCATGGAAGATTCGATCGGCACCCCAGAAACCAGCCGTTCCGTCAGCGCTGTCGGCCCAGCGCCAGAGCTATCAGAATGCCCGCCGGACGCACCGAGGCCGGCCGGGCCAAGACCAGCCAGGTTCCAAAAGGCGCAAAAAATAATTAACTAGCAGGTAATGTTCCCCGCCGTGTGGGGCTCATTACTCGGGATGGCGATTCTGATGGCATTCAATCCCGCACTGCTGGCCCTCATCCTTCTCGTGATCTCCCGCCCACGGCCGGTACAGAACCTGCTCGTGTGCTGGATCGGCTGCCTCACAACGAATATTCCCGCGCTGTTGGTGCCGGTGGTCCTCTTGCACCGCGCACCGATGTTCAGCCCCCAGACTCCGACTGCCACCGCCGCGGCCCGGCACATCCAACTCGGTATGGGTGTGCTGGTGTTGTCGGTGGCGCTGCTCATCGCAGTTCGTTTCTGGGTGCGACAGCGAGCACAGGTGCCGACGCCCGTCGGTAACGCCTCGAGCGAGGCGCCGGAATCCAAGGGGACGGGCCAAATCTCGTCGCCGTTCGCCGGCATGGGGGAACCGACGGAAGGCGAATCTGCGATTCGCCGCCTGTTCCGCCGTCTTCAAAGAGCCTGGGACAGCGGTGCCCTGTGGGTCGCGTTGGTGTGCGGCATGGGATTCTTGCCGGGATTTCCGCTGGTCCTGTTCGTGTCGACCACCGTCCTGTCCTCCGGGGCCTCGACGGGCACGCAGATCATCGCGGTCGTCCTGTTCGTCGTCGCGATGTTCACCGTTTTCGAGGTCGCCGTCGTCAGCCATCTGATCGCCCCTGCACGAACCCAAGCTGTCTTGCAGCCCGTGCACGACTGGGCGTTGGCCAACCGGCGTCAGGTGATGATCGGCATCTTCGTGATGATCGGATTGCTGCAGGTGGTAAGAGGATTGGGCATCATCTGAGCGGGCAGCTCGGATGCCCGCCCCTCACCCCGAGCGCCCGGATCGGGCGAACCGTTCCAGGTGATCAGCGGTGCTGGCAACGCTGTCGTCCGGTTTGGTCATCTCGGTAGCGAACTCGCGGGCCCGGGCGACGTATTTGGCGTCCAGGATCATTCGCAGGTCTGCGGCGAGCCGTTCACTGCTAGCAGCCGAAATGCGCCGGCCGAAACCAACTCCCAGCCGTTCGACGCGTGTTGCCCAGATCGCCTGATCGAGCGCCGTCCAGTAGACCAGCATCGGCACTCCGGCGCGCAGGCCGGCGGACATCGTGCCCATGCCGCCGTGATGCACCAACGCGCGGCAGGCGGGGAACACGGCCGCGAAATTCATCGTGTCCACGACCTTGACTTGGCCGGAATCGGCGAGCTCGCTGAAATCACTCGAACCGGCGCACACCAACGCCCGCTCCCCCAACTCCGCGCACGCCTTCGCGATCATCGTCAACGTGTCGGCGGGAGACTTGACCGGTGTGCTGCCAAAGCTGAAGAAGATCGGCGGTGTTCCCGCCGCAACCCACGCGGCGACCTCGTCATCACCGTCCGTTTTCAGCTCCATCGTCAGGGCACCGACGAAGGGCCTTTGGCTATTCCATTGCGCCCACTCGGCAGCCAGTCCGGGAAAGCAGGCCTGATCGTAGGCCTGAATCTCCAGTGATCCGCGTTCGGTGATCCGTCGTGGCGAGGATCCCGTGGCCTTCGGCAGACCCAGTTGCCGGCGCTGCTCGTCGTCGAACTTCTTCACCCCGCGCCAGTTCGCCCACTCGTACACCCTCAGCGCGGAACGCCCCAACGAGGGCGGTAGGAATGCCAACATCCGTCCATTGGGCCGGACCGGCGAGACGTGCACTGTGGCCATCGGAATGCCGTAGTACTCAGCGACGTTCACCGCTGGGGGTTCGAAGTTCAGGAACGTGATGAGCAGGTCCGCCCCGTCCGCCAGCGACGTCAGCGTCGTAGTGATGTCCTGCCAGAACTGGACGACGGACTCCCCGATCTCGCGCATTTCGCGCATCAGTTTCACCAGTTCCGGGGGCTTCCAGAAGTTACCGAAGAAACGGACCCAGAAGTCCCGGTGCGCGTCCGCCCATACGGCCGTATCCGGGCCGTAAGGAACCGTCTCCAGCCCAGCGGACTCAGAGAAGGCAACCAGGTCAGGCGGGACAGCCAGGCGCACATCGTGCCCGCGGCGCACCAGTTCACAACCGACGGCGACGCATGGCTCTACGTCCCCGCGAGTGCCATAGCTCGCCAGTACCAACTTCATCGTGCGTCTCTCGACATGAACTCTCCAGTCCGCCCTGTTGCGAACAACGCTGTGGCAGCTGATCTTCGGGATTGACGGTCAAGGCTACCTACAGGACGGCCGGTACGTCAGTGGATCTCGCCTACAAGATCAAAATCAGCCAGTGTACGCTCAGCCAATTCACGCAAGGCGACGGTTGAATTCTCCACGCCAGGTTGATAGGCGCCGACGCTGATGAAGATCTTGCCACTCAAGCGTCCCGAGAGAACGACCAATCGGCCGCCCGTCCGCTCAAGGAGCTGCCGCGATTCTCGTTGCCCAGTCGTTCTCGCATTGGCGAACTCGGCTGCGGTGCCATCGGCCTGGCTGATGAACGAGCTGAGATCGCCTAGGTAAGAACAGAACACCGCTTGGTCCGGGTCCGCGGGCACTCTGGCGACCATCTGTTTCATCATCCGCTTCGGCATGAACGATGGCAGCCACAGGAGCTGCTTGGACTCCTCTGATATCTCTTTCAACGTGGCCAGCGTCTGCTTGATGGCCGCACGGACATCGCGCAGATCTGTTGTGACCGGTGCCGGGTCGATCGTGACACGCGCGTAGGACAGTGCCATCGCGCGAGTGTCCTCCTCCGTGCGGTCGCTGATCGGGATCTGGAGGGTGACGGCGCCGTCTCTTTCGCGGACACGCCCGAGGCGTTCGCCGAACCTCGCGGCAAAGGCTGCGGCGAGCGTGTGGCTCGCTCCGCCGAGCGATTCCGCTCGCGCATCCCACTCCCCCAGGTCAACGTAGACGGTCAGGGCCGGCACGAGCACGACGTCCTCGGCGCCGACAGCCTTGGCCGGGACGGGCCGCGGTGCCGATGCAGGGTGGTCCGCATCCTTGGCGCGAGACTGCTCCCGCGCCGATTTCACCGCCGTCACGAGCGCTCGGGCGGCTTTGGGCACGTCCCGCGCCGTTTGCCGGGCATCCTGAACCAAGGCTCGCCGCCGAGTGCGCGACAGTGGCGGCGGGTATCCGAGATCGCGCGTTTTGCCCAGTGTCCCTTCGACTATCACGAGCGCGAGCCCGAGCCCATCGATCAAGTTGTGCGAGAGCACCAGGCTGACCGCGGTCGAGCCGTCATCGAGCCGGAGGGCACCGATGTGCCAGCCCGGACCCGATTCAGCGTCGACGGGAAGCTGCGAACGCTCGTCGACCCAGTCACTGAATTCAGCGCGTGGGCGGATCGATTCGGCGATGTCGACGTCTGACGGCCCCCGATCCACAACCCATCGATGCCGGGCCACCGGCAGTGCAGGACGCTCTATGCGACGCCCCAACAGACCCCGGCCGAGATGATGCTGAAAACGCCGCAGTCCATCGAGATCGACGGCACGGTCGTATAGCCAGGTGACCTGGATGACTACGTTCATGCCGGCCGCGCGATGCTCTGCCAACAAAGCTTCGTCGGCCAACGCGAGCCGATTATCCGGTAGCACCGGATCTTTGAACATCTCGAGTGTTGTCAACGATTCGCGTGCACGACTTGTTCGTCCTGACACCAACTAGCCTCTTTCATGATCGGCAGTGCGCTGCGAGACCGCAACGGTGCCCGGTTTCAGACGGGTCAGGCCCAAGTCCCGCGGCGCCGGTTAGCAAGTGCAACGGCCTCATAGCGAAACTTCAGGATCGATGGCCGGATGAATCGGTTCAGCTTGTTCAACTGGACGGAATTCTCGAACACCGACCGGAAACCCTGTTCGCTCGCCCGGTATGACGCATACACGCGATCCAGCTCGGACTGGTCCACCGGCTCGTCGCGTGCCGCCGCGCTCAGTGCTTCGTAGACAGAGGAAATCCAGTCTGTCCCGAAAGTTTCCGTCACCGGGCCGGTGCGCCGCTGGCGGTGGAGATCCGGGGTGAGGAACTCCTCGATTGCGCCCTCATCCCGGGTGTCCAGGTCGATGCCCAGGGCCAACGAAATCCGTTTGACTTCCCGACGCCAATCCTCGAGCAGGTTGGCGTACTCAACGAACACGCGCGGTAGCTCACGGGTGTCTCGCTCGGCCAACAGGTTGAATTTCAGCCACAGCGCGCTCCCGAGTTCCGGTGATGTCAGGAAGTCCGCGGCGCCTGACGCGATGACCTCCTGCGGAGGACGCACCATGTTCACGACAGCGATATCGAAGCCTGCCTGCCGTGCCGCTTCGAACCACAAACTGGACAGCAGCGTGATCTGCAGGTCTTTGATGAGCACGAGAGGTGCGTCCGGCAAGGTGGCGAGAAACTGTCCGATCTTGTTGATACAGGCGGCCTTCTGGTCCGCATCGAACCCCCCGTCTTCCTGCAGGCGCAGCGACGGGTCGAACACGGCGCTGCCGTAGCGGCGCAAGATCGTGTTGTTGAGATGGAGCGACGCCCGCGGCTCCCAGTAACCACGCGGGTTGCGCGGGTCCGCGCCCGACAGCCCGGCCGGGAGCGTGGCACCGCACAGCGAGAGCACCCGCGTGACCGCAGACGTTCCGGATCGAGGCACACCCAACACGAACAATGCGACTGGACGGGCCGTAGAACCGCTGTCACCGGCGGTGTTCACGAGCACGACTCCTCGAACGGCGTTGCGGGCAGCTCACTCGCTGGACAGATGGAAGAAGATCCTGCGGCGCGTTGCGCAGCGGTGCATCGGCTCTGACTCATGACGGCAGAGTATTCGGAAATGCGTTGCTATCGTGGTGAATTGCTATACGCCGCACAATCTGTTGGCTTTCGGTTACCGACCTCGCCGAGGGCACCGACATCGGGCCCCACGGACCCACCGAAGACGAGCGAAACGACCACGGCGGCGCCCACTTCAGATCAGAAGTTGTTGCAGGTGTTGAAGGCTTGTTCGATGGTGCCGAGGTACGGCTGGAACATCGGAGCATTCGCCACATCTTGCGCCGTCTTGGCCCGCTTGGCCGGTGCGTCAGCGATGAACTCACGCAAGCCGCGCTGCAGTATCGGCGATTGATCGAATGCCTGCCGGACTTGGGGATCTTGCGCATCGAGCGCCGACACCAACTGCGGGTACGTGCACGTCGTGTTGATGGCCGAATCCAGATTTGGCCCCGCGGACGCGATCCCGGCTCCCGCGGTCAACGACAAAGCCAGACCGCCAAGCCCGACGGCCAGTCTGGTCAACGACAGACGGAACATATTCAAACTTCCTCCCTAGCACTGCTCCCGACCTTCCGACTGTAATCGGCCTGGGCCGATCTCACCCATACTTTGTCCAGCTCGACCACAGCGCGAAATCAGGCTTCCTGCTTGACCAGTGGATCAGCGGGCACCGTCACCGGGCCCAGAACCGCACTAGAGGGCCGCTGACGGACCCGCAGCGGCCACCAGAACCACCGCCCGAGCAGCGCGGCGATCGCCGGTGTCATGAATGCACGCACCACCAAGGTGTCGAACATCAAGCCCAAACCGATGGTGGAACCCACCTGCCCGATGATCCGCAGATCACTGACCACCATCGACAACATGGTGAACGCGAACACCAGGCCCGCGGTCGTCACCACCTTGCCCGTGCCGCCCATCGCCCGGATGATGCCCGTATTGATCCCGGCGCCGACCTCTTCTTTCATCCGAGACACCAGCAGCAGGTTGTAATCAGAACCCACCGCCAACAGAACAATCACCGACATCGCCAAGACGAGCCAGTGCAATTCGATGCCGAGGATGTACTGCCACACCAGCACCGAAAGGCCGAACGCCGCACCGAGCGAAAGCGCCACCGTACCCACGATGACCAGGGCGGCGACGAAACTACGCGTTACAACCAGCATGATGCCGAAGATCAGACAGAGCGCCGCGACGCCCGCGATCAAGAGGTCGTATTTTGACCCGTCTCGCAGATCCTTATATGTCGCAGCGGTTCCGGCGAGGTGGATGGAAGCGTTCTGCAGCGGCGTCACCTTGATCGCCTCCTCGGCCGCCGTCCGCACCGCGTCGACCCGAGAGATGCCCTCGGGCGTTCCAGGATCACCCCGGTGCGTGAGGATCAGCCGGACTGCCTTCCCGTCTGGCGAAAAGAACAGGCTCATCGCCTTTTGGAAGTCCTTGTTCTCGAACACTTCCGGCGGCAGATAAAAGGAGTCGTCGTTCTGGGAGGCGTCGTAGATCTTTCCCATCGAGCTCGCGTTCGACGTCGTCTCCTCCATGATGGCGATCATTCCGGACATGGTGCTGTGCATTGTCAGCATCATGGTGCGCATCGACTTCATGATCTCGATCATCGGCGGCAACTGAGTGACGAGCTGCGCCTGCAACCCGTCCATTTTTACCAAGTTGTCGAGAAGTTTGTGCATCTGAAGGCTGAGCTGGTCGGTGCTATCAAGCGCGTCGAACACCGATCGAATGGCGAAGCAAATGGGAATGTCGTAGCAGTGGCCTTCCCAATACAAGTAATTGCGAATCGGCCGGAAGAAGTCGTCGAAATTTGAAACGGTGGCCATCAGATCATCAGTAAGTTCGGCAGTCTCCCCGGTCACCTCGACGGTGTTGTGAGTGATCGAGCCGATCAACTTCATCAGATTGTGAGTGCCCTCCATCTGGGTGATCATTCTCTGCATGTCGTCCGCCTGCTTCAACATGCCTTCCATGCGATCTTTCGCGAACGGCACGATCTGACGGAGTCCGGCGCTTTGCAGGCTGATTTGAAACGGTATCGAAGTGCGCTCGATCGGGCTGCCCTCAGGCCGGGTAATGCTCTGCACCGTGGCAATCCCTGGCACCGCGAAGATCCGCTTGGCCAGCTTGTGCAGCACCAAGAAATCTGTCGGATTGCGCATATCATGGTCGGCTTCGAGCATGAGGATATCGGGCGTCATACGTGACTCGGGAAAATGGCGCTCGGCAGCCGTATACCCGACGTTGGCCGGGATATCTTTGGGCACATACAGCCGGTCGTCGTAGCTGGTTTGGTATCCGGGCAGCGCCAACAGTCCGACAAACGCCACCGCACACGCGCCGGCGAGAATGGGCACCGGCCACCGCACCACGGCCGTACCGACCCCCCGCCACCGGCGGACCATGAGCTTCCGCTTCGGTTCGAACAGCCCAAAACGCCCGCCGACGGCGATGACGGCCGGAACGAGTGTGACGGCCACTGCGACAGCAACCGCCATCCCCACAGCGGACGGAATGCCCATCGTTTCGAAATACGGCAGCCGCGTGAAGCTCAGACAGTAAATGGCTCCGGCAATCGTCAAACCTGAAGCCACAACCACCTTGGCGACACTGCGATAGGTGGTGTAGAACGCGGTTTCGCGATCCTCGCCGGCTTGACGGGCCTCGTGATACCGCCCGATGAAGAATATTCCGTAATCCGTTCCGACCGCGATTCCGAGCGATACCAGCAGATTGACCGCAAAAGTGGATAGTCCGAGAACCTGGTGATCGCCGAGGAACGCGACCACTCCCCGGGCCGCCTGCACCTGTATTCCGACCATGGCCAGCAAAAGGACGACAGTGATGATCGAGCGATACACAAAGAGCAGCACCGTGAAGATGACCACCAGAGTCACCAGCGTGATCTTCATGATCGACGTATCGCCGGCGTGGTTCATGTCCGTGATCAGAGGCGCAGGACCCGTGACATACGCCTTGACCCCGGGCGGCGGTGGGGTCTTTTCCACGATGCCCCGGACCGCATCCACAGATTCGTTGGCCAGGGCTTGACCTTGGTTGCCCGCGAGATTCAGCTGGACATAGACACTCAGGTCGTCGGCACTCTGAACACCCGACGCGGTGAGTGAGTCGCCCCAGTAATCCTGAACGTGCTGCACGTGCGTCGTGTCGGCTCGCAACTGACGAACCAAATCGTCGTAGTAGCGGCGCGCGTCCTCACCGAGGGGTTTCTCACCCTCCAAGACGATCATCGCCACACTGTCGGAATCGGATTCCTTGAACACCTCGCCCATGCGCTGCATCGCCTGAAACGACGGCGCATCCTTGGGAACCAGGGATACGGAGCTTTCCCGCCCGACTTGTTCCAGTGACGGAACAGCGAAGGTGACGACGGCGATGATCGCCAGCCACCCGAGGATGATCGGCACCGACAGCCGATAGATCACCCGAGCGATCAACGGTGGCCGGTCGCTTGTGTGCCGATTGCTCATGCGGCCTTCACCGCACAGAAGGAGGACGCGTTCATGACAGTCAGCGCTCTTCCCTCTGCAGGATGGAACGCACAAGCTGGCCGCGACCGGACGGGCGCCCTGCAGCACTGAGCGGACGTGGGTGCACCCGCTGCGGCCACCAGAACCACCGCCCCAGTAGCGCGGCGATCGCCGGTGTCATGAATGCGCGTACCACCAGGGTGTCGAACAACAGACCGACGCCGATGGTGGCACCAAGCTGCCCGATCGTGACGAGGTCACTGACGACCATCGCCAACATGGTGAATGCGAACACCAGGCCGGCGGCCGTCACCACCTTGCCGCTGCCGCCCATGGCCCGGATGATGCCGGTGTTGATACCGGCGCCGATTTCCTCTTTCATCCGAGACACCAGCAGCAGGTTGTAATCGGAACCCACCGCCAACAGGACGATCACCGACATCGCCAGCACGACCCAGTTCAATGGCATGCCGAGGATGTGCTGCCAGATGAGCACCGAAAGCCCGAAGGCCGCGCCGAGCGAGAGCGCCACCGTGCCCACGATCACCAGGGCGGCGACGAAGCTCCGCGTCACCACGAGCATGATGCCGAAAATGAGGCAGAGCGCGGCGACGGCCGCGATCAGAAGATCGTATTTGGACGCTTCGACCAGGTCTTTCACGGACGCTGCGGTGCCGGTGAGATAGATCGTGGCATTTTGCAGCGGCGTGCCCTTGAGCGCTTCTTCGGCCGCGGTTTCGATCGGGTCGACCAGCGACATGCCCTCAGTCGTTGCCGGGTCACCTCGTTGGGTGATGAGCATGCGGGCCGCCTTCCCGTCCGGTGACAGGAAGATATCCATGACGCGCTGGAAGTCTTTGTTCTCGAAGACTTCCGGAGGCAGGTAGAAGGAGTCGTCGTTCTGCGCGGCGTCGAATGCCTTGCCCATCGCGGTGGCGTTGTCGGCTGTCGCCGCCATTTGATCCATGATCCCGGACATGGTGCTGTGCATCGTGAGCATCATGGTTCGGGTGGATTCCATGGTCGAGATCATCACCGGAAACTGAGCGGCCAATTGCGGCAGAATTGCGTCGAGTTTATCGAGATTGTCGACCAGGCTGACCATCTTGACGGTAATTTGGTCGATACCGTCGAGCGTGTCGAAAACCCCTCTGATCGACGAGCAGATCGGAATCGTGTAGCAGTGCGGTTCCCAGTAGAGGTAGTTCCGGATCGGTCGGAAGAAATCGTCGAAGTTCGCAACATGGTCGCGCAGTTGATTGGTCACCGTTTGCAGCTCGTGGGTATCGGCGACCATTTTATGCGTGGTGCTGACCATCTCTTCCGTCAGTGCCTGCATGCGCTTGACGATGGCAATCGTTTTCGTCATGTCATCGGCCTGCACCAGCAGGTCTTCCATTCGGTCCCGCTGGAACGGCATCAAATGGGTCTGAGACGCGTTGCTCATGCTGAGCATGAACGGAATCGTCGAGTGTTTGAGTGGCTCGCCGGCGGGACGGGTCGGCGCCTGAACCATGGAAACTCCCGGCACGGATTGCACGCCCTTGGCCAGCTTGTTCAGGGTCAGGAAATCGATCGGATTCCGCATGTCGTGGTCGGCCTCGATCAACAGAATATCGGGCGCCATCATCAATGACTGGGGAAAGTGTCGCGTCGCCGCCGCATAACCCACATTGGCGGGGATGTCCTGCGGGATGTAATTCTGGTCGTTGAAGCTCGGTTTGTACGCGGGAAGCGCCAACAGGCCGATGAGCGAGACCGCGCACGTCGCAACGAGAATGGGCCCCGGCCACCGAACGACCGCCGTGCCCACCTTCCGCCACCGACGGGTGGTGAGCTTCCGCTTGGGTTCGAACAGCCCGAAGCGGCTACCCACCGCGATGACCGCCGGAACGAGTGTGACGGCCACCAACACGGCGGCGGCCATGCCCACAGCAGTGGGAACGCCAAGAGTTTGATAGACCGGCAGGCGGGTGAAGTGCAGACAGAGAATCGCCCCGGCGATCGTCATGCCGGAACCCACGACCACCTTCGCGACGCTGTGGAACGTCGTATAGAACGCCTCTTCTTTATCCTCGCCGGCCTGGCGCGCCTCCTGGTAGCGCCCCGTGAAGAAGATGCCGTAGTCGGTTCCCGCCGCGATCGCGAGCGCTACCAGCAGATTGACGACAAATGTGGTGATACCGATAACCCCGAGGCTGCCGAGTAACGCCACCACCCCTCGGGCCACCGTCAATTCGATGCCGACGACCACCAGCATCAGAATGACGGAGATGATCGATCGATAGACGAGCAGCAACATCACGAAGATGACCGTGAGGCTCAAGGAGGTGACCAGTCCCACCGTCCGGTTGCCGGCCGGGCCCAGATCCGCGGCGAATGCAGCCGGTCCCGTCACATAGGTCTTGACTCCCGGCGGCGCCGGTATCCGGTCCACGATCGCGCGCATCGCCTCAACGGACTTGACCGCCGATATCTCCTGGTTGCTGGTGAGAGTCACCTGTACGTAAGTGGCCTTGCCATCGACACTCTGCGCGGCGCCCTGGGTCATCGGGTCGCCCCAGAAATCCTGGACGTGCACCACATGCGTGGTGTCGGCCTTCAACTGACGAACCATCTCGTCGTAGTAGCCGTGCGCAGCATCGCCGAGGGGTTGCTCACCCTCCAGGACGATCATCGCGACAGCGCCCGAACCGGCTTCGCCGAACAGTTGCCCCATGCGCTGCATCGCCTCGAAGGACGGTGCAGCGATGGGATCCATCGCTACCGCATGCTCTTTCTCCACCTGCTCCAGCGAGGGCACGGCAACACTGAGGATGACGGTGACCGCCAGCCATCCGAGGATGATCGGCACCGACAGCAGCCGAACCATCCGCGCGACGAACGGCCGGCGCTTACTTATCGGCAACGGCTCCGTGATGGGTTCACTTTCGGTGCTCATGCGGCCTTCAGCTGACAGAAGGTGAATGCGCTCACGCCGGTTCGAACCTTCTCGTCCTTCACCTCATCGCCGACGAGGATGCGGCAACCGATGCTGTCAGTGTTGCCCTGCGCGGAGATGTTTCCCATCGCCGTCGCATCCGAGATCGGGAAGTCCATCGACCATGGCAGCGGCGCATCCCTGATGAGTTGCGGCTCGGCATCGGCATCGAAATAGCTGATGGTCGCAAGTGTCCCCGGGGGGCCGAACACCTCGTAAACCAGGTGCTTGGGATCGTGGGGCCGCTTCTCCTCACGTTCGGTGCTCGTGTACGCGGGGCGACTCTGGCTGCCGAATACGCCGTGCAATCGCGACACAGTAAATCCGCCCGCGACTCCCACCACTACCAGCACCAGCGGAATCCACAGCCGCTTCAGCATCCTGAAAATCGCGAGTTCCTCCGCCTGTCTCCGTGCCGGCACCATGGCAGGTGCTCAAACATGCATTTGCAGATCGGATACGACCACAGCGGACGATCGAGCCTCGGATGCGGGTGCATCCCAGGCTCGACGGCGCACGGAGCTGACGCAACGTGCTGCGCGCCCAGTGAGCGCACCCGATCCCGAAGAGTAAACCATGTCGATGCGTCAATATGGCGCAAACGAGTCAGTTCACCGGAATCGGTTCAACGCCTTGACA
This sequence comes from Mycobacterium sp. IDUB_17, assembly GCF_055419465.1. Lineage (NCBI taxonomy): Bacteria > Bacillati > Actinomycetota > Actinomycetes > Mycobacteriales > Mycobacteriaceae > Mycobacterium > Mycobacterium sp. IDUB_17. The sequence continues at coordinate 1,002,446 of NZ_JBVAXS010000001.1, read as the reverse complement.
ATCGCCCCCAAGCCTCACCTCGCTGGCACACCAACCTACACCGCGGGTGACTACCACTGTCCGGGCACCGCCGGGCCGATGCCACACCGCCGGAGAAATAGGAACTGCCTATGAAGTTTCTATGAAAGGACCACGAAGTGCGCCATTGCTGCCGGCGGGTCCACGGATGCGACCTCGAGGCGATGAATCCATCCAGCGCACGCGCCGGCACCGCTCACTCGCCCCTGACGGCCGGGTTCCGCAGCTACCAGAAATCTGAATGTCTTACGGCAGGAACCGCGCGATCTGTGGCGACGGCAGCGTCTGCGCGGCCCGGGCCTGACGGAAACCGACCACACCGCCGGCCGCCGTCATCAACACCATCCCGCCAAGGCCGGGCAACACTGCCAACAGAAGGTCGGAAGTGCTGGCTGTGCGCAGGTAGTCGGCATACCCGAGCCGGAAGGACTCCGGCACTGACGGCACCGAAAGTGGCTGTGCTGACGGCGGTTCGGACCGGGGTGCGGGACTGATCGGTGCACTCGGGGCTGCGGGCGGCACACCCGCGGGTGGCGCCGAGGGCACCGGGGCCGGGATCACCGGGACGGGAGGCACGACGACTGGCGCCGGGGCGACGGGAACGACCGGGGCCGCAGGTACCGCCGGAGCCGGTGCGGCCGGGGCCTTGGGCGGGGCTGACCGGATGACGATTTGCCGGCTGCTCGGGGCGGTAGGCACGGGAGCCAGGTTCGGGGCCCTGCCGATGTTGCCGGTGGCAGGCATCCCTCCACCGCTGCCGCCGCCGGACACCACTGCCGAGGGCGCCTGAGCGGTCCCAATGGTCACGGCCGCAGACGGAGCCTGCGCGGCCCCACCACCGACGGTCGCGGAAGGAACCTGCCCGGTGACCCCGACGCCCGTCGACTGCGGAGCCTCGGCGGTCGAAGCGGATCGGGCGGCTGACGGGGCCGATGAATCGCTCGCGCCGACTTTGACCTTCGGCCCGGTCGACACCTTGGGTCCGTTCGACGCGTTCGGCCCACCGAGGCTGCCATTTGATTTACGCGGCCCGGCGTTGCGCTGGTTGTCCACCTTGGCGCTGTGGTCGGACTTCTTCTTTTGCTTGTGATCGAAGATGTGCAGGACGTCGATGTCGATCCCGAACAGGTCGGCCGAGGCCACCGCGGTGCCGAGCGTCCCCGGCCCGGCCACCATGGCGCCACAAGCGATTGCACAGCCGGCTGCGGTGTTGCGCATCCATGACCGATCCACGAAAAGGTCCCCCCCAGAAGTGATCGGCGGCAGAATGGCCGCGCTCACTGGAACAAGTTCCCATTGTGACATACCGGTGTTCAGTCGGGTTTGCTGGACCGTGACGCCGAGAGCGGCCTACCCAATGTCGACCGGCCGGGTGGCCGGCGGCGATACGCTGTGTTCGTGGTGGTCAGCGAGTTCCGCCGCCCGGTGTGCATGCCCGAGGTCGCGTTGAACAACCGCGTGTCGGCCCGCACTCGGCATTACGCCGAGTGCATATCGAGCCGCCTTCGTGTGTTGACCATCGCGACATGGATCGCTGCCGCGGTGTCGGGAGGGTTCGGAATCTTCCAGCTCACCCTCGGTGGCCCCATGTGGCGGCTGGCCTTCGTCAACCTCGTTTCCGCTGCTCTGTTCCTTTTGGTGCCAGTCCTCTACCGGTTCGGCGAACTGATCGCGCCGCTCGCGTTCTTCGTGTTCGCCTACGTATCGGTGTCCGTGATGTGTTTCGCGATAGGGACCGGCTCAGGCTTGCAGTTCTACTTCCTGGTCGCGGCGTCGCTGGCGGTCCTGGTGTTGGGAATCGAGCGCATCGTGCTGGCGGCGACATTGGCGGCCTTGGGTGTGGCCGCCACCATCGCGCTGGAAGTCCTCGTTCCCGATGATCGGGGCCTTGGGCCGCCCTGGGCACTGACCGCCGGTTTCGTGAGCTCGGCCGTTTCTGCCGCGGTGATGATGTTTGCCACGGTCTGGTTGTCGCTCCGCGAGATGGCCCGGGCCGAGCAGGCGATGGAAGCCGAATATCAGCGGTCCGAGCAATTGCTGGGCAACATTCTGCCCAGTACCATCGCGCAGCGACTCAAGGAACCGTCACGCACGATCATCGCCGACAAGTACGACGATGCCTCGATCCTGTTCGCCGATATCGCCGGTTACACGGAACGGGCCAGCGATATCACCCCGACAGACCTGGTGAGTTTTCTGGACCGGCTCTACACCGATCTCGATGCGCTGGTAGATCGTCACGGCCTGGAGAAGGTCAAGACCAGCGGTGACTCCTACATGGTGGTGGCCGGGGTGCCCAAGCCGCGTACCGATCACATCGAGGCGCTGGCCTGCCTGGCTCTCGACCTGGCCGACGCCGTCGCCGACCTCAAGGATCCGCGAGGGCGTGCGGTGCCGCTGCGGATCGGTCTCGCCGCCGGGCCCGTGGTGGCCGGGGTGGTCGGGGCCCGCAAGTTCTTCTACGACGTCTGGGGCGACGCGGTCAACGTCGCCTCACGGATGGAGACCACCGATGTGGCCGGTCGAATTCAGGTGCCGCACAACGTCTATGAGCGAATCAGCCATGCGTTTGTGCTCGAGGAGCGCGGCGATGTGGAAGTCAAGGGCAAGGGTCTGATGCACACCTGGTATCTGGTCGGGCGTCGCGACGATCAGGCGGTACGCACCCGACTGGAAAACTCGGGCCCGATGCGTACCGCCTCGGTCGTGCCGCCTGCCGGCGTTTAGACCTTGCGGTTCTCCGACTTGATCAGCCAGGCCAGCTTCTCCAGACCATCGATCAACTGGTGCAGGATGTCGGCGGTGGTGGGGTCGTGCGCGTCCACGGAATCGTGTACCCCACGCAAGGTGCCCACCGTTGCGTAGATCCGCGTAGAGACGAGGTCGACCACCTCGTCGGTACTGCGCTCGTAAGCCGGGAACTCCGGAAGCGTCGTGCTCGACACGACGGTGTCCGACCGCCCGTCGGGGACGGCGTCCAACGCGCGCATCCGTTCAGCGATCGTGTCGCTGCCCTCCCTGGCGAAATCGACGACCTCATCGAGTTGCAGATGCAGATCCCGGAAGTTCGTGCCGACGACGTTCCAGTGCGCCTGCTTGCCTTGCAGCCCGAGCTCGATCAGGTCGACGAGCACCTGCTGCAGATGACCGCCGAGCTCCGGTGCGGCCTGATAACCCTGGATATCGGATTCGTTTCGACGTGTACTCATGTCATAGGCAACGTTGTTCAAACTGGAATAACTCCAGATTAGGGAATCTGTGGCCACGCTCACAGCGGCGGCTTGCCGGCCACCTGGTCCTGCTGATTGAGCAGCCGGGCATAACCGGCACCCATACCCAGTAGCGCCAGCCCGACGACGATGAACACTGCGACTCGGAACATCCCGTCCAGGGTTCCCAGGTCGAACAGGAACAGTTTCACCATGGCGGCGACGACGAGTGCCATCCCGCCGCCGATCGGTAGCGATCGCTGCGCCTTGGGACGTCGTGCCGCGTAACCGAGCAACCCGGCCGCCACCGCGATCCAGCAGATGGTGGCCGCCATGTGGCCACCGAAGAACCCGGCGCCGGTGCCACCGACGACAACGCCGGCGCTGACGGTGAACACCGTCACCGCATACCCGGCCGCCACTGCCGCGGCCACCCACACCAGCCGGACCACCTCCTGATCCGTCTCACCGTCGGCCGACCACGCCCAGGAGATGGCGGCGGCCGCAGCGATCGCCAGAACGCTGCCGATCAGAACCGAAACAGTAAGTCCTGCAGATAGTTTCGTGGCATGCACCAGGCTGTCGGGGCCGGCGGAGTCGAGGTAGATGGCGCCACCCACGGCCGCCAGGCCGACGGCTATCCACCGCGTCACGCCACGGCGGCGCCCGGCCACGGCGACCACGGTGGCCATCGCCAGCAGCACCGGACCGGCCACCGGCCCGTCGAAGGCCACCAGCACGGCGATCAGCGCGGCGACCGCCGCCAGCACCGACCACACCTGACGGACCACGACGCTCACCCCGGGTACGCCGTCGCCGAGGGCCACGATCGCAACCAAGGCCGCAGCCAGCGCCGCAGCCATGGGGGCTGCGATGACGCGGTCGACGGCAGCCGCCACACAGAGCACCGGCAGGACGCCGACCGCCGTCAGTACCGCCGTCGCCGCCGGTCTGGTGGTCCAACGCAGCACCAGCACGCCACCCGCGAGCGCCAGTACTGCCGCGAGCCCACAGGTGAGTGCGAGCTCGAGGTAGTGCCGACCGTCGATCGAGGTGGCTGCCAGCGCGATCAACAGCGGCAACGTGGGCGCCGCGATGCGCGCGGCATACAACCAGATCCAGTCCCGACCGAACTGGACCGGCAGCGCGGCGGCCGAGAGGGCCAGCATGAACCCGATCAGCAACAGGGTCACGCCGTCGGTGACGACAGGTGCCAGTGCGATCAGCGGCACCAGGACCAACAAGCCCAGCTGTTCGGAGTTCCACCGCCGCGCCAGCATCAGGCCGCCACCACCGATTGCCGCGGCCAACGCCAGACCGACCGGTGCCGACACCCAGTCATAGATAGTGGTCACGGCGATCACGTCGATGTATGCGGCGGCGACGCCGGTTGCAGCCAACGCGATCGCCCCGGTCCGGCCGCCGGGCCGCCGATGGAGCCACGACCCGACGCCGACCAGTCCTGCAGCCAGCACGGCGCCCGCCGCAACCCGGAACTCCGGTCGCAGGATTCCCGCCTGTGCCGCCAGCACCAGCAGGAGCACCACCCCGGTGAGCGTCACTGTCACCCCGGCCACCGCAAGCGCCTTGCCGATCCAGCCTTCTGACCGTTCTGCGCGAGGCACAGGGGCGGGCCGCGGCGGTACGGCGGCGGCGACAACCGCAGGCGATGGTGAGACCACAGGAGGTAGAGGTAGCGGAGGCACGGGCACCGGTGCCTGATCGAGCATCCGGTGCAACTCCCCCAGATCCGCCGATACCCGGTTCATGTACGCCGAAATCGCGGCAAGGTCCGACGACATCCGGGCGATCACAGCGCGATGAGGTTCGCTCATGCCCTCATCGTGGCAACAAAACCGGCTGCGGTGATGAGTAGGACTACTCGTCGAGACCGTGTTCGATCGCGTAGCGGGCCAATTCGACGCGGTTGGCGACCTGCAACTTGCGGAATGTCGCCTGGACGTGGTTCTCCACCGTGCGGTGGCTCAACGACAGACGCGTGGCGATCTGCTTGGCCGTCAACCCTTTTGCCACGTAGCGCAACACCTCGGTCTCCCGCTCGGTCAGGCTCGGAGTGGCCGGGCCGTCGTCGGGACGTTGAGCGATCCGGCGGTATTCGCCGAGTACCAGCCCGGCCAGCCCCGGGGTGAACACCGCACGCCCCTCGGCAGTCGCCCGCACCGCCGCGGTCAGCTCGGCTTTGGACGCGCTCTTCACCAGATACCCGGTGGCCCCGGCCTTCACCGCCTCCAGGACGTCGTCGCGCTCGTCGGAGGCCGAGAGCACCAGCACCCGCGACGACGGCGACACTATGAGCACCTCCGCGGTGGCCGTGGCACCACTGCCGTCAGACAAGCTCATGTCCATCACCACCACATCGGGCAGCACCACGCCGGCCCGTCTGCGCGCGGAAGCCACGCCGTCGGCGGTGGCCACCACATCGAATCCCTCGTCGGCCAGGTCGCGAGCCACCGCGTCGCGCCAGATCGGATGATCATCGACGACCATCACGGTCAGTGCGGCCTCGGTCATGACTGTCCCTTCTCGCTCGCGGCACGGCCCGGGCGGGGCAGCGTCAGTTCCCACTCCGTGCCACATCCCGGCGCGGTGTGCAGATGTGCTTGCCCGCCCAGCCAATCCATCCGGCCCACAATCGATTTCGCGATTCCCACGTGGCCTTCGCGAGCCGCCTCGGCCAGGCGCCCGTCGCCGATGCCCACGCCGTCGTCTCGGATACTCACCGTCACCGAATCCCCCAGGTCTTCGAGCAGCACGAAAACCCGGGCGTCCGGTCCGGCGTGCGCGGCCGCGTTGTCCAGGGCGTTGCTCGCCGCGGCGAAGAACTCATGGGCTGGCTCGTTTTCGAGCAGCACCGGCTCAGCCGGCAAGCTGACCGATACGCGATCCGAGGCGCGAGCCCGCAGCAACGCGCCGATGTCAGTGGCCCCACCGGTGTGCAGTTCCGGGTCGGGTGCACTGACCAACCTGCGCAGGGCGCGCTCCTGCTCCCCCGCGAGTTCGGCCAATTGAGCTGTCTCGCCGCCGATCTCACGTCCGCGCCGCGATACCAGGGCCAGCACCTGAATAGCGCCGTCGTGTACCCGGCGTGACAACCGCTCCCTTTCCTCCAGTGAGGCGGCCAACCGCACTGCGCGCTCCAACTCGGCATGGGCGCGACGCGCAGTCTGGGCGGCCATCCCCACCGCCAATCCCACCGCCAGTTCGATGACGATGGTGGCGTTGCGGCCCAGATTGATGCTGACGTAGCCCTTCAACGCGGCCGCCGCAGCCATCACCCCCAACCCGGCGGCCATCCCCCCGACCGGGCCGAATTGCAGGGCCGCCGAAATGGTGGCATTCGTCGCCCACAATGTGGTCGGCCACGACTGATTGTCGGCGATCCAGTGGTCGGATGCCACCAACTCGGTCGACAGCATCAGAGCCAGGACCACGACAATCTCGGCGATCACCCACGACGGACGACGACCGAAACCCTGCAGGTAGGCGATCGCGCAGGCGATGCTCCAGGCGATCAGTAGCGCACACAGCACACCGGCGAGTACCGGACGCGCCAGATCGTCGTTGATCGCGATCTGGAACCCCAGCGCGTACAGGCAGCTCAGCAGCCGAAAGATCTGCGCGGCACGCCACAACGGCGTGACCGGGTCGGGGCGGCGCTGCATTGGCCCAGCATAAAGTTGCCGACCGGCACCAGGGAGCACCGAATCTCACGCGTCGGGGCTATTGATCGCCCCGGGCCACGGGCCGGTCGGGGTTCGACGCCCACTCCGACCACGACCCGGGGTACAGCGCCGCATCCACGCCGGCGGCAGCCAGCCCCGCCACCGCGAGCGCCGCCGTCACCCCCGACCCGCAGTAGGCGCCGACGTCAGCACCGCCGGCCACGCCTCTATCAGCGAGCAGCGCGTGAAGCCGGGCATCCGGCAGCAGCGTTCCGTCCGCGGAAAGCAGCTGGGTGCTGGGCAGATTGACCGCCCCCGGGATGTGGCCCGCCACCGGATCGACGGGTTCGACGTCTCCGCGGAACCGTTCCGGTGCCCGCGCATCCAGCAACACGTCCACCTCGGACTGCGTCTGTTCGGCGGTCAGGGTACGCAGGGCGCCCCGGTACAGGTCGTAGTGGACGGCGTCGACGTCGCCGGGCTCGGGCGTGACCGGGCCCTCCTCCAGGGCCTCACCGGCCGCGGACCAGGCAGCCAGACCGCCGTCGAGAATGCGGACGCCGCCGATCCCGGCCGCCGTCATCACCCACCAGGCGCGGGCTGACGCGGCGCGATTCCAGTCGTCGTAGACGACGGTCGGTACGCCCCTGCGGACACCCCAACGACGGGCCGCCGCCTGCAGGTCCACCCCGGAGGGCAACGGATGACGACCCCGGCCGTCGATGCCGTGGTCGGTCAGTTCGTCGTCCAGCGAGACGTAGACGGCGCCAGGCAGATGACCGGCCAGATAGGCCTGTTCACCGTCGGGCTCGGCCAACGACCAACGCACGTCCAGCACGGTGAGCGGATCCCCGGAGGCGATCCGCTCGCGAAGCTCGCCGACGGTGATGAACACGTCATCTCGTGCGGTAACCACGCAATCGAAGCTACATCACCTTCGACAGAAACTCCTTTGTACGTTCGTGTTTGGGGTTGGCCATCACCTCGCGAGGAGGGCCACTCTCCACGATCACCCCGCCGTCCATGAACACCAGCTTGTCGGCGACCTCACGGGCGAAACCCATCTCGTGGGTGACCACCACCATCGTCATGCCCTCGCCCGCGAGTTTCTTGATCACCGCCAGCACCTCACCGACGAGCTCGGGATCCAGCGCCGAGGTCGGCTCGTCGAACAGCATCAGCTTCGGATTCATCGCCAGCGCCCGGGCGATGGCGACCCGCTGCTGCTGCCCGCCCGACAGTTGTGCGGGATACGCGTCGGCCTTGGCGGACAACCCCACCTGATCCAGCAGATCCTTGGCCCGGGCCAGCGCGGCATCCTTCTTCACCCGCTTGACGTGGATGGGTGCCTCGATGACGTTCTCCAGCGCCGTACGGTGCGGGAACAGGTTGAAATGCTGGAACACCATGCCGATGTCACGGCGCTGCCGGGCGGCGTCCCGCGGAGCCATCTCATGCAGCTTGCCGCCGCGTTCGCGATAGCCGATCAGGTCCCCGTCGACATAAAGGCGGCCCGCGTTGACCTGCTCAAGATGGTTGATGCACCGCAAGAACGTCGACTTGCCCGAGCCCGACGGGCCGACCATGCACAACACCTCGCCCCGGCCGACGTCCAATGTCACGCCCTTGAGGACGTTCAGGGCACCGAAGTTCTTGCACACACTCTCGGCCCGAACCATCGGTTCGGCGGCGGCGGTCAACTCGTCACTCCCATCTGGGCTTTGGCCAAGGCCTCAAGTTGTTTGGAGGTGAGCTTGCGCGAGGCACCCCGCGAGAAGTGCCGCTCGAGGTAGTACTGCCCGACCATCAGCACGCTGGTGATCGCCAGGTACCAGGTGGACGCCACCAGTAGCAGCGGAACCGGTTCGAACAGCGCAACCCCGATATCTTTTGAGCGACCGTACAACTCGAAGCTGTACGGAACGGCGGTGACCAGCGACGTGGTCTTCAGCATGCTGATGAACTCATTGCCGGTCGGCGGGATGATGACGCGCATCGCCTGAGGAAGAACGGTGCGGCGCATGGTCATTCCCCACGACATGCCGAGCGCGACCGAGGCCTCTGTCTGTCCCTCGGGCACCGAGATCAGGCCGCCGCGGATGATCTCGGCCATGTAGGCGGCCTCGTTGAGACCCAGGCCGAGAACCGCCAGCCAGAACACATTCGGATCGGACAGGCTGAACTCGAAAAGCCGCGGACCGAACGGCACGCCGATCTGAATGTTCCTGTAGATCACCGGGACAAGCCCCCACAGCACCAACTGCACGTAGATCGGTGTGCCGCGGAAGATCCACAGATACGTCCAGGACACGGCCTTGAGGACCGGGTTTGGCGACAGCCGCATCACGGCGAGCAGCACGCCGAGAACGAGCGCCAGGATCATCGAATAGATGGTCAGTTGCAGCGTGTTCCAGGCCGCTTCCGAAATGCGTTGGTCGAAGAGGTACTTGGCGTACGTCCCCCAGCCGTAGGCCTCGTTGGTCGCCGCGCCGTAAACGAACAATCCGAGCAGGACGAGGATGACGATCGCCGCCACCCACCGCCACGGATGCCTCAGCGGTACAGCGTCGATGGCGGGAGGCGGCGATGCATCAGTCATCGGCGGCTCAGTTGATCGCACCGTTGACGACCGGCTTGTCGATCATCCCGTTCTCCGCGCCCCAATTCGCGGCCACCTGCTTGTAGACACCATTGTCGATCAGGTGCTGCAGTGCCTGCTGCAGCGACGCCGCCAGCGGCGAATCCTTCTGCACCGCCCAGCCGTACGGAGCGGAATCGAAGATCTCCCCTGCCGCCTCAAGCTTTCCGTTGCTCTGTTTGATCGCGTATGCCGTCACCGGTGAATCCGCCGACATGGCGTCGGCCTGCCCGAGCATGACCGCACTGGTGGCTGCAGTCTGGTCGTCGAACTTCACGACCTGGATGGCAGGCTTACCCGCCTTGACGCATTTCTCGCTGCGCGCCGGCAGTTCGTCGGTGTCCTGCACCGTCGCCGTCTGCACCGCGATCTTCTTGCCGCATGCGTCCTCGGGGTTGATCCCCGCACCGACCTTCTGCGCCCACGCCGAACCGGCACTGAAGTAGGTCACGAAGTCCACCTGCTCTTCGCGCTTCTTCGAGTCGGTGAACGAGGACATGCCGACGTTGTAGTTCCCGCCCTGGACCGACGGGATGATCTTGTCGAACAATGACGCCCGGTACTCCGGGGTCAGGCCCAGGGTGGCGGCGACCGCATTCATCAAATCGACGTCGAAGCCGATGATCTGCCCGGCGGGATCCTTGAATTCGTTGGGCGGGTAGGACGGGTCGGTACCGACGATGAGCTTGCCGCTCGACTTGATGGGCTCCGGCAGGGTATTGGCGATCGCGTCGACCTTCTCGACCTTTGCCGCGGTCGTCGTCTTGGTTTCGGATCCACCGGATTCGGTATTGTTCGCGCAACCCGACAGCACGAGTGCGCCGCTCGCGGCAACCACCACCGCGAAACTCCACATCTTGCTTCGTCGGGGACGACATCCAACAGTCACGGTTGCCTCTTCTCTCTGTTTACGGCTGTGGTCGGGCTATCCCAAGTCGGACACGTTAACGGGCTCCGGTCGGGGATGCAGCGCCGGTAACGGAACCTTAACGAGCATGCTTCAGCGCCACAGCCTTACCGCAAAAACCGCGATCTACATCTGCTTTTGTGTCAAACTGCCAGCATGGAAACCACTGCTTCGCCAAACTTGTTGCCGCATCTGTGGAAATCGACGCTGGTTTCCGGGATTCTCGCTGTCATCCTCGGGATCCTGGTGCTGGTGTGGCCCGGCATAACGATTCTGGTCGCCGCAATCTTTCTCGGTATCTATCTCTTGATCAGCGGTATCTCGCAACTCGTCCTGGCATTCAGCCTGCGCTCATCGGTCGGGGGACGCATATTGCTGTTCATCGGCGGTGCCGCGGCCCTGGTGCTGGCTGTGCTCTGCTTCATCAGCTTCACCAATGACCTGCAATCCGCAGTCGAACTGCTGGCGATCTGGATCGGTGTCGGGTTCATCTTCCGCGGTGTCGCGACGGCGATGTCGTCGATCGGAGATCCCTCACTGCCGGGGCGCATCTGGGAGATCATCGTCGGCATCATCAGTGTCATCGCCGGCATCATCATGTTCGTCGCCCCACTGCAGGGTCTGGTCGCGCTGGCTCAGGTCACCGGCATCATCCTGATCGTCGTCGGGGTTATCGAGGTGATCTCGGCCTTCGCAATCCGCAGCGACGCCAAGAAGCTCAAAGCCGCAATCTCGCCGCAGGCGCCGACGGCGTGACGTAAGACACCGGTCAGGGTCAGCGGCTTGTTCCCGAGTATCTACTACACTCCGTCGTAGATTGGTCTGAGACCTCGGAAGTAGGGCCAGATGGACGCTTTGGACGTATCACGGTGGCAGTTCGGAATCACCACCGTTTATCACTTCATATTCGTTCCGCTGACCATCGGGTTGGCACCGCTGATCGCGGTCATGCAGACGGTGTGGGTGGTCACCGGGAACGACAGCTGGTACCGGTTGACCCGGTTCTTCGGCAAGCTGTTCCTGATCAACTTCGCGATCGGTGTCGCCACCGGCATCGTGCAGGAGTTCCAGTTCGGCATGAACTGGAGCGAGTACTCGCGTTTCGTCGGCGACATCTTCGGCGCTCCGCTGGCCATGGAAGGCCTGGTCGCGTTCTTCTTCGAGTCCACATTCATCGGACTGTGGATCTTCGGTTGGACCCGGCTGCCGAGGCTCGTTCATCTGGCCTGCATCTGGATCGTGGCGCTGGCGGTGAACATGTCGGCCTTCTTCATCATCGCCGCGAACTCGTTCATGCAGCATCCGGTCGGTGCGCGATTCAATCCGGACTCCGGTCGTGCGGAACTGACCAGCATCGTCGCCCTGTTCACCAACAACACGGCGATCGCAGCGTTCAGCCACGCCGTCGCCGGCGCATTCCTGACCGCAGGCACCTTCGTGGCGTGCGTGTGCGCGTGGTGGATGGTGCGCTCGCACCGACGTGGCGAGGATGGCGCCGCCGACGCGGTCACGATGTACCGCCCCGCCACCATCCTGGGCTGCTGGGTCACGCTGGTCGCCGCGGTCGCGCTGTTCTTCACCGGCGATGCGCAGGGCAAGCTGATGTTCCAACAGCAGCCGATGAAGATGGCCTCGGCGGAATCGTTGTGCAACAGCAAGACCGACCCCAACTTCTCGGTGCTGACCGTCGGCACCCACAACAACTGTGACAGCGTCGTACACCTCATCGAAGTGCCCTACGTCCTGCCGTTCCTGGCCGAAGGCAAGTTCACCGGGGTGCACCTCGAGGGCGTGACGGATCTGCAGGCACGCTTCGAGGAGCAGTTCGGGCCCGGCGACTACCGTCCCAATCTCTTTGTGACGTACTGGTCATTCCGGGCGATGATCGGATTCTTGGCGGTGCCAGGGCTGTTCGCGCTCGCGGCGCTGTGGCTGACCCGGGGCGGCAGGATCCCGCAGCAACGCTGGTTCAGCTGGTTCGCGCTGCTGACGATCCCCACCCCGTTCCTGGCCAACAGTGCCGGTTGGGTATTCACCGAGATGGGCCGCCAGCCTTGGGTTGTGGTACCGAATCCGACCGGCGATCAGGACATCCGGCTGACCGTCGCCCAGGGCGTCTCCGGCCACGGGGCGGGCATGGTGTGGCTGTCGCTGATCACGTTCACCCTGGTGTACGCCGTGCTGGCCGTCGTGTGGTTCTTCCTCCTCCGCCGTTACATCGTCGAGGGACCCCTGGAGCACGACTCCGAACCTGCCCCGCCGACACCGCCGAACGATGACGACGTCGCACCGTTGTCGTTCGCCTACTGAGGAGCGGATCGATGGGATTACAAGAACTCTGGTTCATCCTGCTGACCGTCTTGTTCCTGGGATTCTTCATCCTCGAGGGATTCGACTTCGGCGTCGGCATGCTGATGTCATTCTTCGGGCGGACCGCCGCGGGCCGGGGCGAAGACCCCGAGCCGTATCGTCGAGCCGCGCTCAACACCATCGGCCCGGTGTGGGATGGCAACGAAGTCTGGTTGATCACCGCGGGCGGGGCGATGTTCGCCGCCTTCCCCGAGATGTACGCCACGATCTTCTCCGGGCTGTACGTACCGCTGCTGGCCATCCTGTTCGCCATGATCGTGCGCGTCGTGGCGATCGAATGGCGCGGCAAGATCGATGATCCCGGGTGGCGGCGGTGGGCTGATCTCGCCATCGCGATCGGTTCCTGGGGGCCGGCGATCCTGTGGGGTGTCGCCTTCGCCGGCATCGTGCGCGGCCTCCCGGTCGATGCCGACCACCAGATGCACCTGTCGTTCGGTGACATCATCAACGTCTACACGTTGCTCGGCGGGCTGGCGACCGGTGCCCTGTTCGCGTTCCACGGCGCGGTGTTCATGGCCTTGAAGACCAGCGGCCAGATCCGCACCGACGCCTTCCAGTTCGCCACGCGGCTGGCCATTCCGGCCACCGTCCTGGTTGCCGGATTCGGCATCTGGACCCAACTGGCCCACGGCAAGGGCTGGACCTGGTTCCTGCTCGCCGCCGCCGTGGTCGCGCAGTTGGCGGCGGTCGCCCTGGTCTACCGCGGCAGCGGCGAGGGCTGGGCCTTCGTCTGCACCACCATTGTGGTTGCGGCAGTGGTACTTCTGCTGTTCGGTTCGTTGTTCCCGAACCTGGTGCCCTCGTCGTTGAACCCGGACTGGAGCCTGACGATCCACAACGCATCGTCCTCGCCCTACACACTCAAGATCATGACGTGGGCGGGCCTGGTGTTCGCACCGCTCGTCGTGATCTACCAGGCCTGGACCTATTGGGTGTTCAGGCAGCGGATTTCGGCCGATCGGATACCGGCTCCGGTCGGATTGTCGCGGCGGTCGGCCTGAACCTCTGGCGCGCACTCGGCGTCCGCGGCGCCACCGGGTCAACGGCGGCACTGCGGCGCCACCTCCTGGCGACAGTGGCCTGCGGCGTAACCATCAGCGCCAGCACCATTGCCGCAGCCGTCGTGCTGGCACACGTCGTCGCCGGCATCATCACCGAACCGGCCTCGGCGACCCACCACGGTGCAGCCCTCGTCACACTGGCTGCGCTCTGGGTTCTGCGCGCGGCCGCACACTGGCTCCAAGGCCGACTCTCACAGCGCGGCGCCACTGCGATCATCGGAGAGTTGTCCAGCCAGGTGCTGCGGTCGGTGACCTCCTTGCCGCCAAGGCGATTGGCGACGGACCGCGATGCCGCCGCGGCAGTGGTAACCCGGGGCCTGGACGGGCTGCGCCCCTACTTCACCGGTTATCTGCCCGCGGTGGTGCAGGCCGCGGTCCTGACCCCGGTGGCGGTGGTGGTGATCGCCTGCTACGACCTGCAGGCCGCAGCGATCGTGGTGATCGCGCTCCCCCTGATCCCGGTGTTCATGGTGCTGATCGGTCTGCTCACCGCTGAGCGGTCGGCGGCATCGCTGGCCGCGATGACCACACTGCAGGCCCGTCTGCTCGATCTGGTGGCGGGCATCCCGACACTGCGAGCGGTCGGTCGAGCCGCCGGATCGGTGCAGCGGATCACCGAACTGGCTGCAGCGCATCGCCGCTCGGCGATGGCAACGCTACGGATCGCATTCCTGTCCTCGTTGGTGCTGGAGCTTCTGGCCACCCTGGGCGTGGCGCTGGTGGCGGTCAGTGTCGGCCTGCGGCTGGTCTACGGCGAGATGCCCCTGACCGCCGGGTTGACGGTCCTGTTGCTCGCCCCCGAAGTGTTCTGGCCGCTGCGCCGGGTAGGCGCGGCCTTTCATGCCGCGCAAGACGGGAAAACGGCTGCAGAACAGGCTTTTCGGTTATGTGAGAATCAGGCGCCGGCCACGGGTGGCGTCCGGGTACCGAATTCCGCACCGACAATCGAGTTGGACGGTCTGTCCCCAGCTGTCGAACCAGGCCGGGTCACCGTGCTGACGGGACCCAACGGCGCCGGTAAATCCACTGCGCTGCAAGCCATTCTCGGATTGACCACACTGCCATCAGGACCGGTGCGGATCGACGGGATAGATGTCGACGACCTGGATCTGACTGCGTGGTGGCACACCATCGCCTGGCTTCCGCACCGCCCGGTTCTCATCCCCGGCACCGTCCGCGAGAACCTGGAGTTGCTGGGACCACTGGACGACCTGGACCGAGCCTGCCGCGACACCGGATTCGACGACGTTCTCGATGATCTTCCCGACGGTCTGGACACCCGGATCGGCCGTACCGGCGTCGGCTTGTCCCTGGGCCAACGACAACGGCTGGGGCTCACCCGTGCCCTCGGATCGTCCGCGCGGGTGCTGCTGCTCGACGAACCCACCGCTCACCTGGACGCCGCATTGGAGCAGCGGGTGCTCCAGGCCGTCGTCGCGCGAGCCCGGGCGGGCGCCACAGTGGTGGTGGTCGGGCACCGGGATCCGGTACTGGCCATTGGCGATCAGGTGATCACGATTGGTGCCGTACATGTTTCGCCGTGATCCACTGCTGCAGCTGACACTGGAGCTGCTACGCCCCCGGTTGAGCCGGCTGATTCTGGCCAGCGTTCTCGGTGTGCTGTCACTGGGCAGCGCGCTGGCGCTGGCGGGTGTCTCGGCATGGTTGATCACCCGCGCCTGGCAGATGCCCCCGATCCTGGACCTGTCGGTGGCCGTGGTTGCGGTACGTGCGCTGGGCATCTCGCGCGGGGTCCTCGGCTACTGCCAGCGGCTGGCCTCCCACGACACGGCGCTGCGGGCGGCGGCCAATGCCCGTACCGGCCTGTACCGCAAGCTCGCCACAGGACCGGACGACGACGCGACGCGCCTGCCCAGTGGCGAATTGGTGGCCCGGGTCGGCAGCTCCGTCGATGAACTGGCCGACGTGGTGGTGCGCTCAGTGCTGCCGATCGTGGTCGCCGCGGTGCTCGGCTGCGTATCTGTCGGCATCATCGCACTCATCTCACCAAGCGCCGCAGCGGTATTGGGATTGTGCCTGCTGATCGCCGGAGCGGTGGCCCCGGCGCTGACGGCGCGTGCCGTAGCTGCCGCGGAATCCGTTGCGGTCCGACACCGTAGTGACCGCGACTCCGCGACCATGCTGGCACTGGAGTACGCCCCGGAGTTGCGGGTCAGCGGCCGTCTCGACGAGGTGATCGCCACTGCGGAACGCAGCCATCGTGACTGGGGACAAGCCGCCGACCGCGCCGCGGCCCCTGCGGCGTTCGCCGCCGCCATGCCCAGCATCGCCATCGGCGCCAGCGTCCTGGGTGCCGTCGTCGCAGGCATCGCACTGGCTCCCACGACCGCGCCGACCACCCTGGCCATCCTGATGTTGTTGCCGTTGTCGGCCTTCGAGGCCACCACGGCCCTTCCCGACGCTGCCGTCGGGCTCACCAAGGCCCGCATCGCCGCTCGGCGTCTCCGCGAACTCACCGAGAGCGAGCCTGCGGCCCGCCGGCGGCCCGCGGCTCCCCCGGTCGATCTGCCCGCCGGTGGCCGGCTCGCCGTAGTCGGCCCCAGCGGTTCGGGCAAGACCACGCTGCTGATGGCGATGGCCGACAAGCTCAACGGAAAATCCAGGCGTGCAGCATTTTTCGCCGAGGACGCGCATATCTTCGAGACCACGGTGCGGGACAATCTACTGGTGGTCCGCGGGGACGCCACCGATGCTGAACTGATCTCCGCGATCGAGCATGTCGGCCTCACCGGTTGGCTGTCCGGCCTGCCCGAGGGTTTGTCGACCGTACTCGAAGGCGGCCACACAGCGGTGTCGGCCGGGCAGCGGCGCCGGCTGCTGCTGGCCAGGGTGCTGCTGTCAGACTTCTCGGTCGTCCTGCTCGATGAGCCCACCGAGAACCTCGACGCCGCCGACGGCAGGCGAATCCTCACCGAAATCCTCACTCCCGGTGATTGGTTCGCCGCCGAGCGGGCCGTCGTCGTGGCCACCCACCATCTGCCGGACGCACTCGACTGCCCCGTCATCCGTTGCCCGCAACCCGGCACCGCCATCGGCGGGTAGCCTCACAGACATGACCGACGAGCGCCCCAACCCGCCCGGGTCTGACGAGCCGCAGCCGGCCGGACCTCCCCTGCCACCGGCGTACCCCTACGGACCGGCTCCGGGGACATACCCCGGGGCCTATCCACCGGCCCCGCCACCGTACGGCGGGTACCCGATGCAACCCGTCGTACCGCGTTCCCCCGCCAACGGTCTGGGCATCGCAGCACTCGTGATCGCGATCTTCGCCCTCCTGTTGACCTGGTCGGTGATCGGCGGGCTGATATTCGGCGCCACCGCGCTGATCCTCGGATTCCTCGCCCACGGGCGCTACCGACGCGGCGAGGCCACCAACGGCGGCGTCGCCGTCGCCGGAATCACGCTCGGCGCCATCGCCTGCGTGTTGTCCCTGGTGTTCGTCGCGATCTGGGTGCACTTCGGCGCACGGTGGTTCAATGACGTCGGCGGCCCCGACTACATGCACTGCCTGCAACGGGCCGGCGACGACACCGCGGCCCAGCAGCGGTGCGAGAAGGAGTTCGAGCGCCGGGTCGAGGATTCGTTCGGCGTGACGCCGACCCCTACCCGCTGAGCGGGCTCACGGCTTGGCCGCACCGGGGAAATACTTGACGATGCCTTCTTGCACCACCGTCGCCAACAACTGACCCGACGCGTCGAAAAAGTGTCCCGTGCCCAACCCCCGGGATTCGGCCGCGACCGGCGAAGTGGTGGAGTACAGCACCCACTCGTCGAACTTGATCGGCCGGTGAAACCACACCGAATGGTTCATCGTCACCGCGAAGATCCGGTCGAAACCCCAGGACAACCCGTGCGTGGTGATGATCGAATCGAGCACGGTGGTATCCGAGGAGTACACCAGGGCCGCACCGTGCAGCACCGGATCGTCGGGCATCGCGCCCTCGGTTTTGAGCCACACCCGGTTGTGGTCGAGCTTGCCGCCCTTGTCCCGCATCACCCAGGACGGATCGTTGGTGTATCGCCATTCGATCGGGCGCAATGCCTCCACGAACAACGGCACCGTCTTTTCGTAACCACGTAGCAGTTCATCGATCTTGGGCAACGTGTCCGGATGCGGAACCTCGGGCGCGGGCACGCTGTGCTCCAGCCCGGGGCCGGCGTTCATGTAGGACAGCATCACGGTGGTCAGCAGGTTGCCGTCCTGCATGACATCCACCCGGCGGTTGGCGAACCGGCGCTCGTCGCGCAGTCGCACGACGTGGAACTCCAGGTCCTTCTCCGGATCGCCACCGGCGATGAAATGCGCATTCAACGCACTCGGCGCCAGCTTGTGCTCCAATGTGCGGCCGCCGGCGACGAACGCCTGCGCGACCATCTGCCCACCGAAAGTACGCACCGGGTTCTTACTCGGATGCGAACCGATGAACAGATCGTCGCCGACGCGGTTGAGATCGAGAACAGCCAGCAGCTCCTCGAAATCCGGGTGTGTCAAGGAATGCCTTTCGAGATCTTTGCAGGCGCTCTTTGGCAGACGACCGCTCGCTAGACGTCGTCCTCCCCGATGCGGTGCACATGGATCAGATTCGTGGAGCCTACTGTGCCGGGCGGAGCGCCCGCGACGATGACCACCAGCTCACCGCGCTTGTAGCGGCCGAGATCAAGCAGCGATTTGTCGACCTGGCGGATCATGTCGTCGGTGTTCGACATCTGCGGCACGATGAACGTCTCGGTGCCCCAGGTCAGCGCCAGCTGGCTGCGCACCTCGGGCAGGGCTGTGAACGCGAGCACCGGCAGCGGGGTGTGTAGCCGGGCCAGGCGGCGCACCGTGTCCCCGGACTGGGTGAAGGCGACCAGGGCCTTGGCGTCCAGCCGCTCGCCGATGTCGCGGGCCGCATACGAGATCACACCGCGCTTGGTGCGCGGAGTGTGGGTCAGCGGCGGCACCTTCACCGAGTTGTCCTCGACCGCCTTGATGATGCGGGCCATCGTCTTGACGGCCTCCAGCGGATACTTGCCGACCGAGGTCTCGCCGGAGAGCATCACGGCGTCGGCACCGTCGAGCACGGCGTTGGCGACGTCTGAGGCCTCGGCCCGGGTGGGCCGGGAACTGTCGATCATCGACTCCAGCATCTGGGTGGCGACGATGACGGGTTTGGCGTTCTCCCTTGCCATCTGGATGGCACGCTTCTGCACGAGCGGCACTTCTTCCAGCGGCAGTTCAACGCCGAGGTCACCGCGCGCCACCATGATGGCGTCGAACGCCAGCACGATGGCCTCGAGGTTCTCGACCGCCTCGGGCTTCTCCAGCTTGGCGATCACCGGGACCCGTCGACCGACGCGGTCCATCACCTCATGGACCAACTCGACGTCGGCGGGTGACCGGACGAACGACAGCGCGACCAGATCCACGCCGAGCCGCAGCGCGAACTCGAGATCTTCGATGTCCTTTTCGGACAGCGCCGGCGCCGTCACGTTCATGCCGGGCAGCGACATGCCCTTGTTGTTGCTGACCGGACCGCCCTCGGTGACCGTGCACACCACGTCGTTGCCGGAGATCTCCTCGACCATCAGACCGACGTTGCCGTCGTCGACGAGTACCCGATCCCCGGGTCGGGCATCCTCGGCCAACCGCTTGTAGGTGGTCGACACCCGGTCGTGGGTCCCCTCACAGTCATCGACGGTGATCCGCACCGATTCGCCGGTCGCCCAGTAGGTCGGTCCCTCGGCGAAGCGGCCCAGACGGATCTTGGGCCCCTGCAGGTCACCGAGCACACCCACCGCGTGGCCGGTGGCATCCGATGCCGCCCGTACCCGCTTGTAGGCAGCCTCATGGTCGGCGTAGTCGCCGTGGCTGAAGTTCAGCCGGGCGACATCCATACCCGCCTCGACCAGGGCCCGTACGGACTCATCCGTGCTGGTAGCCGGGCCAAGCGTACAAACGATCTTTCCGCGTCTGCTCACGTCATGTCAGTCTAGTTGATCGATTCAGACGACGCTCAGCGGGAGCGTCCCGGGCCGCACCGGCGACGGCAGATCCGACTCGCCCATCAGGTAGGCGTCCACCGCATGCGCCGCGCTGCGGCCCTCGGCGATCGCCCACACCACCAGCGAGGCACCCCGGTGCGCGTCGCCGCAAACGAACACCCCGGGGGCGTCGGTCTGCCAGTCCGAACCACAGGACACGGTGCCGCGCCGGGTCAGTTTCAGGTTCAACCCATCGAGCAAGGCCATGTGCTCGACACCCTCGAACCCGATCGCCAGCAGCGCCAGATCGCACGGAATCTGCAACGAATCGCCCACCGGCGTGATCTCACGCCGTCCCTCGGCATCCCGGGTGACCCGAACCTCGGCGATCTCGATGGCCCGGACATGACCGGTGTCGTCCCCGATGAACCTCTGCACGGCCACCTCGAAGCGGCGTGCGCCGCCTTCGGCATGCGCCGGCGAGGTCCGCAGCACCAATGGCCATGTCGGCCACGGCGAGAGGTCGTCGTCACGGGTCTCGGGCGGCTCGACGTTGTAGTCGAGCTGAGTCACCGAGGCGGCCCCCTGACGGTGCGCGGTACCCAGGCAGTCGGCGCCGGTGTCACCACCACCGATGATCACCACGTGCCTGCCCGCCGCCGAGATCGGGGTCGATGAGTCACCCTCACATTCCCGATTGGCCGGCACCAGATGCTCCATCGCCAGATGAACGCCATCGAGTTCACGACCGGGCACGTCGTTGTCGCGGCCGCGCAGCGCACCGACCGCCAGCACCACCGCCTGATGGCGCTGATGCAACTGCTCGATGGTCAGGTCGACACCGACCTCGCATTCGGTGACGAATCGGGTGCCCTCGGCGCGCATCTGAGCCAGGCGCTGATTGAGCACCGACTTCTCGAGCTTGTACTCAGGGATGCCGTAGCGCAGCAGCCCACCCACCCGGTCGTCGCGTTCGTAGACCGTCACCTCATGACCGGCGCGGGTGAGTTGTTGTGCCGCAGCCAAACCCGCCGGACCGGAGCCGACGACGGCGACGCTCTTGCCGGTCGAGATCGCGGCCGGCTGGGGTTCGACGGTGCCGTTCATCCAGGCATGGTCGGCGATCGTCTGCTCGATCCGTTTGATCGTCACGCTGCCGCCGGTCTGCTCCTCGGAGATCGACAGCACGCAGGCCGCCTCGCATGGCGCCGGGCACAGCCGCCCGGTGAACTCCGGGAAGTTGTTGGTGGCGTGCAGACGATCACTGGCCGCATCCCAGCGGCCGCGCCGCACCAGGTCATTCCATTCCGGGATCAGATTGCCCAGCGGGCAGCCTGCCTTACCCGAATGACAGAACGGGATCCCGCAATCCATGCAGCGACGCGCCTGTTGCGACACCTCGCCCGCGCGTTCGTTGGGATCCTCGCGCTCGTACACCTCGCGCCAGTCCCCCACCCGCTCCTCGACGGGCCGCTTGGCGGCCTCGATCTTGGGTACCCGAAGAAATCCGGTCGGATCAGCCACGGCTGGCCTCCATGATCGCACTGTCCACATCGCGACCCTCGGCCTTCGCCATCCGGGTCGCCTGCAGCACACGTTCGTAGTCGGTGGGCATTATTTTGGTGAATTGGGCACTGCGCCTTGGCCAGTCGTCCAGTATCGAGCTGGCCAGCGTGCTTCCGGTGTGACGGGCATGGCGGGACACCACATCATGCAGCCAGGTCAGGTCCTCGGCTTCCAGTCGCTGCAACTCGACCATCTCGGTGTTGACCCTGGCCGGGTCCAGGCCGAGCACGAACGCGATGCCGCCCGACATACCGGCCGCCATGTTGCGGCCGGTCTTGCCCAGGATCACCACCCGGCCACCAGTCATGTACTCGCACGCGTGGTCGCCCACTCCCTCGACGACCGCCAGCGCCCCGGAATTGCGGGCGCAGAACCGCTCACCGGCCCGGCCTCGCAAAAACACCTCACCCGAGGTAGCGCCGTAGAGCAGGGTGTTGCCCGCGATGACGTTGTCCTCAGGCAGGAAAAGCACGTCGTCGGGCGGCCGAACGATCACCCGGCCACCGGAAAGTCCCTTGCCCACATAGTCGTTGGCATCGCCGATGAGGTCCAGGGTGATGCCGGGCGGCAGGAAGGCGCCGACGGACTGCCCGGCCGACCCGGTCAGGGTGACGTGAATGGTGTTGTCGGGCAGGCCCGCCGCGCCGTAGCGGCGGGTGACCTCCGCCCCCAGCAGGGTGCCCACCGTGCGGTTCACGTTGCGGACGGGAAGCTCCAGACGAACCGGGAGGGCATCTTCCAACGCCCCCTCGGCGAGTTGGATCAGGGTCCGGTCGAGAGCCTGGTCGAGTCCGTGGTCCTGCGCGCGCACCCGCCGCCGCTGAGTGAGCACGCCGCCATCGGCATCGGTCGGCAACGCGAAGATCGGGCTGAGGTCCAGCCCGCGACTCTTCCAGTGCGCCACACCGGGATCTGTGTCGAGCACCTCGGCGTGCCCGACCGCCTCGTCGATGCTCCGGAATCCCAGTTCGGCGAGGTAGCGACGGATGTCCTCGGCGATGAACGTGAAGAAGTTCTCCACGAACTCGGGCTTGCCGTTGAACCGCGCCCGCAACTCGGGGTTCTGCGTGGCCACACCGACCGGGCAGGTATCCAGGTGACACACCCGCATCATGATGCAGCCCGCAACCACCAGCGGTGCCGTGGCGAAACCGAACTCCTCGGCGCCGAGCAGCGCAGCCACGATCACATCGCGGGCGCTACGCATACCGCCGTCGCACTGCACAGTGATGCGGTCGCGCAAACCGTTGAGCACCAACGTCTGCTGGGTGTCGGCCAAGCCGATCTCCCAAGGCGCCCCCGCGTGCTTGAGCGAGGTCAACGGTGCCGCACCGGTGCCGCCGTCGTACCCGGAGATCAACACCACATCGGCGTGCGCCTTGGATACCCCGGCCGCGACCGTACCGACCCCGACGCTGCTGACCAGCTTCACGTGGATCCGGGCGTCGTCGTTGGCGTTCTTCAGATCGTGGATGAGTTGGGCGAGATCCTCGATCGAATAGATGTCATGGTGCGGAGGTGGCGAGATCAGCCCCACACCCGGCGTGGCATGTCGCGTCTTGGCAATGCTGGGGTACACCTTGTAACCCGGAAGCTGCCCGCCCTCACCGGGTTTGGCGCCCTGGGCCATCTTGATCTGGATGTCGGTGGCGTTCACCAGATAGTCGCTGGTGACGCCGAAGCGGCCGGAGGCAACCTGTTTGACGGCGCTGCGCCGGCGCGGATCGTAGAGCCGGTCGACATCCTCTCCGCCTTCGCCGCTGTTGGACCGCCCACCCAGATTGTTCATGGCGATCGCCATGGTCTCGTGGGCCTCCGCCGAGATGGAGCCGTAGCTCATCGCCCCGGTGTTGAACCTGGTCACGATCGACTCGACCGGCTCGACCTCTTCCAACGGGACCGGGGGCCGCAACCCCTTCTTGAACTCGAAGAGGCCACGCAGCGTCCCCCCTTCCCGGGACAGCCGGTCGACCTCCTCGGAATACCGGGCGAAGATGTCGCGGCGCCCGGTACGGGTCGAATGCTGCAGCAGGAAGACCACTTCCGGGGTGAACAGGTGCAGCTCGCCCTCCCGGCGGAACGCGTACTCACCGCCGACCTCGAGACGACGGTGCACCCGCTCGGTGGGGTTCTCGGGATAGGCGCGCCGGTGCCGGAGCTTGACCTCCTCGGCCAGCACATCCAGCCCGACGCCGCCGAGCTGGCTGGTGGTACCCGTGAAGTACTCGTCGACGACGTCGCGGCTCAGCCCGATCGCCTCGAACACCTGCGCAGCGGTGTAGGACGCGACCGTCGAGATGCCCATCTTGCTCATCACCTTGACCACGCCCTTGCCCAGGGCCTTGACGTAATTGCGCACCGCCTCGGCGGTTTCGATGCCGGTCAGCTCACCTTCGCGGATGAGATCCTCGATCGACTCGAATGCGAGATAGGGGTTGACCGCGGCCGCACCGAACCCGATGAGCATCGCGATGTGATGGACCTCGCGGGCATCGCCACTTTCCACCACGAGCGCCACCTTGGTCCGTTCTTTGGTGCGTACCAAGTGGTGGTGCACCGCCGATACGGCCAGCAGCGACGGGATCGGAGCTCTGGTGTGATCGGAATCCCGATCTGAGATCACCAGTGTGCGAGCACCTTTGGCAATCGCCTCGGTGGCCCTCATCTGGAGGTCATCGAGCGCCTCGGCAAGTCCTTCCCCACCGCGTTCGACGTCATAGAGGGAGCGCAACACCGTAGTGCGCAGACCCGGATGCTCGCCATCGTCGTTGATACGGACGATCTTGCCCAGCTCATCGTTGTCGAGAACCGGCCGGCGCAGCACGATCTGGCGGCACGAGGCGGCCGAGGGCTCCAGCAGGTTCTCCTCGGGCCCCATCACCCGGGCCATCGAGGTGACCACCTCCTCACGGATGGCGTCCAGCGGAGGGTTGGTCACCTGGGCGAACAGCTCGACGAAGTAGTCATAGAGCAGCCGTGAGCGCTTCGACAGCACCGCGACGGGAGTATCGGTCCCCATCGAACCGAGCGGCTCACCGCCCGACGCCGCCATGGGCGTCAGCAGGATGCGCAATTCCTCTTCGGTGTACCCGAAGGCGATCTGCCGCCGGACCACCGACTCGTGATTCGGCTGGAACCGGGGCCGCGCGGGCAACGTGTTGAGATCCAGCAGACCGGCATGTAGCCACTCACCGTACGGTTCGGCCGCGGCCAACTGCTCCTTGATCTCGTCATCGGGAACGATGCGTCCGGCGGCCGTGTCGACCAGGAACATCTTGCCGGGCTGCAGGCGGCCCTTGGCCACGATCTGGCCCGAAGGCACGTCGAGCACACCACTCTCACTGGCCAAGATGATCCGGTCATCGACCGTGCGCCACCAGCGGCCCGGCCGTAAACCGTTGCGGTCCAACACCGCTCCGACCACGGTGCCGTCGGTGAAGGTGACGCAGGCCGGCCCGTCCCACGGCTCCATGAGAGAGGCGTGGAACTTCCAGAACGCACGCTCCGCGGCGTCCATGGTGGTGGCGTTCTCCCACGCCTCCGGGATCATCATCAGCACTGCGTGCGGCAGACTGCGCCCGCCCAGATGCAAAAGCTCGAGCACCTCGTCGAAGGACGCCGAGTCCGAAGCGCCCGGCGTGCAGATCGGGGACAACCGGCCCAGGTCACCGGGAATCCGGGCGCTGGCGAGAAGCGCCTCACGCGCGTGCATGCGGTTGCGGTTGCCGCGCACGGTGTTGATCTCGCCGTTGTGGGCGACGAACCGAAACGGATGTGCCAGCGGCCAGGACGGGAAGGTATTCGTGGAGAAGCGGCTGTGCACGATCGCGATCGCACTCTTGCAGCGCTCGTCGCGCAGGTCCGGAAAGTACTGCGGCAGCTGCATTGTCGTCAGCATGCCCTTGTACACGATGGTCCGGCTGGACAGCGACGCGAAGTACACCGCGTCAGCACCGGTGCCCTGCTCGGCCCGCTTGCGCAGCGGGTAGACCCTGCGGTCGAGCTCGATTCCGCCCACCCGGACGCCCTCGGCCCCCGGTGTCGCGACGAACAGCTGCGCCATGTGAGGCATACACCCCAGCGCAGTCGAGCCGATCCCGGCCCCGTCCGGATCCACCGGCACCGCGCGCCAGCCCAGCACCTCAAGGCTTTCCTCGGCGGCCAATGCCTCGATGCGGGCGCGAGCGGCACTGCGCGCGTCCTCATCCTGCGGCAGGAAACAGATGCCGGCGGCGAAGGTGTTGCTGCCGTCGTCGGCCGGCCCGGGAAGGGCGAAGTCGACCACCTCACGCAGCAGTTCGACCGGCAGTTGCAGCAGGATGCCGGCACCGTCACCGCTGTTGGGTTCGGCCCCGGCAGCGCCGCGGTGTTCGAGGTGTTCGAGCGCGGTCAGACCGTCAGTGACGATGCCGTGGGAACGGCGGCCGCGAATATCGGTGATCATGGCGACGCCGCAGGAATCGGCCTCATTGGCGGGGTCATACAGCCCCTGCGCTTCTGGCAATGCCGAGAACAGCACTTGATCGCACCTCCGCAAGTCCGGAACATCCTGGTCCCGGGACTGCACCGGCCCGAATTTTCAGTGTATCAGCGCAGGTGGGCCACTACTGAGCGGTCAACGTCGGGACCAGCGGGAAGCCCGGCAGGTTCCGCACCACCGTCCAGACCACCAGTGCCGCCACGATCGTCACCACCGCCGGCAGCGGGAACAGCGTCTTGCCCAGCCGCCACCGCACCAGCAGCCACACAACCAGCGCGGGAAGGCCGACCAGGGCGAATACGTTGTCGACGACAGCTGCGCCCACGTCACCGTGCAGCAGGTCGTGAGTCATCCGCAGGCCGCCGCAGGCCGGGCAGTTCCACCCGGTCAGAGCCTTGAACGGGCAGCCCGGGAACAAAAACCCCGGCCGGTGCGGATCGGCCACACCGATGTAGGCGAGGGCGCCGGCCCCGAGTCCTCCCCCGGCCAGCAGCGAATACCGCCAAGCCTTCGTGCTGGTAGGCCCGCTAGGTTCCATCGCGCAGCGGACGTCCATACGGGTCGCGGACCTTGTCGGTGAGGATCAGGACGGCATCGACGATCCCCCAGATGATGGCGCCGAGGCCGCAGGTGACCAAGCCCACGATCAACTGAGCGATGCCCAGGCCGGTCTGACCGAGGTAGATACGTCCAATTCCGACCAAGCCGAACAGCCCGACCAACTGCAGCAGACCGGCGATCACCTTGGACTTGTCCGAGAACGGTTCGCCGGTGATCGGATGACGACCGAACGGCGCGCTGGGATCCCCGTACGGCGACGGATACTGCGGGTAGCCGGGGGGTGGCGGCGGATACCCCGCAGGCGGCGGAAAGCCGGCCGGCTGCGGGCCGTTCAGCGGGTCTGGGGACTGCGACGGACCAGTCATACAGACAGGATGCCAGAGCGCGGGTGGTTACCGGCTACGCCGGAACCAGCGCCGCACCCGGCCGCCTTGCGGGGCCGGCTCGGACTGCTCGGAAACAGCCGGTGTTTCGGTCTCGGTGTCGCCTGCCGCCTCGTCATCATCAGCCTCGTCGGCGTCAGACTCGTCGGCGTCAGACTCGTCGGCGTCAGACTCAGTGTCATCCTCGGATTCGGACTCGACCTCAGCCTCGTCTGCCGCGGATTCAGCGGCCACATCATCGGTTTCGGGCTCGACGTCGACCTGCTCAGCAGGCTCGGCCTCCTCGTCGGCATCCGCCGCCTTGTCGCTCTCTTCGGCTTCGGGTTCGGCTTGATTCTCGTCTACCGCGGCCTCATCCGGCTCGGGCTCATCGGCGGTCGAGGACTCAACAGCTTCGTCACCGCCGTCGGCGTCATCCGCCGTTTCAGCCTCGACCGGGGCCTCAACCTCGTCCAGGGCCTCTTCCGTGACGTCGGACTCGGCTTCAACACCTTCGGGCTCATCGGCGGATTCCTCAGCGGCGACCTCGTCGGCAGCTTCCTCGGAATCTGCGGCAGCCTCGCCTTCGGCTTCCTCGGACTCGTCGTCGGTAGCCGACTCGGACTCCTCGACCACTTCTGCTTCGGCTTCCTCATCGGCCTCGATTTCGGCCTCGGCCTCGGCCTCGGAGTCATCCGCTTCCAGTGCTTCAGCCTCGACTGCTTCACCGGCCTCCACCGACTCGACAGACTCGGCATCGTCACCACTGTCTGCCTCGTCCGCCGTTTCAGCCTCGATCGACTCGTTGTCGGATTCGGTCTCCGCCTCGGGCTCAGCCTCTTCTACGGCCTCTTCAGTGACGTCAGCTTCGGCTTCAGCATCCTCGGGCTCCTCGCCCACTTCTGCTTCAGCTTCCTCGTCGGCCTCGGCCTCGGCTTCGGCGTCATCCGCTACCAGTGCTTCAGCCTCGACTGCTTCACCGGCCTCCACCGACTCGACAGACTCAGCTTCCTCATCGGCGTCGGCTTCGGCCTCCACCTCCGACTCAGGCTCAGACTCTTCTACGGCCTCTTCAGTGACGTCAGCTTCGGCTTCGGCATCCTCGGGCTCCTCGCCCGTTTCTGCTTCAGCTTCCTCGTCGGTCTCCGCCGACTCGACAGACTCAGCGTCCTCAGCCTCGCCGGCTTCCTCGGATTCGGCTTCGGCCTCGCCTTCGGTTTCCTCGGACCCGTCGTCCGGCTCGGTAGCGATCGCCTTCAGTTCGATTGCCGCGGCAGCTTCTGCTCCGTCGTCCTCGCTGGCGCCGACCTCGTCGGGATGCATGTGGTCGGCATCCTCGTCGTCGTCTTGTCCGGCCACCGCGGCGGCCGCAACAACACCGGAGGTCGCCGCTGCGGCGACAAGCTCCTTGCCGAGCTCGTCGGCCGTCGACTCGTCCTCGTCGCTCTTGCCCGCCAAGGTCGCCGGGTCTTCTCGGCCCTTGGTCGCCAGCATGATGTAGACGACGGCGCCGATGAACACGAAGGTCGAGGTAAACGTGTTGACGCGAATACCGGCGAACTCGGTTGCCGGATCAGAGCGCATCAATTCGACCAGGAACCGGCCCGCACAGTAGCCGGCCACATAGAGCGCGAACAGCCGGCCGTGGCCGAGTTTGAACTTGCGGTCGGCCCAGATCAGCAGCGCGAAAATCAATAGGTTCCACAGCAACTCGTACAGGAATGTGGGATGTACGACCCGCTCCACCTCGCCGGTGGACACTCCGTTGAGATAGTCCGCCTCGCCGAGGGAATTCACCCGCTTGTAGATCTCCAGGCCCCACGGCAGCGTGGTATCGCCGCCGTACAGCTCCTGGTTGAAATAGTTTCCGAGCCGGCCGATGGCCTGGGCCAGGATGATCCCGGGCGCGATCGCGTCGCCGAAGGCCGGCAGCGGTATCCCGTGCGAACGGCACCCGATCCAGGCTCCGACGCCACCCAGTGCGACGGCGCCCCAGATTCCCAGGCCGCCCTGCCACACCTGGAATGCGGCACCGAGTCCCTTGCCGGTGGGTCCGAAATACGTGGTCCAGTCCGTCATGACGTGGTACAGCCGACCACCGACGAGACCGAAAGGCACTGCCCACAAGGCGATGTCATAGATGACGCCGGCTTGCCCGCCCCGCGCCTGCCAACGCCGGTCGCCGATCATCAGCGCGGCGATGATGCCCACGATGATGCAGAGCGCGTAAGCGCGGATCGGCACCGGCCCCAGATGCCAGACGCCCTGTGACGGGCTGGGCAAATACGCGAGCACGGTAGTGGTCAAGCTGAAATCCTCTGCCTAACGCCGTTGGCCAGTTCTTCGGTGAGGCGCCGCAATGAATCCAGCCCCTCCTGCAGGGCCGACACCAATGCCGACCCGACGATGACGCCGTCGGCGTAGGCGCCGATCTCGGCGGCCTGAGCTCCCGAGCGCACGCCCAACCCCACCCCGACGGGAATGTCGGACACTTCCTTCACGCGACGCACCAACTCCGGCGCCGCGTTCGAGACGACATCACGCGCCCCGGTGACGCCCATCGTCGACGCGGCGTAGACAAAGCCGCGCGAGGCGTTCACCGTGGCCGCGAGCCGCTCCGGCGTCGAGGACGGGGCGACCAGGAAGATCCGGTCCAGATTGTGTTCCTCAGATGCGGCGATCCAGTCGACGGCTTCTTCGGGGATCAGGTCAGGGGTGATCAGACCGTAGCCACCGGCGGAAGCCAGGTCGCGGGCAAACGTGTCAACGCCCTTGCGCAGCACCGGATTCCAGTAGGTCATCACCACGGCGCGGCCGCCGGCGTTGCTGATCGCCTCGACTGCCGCCAGGGTGTCGCGCACCCGTACACCGCCGGCCAGTGCGGCCTCGGTGGCTGCGGCGATCGTCGGTCCGTCCATCCCGGGGTCCGAGTAGGGCACGCCGACTTCCACCAGATCGCAACCGGATTCGACCATCGCCGTCATCGCGGCGATGGATGCCTGCACATCGGGGAACCCGGTCGGCAGATAGCCGATGAGTGCGGCGCGACCCTCGGCGCGGCAGCCGTCGAACAACTCCGCCAGCCGGCTCATCCCGCGCTCCCCTCATCGAGCAGTCCGAACCACTTGGCCGCCGTCTCGACGTCCTTGTCACCGCGCCCGGACAAGTTCACCACGATGATCGCTCCGCTGCCCAGTTCAGGTCCGAGCTTGAGCGCACCGGCAACCGCGTGTGCCGATTCGATCGCCGGGATGATGCCCTCCTGGCGGCACAGCAGCGAGAACGCGTCCATCGCTTCGGTGTCGGTGACCGGCCGGTACTCGGCACGACCGCTGTCTTTGAGGAAGGCATGCTCGGGCCCGACACCCGGGTAGTCCAAACCGGCCGAGATGCTATGCGATTCGATCGTCTGACCGTCCTCGTCCTGCAGCAGGTAGGAGAACGACCCCTGGAATGCACCTGGCGAACCACCGGTGAACGTCGCAGCGTGCCGACCGGTTTCCACCCCGTCGCCCGCGGCTTCGAAACCGATCAGGCGCACCGCCGGGTCGTCGATGAAGGCGTGGAAGATCCCGATGGCGTTCGAGCCGCCACCGACGCACGCGGTCACCGCGTCGGGGAGGCGGCCGGCCTGGTCGAGGATCTGCGCCCGGGCCTCCAACCCGATGACCCGCTGGAAATCACGCACCATCAGCGGGAACGGATGCGGGCCCGCCGCCGTCCCGAAGCAGTAATAAGTGTTGTCGGCGTTGGTGACCCAGTCCCGGAACGCCTCGTTGATCGCGTCCTTGAGGGTTTTGGATCCGGCCTCGACCGACACCACGGTGGCGCCGAGGAGGCGCATCCGCGCGACGTTGAGGGCCTGGCGGGCGGTATCCACCGCGCCCATGTACACGACACATTCCAGACCGAGCAGCGCACACGCGGTGGCGGTGGCCACGCCGTGCTGGCCGGCCCCGGTCTCGGCGATGACGCGCGTCTTGCCCATCTGGCGCGCCAGCAGCGCCTGCCCCAGAACATTGTTGATCTTGTGAGAACCGGTGTGGTTCAGGTCTTCTCGTTTGAGGAAGATGCGTGCGCCACCGGCA
This sequence comes from Mycobacterium sp. IDUB_17, assembly GCF_055419465.1. NCBI lineage: Bacteria > Bacillati > Actinomycetota > Actinomycetes > Mycobacteriales > Mycobacteriaceae > Mycobacterium > Mycobacterium sp. IDUB_17. Next base: position 971,518 of record NZ_JBVAXS010000001.1, on the reverse strand, counting down.
TGCTCGGCCAGCCGGGTGGCCTCGTACAGCGGCGACGGCCGACCGCTGTAGTGCCGCTGCAACCGGTCGAGTTCGTCGAGGAAGGCTTGGTCACCACGGGCCTTCTCATAGGCCGCGGTGACCTCTTCGATCACCGCCATCAGTGCCTCGGGAACCAACCGGCCCCCGTACGAGCCGAAATGCCCCAGTACGTCAGGATCGTGAACGGTGGGTTCGGCAACGCCTGCGCTGGTACGGGGCAATTCGGGCCCCGCGAGATCCGCCATCAAAGTGTCTTTTCGTGCAAGCGGCTCATTGCCTGGTTCAGCGAGCCGGTTTCGGGCAGGACGGGTGCGTACCGGCGGTGACCAGATCGGCGACCGCGCTGCGGGGATCCCCGCTGGTCACCAAGCCCTCACCGACCAGCACGGCATCGGCACCCGCGCCGGCGTACGCCAGCAGGTCAGCGGTTCCACGAATGCCGGACTCCGCGACACGGATGACATTGCTGGGCAACCCCGGCGCGATCCGGGCGAAGCAGTCGCGGTCGACTTCCAGCGTCTTGAGGTCGCGGGCGTTGACACCGATCAGCTTGGCCCCGGCCTGCAACGCCCGGTCGGCCTCTTCTTCGGTGTGCACCTCCACGAGTGCCGTCATCCCGAGCGATTCCGTGCGCTCCAACAGCGATTCCAGAACCGGCTGCTCGAGAGCCGCCACGATCAGCAGCAACAGGTCGGCGCCATGCGCCCGAGCCTCATGGATCTGGTACGGCTTGACAATAAAGTCCTTGCGCAGCACCGGGATTGACACCGCAGCACGCACCGCGTCCAGGTCGGCGAGTGAGCCGTTGAACCTGCGCTGCTCGGTGAGCACGCTGATAATCCGCGCACCGCCGGCCTCGTAAGCCTGCGCCAACTGCGCCGGGTCGGCGATGTTGGCCAACTCGCCCCGGGACGGGCTCGCACGCTTCACCTCGGCGATCACGGCAATTCCCGGTTCCCGCAACGCAGCCATCACGTTGAGCGGCGGAGGTGCATCCTGGGCCCGCGCCTTGATATCAGCCAGGCTGATAACGGCTTCGCGGGCGGCTACGTCGGCGCGGACTCCCTCGATAATGGAGTCGAGCACTGTGGCCGAACTCATCGCCCGTCGGTTCCTTTCTGGTGCCTCCGGGCCGGTCCCGGTTGCCCTCCCTCGAAGGGTAGCCGTCGCCACACCTTCACCATTCACCGGCCCTTATTGTCTGGATCGCCGCCGTCGCCGGTCGGATCCTGTCCTTCGTCCAGGGCATCCCAGAGCATCCGCTCGGACATCGGCTCACCACTGTCGTCGCTCTTGACCGCCTCACGCCGCGCTGCCGGCGCCGCGTACCGCCCTGCAATGCCGCGCTTCGTACGGTTGGCCGAGCGCATGAGCATCACCGCACCGACCAGCGCACACACCGCGGCGACCAGGGTCAGGACGGCGCCCCCATAGGAACGGCTGGTCGCGGTCAACTGCGCGAGCGGCACTTCTGCCAGGTCAGCGGCCCGCACAGCGACATCCTTGATCACCCACAGGCTGATCGCCAGGTAGCCCATGCCCGCACTGGCCACTGCGATCAGCAATGCCAGCAACCGCAGTGCCCAGCCGTGCACCGCCAGCGCGGCCACTGCGGCGGCCAGCACCAGCAACGCCAGCGGGATCAATGCGGTGGACCAGGACGCACCCGTCAGCGTCGTGGTTTTGGGCTGGCCCAGCCCGTCCGCCGAATTCACCTGGACCCAGGTCATCCGCGATGCCACCCACAGCGCCACCGCGGAGACGACGAACAGCGCCTGCGCCGCCCGCGTCACGGCTCGGCCAATGTGTCGGCGGCCGCGATGGCGTTGAGCACGGCTTTCGCCTTGTTTGCCGACTCGTTGTACTCGTAGAGACCGTTGGAATCGGCCACGACTCCCCCGCCGGCCTGCACATAAGCGGTGCCGTTGCGCATCAGAGCGGTACGGATGGCGATCGCGAAGTCGGCGTTGCCCGCGAAATCGAGATACCCCAGCACCCCGCCGTACAGGCCCCGCCGGGTCTTCTCGACCTCCTCGATCAACTCCATGGCCCGCACCTTGGGCGCCCCCGACAGCGTGCCGGCCGGGAAGCATGCCGTCACGGCGTCCAGCGCGGTCTTCCCCTCGGCCAGCTCGCCCGTCACCGTGGACACCAGGTGCATGACATGGCTGTAGCGCTCGATGTGGCTGTAGTCCTCGACCCGCACCGTGCCCGGGCGGCACACCCGCCCCAGATCGTTGCGGCCCAGATCGACCAGCATCAGGTGCTCGGCGCGCTCCTTCTCGTCGGCCAGCAGTTCCTTTTCCAGCAGCACGTCTTCTTCCTCGCTGCTGCCGCGCCACCGGGTTCCGGCGATCGGGTGGGTGGTGGCCCTGCCGTCCTTCACCGTGACCAGCGCCTCGGGGCTGGAGCCGACGACCGAGAAGTCCAGCCCGCCATCGGCATCGGGGACATTGAGCAGGTACATGTACGGACTGGGATTGGTCACCCGCAACATCCGGTACACGTCGATGGGGTCAGCGGCGGTATCCATCTCGAACCGCTGCGAGGGCACCACCTGGAAGGCTTCGCCGGCCTCGATGTCGCCGACCAGTTTCTCCACGATCGCGGTGTATTCCTCCACCGTGCGCTGCGCGCGGTGCTCGGGCACCGGCCGGCTGAACGTGGCGACCGTCGACGGCAGCGGCTGACCCAGGGCGGCGGTCATCACATCCAGCCGAGCCACCGCGTCGTCGTAGGCCTCGTCGACGCGCTCGTCCGTACCGTTCCAGTTCACCGCGTTGGCGATCAGGGTGATGGTGCCCTCGTGATGGTCGACGGCCGCGATGTCAGTGGCCAGCAGCAGCACCATGTCCGGCAGGCCGAGATCGTCGACCGCCAGCTCCGGGAGCCGTTCCAGCCGGCGCACCATGTCGTAGGCGAAGTACCCCACCAACCCCGACGACAGCGGCGGCAGGTCCGGCATCGCCTCGGTCTGCAGCAGTTCCAGGGTGGCCCGCAATGCGGCCAACGGCTCACCGCCGCTGGGCGCATCCTTGGGGGCAGTCCCGAGCCACACCGCCTCGTTGCCGCGAACCGTCAGCGCCGACGGAGCGCCGGCACCGATGAACGACCAACGCGACCAGGAGCGACCGTTCTCGGCCGATTCCAGCAGGAACGTGCCCGGACGGTTGGCGGCGAGCTTGCGGTACGCCGACAACGGCGTCTCGCTGTCGGCCAGCACCTTGCGGGTCACCGGGACGACCCGGTGCTCGGCGGCCAGCGCCCGGAAATCCTCGCGTGATGTGGTGACCGCAAGCGATGAGCCGGCGCCCGAGGATCCCGGCACGTGGGTGGCTGTGGTTTGCACGGGAACAATTCTCCCAGATCGGCGCCACGGTCCCGGCATGCAGACGGCGTAGCGTAGCCAGCCATGACACAGATCAGGACGGGTGACTCCGTTCCCGAGTTCGAACTGCCGGATCAAACCGGCACGATTCGCAGCCTGACGACCTTGCTCGCCGACGGCCCGGTGGTGCTGTTCTTCTATCCGGCGGCGATGACTCCGGGATGCACCAAGGAGGCCTGTCACTTCCGGGATCTGGCAGCGGAGTTCGCCTCTGCCGGGGCGACCCGGGTCGGTATCAGTACCGACCCGGTCGCCAAGCAGGCGAAGTTCGCCGACATCCAGAACTTCGACTACCCGTTGCTGTCGGACGCCGACGGCAAGGTGGCCGCCCAATTCGGGGTCAAACGGGGCCTGCTCGGCAAGCTCATGCCGGTCAAGCGGACCACATTCGTCATCGACACCGATCGCTCCGTGCTCGGGGTGATCTCCAGCGAGATCAGCATGGACACCCATGCCGACAAGGCGCTGGAGCTGCTCAAGGCGCGTTGACCGCCCGCAGCACCGCCGCCATCGACGCGGCCAGCACCGAATCGCTGCGACCGCACGCCCAGCCGGTACGACCGGCTGACCGGTACTCGAGGTAGCTGACGGCGGTACTGCCGATCGACTGCTGGGTCAGGCTCAGCACCTCGATTCGATGGCAGATCTCCTCGAGCGCGGCCCGCAGCGCGTCCACGGGGCCGATGCCGCGATGACTGCTGGCCACGGTGCGCCCGTCGAACACCAACGTGAGGTCCGTGACCGCTGCGGCGCCGTCCCCACCGGTGTGCCAGTCCTTGAGCTGCACCGGCCCTGCCGGGTCGAGGTACGTGGCCTCGAACAGGTCGAACAGTTCGGCGGCGGTGACCTCGGCACCGCTTTCATCGGTGTGGGCCTGGACGTGGCGGGCGAAGTCGATCTGCAGCCGGCGCGGCAACTCCAACCCGTAGTCGGTGGTCAGCAGGTAGGCGATGCCACCCTTGCCGGACTGCGAGTTCACCCGGATCACCGCATCGTAGGTGCGGCCGATGTCGGCGGGGTCGATCGGCAGATATGGGACACGCCAATCGATTTCGCTCTCGGGTTGTCCGGTTGCCGCGGCACGCCGGCGATGTTCGGCGAAGCCCTTCTTGATCGCATCCTGGTGTGTTCCGGAGAACGCCGTGTGCACCATGTCCCCGACGTAGGGGTGACGCTCGTGAATCGGCATGCGCGTGCAGTGACTGACAGTGCGCGCGATCTCGTCGATGTCGGAGAAGTCGATCATCGGATCCACGCCCTGGGCATGCAGATTCAGCGCCAAGGTGGCGATGTCGACATTGCCGGTGCGTTCACCGTTGCCGAACACGCACCCCTCCACCCGCTGCGCACCGGCCAGCACCGCGAGCTCAGCGCAGGCGATGCCGGTCCCCCGGTCGTTGTGGGGATGCACTGACAAGATGACGCTGTTGCGACGAGACACATTGCGGTGCATGTACTCGATCTGGTCGGCGTATACGTTCGGGGTGGCGATCTCGACGGTGGCCGGCAGGTTCAGGATGACTGGGCGATCCGGGGTGGCCTGCCACAGCTCGGTCACCGCGTCGCACAGCTCCAGAACGAAATCCGGCTCGGTGAGGTTGAACACCTCCGGGGAGAATTCGAACCGGACGTTGGGCATGCCTTCGGTGAATTCGAGGACGTCACGGGCACCGGCCAGGATCAGGTCCCGCAGTTCGGTGCGGTCCTTGCCCAGCACCACGTCGCGCCAGGTGGGTGCGGTCGCGGTGTACATGTGGATCACGACGTCGTTGCCGATGCCGCGGACCGAGTCCACGGTCCGCTCGATGAGATCGCGGCGTGCCGGCACGAACACCACAATGGTGACGTCCGGCGGGGCGATGTCGGACTCCGCCAGCAGCCGGACGAAATCGAAGTCGGTCTGCGACGCCGATGGATAGCCGACCTCGATCTCCTTGTAGCCCATGGCCACCAGCAGCTCGAAGAAACGGCGCTTGCGGGCCGGGTCCATCGGCTCGGCCAGCGCCTGGTTGCCGTCGCGCAGGTCCACCGGCACCCACAGCGGCGCGGCGTGGATCCGGGCCGTGGGCCAATCTCGTTGAACCAGAGGGACTTCGACGCGGTCGTAGACGGAAGCGTAGCGGTGCGACGGCATCTGGGAGTGGCGCTGCCGGTTCCAGTCCGGTGCGTTCGCGGGGACGTCTCCGGCTGGGGTTTCGATGGTGGGAAATGCAGAAGTGGTCATGAGGGCGCTTTCGGTCGGGTTTGAGTTTCGACCGGCGCAACACAGCCCCACGGCAGGGGGCCGGTCGATTCAGGCCCCGCCGCGGCGGCTAAGGAGGAGGACGCGCGTCATGATGGCTAGACTATACATAAATCCTCAGACAAGTAGACAGGTTCAGATGACGTCCCAAGTTCAGCGTCACCCGCTGGCGACCCAGACCGCCCAGCTTCTCCTGACGCGCATCCGCCAGGGTGAATGGCCGCTGGGCCATCGCCTTCCCGGTGAGACGACACTGGCCGCCCAGCTCGGCGTGGGCCGCTCCACCCTGCGCGAAGCGATCCGCGAACTATCCGGCAAGGGCGTGCTGGAGAGCCGCCAGGGCGCGGGGGTGTTCGTCACCGCACTCGATGCGGCCGAAGACTGGGACACCGTGCTGCGCCGCGCCACCATCGTGTCGGTGATCGAGGCACGGATCGCCATCGAAGCCGAGGCCGCCGCGCTGGCCGCCACCCGGCGTACCCCCGCCGATCTGCGTGCGATACGTCGTACCCTGGCCGCTCGCGGTGTGGTGGGACAGTCGGTACCCGATCACGTCGACGCGGATATGGCGTTTCACCGCACGGTGATCGCCGCGGCCCACAACGAGGTGCTGATCCAGTTGTTCGACGCGTTCCTGCCCCGGCTGCGGCTGGCGATGATCGACATGCTCAAGATCCGCCCGATCGCGTCCGAACCCTGTGATCACGATCTGCACCAGCAGCTGGCCGACGCGATCGTCGCCCGCGATCCCGAGGCCGCCGCAGCGGCCAGCAGAACCCATTTGAGCTCATTGAAGGAGTCTTTCGCATGACCCCGGTCCTCGACATCACCGATGTGACCTTCCGCCGTGACGGCAAGCAGATCATCGACGGCATCTCACTGACCGTGCAGTCGGGTGAGCACTGGGCACTCTTGGGCCCCAATGGTGCCGGCAAGAGTACGCTGCTGGGTTTCTGTGCGGCCGTGACGTTTCCGACGACGGGGACCGTGCAGGTGCTCGGCGGCCAGATGGGCCGTACCGACCTGGCCGTGCTGCGCCGCTCCATCGGTCACGTGAATCCCCGGCATCGCCTGCAGTATCCGCTCACTGTGCGTGAGGTGGTGCTCACCGGCATCACCGCCACCATCGACATCGCAGCGCACTGGACGCCCACCGCCGAGCAGGTGCGCCGGGCCGAGGAGCTGATCGACACCGTGGGGTTGTCGGCCCGTGCCGACGCGATCTGGCCTACGTTGTCTCAGGGAGAGCGCGGCCGCACCCTGATCGCGCGCGCACTGATCGCTGATCCGCGGCTGTTGTTGCTGGACGAGCCGACCACCGGCCTGGATGTGGCGGCCCGCGAACAGCTGCTGGAAACCCTTGACACACTGGATGACTCACATCCCGACATGGCCTCGATCCTGGTCACCCACCACCTCGAGGAACTGCCCACCAGCACCACGCACGCCCTGCTGATCGCGCAGGGCCGCACGGTGGCCAGCGGTGCGGCTCGCGAGGTCGTCAACACCGAGCACGTCAGCGAGGCCTTCGCCCATCCGGTGGTGGTCGGGTATCACGACGGCCGCTGGAGTGCGCGGGCCAAGGCGAGCTCGCGGGTGTTGTGAGGTTCCGCGAGATCAACGCAAACGTCGTTCGCAGTGCGAATTTGCGACCTTTGCGTTGATTTCGGCGATTCCGTCAGGCGTCGGCCGGCGTGTTACGACGCCGGCGCGCCTCACGGTGCCGGGTCACCGGTGTGGTGTCGATGACGCGGTTGACCATGGTCGCCAGAAAACGCGAGGGCTGCAGCTCGGGCGGCACCGTGTCGTGCCGGATCGCGATGTCGGGCAGGGCCGCCAACGCCTCGTCGACGGCGGCCGTGGCGACGTCCACGATCTCGAACAGCGCGTCCGGCTCGGCCTTTTCGATGCTGTCGACTTCCTCATCCGCGGACTCGGCGACCTCAGAGTCGTAGTCGATCATCACCAGCGCCACCGCGTGATAGGCGTCGTCCTCGGTACCGAGCTTGCCCAGCAGGTCGATGAGCCACTCGGCCTTGTCCGGTTCCGTGGTCAGGATCGTCGAGCGCAGGCCGTAGACGAATCCGAGCGCCGACAACGGGTGGCGCAGGCGCAGATTCTTGGCGTCGCCGTAGCTTTCCTCGACGCGGTTCGCCGCATTCTTGCCGAAGCTGGAATCCATCCGTTTGGTGCTGATCAGCAATTCCGGACCGGTGTCCCAGTCCGACATCACCACGTCGACCTGCTTCATGTAGTGCTTGCCCAGCACACTGGCGCTCGACGCGGCAACACCTTTCATCGACCGCTTCAGCCGTTGCTCGATCAGGTGCCGTTCTTTTTGCGGCAACGCCTCAAGCAGACTGGCGATGGCACTGGGCATGATCCGCGGATCTGTCGCTCTGGGCCACACCGCATCCGGATCAAATCCGGCGCGCCGCAGCTCGTAGGCCAGCCACACATCCAGTGCCAGCGCCGGAACGCCGGTGGTGGACGGCGCGTCCAGGAACAGCGGCACCCCGAGCAGCTTGCGCAGCACCCGGAAATCGGGGACGAAGCTCAACTCGCCGGCCACCCGCACCCAGGGGTTGGTGTGTACGCCCCCCGGTGCCGCATCGGCCACAATGCGGTCGAAGATGGCCCACGCGGTGGCTTTGGTCGACGGTTCAGCGGGCACGCCGAGACCTTACCGTCCGGCGGGTCGCCAATGAATCGCGCGCCGTCCGAACGGGTTCCAGGACGATTCGGTCCGCCAGCCCCAACGCGTCGTCGACGATGCGGGTCGCCTCGAGCAGCCGACCGCGCTCCAACAGCGCTGCGACGCGTCGGCGCACCGCCCGCAATTCGTCGGCGCGAGCAGCCACCAGGTCGGGCGAGGGAACCAGCCAACGGTCGGCTTCGCGGGGTTCGATCTTCAGGATGCCGCCGCCGTAGGAGCGCCCGACGATCTCGGCGTGCAGCACCGTCACCGAGTTCAGCGCGGCCATCCCGAGCAGGTCGCGGCCCAGCGTCCGCAGCCCGTCGCGCAGGTACACGCCGTGCACCGAGTTGAGGTGATACGCCTTGGCCCGATTGGTGACCAACCGCGGGGTATCGGCGTTCATGCAGGTCAGCAGCAGGTCAGCGGGATTCACCAGCGGCACCAGATACCAGGGCCGGCGCACCCGGCACTTGTAGGCCAGATGCACCCCGGCGGCGTGACCGGCGTCGATGTAGCGCTGGGCGGTGGCCGATGGTGTCCCGGTCGGACGGAACAGGTGCGTCGACCGCCCGTCCTCCCCCAGGTGGGCCAACTGCTCGGCCGTCAACGTCAGGCCGCGGAGATGCGCGCTGCCCGGCGGCGACAACGGCAGCAGGTCGGTGCGCCGCAGGCCGAGTTCACGCACGCGTTCCGGGGACAGCGCGAAGAAGCTGTTGTTGCCGGTCACCATGCCCAGCGTGGTGTCACCCCAGGTCTCCAGCACACAGAACTGCCCTGCCTCGTGCAGGCCGTGGAGCGCATCCACCGGTGCGTTGCCGATCAGGCCGCTGACCCACTTGTCTGAGGGATCCCGAGGGGACCAACGCCGTTGTGCGAGTTCAGATGTCAGAGACGCCGCATTGCGGGCCCGATGGATGACGGCGTGACCGGTTGGCCCGCCCCCAAAGCCGTCGGCCAGGAGCAGGACCACGTCGGCCTCGGCCTCCGGGAACACCTGCTCGTCGAACATCACCAGCTCGACGCTGGCGAAGCGGTCGAACAAGAACTTCCGCACCGCGGCCGCATAGTTGACACTGAGCAGCTCAGCGGGCAGCACCAGGGCCAGCCGACCTCCCGGCCGCAGGAACAGGGCGGCATGCACGGTGAACGCTGCCCAACTCGATGCCAGCCCCGACAGCGTGACCCCGGCCTTGAGCGCGGCCCGCCGCGACTGCGCCCGCGTGGCACCCCGGAACTCCTGGTAGCGGATGTAGGGCGGGTTACCGATCACCGCGGTGTACTCGGCCCGCGGCTCGACGGCGAAGAAATCCGCGGTCCGGATGTGCGCCCGTCCCCCGGCCTCGGTAACCCGGCGGCGCGCGGTGGCCGCGCTGGACCGGTGGATCTCGATGCCGTGCAGCTCCGGGTGTTCGGCACCCAACTGCTGCAGCCGGCGGGTAGCGGCCACCAGGAAGGCCGCGTCCCCGGCCGAAGGCTCGAGGATCCGCTCATCGGCCGAGCGCACTGCCCACTGTGCGAGGTAATCAGTGATCTGGGCCGGGGTGAAGAATGCACCGCGCGCTTTGCGGGCTTCGGCGGAATCGCCGTCGGCGCGCGCTCCGGTGTCGGTCACCCCGCCATTGTCAACGACACCACCGACAAGCCCGGGGACCGCAACGCGGTTCGGGCGCTTCGCGCCATCAGCGAGACTGAAGCCAGGGACAAAAATCCGGCTGATCTCGTCCCTGAGTGCAGTCTCGATGTCCTTACGCCTCAGGTGCCAGCAACTGGTCGGCGTCGAAGCAGGTGTGGGCACCGGTGTGGCAGGCGGCACCGATCTGATCGACCTCCAGCAGCACCGTGTCGCCGTCACAGTCCAGACGGACCGAGTGCACGTACTGCGTGTGTCCCGACGTCAGACCCTTGACCCACTGCTCACCGCGGGACCGCGAAAAATATGTGGCCTCACGGGTTTCCAGGGTGCGGGCCAGCGCGTCGTCGTCCATCCAGGCGACCATCAGCACCTGACCGGTGGACCGCTCCTGCGCCACGGCGCTGAACAATCCGTCGGCGTTTCGCTTCAAGCGTGCCGCGATCGCCGGGTCGAGAGCGCTCATCGGACGACGATCCCTTCCGCCGCCATCGCAGCCTTCACCTGGGCGATGGTCAGTTCCCGGAAATGGAACACGCTGGCGGCCAGCACCGCATCCGCTCCGGCCTGCACGGCAGGGGCGAAATCGGCCACCGCACCGGCACCGCCGCTGGCGATCACCGGGACCCCGACCGCGGCACGCACCGCGCGCAGCATCGGCAGGTCGAACCCAGCCTTGGTGCCGTCGCGATCCATCGAGTTGAGCAGGATCTCGCCGACCCCGAGTTCGGCACCGCGCGCGGCCCACTCGATCGCGTCGAGTCCGGTGCCGCGGCGCCCACCGTGGGTGGTCACCTCCCACCCCGAGGCGGTCGGCTGATCGCCCGCCGGCACGGTGCGCGCGTCGACACTGAGCACGATGCACTGGGATCCGAACTGGCGGGCCATCTCGGCCAGCAGCTCGGGCCGCGCGATCGCGGCGGTGTTGACCGACACCTTGTCGGCGCCCGCGCGCAGCAGCACGTCGACGTCATCGACCGAACGCACGCCACCACCCACGGTCAGCGGGATGAACACCTGCTCGGCGGTGCGTTTGACCACCTCGAGCATGGTGGCCCGGCCCGACGAGGACGCGGTCACGTCGAGGAAGGTCAGCTCGTCTGCACCCTCGGCGTCGTAGGCGGCGGCGAGTTCGACGGGATCACCCGCGTCGCGCAGGTTCTCGAAGTTGACGCCCTTGACCACCCGGCCGGCGTCGACGTCGAGGCACGGGATGACCCTCGTTGCAACGTCACTGATGGTGCTCACAGGTAGTCCTCCGGATTGCCAGCGGATTTCACGATTTCCAGCATGCGTTCGTGCACGCCGGGCGCGGCGGCCAGCGCCGACTTCGACTGGGCCGTCCATGGATCGCCGGCCAGGTCCGTCACGATGCCCCCGGCGGCTCGAACGAGGGCCACGCCGGCCGCATGGTCCCAGATGTGGTGCCCGAAACTGATGGCCCCGCCCAGGATTCCGGCGGCGACATACGCCAGGTCCACCCCGGTCGCGCCGTGCATCCGAATCCGCGAACACACCCGGCTCAGATTGGACAGCACCTCGACCCGGTAGCGGCCGGGGAACCGGCCGCGGGAAGCGATGTTGAAGGTCTGGATACCGACGATCGAATCGGTCAGGGTCGGCGATCCCAGTTGTGGCAGCGCGGTGCCGTTGTCCCGCACCGGACCTCCGGCCAGCGCCGAGTAGCGCTGTCCGGTGAACGGCAGCCAGGTCAGTCCGGCGACCGGCTCGCCATCGGCCAACAGGCCGAGCAGAATGGCCGCCATCGGGGATCCGGCCGCGTAGTTGAACGTGCCGTCGATCGGGTCGAGCACCCACACCAGCGGCGAATCGATGGGCTCGCCGCCGAATTCCTCGCCGTGGACCCCGATCCCGGTGGCCTCGGTCAGCGCCCGCACCACCTGCCGTTCGATCGCGAGATCGACCTCGGTGGCGAAGTCGTTGCCCTGCTTGCTCACCGCGGAATCGGCGCGGTGGCCGGCGATGAAGGGCACCGACGCCGCGTCGAGGATCTCAGTCGCCGCATCTACCAGTGCGGCCAACTTCGACGGGTCCAGGGCTGCCACCCGCTTATCCGCTGACCGCGGCCAGTGCCTGCGGCAAGGTGAATCGTTCGGCGTAGAGCGCTTTCCCGACGATCGCGCCCTCGACTCCGTGGCCGGTCAGGGTGGCGATCGCACGGAGATCGTCCAGGCTGGACACCCCGCCCGAGGCGATCACCGGGGCGTCGGTGCGGTCCGCTACCGCCGCCAGCAGTTCCAGATTGGGGCCCGTGAGGGTGCCGTCCTTGGTGACGTCGGTGACGACGTACCGCGAACACCCTTCGCGATCAAGGCGATCAAGGACCTCCCACAGGTCACCACCGTCGGTTTCCCAGCCACGGCCGCGCAGTCGCCAGCTGTCGTTCTCGAACTGCACGTCCAGCCCGACGGCTACCCGGTCGCCGTATTCGGCGATGGCGCGGCGGCACCACTCGGGACTTTCCAGCGCCGCGGTGCCGATGTTCACCCGGGCGCAGCCGCTGTCCATGGCGGCCTTCAACGACTCGTCATCGCGGATGCCGCCGGACAGTTCGACTTTCACGTCGAGCTTGCCGACCAGATCGGCCAGCAGTTCACGGTTGCTGCCGCGTCCGAAGGCGGCGTCCAGGTCCACCAGGTGGATCCACTCGGCGCCGTCACGCTGCCAGGTCTGCGCGGCCTCCAGCGCCGAACCGTAGTCGGTCTCGCTGCCTGCCTTGCCCTGCACGAGACGCACCGCTTTGCCGTCCACCACGTCGACAGCCGGCAACAGAATCAAACTCACAGTCCCTCAACCCAATTCGCGAGCAGCGTCGCACCGGCGTCACCGCTCTTCTCCGGATGAAATTGCGTGGCCGACAACGCGCCGTCTTCGACGGCGGCGATGAACGGCACGTGATGCGTCGCCCAGGTGACCAGTGCGTCCGGATTACCGGACCACTCCTGGGCGGCGTACGAATGCACGAAATAAAAGCGGGTGGCGGCGTCGAGCCCCTTGAACAGGGTGCTGCCGGCAGCGGCATCGACGACATTCCAACCCATGTGCGGAATCACCGGGGCGTCCAGTCGGGTCACCGAACCGGGCCACTGCCCGCAACCGGTGGACTCCGTTCCGAACTCCACTCCGCGGGCGAACAGGATCTGCATGCCGACGCAGACACCCAGCACCGGACGGCCGTGCTGCAAGCGGTCGGCAATGATCTTCTCGCCTCCGATCGCCCGGAGCCCGGTCATGCAGGCCTCGAACGCACCGACACCCGGCACCACCAGGCCGTCGGCTGCCGCGGCAGCACCCGGATCGGCCGTCACTTCGACGTCGGCACCGACCCGCTCCAGCGCGCGCTGAGCCGAGCGCAGATTGCCCGATCCGTAATCGAGAACGATGACTTTCTTGGTCACAGAGTGCCTTTGGTCGACGGAACGCCGGTGACCCGGGCGTCGTACTCGACGGCCTGTCGCAACGCGCGGGCCACCGCCTTGTACTGCGCCTCGGTGATGTGGTGCGGGTCGCGACCGTAGAGCGTGCGCACGTGCAATGCGATACGGGCATTGAACGCCAGCGATTCGAACACGTGCCGGTTGATCACGGTGTGGTACGGCGCCTGCGATCCGGCGATGGTGAACTCCACCATGAACTCCGGCTCCCCCGTGTGCACGAAGTACGGCCGGCCGGACACGTCGACCGCGGCGTGCGCGAGGGTCTCGTCCATCGGGATGAACGCGTCGCCGAACCGGCGGATGCCCTTCTTGTCACCGAGGGCCTGGCCGAGCGCCTGGCCCAGCACGATCGCGGTGTCCTCGATCGTGTGGTGCCCCTCGATCTCGATGTCGCCCTTGGCGTGCACCGTGAGGTCGAAGCTGGCGTGGGTGCCCAGCGCGGTCAGCATGTGGTCGAAGAACGGGACACCGGTGTCGATGTCGACGACACCGGTGCCGTCGAGGTCGATCTCGACGACGATGTCGGATTCCCTGGTCTTGCGTTCGACTTTCGCGCGACGGGTCACGATGCTCCTACCGGGCTGTTGGCTGGCTGAAGTTCGGTGGCGGACAGATCGGCGCTGGCGGCCAGGAACGCGTCGTTCTCCTCGGCCAGACCGATCGTGGTGCGCAGGAAGCCGGGGATACCGACGTCGCGGATGAGGATTCCCTTGTCCAGGTAGCGCTGCCAGCTGGCCGGGGCGTCGCGGAACGGACCGAACAACACGAAGTTCGCGTCGCTGGGGATCACGCGGTACCCGAGGCGAGTCAGCTCAGCGCTCACCCGGTCACGTTCGGCGGCCAAGGTCGCGACACTGGCCAGGGTGTCGTCGGCGTGCCGCAGTGCCGCACACGCGGCGGCCTGGGTGAGCACGGACAGGTGATATGGCAGACGCACCAACAGCAGCGCGTCGATCACCGCGGGTGCGGCGGCCAGATATCCGAGCCGACCGCCGGCGAAGGCGAACGCCTTGCTCATCGTGCGGGTGACGATCAGCTTGGCCGGGAACTCGTCGATCAGGGTGACCGCGCTGGGCTGCGACGAGAACTCGCCGTAGGCCTCGTCGACGATCAAGATGCCCCCCGGCATCGCCTGCAGCAGACGGCGCAGGTCCGCGATCGAAACACTTTGGCCCGACGGGTTGTTGGGGCTCGCCACGAACACCACGTCGGGTGAGCGCTCTTTTATGGCGGCAACGGCTGCGTCTACGTCGAGTCCGAAGTCCGCGGCGCGGGCAGCCTGCAGCCAGTCGGTCTGGGTGCCGTCGGAGATGATCGGGTGCATCGAATACGACGGCACGAACCCGATCGCGGTGCGGCCCGGCCCGCCGAAGGCCTGCAGCAGCTGCTGCAGGATCTCGTTGGAACCGTTTGCCGCCCAGAGGTTGTCGACGGTGAGCTGCACACCGGTGGCCGCGGTGAGGTAAGCCGCCAAGTCAGTCCGCAACGCCACCGCGTCACGGTCGGGATAGCGGTGCAGTTCGGCGGCTGCTGCGCGGGCCGATGCGGCGACGTCGTCGATCAGGGCCTGAGTCGGCGGATGCGGGTTCTCGTTGGTGTTGAGCCGCACCGGAACCACCAATTGCGGCGCTCCGTAAGGCGACTTCCCGCGCAGGTTTTCGCGCAGCGGCAGATCGGCCAGCGTCACGTCCTGTGCGCTCATCTGCGCCCTCGGTTCTTCGCGCAAGCGCTCATCACCGTTCGAACCTCCGTCGTACCGCCTCGCCGTGCGAGGGCAGGTTTTCCGCCTTGGACAACGTGATCACATGTCCGGAAACGTCTTTGAGGGCGGCCTCGTCGTACTCGACGACGTGGATGCCGCGCAGGAACGTCTGCACGGACAGGCCGCTGGAGTGCCGGGCACAACCCGCGGTCGGCAGCACGTGGTTGGAGCCGGCGCAGTAGTCACCCAGGCTGACCGGCGACCAGGCGCCGACGAAAATGGCTCCCGCGGAACGAATCCGGCCGGCCACGGCGGATGCGTCCTCGGTCTGGATCTCCAGGTGCTCGGCCGCGTAGGCGTTCACCACCCGCACCCCCGCCTCGATATCGTCGACGAGCACGATCGCGGACTGCTTGCCCGAGAGCGCCACTCGAACGCGGTCGACGTGCACGGTGGTTGCCAGCTGGCGGGTGAGCTCGCGATCGGTGGCCTCGGCCAGCGCCTCACTGTCGGTGACCAGCACGCTGGCCGCCATCTCGTCGTGCTCGGCCTGGCTGATCAGATCCGCGGCGACGTGTACCGGATCGGCCGTGTCGTCGGCAAGGATCGCGATCTCGGTCGGGCCCGCCTCGGCGTCGATGCCCACCTGCGAGCGGCAGATCCGCTTGGCGGCAGTCACGTAGATGTTTCCGGGGCCGGTGATCATGTCCACCGGGGCCAGCTCGGCACCGTCGGTGTCGGTGCCGCCGTAGGCCAGCAGCGCCACCGCCTGCGCACCACCGACCGCCCACACCTCGTCGACACCGAGCAGTGCCGCGGCGGCCAGGATGGTCGGGTGCGGCAGGCCGTCGAATTCCGCCTGGGGCGGGCTGGCGATCACCAGCGAATCGACGCCGGCGGTCTGCGCGGGCACCACGTTCATCACGACGCTCGACGGGTAGACGGCGTTGCCGCCGGGCACGTACAGCCCGACGCGCTCGACCGGCACCCAGCGTTCGGTGACGGTGGCACCGGGCGCCAGCGTGGTGGTGGTGTCGGTGCGGCGTTGATCGGCGTGCACCGCGCGCGCCCGGTCGATCGCGACCTGCAGCGCGGCGCGTACGTCGGGGTCGAGGTCGGCCAGGGCGGCAGTGAGCCGGGCCACGGGGACCCGCACGGTGTCGGGGCGGATGCCGTCGAAGGTATGGCCGTAATCCAGGGCGGCCTCGGCGCCATGCTCGGCGACCGCCTCCACGATCGGGCGGACCTTGGGCACCACTGCGTCCACATCGACTCCGCCGCGAGGCAGCGCGGATCGCAACTGCGCGGCGTTCAGCACGCGGTTACGCAGGTCGATACGGGACATCTGAAACTCGGCCATCGGTTCAATTGTCCCTGATCAGTCCAGTTGATAAAAATCCGTCGTCCACTGCCGCCGGCACGACCCGCCGTAGGGTAGTTCCAGACTGCCGAATGGAGCCCTAGATGTCCGCGAAAGACCACCCGAACAACGCCCCCGGCGTACCGATGCTTATGCCACCTGCGCTGGAGCGGTTCCAGATCAAATACATCAACCCGCTGGTGAAACCCTTTTCCAGGCGCTTGCCTGGTTTCACCGTGATCAAGCATCGGGGTCGCACCTCCGGTACGCCGTACGAGACGATCGTCACCAGCTACCGCAAGGGCAATGTCTTCGCGGTGACGCTCATGCACGGCAAGACCAACTGGGTGAAGAACGTGATCGCGGCCGGCGGGGCCGACGTGCACCTGTTCCGCGGCGACATCAAGATCACCAACCCGCGCGTCCTGCCGGCGGGCACCGACGATCCGACCCTCCCCCGGATCCCCCGCAGCGCGGCCCGCCGGATGGGCGTCTTCGTCGCAGATATCGTTTGACACGGTCGCCAGACTGCATACATGACCTGGCAGATCTGGCTCGCGTTTCTCGGCGCGTCGATCGCCATCAGCGTGTCCCCCGGAGCCGGGGCGATCCAGTCGATGGCGACCGGCCTGACCCATGGCGTACGGCGCGGGTCGTGGAGCGTGCTCGGACTCCAGATCGGTCTGCTCCTGCAACTGGTGTTGGTCGCCGTCGGCTTGGGCGCCCTCGTCGCCAGGTCGATGTTGGCCTTCCACATCGTGAAGTGGATCGGTGTGGCCTATCTGATCTACCTGGCGATCCAGCAATGGCGTAGCGCCTCGCAGGACCTTCGCGACCGGATGGGCGGCACCGGCGAGCGCGGCCGGCCGGCCTTGGTGATGCGCGGATTCCTCGTGAACACCACCAACCCGAAGGGCTTGGTGTTCCTGGTCGCGGTACTGCCGCAGTTCGTGGTGCCGACGGCGCCGTTGCTGCCGCAGTACCTGGCGATCGGGGCGACCATGGTCGCCGTCGACGTGGTCGTGATGAGCCTCTACACCGGTCTGGCAGCCCGGCTGCTCACCTGGCTGCAGACACCGCGGCAGCAGACCATCCTCGGCCGGGTGTTCTCCGGGCTGTTCGCCACGGCCGCCGTGGTGCTCTCGCTGGTGCGCCGCGGCGCGGCGACCTAGGAGCCCTCTGTCGAGCACCAAACCGAGGATTTCAGCCACATACTGACCGGAATCCTCGGTTGAGTGCTCGAAGCCTGCCGTGATCACCGACCGGCAGGCTCCGCAATCCCGGCTAGCCAGTCGACGTGTACTCCATCGCGCTCTTGATGATCGGCGCGGCCTGCTCCATCGCGGCCCGCAAGGGACCGGCGGCGTCGTCTGGCAGGACATCACGCGACCACAGGAACCGGCAACGGTGCGGGCCGTCGGCCACCACCTGCATCACCGCATTGTCGTGTTCGGGGCGCGCGGCGTCTCCGATCAGTGAGTAGGCGATTCGATGAATCGGCTCGTCGCGGCTGACCAGGCGCTCGCGGGCAACGAATCCGTCCGCGAACGTCACGACGCGAACATCGCCGTCAGCCTCAGACGACGTCACGAAGCCCGGTGCCATGCGTACCGGGCCCTCCGCCCAGTCGCCGATCACCTGCCAGACCCGCGAACTGTCAGCTTCAACGTCGAACTCAATGTGGATTGATGCCATGGCACCAGTCTGGTCGGGCGCCGGCCCGGTGTCTTGAACATTCTTGCGGGCTGTCGGTGCCGTCCGCGGCTGTCGGTCCCGATCGCTAACGTGCAGAAGGTGTTGACCGCCCAGACGCTGATTTCCCGGCCGGATTTCAGCATCGCCACCTGGAGCTGCACCGGCGAGCACGCTGACTGGTCCGAGCCCGAACGCCCGGTCGACGGGCGGTTCGTTCTGGTGCGCTCGGGGCGCTTTCACCGTCGTGGATCGGGCGGCGCGGTGGAACACGATGCGACGCTCGGCTACCTCGGTACACCCGGGGAGCCCGAACATTTCGCCCATCCGCACGGCGGCGACGCCTGTACGTCGTTGCAACTCAACGCCGAAAACTGGTGGCAACTCGCCGGGGAGCCGGAACGGACCGGCCCTGCCGCCGTGTACGTGGACGCCCGGCTTGAACTGGCGCACAGGCGGCTTCTGGCCGCCGGTCGCGCTGATCCCGACTATCAGCTCGCCGAGGGGCTGGTGCAGCTGGTCGGTGCGGCGCTGCGTTCGGCGGCGCAACGGCCGATACCGGCCGGATCACCGGCTCGGCTCTCCGAGCGGCGGTTGGTGGCACAGGCCCGCGAGGCGATCAGGCAGGCCGATGACGCTGCCGTGGGCCTGTTCCCCCTGGCAGCTACTCTCGGCGTATCCCCGTACCGGCTGAGCCGCTCGTTCAGCAATGAACTCGGGGTGTCGGTGACGCGGTACCGCAACCGGGTCCGGGTCGAACGGGCGCTCGACCACCTGCACCGCGGCGAATCCACGATGGCCGACGTCGCAGCCACGCTGGGCTTCGCCGACCAGGCTCACTTCTGCCGCACAGTGCGCGCGCACACCGGGTGGACGCCCACCGCGACCCGACGCGAATTACGCCGAGCCGCTGCGGATTAGGTGTCCAGGCCGATATCGAGCACCCGCACCGAATGGGTGAGGGCGCCGATCGCGAGGTAGTCAACACCGGTTCCGGCGTAATCGGCGGCGCTGTCCAGCGTCAGGCCGCCCGAGGATTCCAGCAGCGTCTTGGGTGAACGCGTGTCCCGGCGCTGAACCGCAATCTGGGTCTGCCAGACCGGGAAGTTGTCCAGCAGCACCAGTTCCACGTCGGCCGAGAGCACATCGTCGAGTTGTTCGAGCGAATCCACCTCGACCTCGCACGGCAGGTCCGGCGCCTCGGCCCGGACGGCCTTGAGCGCGGCCAGCACCGACCCGGCCGCCGCAACGTGGTTGTCCTTGATCAGCGCGGCGTCGCCCAGTCCCATACGGTGGTTGACGCCGCCGCCGACGCGTACCGCGTACTTCTGCAGCGCACGCAGGCCCGGCAGCGTCTTGCGGGTGTCGCGGATCTTGGCGTTGGTGCCGGCCACCGCGTCAACCCAGGCCGCGGTCGCGGTGGCGATCCCCGACAGGTGGCACATCAGGTTCAGCAGCGTGCGCTCGGCGGTGAGCAGCCCGCGGGTCGGCGCCTCGACCGTGAGGATCGCCGAACGGGCGTCCAGCCGGGCGCCGTCCTCGACGCGGTCGATCACGCGGTAGCCGTCAGCGCCGAGCACCTCGTCGAGCACCAGCAGCGCGATGTCCACACCCGCGGCCACGCCCGGCTCCCGGTTGACCACCGAGGCGGTGGTCATGGCATCGGCACCCACGGTGGCCAGCGTCGTGATATCTGGTCCGTAGCGCAGGTCTTCTTCGAGCGCCCGCGCGATCGTGGCCCGAGCCTCGGCCAGCTCGATATCCGAAAGTGCCATCAGCACACCACCGTTGCGGTGTCGAGGGCGGGACAGCCGGCTACGGCGCGAATCGTCACGGAATGCTCCTGAGCGGGGTCGGTTTCGGGGTAATCGCCGCGATGGTGGCAGCCACGGCTTTCGGTACGGGCCAGGGCGGCCACGGCAATTGCGCGTGCCGTCGCGGTGAGGGCAGCGTCCTCGAAGCTCTGGCGGTTGGCGGGCTGCACCGAGCGCGCATCGGCAAGAACGGCATCGAGCTGACGTAGGCCTCCGGCGTTGCGGACCACAGAGGCATGTTCAGACATGGCGTGCTGCAAGGCATCTCGGTCAACCGAGTCATAAGGCCGGTCCTGCGGTGCCTGTGCACGCACCGAACCTGCTGCGCCGGCGTGCTCGGCGGCGAGCCGGCCGGCCCGGCCGCCCACGACGAGTCCTTCCAGGAGGCTGTTGGAGGCCAACCTGTTGGCTCCGTGCATCCCCGTGCGGGCCACTTCCCCCGCGGCGAAGAGCCCGGGCAGTTCGGTGCGTCCATGCACGTCGGTGACCACGCCGCCGCAGCTGTAGTGCGCGCCCGGAACCACCGGGATGGGTTGGTGGGTCGGATCGACACCGGCCGCCGCACACGCCGCCGCCACCGTGGGAAACCGGTCGGCGAACTGGGCGATACCCCGGGCATCGAGGTACACGCACGGGTCGCCGGTGGCGCTCAGCCGGGCGTTGATGGCTGCAGCGACCACGTCCCGCGGAGCCAGGTCCCCCATCGGGTGCACCCCGTCGGTCACCGAGTTACCTTGCGAGTCAACGAGTATGGCGCCTTCACCGCGCAGCGCCTCGGTGATGAGAGGGCGACGCCCACCGCTGTTCTCGGCATACAACATGGTCGGGTGGAACTGAACGAACTCGATGTCGCGGACCGGAACACCGGCCCACATCGCGAGGGCGATGCCGTCACCCGTGGAGCCACTGGGGTTGGTGGTGGCCGCGTACACGTGACCGAGGCCCCCGGTGGCCAGGATGACCGACGGCGCGTGGATGATCCCCAGACCGTCCTCGTTGCGCACCAGCACCCCGGTCACCGTGGCGTCGTCGCGCAGGACCTGCAGCGCCACATGGTCACGGCGGATGTCGAGGTTGGCCGCCGCAGAGTCGAGAGCCCGCTGCACTTCGGCCCCGGTGGCATCGCCGCCGGCGTGGATGATCCGGCGCCGGGTGTGTCCGCCCTCGCGGGTCAGCGCCCAACGCCCGGGAGCGGTCTCGTCGAACTGTGCGCCGTCGGCCACCAGATCAGCCACCGCGTCATAGCCGGCCGCGACGATGGAGCGCACGGCATCCGGGTCACACAGGCCGCCCCCGGCGGCGACCGTGTCGGCGACGTGCGCCTCGACGGAGTCGTCAGTGTCGGGCAGCACCACGGCGATCCCGCCCTGGGCGTAGAACGTCGCGGTCTCGCGGGCCTTGCTGAGCACCACCACCCGGCGGCCGCGGCGATGCGCGGCCAGGGCCGCCACCAGGCCCGCGACCCCGGTGCCGACGACGACGACGTCAGCGCGCTGTTGCCACAGCGTTGAACTGCCGCAGGCGAAGCGGCTCGATCCCCGGGCGCTGCCCGTCGGGGTCATTCGCCGCCGCCGGGCTGGCCAATCGCAATCATGCGCTGCACGCTGGCACGACCCAGGCGAGCGGTTTCGGGATCGACGTGCACCTCGTCGGCGCCTTCGACCAGGCTCCGCAGCAGCGCGGCCGGGGTGATCATCTTCATGTAGGTGCACGAGGCGCGGTCGTTGACCGCCAGGAACTCGACTTCGGGTGCAGCCCTGCGCAACTGGTGCAGCATGCCGACCTCAGTCGCGACAAGAACCTGCCGCGCCCGAGTCTCCCGAGCGGCGTCGAGCATGCCGCCGGTGGACAGAATCTTCACCCGCTCCTCCGGGACCGCGCCCTCACCGGCGAGGTAGAGCGCCGAGGTGGCACATCCGCATTCGGGGTGCACGAACAGTTCGGCGCCGGGGTGCGACCTGGCCTGGGCGGCCAACTCGTCGCCGTTGATCCCGGCGTGCACGTGGCATTCTCCGGCCCAGACGTGCAGGTTCTTGCGGCCGGTGACGCGCCGCACGTGTGCGCCCAGGAACTGATCCGGGCAGAACAGCACCTCGCGGTCCTCGGGGATCGAGGCCACCACCTCGACGGCATTCGACGAGGTGCAGCAGATGTCGGTGAGTGCCTTCACCGCGGCGGTGGTGTTGACGTAGGAGACGACGACCGCGCCGGGGTGCTCGTCCTTCCAGGCCTGCAGTTCGTCGGTGGTGATCGAATCGGCCAGCGAACAACCGGCCCGCTGATCCGGAATCAGCACGGTCTTGTCCGGGCTGAGGATCTTGGCCGTCTCGGCCATGAAGTGCACGCCACAGAACACAATCGTGTCCTCGGGGGCCTCGGCGGCGATACGCGAGAGCGCCAGAGAATCACCGACGTGGTCGGCGACGTCCTGGATGGCCGGCAACTGGTAGTTGTGCGCCAACAGCGTCGCACCGCGCAGCTCGACCAAACGGCGGATCTCAGCGGCCCATTTCTCGTCGCCGTCTACGCCGGAATAGCCACCGGGGCCATCGACGATCTGATCTGCCAAGCCCCCCGCAAGGGTGCCATTGAGAGCGGTCACGCCGACCTCCTCCACTGAGTCAGGTTTTCGACTTATAATCGAAAACATGCCACATATTAGCACCGCGCACGAAGTGCTTGCCGCCGTGTTCCAGGTTCGCGGCCTCGACACCAGGCAGCCCACCCTCAACGTGCTGCTGTGGCAACGCGCGCTGGATCCGGAGCGGGGCAAATGGTCTCTGCCGGGCGGGCGACTGGAGGACGACGAGGATCTGACCAGCTCAGTACGGCGACAGCTGGCCGAGAAGGTGGACCTGCGCGAGATCGCCCACCTCGAACAATTGGCGGTCTTCTCCGATCCCGCCCGAGTGCCCGGGATACGGACAATCGCGTCGACATTCCTGGGTCTGGTGCCCTCCTCGTCCACCCCGGCCCTGCCGCCGGACACCCGCTGGCATCCGGTCAGCGATCTGCCCCCGATGGCGTTCGACCACGCGCCGATGGTCGAACACGCACGCACTCGACTCGTGGCCAAGATGTCGTACACCAACATCGGATTTGCCTTGGCGCCAAAAGAATTCGCCCTCTCCACGTTGCGTGACATCTACAGCGCGGCGCTCGACCATCAGGTCGATGCCACCAACCTGCAACGGGTTCTGGAACGTCGCAAAGTGATCACCCCGACCGGCACCACCGCGCGATCCGGCCGCAGCGGCGGGCGCCCGGCAGCGCTGTACCGCTTCACCGAATCCAGGTATCGCGTCACCGACGCATTCGCCGCACTGCGCCCGCCCGGGTGAGTCGACTGGATTCTTAGACCCTTCTTAAGCAAGAATGCCCGGATGGACTTGGGCAGTGCGGCCAGCGTCTCCGGAGCCGAATGGATCGGTCGGGCACCTCACGAGGTGCTCGACCGGGCGGCGCGACCCCAGCTCCCCCACGACGATGCGTTCTACGTCCCGCCTGCGGGTTTCCAGCACGCCGAGCCTGGCACCGTCCTACGCAGCCGCGATGTCGAACTGGCGTTTCTTGGCCTGATTCCGCAGCGCCTGCAGGCCACGCAGCTGCTGTACCGCTCCACTGACCGCAACGGCATCCCCGAAGCCGCAGCCACCACCGTCATCGTCCCGGTCGACGCGGCACCGGACTGCCCGGTCGTGTCGTACCAGTGCGCGATCGACGCCATCTCGGCCCGGTGCTTCCCGTCCTACGCCCTGCGCCACCACGCCAAAGCCACCGGCTCCCTGGCCCAACTGGAATTCCTGCTGATCTCGGCCGCCCTAGCCGAGGGCTGGGCGGTCTCGGTTCCCGACCATGAGGGTGTCAACGGCATGTGGGGCGCGCCCTACGAGCCGGGCTACCGGGTGCTCGACGGCCTGCGTGCGGCAATCAACACCGAACACCTGTCGCTGTCACCGTCGGCGCGCATCGGTCTGTGGGGATACTCGGGCGGCGGCCTGGCCAGCGCCTGGGCCGCCGAGATGGCCGGCAGCTACGCACCTGAGCTCAACATCGTCGGCGCCGTCCTCGGATCGCCCGTCGGCAATCTCGGAAACACCTTCCGCCGGCTCAACGGCACCGTGTTCTCGGGCCTGCCGGCCCTTGTGGTGGCCGCCCTCTCCGACATCTATCCCAGTCTCAACCGAGTCATCGCCGAGCACGCCACGACCGAGGGACGCAAAATCCTGGACCGGTTGCACCGCCTGACCACCGTGGAAGCCATGGTGCAGATGTTCCGGACCGACATGGCCGACCTGGTCGACATGCCACTGGAGGAAATCCTCGACGGACCCGAAGTCAGTGAGGTGTTCGAGGACACCAAACTCGGTGTGGCCGTGCCGGTTCCGCCCGTCCTGATCGTGCAGGCCGTGCACGACGAGATCATCTCGGTCGGCGACATCGACGAACTCGCCGACACCTATCTGGCCGGCGGCGCCGACGTGACCTACCACCGCGACATGTTCAGCGAACACCTGCTGTTGCACCCATTCTCGGCGCCGATGGCGCTGCGCTGGCTGAGCGACCGGTTCGCCGATCGCCCGCTGACCGCAAACCTGGTGCGGTCCAAGTGGCCGACGCTGCTCAATCCGATCACTTACATGGGCATGGCACGGCTGGCCCGAATCGCCACCAAAGTCGCCTTGGGGCGCACGGTCCGACGACGCCCACTCTGACCTGCCTGGCGCCGGCAGAAATCGGGGTAGATGCGGTATGTCCGTCAGCCCCGACGGTGGCCCTATGCGGCGGCGTCCATCGTCTTCGTCATGGCTATATGTATGCGGCAACCCCAAGGGCGGCCCGCGAACTGCACCGGGGTGAAACACGCGAATTTTCTATCGACGAAGCCCTACACCGGACCCGGGGCATGGGTGTTCTTCGTCGGACACGGGACGTCGTTGGCCACCCTGGTTCTGGTCGCCATGCTCACCAACCGCAGGTACTACCGCCGCGACCCATATCTGGCCGACTCTCCGCAGCAGCCCGGGAATCGAATCAAGACCCCGGCGGACTGACCACCGGCGGGATCACCGGATAGGTCGGCGTCTGCACCGGGGGCCAGGCGCCCAGGTCATCGCGCACCGTCGAGACCGCGATCAGCGCGTAGACCATCGCTGCCATGGCAGCCGGGAACAGAATCGTCCCCGCGATCTGCAGCGGCGTATGCCCGAAAAACACCGACGCGGCTTCCACCACGTAGTGGACACGGTGTTCCGGGGTGACCGGTGCGCCCGCGATATCGAGCGAACCGAACCTCCAGTGTGCAAGTGCCGCACCGACTCCCGCCGCCACCGCCGTCGCCACCGCACAACCGGTGACCAACGCAGCCACCATCACCGGCCCGCGATGCGCG
Organism: Mycobacterium sp. IDUB_17; assembly: GCF_055419465.1. Classification (NCBI taxonomy): domain Bacteria; kingdom Bacillati; phylum Actinomycetota; class Actinomycetes; order Mycobacteriales; family Mycobacteriaceae; genus Mycobacterium; species Mycobacterium sp. IDUB_17. The sequence goes on along the minus strand of NZ_JBVAXS010000001.1, from coordinate 946,121 downwards.
GTCCACTGCCACACTGCCACGGCGGCCACGACCGCCATGACGACGAGCAAACCGACGAACATGAACGCCGACGTGAAGAAATGGTCAGACTCACCGCCCAGATAGGCGTGCACCCGGTCGCCGCTACGGGTCAGAGCCACCACGCCGTGCACGCCGGGGGCCACGAAGGCCCACAGGGCACCGAGGACGGCACCAACCACGGCCAGTGCACCAATGACGATCAGCACCGCCCGCTCCCGCGAAACTCGCGGTGCGCCGGGGATATTGGCGGGCGCCAGGCCGACAGACAGCATCTGCTCTTCGCCCGAGAGGCTCATCGGTGCCTTCTGCTCTTCGCCCGAGAGGCTCATCGGTGCCTTCTGCTCTTCGCCCGAGAGGCTCATCGCCGCGTATCCAGGTCCGTCGAATCCACCTGCCCATGCCTCGAGCACTTGGCCCACCACCCGGTCGGCCGCACTTGCACGATCATCCGGCGGCCGCACTCGGCGCAGAACCGGGGTGGTTCCAGGCCGAGTTGAGCCGCGGTGGGAAGCACAGTTCCCTCCGCCGCGTCAGCCTGGACCCCGGTGTAGACGTTGTATAGGCCGGCGCCGACGGGCGCGGGCAAATCGTGAACCATCACCACCAGTTCTACAGGCTGGCGTTCAGTGCCTTGATCGGCATCTGCAAATCATCGAGCAATTCCAGGTCCGACTCGGCCGGGCGACCCAGCGTGGTCAGGTAGTTGCCGACGATGACGGCGTTGATGCCGCCCAGGATGCCCTGCTTGGCGCCGAGGTCGCCGAGAGTGATCTCGCGGCCACCGGCGAAGCGCAGCATGGTGCGCGGCAGCGCCAACCGGAACGCGGCCACGGCCTTCAGCGCCTCAGAGGCCGGCAGCACCTCGAGATCACCGAACGGTGTGCCCGGGCGCGGATTGAGGAAGTTCAGCGGCACCTCGTGCGGGTTCAGCTCGGCCAGGTTGGCGGCGAACTCCGCACGCTGCTCCAGCGTCTCCCCCATGCCCAGGATGCCGCCGCAGCAGACCTCCATACCGGCCTCACGCACCATCTCCAGCGTGCCCCAGCGCTCTTCCCACGAGTGGGTGGTGACCACATTCGGGAAGAACGACTGCGCGGTCTCCAGGTTGTGGTTGTAGCGGTGCACGCCCATGTCCTTGAGGCGGTCCACCTGCTCCTGGGTCAGCATGCCCAGCGAGCAGGCGATCTGAATGTCGACCTCGTTGCGGATCGCCTCGATGCCTGCGGCCACCTGGGCCAGCAGCCGCTCGTCGGGGCCACGCACCGCGGCCACGATGCAGAACTCGGTGGCGCCGGTCTTGGCAGTCTGCTTGGCGGCCTCGACCAGGCTCGGGATGTCGAGCCAGGCGCTGCGCACCGGGGAGGCAAACAGACCCGACTGCGAGCAGAAGTGGCAGTCCTCCGGGCAGCCGCCGGTCTTGAGGCTGATGATGCCTTCGACCTCGACCTCGGGGCCACACCACTTCATCCGGACCTCGTGGGCCAGGGCCAGCAGCTCCTCGAGCTTGTCGTCGGGCAGCTGCAGCACCTGCAGCGTCTGATCCCGGTCGAGGCCGACGCCACGCTCCAGAACCTGCTCGCGAGCTACGCCCAGTACATCTACGGCTGCCTGCGTCACCGAAAAGTCCTCCTGTGGATCGTCTGCCGGCCGGGCCGACGGTTGAACACGTCGGCCGAGCCGATACTTGAACACCGTTCAGGCTAGGGTAACGGTGTGCAACTCCACAAACCCGACGTGGTGGATGCGGCGACGGCCATCCTGGACAACTACGGCATCGCCGACCTGACGATGCGGCGTCTGGCCCGTGAGCTCAGCGTCAGCCCGGGCGCCCTGTACTGGCACTTCGCCAACAAACAGGAACTGCTCGGCGCCGTTGCCGACCGCATTCTGCAACCCGTCCGCACCGAGGGCGCCGCAACAGCGTGGCCGAGCCGAATCCACCAGACCTGCGTGGCGTTGCGTGACGCACTGCTGTCGCACACCGATGGGGCCGAGCTGGTCTCATCCAGTTTTGCCGCCGGGAAGTCCCAGACGGTCGGTGCAATCGTGGGGCAGCTCGCCGATGCCGCGAAGCAGGCCGGCGTGATGTCGCCGGATGACGAGCTGGCCGCCCGCACCGTGCTCTATTACGTGCTGGGCTTCACCGCCGACGAGCAGTCCCGACTGCAGTGGGACGCCGCGGGTGCGCTGGCCGATGAGCAGTCGGTGCTCGATCGCGATACGTCACGCCAGTTCGCGTTCGGCCTGCAGTTGCTGGTCGACGGTCTGGCCGTGCGGGGCGCCAGCACCCTCGGCTCCGGACGCGACATCCCGCAACGCAGCCGGGGCTGATCGCCGGCCGATCAGCCGATCGGGTGTTCGAGGCGCTTGTCGCCGTCCCAATGCCGTAACCCCGTCACCTGGCCGACGATCTCGGCGGGACGTCCGGCGATCCGCACGGCTGTGGCCAACCTCGCCGGAGCCACCCGCCGGGCCAGCGTGACGTGCGGGGTCCAGTTCCCCGGTTCAGCGTGTGGCATCGGGGCCGGGTCCATGAACGGCAGGCACAGTCGGTACGTATCAGCCTGGATGCCGAGCAGTTCATCGGTCGGCACCAGCAGCCGCGCCAGCACTCCGGCCGAACGCCCGAAGATCAGGGTCGCACCGAGCCGGCACGGCAGCGGGAATCGGTCCACGAGTTCGGTCAGCACCGCATCGGCCTCGGCGTCGATGCGCTGGGCGACAGTCAGGGTCGCATGCGGCCGACTGGCCGGCGCCTGGCTGGGAATGTCCTTGTCGCGCAGCGTATCCCAGATTCCGCGGACCGCGGCCTCGGTGTCCGGATCGAAGACCAGTTCGACGGAGTGCACCACGTCAGATCAGACCGATCAGCCAGTCCCGGTCGAACGCGTCGGCGCACAGTGCCTCGAACTCCGCGGCACTCGCGCCGCCGGCCCCCGCGGGCAGCACCGCACGTACGGGCGCCAGCTGCGCCAGGGCCTCCCGGTTGCCCGACTCTGTGACGCCGGGATGCTCCGGCCATGCTCCGATCACCAGCCCGGCACATGGAATCCCCTGCCCAGCAAGCGATTCCAACGTCAATGCGGTGTGGTTGAGTGTGCCCAGCCCGGGCGACACCACCACCAGGACAGCGGCGGACAGATCGGCGGCCAGATCACGCACCGTGACGCCGTCGGCACCCAATTCGACGAGGAGGCCACCGGCACCCTCGACCAGGGTCAGCCCGCCGGCGATCTCGGCGGCACGCACCGCGTCCACCAACTCCGCGCGGGTCGGCAACGCACACCCGGCCCGGTCCGCGGCCGCGACCGGCGCCAGCGGCTCCGGATAACGCCATCCCCCATGCAAGTTGTCCACCCCGGACAGCCGCTGCACCTCACCGAGGTCGTTGTCGCCGTCGACGGTTCCGGTCTGCACCGGCTTGCAGACCGCGACGTCGAGGCCGGTCAGGCGTGCCGCGCACGCCAGCGCGGCGGTCGTCACTGTCTTGCCGACGCCGGTGTCGGTACCGGTGACGACCAGCGTGCTCACAACCGGGCCTTCGACAGCACCTCGGTCAACACCTGACGGGCCAGGTCCATCTCGTCGGCGGTCAGCGAGGCCCTCGCAGTCAATCGCAGCCGTGAGGTTCCCTCGGGCACCGTCGGCGGCCGGAAGCACCCCACCCGCACGCCGCGGTCCAGACAGGCCGCGGCCGCGGCCACCGCCACCTCGGGCTCACCGAGGATCACCGAGACGACCGCCGAGTCCGGCACCGCGGTGTCCCCGGAAATCCGGGCGAGTTCGGCGGCATGATCCAACACAGCTTGCGCGCGCTGCGGTTCGGCGATCAGCACCCGCAGGGCTGCCCACGCCGCACCGACGGCCGCCGGCGCCAGGCCGGTGTCGAAGATGAACGGGCGGGCCGCATCGATCAGGTGGGCGCGCACCGCTTCCGGACCGAGCACCACGCCGCCCTGGCTGCCCAGCGCCTTCGACAGCGTCGTCGTCATCACCACATCGGGCGCCCCGGCCAGCCCCTCCTCATACAGCAGGCCCTGCCCACCCGGTCCGCGCACACCGAGCCCGTGTGCCTCATCGACGAGCAACAGTGCGCCGTGGCGGCGGCAGACCGCGTGCAGCTCGCGCAGAGGTGCCAGCACGCCGTCGGCGCTGAACACCGATTCGGTCAGCACTACCGCGCGTTCCTCGGTGCGCGCCGACAGTGCGGCATCCACCGCGTCGACGTCACGGTGTGGAGTGACGGTCACCCGGGCACGCGACAACCGGCAGGCGTCGACGAGCGACGCGTGCGTCAGCGCGTCGGAGACCAGCAGCGAGCCGGGACCGGACAACGCGACGACGGCGCCCAGGTTGGCGGTGTAACCCGAGGAGAAGACCAACGCCGACTCGGCGCCGACGAACGTCGCCAGGGCGGTCTCGAACCCTTCGTGCAACTCGGTGTTACCGGTGACCAAGCGTGATCCACCGGCACCTGCGCCCCAGGTCCGCAGCGCCTCGATGCCACCATCGAGGACCTCCGGGTGCTGCGACAGCCCCAGGTAGTCGTTGGAGGCCAGGTCCAGCTCGGTGGCTACCGCGGGACGCGTGCGCAACTCGCGGCGCAGGCCGGCTTGTCGACGTTGCTGCTCGACGCCGGCCAGCCAGGCCAGCGGTGAAAGATCGGTTCGCGTCACGCGGTGCTCCTCGGTGCCGACAAGTTGAACACGTCGGCGGTGCCGACAATTGAACACCGTTCAGGTTAGTGCACGAGCCACGCCGATCATGCCTGCGGTGATCTGTTCCACCTCCGCCGTCGTGCAGATGAAGGGCGGCATGGCATAGATCAACTTGCCGAACGGGCGCAGCCAGACGCCGTGGCGCAACGCCGCCAAGGTGGCCACCCGCATGTCCACCGGCTCGCGCATCTCGATCACACCGATGGCACCGAGCACCCGGACGTCAGCCACTCCCGGCAATGCGCGGGCCGGCTCGAGACCTTCCCGCAGCCCCGCCTCGATCTCGGCCACCCGGGCCGGCCAGTCGCCGCTGACCAGCAGTTCCACTGCAGCGACACCGACCGCGCAGGCCAACGCGTTGGCCATGAACGTCGGCCCGTGCATGAGGGCTCCGGGCTCCCCCGCGCTGATCGTCCGCGCGACCTCCCGCGTGCACAGCGTGGCGGCCAGGGTGATGTAGCCGCCGGTCAGCGCCTTGCCGACGCACATGATGTCGGGACTGACCCCAGCGTGCTCGGCGGCGAACAACTTGCCGGTGCGGCCGAATCCGGTGGCGATCTCGTCAAAGATCAGCAACACATCGTGGCGATCGCAGATCGCACGCAGATCTGACAGGTAACGCGGGTCGTGAAAGCGCATGCCCCCGGCGCCCTGCACGACGGGTTCCACGATCACGGCGGCGAGCTCGTCGGCATGGTCGGCCAACTGCCGCTCGAACGCTTCGCTGTAGGCCGGTTGATAGTCGGCGGGCACAGGCGGCGCGAACTCCTGCGCCACCAGCACGTCCGTCCAGAGGGAGTGCATGCCGCCGTCGGGATCGCACACGCTCATCGGGGTGAACGTGTCGCCGTGATAACCGCCACGCCAGGTCATCAGCCGGTGCTTGGCGCCCCTGCCCCGGCTGCGCCAGTACTGCAGCGCCATCTTCACCGCCACCTCGACGGACACCGACCCGGAATCGCTGAAGAACACCGTCTCCAGGCCCTCGGGGGTCAGTTCGACCAGCAGTTGGGCCAGCCGTGCGGCCGGTTCATGGGTCAGACCGCCGAACATGACGTGGTTCATGGTCGCGAGCTGGTCGGTGATCGCACGGTCCAGCACTGGGTGCCCGTGTCCGTGCACGGCAGTCCACCAGGACGCCATCGCATCGATCACCTCGATCGGTGCGCCGTCGGTAGGGTCGATCACAGTCAGCCACGCGCCTTTGGCACCCACCGCCACCACGGGCGGAAGTGTGTCGGAACCCATGGCACTGTAGGGGTGCCAGATGTGGTCCGCGTCGATGGCATTGATCTGCGCTGGGGTCAGCTCAGGCACAGTCGGGCAGCCTAGCTCTTTGCTCACCGAACGTGACGCACGCATCCGAAATATGAGCGGCAGGCCGATGTTAGGTAAATTGGCCTCGACCATGAAAACCCTTGATGCCCCCCGGACGGAGCCCGGCGCCGATTCCGGTTCCGTTCCGCGCGCCGCCATGGGTACCCGAGCATCGGGTTTTTACCGCCATGATCTGGATGGACTGCGCGGCGTCGCGATCGCCCTCGTGGCGATGTTCCACATCTGGTTCGGCAAGGTTTCCGGTGGTGTCGACGTTTTCCTGGCGCTGTCGGGATTCTTCTTCGGCGGCAAGATCCTGCGCATCGCACTCAACCCGGAGGCGCCGCTGTGGCCGCTTCCCGAAGTGGTCCGGTTGATTCGGCGATTGCTACCCGCACTGGTCGTGGTGCTTGCCGCAGCCGCGCTGATGACAATCCTCGTGCAGCCCGAGACCCGCTGGGAAACGTTTGCTGACCAAAGTCTGGCGAGCCTGGGCTACTACCAGAACTGGGAGCTGGCCAACACTGCCGCGAACTACCTTCGCGCTGGTGAGGCGGTCAGCCCGCTGCAGCACATCTGGTCGATGTCGGTCCAGGGGCAGTTCTATCTGGCATTCCTGTTGTTGGTCTTCGGGTTCGCTTTCCTCGGCCGTCGACTGTTCGGCCGGCACCTGCGCACCGCGTTCATCGTTTTACTGAGCGCGCTCACCATCGCGTCCTTCGTGTACGCGATCATCGCGCACAACACGGACCAGGCCACCGCCTACTACAACAGCTTTGCGCGCGGCTGGGAGCTGCTGATCGGCGCACTGGCGGGGGCCTTGGTCCCGGCGGTGCGCTGGCCGATGTGGCTGCGCACCGTCCTGGCCACCGTCTCGCTGGCCGCGATCCTGACCTGTGGCTGGTGGATCGACGGTGTCAAGGAGTTTCCCGGGCCGTGGACGCTGGTTCCGGTCGGCGCCACCGTCATCTTCATCCTGACCGCCGCCAACCGGGTCGACGATCCGAACGCGGGCCAGCGGTTGCCCGCACCCAACCGGATGCTGGCGACAAAGCCGTTCGTGTCGCTGGGCTCGATGGCCTACTCGCTCTACCTGTGGCACTGGCCGTTGCTGATCTTCTGGCTGTCTTACTCGGGCCACGCCCACGCCAACTTCCTCGAGGGCACGGTCGTGCTGCTGGTTTCGGGTGTTCTGGCCTGGCTCACCACGCGCTACATCGAAGAGCCGCTGCGCTCACAGCAGGCCAAGGCCGCCCCCGCCGCCGCGCCTGCCCTTCCGTTACGGGTCCGTCTGCGCCGACCGACGATCGTCCTCGGCTCCATCGTCGGCCTTCTCGGTGTCGCGCTGACGGCCACCTCCTTCACCTGGCGTGAGCATGTCACCGTGCAGCGCGCCAATGGCAAGGAGCTGTCGGGGCTGTCGGCCCGCGACTATCCGGGAGCGCGCGCACTGGTCGATCACGCGCGGGTGCCCAAGCTGCCGATGCGCCCCACCGTGCTCGAGGCCAAGGACGATCTGCCCGCGTCGACCACCGACGGCTGTATCAGCGATTTCGGCAACACCGACGTCATCAACTGCACGTACGGCGACAAGGACGCGACGCGCACCGTCGCAGTAGCGGGCGGGTCGCACGCCGAGCACTGGATCACCGCGCTGGACCTACTGGGCCGCCGGCACAACTTCAAAGTGGTCACGTACCTCAAAATGGGTTGTCCTCTGACCACGGAGGAGACGCCACTGGTGATGGGCGACAATCGCGCATACCCGAAATGTCATGAGTGGAACGAAAAGGTGATGGCCCAGCTCATCACCGATCGCCCCGATTATGTGTTCACCACCTCGACCCGGCCGTGGAACATCAAAGACGGCGACGTCATGCCCGGCACCTACATCGGCATCTGGGAAACCCTTTCCCAGAACAACATTCCGATCCTCGCGATGCGCGACACGCCGTGGCTCACCCGAAATGGCCAGCCGTACTTCCCGTATGACTGCCTGGCCAATGGCGGCGATTCCATCTCGTGCGGCATCGAGCGGTCCAAGGTACTCTCCGACCACAACCCCACGCTGGATTTCGTCGGAAGGTTTCCTCTGCTCAAGCCACTCGACATGAGCGATGCGGTGTGCCGTAAGGACTATTGCCGAGCGGTCGAGGGAAATGTGTTGCTGTATCACGACTCCCATCACATCTCCACGACATATATGCGCACGATGACAGGTGAACTGGGCCGCCAGATGGCAGCTGCCACCGGTTGGTGGTGAAGCCATGCCGCCGCCGTCCGCAGTGCCGCCGTCTTCCATCCCCACGCCGATGTCGACTGTCTGGCCCGGCGAGCCCTACCCGCTCGGCGCGACCTATGACGGTGCGGGCACCAACTTCTCGCTGTTCTCCGAAGTCGCCGAACGCGTCGAGCTGTGCCTGATCGCCAAGGACGGCACCGAGCACCGGATCAATCTCGAAGAGGTCGACGGCTACGTCTGGCACGCCTACCTGCCGACGGTCACGCCGGGACAGCGGTACGGGTATCGGGTGTACGGCCCCTGGGATCCGGGCAGCGGACATCGATGTGACCCCAGCAAGCTGCTGCTGGACCCCTACGGCAAGTCGTTCCACGGCGACTTCGATTTCAGCCAGGCCCTGTTCTCCTACGACCTGACGGCCGACCCGCCCGGTACCGGAACCCCGCCCCAGGTCGACTCCCTGGGACACACCATGACCAGCGTGGTCATCAACCCGTTCTTCCAATGGGGCTCGGACCGCGCACCCAAGACCCCGTATCACGACACGGTGATCTACGAGGCGCACGTCAAGGGGATGACCGAGACCCACCCGGGGATCCCCGAGGAACTCCGGGGCACGTACGCGGGGCTCAGCCACCCGGTGGTCATCGAATACCTCCAGTCGCTGAACATCACCGCGATCGAACTCATGCCGGTACACCAGTTCATGCACGACCACCGGCTACTGGACCTCGGGCTGCGAAACTACTGGGGCTACAACACTGTCGGCTTCTTCGCCCCACACTTCCAATACGCGGCCACCCGGCACGCCGGCGGTGCAGTGGCCGAGTTCAAGACCATGGTCAAGGCGTTCCACGACGCGGGTATCGAGGTCATCCTGGATGTGGTGTACAACCACACCGCCGAAGGCAACCACCTCGGTCCGACCATCAATTTCCGCGGCATCGACAACGCCGCCTACTACCGGCTGCTCGACGGACAACCCGAGTACTACAAGGATTTCACCGGGACCGGCAACAGCCTCAATGCCCGGCACCCGCACACATTGCAACTGATCATGGACTCGCTGCGGTACTGGGTGCTGGAGATGCACGTGGACGGGTTCCGATTCGACCTCGCCTCCACGCTGGCCCGCGAATTCTATGACGTGGACCGGCTTTCGGCGTTCTTCGATCTGGTCCAGCAGGACCCGGTGGTCAGCCAGGTGAAGCTGATCGCCGAGCCGTGGGACGTCGGCGAGGGCGGCTACCAGGTCGGCAATTTCCCCGGCCTGTGGACCGAGTGGAACGGCAAGTACCGCGATACCGTGCGGGACTACTGGCGCGGCGAGCCCTCGACGCTGGGCGAGTTCGCATCCCGGCTCACCGGCTCGTCGGACCTCTACGAAGCCACCGGCCGACGGCCCGGAGCCAGCATCAACTTCGTCACCTGCCACGACGGGTTCACCCTCAACGACCTGGTGTCCTACAACGAGAAGCACAACGAGGCCAACGGTGAGGACAACCGCGACGGCGAAAGCCACAACCGGTCGTGGAACTGCGGTGTCGAGGGGCCGACCGACGACCCGGAGATCCTGGCCCTGCGCGCCAAGCAGATGCGCAACATCATGGGGACATTGATGCTGTCCCAGGGCACCCCGATGATCGCCCACGGCGACGAGATCGGTCGGACCCAGTTGGGCAACAACAATGTGTACTGCCAGGACTCCGAGCTTTCCTGGGTGGACTGGTCGTTACTCGAGACCAACGCCGACCATCTCGAGTTCACCCGCAAGGTATTGGCCTTCCGCAAGCGCCATCCGGCATTTCGGCGTCGCCGGTTCTTCGAGGGCAAGCCGATCCGAAGCGGTGACCAGGTCCGCGACATAGCGTGGCTCACCCCGGCGGGTACCGAGATGACCCCGGAAGACTGGGGCGCCGGGCTGGGTACCTGTGTCGCGGTGTTCCTAAACGGCGATTCCATCCCGGCCCCCAACGCCCGAGGTGAACGCGTCGTCGACGACACGTTCCTGTTGTGCTTCAACGCAAATGACCACGAGCAGGACTTCGTCACCCCGAACGGCGATTACGCCGCCGAATGGACGGGCGACCTGGATACCGCCAGCCCGACCGGCGATTCCGATCTGGTCGTCGCCGCGGGCGAGAAGATCTCGCTACAGGCCCGCTCGCTGCTCGTGCTGCGCAAGACGGCCTGACATGCCGGGCCCGGTCCTGTCCACGTATCGGCTCCAGATGCGCGGGGACTGTTGCACATTCGATGATGCGGTGAAGCTGCTGGACTATCTCGACCGGCTGGGCGTCTCGCATCTGTATCTGTCGCCGATCCTGACCGCCGCCCGCGGATCCACACACGGATACGACGTCACCGATCCCACCACGGTATCGGCCGCTCTCGGCGGCCCGGACGGACTGCGGCGGCTGTCCGAGGCCGCCCGGGCCCGCGGCATGGGCCTGATCGTGGACATCGTGCCCAACCACGTCGGCGTGGCCCACCCCGAGCAGAACCATTGGTGGTGGGATCTGCTGCGGTATGGCCGCGGCTCCGCCTATGCCGACTACTTCGACATCGACTGGGATATCGACGGCGGACGAATCGTATTGCCGGTCCTGGGTTCCGACGACGATGTCGCCGACCTTGCGGTCGACGGCGAAGTGCTGCGACTGGGTGATCTCGTGTTCCCGGTGGCGCCGGGAACCGGCGCGGGCACCGGCAGCGAGGTCCACGACCGCCAGCACTACCGGCTGACCGGATGGCGCACCGGGATCTGCGGTTACCGTCGCTTCTTCTCGATCACCTCCCTGGCGGCGTTGCGCCAGGAGGACCGTGCCGTCTTCGACGCGAGCCACGTGGAGATCAAGCGCTGGTTCGACGAGGGCCTGGTGGACGGCCTGCGCATCGACCATCCGGACGGATTATCCGACCCCGCAGGCTATCTGCGCTGGTTGCGCGAACTCACCGGTCCCGAAGCCTGGATCGTGGTCGAGAAGATCCTGGCCGCCGACGAGAGCCTCGATGCGTCACTGCCCGTCGACGGCACCACCGGGTATGACGCGCTGCGCGAGGTCGGCGGACTGTTCATCGCCCCGACCGGGGAGACCGCACTCACCGCGGTGAGCGGGCGGCCGGACCGCGACGCCGAACGCACGCTCAAGACCGCGGCGGTCACCGACACCCTGGCCAGCGAATTGGGTCGACTGTGCCGAGCGATCACGCCGGTGACCACCCGGCAGGATCCCCAGCTGCGGGCAGCGGTGGCCACCCTGATCAGCAGGATCGGCGTGTACCGCAGTGACTATCCGGCGCTCGGCGCGATCCTTCCGGTCGCGCTGCAGGAGACATCTTGGGCCGCACCGGAACTCACCGATACGCTGTCGATCATCGCGACGGCACTGTCCACCAGCGCCGAGGTGGTGTCCCGGTTCAACCAACTGTGTGGGGCGGCGACGGCCAAGGCCGTCGAAGACTGCCTGTTCTACCGCGACGCCCGACTGGTATCGCTCAACGAGGTCGGCGGTGCACCGGAGTTGTTCGGGGTGTCCACCGCCGAGTTCCACCAGCGGACGACGACGCGGATGCGCGCCTGGCCGAGGACGATGACGACGTTGTCGACCCATGACACCAAACGGGGAGAAGACGTCCGCGCCCGCATCGGGCTGCTGTCCCAGGTGCCGGCTACATGGGCGGATTCGGTCGAGCGGTGGACCGCCGCGTCCACTCCCCCGGACCGGGGCTCCGCACTGTTCCTGTGGCAGAACATCTTCGGCGTCTGGCCGGTGGACGGCGTCGTCACCGACGAGCTCCGTGCCCGGTTGCACGCCTACGCCGAGAAGGCGACCCGGGAAGCTGCCACACGAACCTCCTGGCATGACCCGTGCGTGGACTTCGAGAACAAGGTGCACGGTTGGCTGGACCGGGTACTCGAGGGGCCGGTAGCGGCCGAATTGACGGCGCTGGTGGGTCGACTCGACGCGCACGCCCGAAATGACAGCCTGGGCCAGAAACTCATCCAACTGACTGCGCCCGGCATTCCCGACGTCTACCAGGGCACCGAAACGACCGAGGACAGTCTGGTCGATCCGGACAACCGGCGCCCCGTCGACTATGCGGCACTGCACGATGCGTTGGAGCGCGGGGGCGATGACAAGCTGCGGGTGACGATGGCTGCGTTGACCCTGCGCCGTGCGCGGCCGGCGACCTTCCTGGCCGGCGGCTACACGCCGCTGCCCGCCACCGGTAGCGCCGCAGCACACCTGGTGTCGTTTCTGCGCGGTCAGGATGTCGTGGTGGCCGCGTGCCGGTGGACCGTTGGACTGGCCGAAACCGGCTGGGCCGACACGGCATTGCCGTTACCCGACGGCCGGTGGCTGGATCGGCTCAGTGGCCGGCAGTGGACCGGCCTGGTGCCGCTGACCGACCTGCTCGCCGATTCGCCGGTGGCCTTGCTGGAGCGCACGGATGACTGAATTCACCGTGTGGGCGCCGAAGCCCGACCGCGTGCGGGTCGACGTGGACGGAGCGCTGCACGAGATGACGCGCGCCGCCGACGGCTGGTGGCGCGCCGAGGCCAGCTGCCCCGCCGATGCCCGGTACGGGTTCGTCCTCGACGACGATCCGGCGGTACTGCCGGATCCCCGCTCAGCACGTCAACCCGACGGCGTGCATGAACGCTCGCAGCTGTGGCGGCCCGCACCGGACGCCTGGACCGACGCCGGGTGGGCGGGCCGGTCCATCTGCGGCGGGGTGATCTACGAACTTCACACCGGGACCTTCACTCCCGCAGGCACATTCGATGCCGCCATCGAGAAACTCGATCATCTCGTTGATCTCGGTGTCGATTTCGTGGAGTTGATGCCGGTCAATGCCTTCAACGGCCCCCACGGCTGGGGTTATGACGGGGTGCTCTGGTACGCGGTGCACGAACCCTACGGCGGACCGGACGGCCTCATCCGACTGATCGACGCCTGCCACGCGCGTGGACTCGGCGTGCTGATCGACGCGGTGTTCAACCACCTCGGCCCGTCGGGCAACTACCTGCCGCGGTTCGGTCCGTATCTGTCGGCCGGCCGCAATCCGTGGGGCAGTTCGATCAACCTGTCCGACGCCGACGCCGACGAGGTTCGCACCTACGTCATCGACTGTGCGCTGCGCTGGATGCGCGACTTCCACGCCGACGGTCTGCGTCTGGATGCGGTGCATGCGCTGGTGGACACCACCGCGATCCATCTGCTCGAGGAACTGGCGGCCGAGACCGACGCCCTGGCCGAAGAACTCGGCCGTCCTCTCTCCTTGATCGCCGAGAGCGACCTGAACGACCCCCGGCTGATCACCCCGCGCGACCGTGGTGGCTACGGCCTGACCGCACAGTGGGACGACGACGTCCACCATGCGATCCACACCGCGGTATCGGGTGAACGGCAGGGCTACTACGCCGATTTCGGATCGCTGGCCACCCTGGCACAGACGCTCAAGCATGGATACTTCCACGCCGGCACCTATTCATCCTTCCGCCATCGTAGGCACGGTCGCCCGTTGGACACCGCCACCATTCCGGGTACTCGGCTGCTGGCTTACACCCTTACCCACGACCAGGTAGGCAACCGTGCCGTCGGCGACCGGCCATCGCAGCTCCTGACATCCGGCCAGCTGGCCGTCAAGGCCGCGCTTGCGCTCGGATCACCCTATACGGCAATGCTTTTCATGGGTGAGGAGTGGGGATCCTCCTCACCGTTCCAGTTCTTCAGTTCGCATCCCGAGCCGGAACTGGCCCGCGCCACCGCCGAGGGTCGTAAGGCCGAGTTCGCCGAGCACGGCTGGGATGCCGACGAGATCCCGGATCCGCAGGACCCGGAGACATTCCTGCGGTCCAAACTGAACTGGAACGAGGTCTCCGACGGAGATCACGATCGGCTGCACAGGACCTATCGGGAGCTGATCGCGTTGCGGCGCACCGAGCCCGACCTCGCCGATCCGTGGCTGGATCACATGTCGATCGACTTCGACGAGCAGCAGCGTTGGATCGTGCTGCACCGTGGCACCCTGTCGATCGCCTGCAACCTCGGCTCCGACCCGGTTTCCGTGCCGGTGACAGGAGAACTGGTCGCCGCCTGGGAAGAACCCGACATCGGTTCCTTCGCTACGACATTGGCCGCTCACTCGTTCGCAATCCTGCGCACCGAGCGCGTTCAGTAGTCCTTTCGCACGGACGCGCTGTCCGGATCCACCGGGGCGCCGCGCGAGTTCCTGGGACGCAATTCCGCGAGTGCGAGACCCCGCTCGTCGACGAGTACCGAGCGAGCCTCGTCAGCCTCGAACGCGTGCCGCTCACCCCACTGGCGCAGCGCCACCACGACGGTGAAGAGGTCACGACCGGCCTGGGTGAGCGTGTACACCTGCCGGCGGCCCGATGCGGCCACCTCCCGATCGAGGATGCCGCGCTCGACGAGTCGGCGCAGCCGGTCGGTGAGGATATTGCGCGCGATCCCGGTGCGCTGCTGAAAGTCGGTGAATGCCCGGGCTCCATCCATGGCGTCGCGGACGATCAGCAGACTCCAGCGATCCCCAACCAGGTCGAGAGTGCGCGCGACAGGGCAGGTGGGATCGGTCCAGGTCACGTCGTCGCTGTGCGGCACCGAGTCGGCCATCACTCCCCCTGAAGAGTTGCTGATTGAAACCATTCTGCCGTAACCTCCGATTAGTTGCAATATGCAACCAATCTGAGGAGTGTGCATGGAACTGACTCTCGGCCTGCGAATGTTCTTCGCCACCGTGTGTGCGGTGGCCGTCGCGACGATCTACGCGGCGCAACCCGTCCTCGCCGGGATCGGCCGCGACCTTGGCGTGCCGGAGGCCGATCTGGGCTGGATCGTCACGGCCGGGCAACTCGGTTATCTGGTCGGGCTGGTGGTTCTCGTCCCATTCGGCGACATCGTCGACCGTCGTCGGCTCATCAGCGGACACCTTCTGCTGGCCGCGATCGGGGTGGCAGTGGCAGCTGCGGCCCCCCAAACCTGGCTGCTGCTGGCCGGTTTGGCGCTCGCCGGACTGTTCGCGGTCGTAGTCCAGACCACCGTCGCCTACGCTGCGGCCCTGTCCGCGGCCGAGGACCGCGGCCGCACCCTCGGCATGGTGACCTCCGGAGTCGTCGTCGGCATCCTCGGTTCACGCGTCGCGGCCGGTGCCCTCGCCGCCGTGTGGGGGTGGCGCAGTGTCTATGTCGGGCTGGCGGTCCTGCTGGTTGTGCTGGCAGGCCTGGTCCCGAAACTCCTGCCGCCCGACCCACGGCGCGAACAGGTCGTTTACCGCGACGTACTGACGTCGTTGGCCCGACTGTTCCGCGAACGCCTTTTCGTCTCGCGCGGGCTGATCGCGTTCTTTCTGTTCGCGTCCTTCGGGACGCTGTGGAGCGGCCTGGCGCTGCCGCTCACCGCGGCTCCGTGGCATCTGAGCACGGCACAGATCGGCCTCTTCGGAATCGCCGGCCTTGCCGGCGCGCTCGGCGCGGCCCGGGCAGGACGCTGGGCCGACTCCGGGCTCGCGAGCGCCGTCACCGGCGGGGCACTCGCACTCCTGGTCGTGTCGTGGCTGGCGATCGGGCACGCATCATGGTCGCTGGTACTGGTCGTGCTGGGTGTGATCACGCTCGATTTCGCCGTGCAAGCGGTGCACGTGAGCAATCAGCACCTGCTCACGACGGCCCACCCGCATCGCACCAGCAGCGTGATCGGGGGGTACATGTTCTTCTATTCACTCGGCTCGGCCCTAGGGGCGACCGCCACGACCGCGGTGTACTCGGTTGCGGGGTGGACCGGCTCCAGCATCCTCGGCGCTGCGTTCGCGGCCGGTGCACTCGTTGTCTGGTCGGTCAGCCGAGCGGCGCACCGAACGCCACGATGACCGCGACCACCATCAACCACCGCGCGTGCGGGGCATCGAAGCCTGAGCCTCAGGTCAGATACCGGTATGTCGGTGACCCCGGCTCCAACAGCTCGACGTGGATGTCGGAATCCTGCATCCGGACCAGCAGACCTTCCAGATCCGTCGCCGCGCTCAACTCGACGCCGCACAAGGCTTCGCCGGTCTCCCGGTTGTTGCGCTTGACGTACTCGAACAGGGTGATGTCATCACCCGGCCCGAGAACCTCATCGAGGAAGCGCCGCAGCGCCCCGGGTTCCTGCGGGAAGTCGACCAGGAAGTAGTGCTTGAGGCCCAGGTGCACCAGCGACCGTTCGACCACCTCGCTGTAGCGGGAGACGTCGTTGTTGCCACCGGAGATCAGGCAGACCACGGTAGATCCCGGCTCGATGTCAGCCTCCAGCAACGCGGTCACCGACAGCGCTCCGGCGGGCTCGGCGATGATTCCGTCGTTCTGGTACAGGTCCAGCATCGCGGTACAGACGGCGCCCTCGTCGACCGTGGTGAGAGCGACCATGTCACCGGCGGCGGCCAGTGCGGCATAAGGCAGCGCTCCGGCCCGTGCCACTGCCGCACCATCGACGAACTGATCGACGTGTTCGAGGGTCACCGGTTCGCCGGCAGCCAGCGCGGCGATCATCGATGCCGCGCCCGCGGGCTCCACACCGAGTACCGACGTGTTCGAGGCACGCTCGGCGAGATATGTGGTGATACCGGCGATGCAGCCGCCGCCGCCGACCGGGACGATCACCACGTCGGGCTCCTGGTCGAGCTGCTCGAGCAGCTCGGCGGCGATGGTGCCCTGGCCGGCCATCGTGCGCACATCGTCATAGGGGGGTACGAGGGTGGCCCCGGTACGCGCGACATCCTCCAGCGCCGCGGCAGCCGCCAGGTCGTACGTCGACCCTCCCGCGATGAGCTCGATGAACTCGCGGCCGTGGTATCGGATCCGGTCCCGCTTCTGCTTGGGGGTCTTGGCCGGTACATAGACGCGGCCATGGGTGCGCATCGACCGGCACGCCATCGCGAAGCCCTGGGCGTGGTTGCCGGCCGAGGAACACACGACGCCGGCGGCCAGCTCCTCGGGCGAGAGCTGGGCCATCAGGTTGAAGGCCCCGCGCACCTTGTAGGAACGCACCGCCTGCAGGTCCTCGCGTTTGAGGTAGACGTTGGCCCCGGTAGCTTCCGAAAGGCGCTCGTTGAACTGCAGCGGACTGCGGGTGACCACCCCTGAAATTCGCTTGGCGGCCTCGTCGATGTCGGCCGCGTTCAGCGGCGCGGCCAGCGGGGACACTCGGGAGCCTTTGCTCAAATCGGCAGTCACCGTTCAATGGTGCCACTGGCCAGCGGTTTCACTGCACCTGGGTAGGCGCACACGCCGATATCCGGGTGCGCGCACCACCAAACCGCCGAGATTCACGACATGTGGTTGAACAGACCCCGAACTGGGAAAACAACCATCATGCGGCGCACTCAGCAGCGGATGCGGTGGGCGGCGGCGCCCACCGCGATGGTGGTCGCGCTTGCCGCGTCCGCGTGTGCGGCGCCCACCACGAGCCCCGCCGATGCCAACACCGCGCGGGTCTTCATCGACAACCAGGAAATGCCGACGTCCTACAAGGTGCAGTGCACGCAACTGTCCTGGTTGTGGACCATCGAAACGGAGCCGCAAACACCCGGGTTCACCGCGATCATCCAGACCGGAGCCACTATCGAGCCCAAGGTCATGCGGCTCCGGGACCTGACCGGCTTCACCGGGAGCGCACTGGCCGAGGCGTCGGACACCCACGCCAGCATCGAGGGCTCCGCATTCCACCTCAGCGGCACAGCACACGGCTCCTTCGCCGACCGCCCGACCAAACCGGCCGAGGTTCAGTACCGGATGGAAGCGCACTGCTGAGCAGTCGTAAAACGACACGCCTGATCCAAGGTTTCGGCTAGCCGAAATCATTGTTGCGAGCTATCGTCAACATATGACCACCGCCGGGAACTTTCGTAGCGTCACCTCCCGGGCCGATCACCAGGTCGACATCGCCGGTGTGCCCTGGCCGACCTACAAGCTGATCGCCCTGGCGATCGGCGCCCTGGTGCTGGTGGTCGTCGGCGTGGCCACGATGAGTGCGGCACCCGCCGTACTCTCCGCGGCCGCGGTCACCATCGTGGTGTGGCTGGGGTTGGGGCGCATCTCCCCCTCCGATCAGTGACCCTCCAGCAGTCTCCGCAGGGTCTCTAGATCCGCCGCCACCGCGGCAATATCCGCCTCGAACTGTTCATCAGTCATCCCCGGTCGCTGCCGAATCGTGAACACGACTTCGCACGACGTGCCGTCGACCCCGGCCGGGACGACCCGCATCGGGTTGTAGACGGCCTCACCCGAGGGCAGACGCACCACATGATCGAGCACGCCCAGCGCGTTCGTCGCCGTGAATTCGACGGTGACCTCGCCCATCGGCGAATCCGCCACCCATCCTCGCGGACCGAGGCGCAACCCGCCCTCGGCCAGTCCCGCCGCCCACGTGGCCAGCTGCCGCGGATCCGCGGCGTACGAGTACGCCGCGTCGGGAGCGACGTCGATCCAGACGCTCACATGCCTGCTACGCATGGTTCCACCGTAGGCTGCCGCTAGCCCGCCGCGCACCCACGCACCCGGTGCAACCGATGCGCCGACCTGTGATCGCAAGGGCGGTAAACGTTTTCGCCCAACTGTTCAGCCGCACATCGGGTGTACGGTCGGGTTTGTGCATATTGCGACGACGGGCCTCACACCGGTAGAGGAAACCGCTTTCCTGACGCTGTACGCCAGGGCACTCGACAGCCGGTGGGCCCGCCCGATCCTCGGCGACACCATGGCCGATGAGTCCGTCGGCCAACTCGATTACGACTTCGCCGGTCTGGGGGTGCAGACCAGCGTGGTGTGTCAGTCGGCGCTGCGGGCCAAGATGCTCGACGACCGGGTGCGTGCGTTCGTGACCAGCCATCCCGATGCCGTCGTGGTCGATCTCGGCGGCGGTCTCGACAGCGGAGTGCACCGCGTTTCGCCGCCGGCCACAGTCGACTGGTACAACGTGGACCTGCCGGGGATCAGCCAGCTACGGGACCGTGTGCTGCCTCCTCTCCCCCAGGCACATACGGTCGCCGCATCGTTGGCCGACCGGGACTGGACCGACCCGATTCCCTCCGATCGACCCACCATGTTGGTGGCCGACGGACTGTTCGCGTTCCTCAGCGAACCGGTGATCGCCGGCATCTTCCGGCGGATCACCGAACACTTCGAATCCGGGGAACTGGCGTTCAACGACTACGGCCGGATCGGCTGGATGAGTCGGGCGGCGCTCAAGTTCTTCCCGGCCAAGATGTTCAAAGACGTCGGAAGCCAATGGGGCTACCCAGGTTTCAAAGATGCCCACCACCCCGAAACCTGGAGCCCGCGAATGCAACTCGTCGAGGAGTCCAGCCTGACCCACCAGCCGGAGGTCGACCTCTTTCCCGGCCTGCTGCGGATCGCCACGCGGGCCACCGGACTCAGCAAGGCCACGGCCCGCAAGGCGCGCATCCTGCGGTACCGGTTCTGACGGCTCCTCCATCAGGCCGGGAGTTCGTGATGAATCCCGCACGTGCACAATTCGATTGACGGGCACGTGCACCGCATACCCCACTCGATGACGGCCCGCGCCCGGGCCAGCGCCTCCAGCTGGGCATCGATCTCGGCGAGTTTGGCCTGCGCCAGCTCACGAGCCACCGGCCGGCCCGGAGTGTCATCCTTGAGCAGCAGCCCGATCTCGGTCAACGAGAACCCGGCGACCTTGCACAACCTGATCACGTCCAGCCGCAGCAGGACCGACTCCGGATACCGGCGCTGCCCGCCCACGCGCTCCGGCGCGGGCAGCAGCCCGACCTGTTCGTAGTAGCGCAGCGCGGTCTGGGCGACCCCGGTCCGCTGCGTGACATCTCCAATGGTCAGCATCGCGCGCATCTGCCCTCCTCGCCGGACTTGACTTAGAGTCAACTCTAAGTCGTTGACTGGATGCATGCCGCATACCGACACCACGCTCGAAGCCCTCGGCCGCTCCCATTACGCGCTGTTGCGCAGCTTCCGCCGCGACGGCACAGCCGTCGACACCCCGATCTGGTTCGTGCTCGACGGCCCAACGGCCTTGTTCCGCACCAAGATCGGCCCGAAAACCCGCAGACTCAGCGCCCGACCCGACGTCGAACTGGTGGTCTGCGACTACAAGGGACGAGTCACCGGGAGCACCTGGCTGAGCGGCCGGGCCACCGTCCTGGGCGACGAGGACGCCCAACGGGCCAACCGCGCCCTGCACCGGCGATACGGATGGCAATGGAACATCGTGCCGCTGCTGAAGATCCCTGGCGTCACCAACGTGCACCGCGACCTGCCGTTGCGGGAGAAGCTACGGAGGGCGCGAGATCGCGCGCTGTGGCCCGACAGCGCGATCGTGAAGATCGACCTGGCTGCTACCCCAGACAACCGGGACCGAGCAACGCCTTGAGATCACCCATCAATGCCGAGGACGGTGTCACCCGCAGCGACTGATCCAGTTCCAGCGTTGTGATCCGCTCACCACTGATCAGCCGCAGATGCACCTGGGAGGTGCCGGGATGATTGGCCAGCACCTGCTTGAGCGCAGTCACTTTGTCGATCGTGCACTGGCGGGTGGGCAGGCTCACCGCCAGCGGCCGGTCGGCCTGGGCGCTGCTGAAGTCAGGCACGACAAGTTCGTGGGCGATCAGCGAGATCCGGTCATCGCGCGCCGCCACTTTCGCCTTGACCAGTACCACCACGTCGTCCGCGATCTCGTGACCGAACAGCGAGTAGGTCTGCGGGAAGAACAGCACCTCGATACCACCGGTGAGGTCTTCCAATTGGGCCGAGGCCCAAGGCAAGCCGTTCTTGTTCACGCGACGGTTGACCGAGGCCAGGATACCGCCGACCACCACCTGCGCATCGTTGGCGACATCGCCGTCGAGAATTGCCGGGATCTGCGTGTCGACCTGATTGGCCAGCAGGTGGGCGACCCCGTTGAGCGGATGGCCGGACACGTACAGCCCCAGCATCTCGCGTTCGAGTGCGAGCTTGTGCTTGTCCTCCCACTCCTCCTCTGGCACCTTGATCGTGAACACCGCGTCCGTGCCGCCGCCGTCATCCGCCCCGCCGAACAGGTCGAACTGGCCCATCGCCTCGGCCTTCTTGGTGCCGAGCACCGAATCGACGGCGTCGGTGTGCACCAGGAACAGCCCCTTGCGGGGGTGGCCGAGCGAATCGAACGCGCCTGCCTTCACCAGCGATTCGGTGACCTTCTTGTTGCAGGCGGCGATGTCGATCTTGTTGAGGTAATCGGAGAAGTCGGTGTACTTGCCCTTCTCGGTGCGGGTACTGATCAGCGACGCAACGACATTCGCGCCGACGTTGCGGATCGCGCCGAGCCCGAACCGGATGTCATTCCCGACCGAGGCGAAGTTCTGCACCGACTCGTTGACGTCGGGCGGCAGGACGGTGATACCGAGCCGCCGGCAGTCGGCGAGGTAGACCGCCGCCTTGTCCTTGTCGTCACCGACCGAGGTCAGCAGACCGGCCATGTACTCGGCGGGATAGTTCGCCTTGAGGTAGGCCGTCCAGTAGGACACCAGGCCGTAGCCGGCCGCGTGGGACTTGTTGAACGCGTACCCGGCGAACGGAAGGATGGTGTCCCACAGGGCTTTCACCGCGGCTTCGGAGAACCCGTTCGCGGTCATGCCTTCCTTGAAGCCCTTGTACTCGGCCTCGAGCACCTCAAGCTTCTTCTTACCCATGGCCTTACGGAGCGCGTCGGCCTTACCCATGGTGTAGGAGGCGACCTTCTGCGCGATGAACATGATCTGCTCTTGGTAGACGATCAGGCCGTAGGTCTCGGCGAGGATCTCTTTGAGCGGTTCCTCGAGCTCGGGGTGGATGGGCTTGATCGCCTGACGGCCGTTCTTGCGATCGGCGTAATCGTTGTGGGCGTTCATGCCCATCGGACCGGGACGGTACAGCGCGAGCACCGCCACGATGTCGTTGAAGCCGGTGGGCTGCATGCGGCGCAGCAGGTCACGCATCGCGCTGCCGTCGAGCTGGAACACGCCCAGCGTGTCGCCGCGGCCGAGGAGCTCGTAGGCGGCCGGATCATCGAAGGGCAGCGTGTCCAGATCCAGGTCGATCCCCCGGTTGGCCTGGATGTTCTCCAGGCAGTCACCGATGATCGTCAGGTTCCGCAGGCCCAGGAAGTCCATCTTCAGCAGGCCGATGGCCTCACACGACGGATAGTCCCAGCCGGTGATGACCGCGCCGTCCTGGGGCCGCCGCCACAGCGGGATCGCGTCGATGAGCGGCTCGGAGCTCATGATCACCGCACAGGCGTGCACACCCGCGTTGCGCACCAGACCTTCGAGGCCACGCGCTGTCTCGAAAATGGTCCGCACATCCGGATCGGTGTCGATCAGGGCGCGGACCTCGGCGGCTTCCTTGTACCGCTCGTGGTTGGGATCGGTGATCCCCGACACCGGGATGTCCTTGGCCATGATGGGCGGCGGCAGCGCCTTGGTGATCCGGTCTGCGATCGCGAAACCCGGCTGGCCGTAATGCACGCGGGCCGAATCCTTCAGCGCCGCTTTGGTTTTGATGGTACCGAAGGTGATGACCTGGGCCACCCGGTCGCTGCCCCACTTGTTGGCCGCGTATCGCAGCATCTCGCCGCGGCGGCGGTCGTCGAAGTCGATATCGATATCGGGGGCCGACGGTCGTTCCGGGTTGAGGAAGCGCTCGAACAGCAGACCGTGCGGGATGGGGTCGATGTTGGTGATACCCAGCGCGTAGGCCACCAGTGATCCGGCGGCCGATCCACGGCCCGGCCCCACGCGGATCCCGACCGACCGGGCGTAGTTGATCAGGTCGGCCACGATCAGGAAGTAGGACGGAAAGCCCTTGTCGCAGATGACCTTGATCTCGTAGGCCGCGCGGTCGGTGTACTCGGGGGGCACGGCCGCGCCACGAAACCTGCGCTCCTCCAGCCCGGCCTGCACCTCGTGCGCCAGCCAGGAACCCTGGTCATGGCCGTCTGGGACCGGGAACACCGGCATGCGGTCGGTGGGCGTCCAGACGTCGGCATAGGACTGCACCCGCTCGCCGATCAGCACCGTGGAATCGCACGCGCCCGGCACCTGGGAGTCCCACAGTGCGCGCATCTCCTCGGCCGATTTGAGGAAGTAGCCGTCGCCGTCGAATTTGAACCGGTTCGGGTCCGACAGGGTCTTGCCGGTCTGAATACACAGCAGCGCTTCGTGATTCTGCGAAGCCTCGCGCGTCACGTAGTGACAGTCGTTGGTGGCCAACGGTGGGATGCCGAGCTTCTGCCCGACCTCCAGCAGGCCCTCCCGGACGCGGCGCTCGATATCGAGGCCGTGGTCCATCAGCTCCAGGAAGAAGTTGTCGGGGCCGAAGATGTCGCGCCACTTGGCGGCGGCCTCCAGCGCCTCCTGGCGTTGGCCCAGCCGCAGCCGGGTCTGCACCTCGCCGGACGGGCAACCGGTGGTCGCGATGATGCCCTCGGCGTGTTCGGCGATGATCTCGGCGTCCATGCGCGACCACTTACCGAGCTGACCTTCGAACGAAGCCAACGATGACAGCCTGAACAGGTTGCGCAGACCGGTCGCGGTTTCCGCGACCATCGTCATGTGCGTGTAGGCGCCGCTACCCGAGACGTCGTCGCTCTTCTGGCTCGGGTCACCCCACTGGACGCGCTTGGTCTCGAACCGCGAGGCGGGCGCGATGTACGCCTCGATACCGATGATCGGCTTGATGCCGACCTTGGTCGCCGAGTTGTAGAACTCGCTGGCGCCGAACATGTTGCCGTGGTCGGTCATGCCGATCGCCGGCATGCCCAGACGCTGTGCCTCGGCCAGCATCGGAGTGATCTTCGCGGCGCCGTCCAGCATCGAGTACTCGGTGTGGTTGTGCAGGTGTACGAAGGACCCCGAAGATGAACCGCTCATAGGGATGCCAGTCTATGGCGCCCCACCGACACCGCCGCGCGTGTCGCCACGCGTGTCTCTGCCGACGAGTCAGAGATCACGATCGGCGGAAGATAGCAACCCGTTACCAATCACCAAATGCAGTTGCTTAGCAATCGCAACGACATCGACGGGCCGGCGCTGCCACCCGCTGTAGGCACCCACTCCCCACAACATCGCATACAACAGTTCGACCAGACTCGCCTGCTCGGTGTGCGGCGGCAGCTCGCGCCGGTCGACCGCTTCGGTGATCAGTTCGCCGAGGAATCCGTGGGTGGCCGCGACGGTAACGGCGGGTAGATCTGGATGGCGGTACGACTCCAGCCGGGCGTTGACCAGAAACCCCACCACCGCACCGTCCCGATGCCACACCGCCACCACGGCATCGATGTACGCCCGCAGCCGATCCAGTGTTCCATCATGCTGTTTCGCGATGTGAATGCACGACGTGACAACCTCGTGCGCCTGCGCCAGCAGCGCCTGGTAGAGAGCCTCGCGACTGGCGAAATAGTAGTTCAGCGTCGGCCGGCTCAAGCCGCTGCGCTTGGCGATCTCCTGGAAGGTCGTCGCCGCATAACCGCGTTCGTTGATGACTTCGTAAGCCACTTGCATGATGCGCCCGCGGGTTTGCGCGGCATCGGCACCGACCGGGCGGCCCGGCCCTCGACGGCCGCCAAGAGATCTGCCACGCGGAGTCATCGAGCAAACCCTATGGCATTGCCATTACGGGGTCAAAAGGTCACTCCGCAAATGCGGCCCTTCAGTACGGAATCACCGGAGACTCCGGACGCACTCGTTCAGGTAGGCCCGCAACGCGTCGTCGGTGGTCAATTCGATGGCGCGGCAGTATGCCGCCGCGGCCTCATCGATCCGTCCGGCCTCGGCGAGCAGATGGCCGCGGGTGACCCACATCGGCTGAAACTCCTCAGCCACCGGGTCCGTGATCGCGTCGAGGGCATGCAATCCCGTGTCGGCACCGTCGATTTCGCCGTCCAATGCCGCCAGGGCCACCGCGGCGCCCAGTGACGGCCCCACCCGGATCAGTGCCCGATACAACTTCCGCAGTGCGCGCCGGTCGACGTCGGCGGCGCAGTGCGCCGATTGAATTGCCGCCTCGTATTGAAACCGGCCCGGCCGCTCGAAACTGTGGGCCCGGGCGAGCAACCGTTCCCCCCGCGCGTACAGCTCGTGGTCCCACCGGCCGCGGTCCTGGTCGTCCAGCGCAACGAAGTTGCCGTGCCGGTCGAGGCGCGCCGGACGCCGGGCCTCACACAGGCAGATCAGTGCCGCCAGGCCCAGTACTTCGGGCTCCTCGGGCAGCAACTCGACGAGCACCGTGACCAGATGCAGGGCCTCCGACGACAGCGATTCGACGGCCGACCGCTGCGGCACCGACAACCAGTCGATCGAATATGCGCCGTAGACCGCTTCGAGTACCTCAGGCAGTCGTGCGGCAAGGTCGGTGCGCTCGGGCAGCGTGAACGGGATTCCCGTATCCCGAATGCGTTTCTTCGCCCGCACCAGCCGCTGCGACATGGTCGCCGGGGCGATGGCGAAAGCCGCGGCGATGGCGGCTGCGTCCACGCCCAGCACCGTCTGCAACATCAACGGGGTACGGATGTCGGACGCGATGGCCGGGTGTGCGCACACAAGCATGAGCTCGAGCCGACGGTCGGGAATCGCCGCCGGCTCAGTCTCGTCGTCGGCGATGTCGTGGTCCTCGGTCCACGGCCCGGTCAACCGGTGAGCCGGCGATTTCCACATGTCCCGCAGCCGATTACGCGCGACTGTCAGCAACCACGCTTCAGGGTTGCCCGGCACGCCGTCGGCGGGCCAGCGCTGTAGCGCGCGCTCAACGGCGTCGGCCAACGCATCCTCGGCGGCAGCGATGTCGCGGCATTGCGCGGCCAGCAGCGCAAGCAGCCGGCCGTAGTACTGGCCGACCACTTGCGTGAGCCGCTCCCTGGCCTGCGTACTCAGGGCGTGTACCAGCCCCGGCCCCGGCCGTAGGTCACCGCGACGGGCCTGATCTCGATCGAACCCCAAGCCGCGGCGGGGCATTTCGCCGCCCAGGCCAATGCCGCGTCGAGGTCGGTCACCTCGATGACGAACACCCCACCCAACCGCTCCCTGGTGTCAGCGAAGGGTCCGTCCTGGATCTCGGCGGCGCCGGTGCGCGCGGTGTAGGTCGTCGTGGCCGACGCCGATTGGAGCACTTGCGTGCCGACGAGCACACCGGCGGCATCCAGGTCGTCGGCATATCGGGCGAACGCGGCCCGGGCCGGCTCCATGTCCTCCTCGGTCAGGCCCGCCTCCGGTCCCTCCTGGTAGTGCATGAGTAGGCAGTACTGCACGGTGTCCTCCTGGGTTCTCGATTCCAGCCTGTCACCGTGATGACGATTCAGGTTCCACCTGATCGACAATGTCGGCCGTCGAATCGGCCGGTTTCCTCCGCAGTGCACTGAACGTCATGATCACCAGCGCCACCCAGATCAGGGCGAAACCGACCCACCGGCCGGGTGGCATCGGCTCATGGCCGACGAAAACACCCCAGGCCATCTGCAGGCCGGGGTTGAGATAGAAGAGCAGGCCCAGCGTCACCATCGGAAGCCGCTGCGCGGCCGCGGCGAACAGCAGCAACGGCACGGCGGTCACCGGGCCGGCGAGCAACAACAGCACCGCGTGCCAGGGACCGTGGTTGAGGAAGTTCCCCCTGCCCAGTACCTCCAGCGTGATCACGTAGCCGGCGGCGAGCGGAAGGGCCAGCAACGTTTCCACGGCCACGCTCACCCGTGGGTCGGCCTGCACGACTTTCTTGACGAGGCCGTACACCCCGAAGGACAGCGCGAGGATGACCGCGATGTAGGGCGGTGCGCCCAGTTCGACGGTCAAAATCGCCACCGCGATGAGGGCCAGGCCCAACGCGACCGCCTGCCATCGGTTGATCCGTTCGCGGAACACCAGCACACCCAGCAGCACGCTCACCAATGGATTGATGAAATACCCCAGCGCTGCGTCCACGACGTGACCGGTGGTGACGGCATAGATGTACGTCCCCCAGTTGATGGCGATGAGGACGGAGGCCGCCAGCAGTTGCAGCCAGGTACGCAGCGTCAATCGCCGAAGATCACCGAGTCGCCGGGCCGCCGCCAGCACCAGCAGCAGGAACAGTGCGCTCCACACGATGCGGTGCGCCAACACCTCCGGCGCTCCCGCGGGCAGCAACAACAGGAAGAAACCGGGGCACAATCCCCACCAGATGTAGGCACCTGCGCCGTACAGCACGCCGGAGCGCCCTGCACCGACTTGCTGCGGAGGTGCCTGCACACCCACGGCTAGTGGCGGCGCAGGACGTCGAGGGCGGCCTGCAGGTCGGCCGGGTACGGGCTGGTGATCTCGACGCGCCGGCCGTCAGCCGGATGCGCGAAGGCCAGGGACCGGGCATGCAACCACTGACGTTCCAGCCCAAGCTTTTTCGCCAACGTGGGGTCGGCGCCGTAAGTCATGTCGCCGCAACAGGGGTGATGCAGCGCGGCGAAGTGCACACGAATCTGATGGGTCCGGCCGGTCTCCAGCTCGATGTCGAGCAGGCTGGCGGCCTGGAACGCCTCGACGGTGTCGTAGTGGGTGATGCTGTGCCGGCCACCCTCGACGACCGCGAACTTCCAGTCGTGACCGCGGTGCCGCCCGATCGGCGCGTCGATGGTCCCACTCGACGGATCCGGGTGCCCCTGCACCAGCGCGTGATAACGCTTGTCCACGGTGCGCTGCTTGAACGCCCGCTTGAGCACCGTGTATGCCCGCTCGGACAGCGCCACCACCATGACGCCGGAGGTGCCGACATCGAGTCGGTGCACGATGCCCTGGCGTTCGTGGATCCCCGAGGTGCTGATCCGGAATCCGGCGGCGGCCAAGCCGCCCAACACGGTCGGGCCGTGCCAGCCGACCGTGGCGTGCGCGGCCACTCCCGGCGGCTTGTCCACCGCCACGATGTCATCGTCGGCGTAGAGGATGTCCATGCCCTCGATGTCGACCGGAGTGTTCTCGACGGGGGCGGGCGCTTCCGGCAGCCGGACCTCCAGCCAGGCCCCGGCGACGAGCTTGTCGGACTTCGCGGCCGGGGCGCCGTCGATGTCGACGCCGCCGTCCTCGGCCATGGCCGCCACTGCCGTACGCGACAGCCCGAGCAGCCGGGCCAGCCCGGCGTCGACTCGCATCCCTGCCAGGCCCTCGGGCACCGGCATCGACCGCGTGGTCACTATGACGTCTCGGCCTGGCGACCGACCGGACTCGACCCGTCGGGGTCGGTCACCGGCTCGGCGTCACCGGTCTTCTCGGCCTCAAGGTCCTTCGCGTCCTTCGCGTCCTTCGCGTCCTTCGCTTGAGCGTCGTCGGCGGGTTCCGGTTCGGCGTCCTCCGGTGCGGGATCGTCCTGACGCCGGCCGACCTCGGCAGTCTCGTCGTCCGACTGGCGCCGGCCGACGGTATCGAAGTCGAAGCCGAACAACGACAACGCCACCAACAGAATGGCGCCGCCCACCACCGCCGGGTCAGCCACATTGAACACCGGCCACCAGCCGACCGAGAAGAAATCCACCACGTGGCCGCGCAGCGGTCCGGGCGCGCGGAAGAAACGGTCGATCAGGTTTCCGGTCGCACCGCCCAGGATCATGCCCAGGCCGATCGCCCACCACGGGGAGACCAGCCGGCGACCCATCCAGACGATGCCGATCACCACGCCGGTGGCGATGAGCGTCAGCACCCAGGTGTACCCGGTTGCCATCGAGAACGCCGCTCCGGAGTTGCGGACCAGGGTCCAGGTCACGGTGTCACCGATGATCGATACCGGCTGGCCGGGTGTCAGCAGGCGCACCGCGAGCACCTTGGTCACCACGTCGATGAACAGCACCACGGCAGCGACGGTGAGCAGCAGGCGCAGCCGCCGCCGAGGCGGCGCAGCGGTTACGGAGGACGATTTCGCGTCCCCGATTGCGTCGGTCACCGGCTCGGCCGGGCCTGACGTTTCATCAGTCACTCTCCTATCATCCCAAACAGTCGATGCGGGACAATCTGCACCGTGATGGAGCCCGTGAACCTGCCCGAGCACCCGCCCAGGCGCATCGTCGTCATCACCACCGGGGGCACCATCTCGACCAGCACCGACGCGACCGGAATCAGACGCCCGACACGCACCGGGGCTGAGCTGACGGCCGGGATGGCCGTGGCGGCGCAGGTCGACATCGTCGACGCGATGGCGACCGACAGCGCTCTGCTGACACCCGCCGACTGGGACCGGATTGCAGACGCGGTCAGCGTCGCCGCGGCCCACGCCGACGGCGTCGTCATCACGCATGGAACCGACACCATGGAGGAGACCGCCCTGTGGCTCGACCTCATCTACGGCGGAAACGTCCCCGTGGTGCTCACCGGGTCGCAACGCAGCGCAGATGATCCCGACAGTGACGGACCGGGCAACCTGCGTGACGCGATCACCGTGGCGGCCGGCCCGCAGGCCCGGGATCTCGGCGTGGCGGTCAGCTTCGCCGGCACGGTGTGGCAACCGCTGGGCCTGCGCAAGCATCATACCCACGAGTTGGACGCGTTCACCGGAACCCCGCTCGGAACGGTCACCGACTCCGGATGTGCGATCACCACCGCGAAAACGCGTGCTTTTCTCGGTGAACTGGCCGCGGCGTCAGCGCCCCGGGTCGACATCGTCGCCGCCTACCCGGGAGCGGATGCGGCAGCCCTCGACGCCTGCGTCGCCGCCGGAGCGCGGGGCATCGTGGTCGAGGCGGTGGGTTCGGGCAACGCGGGGGCCGCGTTGATCGACGGGGTCCGCAGGCACTGCCTCGACGGGGTGGTGATCGCGATATCGACCCGGGTTCCCGACGGCCCGGTCGCCGCGCAGTACGGCCCCGGACGGCAACTCGTCGATGCCGGCGCAGTGGTGTTGCCCCGGCTGCGCCCACCCCAGGCCCGGGTCCTGTTGATGGCCGCGTTGGCCGCCGCCCGACCGGTTGTCGAGGTCATCGAATCCTGGGGTTGACGCCGCGTGTTCAATAGAGAACGTGCGTTTCCACATTTCGGCGGCGGCTGCCGTCGGCCTACTGGCGCTCAGCCCGCTTCCGGTGGCACCGGCCCTGCCTTCGCCGCCCGGCGTCGAGGAAATCGACAGCTACCCCGTCGCGGACGGGCACTACAGCTCGCCCACCGACTTTTACGGCGTGTTCTTCCGGACCCCCGACGGTCGTCATTGCGGGATCGGCCCAAACGGCGGCCCGGTCGGTTGTGACGCCGTGCCGATGGACGCACCGGCAGGCAGCAACCAGATCCTCGTCAACAGCGGCGGACCCGCCTCCTACCGGCACTCCGACACCGCCTCGTTCA
The DNA here is from genome assembly GCF_055419465.1 of Mycobacterium sp. IDUB_17. Taxonomy (NCBI): domain Bacteria; kingdom Bacillati; phylum Actinomycetota; class Actinomycetes; order Mycobacteriales; family Mycobacteriaceae; genus Mycobacterium; species Mycobacterium sp. IDUB_17. Next base: position 915,476 of record NZ_JBVAXS010000001.1, on the reverse strand, counting down.
CCCGGGACGTCGACGTGCTGCCCGAGGGCCACCGACTGGAGAACTGGGGCGCCAGTTGCGGAGTCGGCTATCAGGGCACGGTGACGTGCAAGACGTACGGGGAGCACGGCTTCATCCTGAGCAGCACCTACGGCGTGCTCTGGTAGTCGGCCAATCCGCTGAGATAGTCACCCCAGTCCAGGCTGGCGACCGGGTCGGCCCTGCGGAAACCCGGCGTGTCGTCGGGGAATGTCCTGGCCGGCCCAGGCCCGCTGGCCCGAGTCTCGAAGCGCACGGTCATCACCCCGTGTCCAGCGCCCTGAACCCAGCCGTGCCCATGGTCGGGGTGGACCACGTCGTCGCCGATGCGCCAACCGGTTTGGGTTACCTGGGCCGCCTCCGTGGCCTGGTGGTGGGAGTCTGAGATGTCGTCGAGCTGCTCCAGGTCCGGGAACAACGATTCCTGCCTGCTATCGGATAACCCCGAAAAGCCAACGCCGACAAGGCGAATCGGACCGATCTCAACGGGATCGAGCAGCAACCGGCGGGCAGTACCGATCAGGGTGGCCACCTCGGTGGTGGCGTAAGCGAGTGTGGCCGAACGAGTCAGCGTGCTCATGTCGGACTTCTTCAGCTTGACGGTCACGGTACGGGCGCCGCGGCCGTCCTTCTCCAGGCGCCGGTGCGCGTGTTCGCCGATCGGTCCGATCGCTTCCTGAAGCTGACGCAGTGTGGTGAGATCCTCGGGGAATGTCGACTCCGCGCTGATCTGCTTGGCCTCGGCCCGCTCGGCCACCGGACGATCGTCGATTCCGCGGGCCAGCCGATGCAGCGCAGTGCCCACCGCCGTGCCGAGCACGCTGGCGGCCTCGGCATCCGACAGCGCGGCCAACGCACCCACCGTCTCGATGCCCAGCCGGTGCAACTTCTCCTCGGCCACCGGGCCTATCCCCCACAACTTGCGCACCGGTAGGCCGTCGAGCAGCCGCGCCTCCTCGTCGCGGCGGACGACCCGGATTCCGTCGGGTTTGGCCAACCCCGAAGCGATCTTGGCGATCTGCTTTCCTGATCCGGCCCCCACGGACGCCACCAGCCCGGTCTGCTCGCGCACCTTGGCTCGCAACTGCTGGCAGAATTCCTCGACATCGGCCGCCGTGGCGCCGACCAGTTCAACAGGTTCGCCGAAGGCCTCGTCGAAGGACAACTGCTCGAGCACCGGGACGACGCTGCGCACGGTATCCAGCGCGCGCCGACTCGCCACGCCGTACACCGCACCGCGGGGCGGCAGCACGACCGCGGGTGCACCGACGAGCCGACGGGCCTGATGCATCGGCATGGCCGAGCGCGCGCCGTAGCGGCGCGCCTCATAGCTGGCCCCGGCCACCACGCCGCGGCCGCCCAGGCCGCCGACGAGCACGGGCCTGCCGCGCAGGGTGGGACGGGTCAGTTGCTCGACGGATGCGAAGAACGCATCCATGTCGAGGTGCAGAACCCAGCGTCCGCCCGCGCCCGTGACCTCGGCGCCGTTCATAGTTGTGATGCTATGGCGCTAGCCTGACCTGCATGACGCCGGATGACGTACCGATCAGGGACGAGTCGATTCGCCTGGGACAGTTCCTCAAGCTGGCCTCCCTGATCGACAGCGGCGCCGACGCCAAGGCCGTCATCGCCGACGGCCTGGTCAGCGTCAACGGCGAGGTCGAGCTCCGGCGCGGCCGCCAGCTACGCCCGGGCGACACCGTGTCACTCGGTGACCGCACGGCCCGGGTGACGGGCGCCTGATCCGCCGGTACCTGATCGGGGCGCATCACGCCTTTGCGATCGCGACCCGCACCCCGTCCCCGATCTCGGCACCGTCGGCGACGGCACCGAACTCGAAACTGGTGGCCAGGATTTCACCGGCGATGAGATCTCGATGCGCGCGGGCCCACGGCTCATACTGAGCCGGAACCGAGATCTGCACCGAGATGCGGTCGGACACCTCAAGGCCGGTCGACTTGCGCAGTTCCTGCAGTTCGCGGATGCGGTCCTTGGCCCAGCCCTCGGCCTCCAGTTCCTCGGTAACCGTGCCGTCGAGCACCACCAGGCCTGCGCCGTCGGGCAGGGCCGTGGTCCACTCCGGGTCGGCGGCAACCAGTTTGGCGGTGTACTCCTCCGGCTGCAGCACCACCGGACCGGCGGTCAGGGTGCCGTCGGGATTGACCACACCCTCCCCCGCCTTCACGGCCTTGATCGCGGCCTGCACGTCCTTGCCGATCCGGGGGCCGGCGACGCGGGCGTTGACGGCCAACTCGAACCGACCGTAGGTGTCGATGTCGTCGGTCAGCTCAACCTGCTTGACGTTGAGCTCATCGGCGATGAGATCGGCGAACGGCCCGAGGGCAGCCGGATTTTCCACTGCCACAGTCAGTTTCGGCAGCGGCAGGCGCACCCGCAGCTTCTTGGCCTTGCGCAGCGAGGACCCCACCGAGCACACCTCGCGCACCTGGTCCATCGCGGCCACCAGGTCGGCGTCCTTCGGCAGCACGTCGGCCTCGGGCCAGTCGGTCAGATGCACCGATCGCTCACCGGTCAGACCCTGCCAGATCACCTCGGTGGCCAGCGGCAGCAGCGGTGCCGCCAGTCGGCAGGTCACCTCCAGCACGGTGTGCAGGGTGTCGATGGCCTCGGCGTCCTCTTCCCAGAACCGCGAACGTGACCGGCGCACATACCAGTTCGTCAACGCCTCGGTGAACTGCCGAAGTTCGTCGCAGGCCCCGGAGATATCGCACGTGTCCAGCGAGATGGTCAGATCATCACGCAGTTGGGCCAGCTTGGCCAGGATGTAGCGGTCCAGCACGTTGCTCGAGTCGGTCCGCCAGGTGCCCTTCTTCGGCGCGTACAGCGCCAGGAAGCTGTAGGCGTTCCACAACGGCAGCAGCACCTGACGGACGCCCTCGCGGATGCCCTGCTCGGTGACGATCAGGTTGCCGCCCCGCAAGATCGGCGAGGCCATCAGGAACCAGCGCATGGCGTCGGACCCGTCGCGGTCGAACACCTCGCTGACATCCGGGTAGTTGCGCAACGACTTGCTCATCTTCTGACCGTCGTTGCCCAGCACGATCCCGTGCGCCACACAGGTTTTGAAGGCGGGCTTGTCGAACAGCGCGGTCGCCAGCACGTGCATGGTGTAGAACCAGCCGCGGGTCTGGCCGATGTACTCGACGATGAAATCACCGGGGAAGTGCGCATCCACCCCGTCCGTACCGGTTCCGTCGAACCACTCCTGGTTCTCGAACGGGTAGTGCACCTGCGCGTACGGCATCGACCCGGAGTCGAACCACACGTCGAACACGTCCTCGATGCGGCGCATCGTGGACTTGCCGGTCGGATCGTCCGGGTTGGGCCGGGTCAGCTCGTCGATGAACGGCCGGTGCAGATCGGTCGGCCGGACACCGAAATCGCGCTCCAGCTCGTCGAGGCTGCCGTACACATCGATCCGCGGATAGGCCGGATCGTCGGACTTCCATACCGGAATCGGGCTGCCCCAGTACCGATTTCGCGATACCGACCAGTCGCGTGCATTGGACAGCCACTTACCGAACTGCCCGTCCTTGACGTGCTCGGGATACCAGGTGATCTGCTGGTTGAGCTCGACCATCCGGTCCCGGAAATCGGTGACCTTGATGAACCACGACGACACCGCGCGGTAGATCAACGGGTTACGGCACCGCCAGCAGTGCGGGTAGGAGTGCTCATAGGTCTCGTGGCGCAGCAGCACCGCGCCGTTGGCCGCCGCAGGCCCGTCGCTGTTCTTGAGGTCGCGGATGATCTGCGAATTGGCGTCGAAGACGTGCTGACCCGCGTAATCGGGCACCGATGCGTCGAATCGGCCCTTCGAGTCCACCGGGGTGACCGCGACGATGTCGGCGGTGTCCGCGGTGGCCTTGTCGTCCTCGCCGTAGGCGGGGGCCATGTGCACGATGCCCGTGCCGTCCTCGGTGCTGACGAAGTCAGCGGCCAGCACCTGGAACGAGTTGGGTGCATCCATGAAGTAGGTGAAGGGCGGCAGGTACCGCGTCCCGAGCAGATCCCGCCCGGTGTAGCTGCCGAGAACTTCGGGTTCTTCCCCGAGCTCGCGCGCGTACGCGGCAAGCCGCGCCTGAGCCAGGACGTAGCGCCGCCCGTCGGGGCCCTGCACCAGCACGTAGTCGATGTCGGGGTTGACCGCGACGGCCTGGTTGGACGGCAACGTCCACGGCGTCGTCGTCCAGATCAACAGGTGCGCGCCCCTGAGCGGGCCGTCGGTCACGGTGAAGCCCACCGTCACCGCCGGATCCTGGCGGCTCTGGTAGACATCGTCATCCATCCGCAGCTCGTGGTTGGACAACGGGGTCTCGTCGTTCCAGCAGTACGGCAGCACCCGGTTGCCCTCGTAGGCCAGGCCCTTGTCCCACAGCTGCTTGAAGGCCCAGATCACCGACTCCATGAAGGTCGGATCCAGGGTCTTGTAGTCATTGTCGAAGTCCACCCAGCGCGCCTGACGGGTGACGTAGGCACGCCATTCGTCGCTGTACTTCAGCACGGAGGCACGACAGGCCGCGTTGAACTTCTCGATGCCCATCTCTTCGATCTGGGCCTTGTCCGCGATGCCGAGTTGACGCTGCACCTCGAGCTCGGCGGGCAGCCCGTGGGTATCCCAACCGAACCGGCGTTCCACCTTGTAGCCACGCATGGTGCGGTAGCGCGGCACGATGTCCTTGACGTAGCCGGTGAGCAGGTGGCCGTAGTGCGGCAGACCGTTGGCGAACGGGGGCCCGTCGTAGAAGACGTATTCCTCGGCATCCGCACGGCGCGCGATGCTGGCCCGGAAGGTGTCGTCGGCGGCCCAGTAGTCGAGCACCTCAAGTTCCCGTTCCGGGAAGTTGGGTGCGGCCGGCTTGGGGTACCCGGCCGACGTTGAAGACTCCGATTGGGCAGTCACTGGCGCGTCTCCTGTGCCTATGACGCGGCCGGGCCGCGTCCGGGGCTCCCCACTTGGGGAGCCTGTGTGTCCAGGCACGGGGACGACGTCGCACGGGTGCGCAAGCGCCGCGGTACCACCCCGCTTGCGCGCTGCACTGCAGCGCGCCGCTCAACTTTCGGGCGATCACGGGCCCACCCGTCCGGTTCTACTGGGCTACGCCGAATCCGAACACTCGATCCGCAGCTGTTCTTCCGAAGGCTCCCCGGTGATGGCCGGATCAGCGCCGATCCGCCCAGTCTAATGAGCCCCGCAAATCAATCGGAAATCAGATCTAACCCGAGGTGACCTCGATCAGTGCCAGCGGAAACTGCTCGGCCAACTCATGGACCGTGCACTGGTCGAACCTGCGGCTGTCGAACCGCCAGAGCAGCCGCATGGTGATCTCGGTGTCGCACTGGACGTGCAGCGCCAACGGGTGTTCGAACTGCCCCGCCCGCGGCCCCTCTCCGTACGCGAAGCTCATGTCCGCCCCCGTGCGCTCGCCGATGTCGACGCCCGGACGTGCGGCTGCGAGCAATTCGGCCCCCGACAGCCCCCTCTGGGAGACACATGGCACTCCGACGCGGCGATATCCCGCGCGCTCGGGACCGCTCACGACATCGACGGCCAGTAGTCCGTCCCCGATCGCGCGGGCGACTGTCCGGCCCAGCGCGGCCAGCAGCAATTCCTCGGCGGTGCAGCCCATCGCGGTCCGGGCTCCGTGCAGCTCGGCGGACAATACGTCGTCCAACGAACTGGACACCGTTGCCAGGTCTGAGGCAACCGGTGGCCCGACCGTGCCATAGTCAGCGATCCACGAGCCGGTGCCGGCCGCGTCGGGCAGGACGGAAACAGACATATCTGTAACGTTAGCTAGATAGTCCCAAAAATGGGAGAGCTGTGCCAAAAGTCTGACATTGTTGTCAATAACGTCATTGCTGGCATCGCCGTGGTTCGCTGCGACCAACTGCGGGTTCGGGTCTATTGTGTTCTGATGCCGCGAACCGACGAGAACGGCAGGCAGCTCAAGGCCCTGCTCGACTATCTGCTGGACGGCGAGGTCGACGCCAAGGCCGTGTACAGCGCGCTGGGTGTCTCCAGCAGCACGTACTACCGGCGCGTGAAAGAGGCCGACTATCCCAACGCTGAGGAACTGCGTCAGGTAGCCGACCGCTTCCACCTCAACTATCCCGACCTGCAGATCCGGTTCGGGCTGATGAGTCGCCAGGAAGTGTGGCACTACATGGAGTCGTCGCCGGTGACCGTGGCGCCCGTGGAAACCGCCACCCGTGTCCGCCCGGCCGTCCACCGGCCCACGAAACTGTCCCACCTGACGCCACGCGCCGACGCACCTCCCCTGTAGGCCGCCGGCACGTCAGCTGTCCGCAACACCGTCCGAGGCAAACTGTTATGTCCGTCGCCACACTCATCGCGATCACACTGGCTTGCATCCTGTGGAGCCTGTGGATCAGGCGAGTCACCTGGTCATGCCGATGGGAAGTGGCCGCCACCCTGAACATCGCGCTGCAGGGGGTGGCGGTGCTGCTGATGTCGCCGTGGGCGTCCGAGACCATCGGACCGGTGCTGCATGAGCTGACCGGCAAGTGGAACGTCGAGGACTACATCGGCCATGACGCCTACATCGTGGCGGCGTCGGCCATCGTCTACAACTCCCTGGGCCGTCTCCAGGACGACAACGCCATGCAGCGCTCCTTCAAGCAATACGTCGAGCGCCCGGCCACCATCTGCATCCCGGTGCTGCTGGCCACCTTCTCGATGGGCAACGGTGCCGCGGTGTACCGGGCCGATTTCTTCCAGGTGCCGACGGATTTCTGGCTGAGCGTCTACTGGATCCTGCTCTGCGGCACCTTGCTCTACCTGCTGGGTTACGGGGCCCGCGCCATGCTGATCCTGCGCAAGGACCCGCGGTCGCGGCGGATCGCGAACATCTACCTGTTCGCCTCGGTCAGCGGAATGCTCGCCTGCGCGACCCGGATCGTCACGTCGCTGGTGCCGGCGCTGCAACCCATCGAGAACGGCCGCCTGGTATGGATTTTCGCCTGCGGATGCGGCGCGATCTTCGCACTCGCCTCCGCGCATTCCTGGCGGATCAAGACCCGGTGGCTGTCTCCGAGCAATCGGTGAGGTCGAGGCGCACATCAATTCACTGCCACCACGGCGCCGACGGGTGCCCACCCGCTCGCCCGTAGGATCGTAAAGTGCCGCCGCCCACAGAATCTACGAGCACCGCCGAACACTCCTCGCTGTTCGTCCGGCTCGGCTCGTTGATAGTGCGCTGGCCCTGGCTCATCATCGGAATCTGGTTGGCCGTCGCGGCCGCGCTGCCGCTCACGTTCCCGTCGTTGACGCTGATGGTGCAGCAACGCCCGGTCGCGATCCTGCCGTCGCACGCGCCGGTTACTCTCGCGACCCGCGAAATGACCGAGGCGTTTCACGAATCCGGCTCGGAGAACGTCCTACTCGTCGTCCTGACGAACGACAAGGGGCTGGGTCCGGCCGATGAGGCGACTTACCGCACCCTCGTCGACAACCTGCGCAAGAACGACAAAGACGTCGTGATGCTGCAGGACTTCATCAGTGCCCCTCCCCTGCGCGAGGTCATGTCCAGCAAAGACGGCAAGGCCTGGATCCTGCCGGTCGGCATCGCTGGGAACGTCGGTTCACCGCAGTCATATGCGTCCTATACCCGCGTCGCCGATATCGTCAAAGACAGCGTGCATGACGTCTCGCTCACCGCGAGCCTCACCGGACCCGCCGCCACCGTCGCCGATCTCACCGACATCGGCGAACGCGACACGACCGCCATCGAGATCGCCACGATCGGCATGGTGCTGGTGATCCTGCTGATCATCTACCGAAATCCGGTCACGATGCTGCTGCCGTTGCTGACCATCGGGGCATCGCTGGTCACCGCACAGTCGGTGATCGCCGGCCTGGCCTCACTCGGCATGGGGATCTCCAACCAGACCGTCGTGTTCCTGACCGCCATGATGGCCGGAGCCGGGACCGACTACGCGGTCTTCCTGATCAGCCGATATCACGACTATCTGCGTGAGGGGCTGGAATCCGATCGCGCGGTCGTAGAGGCGCTCGGCTCGATCGGCAAGGTCATCGCGGCGTCCGCCGCCACGGTGGCCGTCACCTTCCTCGGGATGACCTTCGCTCAGCTGGGTGTGTTCTCCACGGTGGGCACCGCACTGGCAGTCGCCATCGGCATCGCATTGCTGGCCGCGTTGACGCTGTTGCCTGCCGTGATGGTGTTGGTCGGCCGTCGCGGCTGGATAGCCCCGCGCCGTGATCTCACCACCCGGATCTGGCGGCGATCCGGGATCCGCATCGTGCGCCGGCCGTGGTCTCACCTGGCCGCCAGCCTGGTTGTCCTTGCGGCGCTGGCCAGTTGCGCGACCCTGGTCCAATACAACTACGACGACCGCAAAGCACTGCCGGCGCACGCCGAGAGTTCGATGGGGTATGCGGCGCTGGAGGATCACTTCCCGATCAGCTCGGCCATCCCGCAGTATCTGATCATCCAGTCTCCGAACGAACTGCGCACGCCCCAGGCGCTGGCCGACCTGGAGCAGATGGCCCAACGGGTGAGCCAGCTTCCCGGAATCGCGGTCGTACGCGGAATCACCCGGCCGACCGGAGAATCCCTGCAGCAGGCACGGCTGAGCTATCAGGCCGGTGAGGTCGGAACCAAGCTCAACGACGCGTCCACACAGATCAACGGGCGCGCAAGCGATCTCAACCGGCTCACCGACGGCGCCGATTCCCTGGCCACCAGTCTCCTCGATGTACGCACGCAGGTCACCCGCGGCGTGGCCGGAGCACGTGGCTTGGTCGATGCCCTGGCGACGATGCAACAGCAAGTCGGCGGCAATACGACACTTCAGCAGATCGACAGCGCGGCAAAGCTTGTCAGCAGTATGCGGGCACTCGGCGACTCGCTCGGTTCGAACTTCTCCGATCTGACCAACGGAATGCCGTGGATCGATCCGGTCCTGCGCGGACTGGACACCAGCCCGGTCTGCCTCACCGACCCGGCCTGTCTCGAGGCCCGCGGATCATTGCGACGGCTCGCCGCCGCACGCACTGACGGAACCTTCGATCAGATCGCTGCCCTGGCGCGGGATCTGCGAGCCACTGATCCCGTGCAGACCCTCGATGACACGGTCAAGAAGCTCAGCGCCACCGTCGAGACCGCGAGCAAAGCCATGCAATCCATGGGACTGGCCAATCCGGCCCAGGCGCGATCACAGCTGGGCACGCTGCAGAACGGCGCGGATACCCTCGCCGACGCCAGCCGGCAGATCGCAGACGGAGTGTCCCAACTGGTCACCGAGACCAAACGAATGGGATCGGGGCTCGACGAGGCATCGGCTTTCCTGCTCAACATGAAGACCGACGCGGCCAGCCCGCCGATGTCCGGGTTCTACGTGCCCGCCCAGATTCTCACCCAGGACGAATTCCGTAAGGCCGCAGCGACATTCATCTCCCCCGACGGCCATACCGCGCGCTACCTGATCCAGACCGACATCAATCCGTTCGGCACCGAGGCGATGAACCTGGTCAATGCGATCAGTGACACCGCGCGCGGCGCCCTGCCGAACACCGCTCTCGACGGATCCTCGGTATCGATCGCCGGATATCCGGCGATGCTGCGCGATACCCGCGACTTCTACAACCACGACATCCGGCTGATCATCGCGGTCACGATCGCGGTCGTGCTGCTGATCCTGGTTGTCCTGCTGCGGGCCTTTGTAGCTCCGCTCTATCTGATCGCCTCGGTGGTGATCTCGTATCTGTCGGCCTTGGGCATCGGTGTCGTGATGTTCCAGTATGTGCTCGGCCAACAGTTGCATTGGAGCGTGCCCGCACTGACCTTCATCGTGCTGGTCGCCGTTGGCGCCGATTACAACCTGCTGTTGATATCTCGAATACGCGATGAATCACCGCATGGTGTGCGGTCGGGTGTCATTCGCACAGTCGGGTCCACCGGCGGTGTGATCACCGCGGCCGGTCTGATCTTCGCGGCATCGATGTTCGGGTTGTTGTTCGCCAGCATCAGCACGGTCGTGCAAGCCGGATTCGTGGTGGGTGTGGGGATTCTGTTGGACACATTCCTGGTGCGCACCTTGACCGTTCCCGCGATCGCCACCCTGATCGGGTCGGCGAACTGGTGGCCGTCGGATTTCGTGACAGGTCAGCTCAACCGGCTCAGAAGCCGGCTGAGGGTGGCCGCCAAGCGAGGAACCCAGCCCGGCAGCTGAGCCCCCGGGCGGCAAAGGCGAAGTGGTCTAGCCGATCCCCGGGAACAGGTTCTTCACCTGCTGAGCCGCGTTGTCCATATTGGCCTGGTCGGTCGGGCTGAGTTTGACGTCCTTCACGGCCTTGTCGATGTTGGCCTGATCGGTGGGGCTCAGCTTGACGCCCTGCACGGCCTTGTCGATGTTCTCCTGGTCGGTCCGGCTCAGCTTGATCGTGGGCTGCGACGCGGGGGCCGGCTGTGGCGGCAGTTCCGACAGGCCGGTGCCGGCCTGCCGCAACCAGTCCTCGACGTTGGCCCGGGCCACCGGATCCATACCGGTTGCCGGGGCACCCGGATAGTCGTTACGTGAGTAGCCGGCATCCACCATGGGCCGCACCACACCGTCGAGCTGATCGACCAGCTCGTTGGGAACACCCAGGTCGCGAAGCGGTCGGGTCAACGGCAAGAGCTTGGTGGGCAGGAACATCGCCGTCTGCGTCGCACCACGGGAGTTGACCGTGACGAAGACGTTCTGCGGCGGCACGTCCCCGGGCGCGCTGTACGAGGTCTCGGTGTGCAGGTACTCAAGGGCGACAAGCGAATTCGCCAGGGCCAGGAAGTTGTCCGGCCGGTCTGGGAAGTCGGCGATGAAATCGTATTCGCCCACCACCAAGGTGGTGTCGTACTGACTCTCCACCGGACCGCGCACCGTGTAGTCGATCAGCGGAACGTACGTTCCCGGCGTCAGCGACGACAGCACCGAATGGCTGAACGGCGTCACCGACTGCGGGGGGCCGAACAGCGTGAAGGACACGCCTTCCGGGGCACGCGCACCGGGATCCTGCGAGAGGCGCGCCAGCGCCTCGCTGAGCACCAGCGCGCCCTCGGAGTTGCCGACCACCACGGTCTGCCCGGGGGTGCCCGCCAGCGCGGTCTTCAGGTTGCGGGCACCGATGTCCACCGAATCGCCCACGCTGTCGGTCGAGATGTCGTTGCCGGGCCACAACTGGTCCGGCAACCGGCCGTACACCATCCCGGCGGGGTACTCGACGATGTGCCGGTTCGCATTCGGGTAAAAGCCGCGGCCCACCCTGTTGGTGATCTGGTCCCACGGGATGCCGGGCCCGCGGGCGCCGCCGAAGATCAGCGCGGACTCGGCCGACGCCGTCCCGGCGCCGAACACCGTTCCTGCGGCGACAAGACCGACGGCGAAGGATCCGGCCAGCAGGCCCTGCGGCACGCGTCGAACGGCATCTCGTGACCGGCTCCGACCACGGACTGCTTCGCGACGCCGACGTCCTCCGTTGACTCCAGGCATCCTGCCGTCTCCCTTCTGAGCACCACCCGTCGGCGGTGTCATGCTGTCGCTCATATCCCAAGCAGGCCGATCGTGATGAACAAAGCCCCTGCCGCAGTAAGAATCATCGCCACGTCGCGCCGCGTGCACGAACGGATCCAGGTATGCACGCGGGTCATCCACACCAGCGTACGTTGTGGGGCGATCAGGTAACTCAGGAGTGGGATCTCCACGAGTGCAAAGGCCACCAGGTTGAAAGCGATCACCGCACCAACCTGTGTGCCGGGTGCGACACCGGACGCGTGTATGACCGCCAGTGCCGCCAGGTAGTCGACCGAAGGCAACGCGATACCCAGCCCGCTGACACCGGCGACCCACAGCGAATTACCTTGCATCACTGCCCGTATCCGGTCTCGCAGACCGACTCGCGGCGCCGCGAGTGCCACCTGGCCGGAGCCGGACTCCTCAGGCGCCGCCTCTGTCGGTTGCGCCCGCCGCGCCCCCACATTCGCCGCCACCAACGCCGCGGCGATCAGGGCGAGGATGCCGATCCCGATCTGCATCCTCGGCACGGTGAGCGTGCCTGCGGCCAGCGGTGCGGCGTCGAGGACAAGCAACGCCGTCCCGCCGACCACCAGGCCCATGAGGAACCCGCCGCACAGGAACGCCAGCAATTGATGCACCGGCCGGGGCCGGTTCAGCATCAGCACGGTCAGCCCGATCCGCACCGGTTCGAGGCTGACCGCGATGGCCATCAGCAAAAGGGTTGCCCACATAGTGGTTTCAGCGCTTCGGTTCAGCCCCGATCAGGCGTCCAACCTCGCAAACTCCTGTCGGCGGTACAGCTCTGCACTCGCCTGACGACGGACCTTGCCGCTGGTGGTGATCGGGAGCGAGCCGGGGGCGACCAGTGCCAGGTCGGCGGGGTTGAGTCCATGGGCCGTCGAGATGGCGGAGATCACTTCGCGTTTCATCAACGTGAGACGCTCGGCCAGGGCCTCCGGGCTTTCGTCGGAACGCTTCTTGACCTCGATGACGGCGACCAGCTTCTCTTCCTCGTCGTGGTTCACCGCAATCGCAGCGACGCGCCCACGGGAGATCGCCGACACCGTGGCCTCGATGTCGTCCGGGTAGTGGTTGCGCCCGCGGACGATCAGGAGATCCTTGACCCGGCCGATGATGAACAACTCTCCTTCGGAGATGAAGCCCAGATCGCCGGTACGCAGCCAGGTTCCGTCGGGTACGCCGTCGACCGTCGCGCCGAACGTCTCCTGCGTCTCGTCGGGCCGGTTCCAGTACCCGGCCGCGACGTTCTCGCCCTGTGCCCAGATCTCACCGATCATCCCGGCGGGCACCTCGATACGGGTTTCCGGATCGACGATCCGTACCTCCGGGCTCTGCGGGGTCCCGTAGCTGATCAGCGCGGTTCCACTGGCACACCGCTCGGCGTGCCCGGCCGCCAGTTTCTCGGGCTCGAAATGAGCCACCACCGGCGGCTTCCCCGGCTCGCGCGTCGCGACGTACAGCGTGGCCTCGGCCAGACCATAGGACGGGCGAATCACCTTGCCCTGCAGATTGAATGCCGCGAACCGCTTGGTGAAGCGTTCGACGGTCGCCTGGTGGACGCGCTCGGCCCCGCTGATGATGCTCAGCACGTTGCCCAGATCGCAACCCGCCATATCGTCATCGGTGGTCTTGGCCGAGGCCAGGTCGAAGGCGAAGTTGGGTCCGGCGGTCAAGCCGGTGGGGACGCTGCCGAGCTGCTGCATCCAGCGTGCCGGCCGGGCCAGGAACGCCAGCGGGCTCATCATCACGGTGCGCCAGCCACCCAGAATCGGCGCAACGATGCCGGCCATCATGCCCATGTCGTGGTACAGCGGCAGCCACGTCACGACCGTTGTGTCTGACGGCGGCACCCGGTTGTAGTCCGGGTAGAAACTGGCCATCATCTGCTCGAAGTTGGCCGTCAGGTTGCGGTTCGACACCATCACGCCCGCGGGGATCCGCGTCGAGCCGGAGGTGTACTGGAGGTACGCGGTATCCGGAGCGGCCTCGCGCCTCAGGCGAACCGCCTTGCGGGCATCGAGGTCGAGCTTGTCGACCTCGAGCACGACGGGCGCCGGGCTGCCGTCCTGCGCCACCGCATACGGAGTCACAGTCTCGGAGATGGCGGACGTGGTGAGGATGACGGTGGGCGCCGCGTCACGGAGGACAGCGGTGACCCGCTCATCGTGATTGCCGACCATCGGCGTCGACAGCGGAACACAGACCACGCCGGCTTCCAGCGAAGCCAGGAAGGCGACGATGTAGTCCAGGCCCTGCGGTGCGAGGACCACGGCGCGGTCTCCCGATGCGGCGTGGGCCTGCAGCTCCCCCGCCAGATTTCGGATGCGCCGGTAGAGCTGGCCCCAGGTCAGGGTCTCCTCGACGCCATCCCAGTCACGTTCGTAATCGACGAAGGTGTAGGCGATATCGTTGGGCTGCATGCTCGCCCGTTCACGCAGCACGCCGTTGAGTGTTGACTCAGCCATCAAGTGTGCCTTCCTGTTCTGACTTCATTCCGCGACTCACTTGCGCGACCCTGCGCCGAGGTTCTCCAGCACCCGCGCACACGTCGATTTCAGCACCTTGACGTACCGACCGACCGATTCATGCGCTTCGGGGTTGTTCGGGTAGACCACAGAGACCGCCGTCCGGTCCTTCAGACGCACCAGGAACACGGTCATCTGGTACGAGTACACACCGTCGCTGAACATTCCGATCCGCATCGATTCCAGCTCGGTGGTGAGCAGGACCGACAATGGCGCCGCTCCGGCGTCCAGGAAGTTGATCACCTGGAAGTTCGGCCTCGGCCAATCCAATTCGGGTCTCAACTCGAGCACCCGGTAGAACGGGACATCCACGAGCTGATGTCCGGCGTCGAAGGATTTCTGTGCCGCAACGGCCGATTCGGCAAAGGACCTGCCCGCGATCGGAACGGTGATCGGCACCAGCCCGGTAAACCAGCCCATCGTCATGAGATCGGCGGTGGTCTTGCGGGTATCGCTCGGGGTCAGCCCGTAGTAGGTGTCCGCTCCGGTCAACTCATGCTCGGCCAGCCCCGTGCAGGCGAGCATGCCACCGATGAAGCGGGCCCCGGCAGCGACGCATGCCGACTCGAAATTGGCTGTCTGCTCCTCGTCCATGAGGGTCTCGACCCACATCTCCGCTCCACACGGCTCGAGCGGATCGCCTAGGGGCAGTGGGAAGTCCGGCAGGCTGCCGTTGTTGTTCGTCGCGAAGTCGGCCCATGCCTTGACTTCCGGCGAGTCCGCCGTCAACGAGCCGAGAAGTTCCTTCTGACGCATGCAGAAGGCGTCGTAGCTCCCCGCCTCCGGAAGTGCCAGCGGAGCGCCACCACCGACGAGGGTGGTGTACATCGCGTGGAACTCCATGAGCGTGACACCCGCGAACGTCGCATCCATGTGCAGGTGGTCGATGCTCACGTAGATCGTGAATCGATCCGGGTACTGAACGATGCCGTAGGTGAAGCAATCCCAGTGCAGCGGATCCGGTGTCGACAGCGTGAGCTGACGCAGCTCCTCCGACGTGAGATCGCCGTGCCGGGTGGGCACGAACTTGATGTCGGCCGGGTTCGTCATCTGGTGACGCACGATGTTGTGCACATCGTGGTACTCGAACCAGCTGCGGAACGTGTCATGCCGGCGCACATGGGCATTGACCACATATGTCATCGCCCTGATGTCGCATTGCCCTGGAATATCACATGTCACGATCACCAGACGGGAGTAGTCCAGGCCCTTGGCTCGCTGATCGACGAAGCCCCGCAGGTGCTGGGCCTGCATGTAGCTGACCGGCACGTCGCTGACAGGCGCTTCAGCGGCCTTGGCGCACGAACCGGGCGAAGCACGCCAGGACACAGCAGAACCGGGCGGAGCTTCCCACTCCTCGATCGAACCGATCGCAACGGAACCTAACAGCAACGTGACTCCTCTATAAAATCAACCGAATTCGGCATCACGCCGTCGGTGTCAGCTCCGTGTCGGCACTGGCGATCAATTTCTCGCACAGCTTGTCGGCGAGCCCGCGAACGGTCGTGATGTCCGCCGGGCTGATCCGCACCCCGGTCTCGGTCTCGATCCTGGTCCGTACCTCGAGGTTGCCGAGCGAGTCGATGCCGTACTCGGCCAGCGGACGGTCCGGGTCGATCGAACGACGCAGCAGCACACTGATCTGGTCGGAGACCAGACGACGCAACCGCGAAGGCCATTCGTCCTGCGG
The DNA here is from genome assembly GCF_055419465.1 of Mycobacterium sp. IDUB_17. Taxonomy (NCBI): domain Bacteria; kingdom Bacillati; phylum Actinomycetota; class Actinomycetes; order Mycobacteriales; family Mycobacteriaceae; genus Mycobacterium; species Mycobacterium sp. IDUB_17. The sequence continues at coordinate 899,666 of NZ_JBVAXS010000001.1, read as the reverse complement.
AGTGGCATACAACTCCGTGAGGAAGCCGCTGGCGTCGGAATCCCCGGAACTGGCAGGACGGAACGACTCGGCGAACGGGACACGCTTGGCGAAGTCGGCAAGCCAGGACACACCCACGATCGGCGTGTAGCCGGCGTACCCGCGGTCGTGTCGCAGGATCGTCTCGAAGGCATGTGCACCTTCGTCGGGAACGATCGCCGAGTCGGAGGCCTCGGCGAATCCGGTGCCCTTACCGATCTCGGTCCACGCTCCCCAGGCGATTGCACTGGAGCGCAGTCCTTCATTGCGCCGCCACCGGGTGAATCCGTCCAACCAGCTGTTGGCCGCCGCATATGCACCCTGCCCGGGCGAGCCCACTAGAGCCGCAGCCGACGAGAAGCAGCAGAACCAGTCCAGCGATTCCGACCGCGTCGCCTCGTGGAGGTTCCACGCGCCCACGGCTTTTGGCGTCCAATCTCGGGCCACCAGATCATCGGTGATGTTGGTCAGTGTGGCGTCTTCCACGACCGCCGCCGCGTGCAGGACACCCCGTAGCGCAAGCCCGGTGGCCGTTGCCGCCGACACCAGCGCCTCGGCGGTGGCCGCATCGGCGATGTCGCCGGTCACCACCTCCACCTCGGTACCGAGGCCCCGAATCCGGTCGAGTTCGACCAGCGCTTCGGCGGACGGCTGGGACCTGGCGTTGAGCACGATCCGGCCGCAACCGGCCGACGCCATCTTCTCGGCGAGGAACCGTCCAAGACCGCCGAGTCCACCGGTGATCACATACGCGCCGTCGGAGCGGAAGGCCGGTGCGTGCTCGGGCGGCACCACGGCCGTATCGGATCCCGACTCCGGGACCTCCAACACGAGCTTGCCGGCATGCCCTGCCGCATCCATCAGTTCCATCGCCGCCGCCCACTGGGTGAACGGATAGGTCTTGATCTCCGGAAGGGGTAGTGCGCCTTCGGCAATCTTGCCGAACACGGTTTCCAGCAGACGACGGACGACGTCGGGTCGCCGCTGGCTCAGCGTCGACAGGTCGACCGCGTGGAAGGACAGGCCCTCTCGGATCATCGCCGGCGTGAGGCTGGCGTCGCCGCGGAGATCGGCCACCCCGGTCTCCACGAACCGGCCACCGAAGGCGAGCAGTTCCAGCCCGGCACGCTGCGCCGACCCGGTCAGCGAGTTGAGCACGACGTCGACACCGTATCCATTGGTGTCGCGGCGGATCTCATCGGCAAAACTCAGCGTGCGTGAGTCGTAGACGTACTTGATGCCCATGTCGCGCAACAGTTGTCGACGCTCGGGACTGCCCGCGGTGGCGAATACCTCGGCACCTGCTTCGCGTGCGATGGCGATGGCCGCCAGACCGAGGCCGCCGGTTGCCGAATGAATCAGCACCTTGTCCTGCGCCGATATCCGCGCCAGATCACGCAGCGCGTACCACGCCGTTGCGTGTGCGGTGGGCACAGCGGCGGCGCTTGCCGTCGCCAGCCCGTCGGGCAGTGCGACGGCAAGGTCGGAGGCACACGTGACGAACGTGCCCCAGCAGCCTGTTGTCGACACACCGGCGACCCGATCGCCCACCTTGTGGTCGGCGACGTCGGGTCCGACGGCCGTGACGACTCCGGCGAAATCGCGGCCCAGCGTTGCGGATTGCTCCGCCAGACCGGGATACCGGCCGGAGGCGGCCAGGACGTCGATGAAATTCAGGCTCGACGCGCCGACCCTCACCTCAATGCAACCGCGCTCGGGAGCGGTCCGCTCAAAGGCGGTGAGCTCCAGAGAACCGAAGTCACCCGGCGTACGGATGCTCAGGCGCACCGCGTCGGTGGACATGTCGACGGTGGTGGACAGACGCTCGTCGGCAGCCAGCGGACTCGCTCCCAGTCGCGCGGTGTACCACTTGCCGTCTCGCCAGGCGGTCTCGTCCTCGGGACTGCCGGTGAGCAGTTGACGGGCAATGTCTTTGGCGTCGGTCCGCTCATCGATGTCGATCTGAGTCGCATGCAGCTGCGGTTGTTCGTTCCCGATCACCCGGACCAGCCCGCGAAGGCCGATCTGGTCGAGGTTGATCGCGTCGCCGGACAGCACCGATTGCGCACTACGAGTGATCAGATGGAGACGGGGGGCTTGATCGTCGACCTCGACGAGTTCACGCACGATGTGAACCACCCGCTGGACATGTTGCAGACCCCGGGAAGCCGATTGCCGGTCCCCCGCATCCGCCGCGCCGGCCAAGACCACGACGACATTGCTGTACGAGTCGGCGTCGAGGTGGTTGCGCAGTGATTCGACATGGGCCGAGTGGTTCGCCCCTTCGGGCCAGACCACGGTCGACACGTCGCCGAGATCAGGTTCGAGCGCATCGGCCAATTCGGTGGCCAGCAGATCCGCTTCGTCGGGCGTGATCAGCAACCACCGGCCCGTTCCGGACGTCTGCACCTCCGGAAGCTCCTGCTCTTGCCAATCGACGGCGAGCAGGCGCTCGTTGAAGACGCGTTCCCGCTGACCGCTTTCAGACATTCCGGTGCCCAGGCGCAGGCCCCGAACGACCAGCAGCACCTCACCGTCCTCATCGAGGAGATCGAGATCGGCTTCCACGCTGGTGGCGTCGGCGCTGGTGACCTGCAGCAGGCAGTAATGCGCTGCCCGGGTCGAACCGGATGCCCGCAGGCTGTTCACGCCGAGCGGGAGCAGCAGCCCGCCCGGATCCTCGCCCTCGGCGTACGCCGCCACAGACTGGAAGCACACGTCGAGCAGGGCCGGATGGATCTGGTAGGCGCCCTGTTGGGACCGAATCGCACTGGGCAGGGCCACCTCAGCCAGGACACTGGTGACCGGACCCTCGGCGGTATATGCCGCCGCCAGGCCGGAGAATGCTGGCCCGTACTGAATGCCCTTCTCCGCGAACCATTTACGCAGCCCATCCCCCTCGACACGGCGAGGGTGGGCGGCCTTGAGTTCGGTGAGATCGTGCCGGGCCGGAACATCGGACGGATCGGCCTCGACGATCACCGCCGCCGCACGCCGGATCCGTTCGCCCTGCTTGGCCGTCTCGACCAGGAAGTCCACCGCGCCCTCGGGTGTCACCGTCGCCTCGGCGGAGACCAGGGTCTCGTCGTCGAGCAGCAGCATCTGCTCGAAGGTGATGTCCCGTACCTCGCAGGCATCGCCCAACAGCGAGCGACCGGCGACCAAAGCCATCTCGCAATACGCGGCGCCCGGAAGTGCGGCCACATTGTGGACCTGATGGTCGGCCAGCCACGGCTGCGCTTCGACACCGACGTCGGCCTGCCAGACATGCCGCTCGGGATCCTCGGGAAGGACCACGTGCGCACCCAGCAACGGGTGGACGCTGAGCAGATGCCCACCGCCCGGAAGGTGCTCGCGAGCATCCCGGCTGACGGTCATGGGCTGGCGGGTCCAGGTGGGAAGCGGCGCGTCGGACAGGGTGCCCGCCGGGTACAGCGTCGCGAAGTCGACTGCCGCACCAGCACTGTGGAGGTCTCCGACATACTGCAGCAGGCCGGTAGGCATCTGCGTCTCGCGTCGCATGCTCGGCAGCGCCGCGATGCTGATGTCCAGGCTGCGGGCGACCTGTTCGGCCGGGTGGACCAGCAGAGGATGCGGGGCCAGCTCACCGAACACCCGGTAGCCGTCCTCAAGTGCGGCCTGGACCGCTGCCGAGAACCGCACCGCGTGGCGCAGATTGTCGACCCAGTAATCGGCATCCGTATACGGCTCGTCACGAGGGTCGTATGAGGTCGACGAGTAGTACGGCACCGACGGAGTGAGTGGGGTCAGGTCCGCGAGCGCCTCGACGAGGTCGTCGAGGATCGGGTCGACCTGCGGCGAGTGCGACGCGACGTCGACCGCGACCTCGCGCGCCATGATGTCCCGTTGTTCCCAGTCGGCGACCAGTTCCCGAATGCGTTCGGTGGTGCCTCCGACCACGGTGGACCGCGGCGAGGCGATCACCGAGATCACGACGTCGGTGATCCCGCGTGCGGCGAGTTCGGACAACACATGCTGAGCGGGCAGTTCGACCGATGCCATCGCGCCCGAACCCGAGATGCGCATCATCAGGGTCGAACGCCTGCAGATCACCTTCACGCCGTCCTGCAGCGACAGCGCGCCCGCCACCACCGCGGCGGCGGCCTCGCCCATCGAATGGCCGATCACCGCTCCGGGCAGCACTCCCCTTGACTTCAACGCCGCAGCGAGCGCGACCTGCATCGCGAAGATCGTCGGCTGCACCCGGTCAATTCCCTTGACTGGCTCGGGATCTGAAATCGCTTCGGTCACAGAGAAACCCGACTCTGCCGCGATCAGGGGCTCCAGCTCGGCAATGGCTGCCGCGAAGGCAGGCTCGTTGGCAAGAAGCTGGGCGCCCATCCCGGCCCACTGCGAGCCCTGACCCGAGAACAACCACACGGGTCCGCGCTCGCCGGTACCCACCGCCGGCTCGTAGACGGCGTCGCCCTCGGCGACCTCGCGCAGGGCTGCGGTGAGTTCCTCGGCGGTCGCCGCCGTCACCGTGGTTCGGACCGGCCGATGAGCGCGCCGCCTCGTCAGCGTGTACGCCAGATCAGGCAACGGCTGATCGCCGGCCTCATGGGTCAGCCAGTTGGCCAGCCGGCCCGCGGTGCGGCGCAGTTCATCGGCGGAGGTGGAGGACACCGCGAAGATCATGGCCTCGGAGTCGCCGTTCGACTCGCCGGCAGGTTCGGACCCGGCGTCAGGCGCCTGCTCGAGCACAGCGTGCACGTTGGTGCCCGACAAGCCGTAGGACGACACCGCCGCGCGACGGGGATGCGCCCCCTCGACGGGCCACTGCATCAGTTCGGTGGGCACCACCAGCGAGCTCTTGAGTCGAGCCATCGGCTCGGGCAATTCGGTGAAATGCAGGTTCGCCGGGACAGAGCCGTGCTGCAGCGCGAGCACGGCCTTGATCAGACCGATCGCGCCTGATGCCGACTGGGCGTGTCCGATGTTCGTCTTCACCGAACCGAGTGCGCACGGTCCGTCGCTGCCGTACACCGCGGCCAAACTCGCGAACTCGATGGGATCGCCGACCGGAGTTCCGGTCCCGTGGGCTTCGATCATGCCGACCGTCACGGGATCGACCCCACCGGCAGCCAGGGCCGCGCGGTAGACCGCACTCTGCGACTCCTCCGACGGGGTCGCGATGTTGATCGTGTGGCCGTCCTGGTTCGCCGCGGTCCCACGGATCACGGCGAGCACCCGGTCGCCGTCCCGCTCCGCGTCGGCAAGGCGCTTCAACAGCACCATCGCGACGCCTTCACCGGAGACGAACCCATCGGCACTGACGTCGAACGCGTGGCAGCGACCTGTGGGCGACAGCATTCCCTGTGCCGAACCCGCGACCATCTTCTTCGGATCGAGCAAGAGCGAAGCGCCGCCGGCCAGGGCCAGGTCGCTTTCCGACTCGTGCAGGCTCCGGCACGCCATGTGAATGGCCAGCAAGCCCGATGAGCATGCCGAGTCCACTGTCAGCGCGGGCCCGTGAACACCGAGCGCGTAGGCAACGCGACCCGACGCGAGGCTGAAGTTCGTCCCGGCGAAGCCGTAGGCGCCGTCGAGTGCATCGGCCTCGGCGGCCACCATCTGGTAGTCGTTGTGCGTCATGCCGAGGAACACGCCGGTCAGCGAGCCGGAAACGTCGGTCGGGGCCAACCCTGCGTGCTCGAGGGCCTCCCACGACGTCTCGAGGAGCAGACGGTGCTGCGGATCGATGGACGGCGCCTCACGCTCGCCGTATCCGAAGAAGTCGGCATCGAACCCCGTGACATCGTCGAGGAACGCACCCCACTTGGACACCGAACGACCGGGCACGCCTGGCTCCGGGTCGTAATACTCGTCAGCGTCCCAGCGATCCAGCGGAACCTTCGTGACGAGGTCATCGCGTCGCAGGAGCGCCTGCCAGAACCCCGCCGGTGAGTCGATCCCGCCGGGCAGCCGGCAGCCCATGCCAATGACGGCAATCGGGGTGACTGGTGTTTCGGCCAAGTTGGCTCACCTCTCTCGATGCGATCGACCAGCAAAGCATCGACCAACATACTTAGAACGCGGAAAAGAATGTGCGCTACGTCGCCCACAACGGACGGTACCGAATCCCCGTATCCGGCACGAGTCGTTGCCAACGCGGCTCCGTAGCCTAGCGCGTGGGCCAACCTAGATGTTGGAAACATCTGATCGCAAAAACACTCCGATGTTCGCTACGCCGATCCATTCTCGCGAAATGGCAGGGCCGGACAATTTCACTAGCGAGGCCCCACGAGGGCAACTCCCGGCACCTCATAATGCACGACTCCTACTGTGCCACAGCATGTTTCATGGCAAAGCCGAGCATTCCAAGATGCGGTGAGAAATTATCCCGCTAACTAGTGCGGCACTAGTTTTGAACACTGAAACACGTTTTCACAGGTTGTCCATCGTTTGAAAACGGTGTTCAGTTTGCCGCGTACAGTAAATTCATAGGTTGTCTTCAAATAGTTAGCCAGTGACCGACACGCAAACTATCGAAACCGTAGTTGAACCCAATTCATGTTCCACGCAAGCATGGCCCGGATAATGGTACGATTGCGTACCCGAGAACCGCATCAGCTAATGGGTTTTGTTGACACCGCAACCTAACAACCAGCAGCGATCATGGAGATCGCAAGAATTTCGCAACCCCTGTGCGCGGCGATGCACCAATGGAGGCGGCCACCGGGCGCCTCCTGAGACTCAGCCCACGTCACGGTTGAACCCGTGACTGAACCCACTATCGGCACAGAAAGCAAACGAACCAGGGTTAACGGCGGAGATGCGCTGCACAGTAAGGAAAGGTGTCCCATGAATGGGACTGGATGTGATGTATATCACTGCAGGTAGAAGGGCTGCGGCCGGTATCAGAGGCCCGCCCGTACCCCCCGCAACGACATGAGCCGGCCTGACGTCATCCGTCAGGCCGGCTCGTGTCGATAAGAGAGAACTACCCCGCCGCGGGCTTGGGCACCTCGTGTGGGGCCGCACCGAGATCGGGTACAGCCACGTATCCCCGCTCACGGGCGCGAGCCACGTCCTTGCGAATCAGTGCGTTCAGACCGACGAACGCAGCCATGTCGAGCACCATCGGGGTCAACAAGCGGTTGTGCACAAAGCCGATCGCCAGGCCACTGGCCGGGTCCGCCCAGCCGACCGAACCACCGAGCCCTACGTGGCCGAATCCGGGCATGACCCCGAACGGAACCGAGTGATATCCGAGATGGAAGCCGAGCGGCACCCCCAGATTTCGGTCCGCACGTATGCCGGGCGGACCGGTCAGCCCGGCCACGGTGTGCTCAGACAGGTATTCCACGCCATCGAGACGGCCCCGGTTCGCGATCGCGCCGTACATCCTGGCCAGGCCGCGGGCCGTCGCGACGCCGTTGACCGCGGGCGCCTCCGAGTCCAAGAACGGGGTATCGCCTTGAACCAGCGACATCACGCCGGGGAAGTACATCGATCCGAACGCACCCGAGAAGTTCAGCGCGGCGATCCGTGGCGCCACGAAGTCGAAGACGTGGTTAGGCCACCGCCGTTGCGGAAGCAGAATCTGTGCGGCCCGGGTGGGAGCCTGCACGGGTGGTCGCCCCAGGTGCAGACCGTCTGTCCCCAACGGCTCTGCCAGCTCGATGCGGAACAGCTCGCGCATGCTCTGCCCCGTCACCGCACGAGCCAGGCCCGACAGCAGCCAGCCGTAGGTCAGCGCGTGATAGGCCGGCTTTCCGAACAGAAGTGAGTTCACCGGCGCAGTGGCAACCCGACTCTCCATCACCAGGTGATCCATCAGATCGGCTTTGCTGACGCCGTTGAGTTGAGACAGCCCGGCCTCGTGCGCCATCACCTGCCGCACCGTGATCGAGGATTTGCCATTGGCCCCAAAATCAGGCCAATACGCGCTCACCGGGCAGTCGTATTCGATCAGACCGCGGTCGACGAGGCGATGGACGACCGTCGAGGCCATCCCCTTCGTCGCGGAGAACACCATCGCGCCGGTGTCGGCTGTCCAATGCTGGGTACCGTCGCGGTCCGAGTAACCGGTCCAGACGTCGACGACAGGCTCACCGTCCTGAAGGATCACCAGCGCTCCGCCGCCGTACTTCCGGCCGGGGAACAACTTCGAGAACCCGCGGACCGTACAGGAGAAGTTCCTGTCCGCCGCGCCTTGGACGCCGTGTGGGAGCGCCTCGTCGCGCTCACCGCTGTGATCGGTCACACACTTGAATTTACCTGGACCCCCGGCAAATTTTACAAGCGTTACCTACCTGTTAGCCGAGGCTCGGCCGCCCGGTCAGGAACTTGGCTTCTCGTCCACCTTGAAGTCGATATTGACCTTGCCGGACTCGACCGCCTTGACCGTAGCCGTGACGCCATATTTGGTGCCGTTCTTGGCCGTCAGCACACAATGTTGGGTCGCCCCCACCTTGCCGACGATACCGTCGTCGCAGGTCACGGACTTGGCCTTGGTCTTGGCCGCGGCTTCTAGCTTCTCCTTGGCCATGGTTTGCAGCTTGGTCTTGGCCACGGTGGGCTGTGCACCGGTCGACGGGCCGGTCGCCCCGCCGCCGCACGCGGTCAGCACCGCACCACCGACCATCGCGGCCGCCACGAGCGCACGCAGTTTCGCGTTCACGTCCCTCATCTCCGGGTCAGCCCAGCCTTTCGCTTCGGTGTCGCTGCGAACAGCCTAAGTGCGGTAGACGAGGTGTCAGTCGGCCGCGTCGAGAATTTCCTGGGCAGCCAGCGCCGGGGTCAACTCGCCCTCGCGCACCCGGCGTTCCACCTCGTCGCGGATGCTGCGCACACCCGGATGCGACATCACCCGGTCCAGCACGGTGTCACGCACCATCGACCAGGTCCAGTCCACCTGTTGGGCACGACGTCTGGCCTCGAACTCCCCCGCCTCGGTGAGCACCTCACGGTGTTTGAGCACCGTCTCCCACAGCTCGGCCAACCCGTGGCCTTCGATCGCGCTCATCGTGAGAACCGGTGGCCGCCATAGCGTTTCGCGCGGGTAGATCAGCCGTATGGCGCCGGTCAGTTCACGGGCGGCCGCCTTGGCCTCGATGGCGTGTTCGCCGTCGGCCTTGTTGACGACGATGACATCGGCCAGCTCGAGCACACCCTTTTTGATGCCCTGCAACTGGTCGCCGGTGCGGGCCAGGGTGAGGAACACGAAGGTGTCGACCATGTTCGACACCGTGACCTCGGACTGCCCCACCCCGACGGTCTCGACCAGGATGACGTCGTAGCCCGCCGCCTCGAGCAGCACGATGGTCTCCCGGGTGGCCTTGGCGACCCCGCCGAGCGTCCCGGAGGTCGGCGACGGCCGGATATAGGCATCCGGATGGACCGCCAGGCGGGTCATTCTGGTCTTGTCCCCCAGGATCGAGCCGCCGGTCCGGGTCGACGACGGGTCCACTGCCAGGACCGCGACCCGGTGGCCGGCCTCGATCAGGTACATGCCGAGGGCTTCGATCGTCGTCGACTTGCCGACCCCCGGCACCCCGGTGATACCGACGTGTTGGGCTTTGCCTGCGTCTGGCATGAGCTCCAGCAGCAACTGCTGAGCCTGGTCACGATGATCGGCCCGGGTGGACTCGACCATCGTGATGGCCCGCGCCAGCGCGGCGCGGTCACCACTGCGGACGGCCGCCGCCAGTTCACGAACGGAAGCCACTATTCGCTCAGCTGGTACCCGAGCCGGTCCGCCAACTTCTGCAGCAGGCCGATGGCGGCATCGGCGATCACGGTGCCAGGCGGGAAGATCGCGGTCGCCCCGGCCTCGTACAGCTCGTCGAAATCCCCGGGCGGGATGACCCCGCCGACGACGATCATGATGTCGGGGCGGCCCACCTCGGCCAGCGCGTCACGCAGCGCTGGCACCAAGGTGAGATGCCCCGCAGCAAGCGAGGACACCCCGACCACATGCACGTCGTTGTCGGCGGCCTGACGGGCCACCTCCTCCGGGGTGGAGAACAGCGAGCCCACGTCGACGTCGAAGCCGATGTCGGCGAACGCCGTCGCGATCACCTTCTGCCCACGGTCGTGTCCGTCCTGGCCCATCTTGGCCACCAGGATGCGGGGCCGACGGCCGTCGGCCTCGGCGAACTTGTTCACCAGCTCCGTCGCGGTAGACATTCCGCCGACCTTTCCAGCTCCCCCTATTTCGTCGCGGTAGACGCCCGAAATCGTACGGATCTCGGCCTGGTGGCGCCCGTACACCTTCTCCAGCGCGTCGGAGATCTCACCCAGGGTGGCCTTGGCGCGGGCCGCATTGATGGCCAGGGCCAGCAGGTTGTTGCCGAGTCCGTCTTCGCCCGCGGACCCGGTGGCCTCGGCGGCGCGGGTCAGCTCGGCCAGTGCAGCCTGAGTCGCCGACTCGTCGCGATCGGCACGCAGCTGCTGCAGCTTGGCCAGCTGCTCGGCGCGTACCCGGCTGTTCTCGACCTTGAGGACCTCGATCTCCTGGTCCTCTTCCACCTGGTACTTGTTGACGCCGATCAGCGGTTGGGCACCGGAGTCGATACGGGCCTGGGTCCGGGCGGCCGCCTCCTCGATACGCAGCTTCGGAATCCCGTCGCTGATCGCCTGCGCCATGCCGCCGTGCTCGTTCACCTCGTGGATGTGAGCACGTGCCTTCTCCGCCAACTGATGCGTCAGCCACTCGACGTAGTACGAGCCGCCCCACGGATCGATCGGCCGGGTGGTGCCCGACTCCTGTTGCAACAGGAGCTGTGTGTTGCGGGCGATCCGCGCCGAGAAGTCGGTCGGCAGCGCCAGCGCCTCGTCCAGGGCGTTGGTGTGCAGAGACTGCGTGTGGCCCTGCGTGGCGGCCATCGCCTCGATACAGGTGCGCGCGACGTTGTTGAACACGTCCTGCGCGGTCAGCGACCAGCCCGAGGTCTGCGAGTGGGTACGCAGCGACAGCGACTTGTCGTTCTTGGGCTCGAACTGGGCCACCAGCTCGCTCCACAGCAGCCGGCCGGCCCGAAGCTTGGCCACCTCCATGAAGAAGTTCATGCCGATGCCCCAGAAGAAGCTCAGCCGCGGTGCGAACTTGTCGATGTCCAGTCCGGCGTCCAGCCCGGCCTTGATGTACTCGACGCCGTCCGCCAGCGTGTAGGCGAGCTCCAGATCGGCTGTGGCACCGGCCTCTTGGATGTGGTAGCCCGAGATCGAGATCGAGTTGAACTTCGGCATCTTCGAGCTGGTGTAGGCGAAGATGTCCGAGATGATCCGCATCGACGGCTTGGGCGGATAGATGTAGGTGTTGCGGACCATGAACTCTTTGAGGATGTCGTTCTGGATGGTCCCGGCCAGCTTCTCCGGCGGCACACCCTGTTCCTCGGCGGCGACGACGTAGAGCGCCAGGATCGGCAGCACCGCGCCGTTCATGGTCATCGAGACGCTGACCTGACCCAGGTCGATGCCGTCGAACAGCTGCCGCATGTCGAGGATGGAATCGATAGCCACACCGGCCATTCCGACGTCACCCTGCACGCGCGGGTGGTCGGAGTCGTAGCCGCGGTGGGTGGCCAGGTCGAAGGCCACCGACAGGCCCTTCTGGCCGGCGGCCAGGTTGCGCCGGTAGAACGCGTTGGATTCGGCGGCGGTCGAGAACCCGGCGTACTGGCGGATGGTCCACGGCTGGTTGACGTACATCGTCGGGTACGGCCCGCGCACGAAAGGCGGTGCGCCGGGGAAGCTGTCGAGCGGATAGCCGGCTTCGGCCGCCTCGTCACGGTCGGCGGCGATGTACACCGGCTTGACGTCGATACCCTCGGGCGTGGCCCACGTGAGCTGCTCAGGCGCGTAGCCGTGGGCAGCGGCGGCCGCTGCAACGTGCTCGGTCACCGCTTCCGGGGTGACGGGCCGACCCGGCTCTTCACTGCGCAGCGGGACGTCGGCGAAGCTACGGATCTCTGATCCTGTTGTGGCAGTCATCTCAGGCCCCCAGTCCGGTGAGCAGTTTCGACAGTGCTTCGACCGCATCGATTTTTGCGGTCAGATATCCATCGGGCTTCGAATCAGATTCGGCGACGGCCTTTTCCGGGCCGGCCAGGAGCACCTCGCGGACGCCGGCGGCGTGAGCTGCCGCCACCGCGTCGGAGGCCTCCGCGCCGTAGCGGACGTCGGTGCCGCACAGCACGGCCACCGCCGGCGTACCGGCATCGGCCACCGCTCCGGCGATCGATGCGGCGTCGACGGCGCCCGGGTTGATGGCCTCGATCCCGCCGGAAGCCAACAGGTTCGATGCGAACGTGGTGCGGATGTTGTGCTCGGCCAGCGGCCCCACCGGCAGCAGCAGAACCTTGGGGCGGGCGCCGGTCGCTGCCAGGAAGGCGTCCGAGCGGTCGCGCAGCGCCTCGAACCCGGCCGCATACCGAGCGATCGACGACGCCGAACCACCTTGCGGGAGCGGCTTTTCGTCGAGGTTGGGGAACTCGTTGACACCGGTGATCGCGGTGCGGCGGTGCGCGATGTCGGCACTGCGCCGTGCAGCGACCTCGGCGATCTGGGCGGTGATGTAGTCGCGGGCCGCGACGAATCCGCCGCGCGCCTCGATGTCCTGGAAATGCGCCCAGGCCTGGTCGGCGAGTTGAGCCGTCAGGTCCTCGACAAACCACGAACCACCGGCCGGGTCGAGCACCTGACCGATGTGCGATTCCTCAAGCAGCAGCAGCTGGGTGTTGCGGGCGATGCGGCGGGCGAAACTCGTCGACGTCCCGTCCAGGCCGTCGGGAATCGCCGCATCGAACGAATGCACCTGCACGGTGTCGGCTCCCCCGACGCCCGCCGAGAAGGCGGCCAGAGTGGTGCGCAGCATGTTCACCCACGGATCCCGCTGGGTCATCATCGGCAGCGAGGTCACGGCATGGATCCGGGCGGCTCCGGCCTCAGGAGCACCGACCACCTCGGCGACCCGGGCCCACAGCTGCCGCGCAACGCGCAACTTGGCGATCGTCATGAACTGATCGTCATCGGCGGCGTAGCGGAAACTGATCTGCCGCAACGCATCCGGTGTCGCCACTCCGCCATCGTTGAGGATCCGCAGGTACGCGACGGCCGCGGCGACCGTGCCGGCGAGCTCCCATGCCGCGCTGGCGCCGAGGTTGTGGAAGGCCGGGCCGTCGACGGTTACCGCACGCACTCCACCGGCATGGCCGGTGAGCTTGGCGACGGTAGCGAGTAAGTCCGAGTCATCGGCCGTGACTGAATTGTCGGCTCCGCCGACGGTGGCCTGCCCGGACAGCGGTGCGGTCAGCGGGTCGGCGCCGAGGTCGATCGCCAACCGCGAGCGCTGGTCGTCGTCAAGGTCTTTGAGCAGGGGCAGTACCGCGTCGGCAGTGGCAGCCAGGTCCGCTCCGGTGCATTCCAGGATCACCGGCACCAGATCCAGGAATACACCGTCCAACACACGGTCCAGTTCGCCCAGGGAGATACCTCCCTCGCCGCCGACCCGCAGCGCCAGCGCGCTGGCGCCCTCGGTCAGCGCCACCAGCGCCGCACCGTTGATCGTGCCCGCAGCGCTACCCGCGACAGCGGGGAAGCTCTCGACGACCTTCCAGCCGGATTTCACGTCACGCAGGGCGTCGCCGCCGCGAACGAACGGCCATTGCCCCGGCAGGGTGGACTCCGGCCGAGCGTCCAGGCTCGTGTAGAGCGGCCTGATGGCGAAACCCTCATAGGTCTGCGAATCCAGCAGGCGTTCCGGCTCGGCCGGCAGATCGGCCACATCGCGCCGACTGCTCTTGGCCAGCACGCCGGCGACCGCCGTCCGCCACTGCCGGCGGTCCGACTCGACCGCACTAGTCCCCTGTAACGACACCCGCATCTCCTGTTATCGCAGCGTGTGACCTACCCACTCGCCCATCAGGCTAAATGATCGCCATCACGGCGCTGACCGCTGGTCGGTGGACTCACGGCAGCGCACAGCGGTGTTCACCGCCGACGGCCCGTACTGTTGTAAGACGTGAAACCCGTCGTCAGAACCCTGCGCGTGGTGCGCGCCGCGGTAATTGCGACGGCTTCCCAGTTGCCACCTCGGCGGATCGTCGGGCTGCTGGCAGGCATTGTGATTCTCGTCGCAGTTGCCGTGCTGGTTCCGTTGCCGACAGCGATGCAGATGCGGGACTGGGCCACCTCGGTGGGTCCGTGGTTCCCGCTGGCGTTCCTCGGCGCGCACATCGTGGTGACCGTCTTCCCGTTCCCCCGGACCGCCTTCACCCTGGCCGCGGGCCTGCTGTTCGGGCCGGTGCTGGGCGTGGCGATCGCGGTGGCGGCCAGCGCGGTGAGCGCGGTGCTGGCCTTGTTCCTGATCCGTGCGGCCGGCTGGCAGCTCAACCGGCTGGTGCCCCATCCTCGGATCGACTCGCTGGATACCCGGCTGCGGCGGCGTGGCTGGCCGGTGGTGCTGTCCATGCGGCTGATCCCGGTGGTGCCGTTCTCGGTGCTGAACTACGCCGCGGGCGCCTCTGCCGTGCGGGTCGTGCCCTACACCCTGGCGACGTTGGTGGGACTGTTCCCCGGCACGGCGGCGGTCGTCGTCCTCGGTGACGCGTTGACCGGAAACATCAGCCCGGCGTTGGTCCTGGTGTCGCTGAGCACCGCTGCACTCGGGGTGGCTGGACTGGTGTACGAGATGCGCCTGCACCACCGCGAGCGCGCGCGTCCGCAGGCCGACACACCTCAATCGGTTGGCATTTCGCACACATTCACGGAGCCGTGAGCGCGGTCCCCGCGTGACGGGGACGCGGCGCGAGGCGGAGGGAGACAACGCTTGAGCGCACTGCCCGATCTCGGTGCTCGGCTCTTACGCAACCGCCGGCTGGTGCGTGCCCCGATATGGCTCTACCGGATGCGGGCGGGGGCGTTACTCGGCGCGAGAATGATGATGCTCGAACACATCGGCCGCACCTCCGGCGCGCGCCGCTACGTCGTGCTCGAGGTGGTGGACCGCCCCGGTCCCGACGCCGTCATCGTCGCCTCCGGTTTCGGCGCGAAAGCCCAGTGGTTCCGCAACATCGCCGTCAATCCGCAGGTCCGGGTGTGGCTCGGCAGCCACCGGCCGGTGGCCGGCGTCGCGCATGTCCTCGACCAGCGCAGCGCCGACCAGGTCCTGACCGACTACCGGCAGCGCCACCCGGCGACGTGGCAGCAGTTCAAACTCGTCCTCGAAGAAACGCTCGGCCAACCGATCACCGAAACCGACACCCCGCTGCCGCTGGTCGAGATCCGGCTACAGCCTCAGCGCTGACCGCCCGCCTTACAGCGCGCGGTGCGCGCCGCCCTCCAGTTCATTGGGCGGGGTCTGCGGCGGGGTCTCCAACGACGCCTGCGGCGGCCTGGCACCCAGCGGCGGAGTGCTGGCCCGCGCCTCGGCCTCGGCCTTGGCCACGGCCCGGGCGATCTCCGGATCGGTCTCCGTGTTGAACCACGCGGCGACCTCGTCGCTGTCGTCCTCGGGCTTTGGCAGATCCTCATCGACGGGCGACGGCGTATACCGGAACACGCCGTCCTCGCCCGGTGCCCCCAGCAGCTTGGTGAAACCCTGTAACGCCGAACCGAAGTCGCTGGGCACCACCCAGACCTTGTTGGCCTCCCCCTTGGCCATCTGCGGCAACGTCTGGAGGTACTGATAGGCCAGCATCTCGGGGGTGGGCCGGCCTGCCTTGATCGCGGCGAAGGTCTTCTCGATGGCCTTGGCCTGGCCCTGCGCCTGCAGATATTGGGCGGCCCGCTCACCCTGGGCCCGCAACATCCGGGACTGCCGGTCGGCCTCGGCGGCCAGAATCGCGGCCTGCTTGGCGCCCTCGGCCGCCAGGATCTGAGACTGCTTCTGCCCCTCGGCCTGCTTGATCGACGACTCCCGCACACCCTCGGCGGTCAGGATCATGGCCCGCTTCTCGCGATCGGCCTTCATCTGCTTTTCCATCGACTCCTGGATCGACGGCGGCGGATCGATGCTGCGCAACTCCACCCGCGCCACGCGAAGCCCCCACCGGCCGGTCGCCTCGTCGAGCACGCCGCGCAACTGGCCATTGATCGAGTCACGCGAAGTCAGAGTCTGCTCCAGGGTCATGCCACCGACGACATTGCGCAGCGTGGTGGTGGTCAGCTGTTCCACACCGACGATGTAGTTGCTGATCGAGTACACGGCGGCCTGCGGATTCGTCACCTGGAAATAGACCACGGTGTCGATGTTGAGCGTCAGGTTGTCCTCGGTGATCACCGGCTGCGGTGGGAAGGACACCACCCGCTCGCGCAGGTCCACCCGGGCCCGGATCCGATCGATGAACGGCACCAGCAGCGTCAGCTGACCGCTGACGGTGCGGCTGTAGCGACCTAGACGCTCGATCACCGCGGCCTCGGCCTGAGGAATGAGCGCAACCGACTTGGCCACGACAATGATCGCGAACACCACAAGCACAAGCAGCAAAACCAGCCCGGCTACGGCACCGTCCATGGTGAACCCCTCCCTGGGTACTACGTCGATTTGAAGCGGTACTACATCGTTTTGAAGACCACCGCGGTGGCGCCGTCGATCCTCACGACGGTCACGTGGTCACCCGGTTCGTACACATCGTGGTCGTTGAGGGGGCGCGCCGTCCAGACCTCGCCGTCGAGCTTGACCTGCCCCTCGTGCTGCGCCACCCGGTCCAGCACCAGCGCGGACTTTCCCTCCAGCGCCTTGACCGGTTCGGGAAGCCCTCGTCCGATCTCGAAACGGCGCCGTAGCGCGGGCCGCACCAAGACCAGCAAAAGCACCGAAACCACGAGAAACACCGCACCGTCAGCCCACAGCGGCAGGTCGAACAGCCAACTCGAACCGCTCGCGGCCAGTGCGCCGCCGGCCAGCATCAGCAGAAACATGTCGCCGGTCAGCGCCTCCGCCCCGGCGAGTCCCAGCGCCAGGATGAGCCAGATCAGCGGTAGGGGCATACGCCCACCCTATCGGGTCAGGCCTGATCGGCGACCGGCAATTACACTGCCAACATCATGTGGTGTCCAAGTGCAACCCTTTCGATGTGGGCCAACGCCTGGCTCGCCGGCTCAGCCGCGCCTGACGACGTCCTCGACGCGTTATCCCAGTGGGCACCAATGCATTCTGTAACCGCCTACGACTCGCAGGCCGCAGTCCGCACCGGGCTGCCTTGGCCGGAGTTGGAGGACTCCGGTTCGGTGTCGCTGCTGCAGACCCTCCGCACGGCCGTCGGCAGATCCGGCACCAGGCCGTCGATCAGGGTGGCCCTACCGGTTCCCGGCGACGTCCGCGGATTGCCTGCCGGCTCGCAGTTCCAGCGGGATGCGCTGACCGTCGGTGAAGCGGTGCTGGTGACTCATGACGAACTGGACGGGGTCGGGCTGGTGCCGGAGTTCGAGTACTTCGAATTCGACGACGTGGAAACCGAATCCGCGTTCGAGCCGGAGCCGCGGGCGCTGTCGTGGACCGTGTACTCACTGCCGGTTCTGCCGGCGCCGCAGCACTACGATCTGGGTGAGGCCGAGTACGAGTTGCGGTCGGCGGTGCGCTCGGCCGCCGACACCCTGGTCGCGTTGCGGGCGGGCGTCGGTGTCGATGTCGACGATCCCCGCGGCATGGTGGAAGACATCCTCGAAGCCGGCCGGTTGCACACGATCCCCGACCATGCCCCGACCCGGGCCGTGCGGGTGCTGGAGAACGCCGCCCATGTGGAGGCGATCGTCACGGTGAGCTCGGGACTGATGCCGATCGGCCTGCAGAGCTCCTCAGAGGTGCAGATCGCCGGCGATGCCATCCGGCCGTTGGACCGGGTGGTCCGCTCGGCACGGCTGGCCGCCCTCGAGGCGATCCTGCAATCCGCCTGGCGGGACTGACTTTTCCGGACCCTGATGGTTCGCGCGCTAGGACCGCGTGCCACAGCAGTGCGGCGAGCACGGCGCACCGTTGATGCTGAATCCGTAGCCGGCGACCGGGTCGGGGCCTGCCGCCCGCAGCGGTACCGCGCCGGTGCGCAACTCATCGATCAACCCGGCGGCCAACCGAGCGAAACGCTTGTCGGCGTTCGGAGTGCTGGCCCGCGCGAAGGCGATACCTGCTTGTTCGGCTTGCAGTCGCAGCTCGTGATCGAGATCCCACACGACCTCGATGTGGTCGGCGACGAACCCGATCGGGCACACGATGACCGCCCGGGTTCCCTTCTGGCCCAACACAGTCAGGTGATCGGCAACGTCAGGCTCCAGCCACGGGATCCGAGGCGGACCCGAACGCGACTGCCACACCTGGTCGAAGTCCTCGTAACCCGCGGCGGCGGCCACCAGCCGGGTCGCGTAGTCGACCTGGCGACTGTAGAGCCGCGGGCCGTGCCGCTCATCGGCGGCGGTGGGGATCGAATGCGCGGTGAACACCAACCGGGCCTCGTCGCGCAGTTCGGCGGGCAGTGTGGCTGCCGCGACCGAGATCGCGTCGGCGAACATCTCCACCAACAGCGGATGGTCGAAGTACTGGCGCAGTTTGACCAACTCCGGCGCGTCATCACCCACCGCGGTGCGTGCCCGGGCGATGTCCTCGACATACTGGGTGCAGCTGGAATAACCGCCCCAGGCCGATGTGGTGAACACCGCCGCCCGTCGAATCCCGTTGTCTCGCATCGCCGCAACCGTGTCTTCGACATACGGTTCCCAGTTCCGGTTGCCGAAGTAGACGGGGATACCGGGCATCTCGGCCCGCAACTGCTCGATGAGTGCCCGGTTGATCCCGTTGATCGGCGACACCCCGCCGAAATGCAGGTAGTGCTCGGCGACGTCGGCCAACCGCTCGGCGGGGATGCCGCGGCCCCGGGTCACGTTCTCCAGGAACGGCATCACCTGGTCCGGCGCCTCCGGTCCCCCGAAGGACAGCAGCAGAACTGCGTCAAACTCCATCAGCTTGCCTCTCCCCTAACCGCGAAACCGCATTCCGGCAGGATTTGTGCGAGTACACACCTGCTGGAATGCGGTTTCGGCATAAAACAAGTCAGAGCAGCTGGGTGCTGGCGCCGCCGTCGGCGTAGATGATGGTGCCGGTGGTGGCGGGCAGCCAATCCGACAGCAACGCGCACACCGTCTTGGCGACCGGCTCCGGGTCCTTCATGTTCCAGCCGACGGGCGCACGCTGATCCCAGCCCTCTTCGAGCAGCCGCATCTGATCCCCGGCTTCGGCACCCAGCGCGCCGCCGACGATGGCGCTCATGGCCAGCGTCCGGATCGGTCCCGCCGCAACAAGGTTGGAGCGGACACCGAACGGGCCGGCCTCGCGGGCGACGAACCGGTTGACCGACTCGAGTGCGCTCTTGGCCACCGTCATCCAGTTGTAGGCCGGCATCGCCCGGGTCGGGTCGAAGTCCATGCCGACGATGCTGCCGCCTTCGTTCATGATCGGCAGCGTGGCCTTGGCCAGCGAGGCGTAGGAGTACGCCGAGATGTGGATGCCCTTGGCAACGTCCTCGTAGGGGGCGTCGAAGAAGGGGTTGACGCCCATGCCGGTCTGCGGCATGAAGCCGATCGAGTGCACCACACCGTCGAGCTTGTTGCCCGCGCCGATGACCTCGGCGACCCGGTCGGCCAGGCTTGCCAGGTGCTCCTCGTTCTGCACGTCGAGCTCCAGCAGCGGGGCCGGCTTGGGCAGCCGGTCGGCGATGCGCTGGATCAGCTTCATCCGGTCGAACCCGGTGAGCACCAGCTCAGCGCCGGCCTCCTGGGCCACCTTGGCGATGTGGAACGCGATCGACGAGTCCGTGATGATCCCGGTGACCAGAATGCGCTTGCCTTCGAGCAAACCTGCCATTGTCCTGACTCCTACTTCGGTGAAGAGTTGTGCGAAAGTTCTTGCAATCCAGAGCTTTTAGATCAGTGCCCCATGCCCATGCCGCCGTCGACGGGGATCACCGCACCGGCGATGTACCCGGCGTCCTCGGAGGCCAGGAAGCTGACCGCACCGGCCACTTCGTCTGCGGTGCCGACGCGCTTGGCCGGAATGAACTCCAGGGCGCCCGCCTGGATCCGCTCGTCGAGGGCACGGGTCATCTCGGTGTCGATGTAGCCCGGGGCCACCACGTTCGCGGTGACGCCGGCCTTGGACAGCTCCCGGGAGATCGAGCGGGCCATGCCGATCAGGCCGGCCTTGGCCGCCGCATAGTTGGCCTGGTTGCCGATACCCCACATGCCCGAGACCGAACCGATGAAGATGATCCGGCCGAAACGCTTGCGCTGCATGCTGCGCGACGCGCGCTGCGCCACCCGGAATGCCCCGGTGAGGTTCGCGTTGATGACGTTCTCGAAGCGTTCCTCGGTCATCCGCATGAGGAACGCGTCCTGGGAGATACCGGCGTTGGACACCAGTACCTCGACCGGACCCTGATGCTCTTCGACTTCCTTGAACGCACGGTCGACGGCTTCGTTGTCGGTGACGTCGCACACGACGCCGAACAGCCCGTCGGGCGCTCCGGATCCGCGGTGGGTGACGGCCACCTTGTGCCCGTCGGCGGCCAGTCGCTGCGCGATCGCCAGGCCGATCCCCCGGTTTCCACCGGTGACCAGCACGGAACGGGGAACAAAGGCCGGTCGGCCGCCGGCTTCTCCAGCGGCGCTTTCGGAAACGGTTTCGGCGTCGGCTTTCGCGACAACAGCGTCACTCATGCCCGCCAACTTATCTCCTCACCAGCATGGTCTGAAAATCGCATCACCCGTGTGGACCGGCGCCCGTGGGCGCCGGATCGGGTCCTAACCGGGGAGTCTGCGATTGATCAGCAGGGCGAGCACACCGGCGGCGGCCAGCACCAACGCACCCAGCCGCAGCCAGCCGAGGCTGGCGTCGCCCTTGATGGTCTCGTAGCCGATCTGCTGCTGCAGCGAGGTGAATACCTGCTTGAGCTGTTCCAGGCTGGACGCGGTGAAGGCGTCACCGCCGGACAGCTTGGCGATCTTGCCGAGCATCTCGTCGTCGACGGGCACCGGCTGGCGCTGATCATTGATCTCGACGTAGCCGTACGGCGTGCCGAAGGACACCGTGGAGATCGGCACTCCCTGGTCCTTGGCGGTGCGGGCGGCGGTGTACGCGCCCTTGGGATTGTCCGGGTTGGACGGCACGGTCTCCTTGCCGTCGGACATCAGCACGATGCGCGCCGGCGGCTTCTCGTCACCGCCGCCGATCACCGCGCCGACGGTGGCGATCGCCTGCAGCGCGGTGAAAATGCCCTCACCGGTGGCGGTCCGGTCGGCCAACTGCAGCTTGTCCAGGCCGTTCTTGGTGGCCTCACGGTTGGTGGTCGGCTGCACCAGCACAGTCGCCGTGCCGGCGTAGGCGATGAGGCCGAGGTTGATCCCCGGGGTCAGCTGATCGGCGAACTGCTTGGCGGCTTCCTGCGCGGCGGCCAACCGGCTGGGCGCGACGTCGGTCGCACGCATCGATTGCGACACGTCGATCACCAGCATCACCACTGCACGGTTGCGCGGAATCCGCACATCATGGGTAGGACCGGCCATCGCGACCGTCAACAGGACGAGTGCGACGGCCAACAGCGCCGCCGGCAGATGCCGCCAGCGGGTCGGCTGCTTGGGCGCCACACTTTCGAGCAGCTCCATGTTGGCGAACCGCAGGATCCGCTGCTTCCGCGCACGCTGCACGATGACGTAGTACGCCAACAGGCCCAGTACCACGAAGAGAAACAGGAACCACCACGCGTGCGCGAAGCCCGTCAGGCTCATCGGACCGAGAATCGGTAAAGTCATGTGCTAGAAGTCATTTCGGTTGGTTGCTGGTCAAGCTTCGTCTACCTGTGCCCGTTGCTCTTCGCGCAAGCGCTCATCGGCTGGCCAGGGCGCCGCGCCGCCGACTCGCCACAAACCGGACCACATCGGCGATCCAGTCCCGGTCGGTGCGGAGGCTCAGCAGCGGTGCATCGCACCGCCGCAATGTGCGGGCCACTTCCTCACGATGGGCCGCGGCGGCCCGCTCGAAATCGCTGCGCAACTGCTCGTCGATGGTGAACTCGCGGGTGACACCGGTCTCGGTGTCCTGCAGCACCACATCGCCGACAGCAGGCAACTCGACGTCGCGCGGGTCGAGGATCTCGATGCCCAGTACCTCGTGGCGCCCGGCGATGGCCCGCAGCGGGCGCATCCAGTTGATCGGCCCAAGGAAGTCACTGATGATCACTGCCATGCCGCGCCTGCGCTCGGGACGACGGAGAGCATCGATGGCACCGGCCAGGTCGCCCCGCACCCCGGGCGCGGCCTTCGGCGTGGTGGCGATCGCCCGCAGCAGCTCCTGCTCGTGCAGACGCCCACTCAATGCCGGAACCCGTCGCACGGTCTCCCCGTTGGCGATGATCGCGCCGATCCGGTTGCCGCCACCGCTGTTGAGGAACGCGATCGCGGCCGCGGCCGCCACCGCCAGATCACGCTTCTCGCAGCCGGTAGTACCGAAGTCCATGCTGGCCGACATGTCGACGACCAGCCAGGTCTCCAGTTCGCGGTCGGCGATCATCTGTCGCACGTGGGGCGTCTGTGTCCGCGCCGTCACCGACCAGTCCATCCGGCGCACGTCATCGCCGGGCTGGTAGATCCGCGAGTCCCCCGGCTCTGATCCCGGACCCGGGATCAGACCGAGGTGGTCGCCGTGCAGAACCCCGTCGAGCTTGCGCCGCACCGTCAGCTCAAGCTTGCGCAACGCCGCCGTCAACGCCGGGTCCCGAATCTCCCCGCGCTTCAGAGACGGCAGGTCGACGGTGCGTCGGGAACTGGTCACCGACCACCCGCCGCGCCGGCCGCGGCGGGTACGGCGGGCGGAACTGAATGGCCTTGCTGCGGTAGAGCGTTCACCTGCGGCAGGGCAACCGTCTGCAGGATCCGGTTGACCACGGTCTCCGCGGAGACCTCGTCGGCCAGCGCGTCGTAGGTGAGCACCAGGCGGTGCCGCAGCACGTCGGGGATCACCTCGACGACGTCCTGCGGGATGACGTAGTCACGCCCGCGCACCAGGGCCAGCGCGCGGGCGGCCGAGATGATGCCGAGCGAGGCACGCGGCGAAGCACCGTAGGCGATCCACGCCTTGGCGTCGGGCATGCCGAACTTCTCGGGCTCGCGCGTGGCGGTGACGATTCGCACCACGTAGTCCACCAGCGCGTGGTGCACGAAGGTGTTGGCCGCGAGTTCCTGCAACCGCAGCAGGTCGCCGGTGTTCAGGATCTGCTTGGGCTCCGGGGGCTTGACGCCCATCCGGTAGATGATCTCGCGCTCTTCCTCCGGCGACGGGTAGTCGACGTTGAGCTTGAACAGGAAGCGGTCGCGCTGGGCTTCCGGGAGCGCGTAGACGCCTTCCTGCTCGATCGGGTTCTGGGTGGCCATCACCAGGAACGGGCTGGGCAGCGGGAAGGTCTTGCCGCCGATGGAGATCTTGCGCTCGGCCATCACCTCGAGCAGGGCCGACTGAACCTTGGCAGGCGCACGGTTGATCTCGTCGGCGAGCAGGAAGTTGACCACCACCGGGCCGAGCTCGATGTCGAAGTCTTCCTTGCCCTGCCGGTAGATGCGGGTACCGATGATGTCGGTGGGCACCAGGTCAGGGGTGAACTGGATGCGGGCAAAGGTGCCGCCGACGACCTTGGCGAACGTCTCGACGGCCAGCGTCTTGGCCACACCGGGCACGCCTTCGAGCAGCACATGGCCCTTGGCGAGAAGTCCGACGAGCATCCGCTCGACGAGCTGATCCTGGCCGACGATGATCCGCTTGACCTCGAAGATGGCGCGTTCCAGGGTGTGCACCTCGGCCTGCAGACTGCCGTTGGTCGCTGCTGGTGGTGCGGCCGGCGCGGCAGGGGAGCCGGTCGATCCGGGCGGGAAACCTGGCGCCGGGCTCGAGCCGGGATAACCTCCGGCGCCCTGCGGCGGTCCACTCGGTGACGTCATCAACTTCCTCCCACGGTATTCGACTACAAACGCTGGTCTTGCATTTTTTGCTCTACGGGCAATCGGGAGCCCGCCGTCAACTATTCCAGGCACTTCGAGATCCGTCGACGCTGCCCGGAAGAGTTAAGGTTCCGCTCAGGATTCGATGATGCGGGCCGCATAGGGCTGGATGCCTCCGGTGCGGACCGGGCTCACCGTCACTTTGCCCGCACTGCCCGACGCCTCCAACATCTTTCCGCCGCCGAGGTACATCGCGACGTGCTGGCTACCGCCCGGACCCCAGAACAAGAGGTCACCCCGCTTCGCCTGGGCCACCGGCACCTTGCGGCCGGTGTTGTACTGGTCCCCGGAGTACTTGGGAATCTGCACTCCGACCCCGGCGAACGCATATCGGGTGAAGCCCGAGCAGTCGTAGCCCATCTTGCCGGCGTCGTAGTCCACACCGGGGCCGGGACCGGTCAGCGTGCCACCACCCCACGAGTAAGGCACGCCCATCTGGGAACCTCCGCGCCGGATGGCGTATTCGATGGCCTGCGGACCGCGTACCCGGCCGCCGGGGAACGTGGAGGCCGCTTGTTTCGGGGCCAGCCCGATGGTCTGTAGGAACTGCTGTCCGAGGTTCTGGGTGGTCTGTAGCGCGAGCTGGCTGACCTGGAACGAAGCGTTGGCGATAGCCACCGGATCACCCGGTGCCCCGGAGCTGACGATCTTCGGGAGGGTGGGATCCCACTGCCCGTCGTCGGGCGCGGCACTGGCCGGCGTCACCAGACCGATCGCCGCGAACGCAGTTGCGGCGATCAGGATCAGGCATCGTAAGACGAAGGAGCGCAATGTATTCCCATCAGTATTCGATGTAGCGGACGACGTACGGGGTCATCCCGCTCGTGCGGACCGGCGAGATCTTGACCTGCGAACCCGTGTACGGCGCTTCGAGCATCTGGCCGTTGCCGAGGTAGAGCGTCACGTGCTGGCTGCCGCCGGGGCCGTAGAAGATCACGTCGCCGCGCCGCATCTGCGAGGACGGGATCTTGCGGCCGGCGTTGTACTGCGAGCCCGAGTAATGCGGCAACTTGATGCCGACACCGGCGAACCCGTAGAGGATCAGGCCCGAGCAGTCGAACCCGACGGTGTTGGCCCCCGAATCGATGCCGCGACTCGGACCGGCGGCGTTGCCACCACCCCAGGAGTACGGAACGCCCATCTGGGAACCGGCCCGCTGGATGACGTATTCAGATGCCTGCCGTCCGTACACCCGGGGAATGGACCCGTTCGTGTAGCCGGTCGGCGTGGGCAGGATGCCCATTTTCTGCAGGAACTGGCGCCCCATGTTCTGGGTGACCTGCGCCGAGGTCGACGAGATCCCCAGGACCGTGTTGATGATGGCGATCGGGTCACCGCTGACGAACGCGCTGGGAATCGCCGGCAGCGTGGGATCCCATTCGCCGTCCCATTTCTGGCCCGCTTGAGCCGGCGCGCCCGGAGCTCTGTCCCAGTCCCCCGCCGCCGCCTGCGGCACCGGCCCCTGCACCGGAGCGGCCGGTGCTGATGCCTTGTGCACCTGAGCGAGTTGAGCTTGGGCCGTTGCCCGTTCGGCCGTCAGCCGCTGCAGCTCGCCCTGCTGGGCACTGAAGGTCTGCTGCGCCTGTTGCAGTGCGGCGACGGCGCTGTCTTGACTGGTCTGAGCGTTGGCCGTGGCCCGGTCGGCATTCTGCTTGGCCAGCCGGGCAGCCGATTCGCGGTTGACCTGCTCGGTGCGGGCCCGCTGCAGATCGGCGATCACCTTGTCGGTGCTGGCGGCCAGGGTTTGACCGGTCGCCGCGGTGCGCGCGATGTCGGCGGGGTCGGACGCAGTCAGGTACGAGCTCGATGGCCCGTTGACGTAGGTGGCCGCCGCGAAGGTGTCGAACCTCTTCTGCGCCTCGGCGATGGCGCGATTGGCGTCGGCGATGCCTTGTTGGCTGGCGTCGACCTCCTGCTGCGCCGTAGCGGCTGCATCGCGGGCGTCCTGCACATCGACGATTGCCTTGTTGACGGCTTCCTGCTGAGTCTGGATGGCAGCGCCCAGCTCCTGCAGCTTCTGGTCGGCGTTGGCCACCGCGGCCACGAGCGTTGCGATCTGATCTGGCGCCCCCGGATCCGCCGCGGCCGGGACGCCACCCGACAACGCTGTCGCCAACAGCATCGCCGCGGTCAGCGGCACCGCCCAGAAACGGCCGCGCAGACGCGATGCAGAGACCCCATCTGCTGCTCGCGCATGCGAAGCCCCATCTGCTCCGCGCGTGCGCGGGACGCCAACGGTGCGTCTCATTCGACTCAAGTCTCCTATGGCTCAACGTCGGCGTGCCGGCGTTTGCTCGGGGCCTTTGCACAGAAGTCACATGAAGCACAACTGCAACAATGGCTACCGATTGCACCGTACGTCACATCTGAAACCAAAGAAACTTTAGTCACAAATTACAGGAATGTAATTGCGAATAGTGTGACCAATTAGTGATATTTGGACGGTATTCCGAACTAATGTTCGACGGGTTTTTCAGACCTCGACTGAGGGGGCGCTCGAGGCCCCTGACCCGGCCAATCGTTTGCTGCGCACCTGCAGGGCGCGAGTCAGCGCGGCCGCCGCGGCAACCCCGAGCGTCAGCACGATCGTGAGCGCAGTCCAGGGAAAGTCGGGGGTCGAAATCTCCCCGACGAAATTCTTTGCCGACAACACCGGATTACCGGTCTTGGCCACATCCTGCCCGGCTTCCAAAGTCACGCGGTCGATTGTCGGGCTGTACGTACCGGCAAACGACGGGCTCAGCGCGAGCACCGTCGCACCCGGATTGGCCGCCCCGACCTCGCTGGCGATATCACGCAGCGGCGTGTCGATACCGGGGTTCTGCGGCAGAACCACGATCTTGAGATCGACCCCGCCCTGACGGGCATCGCTGACGACCTGGCGCAGAGCCTCAACATCGGCGTCGGGCGCGCTGACACCGTCGTCGCGAACGTCGGCCTGCACGGCCGCCATGCACTTGGCCACTCCGTCGGGTTGCGCCGGATCCATCCCGACGGTCTCGCAGACCTCGACCGGGATATAGGCCGGCAGGAACGGGATGACATGGGGTCCGGTCACAGACGCACGGTATCCCGAGCCCATCCGCCGCTGCGCAGCGACACTGGAATCGTCACCGCATCGACCGCCTATCGTCACGCCGGAGTGACGCTCGCGGTGCCACGCCTCATCGCCGCCGCATTGCCCCGGACCGAGCGGGCGGATCGCACGGATCGGCCGAACGGGGTAGCAACCAGAACCCGACAAGGGAAGACTGGACCCCGGCCCGCTGGGCATTGCAGGACAAGCGTACTGTTAACATCGGAACGCCGCCGACACAGCCCGTCGCGGCGAGATCGAGCCGGGAGTTGATGTGAGCAGCGAGAATACGGAAAATTCGTCCCTTAACTCATTTGGTGCCCGCGACACATTGGCTGTCGGGGACAAGAGCTACGAGATCTACCGCCTCGACGCGGTACCTGGTACCGAGAAACTGCCCTACAGCCTCAAGGTGCTCGCGGAGAACCTCCTGCGGACCGAGGACGGCGCCAACATCACCAAGGACCACATCGAGGCTATCGCCAACTGGGATCCCTCGGCCGAGCCGAGCATCGAGATCCAGTTCACCCCGGCGCGGGTGTTGATGCAGGACTTCACCGGCGTGCCGTGCATCGTCGACCTGGCTACCATGCGCGAGGCAGTCGCGGCCCTGGGTGGGGACCCGGACAAGGTGAACCCGCTCTCGCCGGCCGAGATGGTCATTGACCACTCGGTGATCCTCGACGTGTTCGGCAATGCCGGCGCCTTCGAGCGCAACGTCGAACTCGAATATGAGCGCAACTCCGAGCGCTACCAGTTCCTGCGCTGGGGCCAGGGCGCGTTCGACGACTTCAAGGTCGTCCCCCCGGGCACCGGGATCGTGCATCAGGTCAACATCGAGTACCTGGCCCGGGTGGTGTTCGAGCGCGACGGGGTGGCCTACCCGGACACCTGCGTGGGCACCGACAGCCACACCACCATGGAGAACGGTCTCGGCGTGCTCGGCTGGGGCGTCGGCGGTATCGAGGCCGAGGCCGCCATGCTGGGCCAGCCCGTCTCGATGCTCATCCCCCGCGTCGTCGGCTTCAAGCTGACCGGTGAGATCAAGCCGGGCGTGACCGCCACCGACGTGGTGCTGACCGTCACCGACATGCTGCGCAAGCACGGCGTCGTCGGCAAGTTCGTCGAGTTCTACGGCAAGGGCGTGGCCGAGGTGCCGCTGGCCAACCGCGCCACCCTGGGCAACATGAGCCCCGAATTCGGTTCCACCGCAGCGATCTTCCCGATCGACGAAGAGACCATCAACTACCTGCGGCTGACCGGGCGTACCGAGGAGCAGCTGGCACTGGTCGAGGCGTACGCCAAGACGCAGGGCATGTGGCACGACGCCGACCATGAGCCCGCGTTCTCCGAGTACCTCGAGCTCGACCTGTCGACCGTGGTGCCCTCGATCTCCGGCCCGAAGCGCCCACAGGACCGCATCGAGCTGTCGGACGCCAAGAACGCGTTCCGCAAGGACATCCACAACTACGTCGAGGAGCACCTCCCGACCCCGGAGACCAAGCTCGACGAAGCGGTCGACGAGTCCTTCCCGGCCAGCGACTCGGTGTCGCTGTCGTTCGCGGACGACGGCGCGGTCGACGCCCGTCCGTCGGCCGCCAACGGCGCCGAGGGCCGGCCGTCGAAGCCGATCACCGTGAAGTCTGACGAGCGGGGCGAATTCGTGCTCGACCACGGCGCGGTCGTCGTCGCGGGCATCACGTCCTGCACCAACACCTCCAACCCGTCCGTCATGCTCGGCGCCGCTCTGTTGGCCAAGAAGGCCGTCGAGAAGGGCCTGACCAGCAAGCCGTGGGTCAAGACCAACATGGCGCCGGGCAGCCAGGTCGTCACCGACTACTACAACAAGGCCGGCCTGTGGCCCTACCTGGAGAAGCTGGGCTACTACCTCGGCGGCTACGGCTGCACCACGTGCATCGGCAACACCGGTCCGCTGCCCGACGAGATCTCCAAGGCCATCAACGACAACGATCTGTCGGTCACCGCGGTGCTCTCGGGTAACCGCAACTTCGAAGGCCGTATCTCCCCCGACGTCAAGATGAACTACCTGGCCTCGCCGCCGCTGGTGATCGCATACGGCATCGCGGGCACCATGGACTTCGACTTCGAGACCGATCCGCTCGGCCAGGATCAGCAGGGCAACGACGTCTTCCTCAAGGACATCTGGCCTTCTGCGCAAGAAATCGAGGAGACCATCGCCTCCTCGATCAACCGGGAGATGTTCACCGACTCCTACGCCGACGTGTTCAAGGGCGACGACCGCTGGCGTTCGCTGTCCACCCCGGAGGGCAACATCTTCGAGTGGGACGACGCCTCCACCTACGTGCGCAAGGCGCCGTACTTCGACGGCATGCCCGCCGAGCCGGAGCCGGTCGGCGACATCAAGGGCGCCAGAGTCCTTGCCCTGCTGGGCGATTCGGTGACCACCGATCACATCAGCCCGGCAGGTTCGATCAAGCCGGGCACCCCGGCCGCGCAGTACCTGGACGCCAACGGCGTTGCGCGCAAGGACTACAACTCGCTGGGGTCGCGACGCGGCAACCACGAGGTGATGATCCGTGGCACCTTCGCCAACATCCGGCTGCGCAACCAGCTGCTCGACGACGTCTCCGGCGGCTACACGCGGGACTTCACCCAGCCCGGCGGCCCGCAGGCGTTCATCTACGACGCCTCGGTGAACTACAAGGAGGCCGGCATCCCGCTGGTCGTCCTGGGCGGCAAGGAATACGGCTCGGGCTCCTCGCGTGACTGGGCGGCCAAGGGCACCGTGCTGCTCGGCGTCAAGGCCGTCATCACCGAGTCCTTCGAGCGCATCCACCGGTCGAACCTGATCGGTATGGGCGTCATCCCGCTGCAGTTCCCGGCGGGTGAGTCGGCTGCGAGCCTCAAGCTCGACGGCACCGAGACCTTCGACATCACCGGCATCGAGGATCTCAACAAGGGCAAGACGCCGAAGACTGTGAAGGTGACCGCCACCAAGGAAGATGGATCCAAGGTGGAGTTCGACGCGGTGGTCCGTATCGACACCCCCGGCGAGGCCGACTACTACCGAAACGGCGGCATCCTGCAGTACGTTCTGCGCAACATGCTGAAGTCGAAGTAATCCTGAATCCGACAACCGAAGCAGCACAGGCGCGGCGCCGAGCCGCGCTTGGGCGAGGAGTTCTCCAGTGCCCAGGGTGACGGACGATCATCTTGCCGCCCGGCGTCGTCAGATTCTCGACGGCGCCCGGCGCTGCTTCGGTCAGTACGGATATGAGAGTGCGACCGTGCGACGGCTCGAAGAAACCATCGGGCTGTCGCGCGGCGCAATCTTTCATCACTTCAAGGACAAGGACACCTTGTTCTTCGAACTGGCCAGGGAGGACGCCGAGCGGATGGCCGAAGTGGCCGCCCGCGAAGGCCTGATCCAGGTGATGCGGAACATGCTTGCCGCGCCCGAGCAGTTCGACTGGCTGGCCACCCGGCTGGAAATCGCCCGCAAGCTGCGCAACGATCCGGCCTTTCACCAAGGCTGGGCGGAACGGTCCGCCGAGCTGGATGCCGCGATCACCGAGCGCCTGCGCCGCCAGAAACAGGCCGGGCGCCTACGTGACGACGTGCCGAGTGCGGTCCTGCATATCTACCTGGATCTGGTTCTCGACGGCCTGGTAGCCCGCATCGCCTCCGGCGAGGACCCGAAGAACCTCACCGCGGTGCTGGACCTGGTCGAGGACAGCGTGCGGCAGCAGACGCCGGCGGATAGCTGAATCCTGTTACCGCACAGCGGTTGTGCTCATCACACCCTCGACCGGGTGCGGTGGTTGGGACCGCCGCGGCTGCGCATCGTCGTTCCCGACTCACGCAGCAAGCTGTGGATCGAGCCGTAAGAACGTCCGGTCGTCGCCACAAGCGTGCGGATGCTGGCACCCCCCTCGTACGCCTTTCGAAGTTCTGCCAGCAGCTCGCCGCGATTCTTGTTCATTTCCCTCATCGACATCTCCCCGCTTGTGATGTCCCGACGGATACCCAGAGTAGGAACCACCCACACACCGAGGGGTCGATTTGTCCAACGTCTTAAATTGACGTTCTCGAAGGTGCGGTGGTTCTTGAGAATTCGCTGTCAGGCGAGCTCGATGAGATCCCGGTATTCGGTGGACCAGAAGTCCTCGGTACCGTCCGGTAGTAGCACCACGCGCTGCGGATCGAGGGCCTCGGCTGCGCCCGGATCGTGCGTAACCAACACCACCGCACCCTGGTAGCTGCGCAGCGCGTCGAGAACCTGCTCTCGTGACGCGGGATCGAGGTTGTTGGTCGGCTCGTCCAGCAACAACACATTGGCCGTCGAAGCAACCAGGCCGGCCAGCGCCAACCGCGTCTTCTCACCGCCGGACAGCGTGCCGGCGGGCTGATCCAGCTGCGGGCCGGTGAACATGAACGCGCCCAACAGACCTCGAAGGTCCTGCTCCCCGGTGTCCGGCGCGGCGTGGCGGATGTTCTCCCAGACGGTCGACTCGTTGTCGAGGGTGTCGTGTTCCTGGGCGAAATACCCGATCTTGCAGCCGTGGCCGGGTTCCAGGACTCCGGCGTCGGCGGTCTCAGCGCCGGCGAGCAGCCGCAGCAGCGTCGTCTTGCCCGCACCGTTGAGGCCGAGTACCACCACCCGCGAGCCGCGGTCGATCGCCAGGTCGACACCGGTGAAGATCTCCAGCGACCCGTAAGTTTTCGTCAACCCCTTGGCCACCAGCGGGGTCTTCCCGCACGGCGCCGGCGTGGGGAACTTGATGCGGGCCACCTTGTCGGCCACCCGCTCGGCGTCGAGCTCGGCGATCATCCGCTCGGCCCGACGCAACATGTTCTGTGCGGCAACGGCTTTGGTGGCCTTTGCGCCCATCTTGGCGGCCTGGGCGCGCAACGCGCCGGCTTTCTTCTCGGCGTTGGCACGTTCGCGGCGACGACGCTGTTCGTCGGTCGCGCGCGCATCGAGGTACTTCTTCCAGCCCATGTTGTAAACGTCGGCCTCACCGCGTACCGCGTCGAGGAACCACACCCGGTTGACGACCTCGTCGAGCAGCTCGACATCGTGGCTGATGACCACGAGTCCACCGGTGTGGTTGTGAAGGAAGTCGCGAAGCCAGCCGATCGAGTCGGCGTCGAGGTGGTTGGTGGGCTCGTCGAGCAGCAGCGTGGTGGCAGATCCCGAACCGGTGTCGCTGGCCGCGAACAGGATGCGGGCCAGCTCGACACGCCGGCGCTGTCCACCGGAGAGCGTGCGCAGCGGCTGCGTCAGCACCCGATCGGGCAGGCCCAGGCTGGCGCAGATCCGGCCGGCCTCGCTCTCGGCGGCGTAACCACCCAGCGCCGAGAACCGCTCCTCCAACTGCCCGTAGCGGCGCACCGCTTTGTCGCGGGCCGCATCATCGGCCACCTCGGCCATCAAGACCTGCTGCTTCTCCAGGTCCGCCAGCAGCGTGTCGAGACCGCGAGCCGAGAGCACCCGGTCCCGGGCCAGGACGTCGAGGTCGCCTTCTTTGGGGTCCTGTGGCAGGTAACCGACCTCACCCGTACGCGAGATGCTGCCGGCGTACGGTTCGCCCTCCCCGGCCAGGATGCGCATGGTGGTGGTCTTGCCTGCGCCGTTGCGCCCGACCAGTCCGATCCGGTCGCCGGGCTGCACCCGCAACGCAGAGCCCTCGAAGGACAGCAGCGTGCGCGCGCCGGCGCGGACCTCCAGGTCCGTTGCGGTGATCACGCTGCGTCCTCCTCAGTGTTTGTCTTACTTCTGGTCGGTAAATACGGCGGGGCGCTTCTCCGCGCGCGCGGCAACCGCTTCCTCAAAGTTTGCGGTGAGCAGGCGCACGAAGAGTTGTCCCAGGCCCTCGGCCTGCATGTGCCCCTCCAGACTAGCGGCGTCCAGTCCACTCCAAAGAGTGCGCTTGGTCAACTCGATACCCGGCCGGGAGAACGCCGCCATGCGGTCCGCCATCGCGTAGCAGGTGTCCAGGAGCGCCTCCTCGGCCACCACGCTGGAGACCAAACCGATGCGCTCTGCCTCCTGCGCGTCGACGTCACGGCCGGTCAACATGATCTCGAACGCCCGTGACGACCCGATGGCCCGCGGCAGCAGGTAGGACAAGCCCAGCTCACTGGCGGTAAGCCCGTTGTTGATCCCGGCGGCGCGGAAGTAGGCACCTTCGGCGGCGACCCGGACGTCACACGCCAGCGCCAGGCAGAGACCACCCCCGATGGCCGCGCCGTTGACGGCGGCGATCACCGGCTGGTGCAGCCGGCGTAGGGCGAGAATCACATCGTCGAGGATCTCCATCGACCGCAGGGCGTACGTCGGTCTGGTCAGACCGGCGACGTGCGGAACCGAGCCGGCCGACTTGTGATCGGCCCCGGACGAGAAGCCGCGGCCGGCCCCGGTCAGCACCACGACGCGCACGCTGTTGTCGTAGCGGAGCTCTTCGAGGACGCCCTTGAGCGGCACCATGACGTCGAACGCCATCGAGTTCATCCGCTCAGGCCGGTTGAGGGTCACCAGGGCCACGTCCGGTCGCGGACGGTCAACCAGTACGAATTCGTTCTGCGCAGTCACGGACAGCACGCTATCGCGTGCCGTTCATCACACCTGTTCGGCGTCGCCCTGAGCGGCCTGCTCTTTCATGGCCGCATCGATGTCGAATTCCTTGATCTTCTGAACCAGATCCTCCAGCGCCGCCGGCGGCAGTGCTCCGGCCTGGTTGAAGACCAACTTGCCCTTCTTGAACGCCATCAGGGTCGGGATCGACCGGATGTCGGCAGCCGCGGCGAGCCCCTGCTCGGCCTCGGTGTCCACCTTGGCGAAGACGACGTCGGGGTGCTGCTCGGAGGCGGCCTTGAACGTCGGCGCGAACGCACGACACGGTCCGCACCACGACGCCCAGAAATCCACCAGCACGATGTCGTTGTCGTTGACGATGTCATTGAACTGGTCTGCGGTGATGTCCTGCGTACTCACACTTTTCCTAACGTCGGATTGATACAGCCTGTTCCCAGCATTGTGGTCGAGCAAACCGGAACCCGCGAGCACCAGCCAGTCTCAACCTGTGCGCGTCCGTCCCGGTCGGGCAGCGCGGACAGCCACCGCAAACCAGCACCGAAGCGGGATCACACCCCCGCTGAAACCCGGCGATCCCCACCCCACAGCCAGTTTGCAGCAGATGAGAAGCAAAGCAGCAGAAAACAATTGGACTCGGCCGCAGCCGGACTTGCGTACTATCAGAACATGCCGTGCGTTGACCGGCGCACTGTGCTTGCCGGCATCACGTTGGGCGTGATTTCCGCCCTGACCCGGGCACCCGTGGCTAGCGCCATCCGGGTACCCATACCGCTCGCGCGGATGCCGGTGGCGGTGATCTCCCGGTTACCCGGAGAGGGCAACCAGCTGGCTCTCACCGTCGACGACGGTAAGAGCAGTATGGTGGTCGGCGCGTTCGCGCAGTTCTGCCGCGACACCGGGACCAGGCTGACCTTCTTCGTCAACGGTGACAACGCTTCCTGGACCGACAACGCGCCGGCACTGCGGCCGATGGTCGACTCCGGCCAGATCCAGATGGGCAACCACACTTGGTCCCATCCGTTCCTGAACCAGCTGTCGCTTGCCCAGGTCGGCGACGAGATCCGGCGGAACGCCGACTTCTTGCGCAACACTTACGGCAGCGACGGAACCCCGTACTTCCGGCCGCCGTACGGCGTGCACAATGCCGACATCGACGGCGTCGCAGCAGACCAGGGATACACGACGGTGACGATGTGGAGCGGCACCGTCGGAGATTCACTCCCCGAGAACGAAGCCAGCCTGATCGCGGCGGCCACCCGCTCGTTCAACCCACAGCAGATCATCCTGGCGCACGCCAACCTGCCGACGGTCACGCACTGCTACGCCCAGCTCCACGATCTGATCACGAGCCGCAATCTGCAGACGGTCACCCTGCGAGACGCGTTCGGCTGACCTCACGCGGCCCCAGACAGTGAAACCGAGCGCGCCCCGCCGAAAGCCGCTGATCTACCGGCCAGCCGTCACGCTGGCACGTCCCGCTGATACGGGCGTTTCGACTCGAATCGCCAGATGGCGTGGTCGAGGTCGATGACGTTCCAACCGCCCGCTTCTGCCGTCGCATAGACCAGTTCGGCCGCCCGGACCGCATCGACCGGCCCCACTTCCCGACAGACATAGCCGAGCACCATCCGGTCGGCTTTCACGCCAGGGATCTTCGCCAAGATCTGCGCGTACTCCCAGGTAATTCCGGACCGCTGCCCCGGCACGGCACACCAGGCCGCCTTGACTTCTTCGCGGCGGGGCCCGTCTTCGACCATCGCCCGCAGCTCGTCGGTCGTCCGAATACCCAGGGCGACAAGCACTTCCGCTGCCTGCGCGACGGCCACGGACTTCAGTGGAGCGCTCACCGCGGTCGATGTGGGCCGACGGTTCCCGATCTGCGAGGCCCACGGGTCAGGACCGCCCAGCTCGGCGATGTTCTGTAGGAGCTCGGTGGCGCCATCAGTCTCAGCATCCGCCCCCTGGGCCGCCCGATAGCCGCGGTACCGGGCGACGACCTTCTCAACGGTGACGTAGCGCGCCCCGGTCGAGTAGATCGAATCGATCACACACAGCGCCAACGAATCCGGATATCCGCGCGGGCTGAACCAGCGCTGCGGATCACCGAGATCGCGCAGGCATGCCCCGTACAACTTCTCGACGTCTGAACTCATCGCAGTTCCTTCCGACTGTCCGGGAACTCCATCGGTTCCCGATGAGCTGGAAGCTAGCGCCGTGGGCCGACAAGAAGTCAGCGCAGCGCCAAAGTTATCCACAGGCCTGCCGGGTATTGGCCAGCAGCTGGGCTTGACGCCTGGGCCACCAGGCCAACTCCACCGCCAGAGCCGCCAAGTAGATAACCGACACCACGACATTTCCGACCGAACCGAACACGGCGTCCCACAACGCACTCGCTGCGGCGACGACGAGCACCACCGGCAGCAGCCACCGGAACGGGCGGGCTGTCTCCGCAGCCGCGTGCACTCCCCGGCTGTAATCGCGGGCGGCGTCCACCAATCGCGGATCGTCGATCCGTTCACCGCCGCGGGCAGCCCGCACGACCGCCTCCCGATCGGTCCCGGCGAGCTCCTTCGACATCGGCCAGTACCTCGCCATCCGGCGCGCCATCCCGATGCCGTAAAACACGCCGACGATCACGAAGACCAGTACGCCCGAGACCCAGAAACCCGAGTCCAGCCAGGCGAGCACACCCACGACCGCGCCCACCCCGGCGCCGATGATCATCGCCCGGCCCACGAAGCCGCTGCGCCAGACGAACGCCGGGACCGTGACCATGAGCCCACACGGTATCCGCAGGAGGCGGGTTTGCTCCCGGGTTACTACCAATCTCCATCGGTGACAACGTCGCCGGGCGCACCCTTGAGCGAGACAACCTTCGTGGGCCGCCGCAACGTACGCGTCGCGGTCCACCGGGGTGGGTGGCGGAACCTCACCCGTGATCGCCGTCCACTGAGCCGCGCTACACAGATGCACGAACACCCGCCGCGAGCCAGCCACTCGGCCGGCACCGTATCCGGATAGTCCTGAACCCGGCGTAGCGGAAACGAGCCGAGACTCGGCGGCAGCGGGTGCAACCCGATCTCCGGGATGCGCAACGTCCGTTCGAATCCGACCGTGACCGGCCCCAGGACCAACCGGTCAGCAATGACTTTTACGTCAGGACTGTGCCCCATGCGCGCCTCCGTTTCGCCTACTGGCGATATCGGTAGCACCGGGTGCCGACAAGCCTGTCGGCTGAACGGGGTGGCGCCCAGGAGAGGCGCCCGGCCGTCAGACCGTGAAACCGAGGGCGCGAAGCTGCTCGCGGCCGTCGTCGGTGATCTTGTCCGGGCCCCACGGCGGGTTCCAGACCCAATTGATCTTGATCTCGTTCACCAGGCCCGCGCCCACCAGCGCGGTGCGTGACTGATCCTCGATCACGTCGGTCAGCGGGCAGGCCGCCGAGGTGAGCGTCATGTCGATAAGGGCGACCTTGCCGGCATCACCCTCCTCGACATCGAGGCCGTACACCAGGCCCAGGTCGACGACGTTGATGCCGAGCTCGGGATCCACCACGTCACGCATGGCCTCCTCGACGTCGGCCAGCAGTTCGTCAGAAGCGGTGTCACTCATCGCTTGTCCTCCACGTCGTCGCTGGCCTGCACCAGCGCATCTTTAAAAGCCATCCAACCCAGCAGCGCACACTTCACCCGCGCCGGATACTTGGCGACACCGGCGAACGCGATGCCGTCACCGAGTACATCTTCGTCCCCCTCCACGTTGCCGCGTGAGGAAATCATCTCGGTGAATGCCTCGACCGTCTTGAGTGCATCGCCGACGCTCAGGCCGATGACCTGGTCGGTGAGCACCGAGGTGGCGGCCTGGCTGATCGAACAGCCCTGCCCGTCGTACGAGATGTCGGCCACCGTTTCCGCGTCGTCGGAGAGTGCGACCCGCAGCGTCACCTCGTCCCCGCAGGTCGGGTTGACGTGATGTACCTCGGCGGCGAACGGCTCCCGCAGTCCGCGGTGATGCGGATGCTTGTAATGGTCCAGGATCACTTCCTGGTACATCTGTTCCATTTTCACGAGAAGAACTCCACGGCGCGCTTGATGCCGGCCACCAGGCGATCCACCTCGTCGAGCGTGTTGTACACCGCGAACGACGCGCGAGCCGTCGCGGCGATCCCGAAGCGACGATGCAGCGGCCAGGCGCAATGGTGTCCGACGCGTACCGCGACGCCCTCGTCGTCGAGCACCTGCCCGACGTCGTGGGCGTGGATCCCGTCGACCACGAAACTGACCGGGGACCCACGATGATCCATCGTCGTCGGTCCGATGATGCGCACCTGGGGAAGTTCGGACAGTTCTTCCAGCGCGGCCGCGACCAGTTCGGCTTCGTGCGCCTCGACTGCGCCCATCCCGATGTCGCTCAAATACCTTGCCGCAGCAGCTAATCCGACCACCTGCGAAGTCATCGGGGTGCCTGCCTCGAAACGCTGTGGGGCCGCCGCATACGTGGTCTGTTCCATCGTGACGGTCTCGATCATCGAACCGCCTGTGATGAACGGCGGCATCGCGTTCAACAGCCGCTGCCGGCCGTAGAGGACGCCGATACCCGTGGGGCCGAGCATCTTGTGACCCGAGAATGCCGCGAAATCGACGTCGAGAGCGTGGAAGTCGACCGGCTGGTGCGGCACCGACTGGCACGCGTCCAGCACCGTCAGTGCACCGACCGCCTTGGCCCGCGACACCAATTCGTCCACAGGGGCAACCGCACCGGTGACGTTCGAATGATGGCTGAATGCCACCACTTTCACCCGCTCATCGAGCTCCAGCGAATCCAGATCGATGCGGCCGTCATCGGTGACGCCAAACCATTTCAGCGTCGCACCGGTGCGCTGGGCCAGTTCCTGCCACGGAATCAGATTCGCGTGGTGTTCCAGCTCGGTGGTGACGATGACATCGCCGGGACCGACGGCAGTCTCGAACCGCTTGTCCCCCAGCACATACGACACCAGGTTGATCGACTCGGTGGCGTTCTTGGTGAACACCAGTTCGTCGGTCTCAGCACCCACGAACACCGCGATGTCGGCACGGCCCTGCTCGTAGGCGTCGGTGGCCTCCTCCATCAGCTGGTGCGCTCCGCGGTGCACCGCACCGTTGGAGGTGGTGAGGAATTCCCGTTCCGTGTCGAGGACCTGTAGCGGCTTCTGCGACGTCGCACCGGAATCCAGGTACGCGAGCTGTTTCCCACCGCGCATCACCCGGCTCAGGATCGGGAAATCAGCTCGGATCCTGGCCAGCCCGGCTTGGTCCAATGTCGTCGCCGAGATGGTCATCTCAGGCTCCGACGGCTTGGGTGAAGCGCACGTATCCGTTCTCTTCGAGCTCGTCGGCGAGTTCGGGCCCGCCCGATTCCACGATGCGCCCACCCACGAACACATGCACGAACTGCGGCTGGATGTAGCGCAGGATCCGGGTGTAGTGGGTGATCAGCAGAACGCCGCCGTGCTCGGCCTCGGCGTAGCGGTTGACGCCCTCGCTGACGATGCGCAGCGCGTCGACGTCCAGGCCCGAGTCGGTCTCATCGAGGATCGCGATCTTCGGCTTGAGCAGGCCCAGCTGCAGGATCTCGTGGCGCTTCTTCTCGCCACCGGAGAATCCCTCGTTGACGCTGCGCTCACCGAACGCCGGGTCGATATCCAACTCGTCCATCGCGGCCTTGACTTCCTTGACCCAGTGGCGCAGCTTCGGCGCCTCGCCTCGAACGGCAGTGGCCGCCGTGCGCAGGAAGTTCGACATCGACACCCCGGGCACCTCGACCGGGTACTGCATGGCCAGGAAGAGACCCGCGCGCGCCCGCTCGTCGATGCTCATCTCGAGGACGTCCTTGCCGTCGAGGGTGATCGAACCGGAGGTGACGGTGTACTTCGGGTGCCCGGCGATGGCGTAGGACAGCGTCGACTTGCCGGAGCCGTTGGGGCCCATGACCGCGTGGGTCTCCCCCGACTTCACGGTCAGGTCGACACCCTTGAGGATCGGGATCTCGGTGTTCTCAGCGCCTTCGGCGGCGTTGACCGAGACGTGCAGGTCCTTGATTTCCAGAGTGGTCATTAGTGCGTAGCTTTCGATTCGGTGATGGCAAGTTCTTTTTCGATGGCTGCGGTCAGGCGCTCACGCACCTCGGGGACAGCGATCTTGGCGATGATCTCGTTGAAGAATCCGCGTACGACCAGGCGGCGGGCCTGATCCTCGGGGATGCCGCGGGCGCGCAGGTAGAACAACTGCTCGTCGTCGAAACGTCCGGTGGCACTGGCGTGCCCGGCACCGACGATCTCGCCGGTCTCGATCTCCAGGTTGGGTACCGAATCGGCGCGGGCGCCGTCGGTGAGCACCAGGTTGCGGTTCACCTCGAAGGTGTCGGTACCGGTGGCCTCGGCCCGGATCAACACGTCGCCGATCCACACCGTGTGCGCGTCGGGCTTCTTGGAGTCCGGATCTCCTTGCAGGGCGCCCTTGTAGAGGACGTCGGACTTACAGTGCGGCTGGGCGTGGTCGACCAGCAACCGCGACTCGAAGAACTGACCGTCGTCGGCGAAGTACGTACCGAGCATCTTGGCGTCACCGCCGGGCCCGGTGAACCGCACGGTGGCCGAGGTGCGCACGACATCGCCACCGAGGGTGACGTTGACGTGCCCGAGCACCGCGTCCTTGCCGAGCTTGGCGTGGTGGGAGCTGACGTGCACCATGTCGTCGGCCCAGTCGGCGATCCAGATGACGCCGAGGCCGGCCGCGTCACCGACGATGATCTCGACGTTGTCGGCGTAGGTTCCGCTGCCGCGCAGATCGACCACGACGATCGCCCGGGACAGTTCCTCCACCCGGATCTGAAGGTGGCCGTAACCCACGGTGTCGACACCGGGCCCGTCGACGACGATCTCGATCGGCTCGGCCACCTCGGTGTCGCGCTTGACCGTTACCACCGTGGCCGTCTCGAACGACGAGTAGGCCTGGGCGGCAACGCGATCGGTGGGCACACCGCCCTCGCCGAGACGCTTGTCGTCGCGGCCGACGGTCTCCACGGTCACGCCCGGCCGCTCGGTCACGGTGATGCCGGCCTTGCCGTTCGCCACAGCCGAGCCGTCGTGCAGACCGCGAAGCCTCTTGAGCGGGGTGAACCGCCACAGCTCGTCGCGGCCGCCAGGCACCTCGAAGGCGTTGACGTCGAACGATGCGAACAGCTCGCCCTTGTTGGCGGCAGCCAACGTTGAGCCTGAGCTGTGAGCGGCCGTTGCTCCGTCAGTCAGATTCTGTGTCACTTAACCGACCGCGCCTTCCATTTGCAGCTCGATCAGCCGGTTCAGCTCGAGCGCGTATTCCATGGGCAGTTCCTTGGCGATGGGCTCGACAAAGCCACGCACCACCATCGCCATCGCCTCGTCCTCGGTCATACCGCGGCTCATCAGGTAGAACAGCTGATCCTCGCTGACCTTCGACACCGTGGCCTCATGACCCATCGTCACGTCGTCCTCGCGGATGTCGACGTACGGGTAGGTGTCCGAGCGACTGATCGTATCGACCAGCAGCGCATCGCATTTGACGCTCGACTTGCTACCGTGCGCGCCCTTGTTGATCTGGACCAGGCCGCGGTAGGAGGCTCGGCCGCCGCCACGGGCCACCGACTTGGACACGATGTTGGACGACGTGTTCGGGGCCAGATGCAGCATCTTGGCGCCGGTGTCCTGGTGCTGGCCCTCGCCGGCGAACGCCACCGAGAGCACCTCACCCTTGGCGTGCTCACCGGTCATCCAGACCGCCGGGTACTTCATGGTGACCTTGGAGCCGATGTTGCCGTCGATCCATTCCATGGTGGCGCCGGCCTCGGCCCGGGCCCGCTTGGTGACCAGGTTGTAGACGTTGTTCGACCAGTTCTGGATCGTGGTGTACCGCACCCGGGCACCGGGCTTCACGATGATCTCCACGACAGCGGAGTGCAGTGAATCGGACTTGTAGATCGGCGCGGTACAACCCTCGACGTAGTGCACGTAGGAGCCCTCGTCTGCGATGATCAGCGTCCGCTCGAACTGGCCCATGTTCTCGGTGTTGATCCGGAAGTAGGCCTGCAGCGGGATGTCGACGTGCACACCCGGCGGCACGTAGATGAACGAACCGCCCGACCACACCGCGGTGTTCAGCGCCGAGAACTTGTTGTCGCCGGCCGGGATCACCGTGCCGAAGTACTTCTTGAAGATCTCGGGCTGCTCACGCAGCGCGGTATCGGTGTCCAGGAAGACCACACCCTGGGCCTCGAGGTCCTCACGAATGGAGTGGTAGACCACCTCGGACTCGTACTGCGCGGCCACACCGGAAACCAGACGCTGTTTCTCAGCCTCCGGGATACCCAGCTTGTCGTAGGTGTTCTTGATGTCGGCCGGCAGGTCGTCCCACGTGGCGGCCTGCTTCTCACTGGAGCGCACGAAGTACTTGATGTTGTCGAAGTCGATGCCCTCGAGGTTGGAACCCCAGTTCGGCATGGGCTTCTTGTCGAAGGTGCGCAGCGCCCGCAGCCGGGTCTCCAGCATCCACTCCGGCTCGCTCTTCTTGGCCGAGATGTCACGCACGACGGCTTCGGACAGGCCGCGCTGCGCACTGGCGCCTGCGACGTCCGAGTCCGACCAGCCGTAGCCGTAGTTACCCAGCGACGCGATGGTCTCTTCCTGGGTCAATGGCGTTTCGGGCGTGATGGTCATGTCGCCGCTCCTTGTTTGATCGTGGCGGTCGTCCGGGCGCGGGCTGTGCTCCGAACCTTGGTCGAACTGTCTGTACTTGCCTTGTTTTCGACGCTGTCCGCATCGAGTGGGACGTGAGTGGTGCAGGCGCAGTCACCGTTGACGATGGTGGCCAGACGCTGCACGTGGGTGCCCAGAATCTCGGCGAACGCCTCGTTCTCCGTCTCACAGAACTCCGGGAACTCTTCGGCGACGTGCGAGACCGGGCAGTGATGCTGACAGATCTGCACACCGTGGATCGGGCCGTCCACCGGATTCGTTGTGGTGGCATACCCGGCCCTGCTCAACGCGCCGGCCACCCGCTCGGCGGTGTCGGCGACTCCGCCCGGCCCCTCGGTGACCCCGGCCAGGATGGTGTCCATCCGGCGCCGCGCGAACGTCCGCACGGCTTCCTTGCCACCGATTTCGCGCAACTGCCGAATCGCAGCGACCGCGAGGTCGTCGTAGGTGTGGCCGAGTTTGGCGCGCCCCGCAGCAGTCAACCGGTAGCGCTTGGCGGGGCGACCCCGACCGTTGTGCTGCCACGCAGCGGCGGCGCTGGCTTGCGCATCGCCGGCCTCGATCAGGGCATCGAGGTGACGACGCACGCCGGCAGCCGAAATGCCGAGCCGCTCGCCGATCTGCCCGGCCGTGATGGGCCCCTCCAGCAAGAGGTGGATGATCGCGCGCCGAGTATGTCCGTCGGAAGCCGGCACCACGTCGTTGACCGGCTTCGGCGCACTGACCGAAGCCGAGC
Source organism: Mycobacterium sp. IDUB_17 (assembly GCF_055419465.1). Lineage (NCBI taxonomy): Bacteria > Bacillati > Actinomycetota > Actinomycetes > Mycobacteriales > Mycobacteriaceae > Mycobacterium > Mycobacterium sp. IDUB_17. Next base: position 856,483 of record NZ_JBVAXS010000001.1, on the reverse strand, counting down.
CCGCAGCCGCCCGACGTATTTTCACAACACCATTGTGACGGAATTCCCCGCGGGGTTCTAGCAAGGGCACCCTTACGTGACCTGGGCCACCGTTGCGTGGCGAAGACCGCGTCCGCCGACGGTTACGCTGCCCTGATGGCAAGCCGCCTGTCGACCTTCAGCTCATCGATCGCCCGGTGGCACGGCGACGAACGCACCGTCGGGTCCCCGCTCAATCCCGCCGAGGTCATCGCGCAGCGCCGTACCCGGCTGTTCGGGGCCACCGGAACCGTACTCATGGCGATCGGCGCCCTCGGCGCGGGCGCCCGCCCCGTCGTGCAGGATCCGACCTTCGGCGTCCGGCTGCTCAACCTGCCCTCCCGCATCCAGACCGTGTCGCTGACCATGACCACCACCGGCGCGGTGATGATGACGCTGGCCTGGCTCATGCTGGGACGCTTCGCCCTCGGCCCACGCCGGATGTCGCGCAGCCAGCTCGACCGCACGCTGTTGCTGTGGGCCATACCCCTGCTGATCGCGCCGCCGATGTACAGCAAGGACGTCTACTCGTATCTGGCCCAGAGCGAGATCGGGTACATCGGGCTCAACCCCTACAAGGTCGGCCCGGCGACCGGTCTCGGGCTCGATCACGTGTTCACGTTGTCGGTGCCCAGCCTGTGGCGCGAGACCCCGGCGCCGTACGGACCGCTTTTCCTGTGGATCGGCGAGAGTATCTCCGCCCTGACCGGCGAGAACATCGTCGCCGCCGTGCTGTGCCACCGCGTCGTGGTGCTTCTCGGTGTCGGCCTCATCGTCTGGGCCACACCGCGGCTGGCCCGGCGCTGTGGCGTCGCCGAGGTCAGCGCTCTGTGGCTGGGCGCCTGTAATCCGCTGCTGTTCATGCACCTGGTGGCCGGGATCCACAACGAGGCGCTGATGCTCGGGCTGATGCTGGCCGGCACGGAGTTCGCGTTGCGCGGCATCGACGCCGCGGCTCCATTAATTCCCCGGCCACTGACCTGGCCGCACTCACGCGAGGACTGGGAGCACTGGTATCCCGCGGCGATGCTGCTGGCCGGCACGGTGCTGATCACCCTGTCCTCCCAGGTCAAGCTGCCGTCACTACTGGCACTCGGATTCGTGGCGATGGCCCTGGCCTGGCGTCTGGGCGGCACGATCAAGGCGTTTTTCGTGGCGAGCATCCCACTCGGCACGGTGTCTCTTGCAGTGATGGCCCTGATCGGCTGGGCCAGCGGGCTGGGCTTCGGGTGGCTGGGCACCCTGGGCACGGCCAACGTGGTGCGCAGTTGGATGTCACCGCCGACACTGCTGGCCCTGGGCACCGGCCAGGTCGGCATCCTGCTGGGGCTCGGCGATCACACCACCGCGGTACTCGCCCTGACCCGCGCCATCGGCGTCTTCCTGATCGCGATCCTGGTCAGCTGGCTGCTGCTGGCCGTGATGCGCGGCCGCCTGCACCCCGTGGGCGGTCTGGGCGTCGCCCTCGGCGGCACGATTCTGCTGTTCCCGGTGGTCCAGCCGTGGTACCTGCTGTGGGCGGTGATCCCGTTGGCCGCGTGGGCAACCCGGCCGGGGTTCCGCGGATCCACGATCGCCATCACGCTGGTCGTCGGCATCTTCGGTCCGACGGCCAACGGCGACCGGTTCACGTTGTTCCAGATCGTGATGGCGACGCTGGCCAGCGCGCTGATCGTGCTGATCCTGATCGGGCTGACGTGGCGCCGGCTACCGTGGCGCGCGTCACGTCAGACGGACACAAGCCCACCGCCGGCACGCACGCAGTCCCCCGACGCCTACGCTGAATCCCCGTGACCTCGCGTTCTGAACATCCGGTGCTGCTCCGCGGCGTCAGCAAGCGCTACGGATCGACAACAGCGGTCGCCAACCTCGACCTCGACGTGCAACGCGCCGAGGTGCTCGCCCTGCTCGGCCCCAACGGCGCGGGCAAGACCACCACCGTCGAGATGTGCGAGGGCTTCATCCGCCCCGACGGCGGCCGCGTCGAGATCCTCGGCCTGGATCCCGTTGCGGACAACGCGCAGGTGCGCGAGCGGATCGGCGTGATGCTGCAGGGCGGCGGCGGGTACCCCGCAGCGAAGGCCGGCGAGATGCTCAATCTGGTCGCCTCCTACGCCGCCGATCCCCTCGACCCGGCCTGGTTGATGGACACCCTCGGCCTGACCGAATCCGCCCGCACCACCTACCGGCGTTTGTCGGGCGGTCAGCAACAACGCCTGGCACTGGCCTGCGCCGTAGTGGGCCGCCCGGAGTTGGTCTTCCTCGACGAGCCCACCGCCGGCATGGACGCCCACGCCCGAATTGTGGTGTGGGAGTTGATCGATGCGCTGCGCCGCGACGGTGTCACGGTCGTGCTGACGACCCACCATCTCACCGAGGCCGAAGAACTCGCCGACCGGATCGTCATCATCGATCACGGCGTTGCAGTCGCCACCGGCACACCGGCCGAGCTGACCCGCAGCGGTGCCGAGAACCAGCTGCGGTTCAGCGCGCCACGCAAGCTCGACCTGTCCCTGCTGGCGGCCGCCCTACCGGAGAACTACAAGGCCACCGAGACCGCTCCCGGCGAGTACCTGGTCGAGGGGCACATCGATCCGCAGGTGCTGGCCACCGTGACAGCGTGGTGCGCCCGACTCGACGTGCTCGCCACCGATATGCGGGTGGAGCAGCGCAGCCTCGAAGATGTTTTCCTCGACCTGACAGGACGGGAGCTGCGGTCATGACGAGTGCTACGAATCGATTCGCCCCGGGCACCTTCTCCCCGGACCCCCGCCCGGCCAAGGTGCCGGCCATGCTGGCCGCCCAGTTCGGGCTGGAACTGAAGTTGCTGCTGCGCAACGGCGAACAGCTGCTGCTGACGATGTTCATCCCCATCACGCTGCTGGTCGGGATGACACTGCTGCCGCTGGGCTCGTTCGGCGACAATCGGGCGGCGACCTTCACTCCGGCCATCATGGCCCTGGCCCTGATCTCCACGGCGTTCACCGGGCAGGCCATCGCGGTGGCTTTCGACCGCCGCTACGGGGCCCTGAAACGGCTCGGCGCCACCGCGCTCCCGGTGTGGGGAATCATCGCCGGCAAGTCGCTGGCAGTCGTGACTGTCGTGTTCTTGCAGGCGATCCTGTTGGGCGCCATCGGTTTCGCGCTGGGCTGGCGCCCTTCACCGGCAGGGCTGGCGCTGGGTGCGGTGATCATCGCCCTGGGGACGGCCACGTTCGCCGCGTTGGGGCTGTTGCTCGGCGGCACCCTCAAGGCCGAGATCGTGCTGGCCCTGGCGAACCTGCTGTGGTTCGTGTTCGCCGGTCTCGGCGCGCTGACCCTAGAAGGCGGCCCGGTTCCGTCGGCGTTGCGTTGGGCTGCCCGGCTGACGCCATCGGGAGCCCTCACCGAATCCCTCACCCAGGCGATGACGGTGTCGATGGACTGGTTCGGCGTGGCCGTCCTGGCGGTGTGGGGTGCCGTCGCGGCGATCTGCGCGCTGCGCTGGTTCCGGTTCACCTGATTCACACCAGCCCTACTACGGGCTGTAGTTCCTGATCAACTACGATCAGCCCGTGCCCGGCGGAACAGCTTTCCAGCGACTGGTCGATCTGCTGCCCATGCCGAGCCTTCGGGTCCAGCGCCTGATCGCGTTCCTGGTGATCCTCACCCAGGGCGGTATCTCGGTCACCGGGGCGATCGTCCGGGTCACCGCGTCCGGCCTGGGCTGTCCTACCTGGCCCCAGTGTTTCCCGGGCAGCTTCACGCCCGTCCCGCACGCCGAAGTCGCCGTCGTGCACCAGGTGGTCGAGTTCGGCAACCGGATGATCACCTTCCTGGTGGTGTTGACCGCCATCGCCGCCGTCCTGGCCGTGACCCGGGCCCGCCGTCGCCGCGAGGTGTTGATCTACGCCTGGCTGATGCCGGCGTCCACCGTGGTCCAGGCGATCATCGGCGGCATCACGGTGCGGACCGGCCTGCTGTGGTGGACCGTGGCCATCCACCTGCTCGCATCTATGGCGATGGTCTGGCTCGCGGTTCTGCTGTTCGTCAAGATCGGTCAGCCCGACTCCGGTGCGCCCACCGCAACCGCGCCGAAACCGTTGCGGCAGTTGACCGCGCTGAGCGCCGTCATCCTGGCCGCAGTCCTGGTGACGGGCACGCTGGTGACCGGCGCCGGCCCGCATGCCGGGGACAAGAGCCTGGATCGCGTGGTCCCGCGTTTACAGGTCGAGATCACCACGCTGGTGCACATGCATTCGTCGCTGCTCGTCGCCTACCTGTCGCTCATCGTCGCGTTGGGATTCGGACTCACCGCGGTGCGCGCACCACGCCCGGTCATGGTCCGCCTCGGTGTCCTGGTGGCACTGGTGTGCGGACAGGGGCTGATCGGGATCGTGCAGTTCTACACCGGGGTTCCCGCTGTGCTGGTCGCGGTGCACGTCGCCGGCGCGGCTACGTGCACCGCGGCCACCGCGGCGCTGTGGGCGTCGATGCGTGAGCGGGTGCGACCCACCGGTGATAGCGCGGCGGACTCCGACCACTGACTGTTGGGGCATCAGCACCGATCCGGCCCGGCGCGCCCACACCTGTGATTGCTGTGAATAATTCACAACAGTCCCCTACGCTGCAACCATGGCACCAGGCATGAACGCCCACGCGCGGCGGGCGGCGATCGCCGCGCGGATCCACACCGACCGCGAAGTCGATTTCACCACCCTGGCCGACGAATTCGAAGTCTCGGCCATGACCATCCGCCGCGATATCGAACGGCTCGAGGAACAAGGCATCGCCCGCCGGGTACTGGGCGGCGCGATCGCGTTCGGCGGCAAGTCGACCGAACCATCCTTTGCCTCGCGGGCCGCCGATGCCGCCGACGAGAAACTGCATATCGCCCGCGGGGTCGCCGATCTGCTGACCCCGCGCGAAACCGTGATCTTGGACAGCGGCAGCACGGTCCTGGCAGTGGCCCGGGCCCTCAAGGGCCGCAATCTGGGACTCACCGTGATAACGCCCAGTGTGCTGGTGGCCGTCGAACTCGCCGACGAACCCGATACCACCATCCTGCTGACCGGAGGAAAGGTCCGCCCCGGCGAGCTGAGCCTGATCGGCGCCGAGGCCGAGGACTTCTACCAGCGCTACAACTGCGACACCTATGTCATGGGCATCGCCGGAGTGGACGGGAAACGTGGTGCTTCGGAATACCATCGCGAGGAAGGCAATGTGAAGCAGGCCGCCATGCGGGCGGCGGACCGCGTGATCGTGGCCGCCGATGCCACCAAGCTCGGCCGAGTCCAGCTGATCAATGTCGCACCGGTATCGGCCATTTCCATCCTCGTCACCGACGGCCCGCCGACGCATCCCGCGGTCGAGGCCCTGCAGTCGGCCGGAGTTTCGGTGATCTGCGTCAACGCAGAGCGGTCAACTCCAGCGCGCTGACAGCACCGAGTCGTGCCCCTGGGGCCGCGACACCCGGACCCCGGCCTCCTCGGCGATCAGAGCGCCCGCGGCCCAATCGTGCACCGCCAGGTCGTCCTCGACGAACGCGTCGAGACTGCCCTGAGCCAGCAGACACAGATCGACCGCCGCCGCACCGAACCGGCGCATATCGGTGTAATCGGTCATCAGGGCACCGAGTTCGCCCAGTTGTCTGCGCCGAAGACCGGGATCGTAGGACAGCCCGGTACCGACCAGCCGCGCCGACGATTGCACCATCGCGAGCGGCAGACGCCTCTCACTCGATCCCGAGTCGACCTGTGCCCCAAGATTTTTCGCGGCACTCCAGGTTGTGGCCAGCGCGGGCGCACACACCGCGCCGGCCAGCCAGCTACCGTCGGCCATCGACCGCGCCGCCACCGACGTGCCGAAATACGCGATACGCCGGGTGTAGTTGGTGGTGCCGTCGAGCGGGTCTACCACCCACTGCACCGGCCCAACGCCGGTGTGCTCGGCCAACTCCTCGCCGAGCACACCATCGTCGGGCCGAGCGTTCAACAACACCGCGCGCACCGCCTCTTCGGCGGCACGGTCCACGATGGTCACCACATCGCCGGCCGCACTCTTGGTCTCGGCCTGCACCGGTTCACCCCACTGCCGCAGGCACACCGCGGCCCCATGCCGGGCGGCCTCGACCGCCAGGCGGCGCAGCTGTTCGCTCATAGCGTCTTGCGGAATTCCTTGACCGCGGTCATCAATTCGGCGGCACGGGAGGCCACGGCGCGGTTCTCGAAGATGCCGCCTTCCTTGAAGTAGGTGCCAACGACCGCCCCGTCGGCGATCGACAACTGGTCGGCAGCGTTGTGGGCGCGCACTCCCGTGTTGACGAACACCGGCACCGCACCCGCGTTGTCCTTGACCACCTGCAATGCCTGGGTATCCGTTGATGCACCCGCGGTCAGTCCGGAGACACAGATACCGTCCGGCTTGGTGGCGAACACGGTGGTGGCAGTGACCGAAGCGAGATCACGCTCGGCCAGATACACGGCCGACTCCGGAACGATGTTGAACAGCAGCTTCACCCCGTCGCCACCGATGCGGTGACGGTGCCGGGCGACCTCACCGACATTGGTGTTCCACAGGCCGAAGTCGCTGGCGTACACGCCGGTGAAGATCTCGCGGACCCACTGCGCACCGGTGGCCACCGCCAGATCGATGGAGGCCCGCCCGTCCCACAGCACGTTCACGCCGTAGGGCCCCGAGATATCGGGCAGAAGCTCACCGATCACCCGGGCCATGGTGATCGCGGTGATCGGTTCGGTCTTGGTCAGGTACGGCAGGCTGAACTCGTTGGAGAACATCACACCGTCGACGCCGCCCTCCTGCAGCGCCGCCAGCTCACCGCGAGCCCGGTCCACGACCGCACGAATACCGGCGGCCGAGTCGAATCCCGGGTCCCCCGGCAGTGCCGCGAGATGCAGCATCGCGATCACGGGCTTTCGCACAGCAAATACGTCGTCGAGCCAACTGTTCATGGGGCGTCTCTCCGCTTCGTCATCGGCGTGTTTCGCTACAACACCTGTTACTAAATCACAGTGATCGTACAGATTCTCGTGAGATGTCGTGACTATCCCACACATCTTGTGAGAATCTAACAGCATCAGTAGTGTGGTCCCACCGCGGCAATGGCTGCGCGCAACGCACCCAAGCGAACCCAAGGGGAAGGACGGCATGCCGGAGTTCACGATCGGCATCGACATCGGCACCACGGGCACCAAGACCGTGCTCGTCGATATCGGCCAAGCACGCATCGTCGCCCAGGCCACTTGCGACGCCCCGCTGTATTCGGACGCCCCCGGGCAGGCGGAAGCCGACCCGGCCAAGTGGCTGGACAATGTGCACGACGGGATCCGCGCCGTATTGGCCGATTCCGGCATCTCCCCCGAGCGGATCGGCGCGCTGTCGACCACCGGCATGGTCCCGGCGGTCGTCCCGGTCGACAGCAACGGTGCGCCGGTTCGCCGCGCCCTGCTGCAGAACGATGCGCGCGCCACAGCGGAGATCACCGAACTCCGAGATGCCCTTGACAACGACGCCGTGCTGCGAGCCACCGGATCGGCGGTGACCCAACAATCCGTGGGGCCCACCGCCCTGTGGCTGCAACGGCACGAACCTGAAATCTGGCGCGCCACCGCACACCTGGTCGGCTCATACGACTGGGTGCTCATGGCCCTCGGTGCTCCCGCGCACGTCGAGCTGAACTGGGCCATCGAATCGGGGCTCGGCACCGTCGACGGACACCGCTTCGAGCCCATGTATGACGCGGCCGACCTGGCAGCCGGGCTGGTGCCGACGGTGCTCTCCCCCGGAGCGCAGGCCGGCGAGCTCAGTGCCGCCGCCGCGGCCGCCACCGGCCTGCCCGCAGGGCTACCGCTGATCGTCGGCGGCGCCGACCACGTGCTCTCGGCCTACGCGGCCGGGATCAACAACGAGGGCGATTGGCTGGTGAAGCTTGGCGGCGCCGGAGACATCCTGGCCGCCGCCGACCACCCGGTGATCGACGCCCGGCTCTACCTCGATGCCCATCCCGTTCCGGGCCGCTGGCTGCCCAACGGCTGCATGGCAACCAGCGGCAGCCTGATCCGCTGGTTCCAGACCCTGTCCGGCGGCATCGACCTGGTGGCACTGGATGACGAGGCCGATGCCCGCAGGCCCGCCGAAATCCTCTGTCTCCCCTATTTTCTCGGCGAGAAGAGCCCGCTGCACGACCCCGATCTGCGCGGCGCCTTCGTCGGGCTCGATCTCGCCCACAACCGCGCCGACATGTACCGCTCGGTGCTGGAAGCCATCGCCTACGGCTTCAAACATCACACAGAGGTGTTCGCCTCGATGGGCGTGCCGCTGCGGCGGGCCCTGGTCACCAACGGCGGCAGCCGATCGGTGCTGTGGAAGCAGATCCTCGCCGACGTACTCGACACCCCACTCTCCCCGATCATCGGCCATCCCGGCGCCTCACTCGGCGCGGCGATCATCGCGGCCGTCGGCACCGGCATGCTCGAGGGCTGGGACAGCACCGAGGCCTTCCAGACCGTCGGTGAACCCGTTGTGCCCAACCCCCGACACGTCGACCGTTACGCCGAGGCCTATACCGAATGGCGCGAGCTCGGCGACGTGCTCACCCCCGTTTCCCACCGCATCGCCCGAAAGGCCCGGTCATGACCTCCCCTGGCAACTCTGCAACCACCACCGACGCGCCACAGACCGTCGTCGTCACCGGCGCCGGCTCCGGCATCGGCCGGGCGATCGCCACCACCCTGGCCGACCGCGGCTGGCGGGTGGTGGCAACCGATATCGACGATGTCGCGGCCGAGCAGACCCGCGCCGGTCTGGCCGGAACCGGGCATGAGGCCGGCCGGCTCGATGTCACCGACGCGGCCACCGCCGGCCGGCTCGCTGATGATGTAGCCGACCGCACAGGGCTGCACGCATGGGTCAGCAATGCAGGCATCTCGGCGATGGCCAGCTTTGTCGACGTTTCTCCCGAGCAACTCGACCGCAGCCTCGACATCAACCTCAAGGGCGTGTTCCTATGCGGGCAGGCCGCGGCTCGCGCCATGATCCGCACCGGCGTGCGCGGAACCATCGTCAACACCGCATCGATGGCGGCCAAGCAGGGCCGGGTGCCGTTCCTGGCGGACTATGTAGCCTCCAAGTTCGGCGTGTTGGGTCTCACCCAGGCGATGGCCTATGAGCTTGCCGCCCACGGCATCACTGTCAACAGCGTGTGCCCCGGTTTCGTCGCCACCCCGATGCAGACCCGAGAATTGGAGTGGGAGGCCACCCTCAGCGGCTCCACTCCCGACGGCGTGCGCCAGTCCTGGGTCGATGCCACCCCCCTGGGTCGGTTGCAGACCCCCGACGACGTCGCCCGCGCGGTGGCGTTCCTGGTTTCCGAGGATGCTCGGTTCATCACCGGAGAAGCACTGTCCGTCAACGGCGGTGCCTACATGGATTGAGCGGAATCCGTCCCAGTGAACGCCTCGATCCACCCCACCCGCATCAGGGAAAGTGAGAACGCATGAAAATTCCGATGTTGAGCCGGCGGGCGGCCCGACGTGCCCCGTCCAAGGCGACCCGGTGGTTGCCTGCGGTCGTTGCCGCCGCCGGACTCACCCTGGCCGGCTGCGCCGGCACCGGCGGCTCCGGTGAGCAGAGCTCATCCGGGCTCGGCGATGTTCCGACCGACACCAGCGCCACCGTGCGGGTTCTGATGGAGAATGTGCCGGACACCGACGTCGTGAAAAACCTTGTCGGGCAGTTCAACCAGAAGTACCCCAGCATCAAGGTCCAGATCGAGACCATGACCTTCGACCAGATGCGTGACCGTCTGGTGTCGTCGTTCCAGGCTTCCGAGCCGGCCTACGACCTGATCGTGGTGGACAACCCGTGGATGGACGATTTCGCCGCAGCCGGGTTCCTTGAGCCGCTCAACGACCGGATCTCCTCGACCACCGGGTATGAGCCCAACGACTTCTTCCCGTCGCTGACGGCGATCACCGACGTCGAGGGCACCACCTACGGGGTGCCGTTCTATAACTACGCGCTGGGATACATCTACAACACCGGCGATCTCAAGTCGGCCGGCCTGACCGTCCCCACCGATCTGGACGCCCTGGTCTCCACCTCGCAGAAGCTCAAGACCGCCGATCGGGCCGGCATCGCGATGCAGCCCCAGCGCGGCTACAAGATCTTCGAAGAATGGGCCAACTGGCTGTTCGCCGCCGGCGGGTCGATCTACGGCGAGGACGGCAAGCCCACGCTGAACACCGAACAGGCTGCCCGCGCCCTGAACGCCTACATCGACACCTATCGCACCGCTGCCCCGGCCAACAGCCTGGCCTGGGGATTCGACGAGGCCTTCCGCTCGATCTCCAGCGGTAAGGCGGCTTCGATGATCGGCTACAACTGGAACCTGCCCGCACTCAACGACCCCGCCGGAGCTTCGGCGCAGCGTGCCGGCCAGTTCGCCCTGGCCCCCATCCCGGGCGGCAAATCGGCTCTGGGACTGTGGAGTTGGGCCATCCCGGCCAACTCCGGCGCAGCCGACGCAGCCTGGGCGTTCGCTTCCTGGGTGACCTCACCTGAGGTCGACGCGCAGCGGGTCGCCGACGGTGGTGCCGTGATCCGGAAGAGCTCGCTGACCAATCCGAAGGTGCTCGCCGACGGGTATGGCGCCGACTACTACAAGACCGTCGGTGAGATCCTGGCCGACGCGTCCCCCCTCACCCAGGGCAAGGGCGGCGAGGAGATGATCCAGGCGGTCGGCACCGAGCTCAACGACGCCGCCGCGGGCAACAAGAGCGTCACCGACGCACTGCGCGACGCGCAGGCAGCTGCGGAGCGGATCCAGCAGTGACCGTAGGGAATCCGGCGGCCACCATGGCGGGGGTGTCCAAATGAAGTTCAAGTACGGCATGCTCATGCCGTTGCTCGCCCTGTTCGCTGTGGCCGTCGGATTCCCGCTCTGCTACGCGGCCTACTTGTCGCTGACCAACTACAAGCTGACCGACCGTAAGCAGCCCGGTTTCGTCGGCGTGGCGAATTTCACCAACGCCCTGTCGAACTCGGCGTTCTGGGAGGCGTTCGCCACCACCGCGATCTACGTGGTGATCGCGGTGACCGCGGAGCTGGTGATCGGTTTCGCCCTGGCCCTGGCGCTGCATCAGCAGCGCTGGGCCAAGGACCTGTCCCGGGCCATCGTGCTCGCGCCCATGTTCATCACCCCGATCGCGGTCGGGTTGATCTTCCGGTTCCTGCTCAACGACCAAATCGGCGCCGTTCCGGCGCTGCTGCACGCGGTGGGGAGCGACTATGACTTCTTCGGTTCGGGCCGGGCGCTACTGACTCTGGCCTTCATCGATGTCTGGCAGTGGACACCGTTCATGGTCCTGCTGATCCTGGCCGGCCTGGAATCGATGCCCAAGCGACCCATGGAGGCCGCGCGCGTCGACGGTGCCGGGCCGGTCTACCGGTTGCGCCGGGTGCTGATCCCGATGCTCGCCCCGGTGCTCACCGTGGCGGTGCTGCTGCGCGGCCTGGACGCCCTGCGGGTCTTCGAATACGTCTACGCCACCACCCGCGGCGGACCGGGCACCGACACCCAGACGCTGCAGTACTACATGTATCTCGAAGGCATCCAGTTCTTCCGGCTCGCACAGGCCAGTGCCATGGCCTTCATCGTGCTGGCGGTCGTGCTGGTGGTGATCGTGGTGGCGTTTCGCACCATGGAACGCAGCCGGGCCTCGGAAAGGACTGTCCGATGACCCGACCCCGCGGGCTGGAGATCCTGCGTCTCACCGTGCTCACCGCCGCGTTCGTATTCGTCCTGTTTCCCATCGCCTGGGTAGCGCTGGCGAGTTTCAAGACGCCCGAACAGATGTCGGAGCCGTTCCTCATCGCTTTCTCCCCCAGCCTGGCCAACTGGCAGAACGTGCTGGATTCCGGCGTCTTCGCCGCCGCGGGCCGCAGCGCGCTGGTGGGCATCGTCACGGTATCGATCAGCCTGGTGGTCGGCAGCATGGGCGCCTACGTCATCGCCAAGTACCGCGCCGGTGGCTCGCTGACCCGGTTCGGCATGCTGGCCGCCCAGGTGGTTCCGCCTGCGGTGATGGTGTTCCCGTTCCTGACCATGGCGCACGCGCTGCGGTTGACCGACACCCTGGCGCCGGTGATCTTCGCGCATCTGTCCTTCGTCCTGCCACTGGTCACCTGGTTTCTGATCGGCTTCTTCGAGGCAGTTCCCGCCTCGTTGGAGGAACAGGCCCGGGTCGACGGTTTCACCCGCTGGCAGGCGTTCCGGATGGTGGTGCTGCCGCAGGTGTACCCGGGTATCGGGGCCGCAGGCATCTTCGGGTTCACCCTGTCGTGGAACGACCTGTTCTACGGGCTGATCTTGGCGCCCGGCAATGCGGCGATCCTGCCGGTGGCGATCGCGAACTTCAACACCTTCCGCGGTGTGCAGATCGGCACCATGAGCGCCGCCATCATGATCGCGATCGTTCCGGTCGTGATCGCCAGCTTCTTCATCCAGCGACGCTTGGTCCAAGGGATCAGCGGCGGCGCGGTCAAGTACTAGACAAGCAAGGATTCGGATATGGCATCGGTGAAGTTCTCCAAGGTCGGAAAGTCTTACGGGACAACGACTGTGGTCTCCGATCTCGACCTGGAATTGACCGACGGCAGCCTGACCGTGCTGGTCGGCCCGTCCGGGTGCGGTAAGACCACATCGCTTCGGATGCTGGCCGGGCTGGAGGAGATCACCTCCGGCAGCATCCACATCGGCGACCGTGATGTGACGGCGCTGGAACCCAAGGAACGCGATATCGCCATGGTGTTCCAGAACTACGCTCTCTACCCGCACCTTACGGTCCGGGAGAACATCGCGTTCCCGTTGCGGGCCAAGCGAATTCCGCGCGCCGAGGCGTTGCGGCGGGCCGATGAGATCGCCGAATCACTCGGCCTGGGCAAGCTGGTCGAGCGTAAACCCAAGGATCTGTCCGGCGGGCAGCAGCAGCGGGTCGCGATCGGCCGGGCCATCATCCGCGAACCCGCGGTGTTCCTGTTCGACGAGCCGCTGAGCAACCTCGACGCCAAGCTGCGGGTGGAGACGCGCACAGAGCTGCTGCGGCTGCAGCGAAAGCTGGGCATCACCGCCCTGTACGTGACGCACGACCAGGAAGAGGCGATGACGCTGTCGGACCGCATCGTGGTGATGCGCGACGGGCACATCGCACAGGCCGGTCCGCCCGAGGAGGTTTACCGGCGCCCAGCCGACACCTTCGTGGCCACCTTCGTCGGCAGTCCGAAGATGAACCTGATCGACGGCTCGGTCAGCGGCGGTGAGCTGCGCACCTTGTCCGGCGTGCGGATGGCCGTTGGCGGACCGGACACGGCAGCGGTGACGATCGGTGTGCGCCCCGACGATGTCATCCTCACCCCGGCCACCGGCACCAGGACCGGCGACGGCGTGGCCTCGGTCGAGCTCGTGGAACTACTGGGGCCGCGCGCCATCGTCACGGTACGGGCCTCCGACATGCTGCTGACCAGTGTGGTGGAAGCCGCTGCACTGCCCGACATCGAGCCGGGCGCGACCGTCGCGCTCTCGGCCCGCGAGGTGCACCGGTTCGACGTGGCCACGGGGTCCCGGCTCCCAGACTGACGCCCGCGCCGGTCCCTACCGCGGGTCAGAAACCCCGGTGTGACAGCGGGCCCAGCCCGAATCGCTCAAGGGCGCCCTCCACACCGACGGCGAACCGCCGCTCAGCGTCCTCCCGCGCGGTCTGATCGAGCTGCCGGAATCCCAGTCCAGGCTCGACCAGTTCGAGTTCGAGCAGGCGGGGATCGTCCGCGCCACCGATCACGTCGACCCGGGCGTACACCAGATCTTCGGGCTCAAGGTCGAACAATCGGGTCACCGCATCGATGGCCAGGCGGCCGACCCGCCAAACCTCGTCGTCAGGGTCGGCCGGCGACAGCGACTCCTGCGCGTAGGTACCGGTTTCCTCGAACTCGGGTGACTGTCCGGCCGGAGGCAGGATCGGCCCCTTGGTGAACGCGTGGGACTCCTTGCCGCCCAGGAACACCAGTGCGGTCTCGCCGTCGGCGATCCGCGGGTCGTACGGCTGCACCAACACGGCGCGGCCCTTGGCCTGCAGGGCTGCCGCGTGGGCCAGGGCCTCGGAGGCGTCGACGAACCGCTGAGCCCCGGTCGAGCCGGCACCCACCGCGGGCTTCACCACGACTTCGCCATCGGGCACGCTGACCTTGTCCCCGACCGCGAAGTACCCGGTCGGCACGACCGGAACCCCCATGCGGTGCAGATCGTCGAGGTAGCGCTTGTCGGTGTTCCACTCCACGATCTGCGGCCGGTTGATCAAGTGGGGCACCGATCGCGTCCAGGCCAGGAACTCGTCGAGACGCTCGGTGTAGTCCCAGGTGGCCCGAAGGATGACCAGGTCGGCATCGAGGGTGGCCGGGTCGTCCCAGGGCAGCCAGCGGGCGTGCAGACCGCGGTTACGCAGCGCCTTGAGCAGGCCGGCGTCGTCGCCGTCACCTTCCGGCAATGCCGCGCAACCGGCCAACACGATGCGGGGATGGAACACATCCGGACGGGCGAGCTTCACCCCCGCGATGATAGGTGTGGATGATGGATGGCGTGTATGCCATCGAAGTTGCAGAGACCGGCGGACCCGAAGTCCTGAGCTACGTCGAGCGGCCCGAGCCCTCCCCGGGCCCCGGCGAGGTACTGATCAAGGCCGAGGCGGTCGGCGTCAACTTCATCGACACGTACTTCCGGTCCGGGCTGTATCCACGAGACGTTCCGTTCATCGTCGGTTCCGAGGTGTGCGGCACCGTCGCCGCGGTCGGCGACGACGTGGCCGCGCTGGCCGTCGGCGACCGCGTGGTGACCGCCAACGCGACCGGCGCCTACGCCGACTTCTGTGTCGCCCCAGCCGATTTCGTCGCCTACGTACCCGACGGTGTGGCGCCCGACGCCATCGCGTCGGCGCTGCTGAAAGGCATGACCGCGCACTATCTGATCAAGTCCACCTATGCCGTGCAGCCGAGCGACACCGTGCTGGTACATGCCGGCGCCGGCGGCGTCGGCCTGATCCTCACCCAGTGGGCCACCAGCATGGGCACCCGGGTGATCACCACCGCCTCGACGCCGGAGAAGGCCGAGCTGTCCCGGCAGGCCGGCGCGATCGAGGTGCTCGACTATCCCGAGGATCCGACCGAATTCGGGGACAAGATTCGCGATCTCACCGGCGGGGCGGGTGTGGCCGCCGTCTACGACGGGGTCGGTGCATCGACGTTCGACGCCAGCCTGGCCAGCCTCGCGATTCGCGGCACGCTGGCCTTGTTCGGTGCGGCCAGTGGTCCGGTGCCGCCGGTGGACCCGCAGCGGCTCAACGCGGCCGGCTCGGTGTTCCTGACCCGGCCGACGCTGGCCCACCACACCCGCACACCCGATGAATTCTCATGGCGTGCGGGAGAATTGATCAACGCCATCGCGGACGGGTCGATCACCATCACCGTCGGCGGTCGCTACCCGCTGGCCGAGGCGGCCCAGGCCCACACCGACCTGCAGGGCCGCAAGACCGTCGGCTCGATCGTGCTGGTGCCCTAGGCCGCACCCGGCGACCGCCGATTTCTACATCAGGGCTGCGGATCCGACCGATCGACAGCCCTGATGTAGAAATCAGGCTCGACGCACAGGTCCCCTAAGCCGGCTCGGCGTCGGGGAACGTCCAGGAACCGTCGAGGATCTCGGGCCTCGGCCGGTACAGCCGCACGATGTAGTTCCAACCCTCGGTGATCGGCAGCAGGTTGGCCGCGTCGCCCTCGCCGAACTGCACCGTGGTGGAGCCGTCGGCGTCCCTGACCGCGGTGACGTTGTTCAGCGAGTAGGCGTTCTGCGGGTTCGCGGTGAAGTAGCCGTCCTTGTTGTAGACCGTCACCGACCAGAACCCGTCCACCGGGACGTCTTTCACGATCAGGCGGTGCACGGTGGTGCCGTCGTTGCGGGCCGGCACCACTGTGAGATAGAACGCATCGCGTGCGGGATTGCCGCCCCAGGCGAACGCCGAGCCGATCAGATGCCGGACCGGCTCCACTTCGTACTTGGGGCCGAACATTCCCCTGGTGTCGGCCACGGTGGTGGACAACGCGATGAGTGCATCGCGAACCGTCTTCTGACTGACCGGATCCCACTGCGGGATCTCGAAGAATCCCGGCTCGGCCTGCGAGACGGTGATCGCGTCCTGCAACGCATGCACCGCGGCCAGGTCCGCGGTATCGCCCGGATCGACCAGGGTGCGCACCGCCGCGATCGCGTAGCGGGTGTCGACGGAGTCGCGGCTGAACGTCACCTCGCCCGGCGCGTAGGCCACATTGGTGGTGTAGTGGTCCTCGCTGATGATCTGCAGCGACATGAACCGGCCCGCGTTCTCGGGCAGCGTGATGGTGACCGGCCCGCCGTCGAGATCGAACACCGCCGCGGAATAGAGCGTGTCCCGGTTCTGCCGGATGACGAGCTGGTGGTCGATGGGGGTCAGCTCGCGGTTGTGGAAGAACTTTCCGAAACCACCGTCCTTGACGGCATTGGCGAAGTACAGGTCGGATTCGGCACGCGCGAAGTTGTCAGGGCTCACCAGTTCGGTCATGCCCACAACGCTGCCACACCAACGGTGTCGGGGGCGGCTGGACCGGATAAGCGATAGCGCCTAGTGACCGAAGATCGTCGGCAGCGCGAGTGCCGAGTCGATTGCCAGCGCGCAGAACACCACGGCCAGGTAGTTGTTCGACTGCAGGAACAACCGCAGCGGCTTCACCGGCTCGCCGCGCTTCACCCCGGAGTACAGCTGGTGGGCCATCACCAGGAACCAGGCGCCTGCCACCAGGGCCACGGCTCCGTAGAGCCATCCGGTGGCCAGTGCGAGCACCAGCGTGGTGAGCACCGTCACCCAGGTGTAGATCAAGATCTGACGGGTGACCTCACGCTCGGTGGCCACGGCGGGCAGCATGGGCACCCCGGCCGCCTTGTAGTCATCCTTGTAACGCATCGCCAGGGCCCAGGTGTGCGGCGGCGTCCAGAAGAAGATGATCAGGAACATCACCAACGCCGGCCACTGGATGGTGCCGGTCACCGCGGACCAGCCGATCATCACCGGCATGCACCCGGCTGCCCCGCCCCACACCACGTTCTGTGAGGTGCGGCGTTTGAGCAGCAACGTGTAGACGAAGACGTAGAACGCGATCGTGGCGACTGCCAGCACACCGGACAACAGATTCGATGTCCATGTCAGCCAGCAGAACGCCGTCACCGACAGCACGAGTCCGAAGATCAACGCGTGCCGCGTGGGCACGGACGCCTGGGCCAGCGGCCGGCGCGCGGTCCGCTTCATCACCTTGTCGATGTCGGCGTCCGCCACACAGTTGAGCGTGTTGGCGCCGGCAGCGGCGAGCATGCCGCCGATCAGGGTGTTGAGGATCAGCAGCGGGTCAACGGTGCCTCGGTCCGCCAGCAACATCGCCGGAATGGTGGTGACCAGCAACAACTCGATCACACGCGGCTTGGTCAAAGCCAGATACGACAGGAAGGTGGACCGTATTCGGCTAGGCGCCCCATGAATGAGCCGGCGCTCGCGAATGCTCACGCAAATAACTCCTCGGGTGGCGTCACGCGGCTTCTACTACACACGATGGTAGACCGCCGCCCGAGTGGCTCGGCACTGCAGGGTCCGTTCCGGGGCAACAACGGGGTAAACGACCGGGTATCGGTGTGAGAACCAGTCTGCATCCGATGAGTCCGCCCCACTAGGGTGTTTGTCGTAGCAGCATGGCAACTGCGCGAACGTGCCGGCAGATAGATGACGAGGAAGTGAGCTTAGTGACCACCGCCGAAGAGATCACCGCTCTCACCCAGCCCAACCACCCAGATGACTGGACCGAACTCGACAGCGTTGCCGTCGACACCGTCCGGGTGCTCGCGGCTGACGCGGTGCAGAAGGTCGGCAACGGCCACCCGGGAACAGCGATGAGCCTGGCTCCCCTCGCTTACACGCTGTTCCAGCGGCAGCTTCGCCACGATCCCAGCGACACCGAGTGGATCGGCCGCGACCGTTTCGTCCTGTCCTGCGGGCATTCCAGCCTGACCCTGTACCTGCAGCTCTACCTCGGCGGGTTCGGCCTGGAGCTGGCCGACATCGAGGCACTGCGCACGTGGGGTTCGCTGACCCCCGGCCATCCCGAGTACCACCACACCAAGGGTGTGGAGATCACCACCGGTCCGCTCGGCCAGGGGCTGGCGTCGGCGGTCGGAATGGCCATGGCGGCTCGCTACGAGCGCGGCCTGTTCGATCCCGACACCGCGCCGGGCGAGAGCCCGTTCGACCACTACATCTACGTGGTGGCCTCGGACGGTGACATGGAGGAGGGCGTCACCAGCGAAGCGTCGTCACTCGCGGGCACCCAGCAGCTCGGCAATCTCATCGTGTTCTGGGATGACAACAAGATCTCCATCGAGCACAACACCGACATCGCGCTGAGCGAGGATGTGCCCGCGCGCTACCGCGCCTACGGCTGGCACGTCCAGGAGGTCGAGGGCGGCGAGAACGTCGTGGGGATCGAACAGGCGATCGCCGAGGCCAAGAAGGTCACCGACAAGCCCTCGTTCATCGCACTGCGGACCATCATCGGCTACCCCGCCCCCACCAAGATGAACACCGGTGGCGTGCACGGCTCGGCGCTGGGCGCCGACGAGGTGGCAGCCACCAAGAAGATCCTGGGCTTCGACCCCGACAAGAGCTTCGACGTGCGCGACGACGTGATCGCCCACACCCGTGAGCTGGTCACCCGCGGCAAGCAGGCGCACGCCGACTGGCAGCTGACCTTCGATGCCTGGGCCGAGCGTGAGCCCGAGCGCAAGGAGCTGCTGGACCGGCTGCAGGCGCAGAAGCTCCCCGAGGGATGGGACGCCGCCCTGCCGCACTGGGAGCTCGATTCCAAGCCGGTGGCCACCCGCGCCGCTTCCGGGGCCGTGCTGGCCGCCGTCGGGCAGACGCTGCCCGAGCTGTGGGGTGGTTCGGCCGATCTCGCCGGTAGCAACAACACCACGATCAAGGGCGCGAACTCGTTTGGGCCGCCGTCGATCTCGACCGAGGACTGGAATGCGACCTGGTACGGCCGCACCCTGCACTTCGGAATCCGCGAGCACGCGATGGGTGCCATCCTGTCCGGCATCGTGCTGCACGGCCCGACCCGCCCGTACGGTGGAACATTCCTCCAGTTCTCGGATTACATGCGGCCGGCCGTGCGGTTGGCCTCATTGATGAACATCGATCCGATCTACGTGTGGACGCATGATTCGATCGGTCTCGGCGAGGACGGCCCGACGCACCAGCCGATCGAGCACCTGGCGGCGTTGCGCGCGATCCCCAACCTGTCGGTGGTCCGCCCGGGTGATCCGAACGAAACTGCCTACGCGTGGAAGACCGTGCTGGAGCGCACCGCCAGCACCGGCCCGGTGGGGTTGATCCTGACCCGCCAGGGCGTCCCGGTGATCGAGGGAACCAGCGCCGATGGTGTGGCCCGCGGTGGCTACGTGCTCGGTGGAACCCCCGACGAGAACCCTGACGTGGTGATCATCGCCACGGGGTCCGAGCTCCAGCTTGCCGTCGCAGCGCAGAAGCTGTTGGCGGACAAGGAGATCAACGCCAGCGTGGTGTCGATGCCATGTGTCGAGTGGTTCGAATCGCAGCCCAAGGAGTACCGCGATTCAGTGCTGCCGCCGGCGGTTTCGGCCCGGGTGGCGGTCGAGGCCGGGGTGGCGCAGAGTTGGTACAGACTGGTCGGAGACACCGGCGAGATCGTTTCGATCGAGCATTACGGCGCCTCGGCCGACGACAAGACGCTGTTCCGTGAGTTCGGTTTCACCCCCGAGGCTGTGGCGGCCGCGGCGGAACGATCCCTAGACAACTGACAGACGACTGGCAGGAGAAGGCGAATATGACTCAGAACCCGAACCTCGCGGCGCTGAGTGCCGCGGGTGTATCCGTCTGGCTCGACGATCTGTCGCGCGAGCGGCTGCAGACCGGCAATCTGCAGAATCTGATCGATACCCGCAGCGTCGTGGGGGTGACCACCAACCCGTCGATCTTCCAGGCTGCGCTGTCGAAGGGCACCGCCTACGACGCTCAGGTCTCCGAACTCGCCGAGCAGGGCGCCGACGTCGACGACACCATCCGCACCGTCACCACCGACGACGTCCGCAACGCGTGCGACGTCCTGGCCAAGCAGTATGAGGCCTCCAACGGCGTCGACGGCCGGGTGTCGATCGAGGTCGACCCGCGGCTGGCCCACGACACCGACAAGACGATCCTGCAGGCGATCGACCTGTGGAAGATCGTCGACCGGCCCAACCTGTTGATCAAGATCCCCGCGACCCTTGCCGGCCTGCCCGCCATCACCGCGGTGATCGCGGAAGGCATCTCGGTCAACGTCACGCTGATCTTCTCGGTCGAGCGGCACCGCGCTGTCATGGACGCCTACCTGGCCGGCCTGGAGGCAGCCAAGGAAGCCGGCCACGATCTGTCCAAGATCCACTCGGTCGCATCGTTCTTCGTGTCCCGGGTGGACACCGAGATCGACAACCGGCTCGAGAAGATCGGCTCCGACGAAGCTTTGGCCCTGCGGGGCAAGGCCGGGGTGGCCAACTCGCGCCTGGCCTACGCGGCCTATGAGGAAGTCTTCGGCGGTGAGCGCTTCGCGGCGCTCAAGGGCGACGGCGCCCGTGTGCAGCGCGTGCTGTGGGCGTCCACCGGCGTCAAGAACCCGGAGTACTCCGACACGATGTATGTCACCGAGTTGGTCGCACCGCACACCGTGAACACCTTGCCGGAGAAGACGCTGGAAGCGGTCGCCGACCACGGCAAGATCACCGGCGACACCATCAGCGGGACCGCGGCGGCGTCACAGGAAACCTTCGACAAACTCAGCGCCGTCGGCATCGACCTGGTCGATGTGTTCAAGGTGCTCGAAGACGAGGGTGTGGACAAGTTCGAAAAGTCGTGGCAGGAACTGCTCGACGCGACACAGGGCCAACTCGACGCCGCCAAGAAATGAGCCCGGCCAGCGGCAGGCCCGAAACCGCCTGGCGTAACCCGTTGCGGGACAAGCGCGACAAGCGCATGCCCCGCATCGCGGGGCCGTGTGCAGTGGTGATCTTCGGCGTCACCGGTGACCTGGCCCGCAAGAAGCTGATGCCGGCCATCTACGATCTGGCCAATCGCGGTTTGCTGCCACCCAGCTTCGCGCTGGTGGGCTTCGCCCGCCGCGATTGGGCGGACGAGGATTTCGGCAAGGTCGTCTACGACGCGGTCAAACAGCACGCCCGAACGCCGTTCCGCCAGGAGGTCTGGGATCGCCTGGCCGAGGGATTCCGGTTCGTACAGGGCACTTTCGACGATGACGCCTCGTTCGAACGCCTCAAGGACACCCTGAACAAACTCGATGTCGAACGCGGCACCAGCGGTAATCACGCGTTCTACCTGTCGATCCCGCCGAAGGCGTTCCCCCAGGTCTGCGAGCAGCTGTCGAAATCGGGGCTGGCGGACAAGCCGGAGGGCAGCTGGAGCCGGGTTGTCATCGAGAAGCCGTTCGGTCACGACCTCAAGAGCGCCGAGGAACTCAACGCGGTGGTCAACAGCGTGTTCCCGGAGTCATCGGTGTTCCGCATCGACCACTATCTGGGCAAGGAGACCGTCCAGAACCTCCTGGCACTGCGCTTCGCCAACGAGATGTTCGAGCCGGTGTTGAACTCGCACTATGTCGACAGCGTGCAGATCACGATGGCTGAGGACATCGGCCTCGGCGGGCGCGGCGGCTACTACGACGGTGTCGGTGCCGCCCGAGACGTCATCCAGAACCATCTGCTGCAGCTGCTGGCGCTGACCGCGATGGAGGAGCCGGTGAGTTTCTCCCCTGCCGAGCTGCAGGCCGAGAAGATCAAGGTGCTCTCGGCGACACGGCTCGCCGAGCCGCTGGACGAGACCACTTCCCGTGGACAGTACGTCGCGGGCTGGCAGGGCGGCGAGAAGGTAGTCGGGCTGCTGGACGAGGAAGGCTTCTCGAAGACATCGACCACTGAGACGTTCGCGGCCATCACCCTGGATGTGGACACTCGCCGCTGGGCCGGCGTGCCGTTCTATCTGCGCACCGGAAAACGCTTGGGCCGCAGAGTCACCGAGATCGCGCTGTTGTTCAAGCGTGCGCCACACCTGCCGTTCGATGCCACGATGACCGATGAGCTCGGCCAGAACGCACTCGTGATAAGGGTGCAACCGGACGAAGGAATCACCCTGCGTTTCGGGTCCAAGGTTCCCGGTCACATCATGGAAGTCCGCGATGTCAGCATGGACTTCTCGTATGGCTCGGCCTTCGCCGAGGAGTCACCGGAGGCCTACGAACGGCTGATCCTCGATGTCCTGCTGGGCGAGCCATCGCTGTTCCCGGTCAACGCCGAGGTCGAATTGTGCTGGAAGATCCTGGATCCCGCACTGGAATACTGGGCTACGCACGGTAAGCCCGATTCGTACGAGTCCGGAACGTGGGGCCCCGATTCGGCGTTCGAGATGTTGCGTCGGTCGGGCCGGGAATGGAGGCGGCCGTAATGATCGTCGATCTGCCCGAGACCAATACCGGGGCGATCAACAAGAAGATCGTCGCTCTGCGTGAAGAGGGCGGTGCGATCACCCTCGGTCGGGTGCTGACGCTGGTCATCGCCCCCGATACCGAATCGGTGCTCGAGGAGTCGATCGAGGCGGCCAACTGGGCCAGCCGTGAGCATCCGTGCCGCGTGATCGTGGTGATTCCCGGAGACCGATTGACCACCGAGGCCCGGCTGGATGCTCAGCTGCGGGTGGGCCGCGACGCCGGCGCCAACGAGGTGGTGGTGCTGCGATTGTCTGGTCCGCTGGCCAACCACGCCAGCAGTGTCGTGACGCCGTTCCTGCTGCCCGACACCCCGGTGGTGACCTGGTGGCCCGACCTCGCGCCCGCCGTCCCCGCACAGGATCCTCTGGGCAAGTTGGCGATTCGCCGGATCACCGACGCCACCAACGGCAGTGATCCGCTGGCCTGCATCAAGAGCAGGCTCCACGGCTATACCGCCGGTGACACCGATCTGGCCTGGAGCCGCGTCACCTACTGGCGGGCCTTGCTGGCCGCGGCGATCGACCAGCCGCCGCACGAACCCATCACCTCCGCGCTGGTGTCCGGGCTCAAAGACGAACCCGCACTTGACATCCTGGCCGGCTGGTTGGCCAACCGGATCGACGGACCCGTGACCCGGACGACCGGCGAACTGAAGGTGGAGCTGACCAGGCCAAGTGAAACCGTCACCCTGGTACGTCCGCAGACCGGCGTCACCGCCGTACTGAGCCGTACCGGCAAGCCGGATGCGTTGGTGCCGCTGGCCCGCCGCGAGGCCAAGGAGTGCCTGGCCGAGGATCTACGCCGCCTCGACGCCGACGAAATCTACTACGACGCCCTCACGGGCATCGACAAGGTGAGTTATGTCTGAACGCATCATCGAGACCTACGCCGACGCAGGAGAATTGGCGAAAGCGGCGGGTGCGAGGCTCGTCGGGGCGATCACCTCGGCCATCGCCACGCGCGGGGCGGCGGACATCGTGTTGACCGGCGGCACCGTCGGTATCGCGTTGCTGCGCCATGTCGCCGGGGCCGAGATCGAATGGTCGAACGTCCAGCTGTACTGGGGCGACGACCGCTACGTGCCGCAGGGCGATGCCGAACGCAACGACCAGCAGGCGCACGATGCGCTGTTGGAGAGCATCAACATTCCGCCGGCGAATGTGCACCGGATGGCCACGAGCGACGGCTTGTTCGGTGATGCCATCGACGATGCCGCCGCCGCATACGAACAGGAGCTGCCGGCCCAGTTCGATGTGCACCTGCTGGGTATGGGTGGTGAAGGGCACATCAACTCGTTGTTCCCGGACACCCCGGCGGTGCGCGAGACCACCCGGTTGGTGGTCGCGGTGACGGACTCCCCCAAGCCGCCACCCCGCCGAATCAGCCTGACCCTGCCCGCGATTCGACGGTCTCGCGAGGTCTGGCTCGTGGTGTCCGGCGAGGCGAAGGCCGATGCGGTCGCCGCCGCGGTCGGCGGTGCGGATCCGGTCGACATTCCCGCCGCCGGCGCCATCGGTCAGGAGAAGACCATCTGGCTGCTCGACGAGGCTGCGGCCGGCAAGCTCTGAGCCGACCGCCTAGTCATCCGCGGCACCACCGTGCCGCTCGCTCGTCGCGTCCGCCAAGGCCTCGGCATAGCCGGCCAGATAATCGGCCACCACGCGGTTGGGGGTGACCCGGTCGGCCGCACCGGCCGACCGGGCTCGGTGTTCGCAGAATTGCCGCACAATCATTCAGACGCGGTTCGTCCACGTTTGGTTCCCTACCGGCCATACTTGCTGGCATGGCAGACAAAGGAGACGGCCCTGCCCGCCCGAACTCCGGACGGCAGCGAATACGAACCTTGACGCAGGCCGCGCTCAACGCCGACATGACGGTGGAACAGGTCGACACCCTGCTCACCGATCTGAGCAGCACACTGGTCGACCTCAACAAGACGACCGGGGGCCTGGATGCCACCCTGGACCGGTTCAACGACACCATCACCCGCATCGATGAACTCGCGCCCCGCCTCATCGGCGTCGTCGAACGTCTGGAGTCGATCGTGGACCGCGTCGAAGCCATCGTCGAGATCGGCGAAGCGGTGATGTCGCCGCTGGCAGCGACGGAGAGCGCGGTGCGCGGGATGATCAGCCGGGTCCGCAAGAGCACAGGTCTGTAGGTCCGGTCCGTTCAGCACCTCCGTTACAGTGGTTGCCATGGGTGCCGGATTCGATCGCGCAGACGCACATTCCGTGCGTGTCGCTGCGTCGTTCGCACCTAGTTTGCTGGCGTCGATCTGGAACCGGGCCCGTCTGGCGCCGCTGAAGAGGATCTCGGGTTAGCTCCGCTGCCCATTTGATCCCTGCTATCAGCTTCGAGGCGTCATGAAGCCGTCCCTATACGCCGTTGCGGCGTCGCTCTACCTGACCGAATACACCCTCTACTCCAACTCGTCGTCTGCTGTGCTGTTGAACTCAGCGGTTGCCGACCAGTTCGGCATCCCGTTCTCACAGGCCGCTTACATCGGTGTGGCATTCCTGGCCGGATTCTGTCTGGCGTTGCTGCCCGCGGGCGTGCTCTCGCACCGCTGCCGGCCCAACCCCGCGTTCTTCGCCAGTTCGGCGGCGCTGGCCGTGCTAGGTATCGCGGCCGGTCTCAGTCCCGAGTTCTGGGTCCTCATCGCGTTGCGGTTCTTGCAGGGCATCGCCTCGGCTGTGCTCGCACCTCAGATCTTTCGGATCATCCGGGCGCAGTTCTATCCGGACCACCATTCGGCCGTCCTGGGCGCCTGGGGCCTGGTGGTGTCGGCATCTGCCTTGTGCTCACCACTGATCACCGCACTGCTCAACGATCTGTGGGGTTGGCGCTCGTTTCCGTACGAGACCGTGGTGACCACCATCGTGGCGATGGTGCTGCTGGGCCTGGCACCGGGGTACCCGGCTTCGCCCGAAGAGGGCGCCACGACTGACCGGGAGACGATCCCGGTCGTCGGCCTCGCCGTGGTGCAGTTGGCGATCTTCCTGGCGATCGGCTGGTCCACCACGCTGAACACCAAGGTGGTCCTGCTCTCGGTGGCGATGCTGCTCGGGCTTGCCGTGATCGTCCTGCGCGGCCGGTCACAAGCGCGCGTGCTGTCGGCAAGCCTGGTCGTGGTCTTCGTGGCCGGCATCGCGACGAACGTGTTCACGCTGTCGGTGGTGTACGTCCTGCAACAGGTGCGAGGGCTGAATTCCTATGGCTCAGCACTGTTTCTGTTGCCGATGGCGTTCTTCGCCGGGCTGATCCCGATGTTGGGGTTCGGCAGGCCCGGGGATAATCGGAAGAGCACCCGTCTCGTGTGTGTCGGCTCGGCATTCCTGATCGTGGCCGGGCTGAGCCTGACCGCGCAGCTACTACTGGTCAGTGCGGCGCTGATGGGCGCCGCGATGGGATTCCTGTGGAGTTCGTTGGCCAGTAACGTGCTGACCAATTCGACGCACATCCCGTTCGATTCCAGCCTGTACCACTATCTTCGGGCGTTGGGCGCCGCGATCGGGGTGGCAGCGGGAGCGACGATGGTCGACGGCCTTGGCCCCACACTGTTCGGAGGGACGGCCGTGCTGGTGACGGTGACCGGGCTGGTCGCGACGCTGGCGGCCTTCTCTGCCTGGCGGGCAACACAATTGGCACGGGTGCGATGATGCGCGCCCTCACGTTCGGCTGGCCGACTCACCAGCTCACCGACGATCCGCGACTGGCGTACAACAGCATCTCGAAAACGTACTGCCGGCTGATCTATGAGAGCCTGCTCGACATCGACCCCGGCACCGGGAAACTGTTGCCGTGGCTGGCCACCTCGTGGAACTACCGCGACCCGCTCACCCTCGACCTGAGGATCCGGCCCGACAGGCGTTTCTCCGACGGAACACCGCTCACACCCGAGGCGGTGGCGCAGAGCTTCTCGGGCATCACTGCCCTGAAACAGGTTTCACCGCTGCCCGCTGCCGTCACGATGCTCACCGGACTCGACCGTATCGAGGCCGGGACCGGCACGGTGACATTTCACTTCGTGCGCCACAACGCGGCGTTCCTACGGTCGCTGGCCGGCGTGAACCTGGCGATCCGCAAGGCCCCCGGCTTGGGCACCGGCCGGTGGCGGTCGATCGAGGGTGGGGTGACGGACGGATCTCGCCGGTTGATTTTCCGCAAGGCCGACACCGGTGACCTGCACGCCGGGTTGACCGATGGCTACGTCGTCGCCGAACTCCACAACCCGGGCATCAGTTACGGGTTGTGTCCCAACGCATCCCGCGGCCCGCTCACCGACGACAGGATCCGGCGTGCACTGTCGTTGTTGATCGATCGTCAAGCACTGCGTCCGATACTGGACGCCGCCGGGTACACGGTCGCGTCCTCGGTACTCACGCCGACGGCTGACTGCTACCGCGACTGCTCGGCCGAACTCGCCTACGACCCGGCGACCGCCCACCGACTACTCGCGACGACAGGCGCACAGCGGCTGTCGTTCGACGTGGTGTTCAACAGCACCTTCTCCCCCGTCGACGCCGCAATTCTCACCGCGGTCGCCGCACAGTGGAAGCAACACGGCATCGAGCTCACCCTTGCCGATGTCGACTTCCCCGAATTGCGCAGCCGCCAGCAGTCCGGCGACTACGACTTCCGGTTCTTCTATTTCACGGGCAGTGACCCCGATCTGTTGCGATACCAGTTCGCCGTCGGCCAGCGGAACATGAACCGCCGCGCCCGGCCCGACGACCTCGACACACTGCTCGACGCCCAGCTCACCTGCACGGATCCCGACGCCCGACGGGCGATGGTGCACGACATCCAGGGTCGGATCCTCGCGGGCGGCCTGTGGCTGCCGCTCTGCAATGTCCGCACCGTCACCAGCTATCGGCCCGGCGCGCTGTCCGGTGTCCACCTCGACGCCGAGGCCCTGGCCCGAATCCCCTGAACCTGAAAGGCACATCATGGATATCGCCATCGTCGGCGCCGGCCTCGGTGGACTCGCCGCCGCCGTGGCCCTGCAGCACCACGGCCATCGTCCCGTCGTGTTCGACAAGACCCGTGAACTCGGCGAGGTCGGCGGCCCGCTGGGCATCTCACCGCAGACCCTGAGACTGCTGGACCAGTGGAACATCGTCGACGCCTTCAACGAGATTTCCTCGGCCACAAAGTACTTCGAGAACCGCGATCAGCAGGGGCGGGTCGAGAAGATCACCGATTACGCCGCGACACCCGAGGCAGGCGGGGAACACGGCCGATTCGGATACGCCGACGCCGAGGTGTCCCCACGCACCGTGCACCGCGCCGATCTGCACAGTCTGCTGGTGTCGACGGTGGGATCGGAGAATGTCCGGCTCAGCCACGAACTCGCCGGCATCATCGAGCGTGACGATCACGTCGACCTCAGCTTCAGCAATGGTGAGGTGCGGCGGGCCGGTTTGGTGATCGCGGCCGACGGCCTGCGTTCCAGAGTCCGGAAGATGTTCAGCACCGACGACATTCACTACTGCGGTTCGGTGATCTTCCGGGCCGTCAGCCCGGCCGAATGCCTCGATGCCCCCAATGACCGGCTCCGGTCCTGGCATTCCGCGGACTACGCCAAACACGTCATCTCCATGCCGGTGCGGGCCGGCCGACAGGTGGCGGTCGACGCCACGCTCGGCGTGGACGAGCCGCCCCTGCACTTGTGGTCGGCCCAGGCCGATCTGCAGGCACTGGCCCGCCAGTTCGACGAATTCGATCCGGCGATCGGGCGGATGCTGCGTGCCGCGACGAGCCCGGTCTACATGCACCCGGTGTACGACCGAGATCCGATCGACCGGTGGACCAGCGCACGGGTGGCGCTACTCGGGGACGCAGCCCACCCGATGACGCCGTTCGGCGGCCAGGGTGCCAACCAGGCCATCCAGGATGCCGCCGAGCTGGCCGCCCAGGTCGCCACTGCGCGCGACGGCGACTTCGCTCAGGCGCTGCGGCGTTATCAGCGCGTCAGAACGGAGCAGACCGCCGAGATCCAGCGTGCCGCACGGAGTTACGCCGACCGCCGGGCCACGGTGTCGCTCCGGCTGGCTGACATTCTCGTGAGCTAACCGCTGTTTCGCAGGGCCGTCGCCAATCCACTCATGGTGAGCAGGATTCCGCGCTGCACCAGTTCGTCGGTGTCCCCCGCGCGGAACCTGCGCAGCAGCTCGACCTGAAGATGATTCAGCGGTTCGAGGTACGGGAACCGGTTGAACACCGAGCGGGCCAACGCCGGGTTGTCGGCCAGCAGGTCGTCCTGACCGGTGATCAGTTTGTACATGGCGATGGTGCGATCATGTTCGGCGACGATCTTGTCGAATACCCGGGCCCGCAGTTCTGCGTCGTCGACCAACTCGGAATACCGTGCCGCCAGGCCCATATCCGACTTGGACAGCACCTGCGCCATGTTCGACAGCACGGTGCGGAAAAACGGCCAACGCTCGTAGAGGTCCTGCAGCACGGCGACTCGGGTCTCGTCGTCGCCGATCCATTGTTCGAACGCCGTGCCGGTGCCGTACCAGCCGGGCAGCATCACCCGGGACTGGCTCCAGGCCAGCACCCACGGGATGGCCCGCAGGTCGGCTATCGAGGTGGTCGGCTTGCGTGAGCTGGGTCGGCTGCCGATGTTGAGCGCACCGATCTCGCTGACCGGTGTCGACGCCTTGAAGTACTCGACGAATCCCGGTGTCTCGTGGACCAGTTCGGCGTAGGACCGCTGCGCCAGGGCCGCCAGCTCATCCAGCACCTGGTAGGCCGGCTCGGCGTCATCACCTAGCCCCTCGACGTCGAGCAGGGTGGATTCCAGGGTCGCGGCCAACAACGTCTCCAGGTTGCGGTGCGCGATCCGCGGCTCCGCGTACTTCGCCGCGATCACCTCGCCCTGTTCGGTGATCCGGAGCGAACCATTCACCGCGCCCGGGGGCTGCGCCAGGATCGCGTCGTAGCTGGGTCCGCCACCACGGCCCACGGTGCCGCCCCGACCATGGAACAGGCGCAACCGAATCCCGGTCTTGCGCGCGGCTTCGACGAGGTCCAACTCGGCGCGGTACAGGGCCCAGTTCGCCGCCAGGTAGCCGCCGTCCTTGTTGGAGTCCGAGTACCCCAGCATCACTTCCTGGTGCTGCCCGCGCGCGGAGACGATGCTGCGGTAGACCGGCAGCGCGAGCGCCTCCTGCAGGATGGAGGATCCCCGCTGGAGGTCGTCGATGGTTTCGAACAGCGGCACGATCCCGACCGGCGCGTACACGTCATCGCCGTGGGCCGCGCCCGAGACGTCGAGCAGCCCTGCCTCTTTGAGCAAAATTGCGGCTTCGAGCAGATCGGACACCGACTGGCACATCGAGATGATGTAGTTGGGCACGGACTGCGGACCGAACACGCTGACCGCGCGCGCAGCGGCACCGACGATGTCGAGTTCTTTGCGAGCCAACTCGGACAGCTCGGCACCTTCCCCGATCAACGGTCGACGGGTCGAGATTTCCCCCGCGAGCAGTTCCACCCGCTGAGATTCGGGCAGCGAGGCGTAGTCGGGATGCACTCCGGCCCAGGCCAACAACTCGGCGACCACCTGCTCGTGCACCTCGGAGTTCTGCCTCATGTCCAGGCCGCACAGGTGAAAACCGAAGACCCGCACCGCTTCCCGCAGCCGAGCCAGCCGATCGTCGGCCAGCACCGCGCTGCCGTTGACACGCAGCGAGGCGTCCACCGCGTCAAGGTCGGCCAGGAACTCCTCCGGGGTGCGGTAGGGCTGGAGGCCGAGGTCGAGCTCGTGTTCGGGCTGCTCGTCGAGGATTTCGCGGCCGGTGGCGGTCAGGCGGGCATGGATCACCCGAAGTGCCCGTCGGTAGGGCTCGTCGGCGCGGGCCGGCTCGTGGCAGGCATTGGCCAGCGCTGTGAGCCGGTCGCTGACCGTGACCAGCCGCGCCGACATCGACAGCTCTTCTTCCAAAGCGGTGATCTCGGTGAAGTAATGCGCGAACGCCACGTGGGCGGCACGCCCGGTGGCCAGGCGCACCACACCCGCATCGACATTGGGATTGCCGTCCCGGTCTCCGCCGATCCAGCTCCCCGGCCGAAGGATCGGCTGCTCCAACAGGTGCGCCTCGGGCCAGCGGGCCTGCAACGCGGCCCGCACCTCGGCGTTGACCTGCGGGATGACCTCGAAGAACGCGGCCGGGTAGTACCGCAGGCCGGTTTCGATCTCGTCGGAGATCTTGAGTCTGGACAACCGGACGAGGGCGGTCTGCCACAGCGTGAGGATGTGGCGGCGCAACTCGATCTCGATGTCGCGGCCGTCGGCGGTACGGGTCTGTCCGTGCAGGCGCAGCCGCATCAATTCGGTGATCCGATGCTGGGTGTCGAACACGGTCCGTCGCCGGGTTTCGGTCGGGTGTGCAGTGATCACCGGTGCGACCAGTGCGCCGCTCAACGCATGGGCGACGGTGGCGGAATCAAGGCCGACGGACGAGATCGCCTGATCGAGCTTGCGATACGTCGCGGCCAGACTGCTGTCCTGCGGCGGCTCGCCGGCCGCCTCGTGCAGCGCCCGGCGGCGCTCCCGGTGGATGTCCTCGGCGACATTGGCCAGCAGGGCGAAGTGGGTGAACGCCCGGATGACCGGGATGGCCTGGCGTATGTCGATGCCGGTGAACAGATCGGCGAGTTCGGCCCGGTCGATTTCCGAGCGCCGAACGCGGAAGGATTCCACCCGGGCCCGCTCGACCAGGTCGAAGACGTCGGCACCGTTCTGTTCGCGCACGGTGTCACCGAGAATCGCACCGAGCAGCCGGATATCCTCGCGCATCGGCTCGGTGGCCTCGCGACCCACCGGGGTGCGCTGAACCGCACCGATCGGATCGAGCGCTGCGTCCAGGTGTCCACTCTCCGCCATGTGGTCAAGTATCGACGGCGCGGTTTGGCCCCGCATGCCAAGACGACCCCGGGCGCAATCACCCAGCAGTGGATGTCACGATCGCCCCCGGCGCCCGTAACGTCGTTGAAGCCGGGACCGATCCCGACGCACCGGCGTCTACCATGGCCCGGTGCTGGTCAGCCTCATCTCGTTCATCGGGGCGGCAGTCGTCGTGGTGCTGCTGCCCGGGCCGGACACTCTGGTGGTGGTGCGCAGTCTGGTGCGCGGCGGCATCCGGAGCGGGGTGCTGACGTCACTGGGTGTGCTGTGCGGTCTGGTGGTCTGGGTAGGCGCGGCCGCCATCGGACTGGCCGCACTGCTGCGGGCCAGCGAGATCGGCTACGAGGTACTCAAGGTCGCCGGCGCCTGCTACCTGGTGTGGATGGGTGTGCAGTCACTGCGCTCATTGCGGCAGACGGTGACCGAGATGACCGAGCCGGGACCCGAGCGAATTGGCTTGATGCGGTCCGGCTTCACGGCCGGGTTCCTCACCGACATCCTCAACCCCAAGGTCGGGGTGTTCTTCCTGAGCTTCCTGCCGGGATTCGTGCCGCACGGCTATCCGGTGGGCTGGGCCACGCTTGCGCTGGGCGGGATCTTCATCGTGCTGACCGCGTTCTACTGCGCCGGCCTGGTGGCCGCCTCCGGCACCATCGCGGGCTGGATGCAGACGCCGCGGATACGCCGGCGGCTGGACGCCCTAACCGGGCTGGTACTCGTCGGATTCGGAGTGCGTCTCGCGACGGAGGCGTGATCCGCGGCGCCGCGGGCCAGCGGTACCTGCTCTTCAGAAGTGCTCCCCACACTCGCTCGTGCTCATATGAGCAAAGTTATGCGCATATGTTGACGGGCTCACTTCTCCGTTCCTAACGTGATCGTCGTCATGCGCGGCACCAAGTACCGACGCGCACAGCTAGGAGGAACAGTGAGACTCGCAAAAGCCTCGGGAATCGCGCTCGCAGCCGCAATGGCCGTAGCGTTCTCCGCGTGTTCAGTACCGGGTGACAACGCCGCCCAGGGCACGAACGCCGTGGTCGACGGACCGGTCAAGATCGGCTTCAGCCAGGCAACCCAGCAGAGCCCCTTCTACGTCGCGCTCACAGATGCGGCCAAGGCCGAGGCTCAAGCGCAGGGCAACGAGTTCTTCTACGCCGATGCCAACGGCGATGTGACAAAGCAGAACAACGACGTCCAGGATCTGATCACCCGTGGGATCAACGTTCTAGTGATCAATCCGGTCGATCCGAAGGGCGTGACGCCTTCCCTGGCGGCTGCCAAGGCTGCGGGCATCAAGGTCGTCACCGTCGACCGGCCGGTCGAATCGGGCGCCGCGGCGTTTGTCGGCCGCGACAACAAAGCGATGGGCCAGCTCGTCGGCAAGGCAGCCGTTGACTCACTCGGGCCGGCCGGGGGCAAGATCATCCAGATTCAGGGCGACGCGGGTGGCGCGGTGGCGCGCGACCGCGGCGAAGGATTCAAGGCGGCGGTATCGGGCCAGCCCAACATCGCCATCGTCGATGGTCCGTATGCCGACTACACCAGGTCCAAAGCCGTCACCGCCATGCAGGACCTCCTGCAAGCCCATCCCGATCTCAAGGCCGTCTACGCCCAGAACGACGATATGGCGCTGGGCGCCCTGCAGGTGCTCACCGAGAACCACCGCACCGACGTCAAGGTTTTCGGCGTGGACGGCCTGATGGAGGCGGTGCACGCCATCGCAACCGGCGATCAATACATCGCCACCGCACTCAATGACCCCAATGCCGAAGGCCAGCGGGCCATCCAGACCGCGGTCAAGGCCGCCCGTGGAGAGTCGGTTCCCGAATTCGTCGATGCCGGAACGGGTCTGGTGAACAAGTCCAACGCGCAAGCGCTGGAAGGTGGAACAACTTTCGCCGCCGCCAAATAGCGCGTCGAGTTCCAGTCAGTCGTGACAACACACAAGGAGACAACGTCGATGACAATCGAGGCCCCCGCACCGACCAGTCGGTCAGTGTCACCGGCCCTGCCCGAGACGATGACCGCGGCGGTGATGTACGCGCCGGGCGACATCCGGGTCGAGCAGGCGCCGGTACCCAAACCCGGACCCGGTGAAGTGCTGCTCAAAGTGGCGGCCTGCGGAGTGTGCGGGTCCGACATCCCCAGGATGCTGCGCAACGGCGGATATGTCATGCCCATCATCTGCGGGCACGAGTTCTCCGGCTGGGTGGCCGAACTCGGCGAAGGCGTAGACGGATTCGGCGTCGGCGAACTGGTATCGGTCCCCCCACTGATCCCCTGCCGCAGCTGCGACTTCTGCGCCAAGGGCGCGTTCGGGCTCTGCGAGAACTACGACTACTTCGGCAGTAGATCCGATGGCGCCTACGCTCAGTACGTCGTCAGCCCGGTCGGAAACCTCCTGAAACTGCCCGCGGGCATCGATCCCCGCGCAGCCGCCATGCTGGACCCGGCCGCCATCGCGCTGCACGGACTGTGGAAGACCAACCTACGGGCCGGCCACCGCGTCCTCGTCATCGGCGCGGGGCCGATCGGGCTCTTCGCCGTTCAATGGGCAAAGCTGCACGGCGCCAGCCAGATCGTGGCGGTCGACCTCAGCGAGGAGAAGGCAGCCATGGCACGTGAAGCCGGCGCCACTCACGCGGTACAAGGCGTCGAGGAGGCCCGAGCCCTCGGTGGCCGGGGCTTCGACATCGTGCTCGAGTCCGCCGGTGTTCCCGCGACGGCCGATATGGCGGCGAATCTGACCGGCCCGCACGGACACGCGGTCTTCGTCGGCATCCCGCACGCACCCGTCACGCTGGACAAGGACACCTTCAACCGGTTCATGCGGCTGGAGACCAGCCTCCACGGCTCGTGGAACTCCTTCTCGGCGCCATTCCCCGGCGACGAGTGGCGCACCTCGGCTCGGATGCTGGCCGAAGGAAAACTCAAGTGGGAGTTCATGATCACCCACGAACTGCCGCTGTCGGCATTACCGGAGATGATGCAGCAACTGGGCGACCGCTCGGTCTTCTCCTCAAAAGTGCTGTTCCTGCCCAACAAGGACTGAATCATGGGAATCCTTCTGACGATCGATCTCGGCACCGAGGGCGCACGCATCGGCGCATTCACCGAGGACGGCACCCCACTGGGCACGGCGCACCGCCCCTACTCGACCCACCACCCCCGTCCGGGGTGGGCAGAGCAGGATCCGCGAGACTGGTGGGCCGCGATCACCGCCGCGACTCGTCAGCTGCTGGACAGTGAACCGTGCCGGGCGGCCGGCCAGGTCATCTCGATCGCCGCGTCGACCACCGCCTCAACGGTGGCGGTGGTCGACGCGGCGGGAACACCGCTCCGTCCGGCCATCCTGTGGATGGACGCCCGCGGCGCCGCGGAGTCGGAGCGGACCGCGCAACTGAGCGGGCAGTATCCGATCCTCGAGTGGTCCGGAGGATCCGACGCCTCGGAATGGCTACTGCCAAAGGCGATGTGGCTCAAAAAGCACGATCCGGATGCCTACCGGTCTGCCGCACGCATCGTGGAGGCCGTCGACTACCTGACCTTCCGACTCACCGGCCGATGGGTCGGTTCGCAGATGAACGCCGTCTGCAAGTACAACTACGACGCCCTCGCCGGGCGTTTCCCCGCCGAGCTCTATGCCGCGCTGGGAATGGAGGATCTGATCGCCAAACTGCCTGATGAGATCGTCGCCATAGGCGGTGTCGCGGGCACTCTCACCGACAGCGCCGCAGCCGATCTCGCCATCTCGGGCGCACCGGTCGTCGCCGTCGGCGGCATCGATGCGCACGTGTCCCTGCTGGCCTGCGGGGGCAAAACGGATGGACTGGTCTCCATCGTGTCCGGCACATCCTCGGCCATCGTCACCGAAGTGGACCGGCCGACCACCTCCAACGAGGTGTGGGGCCCGTATCCGAATGCGTTGACCCACAATAAGTGGCTGGTCGAGGGCGGCCAGGTGACCAGCGGTTCGGTACTCAAATGGACCGGGGAATCCATCATGGGGGTGCCCCGCGACGACCTGTCGGCATTGATCGACCAGGCCGCCACGGTCGACCCGGCAGCCCACGGTCTGCGGGCCCTCGACTACTTCATGGGCAACCGCACCCCGCACCGCGAGGCCCGGTTGCGCGGGGCCGTGGTCGGGCTGACGCTCGGCACCACGAAGGCCGAACTGTACCGGGCGATGGTCGAGGCGGTCGCCTGTGGCACCCGGAGCGTGATCGAGTCATTCGAACGGTCCGGGGTGCCCTGCGCGCGCCTGGTCTTCTCCGGCGGTATCGAGCGAAACTCGTTGTGGCAGCAGGTCACAATCGATGTGCTCGGACGGCCCGCCGAACTGGTGATCGGCGAGAACCTCACCCTCCGGGCCTGCGCGGTGATCGCGGCGACCGCCGCCGGGATCGTTCCCAGCTTGAGCGCGGGCTCGCAACTGTTCGCCCCCCGAGTACGACTGCTGGAACCCGATCCCAAGCGAATAGCGGTATACGAGCAGACCTTTGGCGACTATCAGCGGTTGACCACCGCGCTGCGCCCGTTCATGTGTGACACCGCTGACCGCGATTCCGACCCCACCGCGGGCGCCCGCGGACCCTTCCGGGTGGTGAGGTGATGAGTGCACCCGCCGACCGGAGCCACACCGACCTGCTGCTCTACGTGGCTCAGTGCTACTACGAGCAAGGCCGCACCCAGGAAGACATCGGGTCCGAACTCCACCTGACCCGATGGAAGGTGGGACGGCTGCTCGATGAGGCCCGTGGCGTCGGCCTCGTACAGATCAAAATCGTGCATCCACAGGCGCGCCGGACCGACCTCGAAGTGGAGATGCGTAGCCGATTCGGCCTTCGCGAATGCGTGGTCGTTCCCGGTCCGGACACCGCCGAGACGGCAGGTGAGCACATCGCCACAGCCGCAGCCAATTACCTGAAGTCGAACTCCTCGTGGATCACCACCCTGGGAGTTTCTTGGGGCAACACTCTTCAGCAGATCGCGGCGGTGCTGCCCAACGGATGGACGACCGGGATCGAGGTCATCCAGGTCAACGGTGGGGTGAGCCGGTCGGTACACCCCACGAAGGCCGCCAACATCGTCACCAGTATCGCCCACAGCGGCAACGGGCAGGCCACCCTGCTGCCGGTGCCGGCAATCGTCGAACGAATCGAAACCCGTGATGCGCTCTACGCCGAGGGGTTCGTCGAAGACGTCCTGTCGCGTGCCCGCAAGGCAGACGCCATCCTGTTCTCGCTGGGAGCGCTCGGACCAACATCGGTTCTGGTCGAGTCAGGCGCGATCACGCCTGCCGAACTCGCCCAACTCGAATCGGCCGGGGCCTGCGGGGACGTCCTGGCCCACTACATCACCGCGAGCGGCGAGATCGCCTATGCCGACATCGACAGGCGCACAGTGGGTCTCAGCCTCGACGACGTCAAGAAAGCGAACTGCGCCATTGCCGTGGCAGCGGGAACGCACAAAGTCCCCGTCGTCATCGGCGCCCTGACCAGTGGACTGTGTTCGGTCCTGATCACCGACGAAACCACGGCACAGTCCGTGCTGGAGCAGCGACGTGACCACTAGCCACAACGCGGAAGCGACGCTGCCCGCCCGGATCGCCGCCACCGGGCAGGTGCCCGCACTGCGGATGCGGGACATCGTGAAAACGTTCCCGGGAACCAGGGCCTGCGATGGCGCGACGCTCGAGGTCGCCCGGGGTGAGGTGCACTGCCTGCTCGGCGAAAACGGCGCGGGCAAAAGCACTCTGATGAAGATTCTGTCGGGTTCCTACACCCCGGATTCCGGAACAATCGCCCTCGATGGCGAGGACGTCTCGTTCGGCTCCCCCATCGACGGTGTCCGGGCCGGGATCAACACCGTCTACCAGGAACTGGATCTCATCCCGGATATGACCGTGGCGCAGAACCTCTTCCTGGGCCACGAGCCGCGGCGCGGCCCATTCATCTCACGCCGAGAACGAGATCGTCGGGCAGCCGAGGCGATCGCCCGAGTCGGCGGCCGGTTCGCACCCTCCGATGCAGTCGCCAAGCTGTCTGTCTCGGATCAGCAACTGACCGCGATCGCGAAGGCGCTCACCACTGATGCCCGCATCGTCATCATGGACGAACCCAGCGCCACGCTCACCGATCACGATCTGGCCGAAGTGTTCCGCGTCATCGGCGAACTCACTGCCGCAGGCAAATCGGTGATCTACATTTCGCACCGGCTCGACGAAGTGAAGGCCATCGGCGACCGTGCCACCGTCATGCGCGACGGGGCGACCGTCGGCGTGTTCGACATCGCCACAGTCAGCAAGGACGAATTGGTCGAGGCGATGATCGGTCGCGGCCTCGAATCCCGCGCGCCCAGGCCGTCCCGTCCAGCCGGCGAGAGAGCCGCGTTACTGGATGTTCGCCGCGCCGTCATCCCAGGAACGATCGACGTATCGGGTATCACCGTCGGCCGTGGCGAGATCGTCGGGCTGGCGGGGTTGGGTGGCGCAGGACGTTCCACGCTGCTGGCCACCCTGTTCGGCGACCGCCGGGCCGCACTCGACATGACATTGAGCGGCTCCCGGATCACCCAGTTGACGCCGCGGGGCGCCGTGCTGGCCGGCATCGGCCTGGTGCCCGAAGACCGCAAGAGCCAAGGGCTGTTCCTGGACCAATCGATCCTGCGCAATGCCGGCATCGCAGCGCTGGCGCCATTCGGCATCAACCCAATGAAGACCGCCAGACGAATGGCCACACCGCCGCTTGCGCAGCTGGGCGTCAAGTTCTCGTCCATCGATCAGCCGGTCGGCCAGCTCTCCGGCGGCAATCAGCAGAAGGTGGTGCTGGCCAAGTGGATGGCCCGAGGGGTGGACCTGCTACTACTCGATGAACCCACCCGCGGATTGGACATCGGGGCGAAAGCCGATCTGTTCGAACAGGTTCACGAGTTGGCCGAAGCCGGCGTCGGGGTGTTGTTGGCGTCCAGCGAGATGAGCGAGCTCACCGAGAACTGCGACCTCATCTGGGTGATGCACGAGGGCAAGAACATCGCTGCATATGACCCGAGAACCACCTCGCCGGCGGACATCGCCCGCTGCGTCGTCACAGGAAGAAACGACATTGACTGACCAAATCCAACGGTCCGCTCCTCCGGCGCCGTCCAGCCCGGCGGTCACCACCCGGACACGCCGCCAGAACATCATCGTGCGGTTCAATCTGCTGTTCATCTTCGTCGCGCTGTTCGTCGTCGCGTCCCTCACCGCCCCACAATTCCTCTCTTCGCAGAACCTGGCGAACCTGCTGCAGCAGTCGAGCCTCACCGGCATCGTCGCAATCGGGATGACGGTGGTGATCCTCACCTCTGGCATCGACCTGTCGGTGGGAAGCGTTGCGGCACTGTCAGGAATGCTGGTGGCGATCCTCATCGGAATGGGAATCGCCTGGCCTGTCGCGATGCTGCTGGCCATCATGAGCGGGCTGGTGCTCGGCGGGATCATGGGCGGATTGAGCGCCTACCTGGCCCTCCCGGCGTTCATGGTGACTCTCGCCGGGATGCAGAGCATCCGCGGTCTGACCTTCCTGACCACCAACGGCACCCCCACAACCGCGGAGATTCCCATCGGCCTGCGGTTTCTGGGTGCCGGAAGCGTGGCCGGTATCCCGGTCGTCGGGCTGATCTTCGTGATCACCACCGTGGTCGTCGGCCTGGTTCTGCGCCGCACCACGTTTGGCGAACACATCTATGCGGTCGGCAGCAACGCCAAAGCGGCAAGGCTGTCCGGACTACCGGTGCAGCGCATCACCACCGCGGCGTATGTGATCTGCGGCGGTCTGGCCGCGTTGACCGGCGTACTGCTCACCGCACGGCTCACCATCGGCCAGCCCACGGCCCACACCGGACTGGAACTGGATGCCATCGCGGCAGTGGTGCTCGGAGGAACCAGCCTGTTCGGCGGAAAGGGCGGCGTGATGGGCACATTCATCGCCGTGCTGCTGCTGTCTGTGCTGCGCAACCTGTTCAACCTGCTGGGGTTGAGCTCGTTCTTCCAGATGCTCGTGACCGGACTGATCCTGATCGCGGCGCTGATCATGAACTACGTGCTCGACCGGCAGACCAAGACCGCCTGAAATCCGGGCGACAACAGAAGGGATCCCAATCCGATGACGCTCGACACCCGACCGACCGGGACACAGGTCGCCGCGATGATCGACCACACCCTGCTCAAGCCCGAAGCGACCGCATCCGACGTCGAAGCGCTGGTCGCCGAGGCACTGGAGCTGGGCACCTACTCGGTGTGCGTGTCACCATCGATGCTGCCGGTCGACGTACCGTCCGGCGCCACGCTGAAAGTTGCTGCGGTGTGCGGCTTCCCCAGCGGAAAACACAGCTCGCAAACCAAGGCCGCCGAGGCGGCCGAGGCGGTGCAGCAGGGCGCCGACGAGATCGACATGGTGATCGACATCGGTGCGGCCAAGGATGGCGCCTTCGACCGCGTCGAAGCCGACATCGCAGCGGTGCGAGCCGCTGCGCCGGCACCAGCGGTGCTGAAAGTGATCATCGAATCAGCCGCGTTGACCGACGACGAGATCGTCGGAGTGTGCCGCGCCGCGGTGGCGGCACACGCCGACTTCGTCAAGACCTCGACCGGTTTCCATCCCACCGGCGGCGCGACCGTTCACGCGGTCGAGCTGATGTACCGAACCGTCCACGACGCCGGATTGGCGGTAAAGGCATCCGGTGGTGTGCGCACTCTCGAGCAGGCGCAGGCCATGATCGCCGCTGGGGCCACAAGACTTGGGGTGTCAGGCTCGCGGGCTCTGCTGGGTGCGGCCGAATCCAAAGGGGATTCCGGCTACTGAAAGGGGGCGACCTAGTTGGTCGGTGGCGGTGCCTGGGGTTGGAACGGTTCGTACCACCACCAATCGGCGCGCTCACCGGTCGGTCCGGGACACGGTGCGACCGCGGGAGGACGGTTCTTCGGCGGACGGGCCAGCGATCCTGGGTGAAGTTGTTGCTTGCCGGCACTGTCGATCACGACCGGGTGGCTGGCCGGTCCGGTGATGGTGATGCCGCCCCGGTGGTGCAACCGGTGGTGGTAGGGGCACAGCAGCACCAGGTTGTCCAGTTCGGTGAGACCGCCGTCCTCCCAGTGCTGGAGGTGATGGGCGTGCAGACCGCGGGTGGCCCCGCAGCCGGGCACCACACAGCAGCGGTCGCGATGCTCGAGCGCCCGGCGCAGCCGGCGGCTGATCTGCCGGGTCGTGCGGCCCGCGCCGATCACCTGGCCGTGCCGTTCGAGCCAGAGTTCGTAGGTGGCCTCACACAGCAGGAACCGACGCTCGTCGTCGGTCAGGACCGGACCCATGTGCAGTGAGGCGACCGGTTTCTCGACGTCGAGGTGAACCACCACGGTGGTGTGCTGGCCGTGCGGGCGGCGAGCCACGTCGACGTCCCAGCCGGCCTCGACCAGGCTCATGAACGCGTCGACACTGTTCGGAAACGACGGCGCCCGATCCGAGGCCGCCTCACCCACGTTGTCGATGTCGTGGTCACATTCCCAGTTGGCCACCAGCGCATCCCGGTGCGATGCGTGGGCCGCATCGAATTTCGCCGCCTCCACCCGTGGTAACCGGATTTTGTAGGTGGTGTACCCGTCGCCGTCGATTCGGGTGAAGGACCGCTGCGGTTCGGGTTTCGCTTCGGGTTCAGGTCGTGGTTCGAGTTTGACCGCGGTGCGTAATTGCGTGACCGTGGCGCTGGCGGCCAGTTCGGCGTAGTGCTCATCGGATCCGTCGGCCGCGCGCTCGGCGATGATGCCGACCTGATCCAGTGACAGCCTGCCCTCGCGCATCCCTTGGGCGCAGCGGGGGAACTGATCGAGCCGACGCGCCACCGCCACGACAGTTTCGGCGTTGCGTGGTGCCGCGCCCGTCTTCCACGCCACCAGGGCCCCGATCGAGCGGGCGCCGGTGGCACCGCAAAGCTCGTCACGGTCCAGCTCGGCGACAATCTCCACGATCCGTCCATCGATGGCATTCCGTTGACCGGTCAACTCCGCCAGTTCGTCGAACAGCACCGCGAGACGTTCCCCAGGCAGCGCTTCGCCGGTCCCCAAGGTCGCGGTGTCGAACATATGATCGACTATGCCACGGGGGTACGACATCGATGCACCAAACAAAAACCGCCCCGGTGGAAACCGGGGCGGTTTTCTATGTCTCTACGGGGTGGCCGCGATACGTCAGCTGTATTTGATCAGCAGTGCGACGCCGATGATCGACACCAGCCAGATGCCGGTAACGAATAGCGTCAGCCGGTCGAGGTTCTTCTCGACCACAGTGGAGCCGGACAGGCTGGACTGGACACCGCCACCGAACAAGGTGGACAGACCGCCACCTTTGGCACGATGCAGCAGCACCAGGAGCACAACCAGCACGCTGGTCACGACCAGAGTGATCTGCAGAGCCAATTCCATGGTTGTAAGACTACCGGGTGCGGTATCCGGCCCAGGCCCCCGGGGTTACGGAAGCGGTCCGCCCGCGGCGATGGCCGACAGCGTCGCGAACTGCTCGCCGTCCAGCGAGGCACCACCGACCAGTGCACCATCAACGTCGCCCTGCGCCACGATCTCGCCGACGTTCTTGGCATTGACCGACCCGCCGTAGAGCACCCGCACTCCGGCGGCGAGCTGTGGCGAGGACAGGTTGCCCAACTCACCACGGATCGCCTTGCAGACCTCCTGCGCGTCAGCCGCGCTGGCCACCCGACCGGTGCCGATCGCCCACACCGGCTCGTAGGCGATAACCGCCTGGCCGATCTGCTCCTTGCTCAGACCGGCCAGGGAGCCGCGCAACGAGTTCACGTTGTACTCGACGTGGTTGCCCGCCTCACGCACCTCGAGTTGTTCGCCGATGCAGATGATCGGGGTGATGCCGTGCTTGAACGCCGCGGCGGCCTTGGCCGCCACGAGCTCATCGGTTTCGCCGTGGTAGGTGCGCCGCTCGGAGTGCCCCACCACCACGAAGCTGCATCCGAGCTTGGCCAGGAACGCCCCGCTGATCTCACCGGTGTAGGCACCCGAATCGTGCCGGGACACGTCCTGGGCGCCATAGGTGAGCCGCAACTTGTCCCCGTCGACCAGGGTCTGCACACTGCGCAGATCGGTGAACGGCGGAATGACCGTCACATCCACCTTGTCGAAGTACTTGTCCGGCAAGGCGAATGCGATCTTCTGCACAAGCGCGATGGCCTCGAAATGATTGAGGTTCATCTTCCAGTTGCCGGCGATGAGCGGCTTACGGGCCATGTTCTACGACTCCAGTACTTCGATGCCGGGCAGGGTCTTGCCCTCAAGGTATTCCAGCGACGCGCCGC
Organism: Mycobacterium sp. IDUB_17; assembly: GCF_055419465.1. Taxonomy (NCBI): domain Bacteria; kingdom Bacillati; phylum Actinomycetota; class Actinomycetes; order Mycobacteriales; family Mycobacteriaceae; genus Mycobacterium; species Mycobacterium sp. IDUB_17. Next base: position 813,501 of record NZ_JBVAXS010000001.1, on the reverse strand, counting down.
CGCCGGTCGAGATGTGCGAGAAACCGTCCTCGGGCAGACCGAGCTGGCGCACCGCGGCGGCCGAGTCGCCGCCGCCGACGACGCTGAACGCACCCTTTTCCGTGGCACCGATGATCGCCTCGGCCACGCCCTTGGTGCCCGCCGCGAAGGCCGGGAATTCGAAGACACCCATCGGGCCGTTCCAGAACACCGTCTTGGCGTTGGACAGCAATGCGGTGAAGCGCTTGACCGACTCCGGGCCGATGTCCAGCCCCATCCTGCCCTCGGGGATGCGATCGGAGGCCACGGTCTCCGGCTCGGCGTCGGCGGCGAACTTGTCGGCCACCACGATGTCGACCGGAAGGTGGATCACGTCGGCGTAGGTGTCCAGCAGCCGCTTGCAGGTGTCGATCATCTCCTCCTGCAGCAGCGAGGTTCCGACCGAAACCCCTTGAGCAGCAAGGAACGTGAAGCACATACCGCCGCCGATGACAATGCTGTCGGCTTTGGTGGCCAGGTTCTCGATCACCGCGAGCTTGTCGGAGACCTTGGACCCGCCGAGCACCACGGCGTAGGGCCGTTCGGTCGAGTTGGTCAGTTGCTCGAGCACCTGGACCTCGGTGGCCACCAGCGTGCCCGCGTAATGCGGCAGCAGGGTGGCGACGTCGTAGACCGAAGCCTGCTTGCGGTGGACCACGCCGAAGCCGTCGGAGACGAAGGCGCCCGGCGAGCCGTCGGCACCCTCGACCAGCGCGGCCAGCGCCTCGGCCAACGCCAGCCGCTCGGCGTCATCCTTGCTGGTCTCCCGCGGGTCGAAGCGGATGTTCTCCAGCAGCAGGACGTCACCGTCGGTGAGTCCCTCGGCGCGGGCCAGCGCGTCGGTGCCGACCACGTCCCCGGCCAGCTGGACGTGGCGACCGAGCTTCTCCCCCAGCGCCGCGGCGACCGGGGCCAGTGAGAACTTGGGATCCGGGCCACCCTTCGGGCGGCCCAGGTGCGCGGTGACGACGACCTTGGCGCCGGCCTCGGCCAGCGCCGAGAGGGTGGGGACCGAGGCGATGATGCGACCCGGGTCGGTGATGTTGCCCTCGTCATCGAGGGGGACGTTGAGGTCGGAGCGGACCAGAACGCCGCGTCCTTCTACGCCCTCGGCCAACAGGTCAGCGAGTGTCTTAACAGTCATTGGTATTAGAGCGACTTCCCTACGAGTCCGACCAGATCGACGAGGCGGTTGGAATATCCCCACTCGTTGTCGTACCAGGAGACGACCTTGGCCTGGTTGTCGATGACCTTGGTCAGGCCCGAATCGAAGATCGAGCTGTGCGGGTCGGTGACGATGTCGCTGGACACGATCGGCGCGTCGTAGTACTTGAGGATGCCCTTCATCGGGCCCTCGGCGGCGGCCTTCATCGCAGCGTTGATCTCGTCGGCGGACCCCGGCTTGGCCAGCTCGGCGGTCAGGTCGGTGACCGAACCCGTGGGGATCGGCACCCGCAGGGCGTAGCCGTCCAGCTTGCCCTTGAGCTCGGGCAGCACCAGGCCGATGGCCTTGGCGGCACCGGTCGAGGTCGGCACGATGTTCAAGGCAGCAGCGCGGGCGCGACGCAGATCCTTGTGCGGGCCGTCCTGCAGATTCTGGTCCTGGGTGTAGGCGTGGATGGTCGTCATCAGGCCCTTGACGATGCCGAACTCGTCGTTGAGGACCTTGGCCAGCGGGCCGAGGCAGTTGGTGGTGCACGAGGCGTTGGAGATGATGTTCTGGCTGCCGTCGTACTTGTCGTCGTTGACGCCCAGCACGATGGTGATGTCCTCATCGCTGGCCGGCGCGGAGATGATGACCTTCTTGGCGCCGGCATCGAGGTGACCCTGCGCCTTGGCGCGGGCGGTGAAGATACCGGTGGACTCGACGACGACATCGACGCCCAGGTCACCCCAGGGCAACGCGGCCGGGCCTTCCTTCACTTCGAGCGCCTTGATCTTCTTGTCGCCGATGACGATGGTGTCTTCGCCCTCGAGGCTGACGTCTTGCGGCAGGCGACCAAGGATCGAGTCGAACTTGAGCAGGTGAGCCAGGGTGGCGTTGTCGGTGAGGTCGTTGACCGCCACGATCTCGATGTCAGTGTTCTGCCCCTCGGCCTGCTGCGTCGCCAGGGCCCGGTAGAAATTGCGCCCGATGCGGCCGAAGCCGTTAACGCCTACCCGGATAGTCACGTGATTCTCCCTACAGTTGCCGTTAACTGAACTGCCCGCAGCCAGCCTAGTGGGGATACGTCCCGGCCGTGCGGTCTGGTCAGTGCATCAGATGTCGCGCTCGTGCAGGGCGAGTTGATCGAGTTCGTGCGCATCCTGGCCGACCAAATCGGCGATCAACCCCTCGTCCGACAGGTCCATCGGCGCGGAGTGTTTCCAGTCGTGGTGGGCCACCTCGTTCAGCCGCTTGATGATGTGGTGATCGGTCACCTCGATGGCCAATTCGCGACGATGGTCGAAGCTGCCCGGGGAGAAGTTGATCGAGCCGACGATGGCCCGCTCGTGGTCGGCCAGAATCATCTTCGCGTGCAGCTTCATGTGCTTGAGCCGGTGGATCTTGATGCCGACGTCGTCGAGGATGCGCATCCCGCTGACGCCTTCGAGGAGCTTGCCCGACTTGAGGTGGTGGGCCGCGCGGGCCATCACGTGAACCTTGACCCCGCGATGCGCCGCACGGACCAGGCGCTCGATGATCACCGGATCCTGATAGCGCTCGTTCTGGACGAACAACGTGTGTTTGGCGCTGTCGATGAACTCGGCGATGCGATGCCGACCATTGGTAGGGCACCAGATGAGGTGTGCCCCACCGCCGGGATCGAACTCCTCGCGCGCCCAGTCGGCTTCGAAGCAATCGACGATCTCGGCGACTTCATACGCGCTGGGAGTCACGACGGCGTAATCGCGCGTCACCGTGAAGTTCTCCTCGGTCCAGTTCAACGACTCGACAAACGCGTGGTCGTCGTCGACCACCATCGACTTCTCGTGTGTCAGATCGAAGGCCGGGTTGCTGGCCCGGACCTCGATGCCGAACCGCTCCAACGTCTCCCGCGCGACGTCGTTGTCGGTTTCCCCGTCGCGCCGCTCGGGGTTGAGCATGACCTTGACGTCTACGCCGCGCCGGTGGGCGGCCACCACCGCGTCCAGCAGCGGCAGGTGGTTGAAGGCGAACATCTTGATCCGTACCGACCGAGTGGACGCACCGATCGCGTCGAGCACCGGCTGGGCCGAGTCGTCGGGCAGGATGATCAGCGAACGCGTCACGTTGTCTCGTCCTCAAATTGGATGCGGTGCAACTCGGCATATCTGCCGCCTGCGGTCAGGAGTTCGGTGTGTGATCCCTCTTCGACTACACGGCCCTCCTCGAGCACGACGATCTTGTCCGCATCGCGAATCGTGCTGAGGCGGTGGGCGATTGTGATCACCGTGCGTCCGTTCATCAGTCGCTGCAGCGCTGACATCACCAGATGCTCGGACTCCGCGTCCAAAGCGGCGGTCGGTTCGTCGAGGATGAGGATCGGGCTGTCCCGGATGAGGGCGCGGGCGATACCGATGCGCTGACGCTGACCGCCGGAGAGCGTCAGCCCGCGCTCCCCCACCGGGCTGTCATAGCCCTGTGGCATCGCGGAGATGAACTCGTGGGCGTTGGCCAGTTTGGCCATCTCGATGATCTCGTCGTGATCGGCGTCGGGCCGTCCGAAGGCGATGTTGTCGCGGATGGTGCCCCGGAACAGGACCGTGTCCTGCAGGACATAGGCGATCTGGCGGCGGAGTTCGTGAAGTTTGTAGTCGCGCAGGTCAACGCCGTCGATGCGGACGGCGCCCTGACTCGGGTCGTAGAACCGGGGAATCAGGCTGACCAGACTGGATTTTCCGCTTCCGGTGTGCCCGACGACACCCACCAGCTGGCCCGGCTTCACCTCGAAGGTGACATCCCGCAGCACGGGAGTCTCACTGTCGTAACTGAACGCCACCCGCTCGAAGCTGATCGCACCCTTGATCTTCTCCGGTTCGACGGCCTCGGGCTTCTCCTGAACTGACGTCTCGGCGGTCAGCAGCGCGTTGACCCGGTCCACCCCGACCGAGGCCATGGCGATGGTGTTGGTGAGCTTGGCCAGATCCTGAACGGGTTTGAAGAACGACGCGAGGTACGAGATGAACACGGTCAGCGTGCCCGCCGTCATCGCACCGGCGAGGATGAGCGCCGAACCGCGCCACAGCACCACCGCGGTGCAGGCGGCCACCACGACGGTGACGATCGGCGACACCACCGACTTCACCCGCCTGGCGTTGAGCGCGGCATCCACGGCCTGCTGACCGGCCACCTCCAGTTGACGCTCCTGCATCTCCTCGCGGTCGAACGCCTTGACCACACGGATCGACTGCAGACCTTCCTCGGCGACCGCGACGATGTCCGATTCCCGCTTGCGCACTTCGTGTGTCGCTGCCTTGACCGCCTTACGGATACGCGAGACGAACAACAGCAGCAGCGGCGCCACCGCCAGCGCGATGAGCGTGAAATCCCATTGCAGCCACAGCATCATGGCCAACATGCCGACGATGGTCAGCAGGTCGGTCGCGATACCCAGCGTGGAGGCCGACGCGAACCCCTGAATGGTGTCGACGTCATCGGTGAGCGTGCTCAGGATCGGCCCGACCCGGTGGGTGTCGAAATAGTTCAGCGACAACTGCTGAAGGTGATGGTAGGCGCGGGTGCGCAGATCGTTCCCGATGCGCTGACCGACCGTTTCGGTCAGGTAGTTGGCCACGTAGGACGCGATGGCTGCCACCACCGCGATGACGAACACCATGATCGCGGCCAGGCCGGCGATATGCATCTTGCCTTCGCCACCGAGCAGTGGCTGCAGCAGACCGTGCAACCATCCCGGCAGCGGGTGGTGGCCGACGACGCTGTCCAGCACCACCTTCAACGGCCAGGGCGCGGCCAGGCCCGTGGCGATCTGCACCAGCAGGACCGCGAAGATTCCGGCGACCAGCAACCGGTAGGGGCGGATCAGCTCAAGAATCAGTCTCATCGCGACTGCTGCCTCAATCGTGGGGTTGACGTCGAAGTTTGTCGCCACACACTACAACGTGAGGATGACGTCGGGGTGCCTCAAGACCGACGGTCCGGCAAGTGGCGGCGACGACGAACGCCGGCGCGCCTAGCTCATCGTGCTCGGAACCGACAGCATCTGCACCTCACGTTCGACAGTCGCTGCGGTATCGGCGTTTTCGCTCCACCCGGGCGGCCCGAACAGGTAGCCGAACCGGCCGCGCCAGGTCTGTGCCCGCCAGACGTCGGTGACCATGGCGGCGAACTCGTGGTAGTTCACCTTGATCGGGTTGTAGGTGTCGATGTTCTTGGTCAGGCCGTAGCGGACGGGTTCTCCCTCGGCGGCGAAGGTGCCGAGCATCCGGTCCCAGAGAATGAAGATGCCGGCGTAGTTCTTGTCGAGATAGGGATTGTTGGCTCCGTGGTGCACGCGGTGGTGCGACGGCGTGTTGAACACGTACTCGATCGCGCGGGGAAGCCGATCGATGCGCTCGGTGTGGATCGGGAACTGGTAGAGCAGCACGATCGCCTGCGACAGGAAGACCAACCATGCCGGGATGCCGATCAGCGCCAATCCGACGTACCCGATGGTGTTCAGAAACGAGCCGGGAATCAGCCAGGACAATCGCATGGCGGTGGACAGGTTGAAGTACTGGCTCGAGTGGTGCACGTTGTGCGCGGCCCAGAACATCCTGATCCGGTGCGACATCCGGTGCTGCAGGTAGTAGGCCAGGTCGGCCAGCACGATGGCCAGCACCCAGACCCACCAGTGCGATGCCGAGAGGTGCAGCGGCGTCAGCGATGCGGCGATAGCGACCATCGGAACCGCGATGAATCTGTCCAACGGCCGCAGGACGAAGCCCAGTGCGTAGATCGAGAGGTTCGTGGCGCTGTCTCGCCACGAGATCCCGGCCCGCGGCCGCGCTGAGCCGCTGTCGTCTTTGTCTTTGTCTTTGTCTTTGTCGAAGCGATAGCTGAGGAACTCGATCGCCATCAGGACGAAGTAGGCGGGCATGGCGTACAGCCCGATCCGCAGCGGGTCCATGGCGGTTACTTCCCTTCTACCTGTTCTCGGCCGACGCCGACCTGCGGCCCGACGCCTTCGGCATGCCTGCCAGTTGCCAGGCCAGCGCCTGCCCGAAAAGTTCGTCGGGCACCCGGTCGGGGTCGATGCGCCGTTGCCTGATCAATCCCTGGAAGAGCGCGAGAACCACCACCGCGAAGCCCTCCACGGAGACGCTGTCGTCGATGTTGTTGCGCTCCAACGCATCGGCGAGGATCTCGCGCAGCGAGGCCAACGTGCGCGACGACCGATCCTGCAGGATCTGCATGGCCTCGGGATTGCGCACGGCGTGCAACCAGAATTCAGCCTGGATGGCCTCGAACTCGATGTCGTTGTCGGCGATGTCAACGAGGACCCGACCCAGGGCGGTCAGCGGTCCGACTTCTGTGTCCTCGGAAATGGACTGCACCACCTGGTCGATCCGGCCGGAGGCGCGTTCGGTCATCAGCTCGGAGAACAACTGCTCCTTGCTGGAGAAGTTCGAATAGACCGCACCGATTGAATACCCGGCCGTACGGGCGATCTCGTCCACCGATGCCGCGGCATAACCCTTCTGGGCGCAGGTCCGAGCGGCGGCATCCAGAAGCGCGGCGCGGGTCCGTGCCTGATTCTCGGCTCTGGTCAGCCGTACCGGCGCTAGGTCCGTGCCGCTTCGGTCATCGACCATATTTCAGATAGTAGGTGCTATTCGAATAACAGTCACTATTTGAATACTGTGACCGGTCTCACCAGCCGGCGAATGGGCGGCCACGCCGGCATGGCAGTCGTCGCGGCAGTGATCGTCGCCCGCACGCTGGTGGCGATGAGGACAGGAAGGGTCTCGGCCATGTCGGCACGATCCGTGCACTCGCTACGGCCGGTGTGCCCGGAATCGCCACGCCGAGTGAGTCTCCCGGGCTGGCGCCAATCCTGGTCGGCCCGTGCATCTGGTGCACGTTCCTCGACCCGTTCATCCACCAATCGAACTCGATGGCCATTCGACGGAGCGTTTACGCCACGAGACCTTTTGTGGCATTTGACATCCCATTGACCTCGGGGTCCCCGACCACCGCATTCCGCGGCGGATGGGCCCCGCTGCCAGTGTGATGACCTGGAGCGTTTGCGATTTCGCTCGGATCAGGCGTCGTCGAGCAGGTCCGGGGTAACCGCCGACTCGGTGTCGGGAACCCCTTCCTGCTTGGCCTTGCGGTCCGCCATCGACAGCAGGCGCCGGATACGGCCGGCCACAGCATCTTTCGTCATCGGCGGATCGGCGAGCCGGCCCAACTCCTCCAGCGACGCCTGACGGTGTTCGACCCGCAGCTTGCCCGCCGCCGCCAGATGATCGGGCACCCCGTCACCCAGGATGTCCAACGCACGTTCCACCCGGGCAGCCGCAGCCACCGCGGCACGCGCCGACCGGCGCAGGTTGGCATCGTCGAAATTGGCCAGACGATTGGCGGTGGCGCGGACCTCGCGGCGCATCCGCCGTTCCTCCCACGTCAGCCTGGTGTCCTGGGCTCCCATTCGGGTCAACAAGGCACCGATCGCCTCGCCGTCGCGCACCACGACCCGGTCGGCACCGCGTACCTCGCGGGCCTTGGCACTGACTCCGAGCCGCCTGGCCGCACCGACCAGGGCCAGTGCCGCCTCCGGACCGGGGCAGCTGACCTCCAGCGCCGACGACCGTCCCGGCTCGGTCAACGAGCCGTGGGCGAGGAACGCACCACGCCACGCGGCCTCGGCGTCCCCGACGCTGCCGCCGACCACCTGTGCCGGCAGGCCACGTACCGGGCGTCCACGAAGATCGAGCAGGCCCGTCTGCCGGGCCAGCGCTTCCCCGTCGGCGGCCACCCGCACCACATAGCGGGTGTTCTTCCGGATTCCGCTGGCCGAGAGCACGTGCACCACGGCGTTGTAGCCGTACAGGTCGTAGATGTCCTTGCGCAGGCGGCGCGCGATGATCCCGAGATCCACCTCGGCCTCCACCACTACGCGGCCGGCCACGATGTGCAGGCCGCCGGCGAAACGCAACAACGACGCCACCTCCGCGCGGCGAGCGCTCACCGAGTTGACTACGAGACGGCTCAGCTCGTCTTTCACCTCGGCTGTCATCGCCACGGATCGTCCCCTCTCGGTGTGTTCGGCGCCGGTTCCTGGTGCGCCACGTCGACCGACCTCGCAGCGGGCGTGGGAACGGTGGCCTCCTGCACGGCCCCGGGCGCCATCGAGCGCAATCGGACACCCTCCAGCACCGCGGCCAACTTCGCCGGGTCATGTAAAGGTGTACCAGGTCGAGACACGTCAGCAAACTCAACTCGAGCGTTGAGGATGTTGGCAGTGCGGCTGAGTTGCTCCCGTTCACGGTCGCTCGGCACCCGGCTGGCATCGACGATGATGTCATGCACGCTGAAGTCCGGAGCATGCTGGGCCAGAACGTGGATGTGACGCTCCGCCGAGAACCCCGCCGTTTCACCCGGCTCCGCCGCCAGATTCAAGACGAGCGCACGCCGCGCCGTCGTCGCCCGCAATGCCGCCGCCAACTGCGGCACCAACACGTGCGGGATCACACTGGTGAACCACGACCCCGGCCCGAGCACCACGAGATCGGCGCTCATGATGGCCTCGACAGCCTGTCGGGTGGCCGGCGGATCTCCGGGCAGCAACCGCACCCGGCGCACCTTGCCCACCGTGGTGGCGATCGCCACCTGACCGCGGATCACCCGGCTCATCCGCGGATCGGTCTCCAGGCCCGCGACATCGGCCTCGATCTGCAGAGCGATCGGGCACATCGGCAGCACCCGGCCCTTCACACCGAGGATGCGCCCGAGCTCGTCGAGGGCAGCGACCGGATCGGCGAGCACCTCGCTGAGGCCGGCCAAGATCAGATTGCCGATCGGGTGACCGGCGAGCGCGCCGCTGCCACCGAACCGGTGCTGGATGATCGTCGCCCACAACCGACCATGCGGGCTGTCAGAGGCCAAGGCCGCCAACGCCATTCGCAGATCACCTGGTGGCACCACATCGAGTTCGCTGCGCAGCCGACCCGACGATCCACCGTCGTCGGCAACCGTCACCACGGCCGTCACGTGCGGGCTGAGCCGGCGCGCCGCGGACAAGGTGGCGTACAAACCGTGCCCTCCACCGAGGGCCACGATGCGCGGGGTCATTCGCGACCCAGATCCCGGTGCAGCACGCGGACGGTGAGCCCGTCACCGCCCTGCAACCGCTCCGCCAGCGCCTCCGCGATCGCCACGCTCCGATGTTTGCCACCCGTGCACCCGATGGCGACGGTCATATAACGCTTCCCCTCCCGGCGGTATCCGGCGATCACCACGTCCAACAGACGATGGTAGGTGTCGAGAAATTCTCTGGCGCCCGGTTGTCCCAGCACGTAGTCCCGCACATCCGGATGCTGGCCGGTATGCGGCCGCAATTCGTCGACCCAGTGCGGGTTCGGCAGGAACCGGACATCCATCACCGTGTCCGCGTCCATCGGCAGGCCGTACTTGTAGCCGAATGACTCCACAGTGACATTCGTGTAGGCGACGGTCTCACCGCCGAACGCACGCTCGATGCTCTCACGCAATGCCGGCACCGGGAGCGCAGACGTGTCGATCACCAGGTCGGCCGCGGCCCGCACCGGCGCCAGCAACGCCCGCTCGGCAGCGATCCCCTCGGCCAGGGTCTGGGTGCCCTGCAGCGGGTGGCTGCGCCGGTTCTGCTCATACCGGCGTACCAGGATGTCGTCGGACGCCTCAAGGAACAACACCCGCGGGGTGATGCTGCGGGCCGCCAATTCGTTGCGCACCCAGTCGAGATCGCCGGTGAAGCCACGCGACCGCACATCCATCACCACGGCAAGCTGGGTGATCCGTGATCCGGCGGCCAACCCCAACTCGACCATGCGCGCTATCAACTCCGGCGGCAGGTTGTCGGCGACATACCAGCCGAGGTCCTCCAACACCTTGGCAGCGGTGCCGCGCCCCGCCCCGGACAAGCCGGTGACCAGCACCACGTCGATTCCCGAATCCGCGTCCGCACCACCTACGATGCCGCCCTCGCGCAGATGTTCATTCATGCGCGAACCGCCTGGCTACTCATGTCCCCGTTACCCGTCATCCCGACACCCTGCGTCGATCATCCTCGATAACCGTTGCGGGCGCCCCTGAATCGCCCAGTCCGGCGCTGTTCTCACTTCGCGGGTCTTCGCCCTCGACCGGTGGCGGCGTGCTCGGCGGCTCACCGCTGTGCTCGATTGGCGGCTCACCGCCGAGCGCAGCCAGGACGGCCTTCGCCGTCGTCACACCGATCCCCGGCACCGCGGTGATCTCCTCGACCGTGGCCTCCTTGAGTCGCGCCACCGAGCCGAAATGCGTCACCAACGCCTTGCGGCGCTGCTCGCCCAAACCACGCACCGAGTCGAGCGCCGAGGCGGTCATCCGCTTGGACCGCTTGCTGCGGTGATAGCTGATCGCGAACCGGTGTGCCTCGTCGCGCACGCGTTGCAACAAATACAGCCCCTCACTGTTTCGCGGGAAGATCACCGGATCCGGCTCGGAAGGCACCCACACCTCCTCCAGGCGCTTGGCCAGCCCGATCACCGCGACATCGGTGACGCCGAGTTCGTCGAGCACCGCGGCCGCCGCATTGACCTGAGGGGCACCACCGTCCACGACGAACAGGTTTGGCGGATAGGCGAACCGGCGCGGACGCTGCTCGGTGCCTGCCTCGGGCTGCGCATCGCTCACGTGCCGCAGGAAACGACGCCGGGTCACCTCGGCGATCGAGGCGACGTCATCGGAGCGGCCGTCACCGGCAGCCTCACGGATCGCGTAGTGCCGGTAGTCCGACTTGCGCGGCAACCCATCCTCGAACACCACCAGTGAGGCGACCACATCGGTGCCCTGCACATGGCTGATATCCACACATTCGATCCGCAACGGCGCATCGGCCAGACCCAGCGAATCCTGAATGCTCTGTAGCGCTTCCGATCTCGCGTTGAAGTCGCCGGCACGCTTGAGCTTGTGTTGGGCCAGCGCCTCCTGCGCATTGCGCGCGACAGTCTCGGCCAGTGTGCGTTTGTCGCCGCGCACCGGCACCCGCAGGCTCACGCGCGAGCCACGAAGCCCGGACAACCAGGCCGCCAGTTCATCGGCATTCGGCGGCAGCACCGGCACGAGGACCTCCCGCGGCACCGGGTTGGTCGCCTCATCGGCCGCGCCGCCCAATTCGGCCTGTTCGCCGTAGAACTGGGTGAGGAACTGTTCGACGAGGTGCTCCTGCCCGGATTGCTCTGGGTCACCGGACTTCTCGACGATCCAGCCGCGCTGGCCCCGCACCCGCCCCCCGCGCACGTGGAAGACCTGAACGGCCGCCTCGAGGTCGTCGTCGGCGAACGCCACCACGTCGGCGTCCGTGCCGTCGCCGAGGACCACTGCCTGTTTCTCCAGCGCACGCTTCAGTGCCGCGATATCGTCGCGCAACCGGGCCGCCCGTTCGAAGTCCAACTCCTCTGCGGCCGCGATCATCTGCTGCTCCATGTCGCGGGCCAGCCGGTCGGTCTTGCCCGACAGGAAATCGCAGAAGTCCAGCACGATGCGCCGGTGTTCCTCGGCGCTGACCCTACCGATGCACGGCGCCGAGCACTTGTCGATGTAGCCGAGCAGACACGGGCGGTCGATCTGCCTGTGCCGCTTGAAGACTCCCGCAGAACAGGTTCTGGCCGGAAACACCCGGGTCAGCAGATCGAGTGTCTCCCGGATCGCCCACGCATGCGAGTACGGGCCGAAATACCGCACGCCCTTGCGCCGCGGCCCGCGATACACCATCAGCCGCGGGTACTCCTCGTTGAGCGTGACCGCCAACACCGGGTACGTCTTGTCGTCGCGGTAGCGGATGTTGAAGCGTGGATCGAATTCCTTGATCCAGTTGTACTCCAGCTGCAGTGCCTCGACCTCGGTGGTGACCACCGTCCACTCGACACTGCCCGCCGTCATCACCATCTGCCGGGTGCGCGGCGCCAGGCTCGCGATATCGGCGAAGTACGACGTCAGCCGGCTGCGCAGGCTCTTGGCCTTGCCGACATAGATGACCCGACCGTGCGGGTCCCGGAACCGGTACACGCCCGGCTCTACTGGTATCGATCCGGGCGCCGGCCGGTACGTCGCTGGATCGGGCACGGTTTCCAGGTTACTGCCGCGATCCGACGGAACTCCGCTACCGTCGAACTGTGCGGTTGCTGGCGTCCACCCGTTCGGTCATCGCGCTGCTCAGTGTCGTCGCTATGATCCTTGCCGGATGCTCCGACGGCAGTCGGCGCCCCGCGAGGACCGATGCCGGGCCGTGCCAGATCATTTCCAACGGGACCCCGTTGCCCAAACCACCTCAGGCACCCCCACCGCCGACACCTGCCCAACCGTCGGCACCGCCGACCCCTGCTCAACCGTCGGCACCGCCGACACCTCCCCAACCGTCGGCACCGCCGACGACCCGCAACCTCGCGACCAACCCCGAGATCGGCACCGGCTACCGCAGCGACATGACCGCCGTCCGCACGGCCACCTATGCGGTGGCCACCGCCAATCCACTGGCCACCGAAGCCGCCTGCAAAGTGCTGCGCGACGGTGGTACCGCTGCCGACGCACTGGTGACCGCACAGGCCGTGCTCGGCCTCGTCGAGCCCCAGTCCTCCGGGATCGGCGGCGGCGGCTTCCTGCTTTATTACGACGCGGCAGGCAACGCGGTGCGCGCCTATGACGGACGTGAGACCGCCCCGGCCGCGGCGACCGAGAACTACCTGCGCTGGGTGTCGGAGACAGACCGCTCGATCCCCAAACCCGACGCCCGGGCATCGGGCCGCTCCATCGGTGTGCCGGGGATCGTGCGACTGCTCGACGACGTGCACCATCAGTTCGGCAAGAAGGCCTGGCGCGATCTCTTCGACCCTGCCGTGTCGATGGCCGACAACGGATTCGACGTCAGCCCGCGCCTGGCTGCGGCCATCGACGATGCCGACGCCCAACTTCGGCTGGATCCCGCGTCGGCCGGCTACTTCCTCAACCCCGACGGCAGTCCCAAGCCGGTGGGCACCCGCATGACCAACCCCGCCTACGCGAAAACCTTGGGCGCCATCGCATCCGAGGGTGCTCAGGCCTTCTACACCGGCGACATCGCCCGCGCTGTGGTGGCGGCCGCGACCGATACCAGCGGCGGCCGCACGCCGAGCGCCATGACCGAACAGGATCTCGCCGGGTACACCGTCAAACACCGCGACCCCGTGTGCACCACCTACCGCGGTAGCGAGGTCTGCGGTATGCCACCGCCGTCGTCGGGCGGCATCGCGGTGGCTGCCACCCTCGGCATGCTCGAGCACTTCCCCATGAGCGATTACAAGCCGGTGCGCATCGACCTCAACGGCGGGCATCCCTCGGTGACCGGGGTGCACCTGATCTCGGAGGCCGAACGTCTCGCCTACGCCGACCGGGATCGCTACGTCGCCGACACCGATTTCGTCCCACTACCCGGCGGATCGCCCGAGACCTTGCTCGGCGGCGCCTACCTCACCGGCCGCGCCGCCCTGATCTCGCGGAACCACACGATGGGCACGGCCGCGCCCGGGGACTTCGCCCCACCGATGACCATTCCGCCGCCGCCTGAGCACGGCACCAGCCAGATCAGCGTGATCGACAGCCACGGCAATGCGGCGTCACTGACCACAACGATCGAGTCTGCCTTCGGTTCGTTCCACATGGTCGACGGCTTCCTGCTCAACAATCAGCTCACCGACTTCTCCGCCGAGCCGACCAGCACCGAAGGCCATCCCGTACCCAACCGGGTTCAGCCCGGCAAGCGCCCACGCAGCACCATGGCGCCGACGCTGGTGTTCGACAAGGCGGGACCGCAACGGGGTCCCCTGTATGCGGTCGTGGGCTCCCCCGGCGGTGCGGTGATCATCCAGTTCGTCGTGAAAACCCTTGTCGGCATCATGGATTGGAACCTGGACCCGCAGCAGGCGGTGTCAATGATCGACTTCGGCGCGGCCAACACACCCGTGACCAACGTCGGCGGGGAGCATCCGTTGGTCGATACGGTCGCCAACGGGGACCGTGATCAACTGGTCGAGGGCCTGCGGGCACTCGGACATCAGGTGTCGCTGGCCGATCAGTCCAGTGGGCTCTCAGCCCTGGTGCGCACACCGTCGGGCTGGATCGGCGGGGCCGATCCGCGCCGCGAAGGGCTGGTACTCGGCGACGTCGGTTGACCCTGTGGTGTCAGACGAGATTCGAGCGGTAACGGTCGATCAGCTCCCGGACCTCGTCCATGGCCTCTACCGCACGCCCCTTGTCGATGGCCTGGATCGCCATCACCGGAATGTACTCGTCGTCGGGCAGGTCCAGCCGAGCCCAGCGGGCTCCGACCGGGAATGTCACGCCGAGGGCCTCGGACCAGGGAATCACCTTGAAGCTGACCAGATTCCGGACCGCCACGCCGGTCGGGCCGACCTTGAGCCGGGGCCGCGCGAACAACAGCACCACTCCGCCGATGATCGCTCCCAGCAAGGCGATCGCCACCTGATCGGAGGTCTGGAAGACCACACCGGTGGACCCCACCTTCAGCAGCACGCCGACCGCGACGTGCGCCAGAAAGATGATCAGTGCCGCCCCGTAGGCGAAATACGGTGTCCGGTAAGGCCGGATATCAAGGTCCCAGGTTTCTGCAGTCATCGGCCGGTCACGCCTTCGCGCGCAGTTCCCGCAGGGTCAGCGCGGTGGAAAGCGCCGCCGCCGCGGCCTGGGCACCCTTGTCCTCGGCGGAATCCGGCAGGCCGGCGCGATCCAGGGCCTGGGCCTCGTTGTCGGTGGTCAGCACACCGTTGGCGACCGGGGTGGACGCGTCGAGCGACACCCGGGTCAAGCCCTGCGTCACCGCGTCGCACACGTAGTCGAAGTGCGGGGTCTGCCCACGGATGACCACGCCCAACGCCACCACCGCGTCATGGGTGGCCGCCAATGCCTGTGCCACCACCGGGATTTCGATGGCGCCGAGCACGCGGACCACCGTCGGCTCGTCGATGCCGGCGTCGGCTGCAACCTTGCGCGCGCCATCCAGCAGCGCGTCGCAGATCTGGGTGTGCCAGGTGCTGGCCACGATCGCCAGCTTCACATTCGAAGCGTCGATCTGGGGCAGATCAGGGACTCCGTGGCCGCTCACAGGCTCGAGCCCGAGTCGGTCGCACTGGGCGGCCGGCGGTCGCCGAGCAGGTACACCGCCTCGTCGTAGTCGTCCATGCTCACCGCTTCGTCATAGTCTTCGAGTCCGACGAGGTCGTGGCCCATCCGGTCCCGCTTGGTCATCAGGTAGCGAATGTTCTCCGAGTTCGCTCGCACCGGCAGTGCTACCCGCTCGATGATGTGCAGCCCATAACCGTCGAGCCCCACCCGCTTGGCCGGGTTGTTGGTCAGCAGCCGCATGGACCGGATACCCAGGTCCACCAGAATCTGGGCGCCGATGCCGTAATCGCGGGCATCGGCAGGCAGGCCGAGTTTCAGATTCGCGTCGACGGTGTCCTCGCCCGCGTCCTGCAACTGATAGGCCTGCAGCTTGTGCATCAGACCGATGCCGCGGCCCTCATGACCGCGCATGTACAGCACCACGCCGCGGCCTTCACGGGCCACCATCGCCATCGCGGCGTCCAGCTGCGGGCCGCAGTCACAGCGTCGGGAGCCGAACACGTCGCCGGTCAGGCATTCGGAGTGAACCCGGACCAGGACGTCGTGACCGTCGCTGGCCGGCCCGGCGATGTCGCCGCGAACCAGCGCGACATGCTCGACGTCCTCGTAGATGCTCTTGTAGCCGACCGCCACGAACTCGCCGTGCCGGGTCGGGATACGCGCCTCGGCGATCCGCTCGATGTGCTTCTCGTGCTTACGGCGCCACTCGATCAGGTCGGCGATCGAGATCAGCGCCAGATCGTGATCGTCGGCAAAGACGCGCAGCTCATCGGTGCGCGCCATGTCGCCTTCGTCCTTCTGGCTGACGATCTCGCAGATCGCGCCGGCGGGCTGAAGCCCGGCCAGGCGGGCCAGGTCGACGGCTGCCTCGGTGTGTCCGGGGCGGCGCAGCACGCCACCGTCCTTGGCCCGCAGCGGAACTACGTGGCCGGGCTTGGTGAAGTCGTCGGCGATGGTCGCCGGATCGGCCAGCGCCCGCATCGTGGTGGCCCGGTCGGAAGCCGAAATGCCGGTTCCCACATCCTTTTTGGCGTCCACCGTGACGGTGTAGGCGGTGCCGTGCTTGTCCTGGTTGACCGCGTACATCGGCAACAGGCCCAGCCGGTCACAGATCTCACCGTCCAGCGGCACACACAGATAGCCCGAGGTGTAGCGGACCATGAACGCCACGAGTTCGGGAGTCGCCTTCTCGGCGGCGAAGATGAGATCGCCCTCGTTCTCGCGATCCTCGTCGTCGATCACCACCACGGCTTTGCCCGCCGCGATATCGGCAATCGCCCTCTCGACGGAATCGAGCCTGGTCATCTGCGCCACCTTGCCTGTTCTAATGACAGGTCCCCCAATGCGGGACCAATCGCCGACTCCAGTATGAACCACCGAAATCCAGCGGTTATTGCCAGCTCTTACTCACCGGGACCGGCCATCAGCCGTTCCACGTATTTGGCGATGATGTCCACCTCAAGATTCACCGTCGTTCCGACGGCCGCCTGACCCAGCGTGGTGAGCTCACGCGTGGTGGGGATCAGCGACACCTCAAACCAGTCGTCACCCACTGCGGACACCGTCAACGAGACCCCGTCGACGGTGATCGAGCCCTTCTCCACGACGTAGCGCGACAGCGCGGTGGGCAGCCCGATGCGGACGACTTCCCAGTGGTCGAAGGGCGTGCGGGAAATCACAGTGCCGGTGCCGTCGACATGGCCCTGAACGATGTGGCCGCCGAGGCGGCTGTTGACCGCGGCGGCCCGCTCCAGGTTGACCTGGCTGCCCACCCCGACCCCGCCCAGGCTCGACCTGTTCAGCGTCTCCCCCATGACGTCGGCGGTGAACGCGCCGTCGGGCAGTACGTCCACCACAGTCAGGCAGACCCCGTTCACCGCGATCGAGTCGCCGTGACCGGCATCGGCGGTTACCACGGGGCCGCGGATGGTGAACCGGGCGGCATCCGTCAGCTCCGCCTTGTCGACCAGGACACCCAGCTCTTCAACGATTCCGGTGAACACGCCGACCAGACTATTCGCCTCGAGCATCAGTTGGAGAAAACGCCCGGGCACCGCGAGCCTCTACGATGCAGTAATGCAGACGCGCCCACGCTTCGCAGTCCAGTCCTTACTCGCAATTCTCTTCGCAGCGGCCGCCCTCGTCGCCGGCTGCTCGTCCTCTTCGTCCTCGGAGAAGTCGAACGCCCCGCTGCCCGATGCGGCCCAGCTGCTGCAGGATTCCTCGGCCGCCACCAAGGCCCAGCAGAGCGTGCATCTGCTGCTGACCGTGCAGGGCACGATCAAAGGCCTCCCCATCGAGAAGCTCGACGGGGACCTGACCAACACCCCCGAGGTGGCCGCTGAAGGCACCGCCGATCTGTTGTTCGCAGGCCAAAAGCTGGCCGACGCGAAGTTCGTGGTGGCCGGCGGCGACCTGTACGCGGCCCTGACCCCCGGCGATCCGCTGTCCAACTACGGGCCCGCCGCCAGCATCTACGACATCTCGGCGATCCTGAACCCCGACAACGGCCTGGCCAACGTGCTCGCGAACTTCAGTGATCCCAAGGCCGACGGCCGCGAATCCGTCAACGGCACCGAGGGAGTCCGGGTGACCGGCACGGTCAGCCCCGACGCGGTCAACAAGATCGCCCCGCAGCTCAAGGCTGAGGGCCCGGTCCCGGGAACCGCTTGGATCACCGAGGACGGGAACCACACCCTGCTGCAGGCCAAGCTCGAACCCACGCCCGGAAACAGCGTCACCATGACCCTGTCTGACTGGGGCAAGCAGGTCACCGTCACCAAGCCCGCTTCCTGATGTCCACCGCGGAGTCGGTGAGGTCCGGCCGCAGCCGCCACATCGCGATCAGCGCGGGCAGCCTTGCCGTGCTGCTCGGCGCCCTCGACACCTATGTCGTGATCACGGTGATGACCGACATCATGTCCGACGTCGGCATTGCGGTAAACGAGATCCAGAAGGTCACCCCGATCATTACGTGGTACCTGCTGGGGTACATCGCGGCCATGCCGCTTCTGGGCCGCGCCTCTGACCGGTTCGGCCGCAAGATGCTGATCCAGGTCGGTTTGGCCGGTTTCGCGGTCGGCTCGGTCATCACGGCGCTGTCCACCAATCTGGACATGTTGATCGTGGGCCGTGCGATCCAGGGCGTCGCGAGCGGTGCGTTGCTCCCGGTCACCCTGGCGCTGGCCGCCGATCTGTGGGCGGCTCGCAGCCGGGCCGCGGTACTCGGCGGGGTCGGCGCCGCCCAGGAGTTCGGAAGCGTCCTGGGCCCGCTGTACGGCATCGGCGCGGTCGCGGTGTTCCATCACTGGCAGGCCGCGTTCTGGATCAACGTGCCGCTGGCCCTCATCGCCATGGTGATGATCCACTTCAGCCTGCCGGGCAAGGAACCGAGCGACCACCCCGAGAAGGTCGATGTCATCGGCGGCGTCCTGCTGGCGATCGCGTTGGGCCTGGCCGTCATGGGCCTGTACAACCCGAAACCGGACGGCAAGCAGGTCTTACCCGACTGGGGTCTTCCGGTCCTGATCGGTGCGCTGGTGGCGGCGATCGCATTCTTCGCCTGGGAAAGGGTCGCCCGCACCCGGTTGATCGAACCCGCGGGTGTGCGGTTCCGGCCGTTCCTGGCCGCGCTGGCCGCGTCGTTGTGCACGGGTGCCGCCCTGATGGTCACGCTGGTCAATGTCGAGCTGTTCGGCCAGGGCGTGCTCGGTAAGGACAAGTACGACGCCGCATTCCTGCTGTTGCGGTTCCTGGTCGCCCTACCCATCGGCGCGCTGATCGGCGGCTGGATCGCCACCCGCGTCGGGGACCGCATCGTCAGCTTCTTCGGACTGATGATCGCGGCCGGCGGCTTCTGGTTGATCACCAACTGGTCGATCACCGTGCTCGACGAGTACCACGACCTGGTCCTGTTCCGGCTGCCGGTGCTGGATACCGATCTGGCGATCGTCGGATTCGGACTCGGGTTGGTGATCGCCCCGCTCACCTCGGCCACACTGCGAGTGGTACCTGCCGCACAACACGGCATCGCTTCCGCATTCGTCGTGGTGTCCCGGATGATCGGCATGCTGATCGGAATCGCGGCCCTGTCCGCGTGGGGCCTGTACCGCTTCAATCAGCATCTGGCCACGCCGAACCCGGATTGCGCCAGCCTCCCGCCGCTGGACCGGACCCTCTGTCGATACCGGGCTGCCTACGTGGCGCAGTATGCCGAGATCTTCGGGATCACCGCGATCGTCTGCGTGGTGGGTGCGGTGCTCGGTCTGCTGATCGCCGCACGCCACGTCCATGTCGACGAACCTGCCGGTCCTCCCGAGGACCTGCGCGCCGGTGACAGTGACGACACGTCGACCGGGCAGCTGTACCTGCCGACGCAGGTCCTGCCGGTCCAGTCAGCCGACCCGGCAGTCCAGGGCACCGACCAACCGCCGGGACGCCATCGATCGAGTTGATCGGCTCAGCAGCGTTCGACCCCGGGGCTCAGCAAACGTGGTGCCCGGTCGGCCTCATCCGGCCGGCCGGGCAGCACGAGCCGTAACGGGACTCGGACCAACGCCCGGATCGTGCGGGGAGTCCATGGCGTGCTGGGGAGCCAATCCTGCAGTGCAGTCATGCTCGCGTCCTTTGCTCGTGTTCACCCGGCGCACATTCGGCAGCGAACGCGCTTTGGTACGAGTGTACCGATCATGACCGACAATGCCCGGCATTTCACGAGCGTAACTTAGGTCACCCTAACTCAAGCTGGCTACCTCCTGGGAGGCTGCTATCAGTTGGGCACCAGACTCAGGCGAACGTCCGGCCCGATGGCGGTGATGCCGTCGAACCGCCACCGCTGCGCGTGCATGATGCTGGGAACCCCGATGTCGTCGACCGCGGTGATCGGCCCACCCAGCATTATCGGCGCCACATAGGCCAGGATCCGGTTCACCACGCCGGCCCGCAGGAAGGCCCCGGCCAGGGTCGGCCCACCCTCCAGAAGCACGTCGGTCCGGTCTCCCAGCGACCGCATCACCTCAAGCGGATCATGCGTACGGATCAGCATCGTGTGCGAATCGTCGTTGAGCACCTTGGCGTCCGGCGACACCTCGCGCATACCCACCACGACCCGCAGGGGCTGATGACCGGTCAGCGTGCCGTCGGCCCGGCGCGCCGTCAGCGTCGGATCGTCGAAGAACACCGTTCCGGTACCGACCACGATCGCGTCGGCCGCGGCCCGCTTGCGATGAACGTCCGCCCGGGCGGCCTCACTGGTGATCCACTGGCTGGAACCGTCGGCGGCGGCGCTGCGGCCGTCCACGCTGGTGGCGAATTTCCATGTGACATGCGGCAATCCGGTGCGCTGCTTGTGCAGCCACTCGCGCAGCGGCCCGTTCTCGACGTCATCGGCCAGCAGCCCGGCATTGACCGTGACACCGGCCTCGGCGAGCCGCTGCGCCCCGCCTTCCGCCGCCGGATTGGGATCGGCCACCGCGAAGGTGACGGCCGAAATCCCC
Organism: Mycobacterium sp. IDUB_17; assembly: GCF_055419465.1. Taxonomy (NCBI): domain Bacteria; kingdom Bacillati; phylum Actinomycetota; class Actinomycetes; order Mycobacteriales; family Mycobacteriaceae; genus Mycobacterium; species Mycobacterium sp. IDUB_17. Next base: position 792,669 of record NZ_JBVAXS010000001.1, on the reverse strand, counting down.
GATGCCAGAAGCGCATCCACGCACGGCGGGGTCCGCCCGTGGTGATTACACGGCTCGAGGGTGACTACGGCGGTGCCACCCTTGGCCCGGTCCCCTGCCGCCTGCAGCGCCATCACCTCGGCGTGCGGGCCTCCGACGGGCTGCGTCGCGCCGACGCCGGCGATCTGCCCGTCGCTGTCCAGGACCACCGCGCCGACCGGCGGGTTCGGGTAGGTCGAGCCCTTGACCTGTTCGGCCTGCTCGATGGCCAGCCGCATCGCGGCCTCGGGCGTCATAGCGTCAGATGTCTCGAGGCGCTCGCAGCCTGCTGACGCAGGGACTTCACCGCGGCAGCCGGATCGGCCGCGCTGTACACCGCGGAGCCGGCGACGAAGCAGTCCACGCCGGCCTCGGCGGCCTGCTCGATGGTGTCGGCGTTGATGCCGCCGTCGATCTCGACGACGATGGTCAGATCGCCGGAGTCGACGAGGCGGCGCACGATGCTCACCTTGGAGAGCACCTCCGGCATGAACTTCTGTCCACCGAACCCGGGCTCGACCGACATCACCAGCAGGGTGTCGAACTCCTTGAGGATCTCCAAGTACGGCTCCAGCGGGGTGCCCGGCTTCACCGACAGGCCGGCCTTGGCGCCGGCGGCACGGATATCGCGGGCCACGCCGATCGGGTTGTCGGTGGCCTCGGCGTGGAACGTGACGTTGTAAGCACCCGCCTCGGCATACGGCGGCGCCCAGCGCTCGGGCTGGTCGATCATCAGATGGCAGTCCATCGGGATATCGGTGGCCTTGAGCAGGGACTCCACCACGGGCAGGCCCAGCGTGAGATTGGGCACGAAGTGGTTGTCCATCACGTCGACGTGCAGCCAGTCGGCCCCGGCCACCGCGGCGACCTCATCGGACAGCCGCGCGAAGTCAGCGGACAGGATGGAAGGGGCGATCAGGGGTTCTGCCATGGCGATCACCCTAAGACATGCTCTTCGCGCAAGCGCTCATCGGACCTTCAGGGCGGCCGCGAACATCGCATCGGTCCCGTGCCGGTGCGGCCACAGCTGGACGTGCGGTCCGTCGCCGAGGTCATCGGCCGGGGCAAACAACTCCCGGGTGTCCAGTTGGGTCACCGGATGCCGGCGCACCGCATCGGCCACCACCCCGACCGTTTCGGCCAGGTGCGGCGAACAGGTCGCGTAAAGGACCACGCCGCCCGGGCGGGTCAGCGAGATGGCCGCGGCGAGCAGTTCGCGCTGCAGCTTCGCCAGCCCGGGGACGTCGCCGGGCTGGCGACGCCAACGTGCCTCCGGGCGCCGGCGCAGCGCCCCCAACCCCGTGCAGGGCGCATCGACCAGGACCCGGTCGAAGCCGGGCTCCAGTCCCGATTCCCGCCCGTCCACGCGCTCCACGTCGACGTCGAGCCCCCGGGTGTTCTCCTCGACGAGATCGGCACGGCGCGGCGCGGGTTCGACCGCGGTGACCCGGGCACCCGAGGCCGCACCGATGGCGGCCAGCAGTGCGGTCTTACCGCCGGGACCTGCGCACAGGTCCAGCCAGCGACCGTTGTCCGGGCCGTCGAGTTCGGCGAGGGTCAGGGCGCGGGCCACCAGCTGGCTGCCCTCGTCCTGGACCTGGGCGGCACCGTCGCGCACGGCCGCCAGCTGTCCGGGGTCGCCACCGGGCAGGTACACCGCGTACGGCGAGTAGCGGCCCACGGCGCCGTCGGCCTGCGCGGCCAGCTCGGCTGCGGTCATCGCGGTGGGCCGTGCCGCCAGGTGCACCAACGGACGCTCGTCATCGCTGGCCAACAGGGCGTCGAGTTCACCGGCGCGCGCTCCCAGTGCGTCGGTGAAGGCCTGGGCGATCCACCGCGGGTGGGCGTGCAGGAAGGCCGCGTGCCCGACCGGATCGGTGACCGCCGGCGGCGCCAGCCGCTCCATCCATTCCTGCTCGGTGCTGCGGGAGATCGTCCGCAGCACACCGTTGACGAAACCTGCTCGGGCCGAGTCGAATTCGATGCCGGCCTGTTCCACGGTGGTGGACACCGCGGCATGCGGTTCGACCCGGGTGCGCAGCAGCTGGTAGGTGCCCAACCGCAACAGGTCGAGCAGCACCGGATCGATCCGCTCGGGCGGGCGCCCGGCCGCCGCCTCGATGACCGCGTCGAGCATCCCCCTCGTCCGGCAGGCGCCGTAGGTCAGCTCGGTGGCGAAGGCCGCGTCGCGGCCCTCGATCCCCCGCTCCCGCAGCAGCGGCGGCAGGGCCAGGTTGGCGTAGGAGTCGCGCTCCGACACCGCGCGCAGCACATCGAACGCCGCTCGGCGGGCGGGATCCAGGGGTGTGCGACGGTGCTGGCGGTTGCGTTGCGGTGCACGGTTGGGTCGGTTCGGCGAGTTACTCATGATGCGCGCACCGATTCCTGCAACCGCGCGCCGCGGGCCCAGTCGGCAGCGTTCATGAGTTTCTTGCCGGGCGGTTGGATCTGCCCCAGCCGAACCGGTTGCGAGCCGGTACCGACCAATACGGCATTGCGGTCGACACGGATTTGACCGGGCGCCAACGAATCTTCCGACGGTTCCACCGTGACCGGACCGACCTTGACGCGCAGGTCCCCGATCATCGTCCAGGCACCGGGATTCGGGGTGACCGAACGGATCTGCCGGTCGATGACGTGGGCCGGCAGGTCCCAGCGCACCCGGGCCGACTCCACGGTGATCTTGGGCGCCAGGCTCACGCCGTCGGCCGGCTGGGGCACCGCGGTCAGGGCCCCCTCGGCGACGCCGTCCAACGTGGACTCCAGCAGTGCGGCACCCGAATCAGCAAGCCGCCCAAGCAGATCGCCCGCCGTGTCGGTGTCACGCACCCGCTCGGTGACCACGCCGTAGACCGGTCCGGAGTCGAGTGCCGGCTCGATCAGGAACGTCGTGGCCCCGGTCACCTCGTCACCGGCCGCCAGGGAGGCCTGCACCGGCGCTGCCCCGCGCCAGGCAGGCAGCAACGAGAAGTGCAGATTGATCCAGCCGTGTCGGGGCACCGCGAGCAGGCGTTCGCTCAGCAGCGCGCCGTAGGCGACGACGGCGCAGCAGTCCGGTGCCAGCTCGGACAGTTCGGCGACGAACTCGTCGGAGTTGGGCCGCGACGGGCGCAGCACCGGGATCTCGTGCTCGAGCGCCAGCTTCGCGACCGGTGACGGTGCGGGCTTGCCGCGGCGCCCGGCGGCGGCGTCGGGCCGGGTCAGCACCGCGACCACATCGTGACGAGGCGAGTCGATCAGCCGCTGCAACGACGGGAGGGCGGGCTCTGGAGTTCCGGCAAAGACGAGGCGCACCGAATCAGTCTAGGTATCCGGCCCGCTGCTTCCCTAATGTGGCGATTGGTAGTACTCCCGCTCGGATACCCCGGCCAACGGGGCCAGATATACCCACGGGATCGTTCCGACCAGCCGGTTGAGGGTGGCGACAGCGTCGTTGTAGTACTGCCGGGCGAACGCCAGCTTGTTCTCGGTGTCGGTCAGGTTCTCCTGCAGGTTCAGGAAGTTGTTCGACGAATTGAGTTGCGGATAGGACGATCCCAGCGCCAGCACCCCGGTCAGGGCCGAGTCGAGATCACGTTCGGCTGTGCTGCGCTGCACCACCGAGGCGCCGCCGGTCGCCGAGGTCAGCGCCGCCTGGGCACTGCTGACCCGGCCGAGGACCGCCGTCTCGTGCTTGGCGAACGTCGCCACGGTCTGCACCAGCGCCGGAATCAGCGCGGCCCGGCGAGTCAGCTCGACGTCGATGCCGCTCAACGCCTCGGCGACGTGCACGTCGGCCACCCGCAGTTTGTTGTAGCCGACGACGAAGCCCACCAACACCGCCACCGCGAGTGCCAGCACCACGACCAACAGCAGCCTCACCACGATCCGCCCCCTCCCCCTCCGCCACCACCGCCGCCTCCACCGGACGACGATGACCCGCCGCTCGACGAAGAGGAGGACGACGACTGCGAGGCGGTGTACGCCCCGATCGATGACGATAGTGCCGATTCGAAACTGTCGAAGTCTGCGCCGCCGGATCCACCGGTGAAGCTGTGGCTGTTGTCCGACGACGACGAGTTGTACCAATCAGGTTGGGGTGCACCGGCACCCATCGTGTCCTGATATTTCTTGGCCCACAGTGCGGCGGCGCCGCCGGCCACTGCGAACGGAATGTAGGCCAGGTAGAGATCCTTGCGGGCGGCGAAGTCGAACCGGGTCTCGGCCGAATCGGTGGACAACAGACGATGGAAACCCTCTGCCCGCGACCACAATTCCCGGCCAGCGGGGGTCCGGCGAGTGCCCACACCGCCAGACCAGACACCCACGGAGAACACGAAGAACGCGGCGAAAGGCAGACCGCACAACGTGACCGGTATCCCGAACCACAGCCAGAACCCGGCCACCGCGGCGAGGAACGCCACCACGTTGGCGACGCATATCCACAGTTCCTTGCGGCGCTTGACCATGAAGCCGCCGTCGAACGCCCATTTGCGCACGGCGACCACCATGTCCGCCTTGGCCTTGCTGAGCTTCTTGCCCGATGTCGCGGTGTTGTTGGCGGAGAACTCGGCACCGCGGGACATCACCTTGAGCGCTGCACCCACGTCGATGCCGACCGGATCGACATCGGCCCACTCGGCCGGCTTGGCGAGACCTTTGATCTTCCAGTGTTGGGCATTGACCTGCCGCAGCTCCACGAGTCCACGCTCGGCGAGGTGGAACAGGGTTGCGCTCAGCCCGTTCTTGGGGACGCTCTCGGTGCGGATGAACTCGGTCTGCACCGGCCCGAGCCCTTCCGGCGGGGCGTACTGCACCGGGAACCCCGGTGCAGGTTCGACGGTGGTCCTCGACCAGAAGTAGGCGAGCAGTCCCATCCCGGCGGTCAGCAACGCGAACCAGACCAGAGCGGTTACCGACCGCCCGAGGATCCGGTCCCACGTGTACGGCCACGGCAACGTCGTCTGCGGCGGTGTGGCCACGTCGACGCCGGCGCGCAGCGTCACCGGGGTGTGGGGCTCGAGGCCGTACGCCTCGAGTCGTACGGTGTTGCCGTCGGTGCGCAGATCCGTGCAGGCGCTGCCGACGCCGAATCCGACACTGCAACCGGCGCCGGTGACCTCGGCCGGCAGCGTGACCGAGATTTCGGCCCGCTCGATCGTGTTGTTCCACGCGGGCGCGACGACGTTCCAGTAGAAGGCGGATCGGGCGTCGGGATTCCCGGTACTCCCGGCGAACTGACGGCCGGCACCGACGCTGCCCGGATCCAGGACACCAGCGATCGTATAGCGGATCTCGAAGACGTGGCTGCCGTAGTCCAGGGTGGTGTCGGGGTCACCGACCTTTGCCACCCGGAACCGCTCACCCTTCTCCCACAGCAGTTGGTAGGGCACCGGCGCGCCGTCCAGCGTGATCGACGTGATCTCGGGTACCTGCCGGAGGCGGGAATTGTTCTGGTTGGCCACGTCCCAGTAGCGGAAGATGCCGTGCCGCCCGCTGGGGAAATTACCGGTGATGGTCTCGACCGCGGTCATCCGTCCGGCGGTGTCAACGGTGAAATCAGCACGGTAATCGGTGATCAACACCGGATCGGCAGGCCCGCCGGCGCCCGACCCTGACCCGCCGGTGAACAGCAGCGGCCACAGCAGGCCAAAGGCGATGAGCCCCAACGTAAACAACCACGACCACACCCGGCGCATCGCAGCCTCCTGGTTCGGCACTCACCGGTACCGGGTGAAGTGTTCGCCCTACCCTATGTGCAATGGATCAATTTGGATACGACATGGTTGCTGATCTTTTCGCGCGCTGAGCACGGCGGTGGCCCGCCGGAGTGCGGCCGCCAATTCCAGGCCCCCGCCCCTCGGCACCCGGACCAGCATTCGGTTCACCTCGGCATCCGACGCAAGGCCGGGTGGGCGGCGTGCGCCGACCGGGAGTTCCACCGGCCCGAGAGTTTCCGCGACATCGGGCAGCTGCGCGGTTTCCAGCAGTGCCTCGACTGCCGTCGTCGTCCCGTCGATCGCCGCCATGTGCACCGCGGGTGGCAGACCCACCTCACCGCGGCCGTCGAGTTCGGCGTCGGCATGCCCCACCGGATCCCATCGGATCAGGGCCTGCACGGTCGAGATCGCCGACTCCGCCACCACCGCCACCACGCCGCCGTCGTCCCGCGGCCGGACCAGGGCCGCCGCGGCCATCCATCGGCGCAGCGTGTCCTCGGCGGCGCGCAGATCCTGCCGGCCCAACAGCGCCCATGCGTCGAGCAACAGGGCCGCGCCGTAACCGCCTTGTGCGACCGGCTCCGCACCGGGCGTGCTGACCACCAGGGCCGGCCCCTCCCCGACCGAACCGAGCACTGCGTCGCCGCCCGAGGTGATCACCGAGGTGCCCGGAAACGCCCGGCCCAACTCCTCCGCGGTCCGGCGAGCCCCCACCACCACCGCCCGCACCGCGTCCGAACCGCAACGTGCACAACGCAATGCGGGCTCGGCCCGGCCGCACCACCGGCATTCCGCGGCCTCGCTGCCCCGGTCCGGCAGGGCCAGCGGACCGGTGCAGTGTCTGCAGCGGGTCACGGCGCGACACCGCGCGCAGGCCAGCGCCGGCACGTAGCCGCGGCGCGGAACCTGGATGAGCACCGGGTGTTCGGCCTGCAGCGCCGAACGCGCTGCCTGCAGCGCCATGGACGGAAGCCGCGCGGTGTGGGCGGCAGGATCGCGCTCCTGCGCGTACCCGCTGTCCTCCAGCGCAATTACCCGCGGCGCGGCAGCGCGGATCACCGGCCGGGCCGCCACCACGTCGTGCGCCCAACGGGTCCGCACCAGGGCCTGCGCCTCGGCGGTCCGCGCGTAACCGCCGATGATCGCGGCACACCGCAGCTGATGGGCGCGCAGCATGGCGACCTCGCGGGCATGCGGATAGGGCGCGCGTGGCTCGGCGAGGTTGTCGTCACCGTCGTCCCACACCAGGACCAACCCGAGGTTTGTCACCGGGGCGAACACCGCACTGCGGGTGCCGATCACCACCTGAGCCTGTCCCCGCAGCGCCGCCAGCCAGCGGCGGTAGCGGGCCGACGGGCCGAGCCCGGCCGACAACGCGACCACCCGCGACGCGGGCACCTGTTCGGTCGCCGCGGCAAACAGCGCATCAACATCGCGCTGATCGGGCACCACCGCCACCACGCCCAGTCCCGCATTCACCGCCACGGCGGCCGCCTCGGCCAGCCGCTGCGCCCAGTTCTCCCCGGGCAGCGCCTGCCACACCGCCCGTGCCGCGCGGCCCTCACCGACCGCGGTCAGGAACTGTTCGCCGCGGCCGTAGCGAGCCCAGGCGCCGGTGTCGACCGGGGCGGCCGAGACCGGTTCCGGCTCGTCGACAGCCTGCTTCTCCACCCTGGCGTGGCGCGGCGGCACGGCCAGGCGCAGCACATCCGCGCGGGTTCCCGCGTAGCGTGCCGCGACGGCGTCGACGAGCCTGCGGATCTCGGCGGTGAGCACCGGCTCGGGCGAGACCACACGATCGAGCCAACCCAGCTTGCCGGTGTGGTCGGTGTCCGACCGCCGCTCCAGGAGATACGCGTCGACCAGCCTGCCGTTGAACCGCACCCGGACCCGTACGCCCGGCTGGGCGTCGTCGGACTGCTCCTCCGACACCAGATAGTCGAACTCCCGGTCCAGGTGCGGAACGGTGAGAAGGGGCAGCACCCGCGCGATGGGCTCATGCTCGGCGGCGCGGCGGATGATGGTCACCGCACAGCTTTAGCAGACTTGTCTGACGCCCGACCGAAGAACATGCCTGCCGTGATCAGCAGCAGCGACGTGGCGTATGCCCACCAGATCGGAACGGCGAGCAACTGGTCGCCGCGGATGAACTGGCTGATGCCGATCATGGAGTCCGACACCGCGAAACACACCGCTCCGGCCGCGGTCCACGGTGTGGGCAGCCGGGCCAGCAGCGCCGTGCACACCATGGCTCCCAGCACCGCGATGTAGGCGACCACCGGAACGGCCATGCCTTGTTCGACGAGCCGGGGCCAGAACCAGGTCAGCAACGCCACGCAGGCCAGGATGGTGAGCGCCACGGCGATCAGCCGCGGCGTCGAGCGCCGTGCCAGGGGCAGCAGCGCGCCGAGGAAGCACAGGTGTGCCACCAGGAATGCGGCCAGCCCCAGCACGAAGGACGGCTGCCACCACGGGATCGCGAGCAGGAAGTCACCGAGCGCCGAGAACACCAGCGCACCGACCAGCCAGCGGCGTTCCCGCACGATCGGATGCGCCCACGCGGCCGCCGCCAACAGCAGTGCAGGCAGCGCTTTGACCGCGGGCTGGGCGAAGAACTGGCCGGTGAGATCGGTGCCTGCCGGTAATCGCAGAGCCACCACGAGCAGAAACACGCCGTAAGCCGCGCCGACGACTGCGGCGGCGCCCCACAACCACACCGTCCGGCGGTGTGCGTACGGTGGCGGAATGTCCGTTGCTGACGAGAAACCAGCTGTCGATGCCATCCTGCAGAAGGTACTGGAGGCGGTGCCGTTCCAACTATCCACCGATATAGGTGTCGAGGAGGCCCGGCGCCAGTTCAGTGAGATTCCGCGGCTGCCGGTCCACCCCGAGGTGCAGGCCGAGGATCGTGTGATCCCGGGACCGGCCGGCCCGATCCCGGTGCGGGTGTACCGGCCGCCGACCGCCGACGGCGCGACGCTGCCGGTGATCGTGTTCATCCACGGTGGCGGCTGGGCGCTGGGTGACCTGGACAGCTACGACGGCACCGCCCGCCAGCACGCCGTGGGCGCCGACGCGGTGGTGGTGTCGGTGGACTACCGTCTGGCTCCCGAACACCCCTACCCTTCGGCGGTCGACGACGTGTGGGCCGTGACGCAGTGGGTGGCCGCCAATGCCGCAGAACTGGGCGCCGACGCCGACCGGCTGGCCGTGGCCGGGGATTCGGCGGGTGGCAACCTCAGCGCGGTCGTGGCGCTGCTGGCGCGTGACGCCGGTGCTCCCTCGCTGCGTTTCCAGTTGCTCTGGTACCCGGCCACCACGTGGGACACGAGCCTGCCGTCGTTCACCGAGAACGCCGAGGCGCCGATCCTCGGACTCGACGCCGTCCAGGGCTTCTCCCGTTGGTATGCCGGACACGTGGATCTGTCCGATCCGCCGGCCACGCTGGTGCCGGCCCGCGCGGCGGACCTGTCCGGCCTCGCACCCGCCTACATCGCCGTGGCCGGACACGACCCGTTGCGTGACGACGGTATCCGCTACGCCGAATTGCTTTCCGCCGCAGGCGTTCCGGTGCAACTGGACAATGCCGAGACCCTGGTGCACGGCTACCTCGGCTACGTCGGTGTGGTCCCCGCCTCCACCGAATCGTTCGAGAAGGCCATCGCCGCGCTGCGCGAGGCGCTGCACGGCTGACGGTTCACTCCCCTTCGGGTCACGCGCCTTCCAGGCGGGTGACGACGGCGCGGAGGGACGCGAGTGCGTGTTCGTCCTCGATCGCGGGGTCGCCGGTCGAGTCGAAGCGTTCATCCCGCTCGACCAGTAGGCGGAGCTTCTTCACCAGCGCCCTTCTCACGGGAGCATCGGCGGTGGCACAGTGTTCGGCGAGGTTGATACCCGCCTCGCGGGACCACCCGTCTTCCATCGCTCCCGTAACGATCTTCGTGATGCGTGCAGGTGTCGCCGGTAGGGCAAGGCCCAGCTCAAGCATTCCGAGAGCGGCCTGCGCACTGACCTTGTAGTCGGTGCCACTCCAGTTCTTCCGGCCGGTCACCACGAGATCCGCGAGGAGCGATTCCAGGTCGTCACGGGCGGAAGCGGTCAGGACGTTCGACGCGTGCCAGGTGGCTGCGAGGTTGATCGCGTCGGCGATGGGGCCGCGACCCCCGTCGATGATGCCGCGGAGCACCGGCCAACTCTGCACTGCCTCTTCCACTGAGGAATCGGCGAGGCAGCGAAGCGCCGTGAGCTGTCTCTCACGCCCAGGGTTGCTGGTGGCCGGCTCGCTACCCACGAGGTCCCGACACCAATCGAGGAACCGCGCGTCCGAGCGGTCGCCCCAGTGCGCGAGTACGTCGGACTCCACGTACTCGAGGTCGGCTTCGAGTACCCGGTGGAAGTCGCCGATGTTCTCGGTGAGTCGCGCGAGCGAGAGCAAGACGATCGCGTCGCCACCCTGCGCGGCTTCGCGGAGAAGTTCGATGCTGTCGGTGTCGTTCCATGCGGCGAGAGCCCCCGCAACCGCTCTCGGGTGCTCCGGCAGCAGGGCCCGGACGTCGGGGATCGCGGCGGACGCGATGCGGGCGGGCCATGTGCCGATCCAATCGACGAGACTCGCGGCGCAGTCCGACTTCGATTCGGCTGGCGACGCCTGTCGGAGCGCCTGACGGACACCCTCGACAAGCGGTACTGTGCCTGAACTCCGCTCGCGTGCAAAGGCATAGCCGAGACTCATCAAGCCGTTCGCGGATGCCGCCACCATGACCGCACGTGCCGCGGGATTGGTGATCAGAGCACGCGCAAGCAATGTGGACCAGCGATCATCGCCCGACCGGAGCAGCGCAAGCGCAGCATCCGCTCGCGCATCGGAATCATGGGCGTTCGAACCGATCTGCGCTCGATACCCGCCCTGGACGCGGTCGGCGACAGTGACGAGCGCGTCCCGTACTCCCTCACTCGCGGGCAGCTGGCGGAGGGCCCCGATCATGAGAACAGGGTTGGCGTCCGGCATCGCGGCGAAGGCGAGCAGACGGCGGATTGCGCCCGGTGCGTTCGATCGGGATGTGAGCACAACATCGACCAGCGCATTCACGGTCGACTCGTCCGCCGACGGCAACTCCTCGAACACCCGCATCGCAGCAGTGGGGTTCACACCGCTCAGCCACTCGGCGACATCCTCGACACCGACCGCTGCAACCGGGGCAACCTCGACCGCGAGCGCCCAGTCAGCGACCAACGCCTCGACAACGGGCTGCTCGGTGCTCCCGCCCTCGATCCGCGCGAGCGTCGCGGCCATCACCATTCCCGGATCCCCGTCGGCGAGGAGGGCGGACACGTCGCAGCCCCAGCGCACGAGCGTCGCCGTGCACGCCCATTCAACGGCCTCCGCCGGACGTCGCGATGCCCGAGCGACAAGCATCGAGACCGCGTCGTCATCCACCGGACCGACGGCGCCCACCAGCAGTGCGGCGGCACCGGCCTCAGGCACATCCAAGGCGACGAGCGGCCGCACCGATTCCGCGATGGTCGCGAGCGACGATTGGGCGTCGCGAACAAGTGCGGTCATGTCGGCCTCGAAATCCTCGACCGCCGCGTACTGCTCCACGGACATGGCGTACATGAGCAACAGCCAGGCCACCAGGTCCGGGTTCGCGGTCAACCGGGCGCCCAGCATCGACGCCAGTGCCTCCATTGCCGGTGGCGTCGAGTCGTAGATCGTGCCCTGGTGCAGCACCGCGGCCCACAACTCTTGAACCGACTCCTCGACGGTCGCCGAGTCCGTCACGCCTTCCAACCAGCCTGGCACGTCCCCGGCATCACCGTAGGCGTGCGAAAGCGATGTCCATTCCGTATCTGTCAACCGTGCACGCCATGAATTCCGGATGAGGTTGTCGCTCATGCTTGCGCTCCGTGGGTCATCATCTGCTGGGCCACAATGATATTCGACGCAGAATTCCGTCGCGCAGAGCCAGGGTGTGGAACAGCACCGCACAGATGTGCGCGGTGAACGTCGCGAACAACACGTAGGCGGCCACAGTGTGTGCCGTGCGCAGCGCCGCGTAGAGGGTGATGTTGTGTGGGGCGATCGCGGGCAGGTGCAACGCCCCCACCATCACCACCGGGGACTGCGCGGCCGACAGCATGGCCCATCCGATCAGGGGCTGCACCAAAAGCAGTGCGTACAAAAGGTATTCGGAATAGCTGGCGACCCGCCGCTCCACCGGTCCCATCGTGCCCAGGAACGGCGGCAGCCGATGGGTCAGCCGGTTGATCAGCCGCACGATCGCGAACACCAGGATCGCGATGCCCAGCGGTCGGTGGATCGCCAGCAGCAGCGGGTAGTAGCTGAGCGCGGCGATCATCGTCACCCCGATGAAGAACTGCGCGATCACCATGACCGCCATGGCCCAGTGCAGCAGTCTGGCCGGCAGGTTGAACCGCGTGATCGGCGGTTTCGTCTCGGTGGTCATTGCTCACCCGCGGGGACGACGACTGCGCTGGGCGACTTGGGTTCTCGGGCCCTCCGGTTGAACGAGCGGGCGTAGACCGCGGATCGCGCACTCAGCAGCGGATCGTCGGACGCGGCCAGACCGTCGGGCAGCACCATCGGATCGAAGTTGATGTCGCGGGCGTTTCCGGGGGCCTCGGTGTGGACGGCGTCGATGGTGATGGTGCCCGCCTCGATCGTGGGGCGGTTCGTCGGCCATGGCAACGTCGGGTCGTTGGTGGGGTCACCGGGTTCGGCGAGCGTGAGGATCAGTTTCCAACTGACCGGGCCGCGGGCCACCGTGTCGATCAGTGCATCGAAGAGGCGGTTTTTGTCGTTGTCCGGCGGTTCGGCGAGCTGTTCGGGTGACACGGGCTGTTCCGGCATGGCTGTCCACCGGATGAACGTCGTCTCACCCTTGTCGTTGATGGCACGGAAGGCGTGCAGCCCACGGTAGGTGCTGTCGGCGAATCCGGAGCTCGGCGGGTCCTGCTTGATGATTTTCATCGCCGCGGCGGTCTCCGGATGGGCGGCCAGGAAATCCGCCATCGCCTGCGGGTCCGGCTTGCCGGTCTGCGGTTGTGGGCGTGACGCGAGCATCCGGTCGTAGAAGCCCTGCGGGGTGTTGTCGGTGAACACCGGGATGTTGACCATCGCGATGCGCCACTGCTCGCCGTTTGGAAGCCGGAACATCAGGCCCAGTCCCCGGCCGGTGTCGGGCTTGTCAGGTTGGTCGGGCAGGCCGCCCGACAGTGAGAACCTGCCGACGACGGGCACCGCGCCGGGTTTGAACACCGCCGCCCGACTCACCTGAGCACCTGCACCCGTGCTGGTGAACGTTCCGGTGGCGGCCAGTCCCTTGGCATGGTTGCGCCGGAATCCGTCGTGCCGGCCGGCGATCTGTTCGAAGCGGTCGACGAAGTCGGCCGGCGTCAGCGCATCGGGCCGCAGCCAGCCGGCGGCCTCGGCGAGTCCACCGACACCGACCGCCGCGACACCACCGACCGCGGCCAGGCCGAGCAATGCTCTCCTGCGGTTGAGCGGCGGAACATCATCGGATTTCATCGTGGTCGCACCCCTCTTCGACGCCGGACGCTGTCCAGTGTGAAACGGTATGCGGGCGCGCGCCGTTCAATCGGCCGAACGCGGTGCCGAGTCTGTGTGTCGGCTGCCATGCAACCGCAGAAGTCTGTGAATAAAAGGAAGTCCAGGTGTGCCCGAGGTCGGCCAAATGCCTATACCGTCGTGACGTCCATCGACGATCGACTTAACAGCAAGCGCATGTTTCTTCATGGCCTGCCGCATCCACTGAATCCGATCAAGCAAGCCTGACTCTAGAAACGGGTGGACTCAGAAACCGGAACTCGGCACACTCATGATGCGGTTGTGCATACGTTGTTCAAAGATCCGCGTACTGGGTCCACACTTACTTGAACGGTATGCGCCAGGCTGGATGACCGACTGTGTCACGGGGTGTGCATGCTGCGGATCCGCGGTGACATGAGAGGACTGCATGGGCGGTTTTGTTCGTCTCCAGGACGGTAACTGGTCATGGAAGAGTTCGATGACCAGCTTCTTGTTCGATTTTCTTGAGGACACATTGCCGGAGGGGCCAGCGCGCCAGGAAATTCACGAGCTGAATGAAAACAATGTCCTGATACTTGATTTGCGGGATCAATCGCGTCGCGAGATGGTAGATCTCATTGCCGACCAGCTTCTTTCGTGGGTGGCGACAAACGCCGCGGACCCTGCAGCACTGTCCAAGGGTTACGGTGAGCTGGTTGACCTCGCCAAGATGCAACAGGGTCGCAATCAGGCTGCAGCCGAATTCAGGAAGTGATTGCAATCCTGACTTCTGGTTGACCACTACGGGATGCTCGGGGATCTGCATCCCGAGGCTGATACGTGTCTTTCAGCCGCCACGCGAAGCCCACTGCGGGTCGAGCCCTGACCAGTTACAGCTACCAAGTCGCCCAACGCCACGCCGAAATCGCCGGCCACCAATGGTCCCTTCTGTTAGCGTCGACTCGCCATCATGGAGTAGATCAGCGGTAGATCGCCCGGCTTCGGACCGGGAGGGCGCGGGTTCGATCCCCGCCTCCATGTCGACGCGACCGCCATGTCGCAACCTGGTGTAGCTCAGCGGCAGAGCATCCGGCTCGTAACCGGGAGGGCGTGAGTTCGAACCTCACCACCAGGTCACCCCTTAATTCTGGAGACTGTCGTGCCCGACGAGCACTACCCCGCCGCGTCTATGAGGTACGCGACCCAGCAGCTGCAGCGCGCGATGGCCCGGGCAGTTGAGCTGGGCGATGCCGCGGACCGTGAGCGGGTGCGGCAGAAAGTACGACGCTGGGAAGATGTCGTGTTCGGGATCGCCAGCGGCCAGATTTCCGTGGGCAATCGCACACCTGTCGCCGACACTCCGGTTTGGGTGACCTTGGAGGTCACCCACGGGGGCTTCGCCACCGGACGGTATCTGGCGGAGAGCGCACTCGATGACGACGAAATGGCGCTGCTGACAACGCTGCCCGGCGATACCCCGGGTGCGAATGAGCGTGAACGGCTCAATCTATGGTTTCTAAGCGATGCCGGTCAGACGCAGCTGCGCGAGGCCTTGCATAGCGGCCATTACCGCGTGGAGATACCTGAAGAGGCCGCTCTCAGCGTCGTAGTGCTGTTGTTGGACAACGACTTCCCGGAACAAGCGTTGGACCTCGTCGCAGAACTGGGGCCGTTCATGAACCGGCTCAGGTTCACCCCACGGTTCGAGTCGGTGGCCCGCTTGTCGGGGGCTGCGGTGCGGCTGGCCTCTGCCACGCAGACGGCACAGTCATTACGAGCGGTGTCAGTGCCGCCCCAGATCGCTACGATGGGGGCAACGCTGGCCGTATGGAACCCACTGTATGACCGACTCGTAGCGCTGTGGTCCACCACAGTTGAGGGTCAATTGCCTCACCGCGACGGAACTCGGGCCGTGCATGGAGGCTGGCCCTGCCAACAATGGCCGCCAAAGTGGGCGCACGATAGGGCCCGCTGGCTCGCCGACTTCGCGCAAGCATGCAGCAGTGATGAATTCGTTGGTCGCCACGCCCACCCCAAGAGCAATTTCGCCACGCTGCACCGCGCTCTTGAAAGCTGCCCCAACGGGGGTGAAACACTGCCCGCCCATGAGGTCGGCGGGATCCGTCGCGCTCTAGCGAACACGATCACCCGGCACGGAGCCGCCGGCTCTCAGCACCGAGACACACTCCGAGCGACTCAGCTCAGAATCGCCAACGCGCCAACATACGCCGCACTGGCCCGCGTGCTCGCCCGACGCTTGGACCGCTACCCCACGGACGCAGGTGTGCCTTCGCTAGATTCGATCGCCGCCGACGTCACCGAAGCCGATGAGCCAGTCGACAGCATCCCCACGGGGACACCGATCCCGCAACACTTGCTGCAGAAGGCAACTCGCGCGCTAGAAGCGCCCGTGGATGAGTTGGTGAGCCGTGGTGTCATCAGCTCCAGCGAGGTGCTCGCGATCGTGCTGCCGCAGCTGACGTCACGGCTTACTGCAGCAAGCATCGGCGATCCGGTGCTGGCCGGCCTCTACGAGCAGACCTACACCGCGTTCCGCCGCCGTCGTAGCCTGCTGCTCCTCAACCTCGAACACCAGGTGCGCTTTGAGGAATTGCCGTGGATCGCTGCGTTGCAACCATGCCGATCTCGGCACGCGGACAACGCCAAGGCGGCCCGGCAATCTCTGCGACAAGCCAGCATGCTTGCCCTGACTGCGTTTCCCCACACCATCTTGCCCAACTCACTGATCCGCGAACTCGGCACGCTGGCGACCAAATCCGGGCTGCAACTGCCGCTGGTGGAGGAAGTCGCCGCTGACATCTTCATGGGCACCTTCACCTCAAAATGGCGTAGCGCCGCTGCTATCGCTAGCCGCACCATGGCCGGCACCCTCTACGCCGACTACTACGATCTCCCGCCTGCTTGGTTCTGGGCGGCCCGAAGCGACGCCCCGAAACGATGGGGAAAGCCGACAGCAGAGGACTTCGCTCAGGTATGCGCTAGGCGAGCCGAAGAGGCAGGCGCCACGGAATACCAAGCCCGCAACGGCTCCTGGGTCGCTCGCAACGGCGCCATTCTGGAACAAAGCCAGATACTTACCACCCATAACCTTGCGACACTCGTGTACGAGCTCGACCTCCTTGACCAGTTGCGCGATAGCTCACCCCAATTGGTCCGCAACACATTCACCTGGGTTATCCGACGACTCGCACAACCCACCCATGACTGGCACTCTGCACTGATCCAAATCAAGAACGCCGCATACGCCTGGCGTCAGGCAATCTTCCTGCTCTGCTTCTGCGATCCTGTGGTGCAACAGTCACAGGTGGGGCTGCTGCACGACGAAGCCCTTGCGGCCGGCATCCACAACCAATTCCGGCCAGCGATCGACGGACTGGACCACGTCATCGGCGGAAAGACATTCGCAGCGACCGGCACCGTGCCGGCGGGTACGGGCCGACGTTTCCTCGGATGGGCAGTGGGCCGACACTGGTATCAGCCTCAGCCATAACGCCGGTGAGTCACAGATTGCCATCTCGCGGGTCAGCCAATACGCCTGGCGGACACCAGTTTCGCGGTCAACACGCAGAAGCCGGCCAGCAGGATCGCCGCGCCCGTAGCGGCCGGAATTGCGATGTTCGGCTGGTCCAGCCCGGCCAGGCTATAGGCGGATACCCCCGTCGCGATCACGAACACTGTGGCCGGCAAGTCCCACCGGCGGTGGACGAGCCGCAGAGCGCCGGGCGGAAGCCGTACCGTCTGTTCCCTGTAGATCCATGCAACGCTCGCCGCGGCGGTAATCGCTAGAGCCGCACCGAGGATGGCCGCCATGACCGGGGCCGCGATGGCGGTGAGCACGGGTAACAGAAGCATGCACCAGAAGGCGAAGGTGACCGCCACAAGCACCGAGGTTCTGCGCACGATGCCGCGGGCCAGCTCGTTCGCATCGACCATGCCCCCGTCGATCGCCGCCGCGGCCAGCGTCGAATCGACAGCCCGGATAAACCTAAACCGGAATCGGGCGACCTCAGCGGCGACTGCATGCATACCGGCGTCACCGGGATCCAGCCGCAACGCCTCCAAGAGCAGGGCATCGGCGCGCCGCAGCGGGCCACGCCGCTGGAGGTAGAAGACCAGCCACGCGAGGGCGTAGACAATCAGCGCGACGCCCCTGGTCACCAGCACTGCGAACACCGCCCACCACGGGCGAACCTGGAAAAATCTGGCGCGGTCGATCTCGACGAGCGCTTCCGCGAGTGGTCCCACGGGAGACGCGGGGTCGACAGCGCGGATCGACTGTGCGGTCGACCGCGCGTTTTTGCGTTGCTTGACCTCGAGGTAGGCCTGCGTCAGCGTGAAACGGTAAAAGGGGTTGGTTGGCGCGAGTTGCGTGGCCGCATAGGCGGATTCGATCGCTTCCTGGGGTTCTCCGGCGCCATCGAGGATCGCGCGGGCCCGGGTGTCGAGTACCTGAGCCTGGCGTGGGTTCATGGCCAGGGAACGTTGGGCCCACATCCGGGCATCGCGCGCGTGACCCCCCGCTTGGAGTGCGAACGCCAGGAGCCCCAGCAGCTCGGCGTTGTTCGGATCGCTCTGCAATCCGACGCGCGCTGCCTGTGCCGCGTCCTCGTTGCGGTCGAGATCGAGAAGTACGCGTACTTTCTCCGCCGCACGCTCGGCCGTCGACGTCATCGCCGCTTCTTTCTCCTCACGAGGTAGCGCTCGAGTTCGGTGTAGTCCTCCTTGTTTTCGGCGAACGCGACATAGTTCTGCGCCAGGCTGAACCACGACGCCGTGCTGGCCTGGGTGTCCTTGAGTGCCGCGTCGAGGTGACGTTGGTTGACCGGTTGTGTGGAGCCGCGTCGCACCGAGTCGTGTAGTGCGAACTCGACGGCGCGGCGGCACAGGCCGGCCAGGTCCGCGCCCGAGTACCCGTCGGTGCGCTCGGCCACAGCGGCCAGGTTCAGCCGCTCAGTCGGGCTGGTGCGCAGGTGGTGCGCCAGGATCGCCTCTCGGGCGGGCCGATCGGGCGGCAGCACCAGCACTTTGCGATCGAACCGGCCCGGACGCAGCAGGGCGGGGTCGACGTCCCACACCTGGTTGGTGGCCCCAAGTACCAGTAGCCCCTCGTTGTCGCTGGTCGCCCCGTCGAGTTCGAGCAGCAACTGGTTGACAATGCTGCGGATGAAGCTCGATGTCTGGGCGCGCTTGTGGCCGAGTGCGTCGAGCTCGTCGATGAACAACACGGTCGGGCGCATCTGCCGGGCTTCTTCGAAGACACCCTTGATGTTTCGCTCGCTGTTGCCGAGCCACTTGTCGAGGATGTCGGCGATGCCGACATGGATGAAGAACAGCCCGAGTTCGCCCGCCAGCGACTTGGCCAGGAACGTCTTGCCGCATCCGGGCGGACCCCACAACAGGAGGCTGGATCGCAGTGCATGCCCGAACGACTTGCGCAGTTCCTCGTTACGCATGGGTTCGAGAAAGCTCATCCGCAGCCGCTGTTTGACGTCGTCCATGCCGGCCACATCGTCGAGCGTGAGCTCCGGGCGGACGATCTCCATCAGGTCACTGACTGGGATGGCGTCGTCATCGTCGTCGGCCGTGGCCCATGCTTCGGCCTGCGGCACCTGTGCAGGTGGCGGCGGCGCGGCAGAAACCCGCTCGGGGATGGTCGGTTGCGGTGCGCGAGTGGGCATACCGAAACCATCGAGTGCCGCGCTCTTACGCGCGAGGACCTCGGCGTCCCCAGGGGTCTGCTGCAGGAGCAGTTCACAATGACCGAGCGCGGCCACGTACTGCCCGTCGTCCACGAGCAGGTCTGCCAGGTGCAGGCGCAGTGCGCGGTTGGCCGGGTCGGCGCGCACTGCGCCGTCGATCGCAGCCAGAAGCTGAGGGTCTACAGCCATTCCGTGCCATCCTCCCGCCCACAAACGGTCATCCACCAAGACCGCGCACCGACAGAGTAATCACCTGCTCCGACGTGGACTTCTACTCCACATATATTGCAGGCATTGCTTGACGCAACGCTGTACCGTCCGCGTTGAACTCAGCCCGTCAATAGGCGGGACAGTGAAACTCAGGCGGCTCCGTACACAACCAAATAATCGAGCAGAGGAACCAATGACCCGCAGCGAGGAAACCTGGTCCGACACGCAGTACCCATCCGAGCCACTCGGCGCGACCGATCCCCGTGACCTCACCCTGCCGCTGTACGGAGCCACATTCGGCCAGGCGGTGTCGCGGTTCTTCCGCAGCTACGCGCGCTTCTCCGGCCGCGCGTCGCGCAGTGAGTACTGGTGGGTCCAGCTGGCAGTCGCAGTAGTCACCCTTTTCTGCGTGGCAATCGTCGCCGTAGCCGGAGATCCCAGCGCGCTCGGGCGCATGTCCCTGGTACCGGTGGCGGTATTCGTACTGGTGTGCGCGGTTCCAAGCTGGGCACTCTTGGTCCGCCGGCTCCATGACGCCGACTTGCCAGGATGGATGTCCCTGCTATTCCTGTTGCCCTACATCGGATCCGTGTTCCCGATCGTCTTCGGCATGCTGCCCTCCAAGCCGCTTGGTGAACGTTTCGACCACCGTGATGACTACGACGATGATTCGGCTGCCTGATTGGGATGCAATCGATGCCGCATTTGCCCGGCGTGACGTCCGAGCTGCGCCCGTACTGCAGCTAGTTGGGCTTACGGGATTCGCAGGCCAGACCGTTGCGGTCACCGTCGAGCCAAGGCGCATAGTCCCGATCACCCATGGGGATGTCACGGCGGTACGTGTCCTTACAGGACGACACGGGAGGGCGCCCACTCGTCGAGGGAACCGTATAGGAAGGGCTGGGTCCTGAGTCGCCGTTGCGCAACAGCATCACAAGGGCTACCACCACCAACAGGACTGCAAGCAGAATCCAGCCGATCACCCCCCGGAGCTTCACTCGTCGTCGCCGAGGTGAAGCATCCATCATGCCGCGGATCGTAGCGCCAACCCACGACGGCAAGGGCTGGAATCAGGCCGCGGGACGAGTGTCGAGGCAGCTCTTGCACGGTCACAGGAGCGACCACCGTCAAACGGTGTTGCCGTGCGGGGGTTCGCGAACCATCATCGCCAATCTCATCTCAGCGTTGGGGTCTGCCTGCCGTGGTACGTCCCAGTTCACAACTATGTATTCAGTTCCGTCGATCCTGATGCGATCGCCGATCTGGAACGTTTGGTCTCCGAGCTGTTCCAGGTCGACCACGGCGCATCGACCGCGGCCGGTGATCGTGAACCACGATTCGGCAGTGAACTCGATCATTCGCCGAGGCTACATCGACACGAGGTTGCCGCAGTCAAATTCGGCGCCGAGTTCCAATGTCTGCACGACCCATAACTGGTTAGAATAGTCAACCGCCAGCCCGGAGCAGAATTCTTTCTCAAGATGAGGTCGAGGTGCCAGGAAAAGTATCATTTGCAAAATGGATGAACCCTGGCGAACTTGCAGTACCTGCCTTAGGCGTCATCGCGTCCCTCCCGCTCGGTATCCGTGAACTTGTTTCGCAGCCACAACATCGGGTGACGAAATATCTGCAAGCCACGTACATGCGTAATACCGAGTTGACGCTTCACGAGTTCGGGGCCGCATTCCAATACCCTTACGGTACCGGACTCAACTGGGATGCACTTGACGACTGGATGCGAGATGAATTTTGGTTTGGCCCCGGTGAGGAATATCTGATCGTGATCTACGAGGCGCAATTACTTCTAATAGACGATCCGTCTGGGTTCGCTATTTTGATCGAGAGCATCGATGAACTCTGGGCAGAATACTGGAAATCCGATTCGGTTCCGCCTGTGCGTTTCCGAGTGCTATTGCAGGTTGATCCACCTGCCGCCGGAATACTCGTTTCGCGCCTGGAGCGCACCAAAGCCGTCTGGCAAGACATCTCCGAATTAACCGATTGCCGCTAGGCGTGCCTGAGTTGCGGACAGTGACGCGTCGACGTCTACGCCGTCGACCTAGCCCCGCCGAGCACGGTCAGCGTGTCCAGGTCATCGTCCTGGGCCACGCGCACAACGCCGGGGCATACTCGTGGACTGGTTGCCAAACGTGAGCAGGAGATCTTCGACGCCATCCACGAAAGCGGCTGCGCGGATCGGGATTTCAGTCCCACCAGAAGTTCCAGAAACTCCACTCGCCCAACCCGTCGCGGAACACTTCCGGCGGCAGGCCCTGCTCGATATTATCGGGGCAGAATGCGTAGTGCTCTCGGAGTAGAGCGTCGAGTTGCTCCTTCGATACCGGGCGACGCCCCACCTGGACCGCCATCGTGGCGAACCCGATACTGATCAGCACCGCGCCGAATCGGTCCTCCCATGAGCGCAACACGGCGCTGAAATCCGCACCGGACAAACCGTAGTTCGTTCCGCCCCACCAACCCAGCGCCGCGGGAACGTCTGCGGGCCGGGCGACAGATACCAGCAGCAGCCTGCCACCTACCCCGATTCCGAGCGCCCGTGCGTCCAGGTCCGTGCCAGGCTGCGGGGACGCTAGTTCCGTGACGGCCGGCACCGTCGGATCCTCGTCGTCGTCACGGGTCAAAACGGCGAGCACGTCAGGGATCTCGTCCTCCGGGCCATCCATCTCGCCGAAGGCCCACGGCTGGTCGAGCCGACCTTGGGGGTGGCCCTCGGCATGCAGTGGCCAAAGGCCGGTCTGCGGGAAGACTGCGGCCAGCGCACGGACCAAGTCCTCCAGCTGCGCGGCAGGCAGCAGATCGACGCTGATCCAGGCCACGGCCACGCCCATACCCTCCCGCGCCACCACGATCCGGCCGAGCGGCAGGGCAATCCCCGCCAAGTCGCCTGCGTCGGCCGCGGGCAGCCGCCCCGGGGTGGCACGGAACATCGCTGGTTCCTTCGGGGTCATGGACACTGGTACGGCACTACTTCGAGTCCGTATTGCTCCGAGCTTCCATCGCCCGACGGGATCGTCGGTGCGATAGATGCCTTATTTGCAGGAGTGTACGAGGCTGCACCGACACCGAGTCAGCTTTCACAGCACGATGTCTTGGCGGCCGACCTCGACGATCGTTTCGCCAACTCTTCACCGCCAGGAGTCAACTCCACCCGAATCCTCGAATCCGCATCTGCCGTTCGGGCATGATTGCGCGGTGAACTCGCGGTGGTGGAGGTTCTTCGACCTGGCGCTGTACCGGCTGCGCTGGATTGGCCCGCCCATTTACTTCGGCCTCGGTCTCTACATGATCTGGCAGGCGATTCGATGGATTCCGCACACCCCCATGCCGAACCAACTACTCGGGTGGGGATTTCTAGCGTTCGGTCTCGGCTGCCTACGGCAGTCCTACAAAGAGTTTCGCAAAGCCCGCGATGAAGAGCCGCCATCCTGGCCGCCCGAGCCGTACCAAACGGCGTCGACCCCGTGGCGGCACCCGCTTGCGCCTGAATTGCGGAAACAACTGCTGTCCACATTCGCTTTGCTGGAAACCGCCGGGATTCTCGACCCCGGCGAAGTATCCGATGACGAGGTCGTCGAGTGTGCCGAAACCACCGACGTATTCGAGGACATGGACTTCCACTCCGTGACGATGGTTCTGGAGATGCTGGGGGACGAACGAGACCCGCCGCTTCGCCACCTCGCGTTCTTCACCAACCAGGTGGAGTTCTATGACGACGATGCATTCGAGATCGTGCGCGAGTTTGCCCGAATCAGCGGATATACCGGCCCATTGCGCCAGTTCAAGTGCGACATGAGCGGCGACTACGCGCGGGGTGCCGACTTGGACAGTGAACCCAACGCCGTCATCGAATTCCAGATGGGCACCGCCCGACACTCTCTGCCCTTCATCAGGTACGCCAAGTACCTGCCCGACGGGCTGATTGAACAGCTGGCGCCCATCTTTGCCCCACCCGAACGCGCGGAACGCTTCTACCTCGTGTGGGATAGCGAGAATCTGGACATCACATACACAACCCCGACGCAGATCGCCGAGTTCAACGCCGCTCTTGGACCGGAACCATCCTGGGTGGAAATCAAATGATCGGAATGGGTTCTGAGGGAGGTGGATCTGCGCGATGGGCACAAATGCGGTCGTGATCGGGGCTAAATCGTTGGCCGCCAGCGTCGCTGTCATCCTCGTTGGCCGCTACGACGGATTTGGGTAGCCGTACAGGTCGTATCCGAGCGCAGCGAGTTCAGCAGTGAACTTCCGACATGATCGTCACACAAGGTGGTGCCGACACGATCGAGCGCTACAACGCGTCGGCGGCCGGGAAACAAGCATCGATGCGCTTGGGGCGCAACTGATGCCCCGCTGGGTGAGCATCCTCGTCGGACTTGCCCTCAGTCCGATCCTCGGCCTCCTCGCCTACGGCGTCTCCACAAAAATCGTGGTCGCCATGCTGGAGACCTGCTTCCAAGAAGTCGACGCGGGTGACACCTTCATCGTCGTCACTCTGTTGGGACCAGCCGTGCTCACCATCGCCGCCACTGCGGTCACCTACACAGTTGTTCACCTACTCATTGAGCGTGACTGGTCGATATACGTCGCAGTCGCCGCAGCCTTCCTGGTCGCAGCGGCCATGGTCGTCTACGCAATCAACTCCCAATACAACGCCGTCCCAACCGAACTCTGCCCCACCGGCACCCCGTCGTGGTGGCCGTGGCAGGTGGACTAGTTGTCTCAAGCATCGAATGCCAGATGCGGCGGTCTCAGCATCGGTGATTGGTGAGGAGTCGCTGATTCCTTTGCCGGAACGGCCTTTTGCGGCGGCGGTGTGCAGTCGGTTGCTCCTTCCCCAACATCACCAGGGCGATGAAGTGCACGCCGACAACGAACTGGACGGTAAAGGGCGCGGCCCAACTGGGCACGGACCAGGCGCGAAGGCCGATGCCACGCGGCCGAAGATCCGACAAGAGGCGTGACCCCATTCTCTGGCATGGCACAACCGAAGGCGAGATTGAGCAAAAGCCCAATTCTGTTGACGGCAGCGGAGCCAACACGTCATACCCGGACTTCTCCGTTGCGGGAAGCGGGATTTTATGGCCTCTCCGGTGGGTCGTTAGCGTCGGATTCATGGAGTGGAGTTTTCGGTCGGCTGAAGAGTTGGTTGTCACGTTGCGTGCTGGAGAGGTGTCCTCGGTGGAATTGACTGAGGCGGCGATCGCTGGGATCGAGCGAGATGACGAGGCCACCAACGCGATTTGTGTGCCGGACTTCGATCGGGCGCGGGAGGCTGCGCGGCATGCCGACCAGGCGCGTGCCCGGGGTGAGGATCGGCCGCTGCTGGGTATTCCGGTGACTGTCAAGGAGTCCTACAACATGTCGGGCCTGCCCACGACCTGGGGCATGCCGCAGTACCGCGATTTTGTGCCGGCCGAGGATGCGGTACAGGTATCGCGGCTCAAGGCCGCTGGTGCCGTGGTGCTCGGGAAGACCAATGTGCCGTTGGGGCTGCAAGATATCCAGAGCTTCAACGAGATCTACGGCACGACCAACAATCCGTGGGATAACGAGCGCACGTCGGGCGGATCCTCCGGCGGATCGGCGGCTGCCCTGGCGTGCGGATTCGGCGCGCTGTCCGTCGGCTCCGACCTGGCCGGTTCGCTGCGCACCCCCGCGCATTTCTGCGGTGTCTACGCCCACAAGCCGACAGTCGGGCTGGTGCCGACCCGCGGTATGGTCGCGCCGCCCGCGCCGGCCCTGCCGACCGATCTCGACCTCGCCGTCGCCGGTCCGATGGCGCGCACCGCGCGCGACCTCACCCTCCTGCTCGACGTCATGGCCGGACCGGACCCTCTGACGCTCGGCGTCGCGTACGACGTGACGCTGCCGCCCGCGCGCCACGAGCGGCTCCGCGACTTCCGTGTCCTGGTCCTCGACCAGCATCCGCTCATTCCGACCGGGTCCGCGGTGCAGGCAGGCGTGAACCGCGTGGCCGACGCGCTCGTCGACAGCGGTGCCCGCGTCGAACGACACAGTCTGCTGTTTCCTGATCTGACCGAGGCCGCGATGCTCTACACGCAGTTGCTGTTTTCTGGCTCCGTTGCACGTTTTCCCGTCGACGCGTACGAGCAGCTGCAGACCCGCGCCGCCGGACTGAGTACAGACGACCAGAGTCTCGATGCGGCGCGGCTGCGCGGGATGGCGTTGAGCCACCGCGATTGGATCGAGGTGAACAACCGTCGCGAGCTCCACCGCCACGGTTGGCGGCAGTTTTTCGCCGAGTTCGATGCTGTGGTGTGTCCGATCACGCCGACTCCCGCCTTCCCGCACGACCACGACCCCGACCTGTTGGAACGCCGGATCGACATCGACGGCGTCGAGTACCCGTACTTCGACCAGCTCGTCTGGGCTGGCCTGGCTACCATGCCCGGACTGCCCGCCACCGCCATACCGGCGGGCCGATCCCCCGAAGGTCTGCCGGTGGGAGTGCAGCTCATCGGACCGATGTTCGAGGACCGCACCCCGCTGCGGCTGGCCGAACTACTCGAACAGGAGATCGGCAGCTTCCAAGCACCGAGCTAGGGCAACCGAGCCCCCGGTCGTGCGGACAAGGATCACCGCGCCATTGGCAGGGTGCGCGCCGTTTCGAGGAATGCGAGTTGCTCTGGTGTGCCGGCAGACAGTGGGCGGTCGATACGGTCCAGAATGACCACCGATGGAGCCAGTATCGACTCAAGCATTGCGCGCCGAATTCGGTGGGTGCTACGGAAATTCGCTTCGAATACCGTCTTGACCAGCACCTCGAAAACGTCAAGGTCGATGTAGTAGTAATCCGATGCCATCTTGTTCAGCCCAGTCGGGACACCTAGTAGATCTCCGACCTGCTCAACAAACCGAACGTACAGTTCGCCAACCTGCAGGGCCGGACTCCACACAGTGACGTCCCCGACGTCGAAGATGAAACTCACAATGACCTTTCGCCACGCATGCTAGGTATGCCTAATCCAATTATCAACTGGTGCAAGTAATTCCACAGAGATTTGGACGTCCAGGGTTGGCTCATGTTCAGCGGCCTCGGTCACTCGGGCGTTCATTTCGTCAGCGTGTCTGTGAGAACGTGCTGGGTGGCACTCCGTGCCAGCGCTTGAAGGCGTGGCAGAACGTCGAGGTCTCGGTGTACCCGAGGCGCCGCGATACCTCGTCGACGGTCAGCCCGACATTGCACAGCAGATCGCGCGCGAGGGCCGAGCGTGCCTCGTTCACCAGTGCGCGGAATGAGGTGCCCTCCTCAGCGAGCCGGCGCCGTAGCGTGCGTGGATGCATATCGAGTTCGGCTGCCACCTCGGGCAGGGCCGGGAACCCGCCGGTATCGCGAAAAAGCTTGCTACGCACCACAGCAGTGATACCGCGACGGTGCTCATAACGCTGCATCAGCGCATCACATTGGGCGATGCACAGATCGAGGGTATACGGATCGGCTTGCGGCAACGGCTCGTCGAGCATGGCGCGGGGAAAGTGCAACCGGGAGTGGGCACGGCCGAACGCCACATTCGGGAGTGGCATCAAGGTCAAGAGCGGCTGCAGCACTTCCTCGTCGATCGACACCTCGGCGGTTATGCGGTCGGCGTACTGCGCCACCACCGGATACGCGAAACTGGTTGTGGTGGCGATTATTCCAGCGATATCCCGTTCGACGAAGAAGCGCTGGACATCGCGAGGCAGATGGCCGGCGTTGAGTTCCAGTACGCAGTCTTCGGCACCCTCGAACAGCTGCAGATCGATCTGCAGGGTGGTCAGGGCGAAGTACCGCATCCCGATGCTGAACAGTTCGCGCAGCGTGGCACACGACATGACCGCGAACCCGAACAGACCCATGTGCGTCAGGGCCGACCGACCACCGACATCGACGCCCAGTCCGGGTGCATCGGGCAACTGGGCCTGCAGGTGGCGCACCGCCAGAATCTCGTCGTGGGCGCTGATCACACCATCGGGATCATCGAGATCTGCGGGCGTCAAACCGGTTCCGGCCAGGACCTGTGTCGCCGGGACGCCGCGCTCCACGGCCACCTCACACAGCACCCGGGTGGCATGAATCGGATGGCATACATCGGCTGACCACGCTGAACCTGACCCGGCCATGGACCTCCAGTCGTTGTCCCAAAATCCCAACTCCGTGTCCGATAGTCCCATTCCCCGTCGGTCCTGTCACTCATACGCTGGATTCATGGCGGCTCCGGCGGCGCGACTGAACACGTGGACGATGACCCGCGAGGCCATCACGGTCGGATTCAGCACCGACGGCGGCTTCCTGAGCCGGACCCAAGGCCGGGACATCACCCGATTCCGCTGCGCAGGAAGACGTTTCGTATCGATTACCCATCCCGAATACATCGACCACGTACTCCACCAGGCACGTCTCCGCTACGTCAAATCCAACGAGTACGAGCCGATTCGGGCCGCAGCGGGGATCAACCTGCTGACTGACGAAGGCGACTCCTGGGCGGGCCACCGAATGGTCCTGAATCCGACGTTCGCACGCCGTCACCTCAACACGATCGTCGACCTGATGATCGACCCGATCGAACGGGCGACGACCGAGCTCACCGAACAGGGCGACGGTGTGCAGTTCGACATGCACGCGGCGATGGTGGAAACAACCCTGCGGGTGGTCTCCAACGCACTGTTCAGCCAGGATTTCGGCCCGATCGTGCACAGCATGCGAGACCTCACGACGCGTGGACTCAGGCGTACCGAACTGCTGGCCAGACTCGGGCTCTTGGGCCTGCTCCCCCGTCCGGTCTACGACGCCATCGCTTCGAGCACGTTCTCCGGAATCCGGCTGCCACCACCGCTGCGCGAAGGCCAACGGATCGCCCTGGCTCTGGATGACGCGGTGAACACCGTGCTCGACGATCGAATCGCCCATCCCACAGAATCGGCCGACCTACTCAATGTGTTGTTCGGCGCCGACGACGGAACCTGGCCACGCGGACGCGTCCGGGACGAGGCACTGACGTTCATGCTCGCCGGGCACGAGACGACGGCGAACGCGATGGCCTGGTTCTGGTATCTGATGGCACGCCATCCCGAGGCCCGGGACCGGATGCTGACCGAGGTGGACGAGGTTGTCGGTGCAAGTCGTCCGACGGCCGCCGACCTGACCCGGCTGCCGTGGACCACCGCGTGCCTACAGGAGTCACAGCGGTACTACTCCGCGGTGTGGATCATCGCTCGCGAGGCCGTCGAGCCCGACGACATCGACGGCCACCACATCCGTCCGGGTACCACGGTGATCATCCCCATTCACCAGATCCACCACGACAGAAGGTGGTGGCCCGATCCGGAGTCCTTTGACCCCAGCCGTTTCCTCGGCGATGCGACCAAGAGCCGCCCACGCTCGGCCTATCTCCCCTTCGGCGGTGGACGCCGCATCTGCATCGGACAGAGTTTCGCTCTGATGGAGATGGCGCTGATCGCCGCGATCATGAGCCGACGGTTCGTATTCGATCTCAATCCTGGCCACTCGGTGGAGTTGGAGGCTACGTTGACGTTGCGACCCAAACACGGCGTCCACATGATCGGACGCAGCCGGGAGGTGGCTTGATGCCCGACTTTCACACCCTCATCGTCGGCGCCGGCTTTTCCGGCATCGGCGCCGCGATCGCCTTGGACAAGGCGGGGCTGGACGACTATCTGATCCTGGAGGCTGGGGACGGAGCCGGCGGCACCTGGTTTTGGAACACCTATCCCGGTGTGGCCGTGGATATCCCGTCGTTCTCCTATCAGTTCTCGTTCGAGCAGTCGCGAAAATGGTCCCGCACCTACGCCCCCGGCAGTGAGCTGCGCGCGTACGCCGACAACTGCGTCGACAAGTACGGACTGCGGTCCCGGATCCGGTTCGACACCACCGTCGCCCGCGCGGTCTTCGATGACGACGAGAACCTGTGGCGGCTCGATCTCGACTCGGGCGAGACACTGACGGCTCGGTTCCTGATCAATGCCAGCGGGGTGCTGACCATCCCGAAGCTGCCCGAGATCGACGGTGTGGACTCCTTCGCCGGGGTCACCGTGCACACCGCCCGCTGGGACCACACCCTGGATATGACGGGCAAGCGGGTGGCGATCATCGGCACCGGCGCGTCCGCGGTGCAGGTGATCCCCGAGATCGCCCCGAAGGTCAAGCAGCTCACCGTGTTTCAACGCACGCCCATCTGGTGCTTCCCGAAGTTCGACGTGCCGATCCCGCCGGTCGCCCGCAGGCTGATGCGGCTGCCCGGCGGCCGGACGCTGCACCGGCTGATCAGCCAGGCGTACGTGGAGTTCACGTTCCCGCTGGCCGCGCAGTACTTCACGATCAACCCGTTCGCCAAGCGGGCCGGCGCGGCCGGCCGCGCCTACCTACGCCAGCAGGTGCGCGATCCGGAGGTGCGCGACAAGCTCACACCGCGGTACGCGGTGGGATGTAAGCGACCCGGGTTCCACAACACCTATCTGGCCACATTCAACCGGGACAACGTCCGGCTGGTCACCGAACCGATCGACAAGGTCACCGGTTCGGGTGTCGCCACCACCGACGGTGAGAGCCACGACGTCGACGTGCTCATCCTGGCCACCGGCTTCAAGGTGATGGATGTCGATGCGCTGACCTTCGACATCGTGGGGTCGGGCGGACAGTCGCTGAGCGAGTTCTGGGAGCGGCACCGGATGCAGGCCTACGAAGGCGTCAGCGTTCCCGGTTTCGCGAACTTCTTCTCCGTGATGGGCCCATACGGCTACGTCGGGTCGTCGTACTTCGCGATGATCGAGGCCCAGACCCGCCATCTGGTGCGGTGCATCGAGCAGGCCGACCGCCGGACCGCCCGCCGCGTCGAGGTCCGCCAGGAGGCCAACGACCGGTACTTCGCCGAGATGATGCGCAAGCGTCACCGCCAGATCTTCTGGCAGGACAGCTGCAGCCTGGCCAACAGCTACTACTTCGACCGCAACGGGGATGTGCCGCTGCGGCCCGCCACCACATTCGAGGCGTACTGGCGCAGCCGGAGCTTCCCGCTGGACGACTACGCGTTCACCTCGTAGCCATTCAGGACTCGGCGCATGCCTTGATGGCGGTGAGGGTCTGCTCCATTCCGACTTCCAACAAGTCGGTGAACGCCTGCTGTCCGCCGAGGTGCGACTCGGTCAGTTCGAGCGAGAATTCCGATATCCCGTCGGGGGTTTCGCGCCGTTGCATGAGCACGGCGGCGTCGTCGTCAGCGGTGATCGAGAACGACCAGATCGTGTAATTCTCGGCGATTCTGAAGGCGATCTCGTTCTCGGGGGCATACCGCACCACCTCACCATGTGTGATCCACTCGAGCTCGCCGAGGCGGTTGAGGTTGGTGAACGTGGATCCGAGCCGGATGTCATCGTCGGGACCTCGCAACTTCACCGATACCACCTGCGGACTCCACTCCGGCATGCGACGCACATCACGGATGACGTCCCAGAGCGCGGAAGGTGTCGTATCGATGGTGATCCGGCGTTCCAGTAGCGCCTTGAAGGCGGTGGCCATTGCTTCTCCAATCTATACGACCGATCGGTCGTGAATGGGTTCGTGCCGACCGTACGCGACCAGGCCGTCCCACGTCCACGGTCTGACTACTGTGAACTGATGACAGCCTTGCCTGCAGCTGACGGGCGCCGGGTGCGCGGTGACGCCACCCGCCGACTGGTCGCGCGTACCGCAGCGGACGTTGCGACCACGCACGGTCTGGACGGGATCACCGTGGGTGGTCTGGCCGCGTCGACCGGGCTGAGCAAGAGTGGAATCCTCACGGTCTTCGGCAACCGCGAGGCGATTCAGCTGGCCGCGGTGGCTGAGGCGCGCCAGGTCTATATCGACGTCGTCATCCGTCCCGCACTGAGCTCTGCGCCGGGAGTCGCACGGCTCGACGCCCTTCTTGATTCGTGGCTGGCATACCTGCGCGCCGAGGTGTTCCCCGGGGGCTGTTTCGTATCGGCGACTTCGGTCGAGTTCGGGCATCGCACCGGAGCGGTGGCCGACGCGGTGCGGAACCTGAAGCGGGAGTGGCTGGATCTGCTGGAAAACGAGTTCTCCGTGGCGGGTTCACCTGATCCTGCGAAAGACGCCTTCCGGGTCGACGCCTACCTCTGTGCGGGCAACACACGCCGCGAGCTGTTCGGCACCGATACCGGGCTGGAGTGGGCACGTGGACTCGCGGGCGGCGTCGTACAGCGCTACCGACAGGCGTAGTAGATGTCGTACTGGCCGGTTCGCGGTGACCGGCGTCTTAGGATTTGGACATGGGTGCAGGATCCGACGATGAAACCGCCGCCAAGAAGAAATTGTCGAACAAGGTGTACGAAGCCGAGTTGTTCCGGCTGCAAACCGAATTCGTGAAACTGCAGGAGTGGGTCAGACACACCGGCGCCCGCGTCGTGGTGGTGTTCGAGGGTCGCGACGCCGCCGGCAAAGGCGGCACCATCAAGCGGATCACCGAGTATCTCAGCCCCCGCGTCGCCCGGGTGGCGGCACTGCCGGCGCCAACTGAACGCGAGCGGGGCGAGTGGTACTTCCAGCGATACATCGCGCACCTGCCCGCCAAGGGCGAGATCGTGCTGTTCGACCGGTCTTGGTACAACCGCGCGGGTGTCGAACAGGTGATGGGTTTTTGCACGCCGCAGGAGCATCAACTGTTCCTGCGCCAGACGCCGATTTTCGAGCAGATGCTGGTCGAGGACGGGATCCTGTTACGGAAGTACTGGTTCTCGGTATCTGACGATGAACAGTTGCGTCGGTTCCGGTCACGGCTGGACGACCCGGTCCGACAGTGGAAGCTCTCGCCGATGGATCTGGAATCGGTGTATCGCTGGGAGGACTACTCGCGGGCGAAGGACCAGATGATGGTTCACACCGATACCCCGCAAAGCCCTTGGTACATCGTCGAATCCGATGTCAAGAAGCACGCGCGGCTCAACATGATGGCGCATCTGCTGTCCACCATCGACCACCATGACGTAGAGCGGCCGCAGGTGACACTGCCGGAACGGCCCGTGCAGAGCGGTGATTACCGACGCCCGTCGCGCGACCTGGCCCGATATGTCGATGATCACGTGGCAACGCTGATCGGGGACCGAGAGTAGGGCCTACCGCACCAGGGCTCCAGCTCTTGCGGCGGAAGAGTGGCGTGCCCTCGAACGGGTTCCAGCTGGTGCTGCCACGGGTGACGTGGAGGAAGTAGGCCCAGTTCGCGGTGCTGGAGTAGAGCACGCCGTTGTCGGTCACCGCGTGTATAGCTAGCTGTCGAGTCAGATCCGTGTTTGCTTGCGCCCGTGTGGTTCCGGTCTCTAAACGCAGTCAAGCCGCCACAGTCAGTGGCGGCTTGACATAGGAGCTACTGCTCTGCGAAAGAGGCGGCTAGACCGAAGCCTTCAGTTCGTCGACCTTGTTCAGCTGCTCCCACGGCAGTTCGATGTCGGTACGCCCGAAGTGGCCGTACGCCGCCGTCTGGGCGTAGATCGGCCGCAGCAGGTCCAGGTCGCGGATGATCGCGCCGGGGCGCAGATCGAACACGCTGCTGATGGCCTTCTCGATGCGGGCCGGGTCGACGGTCTCGGTGCCGAAGGTCTCGACGAACAGACCGACCGGGGCGGCCTTACCGATCGCGTAGGCCACCTGCACCTCGACACGTTCCGCCAGCCCGGCGGCGACGATGTTCTTGGCCACCCAGCGCGTCGCGTACGCGGCCGAACGGTCCACCTTTGACGGATCCTTGCCGGAGAAGGCGCCGCCGCCGTGGCGGGCCCAGCCACCGTAGGTGTCGACGATGATCTTGCGGCCGGTCAGACCGGCGTCACCCATCGGCCCGCCGAGCACGAACTTGCCGGTCGGGTTGACCAGCAGGCGGTAGTCCGACGTATCGAGGGTCTCGTGGCCGAGGTCGGCCAGCACGGTGTTGACGACCTTCTCCCGGATGTCCGGGGTCAGCTGACCGTCGAGGTCGATCCCGTCGGCGTGCTGGGTGGACAGCACCACGGTGTCCAGGCGCACCGGTGTCGTACCGTCGTACTGGATCGTGACCTGGGTCTTGCCGTCCGGGCGCAGGTAATCGAGCACCCCGCCCTTGCGCACCTCGGTCAGCCGGCGCGCCAAGCGGTGGGCCAGCGCGATCGGCAGCGGCATCAGCTCCGGGGTGTCGCTGATCGCGTACCCGAACATCAAGCCCTGATCGCCGGCACCCTGGGCGTCCAGGGGATCCCCCGCGCCCTCGACACGCGCCTCGTGAGCGGTGTCCACACCCTGGGCGATATCGGGCGACTGGGCGCCGATGGCGATGTTCACACCGCACGAGGCACCGTCGAAACCCTTGGTCGACGAGTCGTAGCCGATCTCGAGGATGCGGTCACGCACGATCTTCGGAATGTCGGCGTAGGCGGAGGTGGTGACCTCGCCGGCGACATGCACCTGGCCGGTGGTCACGAGGGTTTCCACCGCGACCCGCGACTTGGGATCCTGCTCCAGCAGCGCGTCGAGCACCGAGTCGCTGATCGCATCACAGATCTTGTCGGGGTGTCCTTCGGTTACCGACTCACTGGTAAACAGGCGACCTTGGCTCACGGTCTGCTTCCTTCCTTGCCGATCTGAAAAGTTCTCAGTCTCAAAACTACTTAGTTAGGCGAATAATATCTATGCCCTGTTGCACCCAAGCGCGTGGGACGCAAATGCGCAACCCTTATCCGCATCTTGGTACGGACGTCGGATCACCCGTCGTGCGTGCCCAGAAACGCCGCGATCGAGTCCACGATACGGGTGGCCATCAGAGTCTTCGAACCGTGCTCGAGTGCGACCTCGGCACCATCGGCGCTCAGCAACCAACCGTCATTGTGGTCGACCTCGAACGCGCGGTTCTCCCCCACTGCGTTGACCACCAACAGGTCGCATCCCTTGCGCTGGAGTTTGGCCCTGGCATGGAACAGCACATCGCCGTTGGCGTCGCCGGTCTCGGCAGCGAAACCGACGATGGCCCGCATGTTCGGCAGCTGCCCATCGGTGCGGGCCCGCACCGCCCCGGCGAGCACGTCGTCGTTGCGGACGAGGTCGATGGAGCTGGGCTCGGACGCGCCGCCCTTCTTGATCTTGCTGGTGGCCACCTGCGCGGGCCGGAAGTCGGCGACGGCCGCGGCCATCACCAGGACGTTGGATTCCGGGGCGTACTTGGTCACCGCGTCACGCAATTGCGCGGCCGAGCCGATGTGCACCACGTCGACACCCGCCGGGTCGATCAGACCTGCGGTGTTACCCGCGACGAGCGTCACGTCGGCGCCGCGCTGGGCCAGGACCCGGGCCACGGCATATCCCTGCTTGCCGGAGCTGCGGTTGCCGATGAACCGCACCGGATCGAGCGGTTCGCGCGTACCGCCGGCCGTCACCAGGGCCTTGACCCCGTTCAGGTCGTAGGGCAGTGCGTCGGCCCGCTCCAGCAGGAGCTGCGCGAAAGTAACGATCTCTTCGGCCTCGGGTAGCCGCCCCGCGCCGCTGTCGGCCCCTGTGAGCCGGCCGGATGCGGGTTCCAGCACCACCGCGCCCCGACGGCGCAAAGTGGCCACGTTGTCGACGGTGGCCGGGTGGAACCACATCTCGGTGTGCATGGCCGGGGCGAACAGCACCGGACATCGCGCTGTCAGGAGCGTTGCGGTCAGCAGGTCGTCAGCCCGGCCGGCCACCGCGCGAGCCAGCAGATCGGCGGTGGCGGGTGCGACGACAACGAGATCGGCCTCCTGGCCGATACGGACGTGCGGAACCTCGTGCACGTCGGTGAACACACCGGTGTGCACGGGATTGCCCGACAGGGCCTCAAACGTGGCGGCTCCGACGAAGCGCAGAGCCGACTCGGTGGGCAGCACACGCACCGAATGACCGGCCTCGGTGAGTTGACGGACCAGGGTGCACGCCTTGTAGGCGGCAATGCCGCCGGCCACACCGACGACGACTCGCTTGCGCGCGCTCACGTGCCCGGCCCTGGCCTGGCTACTCGCCGCCCTCGGTGTGCTCGAGCAGGTCCTCGTGGATCTCCCGCATCGCGATGGAAAGCGGCTTCTCCTGCAGACCGGGCTCGACCAGCGGGCCGACGTACTCAAGGATGCCGTCACCCAGCTGGTTGTAGTAATCGTTGATCTGACGCGCGCGCTTGGCTGCGTAGATCACCAGCGCGTACTTGCTCGACGCGCGGGACAGCAACTCGTCGATGGGCGGGTTGGTGATGCCCAACGGTGTGTCATAGGCGCTGGCGGCGGACGAATCGATACCCAAGTCGTCCGCAGCGGCCAGCTGCGCGTCGGCGTGCGGGGTGCTCACGAAAAAGTCTCCTGGCGGTTAGCGAAAATGCGTTTAGTGGACAGCGTGCAGGTGGCTCGCGGACCCGATCGCGTCGGTCCCGGCACGATGAGTCATCGGCTGTCCACCAGCAAGGATACCAATTCAGCGCATGCGGTATCCAACTGGCGGTTTACGACTACCTGGTCAAAGTCGGATTTCGCGGCCATTTCGGCCCGCGCCGTCTCTAATCGCCTGGCCATCACCTCGGGCGTCTCGGTGCCCCGGCCGGACAATCGGCTGACCAGTTCGTCCCAGCTCGGCGGTGCCAGGAACACCGATATCACCTCGGGCATGGCCTGCTTGACGGCTCGCGCCCCGGCCAGATCTACCTCGATGAGCACCGGGCGCCCGGCCCGGGTGGCGTCGCGCACAGGCTGGGCCGGCGTTCCGGAGCGGTGCAATCCGCCATGGATGTCGGCCCATTCGAGCAGCTCACCGTCATCGATCAGCTGCTGGAATCGTTCCGCGGACACGAATGTGTAGTCGACACCGTCGACCTCTCCCGGCCGTGGTGCCCTGGTCGTGACCGAGACAGAGAAATACAGGTCGGGAAGCCGCTCCCGCAGACAGCGGACCACGGTGGACTTCCCGACGGCGGAGGGACCGGACAACACGACGACCGGAGCCGTCGCTGTGTGTTGTCCAGCCCCTCTACCAGCGGTCAATGCGGGGGCCTCTACTGGTCGAACTTCTCCAGGAGGGCCTTGCGCTGACGATCACCGAGGCCGCGCAGACGGCGGGTCGGGGCGATCTCCAGCTCGGTCATGATCTCCTGCGCCTTGACCTTGCCGACCTTGGGCAGGGCCTCCAGCAGCGCGGAAACCTTCATCTTGCCCAAGACCTCATCGGTCTCGGCGTCGGTGAGCACCTGCTTGAGGTTGGTGCCGCCGCGCTTGAGTCGATCTTTGAGCTCGGCTCGCGCTCGACGTGCGGCGGCAGCCTTCTCCAACGCTGCCGCGCGCTGTTCGTCGGTCAACTGGGGAAGGGCCACGGGTTCCTCCGTCTCCTGGCGATTCTTCTTCGGCCATCTCTTGTTTTTTACGGCTGGAGTGCAAACCAGCCAGCGACGACGAACCTACCCACGCTGGCTGACGAAAGCGAACGCCACCCCCTGGTTACGGCGCTAAAAGCCCAGCGTGTAGTGCGCGCACGCGACACCCCGTTTCCGTCCGAAAACGCCGTCTGGCATCGCCCCGGCCACCACATCGGGCCGGATATTCCTGCAAGTCAATGGTTTTCGAGCGATCGACAGCTAACTACTCAGGCGCCCGGTACCGGTTCCGACACCACCGGACCCGGTTACCGCCGGGTATTCGAGAAAATTTTCGCTGGTCACGGCGTGTCGGGCGTGTCGGAGCCGGTGACGCGCACGTCGGGTGGGTGCATTTCACAACGCCTAGCCCGCGCCTAATTGCCACAAAGCAATTACACAGCTTGGCTAAATAGCCTTCACAGGGTCGGGAATCCATGACCCCCGAAGGGAAGCTGGATATGAACATCAAGCGTCTGACCTGCGCTTCTGCCCTCGTCGTAGCGCTCGGAACCGCCACCTTGGCGGCGGGAGCCGGCGTGGCAGCGGCCCAACCCGGGCCGCCGTGCAGTTTCGGCAATTGCCAGGGGCCGGGCGGGCCGGGTGGATCAGGCGGTCCCGGTGGACCGGGTGGACCGGGAGGACCCGATCGTCCCGGCGGCCCAGATGGACCAGGCGGACCTGATCACCCAGGCGGCGGACCCGGCGGCCCGGGTGGACCGGGAGGCCCCGGTGGACCCGGCTGGCCGGGCGGAGCGGGCGGCCACGACCGACCGGGAGGTCCAGGCGGACCCGGCTGGCCCGGTGGGCCTGGCGGGCCGGGCGGACCCGGCTGGCCCGGTGGACCCGGCGGGCCGGGCCCATGGGACAACCCGCCCCCACCTCCGCCGGACATGGCCTGGCGCGGGATCGACCAGGGCCGCTTCGATCACCAGCCGTTCAACTACAACGGCCACTGGGTGTCACCGTTCTTCAACCCGCAGTTCAACAACTGGGGCTTCTGGTTGTTCGGGATCTGGATTCCACTGTGACCCGGTGCGCCGCACCGTATCTGGCAGCGCGCTGACCAAACCGGTTGTATCCGAGCAATTCTCGTCGGAGGGACCGGGCCGCCCAGTGCGGCAAACCGTGCAGTGTTGACGAAAAGGCGGACCGCCACCCACGCGGTCCGCTTTTTCCGTTCTGTTGATGCCTTGCGACCCCATACGATATGACCGTGATCCGGTCTGTCAGTGCGGTCCTCATCCTGTTGTTGATCGGGCTGACAGCGAACGTCGCGGCCCCGGCCTGGGCTTGTGGATGCGGCGCATACATCCCCGACCGTGAGGGCGCCAGCGTCGCCGACGAGCGCGCCCTGGTCGCGTGGGACGGTGTCACCGAGGACATCCTGATGTCGTTCAACGTGCGGGGCAGCTCATCGAAGGCGGCCTGGATCATGCCGGTGCCGTCGGAAGCCGAAGTCACGCTCGGCGAACCGGCGGTCTTCAGCGCATTGTCCGCACTGTCGGCACCACGTATCGAGTACCACGACTCCTGGTGGCCGAGGTTCGGTTGGCTGTCGACGTTGTTCTCCCAGCGCGCCGGCGGCCTTGTCAGCGCTGCCGCTCCCGACGGGGTGACGGTGCGCAGCCAGCAGCGACTCGGGCCGTTCAACGTCACCCGGCTGGCCTCTGACGATCCCCATGCTCTTGCCTCGTGGTTGTCCGAGAAAGGTTTTCCGCAGCCGCCCAGCCTGGCCGACAACCTCACGCCCTACGTCGCCGGAGGTTGGGAGATCGTCGCGATTCAGCTGTTTCCCGACGCCGCCGGCCAGTCCCTCACCGGCAATCTGCAGCCATTACGGTTGTCGTTCGCCTCCGACACCGTGATCTACCCGATGCGCCTGTCTCGCGCGGCGAAACTTCCGCTCGCCGTCGACCTGTACCTGTTGGCCGACCACCGGATGGATCCGACCGCCCTCCCGGTCTCCGGACACAACCCCGAGTTGCAGTTCGCCGGACGCATCTCGAGCCGGATGCGCGAGCTCGACCCGTATCTCGAAGCGGGCGACTACCTGACGCGCTGGACCGACACGATCGACTCCCCCGCGTCGATCGACGGCGACTACGGCTTCGCCGCTGCCGCGGCGGACGACGACTACCGGGCCGTGATCTACCGCGAACGGGATCGGGGCGACCTCACCGGCCTGGCCCTGCTGGTGGCTGCCGGCATCGGTGCCGTGGCCGTCGTCGTACGGGTGGTGAGGGTCGGCGGCCGCCGTCAGGCGAGATAGGCAACTTCGTCGCGCAGGCGCTCGGCCGCCGCACGCAGATCGGCCACCGCCGGGCCCGCCCGCAGCACCTCGCGCGACACCGTGGGCAGCACCAGCCGGGCCCCGCCGAATCCGCCCAGCGCATCGGCGCGCCCGCCCTGGGCTCCGACGCCGGGCACCAGCACCGGTCCACCGAGCGCGCTGAGATCGGGCAGTTCGGTCACCGTCGCCCCGACCACCACACCCACCGAGCCGATGGGCCGGCCGGCAGCCTGGTTCACCGCGGCCACATCGTCGACGACGGACTGCGCCACGGTGCGTGACCCGGCCATGGCGCGCTGCACGCTCGCCCCCTCCGGATTGGAGGTGGCGGCCAACACGAACACGCCCCGGCCATGGGCCGCGGCGGTGTCCAGCAGCGGCTGCAATGAACCGAAGCCCAGATACGGCGATGCGGTCACCGCGTCGGCCGCCAGCGGCGAGTCACCCGCCCAGGCCGCGGCATAGGCAGCCATGGTCGAGCCGATGTCCCCACGCTTGGCATCGGCCAGCACCAGCACCCCGGCCTCGCGCAGGGCAGCCATCGTGCGCTCCAGCACCGCGAAACCCGCCGAGCCGTAGGCCTCGAAGAACGCCACCTGCGGCTTGACCATCGCGAAGCCGGCGAATGCCGTCACGCAGATGTCGCTGAACGCGGCCAGACCGTCGGCGTCGGCGGACAGCCCCCACGCCTGCAGCAGCCCGGGGTGCGGGTCGATGCCGGGACACAACGGCCCCCGCTCGGACACCGCATCGGCGAGCCGTTGCCCGAAAGCCTCCATGGTCAGCGCGATTCCAGCTCGCTGTGCAGTTCCTGCAGTGACATCACGCCGATATCGCCGCGGATACCCGCCTCGATACCCTGCACCGCGGCCGAGGCGCCCTGCACCGTCGTCACGCAAGGAATGTTCATCGATACTGCGGCCGAACGGATCTCGTACCCGTCGACGCGCGGCCCGGAATTTCCGTACGGCGTGTTGATGACCATGTCGACCTCGCCGGCCTTGATGACGTCGACCGCGGACGGCAGATCGCGGCTTCCACTGGGTGGCTCAGAGTGCTTGCGCACCTCATCGCAGGGAATACCGTTGCGGCGCAGCATCTCTGCGGTGCCCTCGGTGGCCAGCACCCGGAATCCGAGATCGGCCAGGCGCTTCACCGGGAACACCAGCGAACGCTTGTCGCGGTTCGCCACCGAGACGAAGACGGTGCCCTCGGCCGGCAGCGACCCGTAGGCCGCCGTCTGGCTCTTGGCGAAGGCGGT
This sequence comes from Mycobacterium sp. IDUB_17, assembly GCF_055419465.1. Classification (NCBI taxonomy): domain Bacteria; kingdom Bacillati; phylum Actinomycetota; class Actinomycetes; order Mycobacteriales; family Mycobacteriaceae; genus Mycobacterium; species Mycobacterium sp. IDUB_17. The sequence continues at coordinate 752,508 of NZ_JBVAXS010000001.1, read as the reverse complement.
GCCGAAGTCGTGGTCGATGCCCATCACCTCGCCGGTCGACTTCATCTCCGGTCCCAGCAACGAATCGACCTGAGCCCCGTCGGCACGGCGGAACCGGTGGAACGGCAGCACGGCTTCCTTGACCGCCACCGGAGCGTTGCGGGCAATGTTGGCCCCATCGCCGGTCTTGTTCAGCAGCCCTTCCGCACGCAACTCGGCGATGGTGGCACCCAGCATCACCCGGGCACAGGCTTTGGCCAGCGGCACCGCGGTGGCCTTGGACACGAACGGCACGGTACGGCTGGCGCGGGGGTTGGCCTCCAGCACGTAGAGCACGTCGTCCTTGAGCGCGTACTGGACGTTGAGCAGTCCGACCACGCCGATTCCATGGGCGATGGCCTCGGTGGCGCGGCGCACCGCGTCGATGTCGCTGCGGCCCAAGGTGACCGGGGGCAATGCGCAAGCCGAGTCACCGGAGTGGATACCGGCCTCCTCAATGTGCTCCATGATGCCGCCGATGTACACCTCGTTGCCGTCGCACAGCGCGTCGACGTCGATCTCGATCGCGTCCTCCAGGAACCGGTCGACCAGCACCGGGTGTTCCGGGGACAGCTGGGTGGCACGGGCGATGTAGCCCTCCAGGGTCGCCTCGTCGTAGACGATCTCCATGCCGCGCCCACCCAGGACGTAGGAGGGACGCACCAGCACCGGGTAACCGATCTCGGACGCGATCCGCCGGGCCTGCTCGAAGCTCGTGGCGGTGCCGAACCGCGGGGCCGGCAGGCCCGCGTTGACCAGAACCTCACCGAACAGGCCGCGGTCCTCGGCCAGGTCGATCGCTTCGGGTCCGGTGCCCACGATCGGGACTCCGGCGTCCTCCAGGCGCTTGGCCAGGCCGAGCGGGGTCTGTCCGCCGAGCTGCACGATCACACCGACGACACCGGGACCGGTCCCGTCCTCACCCTTACCCGAGGCGTCCTCGGCGTAGTAGACCTCCAGCACGTCCTCGAATGTGAGGGGCTCGAAGTACAGCCGGTCGGCGGTGTCGTAGTCGGTGGAGACCGTCTCGGGGTTGCAGTTGACCATCACGGTCTCGAACCCGACCGAACTCAACGTGGTCGCGGCATGCACGCAGCTGTAGTCGAATTCGATGCCCTGGCCGATCCGGTTCGGGCCGGAACCCAGGATCAGCACCTTGGGTTTCTCGGTCTGCGGGGCGACCTCGGTCTCCGCGGCGGGGTCGAGCTCGTAGCTGCTGTAGTGGTACGGCGTCTTGGCGTCGAACTCGGCAGCGCAGGTGTCGACGGTCTTGTACACCGGGTGGATACCGAGGCGGCGGCGCAGCGCGCGCACGCCCGACTCGCCGGCCAGCTCCGGCCGCAGCGCGGCGATCTGGCGATCCGAGAGCCCGCTGTGCTTGGCCCGCCGCAGCAGGTCCGCGTCGAGCACCGGCGCTTCCAGCAGCTCGACCCGCTGCGCGACCAGACCGGCGATCTGCTCGATGAACCACGGGTCGACACCGGAGGCCTCGGCCACCTGCTCGACACTGGCGCCCAGGCGCAACGCGTGCTCGATGTCGTAGAGCCGGCCGTCCACCGGGGTGCGCAGACCGGTCAGCAACTGCTCGACCGTGACATCGGGGTCCGGGCCGGTCCAGAACCCGGCCCGGCTGGTCTCCAGCGACCGCATCACCTTGCCGAGGGCCTCGATGAAGTTGCGGCCCAACGACATCGCCTCACCGACCGACTTCATCGTGGTGGTCAGCGTGGCGTCGGCGCCGGGGAACTTCTCGAATGCGAACCGCGGTGCCTTGACCACGACGTAGTCCAGCGTGGGTTCGAAGCAGGCCGGAGTTTCCTTGGTGATGTCGTTGATGATCTCGTCGAGCGTGTAGCCGATGGCCAGCTTCGCCGCGATCTTGGCGATCGGGAAGCCCGTGGCCTTCGATGCCAGCGCCGAGGACCGCGACACCCGCGGGTTCATCTCGATGACGATCAGGCGGCCATCGCTGGGGTCGATCGCGAACTGGATGTTGCAACCGCCCGTGTCGACGCCCACCTCGCGCAGGATCGCGATACCCAGGTCGCGCATCTTCTGGTATTCACGGTCGGTCAGTGTCATCGCCGGCGCGACGGTCACCGAATCACCGGTGTGCACGCCCATCGGGTCGAAGTTCTCGATCGAGCAGACCACCACGACGTTGTCGCGGCTGTCGCGCATCAGCTCGAGCTCGAATTCCTTCCACCCATAGATGGATTCCTCGATCAGCACGTTCGCCGAAGGCGAGGCGGCCAGGCCGTCACCGGCCATCCGCTCGACGTCCTCGGCCGAGTACGCCATGCCGGATCCCAGCCCACCCATGGTGAACGACGGGCGGACGACGACGGGCAGTCCAAGCTCGGCGACGGTGTCGCGGACCTCGTCCATGGTGAAACACACACGGCTGCGGGCGGATTCACCACCCACCTTGGCGACGATGTCCTTGAACTTCTGCCGGTCCTCGCCGCGTTGGATGGCCTCGAAGTCGGCGCCGATGAGTTCGACCCCGTACTTCTCGAGCACACCGTTCTCGTGCAGGGCCACCGCGGTGTTCAGCGCGGTCTGCCCGCCGAGGGTGGCCAGCACGGCGTCGATCTTGTTGCCGCGCTCGGCCTGCTGAACGATGACCTTCTCGACGAAGTCCCAGGTGATCGGTTCGACGTAGGTGTTGTCGGCGTACTCGGGGTCGGTCATGATCGTCGCCGGGTTCGAGTTGACCAGGCTGACCTGGATGCCCTCGGAGCGCAGCACCCGGCAGGCCTGGGTGCCCGAGTAGTCGAACTCGCAGGCTTGGCCGATGACGATCGGGCCGGACCCGATCACCAGCACGTGGTTGAGGTCAGAGCGACGTGGCATCTACTTCTCTCCTGCCATCAGGTCGACGAACTGGTCGAACAGGTACTCCGCGTCGTGTGGTCCGGCCGCGGCCTCCGGGTGGTACTGGACTGAGAACGCCCGGCCGTCGACCAGCCGGATCCCTTCCACCACACCGTCGTTGGCACAGGTGTGGCTGACCTCGGCTGCGCCGAAGGGGGTGTCGAAGGTCTCGCCCGCTTCGCCTTCGAGCGCGAAGCCGTGGTTCTGGGCGGTGATCGCTACCCGGCCGGTGATGTGGTCGATCACCGGGATGTTGATGCCGCGGTGGCCGAACACCATCTTGTAGGTGGACCTGCCCAGCGCACGGCCCAGGATCTGGTTGCCGAAGCAGATGCCGAACAACGGGATTCCGGCACTGAGTACCTCGCGGGTCACCGCGACGATGTGGTCGGCGGTGGCCGGGTCACCGGGGCCGTTGGACAGGAACACCCCGTCGGGTTTGAGGTCGGCGATCTGATCGAAGGTCACCGACGACGGCAGGACGTGGCTGCGGATCCCGCGCCGGGCGAAGTTGCGGGGGGTGTTGGTCTTGATGCCCAGGTCAACCGCGGCGACCGTAAACCGGTGACCGCCTTCGGGTTCCACGATGTAGGAGCTCTCGGTGCTGACCTGACCGGCCAGATCCGCGCCCAGCATCGAGGGCTGGTCGAGAACGCGGGCCACCAGCTCGTCGGTCCCCGCCAAGGCGGCGCCGGAGAACACCCCGGCCTTCATCGACCCGCGCGTGCGCAGGTGGCGCACCACCGCCCGGGTGTCGATCCCGGCGATGCCCACGATGCCCTGCCGGACCAACTCGTCGTCGAGGGTTCCGCTGGCCCGCCAGTTCGACGCGCGCGGCGAAGGGTCGCGCACGGCGTAACCGGCCACCCAGATCTTGTCGTCACGGCTTTCGCCGTCCTCGGTGTTCCAGCCCGTGTTGCCGATCTGCGGAGCGGTCGCGACCACGATCTGGCCGTGGTAGCTGGGATCGGTGAGCGTCTCCTGGTAGCCCGACATGCCGGTGGAGAACACCGCCTCGCCGAGGGTCTGCCCGACCGCCCCGAACGTCGTACCGGTGAAGACGCGCCCGTCCTCGAGTACCAGGACCGCCTTTTCGTTGCTCTTGTTGCTCGTCATGCCTCTTCCTCCAGCCAGCGGTCGTACTCTGCGCGATTGTCGGCGCGGAACCCGGTGTCGATCTCGGTGCCCGAGGGCAGCCGCCACCTGATGGCCAGGATTCCGTCGTAAGTCAGTGCCTTGCCTGCGATTCCGCGTTCAGTCCTGATCGCGGTGACCGACTCGGCAGGGATCCAGATCGGCCCGGCACCGCTGCGCTGCATCATGATTCCCTCGGGATAGCGGGTCAGCACCGCCTTGGTGCGAAAGCCCAGATCCCCCGCGGCGACCTTGTCGTTCCAGTGCGGTACCAGCGTGCTGCCGACGTACATCCCTTTGGTGGCCGCGATCGTCGCCGCACCGACGGTGTCGGGCAGCGTCGGCAGCGTGCCGATCAGCTCGGCCTGGCGCTGCGCACGATGCAACCAGCCGCGCATCATCTGCCGGATCAGGAACGCGATCAGCACGGCCAGCACGGCGGCCAGCACCAGCGACGCGATCAGCGTGGGAGTGTTCAACGCGGACACTTCCCGTCCAGGGCAGTGATCTTGCCGCGCAGCAGCGTGGCGGTCACGGTCGCCGGCAGCGTCATCGATTCGAAAGGCGTGTTGTCCGAGCGGCTGGCCAGCTCGTCGCCTTCCACCGTCCAGGTCGCGTCGGGATCGATCACGGTGAGGTTGGCGGGCTCCCCCACCTCCAGCGGCCGGCCCTGATCGGGCAGACCGACGATCGCAGCGGGCGCCTCGCTCATCACCTTGGCGACGCCGCGCCAGGTCAGCAGGCCGGGACGCACCATGGTTTCGGCCACCACGGACAGCGCGGTCTGCAGGCCGAGCATGCCCGGGCGGGCTACCGAGAACTCGCAGCACTTCTCGTGCTCGGCGTGCGGGGCATGGTCGGTGGCCACACAGTCGATGACGCCGTCAGCCAGGGCCTGACGCAACGCCACGGCGTCACTGGATTCCCGCAGCGGCGGGTTGACGCGGTTGCGTCCGTCATAGCTGGCCAACCGGCCGTCATCGAGCAGCAGATGATGCGGGGTGACCTCTGCGGTGATGGAAATACCTTGTGCCTTGGCCCATTTCAGCAACTCCACGGTGCCGGCGGTGGACGCATGGCAGATGTGCACCCGGGCGCCGGCGTCACGGGCCAGGATCGCGTCCCGGGCCACGATCGACTCTTCGGCCGCGCGTGGCCAACCCGCCAAACCCAGCCGGGCCGCGTTCGGCCCCTCATGGGCGACGGCGCCGACGGTCAGCCGCGGCTCTTCAGCGTGCTGGGCGATGAGCACGCCGAGGCCGGTGGCGTACTCCAGCGCCCGCCGCATCACCAGCGGATCGTCGACGCACAAACCGTCGTCGGAGAACATCCGCACCTGGCCGACACCATCGGCCATCAGGCCCATCTCGGTGAGCTGCTTGCCTTTGAGGCCGACCGTGACCGCACCGACCGGGTGCACATCGACCAGGCCCACCTGCTGGCCGCGGTTCCACACGTGGTCGGTGACCACCGCGGAATCGGCGACCGGATCGGTGTTGGCCATCGCGAACACCGCGGTGTAGCCACCCAGAGCCGCTGCGGCGGAACCTGTTTCGATGTCCTCGGCGTATTCGCGGCCGGGCTCGCGCAGATGGGTGTGCAGATCGACGAAGCCCGGCAGCAGCACCTGGCCGGCAGCTTCGATCACCTCGGCATCCCCGGGAGCCTTGAGGGCCGAACCGATCTCGGCGATCTGCCCATCGGCGATCAACACGTCGAGCGCGTCACCCTCACCGTAGAGACGGACCCCGCGGATGAGGACCGGCGGATTCGAGCCTGCGATGTGTTTCGTCATACGCTGATCGCCTCCCGATCCGCGCCCACCAGCAGATGGAACAGCACCGCCATCCGCACGTGGACACCATTTGAAACCTGTTGCAGAACAGCCGATTGCGAGGAATCGGCGACCGGGAACGCGATCTCCATGCCGCGCAGCATCGGTCCCGGGTGCAGCACCACGGCGTTGCCGGGCAGCATGGCCTGACGCTTCTCCGACAGCCCGTAGCGCACCGAATACTCACGTGCGGACGGGAAGAACGCACCGTTCATCCGCTCGGCCTGGACCCGCAGCATCAACACCGCGTCGGCGGCGGGCAGTTCGGCATCGAGGTCGTGCGACACCGTGACCGGCCACCCGGACACCCCGACCGGCAGCAGCGTCGGCGGCGCGACCAGCACCACCTCGGCACCCAGGGTTGCCAGCAGCGACACGTTCGACCGGGCCACCCTGCTGTGCAGCACGTCGCCGACGATCACCACACGCTTGCCCTCGATGGAGCCCAGGCGTTGGCGGATGGTCAAGGCGTCGAGCAACGCCTGGGTCGGATGCTCGTGCGTACCGTCGCCGGCGTTGATCACGCTGGGTCCGCCGCCGCCCTCCTCGGCGGTCCATTCGGCGAGCTGCTGAGCGGCACCCGAGGCCGGGTGGCGGATGATCAGGGCATCGGCCCCGGCCGCACGCAGGGTCAGCGCGGTGTCGCGCAGCGACTCCCCTTTGGCCACAGAGGATCCCGAGGAGCTGACGTTGATCACGTCGGCGCTCATCCACTTGCCCGCGACCTCGAACGACACCCGGGTCCGGGTGGAGTTCTCGTAGAACATCGTGATGACGGTCCGGCCGCGCAATGTCGGCAGCTTCTTGACCTCACGGCCCAGCAGCGCCTCACGGAAGCGGTCGGCGTCATCGAGGATCGCCGTCGCGTCATCCCGGGTGAGGTCCTGCGCCGATAGGAGATGACGTGTCGTCATTTCGAAATCACCACCCCATCACGGTCATCATCCTCGGACAGCAGCACATGGACACTCTCGGTGCGGGACGTCGGCACGTTCTTGCCGACGTAATCGGCGCGGATCGGCAGCTCCCGGTGGCCGCGGTCGACCAGTACCGCGAGCTGCACCACCCGCGGACGGCCGATGTCGCGCAAGGCATCCAGCGCCGAGCGCACCGACCGCCCTGAGTACAGGACGTCGTCGACGAGGATCACCACGGCGTCATCGATGCCGCCGGGCGGGATGGACGTTGCCGCCAATGGCCGCGGCGGCTTGAAGTTGAGGTCGTCGCGGTAGAGCGTGATGTCCAAGGCACCGACCGGCAACGCCACATCGGCGAACTCATTGATCTTGGCGGCCAGGCGCGTGGCCAGCGTCACGCCCCGCGTGGGGATGCCGAGGAGAACGACCCGCTCACGTTCGGCGGGATCGTCAAGAGCGGTCTTTTCGATGATCTGATGGGCGATCCGGGAAATGGTGCGGCCGACGTCCGCCGCAGACAACAATTCCCGGTCGGCACTTGAAGAGCCCATAAGGTGACCCTGACCTCCTTCTCCGCCTCTCGGGACGGATCGTTAAAGGACGTCGAACTGCGGGGTAGCTTAGCAGGCCGCAAACACCCGGCCCGCCACGGTCACCTCGCAGAGTCACTCGGTACGGCGTCCAGTTCGGTTCCCTTTGTCTCGGGCAGCAGCACGGTCGAGACGATGCTGACGACGACGAAAGCCGCCATCATCGCCCCGACAGCCCAGCTACCCAGCGTGGCCACCAGCACTCCGGCGACCAACGGTGGAATTGCCCCGCCGACGATGCCGGCCAGGTTGAACGAGAGACCCGCGCCGGTGTAGCGGTAACGCGTGGCGAAGATCTCAGGCAGGAACGACCCGATCGGCCCGTAGGACAGGCCGAAGATGCAGAAGATGCCGGCGATCGCCACCGCGAAGCCCACCGGTGAACCGGAGTCGATCAGCGGCATCACCACGAACGCCCATGGCAGGGCCAGCCCGAAGCCGGCGAGAATGACGCGCCGGCGGCCGTACCGGTCGCACAGCACCGCCGAAATCGCCGAGAAGATCATCAGCGCGACGCCGGCGAGCACGCCGACGCCGAGGATGAGGCTGCGCGGGTGCCCGATGCGGGTGCTGGCGTAGCTCATCAGGTAGGTGCCGCCCAGGAAGCTCATGGTGAAGATGCCGACCATGCAGCCCGCCGCGAGCGCCACCTGTCGGCTCTGAGTCCGGAACAGTTCGCTCAGCGGCGCCTTGGGCACACCGCCGGTCACCTGCTCGCGGGCGAAGACCGGCGTCTCGTCGATGCTCAGCCGCACGTACAGCGCCACGATCAGCAATACTGCGCTGAACAGGAACGGCAGCCGCCAGCCCCAGTCCAGGAACACCGCGCTCTTCTCGCCGACGGTCAGGCTGACGATGAAGACCACCAGGTTGCTCACCGCGAGCCCGGCGCCCGCACCGAGTTGGGTGAACATCCCGTACATGCCGCGCTTTCCGACCGGCGCGTACTCGGCGCTCAGCAGCGCCGACCCGGCCCATTCTCCGCCGACGGCGAAGCCCTGCATCAGTCGCAGCACCAGCAGGATGATCGGCGCGGCGACGCCGATCGTCGCCGCGCTGGGCACCAACCCGACGCAGATGGTCGACAGACCCATGATCAACAGCGTCGCGATCAGAGTCTTCTTGCGGCCCAGTCGATCTCCGAAATGGCCGAACACCGCGGCACCGATCGGGCGGGACAGGAACGCGACCGCGAACGTGCCGAGTGAGGAGATGGTCGCCATCGTGGGACCCATGTTCGGGAAGAACACGTGAGGAAAGATCAGCGCCGCGGCGGTGCCGTAGATGTAGAAGTCGTAGAACTCGATCGCGGTGCCGACAAAGCTGGCGAATGCCACCCGCTTCATGGGGTGGGGCTCGGGTGTGGAGCCCGAGCTCGGGTCGCCGTCGATCTGGTCCTGCTGGGTCATCAGCCTCTTCTCACGCCATATCCGCCAGGGAAGTATCGCCCAAGCCGCGGCGATTCTTGTGGGGAATGCCCGGCAGGGCCCGGAGACTGGACTGCCGAGCCTTCCAGGGGGCCGCTAACGTGGCCCGGGTGAACCTCGACGGCAACCAATCGTCCATCCGTGAGGCCATCGACGCCGGACTGCTGGCCGGCGCGGTAACGCTGGTGTGGCAGGCAGGCAAGGTCCTGCAGGTCAACGCCCTGGGGCACCGCGACGTCGACGCAGGGCTGCCGATGCAGCGCGACACCGTCTTCCGGATCGCCTCGATGACAAAGCCTGTGACGGTGGCCGCGGCGATGGCGTTGGCTGAGGAGGGCAAGCTGGCCCTGAACGAGCCGGTGACCAAATGGCTGCCCGAACTGGCGGACATGCGTGTGCTGCGTGATCCGCGCGGTCCGCTCGACCGCACCGAGCCCGCGCGCCGGCCCATCACCTTCGATGATCTGATGACCCACCGCAGCGGCCTGGCCTATGTGTTCTCGGTGCTGGGTCCGCTGGCGTCGGCATACGGCAAGTTGTCGCTGCGCCAGGACCAGGACCGCTGGCTGGCCGAGGTGGCCAAGCTGCCACTGGCGCATCAGCCCGGTGACCGGCTCACCTACAGTCACTCCACCGATGTGCTGGGAATCGCGCTGTCCCGGATCGAGGGCAAGCCGTTGGCCCAGGTGCTGTCCGAGCGCATTTTCGCCCCGCTCGGCATGGTCGACACTGGCTTCTCTGTCGACGCGGCCGGCCGGCGGCGGGCGGCGACGATGTACCAACTGACCGCCGACAACACCCTGACCCACGATGTGATGGGTCCGGCACCGATCACCGATCCCCCGTTCTGCACGGGCGGGGCGGGGTTGTTCTCCACCGCCGACGACTATTTGAAGTTCGCCCGGATGTTGTTGGGCGGCGGCACGGCCGACGGCGTACGCGTGCTGTCCGAGGAGTCGGTACGGGTGATGCGTACCGACCGGTTGACCGCCGAACAGAAGCAGTTCCAGTTCCTCGGGGCGCCGTTCTGGGTCGGCCGGGGCTTCGGCCTGAACCTCTCGGTGGTGACCGACACGGCGAAGTCGCGCCAATTGTTCGGGCCGGGCGGACCGGGCACATTCAGCTGGCCCGGCGCCTATGGAACCTGGTGGCAGGCCGACCCTTCGGCGGATCTGATCCTGATCTATCTGGTTCAGAACCATCCGAATCTGTCGGTGGACGCCGCCGCTGTCAGCGGCAACACCTCAACGGCCAAACTGCAGACCGCACAACCCCGATTCGTCCGCCGCACGTATCAGGCGCTCGATCTCTGAGCGACTGATCGGCTCACCGTCACAGCGGCGCATACGCTGTGGCGCATGGAGCAGCCCACCATTCTTGTCAGCGGCGCCGGAATCGCCGGACCTGCATTGGCCCACTGGCTGAGCGATTTCGGATACCGGGTGATCGTGGTGGAATCCGCGCCAGGGATCCGGCCAGGCGGACAGACTGTCGACCTGCGTGGTGCCGGTCGCGACGTGGTGACCCGGATGGGTCTGATGGCCGAACTGCAGCGCCGGTTGATCGACCAGCAAGGGATAGCCTGGGTACGCGCCGACGGCAGCCGCCGCGCGGAGATGCCGGTGACGGCGTTTCACGGCAACGGCGTGGTGTCGAAGCTGGAGATCCTGCGCGGTGATCTGGTGGACACACTGTACGAGTCCACCAGGGCGCGCGCCGAATACCGATTCGGCACCCGCATCACCGTGCTGCATCAAAGCCCCGGCGGTATGGAGGCGGTATTGAGCGACGGCACCACGGTGACTGCGGATCTGGTGGTCGGGGCCGACGGGCCACACTCCTCGGTTCGCCGGTTGGCGTTCGGTCCCGAGGAGCAATTCGTCAAACTGCTCGGCGGCTATAACGCCTGGTTCACCGGCCCGGACACCGCCGGACTGGACGGCTGGTATCTCATGTATCAGAAGCCCGGGCTCAACGCGTCGATGCGCCCAGCACACGACTCGGCGCTCTGCAAAGCCGGATTGGCGTTCCGATCTGAGCCGCTGTCGTTCGACCGCCGCGACCCTGATGAGCAACGGGCGTTGCTGGCAAGGTATTTCGCTGACGCCGGCTGGCACTGCGAGGCGTTGCTGGCGGCGGCAGAACATGCAGACGACTTCTATTTCGATGCCTTCCTGCAGGTGCACATGCCGACGATCTCGAACGGTCGGGTGACGCTCGTCGGCGACGCCGGCTACTGCGCCTCACCGCTGTCGGGTATGGGCACCAGCCTGGCGCTGGTCGGCGCTTACGTCCTGGCCTGCGAACTCGGCCCGGCTGAATCCCTTGATGCCAAACGGATCCCAGGCGCGCTGATGCGCTATGAGGCGGTGATGAGGCCTTACATCGACCGGTGCCAGACCCTGGCGCAGGGTATCGACGGCTACCTCCCCAGGTCGTCCAGCGACGTAGCGGTAATGGCTCAGATGATGAAATGGATGCAGCGCTGGCCTTTTCGTCGGTATGCCGAGCGAAAATGGTTCACCACCGCCGACTCGATCAACCTGCCGGACTACCCGTTGCCGGTGGGCTGAGGTCCCGCCAAGCACCTCGGCGAGCAGACGCTGCCGCCAGCTTCGCCTCGGCGATCCGGTAGAGGCCGTCGAGTGCGGACTCCTCGATACTGAGGTATTCACAGACGACCTCGCGGGCAACCCCGGCGTCGCGCAACCGCAATGCCAGCGAGTACGGCAATGGCAGTTGGCGTAGCGCCTGCTCGCGTTTCTCGCCCTCGTCGGCCATGCGATCCAGGATGCGATGGATCAGCCGAGCCGAAGCGAGTAACCCCATACTCGAATCAGCGGTGCCGTAGGGGTAGCAGCGCGACCAGTTCGGCCCGGGTGGACACCCCGGTTTTCGCCATCGCGCGGTAGATATGTCCCTCGACGGTGCGCACCGACAGCCGCAGCCGGTCGGCGATCACCCGGCTCGACACCCCGGTGCCGAGCAGCATGGCGATCTCGCGCTCCCGGTCGGTCAGGGGCAGACGTTCGGCGGTGGCGACCAATGCCGGGGTGGTTGCACCGCCGCACGCCTCGGCCAGCGCCGTGGCCCGGGTCGCGGACGCCATCGCCGATCCGCGCATGCCTTTGCGCCGGTACGCCACCGCTGCCAGAGCAGCAGCGTCGGCGGCCGCCACCAGGTCGCCGAACTCCTCGAATGCGGTTGAGACCTTTGCCAACCCGTCACCGTCGTCTCGGGCAAGGGCCAGGGACAGTGCGGCGGCGGCACCGACCCGCGGTCCCTCGACCATCCCGGTCAACTCGTCGAGCCGGCGCGTACGGGAATGGTCGCCGAACTGTGCCGCGGTCTGTAGGCACCACACCTCGGCCGCCAACTGCCCGTTGGCCCCGGCGGTGTCGGCGGCCTCGAGCGCGATGTCGACGGCCTCCGATACCGCGCCCTGGGTCGCAGCGACCCAGGCCCGCACCAAGGCATGTTCGTAGGCGAGATAGCGCCAGCTGGCATGACGGTATTCGTCGAGTTCAGCCAGGGTGCCGTCGTCGGCCATACCCCGGATGGCCAGCGCCGTGACCCGGGGCAGGTGGAAACGGTAGCCGAACCCGTTCCTCTCCCCCGCGGCCCGCATCATCTCGACCACCGGATCCAACAGTTCGGCCACGACGCCCAGCTGACCGGCTCCCGCCGCGGCACGACCTGTCAGCGCGGCGCCGAACAACTGGGCTGCGCCGGGCAGGTTCGCGGCGTGCCGGCTCAACTGATCGGCCTCCTCGCGCGCCTCACGGATCCTTCCGGCCAGCAACAGCGCACCGATGTGTGCGTCGGCGATGACGAACCGCGTGTGCGCGGCATCGAAGGAACCGTCCGTGATGCGGTAACCGACATGGGCGGCTGTGACGGCCTCGTCCGCCCGGCCGGCATCGCCGCACGATGCGGCCACCGCCCACGTGGTCACCGCGCCCACGATGGCGGGCAGAGCGTCCAGATCGAGGCCGCCGAACGCGGCCCTGGCCCGCTCTGGATCGCCCATCGCGGCCCAGTACACCGTGTAGAACGCGTCGATCGCGGCGCGGGCTTCCGCAGGGATGCCCACCGCCGCCTCGTCGACATGCCGCTTGGCGCCGACCGGATCGGCAAGCGACCACAGCATGTTGGAAGCACGCAGGAAGGCGAGCCGGGCCCGCCCGTCGTCGGTGAGATCGGCGGTCTCGATGGCGTCGAGCACGACGTCTGATTCCTCACCCCGGCTGAGCCACGACAAGGCATGCGCGCGAATGAATTTCGCCTCCGCGTCAGCTCCGGCCTCGATCGCCCCGTGGGCCAACCGGTCGGCCAGCGACAGATCGGACATCCACACCGCGCCCTGTGCGGCCCGGGTCAACAACTCGGGATCCAGCGCCAGATCCGAATCGAGCATCAGCGCGGCCCGCCGCACCACCACCCGCATGGCGTCGCGGTCCTCCCGGTCACCGAGCGCCGTGGCCACCATCCCGCGCAGCCGGCGCAAGCGTGAACCCGGCACCCGGTTGCGTCGCACCTCGGCGTAGAGCGGGTGGGCGACGCGGACCTCGCGGTCGGTGGCATCGATCGTGATCAGGCCACGTGTCTCGGCAGCAGCCACCGAATCGGCATCGGTGATCGCGGTCAGCCGGTCCAGCTGGATGGGCTCGGCCACCGCCAGTACATCGACGACCTCACTCACCGCCGGCGGTAGCGCGCCGATCCTCGTCTCGATCAGTTCGACCAGCCCGGGCGGCATCACCGGATCTCCGGTCCACCGCCAGCGGCCCTCCTCGCAGGCGAGCCGGCCCTGGGTGACTTCCTGTTCGACGATGTTGCGCAGGTAGAGCACGTTTCCGCGGGTGAGCCGCCATAACCGTTGTGCCGCTTCTGGATCGAGGGGGCCGCCGAGCGAGGCGGTCAGCAACCGGGTCGACTCGTCCCGGGACAGCGGCTGCAGGTCCAGTCGCTCGAACCGGCCACGGTCACACGCCGTCAGAACCTCGGCGGGTACCGGTGCACCGGTACGCACGGTCAGCAGTAGCTTGGCGGCACCGCGTTGCACGATCTGTTGCAACACGAAACCCGACAACCCGTCGAGCAGGTGCGCGTCATCGACGCACACCAGCACCGGCCGGCCGTTCGAGGCGGCGGTCAGACCGTCGATCACCCGGCCGACCAGCGCGACGCTGTCGGCGTCAGAGGTTCCCACCCACCGCGCGAATGTCCCCAGCGGTAGCGCTCGGGCAGCTGATGTGCCCACCGCCCAGCGGGTTTCGTGACCGTTGGCGCCCACGGTCGAGAGTGCTTCACGGGCGATACGGCTCTTGCCGACTCCGGCAGCTCCATAGATCACGATCCCGGACAGTTCGGTGGAGGCCAGTGCGGCGTCGATCAGTCGGGTCTCCTCCAAACGCCCCGTCAGCGGCCAGGCCAGTCGCACGCAACGAGAGTAAGCCGAGGCAAGGTCGTTAGCACGGGTAACGACAAACTTCGATGCCTTCAGAAATCCGGACCGGCCCGAGCGTGGTCACCGACCGGTCGTGCCGTCGATCAGCTCACGCAAAATGTCGGCGTGACCTGCATGGCGGCCGGTCTCTTCGATCATGTGGGTGAGGCACCAACGGACGCTGGCCGCAGGCCTGCCCGGCCGCGACCGAGGTAACGGCGCCCCGAGATCCGTGCAGTCGTCGAGCACCTCGTTGGCGCGCCCGACGGCATTTCGGTAGCGGGCCACCACATCGGCGATGCTGTCCGTCGGTTCGACAGTGAACGTCGCCTGCCAGTTGGAGACGTCTTCCCCGAGAAAAATCCACCGTTCGACGTGGGTCAGGTGATTCAGCAGGCCGAGCAGCGTGGTGCCCGACGGCACTGAGAACGTCCGTGCCATCGGTTCGGGCGCGCCGTCGACCTTCGCGGCGATCGAGGTACGGAGGTATTCGAGGAATCCCCGCAGGACCTCGGCTTCGCTGTTCGCAGTACGCGGCGGCGGGTTGTCGTGCTTTCGTTGCCGGCTTGTGTGCACGGTGCCCAGTATCAGCGCTTTGGCGCGCTGAGGCACGGAACTTGCCGTTCGGGCAAAGGTGCCGCTCAACCAGCCACAGCAGCGGTTACCCGGCAGGTAATTGCCCGCTCACGGTTGTCACGCGATCCTCGACAACGTGTTTACAGAACCGCGACGGACGCCGGCCGTCCACCACCTGACCGATCCTAAGATCGATTCGCCGCTGGCCGGGAAGGTGGCTGTCGTGACCGGCGCTACCGGCGGCTTAGGCGCCGCGGCGGCGGAGGTCTTCGCGACTCACGGCGCACGTGTGCTCATCAGCGGGCGTCAGGTGGATCGCGGCGAATCGCTGGCTGCCCGGCTCGGGTCCTCGGTAGCGTTTCACCGCGCCGACGTCGCCGACGAATCGCAAATGCGCGGGTTGATCGAACATGCGCTGGAGCGATTCGGCCGGCTCGACGTGTTGATCAACAACGCGGGTAACTCAGGCACTCTGGGCCCGATCGAGGAACTCGACCTGAACGCCTTCGCGGACACCCTGCGGGTGCACGTGCTGGCGATGGCCGCCGGGATCAAGTACGCAGCCAGACCTATGAGCGCTCAAGGGACGGGCAGCATTGTCAATGTGGCCAGCGTCGGCGGACATGTTGCCGGGTGGACCCCGGTGGACTACTCGGTGGCCAAAGCCGCAGTGCTGCAGCTGACGCGATGCGCCGCTGTCGAGTTGGGCGAGCGGGGCGTGCGGGTCAACAGCATCTCCCCTGGCCCCATCCCCACCGGCATCCAGCTCAAGACCACTGGTCTCGACTCTGACGCGGCCGAACAGGCTGCCCCGGCGCTGCAAGCCGCGTTCGCCGCGGCCTTGCCTAGGTGGCAGCCGATGAAACGGGTCGGCCAGCCCGACGACGTCGCCGCCGCCTTGCTCTGGTTGGCCGGCGATGCCTCCAGTTTCGTCAATGGCCAAGACATTGCCATCGACGGTGGGATATGCGCCGGACGGCCGGCCTCGATCGCGGCCGACGAATACATCCAGCTTTCCCAGTTACTCAAGCAGTGACGCTTCCTCGGCGAGTCGCCGGCCACAGCGACGGTGGCGCTCAACCGGCGAGGGCCTGACGCGCATGGGCCCGCACGTCGGCATCGCCGTCCAGTGCCAAGGTGAGGACTACCTGCCGAATTAGAGAACGACATCGCGATGACCAGCCGTCCATAAAAATGGACGGCTGGTCAGACTCAACGCCGGGCGTCAGTCCAGAGAACGTTCAATAGCCGCCTGAGCCTCCAGCGCCGCTTCCGCGTACTCAATTAGCCGATCGGCGGTCATCCGTGCCGATGGCCCCGAAATACTGAAACAAGCACAGGCTCGATGATCGCGTAGCCACGCTCCCGCGTGGCCCGTACCTCGTCCCATAGCCATTCCGGGTCAGTGATCGTGTTGGCGGCGACCTTGGCCGGCGCGTCAGCGAGGTAGCCGGCGATCCGGTCGTCGTCCAGCGTCGCCAGATACGCCTTACCGGTCGCGGCAGCATGCAACGGCAGCCGGGTCCCCAATGGTAGGAACGCCCGTAGCTGGTGCGAACTGTCGAGTCGTTCGACAAGCACGAGTTCATCACCGTCGGGAACGGCAAGATGGATCGTCTCCCCGGTAATCGACTGCAACGCCGCCAATTCGGGCAGGGCCGTCTCGCGAAGGTTGTGCTTTGTGGCCACCGAGCTACCCAGCCGGTACGCCAAGCCTGTCATCTCCCAACGCCCACTGTCGGCCGCCGGCCTGATCCAGCCGGCGTGGTGCAGGGTCTTTAGGTTGCGTTGCACGGTCGCCTTCGGAATACCGAGCCGCCGGGCCAGTTCGCTCAGCCCGACCGGTTGCGCAGTGGCGACCTCCTCAAACACCCGCAGGGCGGTCAGCACACTGTTCATCGCTGCCCGTTCCACTTCCTTACCTCACGTGACGGCATAGAACGCACGCCCTACAGCGGTCCGCAATATAGTCCATCGGTTCACCATATGGACCGATATTCAGAAGGCGTTGGTCATGTCGGCCCCGCGGGAGATCCGCTTCGTGGATGCGCTGCCGCGCAACGCGATGGGCAAGACGCAGAAGAAGGCCCTGCTGGCCGACTACGAGTAGTTCGGCCCGACAATCCGGTTACGGCTCGGCGGTGCCATGCGCCGACGAGCCGGAACCGTCCGACGGAAACATGACGGCCGGATTGATGGTCGCCAGGTCTCGGCTCGCGGCCGCGTACAGACCGGTCAGCACGTGCATTGAGCGCACCGCGTGTTGCAGTTTCGCGGTGACGTCGGCCAGCTCGGTCAGGTTGGACGTCAGCATCTGACGCCGGAGGGCCGCATAGCGATCGGTGATCTCACGGCCCTTCTCGGTCACCCGGAATACCGCCGACGTCCCAGACTTGGTGCGCTCAAGCAAGCCCATCGTCACCAGCTTGCGCAGGTTGTACTGCAGATTGGGCAGATCCTCGCGGTTGGTCAACTGGGCGATCGTGGCGGTGTCCTTGGGCCGTTCCTGCATCCGCACCACGTGCATCGCGACGACCTCGTTGACGGTCAGGTCGAGGTCGCCGGCCACCTGCATGGCGTGAACGGCGAACCGCTGAAACTCGCCGTCAACCTGCAATAGGGCGAATTCGAAAGCCGTCAGGGCCTCTTCGTAGCCATCCTGGGCCAGATGCCAACGCCGTTCCGGCTCAAGCGGCAGCGGTTGACCGGCGCTTGCCCCCGTATCCGCCTGTGCGTCACTAGCGCTCATCGGCCTCCACTCAACACGTCGCCGCACCGGACCGCAACGTGGACCATTGTTAATTTATGGATTCTCAATTGATTTTCCATCAAATATCGGTACTGTGACCGCAGACACGTAAGCGTGTTTCACCCCTGGGCCCTCCGGACAGCGTCTTTCGTCGATCCGGTTGCCTCACCAACCTCGGCCGCGCCGACGGCGCCGAGCCATACCCCATGGAGGTCATTGATGTCCGTCGATAGTCACAGCGGAAACTCGTCCGCGGTAACCAGGCATTACGCCCCCTACGTCCAGGCGAACTGGGGCTACGCGAACCATTGGTACCCCGCGTTGTTCTCGCACGAGCTTGCTGACGGAGGTCTCAAGGGCATCACCATCGGTGGTCACGACATCGCGTTGCGTCGCTCGGCCGGCAAGGTCTACGCCCTGTCGGACCGGTGTATCCATCGCGGCGTGAAACTGTCCGCGAAACCGATGTGTCTGTCCGAGGGGACCGTCAGCTGTTGGTACCACGGCTATACCTATGACGTTTCCGACGGCAAACTGACGACAATCGTTGGCAATCCGGAGGATTCGCTCATCGGGCGGGTGGGTGTACGCACCTATCCGGTCGAAGAGGTCAACGGAATGATCTTCGTCTTCGTCGGCGACGCCGACTACGGAACCCCTCCTCCGCTGGCCTCGGACCTGCCGGCGCATGTCACCAACGACCCCAATGACAAGCCGGTGCCCCACCTGGCCGACGAGGGCATCATCATCCGCGGGATCCACCGAAAGCTGGTCGGCAACTGGCGGCTGGCAGCCGAGAACGGCTTGGACCCCGGCCATCTGCTGGTGCACTGGGACAACCAGATCCTGGTGGCGCTCGATCGCGCACTGCCACTTGGTGTCAACGCGCTGTCCAATGAGGCCACCGAGGAGATCGATGTCCCGGACGGCCCGAAGGGCGTGATGAATCGGTACGACCGGCCGGATCTCTACCAGCCGGTGCTGGAGAACCCCAAGGTCGACATCAAGGCACGCGGGTCGGTGCCGCACTACTTCCGCACGTCGCTGTGGGTTCCGGGCACGCTGATGGTCGAGCACTGGCCGATCACCGATCACGTCCAGTACGAGTTCTACGTCCCGATCGACGACCACCATCACGAGTACTGGGAGGTGGTGGCGACCCGCGTCACCGACGACGCCGACCGGCGCGAATTCGAGTTCAAGTACGAAAACTTCTTCAAACCGCTTGCACTCGAGGGATTCAACAACAGCGATGTGTTCGCTCGTGAGGCGACGGAAGAGCACTACACCCGCTTCGACGGCTGGAACAACGAGGTGCTCTGCGACATGGATTACTCGATCATCGCCTGGCGCAAGGTAGCAGCCCGCCATCTACGGGGCTTCTTCGAGTCGCCCTACCAGGACGAGGACTAGGTCATGACCATCGTCGCAAGCGATCGTCAGCCCGACTCCGGCGCCGTTGCGCGCACCCACTGTGTGCGACTGCAGTACACCGACACCACCAAGGAAGTCCTGGTTCCCGAAGGACAGTCGGTGCTCGATGCGGCATCCGCCGCAGGCGTCCGGCTGGCAAGCCAGTGCGGCATCGGCACCTGCGGCACCTGTGTCGGGCGGGTCCGGGACGGGGCGCTCGTCATGCCGGACGACCGGATCTACCCACTGAGCGAAGACGAGATCGCCGACGGCAATCGTCTGCTCTGCCAGGCACATGCGGTGGCCGATACCGAGGTCGAGTTGGATTATCCGGCTTCGGTATTCGACGACTACCCGCGGCGGCAGGTCACGGCCAAGGTCACCGGCCTGCAGCAGCTCGCCGAGACCGTCGTCGAACTCACCGTACGACTGCCCAAGCAGGTGTCATTCGCGTTCCGCCCGGGACAGTACGCGCGGCTGCGCGTCCCGGGAACCGAAGAGTGGCGTTCGTATTCGATGGCATCCGGGGAACGGCAGAAGCGTCAGCTCACCTTCACCATCAGGCTGCTGCCTACCGGGGCGATGTCGGACTACCTGCGCGACCGCGCCACGATCGGTGAGCAGATCGACGTGGAAGGTCCGTTGGGGTCATTCGGGTTGGTCTCCGACGCCGGCCCGGTGTTGATGCTGGCCGGCGGAACCGGCCTGGCGCCGATGCTGTCGATGCTCGACAAGCTGCAGTCCGCCCGGGGCAAGGAGCCGATCCGGCTGGTCTTCGGATGTACCCGCACCAGCGACCTCTTTCACCTCGACGAGCTCGAGGGCCGGGCCAGCTTCATGACGAACCTGTCGGTGCGGGTGACCGCCGACGAGCCGCATCAGCAGCCCGGCGTGCTGGTCGGCAATCCGGTCAGCGTCCTGACCGCCGACGATGTCAGCGACCCTGCGACGTCGGCGTATCTGTGCGGGCCGCCCGCCATGATCGACGCCGCCTTCGCCCGGTTACAGGAGCTCGGCCTGCCGCGCGAAAACATCCACACCGAGCAGTTTCTTCCCAGCTGAAAAATCCCTTTTCACAAAGTGATTGGAAACAAAATTGAGCATTTCGAGGCTTGGCGCCTTCGCCGCCACCGTCGCTGATATCGACGCCTGGCAACATCTGCTCGTCGACCTGCTCGAGCTGGACGTGCGCCCACGCACGGCCCCACAGGACCCGCTGCTGGTCCGACTCGACGATCGGCACCACCGGATCGCGCTGTATCCCGGCTCGACCGACGAGATCCGTCGGGTCACCTGGGAGGTCGACACACCCGCCGAACTGCAGCGGCTCGCCGAGACGGTTTCTGCGGAGATCATCGCGGTCAACTGGGTCGACGAGGACACCCCGGAACCCCCTAAAGCGCAGTCGGCCTTTCGATTCGACGACCCCGACGGCTTCCCGACCGAGGTGGTGGTGGGGGCGGTCTCCGAGCTCTCGCCCGTCACCCAGGGCGGGGTGATCAGCGGCTTCGTCACCGGCGACCTGGGCCTGGGCCATGTCGTCTACATGTGCAAGGACTATCCGGCCTCGGTGGACTTCTACACCCGGGTACTGGGCTTCAGCCTGACCGACTACATCGTCTGGGACGGCGCGGACGCCACCTTCCTACATTGCAATCCGCGGCACCACAGCGTGGCGTTGATGAACGAGTGCTTCGGATTCCGCGGCGGCGACTTCAACCACCTCATGATCGAAACCGCGACCCTCGATGACGTCGGGCGTGCCTACGACCGGATCTGTGGTGCGGGCATCGACCTCAAGATGACGCTGGGTCGACACACCAATGACGGCGTCACCTCGTTCTACCTGGCCACGCCGTCCGGGTTCGGGATCGAGATCGGCTGGGGCGGTGCCGTCGTCGGTGATGACTGGGTGGTGAAGACCTACGATGCCCCGGCCCGCTGGGGCCACGTTGTGCAGAAGGCAGGCTGATGCTGAGCGCACCCGACGACTCCCCGCCGACCGCAGCTGCCACCCTGCAGCGATACCTGGACCGGATCAGCCTGCGCGACAACCTGATCCGCGCCTGGGCGCACCTGGATCCCGAGCTGGCGCGCGCGCAGGCTCGTGCGCGTGACACGGAGTCACCACGCACCGCCCTGCATGGTGTTCCGATCGGGGTCAAGGACATCATCGACACCGGTGATCAGCCCACCGGGTACGGCAGCGAGTTGTGGGCGGGTCATCGCCCGGTGCGCGACGCCGATGTCATCGCACGGCTACGTGATGCCGGAGCGGTGATCCTGGGCAAGACCGCCACCACCGAGTTCGCCACCTACCGGCCGTGTGCAACCCGCAATCCGCACAATCCCGGCCACACGCCTGGCGGCTCGTCGAGCGGATCCGCAGCGGCCGTGGCCGACGGGCAGGTTCCGATCGCACTCGGTACACAGACGGCCGGCTCGGTGCTGCGACCGGGGTCCTTTTGCGGTGTGTTCACCCTCAAGCCGACGTACGGCCGCTGGCCGTTCGACGGTGTGCTACCGGTGGCGTTGAGCTTCGACACCGTGGGTGCATTCGCGCGCCACCCGGCGTGGCTCGGCGAGTTGGACGCGGTCCTGACCCGCCGTCCCGATGCGGCAGCCCTGCCGGCCACCGAAAGGCTCCGGATCGGGGTACTGCGGCCGCCGTGGCGCGACCGGGCCACGCCATCGGCAACCGCGGCCCTGGATCGCTTCGTCTCCGGGCTCGCAGGGTTGGGCGCGCAGGTCATCGACATCGAAGTCCCGAGTAAACTCGCCGATCTCGACGACGGTCACACGCTGATCATGGCCGCCGAGGCGGCGACCGCGCTCGAACCACGCCTGCACCGCGAAGGTCGCGGGCAGGTCAGCGACCAGCTGACCGAGTTCCTGGCCACCGGCCGGACGGCGACTCCCAACGATCTTCAGCAGGCGCGCGCGGTGGTACAGGCCTGCACCCGGTTCGTGTCGGCGGCGCTGCACCACGTCGACGTGCTCGTCACGCTGGCGGCGACCGGGGAAGCCCCGGAAGGTCTCACCAACACCGGCGATCCGGTGTTCAACAAGCTCGCCAGCGTGACCGGGCTGCCGGCGGTCGGCCTGCCGGTCGGCGTCGGGGCAGCCGGACTGCCGCTGGGCGTGCAGATCGTCGGGCCCCCGCAGGCCGACCACGCACTGGTCCGCATCGCCACCTGCCTAACCGACCGCGCCGGCCTGACCGCGCGCTGCGCACTACCCGAGGAGCCATGATGGGCACAACCGAAACCGATACCCGGCGCGCCATGTACGAAGCGGTATGCGATCGGTTGGATCCGGACCGATTTCGCGACCTCCTGGTCAATCTGATCAACATTCACAGCCCGACCGGGTTGGAGCGCCCGGCGTCGGAATTCATGGCCGGTTATCTGCGCGACACCGTGGGCATCGAAGCCGGCTACCAGCCGATGAACGAACACAGCGGCAACGCATTCGGTGAACGGCTCGGCAGCGGCGGCGGCAGCAGGCTGTTGTTGTACGCCCCCATCGACACTCACATCGATCCCGAGTCCGATGTGCCCTGGGTCGGCCCCCGGCTACGCCCGGACATGCTGCCACAGGCCCAGATCGACGGCGATCTGGTGATCGGCTTGGGCGCCTCGAACCCCAAATGCATGGTGGCCGGGCTGACCGAGGTTGCCCATGCGGTCATCGAGTCGGGAATACCGTTAATCGGCGATCTGGCAATCGGTTTCGCCGGCGGCGGCATGCCAGTCAGCATGAGCGGTCGAGGTCAGGCCGGAATGAGCAACGGGATCTTCCATCTGCTGACCCACGGCGCCATGCCCGATCACGCGATCGTGTTCAAACCCTGGTGGGCGGTCTTCCCCGAAGAGCCGGGCATGTGCTGGTTCAAGGTGTCGGTGCGGGGCACCTATGGCTATGCCGGAATCGCCCGGGGCACACCGGGTTTCCGGTCATCGATCGTGCCGGCCGCAACGGTGATCCAGCACATCGAGGCGTGGCTGCCGCAGTACACCGCGCGCAACACAGCGGGAACCACCATCCCCGAAGGCTGGATTTCGGCGGTCCGCTCGGGCTCCCCCGACAAACCGGCCTTCCCATCGGCCACCACTGAGATCTACCTGGACGTCCGGGTCAACCCCCGAACCACCCCAGGCGAGGTCCGCCACCAGTTCGCCGAGATGATCGCCGGAATCCGGGCTGCAGAACCGGACATCGAGCTGGACTGGGAGATGTACGGTTCGCTGCCCGGCGGCATGACCGACCCGGACAACTGGATCATCCAATCCTGCAGGCGCGGTTGGGAAGAAGTCGAGGGTCGGCCCTATGAGTCGACCCCGATGCTGGGTGGCCAGACCGACGGCACCCTCATCCGCCGCCTCGGGGTGCCCACCGCCCGGATCGGATACCCGTGGCCACCGGCCACCGCCCCCGCGGAACTCAACGAGGGACTCGGCGGAATGGGTGTCGCATCGGTCACCGATGTGATGACCGCCGCCCGCGCGGTGGCCTACGCGATCGTAGACACCCTGACCCGCACCCGAGAGGAACTCGACCTGTGACACGGCACCGCAAGATCCTCAACATCGTGCCGGTGCCGGTGCCGCAACCGGCACTCGACGCGTTCGCGGCCCAGATTCCGGCCGCAGCAGTGTTCCCCGGCTTCGAGAACGTTTTCGTGTCCGCCCGCGCCGGTGGCACCACCCTCGACAGCGCGTATGAGACCACCCTCGCCGACGCCTTCGTGCTCGACGCCGGATGCCGCGCCGAGGAACAGGGGTATGCCGCGGTCTGTGTCAATTCGATGAGTGATTCGGCACTGGCGGCACTGCGTTCCCGGCTGCGCATTCCGGTGGTCGCGCCGAATCAGGCGTCGATGTTGGCGGCCGCATTGTTGGGCAAGAAGTTCTCCGTCATCACCATGTGGCCGCAATGGCACGAGCTCTACCACAAGGCCGCGCGCGAGCACGGCCTCACCGCCCGGCTGGCCTCGGTCCGTGATGTCGGCGTCTCGCCCAACGCCAGCGAATTACTCGCCGGCAAGGAGGATTTCATCTTCGAGGCGCTGGAGGCCCAAGCCAGGGCTGCCATCGCGGAAGACGGTGCGGACGTGATCATTCTCGGGTCCACCACCATGCATCAATCCCACGCGTACCTGGAGAAGACCCTCGATGTCCCGGTGATCAACCCTGGTGTCATCGCTTACAAGATGTGCGAGCTGCTTGTGCTGACCGGACTGACCCACAGCAAGCGGGCCTACCCGCCGCCGGCGCTCGTCCAGGACGACCTGTTCAGCGCCGTCACCCCAGCCCTGCCGTAACACCGACCAATCAGGAGACCACCATGTCGACAGACAATCCCGAGATCGGCCGCACCCAGAACACCTGCGGCTACGACACCAACTACCACGATGTGGGCGACGGCGCGCCCGTGCTGCTGCTGCACGGATCCGGCGCCGGGGTGTCCGCGTGGGCCAACTGGCGCGGCCTCATCCCGGTGCTCTCGCAGGACTTCCGGGTGATCGCACCGGATCTGGTGGGATTCGGATACACCGAGGTTCCGGATTCCCTGCAGTTCACCATCTTCGACACCTGGATCGACCAGATCCTGGCGCTGTTGGACGGTTTGGGCATCGAGAAGGCCCACATCGTGGGTAACTCCTTCGGCGGTGGGCTGGCGCTGCATTTGGCGACCAGGCACCCCGACCGGCTCGACCGGATCGCCCTGATGGGCCCCGGCGGGGTGGCGATGCCGCTCAGCGACGAGCTCGACCAGCTGTGGGGCTATACCCCGTCGGTCGCCAACATGAAGAAGGTCATGGACATCATGGCCTTCGACCGGTCGCTGGTGACCGACGAACTCGCCGAGCTGCGGTATCGGGCCACCATTCGCCCCGGCGCGCAAGAGGTTTTCGAGAAGGTCTTCCCGCCGCCGCGGCAGCGCTGGTTGGATGCGCAGATCGTGCCGGATGAGGCACTGGCCCGCATCGAACACGAGGTCTTGATCCTGCACGGCCGCGAGGACCGGGTGGTTCCCGTGCGGGCATCCCAGCACATGTTCGAACAGATCCCCAATGCCCAGCTGCATGTGTTCGGTCGGTGCGGGCACTGGACCCAGATCGAGCACGCGCAACGGTTCCAGCAGCTGGTGGCGCAGTTCCTCCGCGAAGCCACGAGCGCATGACAGCGCACACCGAGCTGGCCGACCAGCTGTTGGCCGCCTACACCGACGGAACGCCGATCGGCCGGATCACCGCCGAGAAACCCGACCTCACCATCGACGATGCGTATGCGATTCAACAGCACCAGGTTTCGGCTTGGATGCAGGCCGGGGACCCCGTCCGTGGCCACAAGGTCGGTCTGACATCCAAGGCCATGCAGTCCCAGCTCGGCGTCGACTGCCCCGACTACGGGCGGCTCACCGCATCGATGTTCCTGCCCGAAGGCACTCCGATCCCCGTCGACCGATTCCTGCAGCCCCGGGTGGAACCGGAGATCGCCTTCGTGATGGGCCGCCGCCTGGCCGGACCGGGTGTGACGGTGGCCGACGCGGCGCGTGCGGTCGACGTCGTGTTGCCCGCAGTGGAAATCATCGATTCCCGAATCCGGGACTGGGATATCCGCCTGATCGACACGATCGCCGACAACGCGTCCTCGGGTGGCGTGGTACTCGGCGGCACGGCACGGCGGCTCGACGAGCTGGACCTGCGCCTGATGGGCGTGCTGGTGCACCGCAACGGTGAACTGGTCGCCACCGGCGCCGGTGCTGCGGTGTTGGGTTCTCCGCTCAACGCGCTGGCCTGGCTGGCCAACGTCCTCGGCGCCCGCGGCGTCGCGATCGAAGAGGGCGAGACGGTCATCCCCGGCTCCATGACCGCGGCACTGCCGGTTCGGGCGGGTGACAGCTTCCACGTCGAATTCGCCGCACTCGGCAGCGTCACAGCCCATTTCGCCGCCGAGTGAGCACTCCGACACCCAGAGGAGAGACAATGTCCACAATTTCTGCCGCCATCGTCGGGCCGGGCAACATCGGCACCGATCTGCTGGCCAAACTGGCGAACAGTGACCGGATAACCGTGCGTTACATGGTCGGCGTCGACGCCGCATCGGACGGGCTGGCGCGCGCCGCGGCCCGCGGGGTCACCACTTCGGCCGGTGGCGTCGACTGGTTGCTCGCCCAGGATGATCTGCCCGACATCGTGTTCGAGGCCACCTCGGCGAAGGCGCACGCCGCCAACGCCCCCCGGTACGCCGAGGCGGGGATCCGTGCCGTCGACCTCACCCCCGCCGCGATCGGGCCGTTCGTCTGCCCAGCGGTGAATCTCGACATCAACACCACGGCGCCCAACGTCAACATGATCACCTGCGGCGGCCAGGCCACCATCCCCATCGTGCACGCGGTGAACCGGGTAACCCCGGTGAGTTACGCCGAGATCGTCGCGTCGATCTCATCGCGGTCGGCCGGCCCGGGAACCCGAGCCAACATCGACGAATTCACCGAAACCACCGCCAAGGCCATCGAGGATGTCGGAGGGTCGGCCCGTGGCCGGGCGATCATCATCATCAACCCGGTCGATCCGCCGATGATCATGCGCGACACCGTTTTCTGCGCCATCGATCCCGATGCCGATCGCGACCGGATCGCCGAATCGATCCACGACATGGTCCGCACGGTCTCCGCCTACGTACCCGGTTACGCGCTCAAGGCCGACCCGCAGTTCGACGACCCCCGCCCGGACTGGAACGGAAAGGCGCGTGTGACAACGCTTCTGGAAGTACATGGAGCGGGAGATTACCTGCCGCCCTACGCGGGCAACCTCGACATCATGACGGCAGCCGCCGCCGAGGCCGGCGAACGGATCGCCGCGTCACTGCTGGCCGCACAAGATCAGGTGGTAGCACGATGAACAATTGGGACACCGGGGCACGCGATGTACGCCTCGTCGACACCACGCTGCGCGACGGCAGCCACGCGATGGCGCACCGCTTCACCATCGCCCAGGTCCGTGACACCGTGGCCGCCCTCGATGCGGCCGGGGTGTCGATGATCGAAGTCACCCATGGCGACGGACTCGGCGGATCGACCTTCAACTACGGCTTTTCGCTGGTCGACGAAACCGAACTCATCTCGGCAGCGGTGGCCCAGGCCCGCCAGGCCAAGATCGCGGTGCTGTTGCTGCCCGGCCTAGGCACCGTCAGGGACCTCAAGGTCGCCCATGATCTGGGGGCCGGCGCGGTGCGGATCGCCACCCATTGCACCGAGGCCGACATCGCCATTCAGCACTTCAGAGCTGCCCGCGAGCTGGGTATGGAGACCGTCGGATTCCTGATGCTCTCGCACATGTCGAGCCCGGAGGATCTGGCCCGCCAGGCCCGGATCATGGCCGACGCCGGATGCCAATGCGTGTATGTGGTGGACTCGGCCGGAGCGCTTATCCTCGACGACGTCACCGACCGAGTCTCGGCCCTGGTCGCGGAGTTGGGCAACGACGCCGAGGTCGGCTACCACGGCCACCAGAATCTCAGCCTCGGCGTTGCCAACTCGGTTCTCGCCTATCGCGCCGGCGCACGCCAGATCGACGGTTCGCTGGTAGCGCTCGGCGCCGGGGCAGGCAATTCGCCCACCGAGGTCCTGGCCACCGTGTTCCATCGGCTGGGCATCGCCACCGGAGTCGACAAAGACCAGCTCCTGGCGGCCGCCGAAGATGTTGTCAAACCCTATATTTCCCGGCTCCCGGTGATGGACCGGTCGTCTATCGTGCAGGGCTTCGCCGGGGTCTATTCCAGCTTCCTGCTGCATGCCGAACGGGCCGCGCAACGCTACGGAGTACCCGCTCACGAAATCCTCTACCGCGTCGGCGAACGACGTTACGTGGGTGGCCAGGAAGACATGATCATCGACATCGCCATCGACCTCCAGCGCGAACGCAGCCAATCCCACACCGCCACTTCAGAACTCAGCCCCGTCTAGAACACGATCGAAGGACCACCCAGATGAAGATCGCCATCATCGGCGCTGGCGTCGCCGGCCTGTGCTCCGCCAAACTGCTGACGGAATTCGGTTTCGACGTAACTATTTTCGACAAAGTTCCCGACGTCGGCGGCGTGTGGAGCCACACCCGCCTGTACCCGGGAGTGACCACGCAGAACGGCAAGGACACCTATGCCTTTTCGGACTTCCCGATGCCGAAGGCGTATCCGGAGTGGCCGACCGGCGCGCAGGTGCAGCAGTACCTCGCCGCGTACGCCCGGCACTTCAACCTGGAGCGCCTGGTCCGGCTGAACACCGAGGTGGTCTCGGCCGAACTCGACGAGGTAGCAGGGTGCTGGACCTTGACCACCCGTGACCTCATCACCGGGACGGTCGAGCAGACCGAATTCGATCAGCTGATCGTGGCCACCGGAATCTTCTGCGACCCGTTCATTCCGGACTACCCGGGCATCGAGGATTTCACTCGGGCGGGCGGGCGCATCTGCGCCGCTTCGGAATTCAACGACCTGCAGGACGCCGCCGACAAGGACATCGTCGTCATCGGTTACGGCAAGTCGTCATGCGATATCGCCGAGGCACTCAGCGACGTGGCGCGGTCCACCACCGTCGCGGCCCGCGAGGTCACCTGGAAGATGCCCCGCAAGGTCGGTGGGGTGATCAACTACAAGTACGTGTTGCTGACCCGACTCTCTGAGGGACTGTTCGACCACCTCGACCAGCGCGGCATCGCCCGCATGATCACCGGCCCCGGCCGGTTCGCCCGCAATGCCATGCTCGGCATGGTGGGACGGGTCGCTCGGCGCCAGTTGATGTTCGACCGGCTCGGCCTGGTGCCGGAGGGTCCGTTCGAACGGATCGTGCGGCATGCGGTCAGTCTGGCCACCGAGGGCTTCTACGAGAAGATTCGCGACGGCGTCATCGACATTCGTCGCGGCGTGTCGATCATCGGGCTCTACGACAAGGATGGCGCCCCGACGGTCGAGTTCTCCGACGGCACCACCCGTCGCGTCGACGCCGTGGTTTGTGCGACCGGCTACCAGCAGCGGACACCGTTCCTGGCCGAGGACCTACAGTCGCGTATCACCGACGCGGACGGCAATTTCCAGCTGTACCGCCAGATTCTGCCCGTCGATGTACCCCGGCTGTTCTTCGTCGGCTACGGGTCGTCGTTGTTGAGCCCGATCAGCGCCGAAGCCGCCGCGATCTGGGTGGTCAACTATCTGGCCGGGTACGCCGAGCTGCCGCCGGTCGAGCAGCAGCGCGCATTCGCCGAGCGCCGGCTGAAGTGGATGATCGAACGGACCGACGGCAAGCACGCTCGCGGAACCAACATCATCCCGTTCTCTGTGCGCCAGATCGACGAAATCCTTGATGAGGCCGGCGTGAACGTCGGACGGTGGACCCAGCTTCGGCAGTGGCTGTTGCCGATCAGGCCGGCCGCCTACCGGGCCGCCACCCGAAAGCTGCACCGCCGGATCGACGACAAGACAGGGGCCCGGCACAGCGCACCGCGTGCTGCTGCGTCCAGAACCTGACGCTTCCACTTCACCGCACAACTGACTGACTCACTGACGCCGCGGGTGCGCGGCGCCAGCACTTGCGCACACCCATTTACTTCGACCTAGGACGTCCCATGCCACTAATCCCCCACTGCCGCACCAGAACCCGACTCGCAACCGCTCTGGTGATCGCGGCGTTGGCGTGGACCGCTTGGCCGGCCACGCTGATGAACCCCGTTGCCCGGGCCGACGACCAGCACTACGAAGAATTCTACACACCGCCGACGCCTCTGCCCGATAGCCGACCAGGCGATCTCATCCGTAGCGAACCGTCACGTTTGGTGCTCGAACCCTCGGGTCAACTCGGCGCGTTCGTGGGAGGTGGTACGCGAATCATGTACCGCAGCACTGACGCTCAGGGAAAGCCGGTCGCCGTGACCGGAACCTACATCGAACCCGACGCCCCATGGACGGGCAAGGGCCCGCGTCCGCTGCTCGCGTACGCGACCGGGCCGTATGGGACAGGTGAACAGTGTGCGCCGTCGCGACTGTTCAACCAGGGCATCCACTTCTCTCAGGGGTTCGACCTGATGTTCAACTACGAAGAGGGGTTCATCGCCACCCTGCTGGCCCGTGGCTTCGCCGTCGTGGTCACCGATGGCGTCGGCATGGGTGTTCATGGTTCGGAGTCACCGCAGTTCCTCAACAGAGTCGCGGCCGGTACCGCGATGCTCGACGCCGCCCGCGCGGCAATGAAACTCCCCGACACGTCGCTGAATCCTAATGGGCCGGTGGCGTTCTGGGGCTGGGCATCCGGTGGACAGGCCTCGATGTCGGCCGCCGAACTGGCCGGCAGCTACGCGCCTGAACTCCGGGTTGTGGGCACCTACGCCGCCGGGGCCGTCACTGATATCGCGGCAGCGCTTCCGGCTATCGACGGCAACTTCCTGGCAGTGCTCACCGGATACATGTTGCGTGGCATCATCGCGTCCTACCCCCAAACCGAAGAACCACTGCGTAACTCACTGACACCGCGGGGTCTGCAGATGCTGGACTGGAGCGGCCACACCTGCCTGGTCCAGGGCAGTGTCGACTACGCCTTCCGGCACGTGCAGCCGTGGTTCAACACCGACCTGAACGACCTGGTCGGCAACGATCCGATCCGGAGTCTGCTGGCGGCTCAACGCATCGGCAGCCTCAAGCCCACCGGCCCGGTCCTGGTCACCCACAACCGCTGGGATTCCCTCGCGCCCTATGCGTCGGCCGTCGACACTGCGAACGACTGGTGCGCGAAGGGTGGCGACGTCACGTTCCGGACCAACGAAATGGCACCGTTCTTGAACAAGATGGCCACCACCAGCTTGTTGCAACCGTACGTCGACGGCGAACCAACCATGGACTGGCTCACCGACCGGTTCAACGGGGTGCCCACCGCTCCCAACTGCGGAGAGTTCTAGCCCGGAACGTGCGGGCCTGTGCGCGCCAACGCCTGACGCGCATAGGCCCGCACATCGGCATCACTGTCGTCCAAGGCCACGGTGAGTGCCTGACGGGCCGTCGACTCCGAACCCGCCCACCGGCTCAGGCTCAGCACAGCGGCCTTGCGGACATCGAGATGCTGGTCGTTCAGCGCCCGCGACAGGGTGGGAACCGCCACTTCCGGTAGGGCCCCGGCCAACGCCCGTGCCGCGCCCTGACGGATCTGCCAGGCCGACTCCGTGTACGCCTTCTCGACACTGACCACGTCGTCCCCGGTGCAGCCGACCGCGCCGAGTGCCGCCAGGGCCGCCGCCCGCACCAGCGGATCGGTGTCATCGAGCGCCACGCGCACCGCATCGGCGCCGGCACGCAGGGTCGCCAGTCCGCCTACCGCGGCGATCCGGACCTCCCGGTTCTCGTCGGTGGTGGCTGCCGCCACCCCGGTGTGGTCGTCGACCGACACCAGCGCCCGCACCGCCTCGATCCGCACCCGGTGATCGGAATCGGTCGACGCGAGGCGGTACGCCTGGGCGTCGCCGACCCGCCGGGAACTCAACAGGTAGACCGTGACCGCACGGACCACCGGGTCCGCGGACTCCAGCCGGTCGGCGAAAGCGCCCGGGTCGGGCAGGACCTCGACGAGTTCACGTACCGCATCCGCGGTTTCCCGTCGCACCTCGGCGTCGCCATCAGCCAGTGCGGCAACCAGCACGGGCTGGTACCCGTCGGGCAGATGCTCGACGAGAGTGGCGACCGCGGTTCTGCGCACGCCGGGGTCGGAATCTGCCAGGTAGGCAGTCAGATCCTCCAGGGAGGGCTCCTCCAACGCCAGGACCGCCGCGATACGTGGTGACGGCGGTTGCGCGGATCCGGCCGGGCGCACCCGGGAGCGTTCGGCGGCAGGCGCCCGGCCGCCGTGCAGGTGGGGCTGTTCGACGGTGGTCACCGGATCGTGGGAAGTCAGGTGGTCCAACTCCGGCACCGCGACGAAATACGGTGCCACCGGCCGCTTCACGAACTGCATGGCGCCGTCGGCGTCCTTGTAGAGGTTGAGGTGGTAGCGCCACTGCGCATCGTCGCGCTGCGGCAAATCGGCCCGCTCGTGGTACAGCCCCCAGCGTGACTCGGTGCGCGTGAGCGAGGACCGGGCCGCCATCTCCGCGCAGTCCCGGATGAAGGACACCTCCGCGGCGCGCATCAACTCGTGCGGGGTACGTGCCCCGATGCCCTCGACCTCGGTGGTCATGCGCTCGAAGGTCTGCACCGCGATCGACAACTTGGTGGCGGTCTTGGGCGGTGCCACATAGTCGTTGACGAACCGCCGCAGCTTGAACTCGACCTGCGGCTGCGGCGGACCGTCCGGGTGCCGCAGCGGACGATAGATGAGCTCGTGGGCCTGGGCCACCTGATCGTCCGGAAGCTCCACCGGCGCAGCCACATCCGACAGTGTCGAGGCGGCATGCTCGCCGGCGAGATCGCCGTATACGAAGGCACCGATCATGTAGTTGTGCGGAACGCACGCCAGGTCTCCGGCCGCGTACAGGCCGGGCACCGTCGTGCGGGCATGCTCGTCCACCCACACTCCGGAGGCGGAATGCCCTGAGCACAACCCGATCTCGGAGATGTGCATCTCGATGTCGTGGGTGCGGTAGTCGTGTCCGCGATTGGCGTGGAACGTTCCGCGGGTGGGTCGCTCCGTGGTGTGCAGGATGCTCTCCAGCGTGGTCAGTGTTTCATCGGGCAGATGGCTGACCTTGAGGTAGATCGGCCCGCGGGCCGATTCGATCTCCTCCTTGACCTCGGCCATCATCTGCCCGGACCAGTAGTCGGAGTCGACGAACCGCTCCCCCAGCGCATTGACCTGATAGCCACCGAATGGGTTGGCCACATAGGCGCACGCCGGCCCGTTGTAGTCCTTGATCAGCGGATTGACCTGGAAGCACTCGATTCCCGACAGTTCGGCGCCGGCGTGGTAGGCCATGGCGTATCCGTCGCCGGCGTTGGTGGGGTTCTCGTAGGTGCCGTAAAGATATCCCGACGCCGGAAGCCCGAGGCGGCCACACGCGCCGGTGGACAGGATCACCGCCTTGGCGGCGACGGTGACGAATTCTCCTGTGCGGGTGTTGAATGCGGCCGCACCCACCGCTCGTCCCTCATGCGTGAGCACGCGAACCGGCATGAGCCGGTTCTCGATCCGGATCTTCTCGCGCATCGAGCGTTGGCGCAGCACCCGGTACAGCGCCTTCTTGACGTCCTTGCCCTCGGGCATCGGCAGCACATAGGAGCCCGAACGGTGCACACGCCGCACGGCGTACTCACCGTGCTCGTCCTTCTCGAACTTGACCCCGTACCGTTCGAGCCGCTGCACCATCGCGAACCCACGGGTCGCGGTCTGATAGACGGTGCGCTGGTTGACGATTCCGTCGTTGGCCCGGGTGATCTCGGCGACATAGTCCTCGGGCTCGGCCTTGCCGGGGATGACGGCGTTGTTGACGCCGTCCATGCCCATGGCCAGCGCTCCGGAGTGCCGCACGTGGGCCTTCTCCAGCAGCAGCACCTGGGCGCCGTTCTCGGCGGCGGTCAACGCCGCCATGGTGCCCGCGGTGCCACCGCCTATCACCAGCACGTCGCAGTCGATTCGAATCGCGTCTGAAATATCGGGAATCTGGGTCAATTCGGTCACGGTTGCTCCAGGGCGGCAATGATCTCGGCGCGCAGCGCGGATCGTTCGGGATGGTCGGTTCGGGGCTGGGCCACCTCGATGAGGGTGCGCAGCGGCTGTCCGGCACGGCCGAGCACCGCAACGCGGTCACCGAGCGTGAGCGCCTCGTCGACGTCGTGGGTGACGAACACGATCGTGGTCGGATGGGCCTGCCAGGTGTCGATCAGCAACCGCTGCATAGCCGCCCGGGTCTGGGTGTCCAGCGCGGCGAACGGTTCGTCCATCATGACCGCACGGGGCGCACCGGCCAGCCCGCGCGCGAGTTGAACCCGCTGCCGCATACCGCCGGACAGGTTCTTCGGCAGGAACTCGGCGAATCCGGACAGGCCGACCTCGGCGATCCAGCGGTCGGCACGTTCGCGGCGACCCGCCTTGGGTTCACCCCGCAGCTGCAGGGCCAGCTCGATGTTGGACCGCACCGTGCGCCACGGCAGCAGCGCACTGTCCTGGAACACCATGCCGCGGTCCCGTGAGGTGGTGGTGACCGGATCGCCGTCGGCCAGCACCCGGCCGGCGTCGGGCCGCAGCAGCCCGGTCAACGCGCGCAACACCGTGGACTTCCCGCACCCCGACGGACCGGTGAGCACCAGGATCTCACCGGGCTCGACGGTGAGGCTCAGATCGTCGATCACCGGAGTGCCGGTGTAGGACAACCGGATTCGATCGAGTTCCAATCGCATTCCGGTGGCGGCCCGGGTAGCGGTGTCGGTGGGGCTCATCGCGTCACCTCCTCACCGCGCGGCAACCAACGCGTCGCCCGCCGGCCGATGAACTCGACCGCCGCGGCGGTCACGAAACCGAGTACGCCGATCGTGATGATGCCGACGAACACGTCGGGATAGTTCAGCACCGTGTACGCCTGCCAGGTGCGGTAACCCACACCGAGGCGGCCAGAGATCATCTCGGCCGAGATCACGCAGATCCAGGCAACCCCCATGCCGACCGAGAGCCCGCCGAACAGTCCGGGCAGGATGCCCGGCAGCACCACCTGGCGCAGCACGTCGAGACGACCGCCACCGAGGGTGCGCACCGAGTCCTCCCAGATGGTCGGAAGCGCACGCACCGCATGCCGGACGCTGACCATGATCGGGAAGTAGGCGGCCAGGAACGTGATGAACACGATTCCCGCCTCATCGCTGGGGAACAGCAGGATCGCCACCGGCACGATGGCGATCGCCGGTATCGGCCGGGCCAACTCGGTGAGCGGACCGAAGATGTCGGCGAACCAGGCGGTGCGCCCCAGCAGGATTCCGGTGATCACACCGACCACCGCGGCGATCCCGAACCCGGTGAGAATCCGGATCAGCGACTGGCCGAGGTCCAGCCAGTACTCCGGCGTGCCCAGCCGGTTCACCAGGGCCGCGGTGATTTCGGTGACGGTCGGCAGAGTGTCGAACCGCAGCCCCACCCGCACGTTGTTGGCGGTCAGCAGCTGCCAGAGGACGACCGCGCCGACCACCGAGGCCAGCCGCACCAGACGATGCGGCCAGACCGAAGGCGTGCGGCGGTGATGCGTTTCCGCCGGGTCGACGGGAGGGTCGCCGACCGTGACGGGCGGGGTATCGGTGGTGGTCACACCGCACCTGCCAGCGCTTGGCGGTAGTCGACGATCGCAGCGCCGGGATGCGCAGCGGTATAGCGTTCGGCACCGGCCTGGGTTCCGAACGGCAGGAAGCCCTCGGCGCCCGGTGCGGGCAGCCGCACCCACACGGACTTGTCGGCGAACCACCGGGTGCCCAACTCGGCGTCGGAGACATAGGCGGCGCGGACCTTCTTGCCCTCGCCTTCCGCCTGCCGGATCGCCTTGAGCAGGCAGACCGGCGTCGCGGCCGCCGTGGTGGTGTCCGATCCGTCGAGCCAGAGCTCGCCGGCCGTGGCGGGATTGTCGACGGCGGTGTGGCACACCGGGTCGGTGCCGCCCAACGCCGACGGGTTGGCGTTCGAGTTCAATGCCTTGTCATAGTCCTGACCGCGCGCGGAGTACGCCGCCCGCAGGGGTCCGTCCTGCACGAAACCGGTCACATCGAGGTCGGCGAAATTGTCGATCGACTTCAGGTAGGGCACATCGCCTTTGAGCGCCTCGACCAGCGACGGCTTGAGGGTGGTGTCGAACGAGGTGCCGCCTGGCCCGTTGTACAGGTACACAACCTCCTGCGGCAGCCCGCTGCCCTCGGCCACCAGGCGGGCCGCCTCCAACGGCTTCGTGTTGAGGAAGTCGGTGGCATCGAGTTGCGCCTGCAGGAACGCGTCGAGCACCTCAGGGTGCTCAGCCGCATACGCCCGGCGAACCACCACACCGTGCAGGGTCGGGTAGTTCAGTTCGGCACCGTCGTAGAGCAGCTTGGCCTTGCCCTGGTGGACCAATAGACCCGGCCAGGCGACGAACTGCGAAAGTGCCTGGACCTGACCGGATTCCAGCGACGACGCGCCGACCTGAGGCTGCTGGTTGAGCACCTCCACACCGGTCTTGGCGTCGATCCCGCCCTTACCGAGGGCCTGCACCAGCATGCCGTGGCCTGCCGATCCGACGCTGGCCGAGACCTTCTTGCCGGCCAGGTCGGTCAACGACTTGGCCGGCGAATCCGGTGCCACCACAACCATGTTCAGCGCACCCTTGGGGTTGTACCCGGTGACCGACACGATCTCGGTCTTGGCGCGTTCGTTGGGCTGTGTCTTGGACCCGTTGATGAGCATCGGATAGTCGCCCATCGAGCCGATGTCGATCTTCTCTGCCACCATCTGCGCGGTGATCGGCGCGCCGGTGTCGTAGTCCTGCCACGTCACGTTGTACTTGGTGCCGGTGCGGGTCGTGATGTCAGCGAGACGGCGTTCCAGGTACCCCTGGGCGCGCAACAACGTTCCGGCGGTGACGGTGTTGATGGTCTTGGACTGGTAGCCGACGACGACGTCGACGGTGTCGGCCGATTTCGTCGCCGAGTCCAGGGAGCAGCCGGCGGTCGCGAGCGTGAGACCGGCGGTGAGGGCGATCAGGGCTGTTTTCACATCGGGTCCTCTAGCGGATGAGATAGGGCATGTTGACGGTGACGGCGCCGGTGGGACAGCGGGCCGCGCATGGGCCGCAGTACCAGCACTCGTCGACGTGCATGAAGGCCTTGCCGTTCTCGGGATTGATGGCCAGCGAATCCAGTGGACACACGTCGACGCACAATGTGCAGCCCTCGATGCACAGTGACTCGTCGATGGTCACCGGGACATCGGCGCGCTGATTGACCAGTGTCATGCGTCTCTCCTAACGAGGTTGCCGCGCATGGTGATTCGGTCACCACGCATCCTGATGTACTCCAAGTCGACGGGCGTGCCGTCGTCCAGACTCGTGAGCCGTTCGGCCATCAGCAGCGCCGATCCGGCCGGTACCTGCAGCGTCGCGGCGGAATGCGGGTCAGCCGAAACCGCTTCCAGGGCAAGGCTTGCCCCACCCAGTCGGCGACCACTGACGCGTTCGATGAGCGCGAAGATGTCATTGCTCTCCAGCGGATGACCGATCACCTGCTCGCCGATCTCGGGAGTCAGGTAGGTCAGATCCAACGACAGCGGTAGGTCGGCGAGGTAGCGCAGACGCTCGATGAACACCACCTGGGCGCCGGGTTCCAGCGCGAGCTTGCGCGCCACCGCGGGCGGGGCCGAGAGGCGCTGCACGGCACGGACTTCATTGCGGACGTCGCCGTAGTCCTTGAAGGTCTCCTTGAGTCCCACCAATGCGTCGAGGCCGTGGTCGTACTTGCGGGCCGCTACGTGCGTGCCCACCTTGGTGCCGCGGTCGATCAAGCCTTCGGTCTTGAGGACGGCGAGAGCCTCACGGATGGTGTTGCGGGAGACGAAGAACTCGGCGGCCAGCTCTGCCTCGGCCGGCAGGGCCCCGTCATACGTGCCTTCGTAGATCTGGTGGCGCAGTACATCGGCCACCTGGCGCGCCTGATCGGCACGCGCACGGCGACTCGGCAGCGATACAGGATGGGCTTCGGGCTGGGACGACACGCACTCAAGGTAAGGGGCGATTCATGCGTGTCGCAGTGCGGCGAATCTGCCGTTTGCCCAGGTTAACTGATTGCGCCGCCGACCGACGAGCCGTACCTGGCGAAACCGCCGTTGCGGCTCGCATTGCGCCACCTCGGCCCGGACAAGAATTTACAAATCGCGATGATCGAAACGTCGCCAAGATCCGATTGAGTCAGCCCGACGCGGGCCCGAAAAACTTTGGCCACTTTGACCACGTGAGTCCCAATTCGGGGATCCTTGTCAGGGTGTCGAACTAGTGTTCGAATCATGGTAGTCGGGTTGGCGCAGGACCGGGGTGTGGTGCAGGCCGCCCAGGCCGGCCACCGCGCCGCCACCGCGGCGCTGGCCGATGCTGATTTCACCGGGTTCGCCACCGCGGAGTTGCTGGCGCTCCAGTCCGAACGGGAACGGCAGGCCCGCACCGAGGCGATGATCGATCACCGGATCCAAGCCGCCCTGATGGCTGCGGCCGCCCCGCACGAGATCGGCGGCAAGTCCTGGAAGGACGTGCTGGCCACCCGGATGCGGATCAGCGGCAAGCAAGCCACACGCCGCGTGGCCGCCGCCGCCGAACTGGGCCCGCGCTATGCCATCGGCGGTGAGGTACTGGCACCGCGACTGCCCGCCTGCGCCACAGCACTGCTGGCCGGCACGATCAACACCGAACACATCACCATCATCGGCGACACCCTGGGCAAAGCGGCCCACTACGTCAACACCGCCGAACTCGCCCAGATCGAATCCGACCTGGTCACCGCGGCGACCCGCGACACCCCCGAAACACTGAAAGCCGCCGCTGACAAACTGCTGTATCTGCTCAATCAAGACGGCGACTCACCCGATGTCGCAGCACACCTGCGTGGGCTGCGGATCGGCACACAAGACGCCGACGGACTGGTACACGTCCAGGGCTGGCTGGATCCCGAGACCGCGGCATACCTGACCACCGTCACCGGCGTGTGGGGCGCACCGGGCATCAACAACCCCGCCGATCCCGAACCGATCCACAACCCCTCGCCCAACCCGCTCGAGGACCCGCAGGCCCCCGACGGTCCCGAGGCCACCGACACCCAGGCCGACACCGGGGCTGAACTCGACGTCTCCCAAACCCGGCAGGAGCAGGCGGCCCGCCGTGACACCCGCACCCAGGCCCAGCGCAATCACGACGCGCTCAAAGTCGCATTGCGGGAACTGCTGATGTCCAAACGACTCGGCCAACACGGCGGCCTTCCGGTCACCGTGGTCGTCTCCACCACACTCGCCGAACTCGAAGCCGGCGCCGGAATTGCCGTCACCGGCTCAGGCATCCGGATGCCGATGAAAGACCTCATTCGCTTGGCATCCCACAGCTTTCACTACCTCACCGTCTACACCCACCACACCGCAGAACCCCTGTACCTGGCCCGCACCCAACGATTGGCCACCAAAGCCCAACGACTGCTGCTCTACAACCGGGACCGCGGCTGCACCCGCCCCGGCTGCACCGCACCAGCCGACCACTGCCAGGTCCACCACGCCAAAACCGACTGGCAACACGGCGGACAGACCAACGCCCCCGACCTCGCACTGAGCTGCGGACCCGACAACCGCCTGGCCGGCCTCGGCTGGACCACCACCATCGACCCAAACACCGGCCGCACCCACTGGCACCCACCACCCCTGATGAACACCGGTCAAGACACCCTCAACCACCATTTCCACCCAGAAGAACTACTCGTTCCCCCGGAACCAAGTGGTTGACGGGACCAACCCGCGACCCACTGCCCTCATCGCAATCACGCTGTCATACAACGTGATTGACTCCCATCAGGGCGCACTCGATATGTTCCGTGAGTAGTGAACGCTAGATCGTCGTCCGGCTGACCGTGACCGGGATGCCGTTGAGCGCACCGTTTCCGGACGGCTCATCGATGAAGTCGGGCAAAGACAAGATGTTGGTGTTCACCCCGGGTGACGCGTTCGCGACGCCGAGCCGCGTGCCGGGCTGACCATGGCCCCAGCCGTGCGGCATCGACACCACGCCGAGCTTGATCGCGTCGGTCACCTCGACCGGCACCACGATCTTCCCGGCGCCCGAGGCCACTTCCGCGCTGTCGCCATCGGCGATGCCCCGCAATGCCGCATCCTGGCTGTGCATCAGCAGGGTGCATCGGTCGCGTCCCTTCATCAACGGGCCGACGTTGTGGAGCCAGGAGTTGTTGGACCGCAGATGCCGCCGGCTCACCAGTACCAGTTGGTCGGGGGCGCGATCGAGACGATCGGCCAGCCGCGGCAGGTCGTCGAGCAGATACTGCGGGGCCAGCCGGATCTTCTGGTCGGCGGTGCCGAGCACCTCTGGAACCCGAGGCACCATCGGCCCATAGGTGATTCCGTCCGGCTGGGCCTTGAGCTTGTCCAGGGTCAGACCGTCGGGATTCTCGCCGTACCGGTCGCCGAACGCGGCGGTCCGCAGTGTCAGATCGAGCATCCGCTCGGGACCGCCGTGGTCGTAATGCTTACGGATCTCGGCCCCGTCGAGCCCCTGGGTGAAGCACAGGTAGTCGAACCAACCGTCGTCGAGCGCGGCGATGTCGACATCCTCGGCCGGGGTTCCGGTGCACAGCCCGGTCAGCCGGATCAGGATCTCCCATTCCTCCGGTGCGTCGGGATCCTCGCGGTGGAACACCGGCGGCGAGTACCGGGCGAAGCTGTTGATCGCCGCGCCCAGCAGCAGGTCTGCGGAGTGCGGCTGCTCGAGCGCCGAGGCACCGGGCAGGATGACATCGGCGTGCCGGGTTGTCTCGTTGAGCCACAGGTCCACCGAGATCATCGCGTCCAGCTGCGGCAGCGCCTCGTCGAGTTTGTCGCCACCGGGAGTGGAGAGCACCGGATTGCCCGCGACGGTGATCAGGGCTTTGAGCTGCCCTTCGCCGGGGGTGGTGATCTCTTCGAGCATGCATGACACCGGGACCTGACCGAGCACCTCTTTGGCCCCGCGGACCCGGGTGCGGTAACGGCCGAAGTTCGGCGCCCCGTCCTCCAGCCCAGGGATCGGCTGGCTCGTGATCGTCCATGCCGTCGGCCGGGCGAACATCGCGCCGCCGGGGGTGTCGAAATGCCCGGTGACGATGTTGACCACATCCACCAGCCAACTGGCCAGGCTGCCGAACTCCTGATTGCAGGTGCCGATCCGACCGTAGACCACCGCGCGCGGCGTACTGGCCAGCTCGCGAGCCAGGCCACGAATGCGCTCCGCATCGATACCCGTTGCGGCAGCGACCCTTTCGGGTGACCAATCGGCCACAGCCTGCTGCAGCTCGGGCACCCCGTCGAGGTGCTGTTCCAGCTCGCCGAGATTGACCAGCCCTTCGTCGAACACGGTGTGGACGATCCCGAGCAGCAGCGCCGCGTCGGTGCCCGGCGTGATCGGCAGCCATTCGTCGGCCTTGGCGGCGGTCTGGGTCCGCACCGGGTCGATGACGATCACCTTGCCGCGCTTACGGATACCGGCGATGATGCCCATCACGTCGGGGGCGGCCAAGAGCGATCCCTGCGAGGCCGCCGGGTTGGCACCCATCACCACCAGCAGGTCGGTGCGCTGGATGTCCGGTGTCGGGAAGGCCCACCAGCTGCCGTACATCAGGTGCGACGACAGGTTCTTCGGCCACTGGTCGATGGTGCCCGGCGAGTAGGTGATCGGCATACCGGACAGGCCGAGCAGGATGGCCGAGTAGCGGGACAGCGAGAACGAATGCGCCAGCGGATTTCCGGTGTACGCCGCGACCGCGCCGATACCGTGCTTCTCGATGACGGGAGCGAGCAGTTCGGTGCAGCGACGGAACGCGGTGTCCCAGTCGACCTCGTGCCACTCGCCGTCGACCTTGATCATCGGCCGCCGGATCCGGTCGGGATCGTCGTGCAGCGCTGCCAGCGAGGCGCCTTTCGGGCAGATGTGCCCCGCACTCCACTGGTCGGACTTGTTCGGCCGAACGCTCGCCACCTTGCCGCCGGAGACCTGGATCTCCAAGCCGCACATGGCCTCACACAGCGGGCAGGCGTGCAGGTGCAGGCCGTCCTCGCCGACGTCCGCAATGCTTCTCGGCTCGTGTCCCATCAAGGCCTCCGGATGTCGGTACGGGTGAAAACACACGTAACAACATCGTGGCACCGAACGGCATCGATGATCCCGATGTCCGGGACAGTCCCTACTGTTCGGGGCGGTCCTGGATCGCGCCCTGCACGGCCGCGGCGGCGGCCCGGATCTGCGGGGTCACCAGCATCACCTGGCCCAGCACCCCGTTGACGAATCCGGGCGACTCATCGGTGGACAGCTCTTTGGCGAGCTCGACGGCCTCGTCCACAGCGACGGGTTCGGGGACGTCCTCGGCGTGCAGCAGTTCCCAGACGGCCACGCGGAGGATGGCCCGGTCCACGGCAGGCAGCCGCTCCAGCGTCCACCCCTGCAGGTGCGCCGAGATGAGATCGTCGATGTGGGCAGAGTGCTCGGTGACGCCGCGCGCCACCGACACCGTGTAGGGGTTGAGCGGCGTGACGTCGGCCTGATCCTCGGCCAGCGCGGCACGACCATCGGCCACCGCCTCCGGCGTCAGACCGCGCGCCTCAGCCTCGAACAACAGATCGACGGCGCGCTTGCGGGCCTGGTGACGGCCCCGGTCACCACGGCGGTCAGGCATGGTCAGCCATTCACGCGGCCGAGGTAGCTACCGTCGCGGGTGTCGACCTTGAGCTTGTCACCGGTGTTGATGAACAGCGGCACCTGGATCTCGGCGCCGGTCTCCATGGTGGCGGGCTTGGTGCCGGCGCTGGAGCGGTCACCCTGCAGGCCGGGCTCGGTGTGGGAAACCTCGAGCTCGACCGACACCGGAAGTTCCAGGTACAGCGGCGCGGACTCGTGGAAGGCGATCTGCACCGGCAGGCTCTCGAGCAGGAAGTCGGCCAAGCGGCCGACGAGCGCCTCGGACAACGGATGCTGATTGAAGTCCTCGGAATCCATGAAGACGAAGTCGTTGCCGTCGCGGTACAGGTAGGTGGCGTCACGGCGGTCCACGGTGGCGGTCTCCACCTTCACACCGGCGTTGTAGGTCTTGTCGACGACCTTGCCGGACACCACGTTCTTCAGCTTCGTCCGCACGAAGGCCGGCCCTTTGCCCGGCTTGACGTGCTGGAATTCGACGATCTGCCACAGCTGTCCATCGATTTGCAGGACGAGCCCGTTCTTGAAGTCGGCAGTCGATGCCATGAGGGTGTAGCTCCTAAGCTTTTGTCACAAAATGGCCAGTTCCTTGGGGAACCGGGTAAGCAGGTCGGGTGCCGCCTCTCCGACGACCAGGGTGTCCTCGATCCGGACACCGCCGCGATCGGGCAAGTAGACACCTGGCTCAACGGTGACCGCAGAGCCAGCAAGCAGTGTACCGGCGGCAGCGGCATTGATTCCCGGCGCTTCGTGGATCTGCAGCCCCACTCCGTGTCCGAGGCCGTGGCCGAAGTTGTCGCCGTAGCCGGCATCG
Organism: Mycobacterium sp. IDUB_17; assembly: GCF_055419465.1. NCBI lineage: Bacteria > Bacillati > Actinomycetota > Actinomycetes > Mycobacteriales > Mycobacteriaceae > Mycobacterium > Mycobacterium sp. IDUB_17. Next base: position 709,306 of record NZ_JBVAXS010000001.1, on the reverse strand, counting down.
GCGATGACCTGGCGTGATGCGGCATCCACCGTGCTCAGCGAAACCCCGGGGGCCAGCGCTTCGCAGCCGGCCTGCTGAGCGGTGGCCACCAGGTCATAGATGTCGCGCTGCCACTGTGCCGCCGGGCCCAGCACGAACGTGCGTGTCATGTCGGAGTGGTAGCCCTCCACCAGGGCCCCGAAATCGATCTTCACGAAGTCCCCCGCGGCCAGCACCGCATCCGTGGGCCGGTGGTGCGGGATGGCCGAGTTCGCGCCCGTCGCCACGATCGTCTCGAAGGACGGCCCGTCGGCGCCGTGATCGAGCATCAGGGCTTCCAGCTCGTTCCGCACCTGACGTTCGGTGCGGCCCGGCCGCAGGCCACCGAGCTCCAGCAGATCTGTGAGCGCCGCGTCGGCGGCCTCACAGGCCAACCGCAGCATCGCGATCTCCCCGGCGTCCTTGATCTCGCGCAGGGCCTCCACGGTGCCCGCCGCGCGCACCCACTCGACCGTGTCGCCGGCAGCCTTCTTCAGGGCGGCGAAGGAATCCACGGTCACCACGTGGCTTTCGAAACCCAGCCGCAGCGCCCCGCAACGCGCCGCGCGCCCGGCCAGATGCGACCCGCAGGCCCGCTCGATGACCACCTCGGCGTCCGGGGACTGCTGCGCGGCCTGGGTGCGGTAGCGCCCATCGGTGGCCAGCACCGGGGTGGCATCCTCGGCGAGGACCAGAAGCGCCGCGTTCGAACCGGTGAATCCGGACAGATACCGCACGTTGACCAGGTCTGTCACCAGCATCGCGTCCAGGCTCAAGTCGGTCATCCGACGCCGCAGCCGATCCCTGCGCTGGGAAATAGTCACGGTCTGTGACGCTACTCGCTACAGTGTGCCCCCATGAGCAAGTGGTTACTGCGCGGAGTGGTGTTCGCAACAGCGATGGTCATAGTGCGCTTACTGCAGGGAGCACTGATCAACGCCTCGCCGGGTAATGCCACCTGGTTCAGCCTGGGGCTGGTCACGTTGTTCGGTATCGGAGTGCTGATCTGGGGTCTACTCGACGGCCAGAATGACGCACGTGCCAATCCGGACCCGGACCGTCGTGCCGACATGGCGATGACCTGGCTGATCGCCGGCCTGTTCGCCGGCATCGTCAGCGGCGCCGTGGCGTGGCTCATCGGGATGTTCTACAAGAGCCTCTACACCGATGCGCTGCTCAACGAGGTCACCACGTTCGCGGCGTTCACCGCCCTGCTGGTGTTCCTGCTCGCGGTCGCCGGTGTGACCATCGGCCGTTGGCTGGTGGACCGCCACGCCCCGCCGATGCCCCGCCAACGCCACCACGGCCTGGCGGCCGACGAGCGTGCCGACACCGATGTGTTCGCCGCCGTGACCGCCAATGGAGCCACCGAGAACGCAGACACCGAGCAGACCACCCCGGTCGACCACCCCGAGCAACCCAAGCAGTAACGGGCCCCTGCCCGGGAGGGCAGAAGATTCAGGCGCGAGTGGCGCGGGCAGTCAGGCCCGCGCCACTTCTGCGTATGCGGCCGCCAACAGCGATGGATCCGGGCCTTCCAGACGACCCGGCTTCGCCAGCCCGTCGAGCACGACGAACCGCAACACTCCCGAACGGTTCTTCTTGTCGCCTGCCATGTAATCCATGAGTTGGGGCAGCGCGTCGCTGTCGTAGGTGACCGGCAGCCCGAGCGCGGTCAGCACTGTGCGGTGCCGGTCGGCGGTCTCGTCGTCGAGACGTCCCGCGAGCCGGCCCAGTTCGGCCGCGAACACCAGGCCCACCGACACCGCGGCGCCGTGGCGCCACTTGTAGCGTTCACGACGCTCGATGGCGTGCGCAAGGGTGTGGCCGTAGTTGAGGATCTCACGCAACTGCGACTCTCGTTCGTCAGCAGCAACCACCTCAGCCTTGACCGCAATTGCGCGGCGGATGAGCTCGGGCAGGACCGTCCCGGTGGGATCAAGTGCTGCTTCCGGGTCGGCCTCGATCAGGTCGAGGATGACCGGGTCGGCGATGAAGCCGGCTTTCACGATCTCCGCCATCCCGGCGACAATCTCGTTGCGCGGCAACGTTTCCAGGGTAGCGAGGTCCACCAGCACCGCAGCCGGCTGATGGAAGGCGCCGACGAGGTTCTTGCCGGCGTCGGTGTTGATCCCGGTCTTGCCACCCACCGCCGCGTCCACCATGCCCAACAGGGTGGTTGGCACGTGCACGATGTCGACGCCGCGCAGCCAGGTGGCGGCGGCAAAGCCCGCTACGTCGGTGGCCGCTCCCCCGCCCAGGCTGACGACAGCATCCTTCCGGCCAATACCTATGCGCCCCAACACTTCCCATATGAAGCCGACGACGGGCAGCTCCTTGCCCGCCTCGGCATCCGGAATCTCGACCCGGTGGGCTTCAATTCCCTTGTCGGCCAAGTGTTGCCGGACAGCCTCGGCGGTCTGCGTCAGCACCGGCTGATGCAGAATCGCCACCTTGTGCCGGCCCTCGAGCGTATTGCCCAGTTCGCCGAGCAGGCCGGTTCCGATGATGACCGGGTACGGCCGGTCCACCAGTACCTCGACGATTACCGGGTCAGTCATCATTACGCTCCGCGTTGCGAGCGGCCAGGGCCGCGGGGGTGGGTATGGCTGTAGGTTCGGCATCAGAGGTGGCCGGGACGGTGTTGCCGCCCTCGGCTTCCGAACCGGAAGACTGTGCGGGGGCCGAACCGCGCCGCCACGGCGGGCGACGCCGGCGCCGCTTGATCGCCCGCGGCTGCTGAGCCTGCTTCTGGGGCGGGGGGCTTTCCAGTCGCGTGACGATCGTGCGCACCACCGCACCGGGATTGCGCCGGTTGGTGTTGATCCGCATCGTTGCGACCCGACGGTAGAGCGGCACCCGTTCGGACATCAGGGCACGGAATTTCTCCGCCCGGTCGGGCCCGGCCAGCAGTGGCCGGACCGTGGAACCGCCCGTGCGGCGGACCCCCTCGGCCGCACTGATCTCCAGATAGACGACGGTGTGCCCGGCCAGTGCGGCCCGCACTCCAGGGGTGGTGACCGCGCCGCCGCCCAGGGACAGCACGCCGTCGTGGGTGGCCAGCGCCGAACGGATGACCTCTTCCTCGATCCGGCGGAACTCCGCCTCGCCGTCGGTGGCGAAGATGTCGGCGATCGTGCGGCCGGTGGTCTCCTCGATCGCGGCGTCGGTGTCGAGCATCGTGAGGTTCAGCGCTTTGGCCAGCCGGCGGCCGATGGTCGACTTGCCCGAACCCGGCAGGCCGATCAGTACCGCCTTGGGGGCCATCAGCCCAGGGCCTGCCCCGCCGGCTCGCGCTCGGCGACGGCCCGCAGGTAGGCGTCGATGTTGGCCCGGGTCTCCGCCAGCGAGTCCCCACCGAACTTCTCCAGCACGGCGCGGGCCACCACCAGTGCGACCATGGTCTCCACCACCACACCGGCGGCCGGCACCGCGCACACGTCGGAGCGCTGGTGGATGGCGACGGCTTCCTCACCGGTTGCCATGTCCACGGTGGCCAACGCCCGCGGGACGGTCGAGATCGGCTTCATCGCGGCCCGGACCCGCAGCGCCTGGCCGTTGGTCATGCCGCCTTCCAGGCCGCCGGCCCGGTTGGTCGAGCGCAGGACTCCGTCGGGGCCGGGGTACATCTCGTCGTGGGCGACGCTGCCGCGACGGCGCGCGGTCTCGAAGCCGTCGCCGATCTCGACACCCTTGATCGCCTGGATACCCATGACTGCGGCGGCGAGCTGGCTGTCGAGGCGGTTGTCGCCACTGGTGAACGAGCCCAACCCGATCGGCAGACCCGCGACGACGACCTCGACGACACCGCCGAGGGTGTCACCGTCCTTCTTGGCGTCCTCGATCTCGGCGATCATCGCTGCCTCGGCGTCCTTGTCGAAGGCGCGCACCGGGCTGTCGTCGATCGCCTCCAGGTCGGAGAACTGCGGCGGCGGACCGTCGTAGGGCTTGGACGCGCCGATGGAGATGACGTGCGAGACGACCTCCACACCGAGCGCAGCACGCAGGAAGGCGCGGGCCACGGTGCCTGCCGCCACCCGTGCAGCCGTCTCGCGTGCGCTGGCACGTTCCAGCACCGGGCGGGCATCGTCGAAGCCGTACTTGAGCATGCCGGCGTAGTCCGCGTGCCCCGGGCGGGGGCGAGTCAGCGGGGCGTTACGGGCGACATCGAGTTCGGCCGGGTCCACCGGGTCCGGAGACATCACGGTCTCCCACTTGGGCCATTCGGTGTTGCCGATCTCGATGGCGATCGGCCCGCCCAGGGTGGTGCCGTGCCGCACCCCGGCCAGCATGGTGACCTGGTCCTGTTCGAACTTCATCCGGGCGCCCCGGCCGTAGCCGAGACGACGACGTCTGAGCTGCACCCCGATCTCGTCGGAGGTGATGGGCACGCCGGCAACCATCCCTTCGAGCATGGCCACCAGGGCGCGGCCATGGGATTCACCAGCTGTGGTCCAACGCAACACGGGTGTCATTCTCCCACGTCGGGGTTTGCCTCCCGAAATCCGTGGTCAATCGTGACGAACGCTAGCGCTGTTGAGGCTGCTGCGGCGCCTGCTGATGCTGACCGTACTGATACCACCACTGCGCGTAGGCCCGCGCCTGCTCGACTTCCTCGCGCAGTTTGGCCCGCGCACCCGCGTTGCTCAGCAGCGAGAGCCAGTTCATGAACAGGATCGACAGGAAGCTCCACCAGCCCAGGACGAGGTTGTGCCGCTGGGCGCTGGTCAAAGCGGCCTCGCACTGCTCGGCGGTCCCGGTCACCACACGGGTCTGGTTGAACCACAAGACCAGCAAGCCGGTGTGCCGAGTCGTCTCCACCCGGAAAACCGGAACCGCGGGCGGCGGCGGATACTGCTGCGCGGGCGGCGGCGGATACTGCTGCGCGGCCTGCGGCCAATTCGGTTGTGACATGCGGACTCCCCCGGGACGAATCGCTACCGGTGATGAGCGTAAACGCGGATTCCGCGGGTCCTTCGCACCAAAATCGCGACCACGACTCGGCTACACCAGAACCAAAGCCACCGCGGCGGCACTCGCCGCACACATCGAGGGGCCGTGCGGCACCGTCCGAATCCCGCGTAGGGCTGCACCCAACGCCAACACCGCGGTGCACACCGGTGCCGCCAGCGCCGCCAACAGCCAGACGTCCGCACCGAACGCCCCGGTCATCGCGCCCAAACCAATGGCCAGTTTGACGTCACCGCCACCCAGGGCCCGCGGGGAGAGCAGATGCACCACCAGGTACGCGGCCGTCAACGCCAAGGCCCCGACTGTCGCTGCGAGACCGCGCCCGGCCACCGCCGCCGCCACCAAGACCAGCACCGCGCCCGGAAGCGTCAGCCAATTCGGCAGCCTGCGTTCGGCGATGTCGTAGCCGCTGAGTGCCAGCAGCCAGGCGGACACGACGACGGTCACCCCCAGCCCCATCCACCGAGGCTAAGCGCGGCCGGGTGCGCGGGAACGCGCCTGTTTCGCGGGTCGGCCCGCGCGCAGCGAAGCGGACACCGCACCCGCCGTTTCGGCGAATCCGTCGAAATCTACGTCCGGCCCCAACGGCTGGAGCACCAGCGTCTGAGCTGGATAGCCGGCGAGTCCCGCGACGATCTCGTCGACCGTCCCGCTGACGCCGTAGCCGCCGGGTGCCAAACCGCGTTCCGCGGCCACATCGTCGAGGCGCTGCCGTCCGGTCGCACCGGGTACACACGCCAGGTACTGCACCGACTCAAATGGTGCGGAGACGACCCGGTCTGCCTGCCCGGCAGCCACGTGTCCGAGCGCTGCGCGGACGGAGTCAGGGGTGTTCCCGCTGTCGATGATCACGCCGTCGGCAATCTCACCGGCGAGCCGCAGCGTCTTCGCGCCGATCCCGCCGATGAGCACCGGAACGGGCTGGGGCGGCACCCAGTCCAGCTTCACCCCATCAAGACGCACGAACCTGCCTTCGGTGGAGACCGTCCGGCCGACCAGCAATTCCCTTAGCGCACTGTGGTATTCACGCAGCAGCGTCAGCGGAGAGGGCACGGCGGCCCCGGCCTGGCGCATCCAGGCCTGCACACCGTGACCGATTCCCACCCGGACCCGGCCGGGGAACATCGTGGCCAGGGTCGCGATCTCCATCGCAGTGGACACCACATTGCGCAGTGGCGCCGGGAGCACACCGATACCGACGGCGAGAGTTTCGGTACCAGCCAAGGCAACCGCCGCCTGCGCGATGCCGCCTTGCAGGAAACAGTCTTCCCACAACCAGAGTTCGTCGACGCCCGCCCGTTGCGCAGCTGCCGCACTGCGGGGCAGGGCTTCGGGTGAGCGGTCGGGACGAAACACCACCCCGACGCGGGGCGGGTGGCCGGTTCGGATCATGTTCGCCACCCTACGGTTACCCCGGCGCCGCCTGGAAAATCGCTTGCGGCCGTATGACACGGTCGTGTTGTGCGCACACTGGCGCAGTTGCGGACGGACGCTGCCGCTGTCTTCGCCCGACGCGCTCCCCGTCCAGACCCCGCTGGCGCGCCTGGTCGGATCCAAGGAATACCTCTACAGCTCCTACCACCTGGGAACGTTCGTCCCGTGACGGCTCAGCCCAGCGCGGCGCGCATCGCCTCTTTCGGGGCGGGCATCCCGGTGAACTGCTCCACCTGAGCGAAGGCCTGGTTCAGCAGCATCTGCAGCCCGTTGATCGCCTCACCGCCCGCCGCCTGGACGGCCTCGGCCAGCGGTGTCGGCCACGGATCGTAGATGGCGTCGAGCACGCGTGGCACCCCGGCCAGCGTGTCCGCATAGGCGGCGGCCGCCTCGGCCGGAATGGTGCTGACGGCCGCATCGGCGGTGGCTACCGCGTCGGTCAGCGCGGTGCTGCCGATGTCGCACCAGCTGCCCTGCGCTCCGCACCGCCCGGCCAACTCCACCAACCGTGACGCCTTGCCCTCATCGCGTGCCACGACGGTGATCCGCTGCACGCCGAGCTCGGCCAGGGCGACCACGGCGGCCGGGGCGGTACCGCCGGATCCGATCACCAGCGCCGAGTCACCGGCCGTGCCGAGCGCACCGATCACGCCGTCGATGTCGGTGTTGTCGGCACGCCAGCCACCGGTCGGCATCCGGACCAGGGTGTTGGCCGAGCCCACCAGCTCGGCGCGTTCGGTGCGCTGATCGGCGAACTCCAGTGCGGCGAACTTGCCCGGCATGGTGACCGACAGTCCGACCCATTCCGGGCCGAGGGCACCGACGAGGCCGGGCAGTTGTTCGGCCGTGCACTCGATGCGTTCATAGGTCCACGACGGCAGCCCGAGTGCCCGGTAGGCGGCCAGATGCAGCTGCGGCGAGCGCGAATGGGCGATCGGCGAGCCGAGAACGGCGGCTTTGCGCCCGCTGTTTGGCACTGCGGGGGGTGGCCTGTCTGGCACGGCGGCGGGTGGCCTGTCTGGCACGGCGGCGGGCCGCCTATCTGGCACTGTCGAGGACACCGTTGTGTTGCGCCAGTTCGATGTTGGCCAGGTGTTGGTCGTAGTCGCGGGTGAACAGCGTGGTGCCCTGTAGGTCGATGGTCACGAAGTACAGCCAGTCGCCCTCCGCCGGCCGCTCGGCGGCGGCCAGCGCTTCGGTGCCGGGCGAGCAGATCGGAGTCTGTGGAAGCCCTTGACTCATATAGGTATTCCACGGCGTGGTCCTGGCCCGGTCATCGTCGGTGGTCGCCACTTCCTGACGATCGAGGGGGTAGTTCACGGTCGAGTCGAACTCCAGCTTGCGGTGTTCGGCCAGCCGGTTGTAGATCACCCGCGCGACCTTGGCGAAGTCCTGTGGCTTGGCTTCGCGTTGTACCAGGGATGCGACGGTGAGGATCTGATACGGCGACATCTGCATTGCCGCAGCGGTGTCGAGCAGACCGCTCTGGGTGTAGTGCGTGGCGCTGCTGGCGATCAGGGTGGACAGGATGTCCTGCGGGGCGCCTGCGGGATCGACATTCCAGGTGCCGGGTGCGATCAGCCCCTCCAGCCGCCGGTGGTCGTTGGGCATCGCCGCGACGGGAGCGGCGGCCCAGTCCGGTACGGCCAGCGCCGCGGCGGGTGTCGATTGCGCGGCCGCGCGGAGCGCGTCGACCGGTACGCAGCGCTTCTCGCCGTCGAGTTCGACGCAGGAGGCCTGCGAGATCAGGGTGAAGACGCCTTCGGTGACGGCCTTGGTCTTGACATCGGCCGTGTCGTCGAGCTGGCGCCCCTCCGGAATCGTGAGCTTGCCCACTCGGCTCTCCGGATCAGCCAGGCGCTCAACGGCATTGGCGGCCGGGATCTCGGTGCGTAATTTGTAGAAGCCGGGCTGGATCGCCGAGATCGCCTCGTTCTCGTGCGCCGCGTCGACGAAGGCCTTGACCGTGGCGACCACTTTCTTGTCCTGCAGGGTCTTGGCGATGGCCGTAGTGGAGTCGCCGTCGTGGACCTGGACGACGACATCGGCCACGCCGTCACCCGCGTAGTCGTTGGCGGTGCCGGACATGCCGTGCCAGAACTTGGAGCCGAGGAACACCGCGCCGATCACCACCACGATGAGCGCTGCGATGGACAAGCCCCGGGTGGTGCGTCGCTTGCGGTCGTTGCGGGCTTTGCGGGCCCGGTCGGCCTTGCTCAGCCCGCGCCGCGGTGGTCCGACCGCCTCGGGCTTCGCTTTGTCGGCACCCCACTTCTCAGCCATCCATGCCCTCTCCGCGCGCAGCCAGAGCCGCACGTCGCTGATCCAGCCAGCTCTGCAGAATGCCAACCGCAGCGGCCTGGTCGATCATCGCTTTCTGTCCCTTTGCCCGAACCCCCGCTTCGCGCAACGACCGTTGAGCCGACACAGTAGTGAGCCGCTCGTCGGCCAACCGCACCGGTATCGGGGCGATCCGGCGGGCCAGCACATCGGCCAGTTCGATGGCGTCGACTGCTGAGGTGCCCGCCCGGTCGGCGAGCGTGCGCGGCAGCCCGACGACCACCTCGACCGCCTCGTACTCGCCGATCAGGTTCACCAGTCTGCGCAGGTGCTTGCCCGAACGGTCCCGCTTGTCCCGCTGAACGGTCTCGACCGGGGTGGCCAGTATCCCGTCGGGATCGCAACTGGCCACGCCGATCCGGACGGTGCCGACGTCGATGCCGATGCGCCGCCCACGTCCGGGGTCGTCGTCCCCTGGGCGGTCCGGTAGCCGGTCGTCGACCGTGTCGGACACGAAGCTAGCCCCGGCCGATCTCGGCGCGCAGCGCGGCCAATGCCGCGTCGATACCCGCCGCCCCCTTACCGGAACCTTGTGCCATGTCCACTTTGCCGCCGCCGCGGCCGTTGACTGCCGCGCTGAACGGTTTCACCAGCTCATTGGCGCGCAGCCCCAGATCCTGAGCGGCCGGGTTGACCGCGACCACGAAGGGCACCGCGTCGTCCTCGCCCTCGGCGATCAGTGCGATCACCGCCGGGTCGCTGCCGAGCTTGCCCTTGATGTCGCCGACCAGGGTGCGCAGATCACCGCCCGACATGCCGCCGGCCATCCGCTGGGCGACGACCCGGACCTTGCCGATGGTCTCGGCGCCGGCGGCCGCGTTGGCCGCCGCGGCCCGGGCGTTGGCCAGGCGGGCCTTGTCCAGTTCCTTCTCGGCGGCCTTGAGACGCTCGACCAGGTTGGCCACCCGGGCGGGCACCTCTTCGGAAGGCACCTTGAGCGACGAGGCCAGGCCTGCCATCAGGGCGCGTTCCTTGGCCAGGTGGCGGAAGGATTCGAGACCGACGTAGGCCTCCACGCGGCGGATGCCGGATCCGACCGAGGACTCCCCGAGGATGGTCACCGGGCCGATCTGGGCCGAGTTGCGCACGTGGGTGCCACCGCAGAGTTCCAGCGAGAACGGCCCGCCGATGTCGACCACCCGAACCTGGTCGGGATAGTTCTCGCCGAACATCGCCATGGCGCCCATCGCCTTGGCCTGGTCCAGTGCGGTGACGAAGGTGTTCACCTGGTAGTCGGCCTCGACGGCCTCGTTCGTGACTTCCTCGATCTGCGAGCGCTGATCGTCGGTGAGCGCGCCCTGCCAGTTGAAATCGAACCGCAGATAGCCCGGACGGTTCAGCGAACCGGCCTGAACGGCGGTGGGGCCCAGCACCTGTCGCAGTGCGGCATGCACCATGTGGGTGCCGGAGTGGCCCTGCGTGGCGCCGTGGCGCCACTTGGGATCCACTGCGGCGGTGACGGTGTCGCCCTCGACGAACTCGCCGGACTCGACGGTGATCCGGTGCGCCCACAAGGTCTTGGCGATCTTCTGCACATCGGTGACGGCTGCCTTGGCGGTAGCCGAGGCTCCGGTACCGGAAATCGCGCCTTCGTCGGCGATCTGGCCGCCGGACTCGGCGTAGAACGGGGTGCGGTCCAGGATCAGCTCCACACGATCGGCGTCCAGGCCGTCGTGGGTCACCACAGGCACCCGCTTGCCGTCCACAAAGATGCCGAGAATCCTTGCTTCAGTGGACAATTCGTCGAAGCCGGTAAACTCGGTGGGCCCGGCGTCGACCAGCTCGCGGTATGCGGACAGATCGGTGTGGGCCTGCTTGCGCGCGGCGGCATCAGCCTTGGCGCGCCGACGCTGCTCGGCCATCAGCGTCCGGAAACCCTCCTCGTCGACCCAGAGGCCGGCCTCGGCCGCCATCTCCAGTGTGAGGTCGATCGGGAAGCCGTAGGTGTCGTGCAACGTAAATGCGTCGTCGCCGGAAAGCACCGTGGCGCCCGATTTCTTGGTCGCGGCGGCGGCATCGTCGAACAGCTTCGACCCGGCGACCAGGGTCCGATTGAACGCGGTCTCCTCGGCGACGGCGATCCGGTTGATGCGCTCGAAGTCGGTGACCAGTTCCGGGTAGGACGGGCCCATCTCGTCGCGCACCGTGGACATCAGCCGACTCATGATCGGCTCCTCGACGCCGAGCAGTTTGGCGGAGCGGATGATGCGGCGCAGCAGTCGCCGCAGCACGTAGCCGCGGCCTTCATTGCCGGGGCTGACCCCGTCGCCGATGATGATCGCCGCGGTGCGGCTGTGGTCGCCGATGATGCGGTAGCGGACATCGTCCTCGTCGTCGCCGGCGCCGTATCCGCGGGGGGCGATCCCGGCCACCAGGTCGATCACCGGACGCACCAGGTCGGTCTCGTAGACGTTGTCCACGTCCTGCAACAGGCAGGCGATGCGCTCGACGCCCATACCGGTGTCGATGTTCTTGCGCGGCAGCGGGCCGAGGATCTCGAAGTCGTCCTTCGAGGTGCCCTCACCGCGCTCGTTCTGCATGAACACGAGATTCCAGATCTCGATGTAGCGGTCCTCGTTGGCCTCGGGCCCGCCCTCGATGCCGTATTCGGGCCCCCGGTCGTAGTAGATCTCCGAGCACGGTCCGCAGGGTCCGGGGATGCCCATCGACCAGTAGTTGTCGGCCATGCCGCGGCGCTGGATGCGCTCGAGCGGCAACCCGGCGACTTCCTGCCACAGCGCGATGGCCTCGTCGTCGTCCAGATAGACCGTTGCCCACAGCCTTTCCGGGTCGAATCCGTAGCCGCCCTCGCTGACCGGGTTGGTCAGCAGGGTCCAGGCCAGCTCGATGGCGCCCTTCTTGAAGTAGTCGCCGAACGAGAAGTTGCCGGCCATCTGGAAGAAGGTGTTGTGCCGGGTGGTGATGCCCACCTCGTCGATGTCAGGCGTGCGGATGCACTTCTGGACGCTGGTGGCGCGGTCCCACGGCGGCGTGCGCGCACCGAGGAAGTAGGGCACGAACTGCACCATGCCGGCGTTGACGAACAACAGGTTGGGGTCGTCGAGGATCACCGAGGCACTGGGCACCTCAGTGTGGCCCGCCTTCACGAAATGATCGAGGAAGCGCTTCCTGATCTCGTGTGTCTGCACGTTGCTCGTGTCCTCGTGTTCGTGGGTGGCTGGGGTTGCGCAGGCAACCACCAGTTCGACCGCTTTACATTACCGTTCTGCGCGTTCACCCCGAAAAGGGCGACAAGCCTCACGCCCCCAGAAAGCTCAGCCGCACCGAACGCTGCGGGTTGTCGCGGTTCAGATCGACCAGCACCACACTCTGCCAGGTTCCCAGCAACGGTCGGCCCGCCTGGACCGGCAGCGTGACCGACGGCGACACCAGGGCGGGCAGCACGTGATCTGCGCCATGGCCGAACGATCCGTGGCTGTGCCGGTAGCGGTCGTCACGCGGCAACAACCGTTCCAGGGTATCGAGCAGGTCGTCGTCGGAGCCGGCGCCGGTCTCGATGATGGCCACACCCGCCGTCGCGTGCGGGACGAACACGTTGCACAGGCCATCGCGGTGCGCGCCGCAGAACCTGCGTACCGAGTCGGTGAGATCGACGATGCGGCGCCGTGAGGTGTCCACGTCGATCACATCGGTGTCCATCGGCCCAGCCTACGAGCCTCGCGCCACACCATTGCCACCTGCGACACACCGGAGGATGGTTGGGAGTGGAACCGGTGGCGCCACCGGGGCGCCGCCCTGGCAGGAAGGGGTGGACCGTGTTCGCACGTTCAACCACGATTGCGGCGCGCACCCGGGCCGTCAACGCCGGTATCGCCCATGTCCGCGACGAGGTCATGCCCGCCATCGACACCATCGACGGTTGTGTGGGCCTGTCGCTGATGGTGAACCGGGAATCGGGCGAGTGTGTCCTCACCACGGCCTGGCGGTCTGAAGATGCCATGCATGCCAGTGCCGACGCGGTAGGGCCGATGCGCCATCGAGTGGTGGAGGCATTCGAGGGCGCTGCCACCGTCGACGAATGGGAGATCGCGCTGGTGCACCGCGAGCAGTACTCCCGACCCGGCGCATGCGTACGGGCGACGTGGCTGCGAACCCGCCCCGAACTGTTCGACCGGGCCGTGGACTTCTACCGCACCTCGGTGTTGCCCGCGATGGAGGATCTCGAGGGTTTCTGCAGCGCGAGCCTCATGCTCGACCGCGGGACGGGACGTGCGGTGTCCTCGGCCACTTTCGACAGCGCCGAAGCGATGGACCGCAACCGCGATGAGGCACGGGCGTTGCGCACCGCCCGGCTCCGCGACCTGAGTGCCGATCAGATCGATGTCGGAGAGTTCGAACTCGTGCTCGCCCACCTGCGAGTGCCCGAGATGGCCTGACCCGCCCCGGTTTTCGTTTGGCGCGGCCGGTATCAGCGTCGCCGGCGAATGATGGCCCGTAGCTTGTCCACCCGGGTGACCAGCTCGCGTTCGAAACCGCGCCCGGTCGGCTGGTAGTAGTCCACCCCCACCAGATCGTCTGGCGGATACTGTTGCGGCACAACACCATCGGGATGATCATGGGCGTACTTGTAGCCCACGGCGTTGCCGAGTTTCTGCGCTCCCGAGTAGTGACCGTCCCGCAGCTGCGGGGGCACCAACCCGGCCTTGCCGGCCCTGATGTCGCCCATCGCCGCACCCAACGCCGTGGTCACCGCGTTGGACTTGGGTGCGGTGGCCAGATGCACCGTGGCATGAGCCAATGTCAGCTGGGCCTCGGGCATCCCGATCAGCTGCACGGTCTGGGCTGCGGCTACGGCGGTCTGCAGCGCGGTCGGGTCGGCCATCCCGATGTCCTCGCTGGCCAGGATCATCAGCCGGCGCGCCACGAAGCGTGGGTCCTCCCCCGCCACCAGCATCCGGGCCAGGTAGTGCAAGGCCGCGTCGACGTCGGATCCGCGGACCGACTTGATGAAGGCGCTGACGACGTCGTAGTGCTGATCGCCGTCGCGGTCGTAGCGCACGGCCGCCTTGTCCAGCGACTGCTCGATGATCTCCACGGTGACCTGTTCACCGGGTTCGGCAGCGACTTCCAACGCGGTCAGCGCCCGCCGCGCGTCACCCGCCGAGAGCTGCACCAGCAGGTCGACGGCCTCGTCGGTGACCGCGACAGCACCACCCAAACCGCGCGGGTCGGTCATCGCGCGGCGCAGCACGATCTCGACGTCCTGCGGGGTCAGCGGTTGCAACTGCAGGATCAATGACCGTGACAGCAGCGGCGCGACCACCGAGAACGACGGGTTCTCCGTGGTGGCCGCCACCAACAGCACGACCCGGTTCTCCACCGCCGCCAGCAGCGCGTCCTGCTGGGTCTTGGAGAAACGGTGCACCTCGTCGATGAACAGCACGGTCTGTTCGCCGTGGACAGCCGCGCGCCGTGCCACATCGATCACGGCGCGGACCTCCTTGACGCCCGCGCTCAACGCCGACAGCGCCTCGAACCGGCGGCCGGTGGCCTGCGAGATCAGTGATGCCAGGGTGGTCTTGCCGGTGCCGGGCGGGCCGTACAGGATGACCGATGCCGCCCCAGACCCCTCCACCAGGCGGCGCAACGGCGAACCGGCCTGCAGCAGATGGGTTTGGCCGACGACCTCGTCGAGGCCCGCCGGGCGCATCCGCACCGCCAGCGGCGCCGTGCCGGGTGCGGCAAGCGCGCCGGGGTCACCCGGCCCCGGGTCACCTGGCACGTCGAACAAACCGTCTGACACGCCTTCTGCTTACCACGCCGGCACGACGGACTACGCCGGCGCGGTGACGAAGTCGATCAGTTCCTCGACCCTGCCGATCAGTGCGGGCTCCAGGTCGTTCCAGTCCCGGACCCGGCCGCGGATACGCTGCCACGCCCGCGCGATGTCGGCCTGGTCCTGGTGTGGCCAGCCCAGAGCCTCACAGATGCCGTGCTTCCACTCCACGTTGCGCGGGATGGTCGGCCAGGCCTTCATGCCGAGCCGGGCCGGTTTGACGGACTGCCAGATGTCGACGAACGGGTGCCCGACCACCAGGGTGTGCTCACCGCCGGGGCCGCGGCGCACCGCCTCGGCGATGCGGGCCTCCTTGGAGCCGGTCACCAGGTGATCGACCAGCACGCCCAGCCGGCAGCCCGGTCCGGGCGCGAACTCGGCCACTATGTCGGCCAGGTCGTCGACGCCGCCGAGGTATTCGACGACGACACCTTCGATACGTAGATCAGCGCCCCAGACCTGCTCGACGAGCTCGGCGTCGTGGCGGCCCTCCACATAGATCCGGCTGGCCAGCGCGACCCGCGCCTTGGCATTCGGCACCGCGACCGATCCCGAGGCCGTGCGTGCCGGCGCCGTGGTCCGCTTGGGCACCACGAGGCTCACCGGCTTGCCGTCGATCAGGAACCCCGGCCCCATCGGGAAAGCCCGCACCTTGCCCCGGCGGTCTTCGAGTTCGACCCGGCCGCCCTCGATCCGCACCACCGCACCCACGTAACCGCTCTGGGCATCCTCGACGACCAGGCCCTTCTCCGCAGGCTGCTCCTTCGATCGAGTCAGCTTCGGGGTGTGCGGATTTCGGGCCAGAATGTCGGAACCGTAGCGATCAGTCACGCGGCGATCCTAGGAACGCCTGCGGCGAAAGCAGGGTTGCGACATACGATCGTGATCGTGCTGTTAGATCGGCCGACTGCCGATGGCATTGCCGACGGGACCATCTCGCTGGTGCTACGGCGTTGGGACAAGCCCCGGGCCAAACCGGGCGGAACCCAACGGACCCAGGCCGGCACGATTCGTATCGAGTCGGTCACCGAACACCCGGGCGGTTACCGCGTGAGCACCGCGCAGGCCCGCGCCGCGGGATATCCGGATGCTGCAACAGCGCAGGCCCAGCTCGACCGGAGACCCGCCGCGCACACCTACCTCGTCGCAGTCTCCTACCTGGGCCCGGACGAGCGGCCCGATCTGGCCGCCGACGACACACTTACCGACGCCGACATCCAGCTGATCGATGCCCGGCTGGACCGCTGGGACACGGCCAGCGGTGACGGCGCGTGGACCCGCAGGTACCTGACGATGATCGCGGCCAACGAGGCCGTCCGCGCACCGGATCTTGCGGCGCGCGTCGGCCTCGAAGTGCCGCGGTTCAAGCGACGGGTCCGTCAGCTCAAGGGGCTGGGCCTGACCATCAGCCTCGACGTCGGCTACCGGCTCGCCCCACGGGGGCGTGCCTACTTGGCGGCCACCAGGGTCAATCCGGATTCGTGAACCGGGCGAGCGCGATGCCTCCCACGATCATCGACAGCGCCAGGGCGCGCCCCGCGCTCAACGGGTCCCGGTGGATGAGCACACCCAGAGCGATCGCACCGACCGCGCCGATGCCGGTGAAGACCGCGTACGCGGTGCCGACCGGCAGACCGCGCATGGCCAACGACAGCAGGTACACCGACAGCGCACCGACCGCAACGCACACCACGGTGGGCAGTGGCCGGGTGAATCCTTCGGTCGGCTTGATGCTCTGCGACCAAGCGACCTCCACCAGGCCCGCCAAACCCAGTATCAGCCAACTCATTTCGCGTACTCCACGGCCAGGGTGCGGGCCACTGCAAGGGCCTGCGCCAGCGATTCGTCGTGTGTCGACCGAAACTTCGCCAGCGCGGGATCTACCCGGGCGTTGGCCATCTCGGCATTGATGAACACGGTGTCGGTCACGCCGTAGTGCCCGGCGACGAAATCCCGCAGGAACCGTTCCTGGTAGTCGAACGCGGCTTTCGGCGAGCCGGGTGAGTATGCGCCACCACGGGCAGTTGCCACGACGAATCGTCTCGGCGCCAGGGACATTCGCGGAAAGGTCACCTGGTCCAGCCAGGCCTTGAGCGAGGCCGGGATGGAGTAGTTGTACATCGGCGTGGCGATCAGCACGACGTCGGCCGAGCGCAGTTCACCCAGCAGCGGTTTCACGATCGCCCAGGCCGCGGCCTGCTCCGGCGTGCGCGCCAGCTCTTCGAGCCGGTCCAGATCGGTATTGCCTGCGGCCAGTACCGCGTCACAGAGTTCGGTCCAGCCCTCACCGATGAACGGCACCGGATCGGCCGCGACATCCCGGTAGAGGTATCGGCCGTCCGGATGTGCGGCCTGCCAGGACCGGGCGAACTCCGCGCCGATCTGACGACTGACGGACCGATTGCGGGCGCTCGCGTCGATGTGAAGAAGCGTGGTCATGCCTACCTCCGAGTTAAGTGGACAATACGTCCGGTTCAGCATCGCAGGTAACCGGACATTTCGTCCATTTATTTCCCGGATCGGCTACAGTGCAGTGATGGACATCGGCGCAGACCTCCTTGCGTCCGACGACGCCGGCTCCGAACGGGTCGGCGCGCTGCGGGCCGATGCGGCCCGCAACCGCGCGAAAATCCTTGCCGCGGCGGCCACGGTGTTCGCCGGCCGCGATCCGCGAACGGTCACGATGGACCACATCGCCACGGCAGCCGGCGTCGGGCGTGGCACGCTCTATCGCCGTTACCCGAGCACCGGCGCCATAGCCGAGGCTCTGCTCGACGAACACGAACGCGCACTACAGCAGCAGCTATTGTCCGGCGAGCCGCCGCTGGGCCCGGGTGCGCCACCGGCCGAGCGACTCGCGGCGTTCTACGCGGCGATGATCGAACTCCTGGAGACGCACGCCGATCTGGCGCTCGGCGCCGAGACCGGGGGCGCGCGGTTCACCACCGGTGCATATGGTTTCTGGACCGCCCATGTACGCGCACTGTTGATGGAAGCCGGTGCGGCTGAACCGGATCCATTGGTCGATGTGTTACTGGCGCCCTTGGCGGCAGAGAGCTTCGCCCACCAGCGCGCGCGTGGACTGAGCGTCGAACAGATCAAGGGCGCGCTCTCCCGGCTCGCCCACGGGATTCTCGATCCCGGTAGTCCGCCGGGGGTCTAGGCGGTGAGCTCGTCGATGACGGTGTGAACGAACCGCATCTTCTCCAGCACCGCCGGGGGCAACACGAACGGGTAGAGATCGTCGTGTCCCATCGACCGGTTCACCATGTTCAGCGACCATGCCAGTGGCAGCCACATCTCGATGATCGTGTCGAAACCGCTGGGCCCCAGTATTTTCCGTTCGAAGGTTGCCCCGGACGGAGCAAATCCATAGGCCGCTGCAGTATCCAGGGTGTCGCGGATGTGCAGATAGTGCGCGAACGTCTCGGCCCAGTCTTCCGCCGCGTGCATACTGGCATACGACGACACGAATTCGTCATCCCAGCCCGCGGGCGGACCGCTCTGGTAGTGCCGGTCCAGGGCGGCCTGATAGTCGGCGTCCGGATCCCCGAACAACTCACGGAACCGCGCGGAGTAGCTCGCCGACGGGGCAACCAGCCGGTAGAAGTAGTAGTGGCCGATCTCGTGGCGGAAGTGGCCCAGCAAGGTGCGATACGGCTCGTCCATCGCGATCCGGAGCTGCTCGCGGTGCACATCGTCGCCTTCGGCGAGATCCAGTGTGATGACGCCGTTGTGATGGCCGGTGAAGACCTTCTCGGACTCGCTGGAAAGCAGGTCGAACGCCAGCCCGAACTGGGGGTCCTGGTCGCGGCTGACGATCGGCAGCTTCAGTTCGTGCAGTTCGGCGATCAGCCGGCGCTTGGCCTGCTCCGCCTCGGCGAACGACGACATCGCCGCGGTATCGGTGTCGGCCGGCCGGGTCCGGGTGAGTGCGCACGAGGCGCAGAGCCGGCCGCCCTGCCCGATGTGCACCAGCCAATTGCATTCGGCCAGATGCAGATTCGCGCACAGCTCGTACTGGCCCTCATCGACGGCACCGGCGTGACCGTTATGATCGGTGTCGGTGATCACCAGCAGCGCCATGTCGTCGAGCGAGAATCCCAGGGCACTGCCGCACGAAAGGCACAGAGAGTTCTCGAAAGCCAGGTGCTGGCCGCAGTTCGGACAGGTGAAATCACGCACGCAGCGATCCCCCTCGAACGGGCGGGTGCGGTGCCACATCCACGGACACCTCGATCACACTACTGTCCGAATCCGTGTAGATGATGCCGCGCAATGGGGGTACATCGGCGTAGTCGCGGCCGAACCCGGCCACGATGTAGCGCTCGTCGACCATCTGATCATTGGTCGGATCCATTCCCAGCCAGACATTCTGCGGCGTCCACACCGACGCCCAGGCATGTGTCGCGTCCACCCCGATCATGCGTTCCTTGCCCGGCGGCGGATCGGTTGCCAGATAGCCGGAGACATAACTGGCGGCCAGACCGTTGGCGCGCAGGCAGGCGATGGCCAGCCGGGCGAAGTCCTGGCACACCCCCTCGCGCGCCGCCAGCACCTCGGCCACCTGGGTGGACACCGTGGTCGAGCCGGACCGGTAGGTGAAGTCGGAGTAGATCCTCGACGTCAGGTCCCGCAGCACATCGATCAGCGGCCGTCCGGGCACGAAACTCGGTGAGGCATATTCGCGCACCGCGTCGGTGATCTCCGGCGGCGACAGGTCCAGGGTGAACTCGGCGGCCAGCGCACCGTCGCCGCCGACCGGGCGGGCCAGCTCCCACGGCGCTCTGGCCGAAGCACCGGAATAGCGTTCGGGTGTATGCGGATCCACCTCCACCACGGAGTGGCTCGTGATGCTCAGCGTGCGGTGGCGTTCGGTGACGTGGAAATACGAGCTGATGTTGCCGTAGGCGTCCCGGCTGGTGGAACGATCGGCCGCGTCCGGTTCGAGCACCAGCTCGTGGGACAGGCAACGTTGCCAGTCCAGGTCACGAGGCGTGAGAAAACCACGGCCGTAGGAGCTCGTGACGTCGTCGGAGTAGCGATAGACCGTGCGATGGGTGATGTCGTAGCAGCGGGTGCCGGGTTGGGTCATGGCACCACCCGCCGTTCGTCAGGTCCCCACAACGGTTGCATGCCGCCGGGCAGCGACAGGTGGGCCGCGGTGATCACTCCGGACAGGTCCCGCAGGCCGGCATGCATGCCGTCGAGCAGGGCAGCCAACTCGGCGCGGGTCCCCTCGCCGGTGACCTCCTCGAGGTCGGCCGGGTCGAGCCGGCGCAACCGGGTGGCCAGTTCGTCGACCAGACGTTCTGAACGCGACGAGCCCGACGATCCGGGCAGGGTCTTGAGACCGGATCGGATCCGCTCCAACTGGTAGATCAACGATCTGGGGTTCTCGGCATCGAACAACACCAGTTCCGCGATCGCTGCGATCTTGATCTGGCCGGGATTGCGCCGTCGGTAGATCACCGACGATTCGCAGGCGACCAAGGCCGACTCGGTCACCGCGCGTTCGGCTTCCGCGCTGCGCATCGTCGTCAGGGTGGCTCGCAGCAGCGCGGTGAGCGCCAGGCCCCGCTCGATGCGCTTACCGAGATCCATCATGGTCCAGCCGATGTCCTGCACCATCGACTCTGCCGCCACCCCGGACAACGCCAGCATGCCGGCCAGGGTCTGGCTGTGCGCATTGGCGAGGTAGAGGTCCGCGGAGGTGGGCGATTCGGGCGGAGCGGCCGATGGCCGCAGCACGGCACGTTCGACCCCGGCCAACACCATCCAGGTGTCGTTGGACATCTGGTCACGCACCGAGCGGGCGGCCAGCGCGAGGCGCTCCACCGATTGGGCGAGCGAGCCCGACCGGTGCCGGTCCGCGGTGGCCGACCACAGTGTGGCCGGGGCGATCGCGATCATCTCGTGATCGTCGTCGGCATCGCCGGTATCGGTGCCCGTGATCGATCCGAGCGCCGCCAACAGCACCGGAACACATTGGCTCTCTTCGAGATCCGGGCGATAGCGGAATTCGTGGTAGCGCTCTCGGGTGACGGTGAGCAACCGGGCCGTGCTCTCGGCACGTTCGGCGTAACGCCCCATCCAGAACAGGTCGGAGAGGACACGCGGCGAACTGACCGCCCGGGTAGAGCTGGGGATCGCGCCGGGCGCCACCAATTCGACCGAGACCACCGGGGCGCGCTCGGCTGTGACCCGCTGCGGGGTCCGCACCCAGACATCCTTGGCGGCAAGCGTGTTCATCCGGTAGGCAGAGTTTCCCGGGGCGACCACGTAGCCCAGCCCACCGATCATCGGGGCATACCCGCCGCGTTGCGCCACGGTGAACAACCGCATGCCGACATTTCCGGCCGACAACCCCTTGGCCCGATAATCGGTTGGTGCGGTGGAGAACTGAGGTAACTCCTGCCCCACCCACTCGACCGGTTCAGCCTCGATACGTGCCGCCAGATTCTCGCGATCTGCAGCCGACAGCGTCGGCCCGACGATCATCTCACCGCCGCTGACGGGCCGGATCAACAGTGAGGTCAGCTTGGTGAGCAGATGGGAGCGTTCGATGTCGATGCCGCCCCAGTACATCGGAGCGGCCGTCAGTTGCGGTTTCTCATCCAACAGCAGCTCGGCCAACTCCGGCAGAAATCGGGCCAGACCCGGACTTTCCAGAATCCCGCTGCCCAGCGTGTTGACCACCGTCACCGCGCCGCGGCGCAACACCTCGACGAGGCCGACCACGCCGAGCCGGGAATCGGGGCGCAGATCCAGCGGATCCATGTAATCGGCATCGACACGGCGCAACACCACGTCGACGCGTTTGAGGGTGCCCAGCGACCGCATCCACAGCGTGCCGTCACGGACCACCAGATCGGCGCTCTCCACGAGTGGGAAGCCGAGCACACCGGCCAGGTAGGCCTGGTCGAAGGCTGTCTCAGAATGGATTCCGGGGCTGAGCACCACGACCACAGGCTCTTGGGCGGCCTCGGGCGCCGCGTCCAGAAGGGCCAGGCGCAGCGCCTGCGCCCACGGAGAGGCCGGCCGCGGGCCGATCCGCTCATAGAGGTCGGGGGCCGCGTGGGCGATGACGCGGCGGTCGGCCAACGCGTAGCCGGCGCCCGAGGGTGCCTGCGTCCAGTCCGCATTCACCATGAAGGAGCCGTCGTCGCCGCGGCTGACGTCGCAGCCGTGCAGAAACAACTGATGGCGTCCTGGCACCACGACGCCACGCGCGGCGCGCACGTATCCGGGATGGGCGAACAGCAACTGGGCGGGCAGTACCCCGCTGGTGATCGAGCGGCGGGCACCGTACAGATCGGTGAGCACCGCATCGAGCAGCCGGGAACGCTGCACCAGACCCGATTCCAGCGAATCCCAGTCCTGCGCCGAGATCACCAGCGGCAACGCATCAAGATGCCAGGGGCCGGGTACGGCGGTGCCGTCACCGTCGGTGACCACCTCCCCGTGACGGTCCACCTGGATGTAGGTGATGCCGTCGTTGTCGACGAGGCCCCGCACCACGGCGCGGAGCCGGTCCAGACCGTCACGGCCCCGCTCGCCGACGCCCTCGGCCAGCTCCCGCCAGGCCGGGCGGACGTCGCCCGAGGCATCGACCAACTCGTCGTAACCGGCACCGCCGCCGTCGTCGCGCACGTCGAACAGCGCCTGCTGGGCCCGGGAACTGCGATAGGCGGCCAGTACGCCGTCAACATCCACACCGGTGTCCGCGGCAACACCAGTGGCTTGGGCTGACTCCGGTGAGCCGTTCGCACGTAGAACCATCAGTTAAGAACGGTACGCACCCGACGTAGATCCAGAATTCCGGGCGCGCCGACATCAGTGGATTGGCGTGCCTGCTTCTCCCTCAGATCCGCCAGGTCGATGGTGCCCGGGGTGAATCCCGCCGCTTCGAATCGACGGCCACGCCGCGACTCGGCCTCGACCGCGTTGACCGGTGGGGTGTCGTAGGACCGTCCACCCGGGTGTGCCACGTGGTACGTGCAGCCGCCCTTGGACTGCCCGGTGCTGCCGTCCACCAGTTCGAACTGCAGCGGGGAGTCCACGGTGATCGTCGGGTGCAGTGCGCTGGGCGGCTGCCAGGCACGGAACCGCACACCGCCCACCTGGACGTCGGGATTGTCGGTGGCCAGCAATGGGATCGGGTAGCCATTGGCGGTCACGATGTAGCGGTGCCGGTCGGCCCCGACCAGCCGCACCTGGACCCGCTCCACCGACGAGTCCACGTAACGGGCGGTGCCCCCGGCAGTCGACTCCTCCCCCAACACATTCCACGGTTCGATCGCGCCGCGCAGCTCGATCTCCACGCCGTCGCAGACCGTGGTGCCCACCCGCGGGAACCGGAACTCGGTGAACGGATCCAGCCAGCTGGTGTCGAAGTTGATGCCATGCGCCCGCAGGTCGGCCGCGACCTCGGCGATGTCATGAATCAGGAAGTGCGGCAGCAGGTATCGGCCGTGCAGATTTGCACCGTGCCGGATCAACGGAGCCCGCAACGGCTCCTCCCAGAACCTGGCGACCAGCGCGCGCACGAGCAGCGACTGCACCATCGCCATCTGGAAGTGTGGCGGCATCTCGAAACCCCGCAACTCCAACAGCCCCAGGCGCCCCCGCGCGCTGTCGGGGCTGTAGAGCTTGTCGATGCAGAATTCGGCACGGTGGGTGTTGCCGGTGATGTCGGTGAGCAGATGCCGGAGGGCACGGTCGGTGACCCAGGGATTAGCGGAACCGGCCACCGTGCCGTACGCGCCGCCTGCGGCGGAAAGCCGCGCGATCTCGGCGAAGGCGATCTCGAGTTCGTAGAGCGCTTCCGACCGGCCCTCGTCCACCCTCGGCGCCTGTGAGGTGGTGCCGATGAACCGGCCGGCGAACAGGTAGGACAACGAGGGGTGGCGCTGCCAGTAGGTGAGCAGCGACACCAGCAGATCGGGCCGGCGTAACAGCGGTGAGTCGGCCGGAGTGATGCCGCCGAGGGTGATGTGGTTGCCGCCGCCGGTACCGCCGTGGGTTCCGTCCACGTCGAACGATTCGGTCGACAGCCGGGCCTGCCGGGCCTGCTCGTAGAGGGTCTCCAGTTGGGCCTTCTGTTCGGCGAAGCCGGCGGTCGGTGCGACGTTGACCTCGATGACGCCCGGATCCGGGGTGATCGACATGGACGCGATGCGAGGGTCCGGCGGCGGCCCGTACCCCTCGATCACCACCGGCGTGTCCAACTTGGCGGCTGCGGATTCGACGCGGGCCACGAGGTCGACGAAATCGTCGAGCTCCTCGGTCGGGGGCAGGTAGATATAGAGGAACCCGGACCGGATCTCGGCGACCAGCGCCGTGGTCGGTGCTTCGTCGGCGGGCTCGAGCGCGGCGTCGTCGGGTTCGGCGCGCACGTCGGTGCGCCGCGACAGCGGGTCGGCGTCGTAGGCCGGGCGCGGCGGATGCCAGCTGATCGCATTCAGCGGCAGCCGCAGCCCGGCCGGCGAATCACCCTCCGTGAGCACGATCCGGCCACGCCGCAGCTGCCAGTCCGCGCTGGCCCAGCCGGACCCGTCGGCGCGGCGGTGCAGGGGCAGGACGTAGGCGGCGGGCTGATCGACCGGGGCATCGAGCCGGGCCAGCAGCTCGGCCCGGGCGTCCGGGGTGTCATCGGCCAGGTCGTCGGCGGCGGCCACCGGCTCGCCGGCCGGCTGCCGCGCGGCGGCCGCCAATCGGCTCAGCGCATCCTCATATGCCGGGCGAACCTGACCGGCGGGAAGCCCGAAGTCGGCGGCGACCGCTGCGAGGATGCGCTGACCGGCGTCGTCGGCCAGGGCGGGCACCGCACCACCCCACGGATCGGCCAGCAGCGCCGCGTCGTTCCACAGTGGCTGATCGTCGGTACGCCAGACCAGGCCGATCTGCCAGCGCGGCAGGGGCTCGCCCGGATACCACTTGCCCTGGCTGCGCTGGATCAGCCCGGCCGGGGCCCACACCGCCTTGAGACGCGCCGCGAGCACCGAGGCTCGTTCGCGCTTGTGCTTGCCGTCGGCGTCGGTGGTCCATTCCGGATCGACCTGATTGTCGATCGAGACAAAGGTCGGCTCGCCCCCGACGGTGAGCCGCACATCGCCGTCGGCCAGGCGCTGATCCACCTCGGCACCCAGCTTCGTGATCGCTGTCCAGGCCGCGTCGGTGTACGGCAACGTCACCCTCGGGTCCTCGTGGATCCGAGTGACCACGTTGGAGTACTCCAGCGCGGATTCGCACGGTCCGGTGGCGCCGGTGATCGGGGCCGCCGATTCCGGGTGCGGGGTCGCCGAGAGCGGGATGTGGCCCTCCCCGGCGAACAGTCCCGACGTCGGGTCCAGGCCGATCCAGCCGGCCCCCGGGATGTATGCCTCGGCCCAGGCGTGCAAGTCGGTGAAATCCGCGGCGGGGCCTGACGGTCCGTCGAGGGCCTCTACGTCCGAGGTCAGCTGGACCAGGTAACCCGAGACGAACCGGGCCGCCAACCCCAGCCGACGCAGGATCGACACCAACAGCCACGCCGAGTCGCGGCACGAACCGATTCCGGTGCGCAGCGTGACGTCCGGGGTCTGCACACCGGGTTCCATCCGGACGGAGTAGCCGATATCGGCATTGACGGCACGGTTGAGCGCGACCAGATAATCGATCGTGCGGGTGCCTGGCGGCACGGTGAAATTGCTCACCCACGCCTTCACCAGTTCGCCCGGACCGGATCCCTCGGCCTCCTCGTCGACCGGGCGCAGGTATGGCTTGAGATCCTCCAGCAGGGCTTTCGGGTACTCGAAGCCGAAGCTCTCTGCGTAATCCTCGATGAAGAAGTCGAACGGGTTGATCACCTTGAGATCGGCGATGAGCCCGACGGTGATGGTCAGCATGCGCGTCCGGTCCGGGAACACCAAGCGGGCCAGGAAGTTACCGAATGCGTCCTGCTGCCAGTTGATGAAATGGCCGGCCGGCTCGACGGTCAGTGAGTACGCCTCGATGGGGGTGCGAGAGTGCGGCGCCGGGCGCAACCGGATGACGTGTGGATGCAGCTCCACCAACCGGTCGAAGGTGTAGCTGGTGCGATGCTCCAGCGCCACTTTGATCCCCATCTACAGATCCCACCACATGGCGAACTCCCCCGCACTGCGTGCAGCGGGCGGTCACGGTTGATGCGCCCGGATTCGGCCGTAGTCGGTCAGCGCTGGTTGAATTCAGCGGTGAGGTAACTGAGGTGAAGGGATGTGGCCGCCCGCGATGTGGAGCACCGTGCTGGTGATGGCCGCCGTGGCGGCAATCGATCCCCTGAGAATCGGGGTCGTTGCCTTCATGCTGTCGCGGTCACGGCCCTTGCGTTTGCTGCTCCCGTTCTTTCTCTTCGCCTTCACCGCCAACGTCGCAGTGGGCGCCGCGGTGGTGTTCGTGTTCAAGAACGCCACGGGCGACGGCGGAAGCACGATGCCGCCGGGACTGGAGATCGGCATCGGCGCCGTGGCGCTGGTGATCGCTGTCCTGTCCGCGACAGGACAGCTCGAACGCCTGGTCAACCGGGTGCGCGCGCGACGGGCCGTACCGGTCGCAGTGGGTGACGGCACCGATACGCCGCCCGCGGAGGAGGCGGTGCCAGGTCTGTCGAAACTGCCGGCGGGGATGCAGGCCGCCCTGCGTGGTGAGGCACCGTGGGCCGCCGCGCTGCTGGGCCTCATCAACGGTTTCCCCACGCCCTACTACCTGGCCGCGATGGCTGCGGCCCTCACCTCAGGTGCCGCATTGGCCGAGCAGATGGCCGCAATGGTCGTGTTCAACCTCGTCGGTTTCCTGGCGGCGCTGATCCCGATCATCAGCTTCTGGGTGGCGCCGGAGGCCACCCGGTCGGGTGTGGAGCGGCTGTATGCCTGGATGGGCCGGCACCATCGCCTGGTGGTGGCCGTGATCGCCGGCGCGGTCGGAGTGTTCTTCTTGGCCTCGGGCATCAGCCACTTGTGACGGCGCGGCGAACCTTCGTGCGACTGCCGACTTTCGCGCGACGGTAGACCGCGAGCGTCAGCACACCGGCCATGGTGATACCCAGCAGGTTCACCAGCAGCTGCAGCACCGAATCGGCGGCGACATCCCAATCGCCGACGGTGGCGGCCACCACCGCGAAACCCGCGGCGGGGACGGTCGTCACCGAGATGAAGACACCCACCAGCGCGGCGGATTTCGACGATACGAGCGACAGCATCCCGGCGGCGCCCGCCAGCAGTGCGACGACGAATGAGAACGGTCCCACCTGGAAGATGAAGTCGACCTGGGTGAGTTCGCTGAACGTGGTCAGCTGCACCCATCCGAGCGCTTCGAATCCGAGTGTTGCCAGCCCGGTGACGACCATGGCCACCGGGAATCCGACCAGCAGCGCCGCGCCGGCCCGCCGTGCCAGCGAGACCCGGCGTTGGACGAGCGCGACGGCGAGCGCCGCGAGCGGTCCGAACTCAGGTCCCACCACCATGGCGCCGACCACGGTGATCGCCGAGTCGGTCACCACTCCGATGGCCGCGAGCAGGCACGCGATGCACAGGAACATCAGGAACGTGACACTGAGGCTGGACTCCTCGCGGGTCCGCGATACCAGCTCATCCCAGATCACCGCATCGGCTCCGTCACCGCCCGCGACATCCTCGGCGTGGTAGGCCGCGCTCGACAGCACGGTGTCGAGCGGCTCGAGGGTTATGGCGCCGAAGTGCTGCACATCAAGGGATTTCAACCGCTGGACAATCTCATCGGCCGCTTCCCGGGCGACATCGGCGGTGATCTGGTCACCGGCGGGATCAACCGCGGCACCGGCCAACAACACGATGTGGGCGACGCCGGGCTGCTCTCGCAGGACACGGAGAATCGGCTCGCGCAGATCGGCCGGCGCTATGACGCGTAAGTGCAGCACCGGCCGAGACTAGCGGTTTCAGTCCCACCAGAAGGCCCACAGGGGGTGAGCCAGCATGCGCGCCAGCGCGTCGAGTGAGCCGGCCTGGGTGTTGACCGAATCGTCGCAGTACAGGTAAGCCTCCAGCGCGGCCGCCAGACCCTCCTGCCGGGTACGCGGCGGCTGGTCGACGGTCAGCAGTAGTGACTCGTCGTCGAGGGCGAGCAATTCGGTCCCGTAACGGTCTGACCAGCGGCGCAGGATCGCTGCATGCTCGACACCGCGAACGTCCGAGTTGATCGCGCCCGACCATTGGAGCAGGCCGGGTACCAGCCAATCGGCAGGGGTGGGCACCAGGGCCAACTGCGTGTACTCACTGCGAGAATCGAACTCGGCGAACTGCTGTTGCCAGTCTTCGGAGTCGACGGCCTCGAAGGCGGCCGGATGTCTCGGGATGTTGTATTCGGCTGTGCGCTCTTCGAATTCACGTTGCAGCCAGCGGACTCCGTCGAGTTCGGCCGCAAGCACGGGGCTGTCATCGGCGATACCGTCCATCCCGAGCCGGTGCCAGGCCGATTTGGTGAGCAGCACGGGCCACAAGCCCGTCGCCGGGAACTGGGAACGAACTGCCAGCCATGCCGCGGCGGCGGGTGCACCGGGCGGCACCGGTACCGACCACATGGGTGCCCGGTGGGCCAGCACGTCGTCATGGCGTTCCAGTTCGCCGAGATGGACGCCGAGCAAGGCCAGCGCGGCCGCCGGATCGGTAGGCGGCCGTACCGCGGCTGGTGGCGGGCCGGACGGGTCGGGCCTGAAGGGCGGCTGGGCAAGGGGCAGAACAGGTTCCGTAGCAATGGATTCCGGAAGGAACGGCCGTGCGGACGACGGCGCGAACGCTTCGACGGCCCGGCCGGTAAGGGCGCGGGCCAACCCGGTCAGGTCCGCGCTCACAGCGGCCACAGTGTTGTCCTGGATCGCCCAGACGGTCGGGTCCAGGTCGGGCCCCTGCCGGAGGAACGCGACGCCGTAGACCGGTACCACCCTGGGCTGATCGGCGAGCTTCGCGCTGGCGAGCCTCAGTGCCGCGTCACCACCGGGGTTGTGGCCCCAGGCGGAAAGCCACAGTTGACCTTCGCGCACCGCATGCAGCAACTCGCGAACCGGCCGACCGATGTGCATCCGCAAGGTCACCTCGTCGGCGTTGCGCCAGTCAGGCCAGCCGGAGCCCACCGGCACTCCGGCGGACAGGAAGTCACGGTGATCAGTGTTGAGCCGCAGAGAGAACCGGGACTCGAGGGCGTTCAGTTCGGCTTCGGTGAGTCCGGGTTCGATACGCCATCGGCCGTCTTCGGCGAGCGTCTCCAGCGCACGCGCACCCACCGTCACGACGTGCGACGCTCGACGCGGACGACGAGTTCGTCGGCCGGCACGTGGTGTCCTTCGTCACAACGGATTTCGACTCCGGCCAGCGCACCGCACCCGTCATGTGCGAGCCGCAGTCCGGTGTCGTTGAGATGCTTGCGACCCCACTCGAACATGGCCCACACCACCGGCATGAAGTCGGTTCCGGATTCGGTGAGCACGTACTCGTCGCGCTCCCGCTGACCGGGCTCGCGATAGGGCCGTTTTGCCAGCAGCCCGGCCGCCACCAGGTCGGACAACCGTGCCGAGGTTGCCGCCTTGGTGATCCCGACCCTGCGGGCGAAGTCGTCGAAGCGGGTCGTGCCGTAGAAGGCCTCGCGCATGATCAGCATCGCCGACTTGGTGCCGGCGAACGCCATGGTCCTCTCGATCGGGCAATGACCCACTGCCGACCAGCTGTCCCGGTCGGCGAGCTTGCCCTGCAGCATTCCCACGGAATCAAACCCCATCCCTGAGTTGTTCTCACTATACCCAGGTGTTATACCTGGGTAGTCATCACAATACTCAGCGTGGAGCATCAGGAGGCCCAGATGACCGGATATGCAGACCGGGACGCAGTCATCGTCGGAGCGGTCCGGACCCCGATCGGCAAAGGCAAGGCCAACGGCGCACTGCACGGCGTCCTGCCGGCCGATCTGCTGGCCCACAGCCTGCGGGAGCTGATCACCCGCACCGGTGTCGACCCGGCACTCGTCGACGACGTCATCGCGGGCGCCGTGACCCAGGTCGGCGATCAGGCCGTCAACATCGCCCGCAATGCCCTGCTGGGCGCGGGCTTCCCGGAGACCGTTCCGGGGACCACGGTGGACCGACAGTGCGGCAGTAGCCAGCAGGCGATCAGCTTCGCCGCGCAAGGCGTGCTGGCCGGCGCCTACGACATCGTGATCGCCGCGGGTGTGGAGTCCATGTCCCGGGTGCCCATGGGCAGCTCGGTACTGCCGGGCAGCGACCCGTTCGGCCTGGCCTTCGCCGAGCGCTACTCTGAAGGCCTTGTCCCACAAGGGATCAGCGCCGAGTTGATCGCAGCCAAGTGGGGCTTTTCCCGCGCCCAGCTCGACGAGTTCTCGGCGGGCAGCCACGAGAAGGCGGCGCGGGCCACCAAGGACGGATTGTTCGAGGCCGAACTCGCGCCGATCGCCGGACTGAGCACCGACGAGATCATCCGCCCGGGGACGACGGTCGACACGCTGTCCGGGTTGAAGCCGGCGTTCTACAACGAGGCCTATGCCGCCCGCTTCCCGCAGATCAACTGGGAGATCACCCCGGGTAACTCGTCACCGCTGTCCGACGGCAGCGCGGCGGTGATGATCACCAGCGGGGCGACGGCCAGGAAGCTCGGGCTCAAGCCCCTGGCACGTATCCATACCACCACCGTGGTCGGGTCGGATCCGCTGTACATGCTGACCGGCGTCATCCCGGCCACCGAAAAGGTATTGGCGCGTGCGGGTCTGACGCTGGCAGACATCGACCTGTTCGAAGTCAACGAGGCGTTCGCCCCGGTCGTGCTGGCCTGGGCGCATGACACAGGTGCAGATCTGGGCAAGACGAACGTCAACGGTGGCGCGATTGCCATCGGCCATCCGCTGGGAGCCAGTGGTGCACGCATCATGACCACCCTGGTCAATGCGCTCGAGCAGCGCGGCGGGCGCTACGGCCTGCAGACGATGTGCGAGGGCGGCGGCATGGCCAACGCCACCATCATCGAACGGCTGTAGCCCGATCCCGGCCGAAACGGTATTCCAGCGGCGAAAGTGCGAGTCGCAGGCGGCTGGAATACCGTTTCGGCGCCGAGGGACTAAGCGCGGACGATTTCGAACAACGGGATGGACCGAGTGGTGTTGGCCTGGTATTCGGCGAACACGGGCGCAACCTCGGTGATCTTCGGGTAGGCGGCGTCGCGCTCGGCATCGGGCAGTTCCCGGGCCGTTGCGTCGTAGGCGTCGGTGCCCAGCTCGATACGTACCTTCGGATTGGCCCGCAGATTGTGCACCCATGCCGGGTCTTTCGGCGCACCTGCGTACGACCCCACGATGAGCATCTTGCCGTCGACGGTCAGATAGGCCAGCGGCGAAAGCCGTGGCTTGCCCGACTTGGCGCCGGTCGTGTGCAGCAACAGCAGGTCGGCCTGCTCGAACGGGCCGCCGACCTTGCCACCGTTCCCCCGGAATTCCTCGACCACGTTGCGGTTGAAGTCATCGAGGTATTCCGTGTCGGTGTAGAACTTGCCCTTGTCCATCTCGGTCATGACTTCTCCAGCTTCTCCGGTGGCGCTTCTATTCCACGATGTCTGGCCCAGGTCGGTTCCAGACCCGTGAAAACGCGCCGAAAACGGTGGGCTCCTGCGATCCTGGCTATCTCTGACGATCCGGTCAATTCGCCTCGGACCGCCCAATCGGAGAGGGGCGCTACGTGCGGTGACATCGGCGACGCTCGACATCAGCGGCCGCGTGGTCGACCGACGACGCGAGCTGGGCGAACTTCGCGCCGCAGCGGCGTCAGCCGAACGGAACGGCGGGACATCCGTGCTCATCAGCGGGGTTCCCGGTGTGGGCAAGTCGACCCTCCTGCAGGCCTTCGGAGATGAACTCGCAGATCGCAACTGCACGTTCGCCTACGGCCGCTGTCGAGACGGGGCTCCGGCCCCGTATTCGGCGATAGGCGATGCACTCACCGCGCTGGTCCACTCCATGGTGGCAGCCGCCCCGGCGGAGCGCGACGAATGGCGCGCGGATCTCAGCGTCGAGACTTCGCCGCTGACAGGCGTTCTCGGGGATCTCGTGCCAGAGCTGACCGACGCGCTCGGCGGGGCCGCACCGGTGGCCGACCTCGATGCCGCCGAGACCCGCCGCCGGTTGCACCGCGCCGTCATCCGTCTGCTTTCGATCACCGCCGCCCACCGGATGGTCGTGCTCGCCATCGATGACCTGCAATGGGCGGACCAGGACTCGCTGTTACTGCTGTCGGAACTGCTCGCGGTGGCACCCCGCAGTGTCCTGGTGCTCGGCGCGTACCGCGAAGGCGAGTTCGACGCCGGCGCAGCCGGCATCACCTCGCCCCACGTACGCAGTCTGGAGCTGGGCACGCTGGGCCCCGAGGACGTCGAGGAACTGCTCACCGACGTCACCGGCCGGAGCCTTGAGCTGGCCGAAGTGGCCGCCGAATTCCAACACCGCACCGGGGGCAATCCCCTCCAGATCCGCCAACTGCTGTACCGCGCGCAGCGCGAAGGAGCCCTGAACCCGGCAGGCGACGGACAGAGCCCGGTGTGGGACCTGCGCGCGCTGTCCTCGATCGAGGTCTCCGCCACCGAGGCGGAATTTCTCGGCAGCTACCTGAACCAATTGCGTCCATCCGATCTTGCGGTGTTGAGCTCGGTGTCCTGCATCGGTGGCGAGTTCGACCTGGCCGACGCCGCAGTAGCCTCTGCACAACCCTCAGACGTTGCAGCACAAGCCCTTTGGGCGTGTATGGAACTGCGGCTCATCGAGGCGGTCGACAGCGGCGGCCGGCGCATCGCGAACGCCATCAGCCGTGACGCGCGCTACCGCTTCAGCCACGACCGGGTCGCCGAAACGGCCCGGGCCCATCTGTCCGACGACGCACAGCTCGAGGTGCACCTACGGCTGGGCAGGCGGCTGATCGAACTGGGCGACGAGCGGTTGTTCGAAGCCGCGCGGCACGTCGGGATCGGCGGCCTGACCGGCACCGACGGCGCCGAGCGAATCCGCTTCGTCGACGTACTTCACCGCGCCGCCCGGAAAGCCCGGGTCCAGGCATCATTCCCGTTGGCGCTGGAGTACTGCCGCAATGCCCTGCGGCTGCTCGGCGCGCAGCGCTGGGCCACGAACTTCCCGTTGGCCAGGGAACTGCACCTCGACGCCGCGGACGCCGCACTGCTCGTCGGCGATGTCCCGGCGCTGTTCGCCTTGCTCGACGAGGCCGACGACGCGTTGTCCGACCCGGCCGACCGCGCCCGGCTCGCGTACCTGCGGCTCAAAGGTCGCGTCGCGCAGAACCGGTTGCGTGAGGCGATCGAGATCGGGCTGGCCGCGCTCGACGAGCTGGGCGAGCCGCTGCCTGCCCAGGCCGGCAAGCCACGGATGGCCAATGCGATGGTCCGGATGCGGCTGACGATGCGCCGTTGGAGCAACGACCGGCTGCTGGACCTGCCGTCCTGCCAGGATCCGCGCGTCATCGAGGTTCAGCGGATCCTCACCGAGATGCGCAGCATCTCCTATATCGTCCGGCCGAATCTCTTCCCCTTGTTGGTGCGCAAGCAGCTCGAACTCACCCTGGCCTACGGCCATACCCCGTCCTCGCCCCTGGTCTTGGCCAGCTACGGGCTCTTGCTGGTGATACTCGGTGATCGTTCGGGCGCCCAGCGGTTCGGGGAGGTCGGGCTGCAGCTGGCCGAGCGGCCGGAATTCCGGGAGGCCAGGCCGCAGACGCTGTTCATGCATCTGAACTTCATCCACCACTGGCGTCATCCCCTGCGCGACGGGCTCGGCCTGCTCCGCGGCGCCGTCACCGAGGCCCTCGACCAGGGCGATCAGGAGTATGCCGGATTTCTTGCCGCGACCCTGATCTCCCAGTCGTTCTGGGTGGGCCGACCCCTCGCCGAGATCGACGCACTGGCACAGTCCCTGATCCCCCAGTTCCGTACACAACGCGCACCCAGCATGCTCTGTCAGGCGCAACAACAGATGGCGCTGAACCTGATGGGCAGGTGCGAGGATCCGCTGCTGCTCGCCGGCGAGAGCGGCTACGACGAGCGGGAGGTGCTGGCCGCGGCACAGCGTGAGGGCGACGAGGTCGTCATGGGGATCGTGGCGGCGATGAAGCAGGGTTTGTGTTTCTGGTCCGGCGACCACGCGGGCGCCATCCCGTTCACCGAGGAGGCCGTCGAGCACATCGACGGCCTGGTCGGCACCTCCGTCTCCCAGCTGGTCTACCTGATCGGTGCGCTGAGCCTGATGCAGAACGCGCCGCGCGACCGCGCGACCGCCCGCTTCGTCCGCCAGGCGATGAAGTTGCACCGGACCTGCGCCGAGACCGCGCCGGAGAACTACGCGGCGGCCTACGAGCTGCTCCAGGGCTCATGGGCGCGCGCCCGCGGTCACTACGGCCAGGGTGAGCGCCATCTGCACCGGGCAATTGCGCTCGCCGAGACACACCAGCTACCCATGATCGGCGCCCGTGCCCACGAGGAGGCGGCGTTGCTGTACGCCGAGACCGGGCGAATGACGCTGCGCGATCACATGTTGCGCTCGGCCTACCAACGCTGGCTCAGTCTCGGGGTGGCGATCCGCACGGACTGGCTTGCCCAGCAACATCCCTGGCTGCTCAGCCGGGACCTGGTACATCCGGGTGCGGTCGGTATCGACCCCGTCAGCGCCCATCAGTTGCTGCGGACCCTGGCCGGGGCGCGGACCGCCGATGGTGTGGCTCGCATCATTCTGGGCTCGGTCGCCGACACCACCGGGGCCCGCCGCGTACAGCTGCTCACCAGAGCCGCCGACGAATCCTGGGGTGTGCGCGCCTTCTACGAGCACGGCGCCGCCACGATCCTCGACGAGCGCTCGACCGAAGCGAGCTATGACGGCGAGCTGGTCCGGCTGGTTGCCTCCAGCGGTGTCCCGCATGTGGCCACACGCACTCTGGCGTCACCGATAGTGGTGCAGGACAGGGTGATCGGGGTGATCTGTGCCCAGCGCGACGATACCGGCGGACATTTCACGTCCGATCAGCAGGACGCGGTCATGTTCCTGTGCGCACAGGCCGCCGCACCGTTGTGGAACTTCCAGCTCGAGGCACGGCTGAAGGCCGCCGATGAGTACCGGCAGTCGCTGATCGACGTGCAATCCCGATTCGTGCCCAACGAGCTGCTGCGCATCCTCGACATCGACGACCTCCGCCGCGTACGCGCCGGCTACCGCGTCGAGCGCGAGATGACGGTCCTGATCAGCGATATCCGCGGTTACACCACGATGATCGAGGACATGAATGTTTCGGAGGCCGGCAATCTGGCGATGGGCTTCCTGCGCGCGGTCGAGCTGCCGATCATCAGCTGCAACGGTTTCGTCCAGGACGTACGCGGAGACGAGATCGTCGCCGTTTTCGAGACCCCGGACGACGCGGTCCGGGCTGGTCTGGCGATGCTGCGATCCTTGCGCGACCACAACCGGGAACGGCTGGCACACGGCTCCGAGGAGTTGCGCGCGGGCATCGGCATCAATACCGGAGCGGTGGGAGTCGGACTGGTCGGCGGCGTTAACCGCATGGTGCTGACCATCATCGGCGATGCGGTGAACCTGGCCGCGCGTATCGAGAGCACCAACAAACGTTACGGGTCCGCTTTGCTCATCTCTGATGCGACCATGACCCGGCTGGCTCGATCCCCGGGGTTCGACGTCCGACGCATGGAACGGGTGATGGTCGTCAACCGGCGCAGGCCGGTGACGATTTACGAAGTCTACGACGATGATTCGGATACCCTGCGGTCCGCCAAACGTGCGGCGCAACCCGCCTTCGCGGAAGCCTTCGCACTGTTCGACGCCGGGGATGTCGACCGGGCCCGCACCGCATTCAAGCGGTGTCAGCGATTGCTGCCGGATGATCCCGTCGCTCCGCTGCACCTGGCGCACTGCGAAGCGATGGCACGCGGCGAGATGACGCCCGGGCAGGAAGTGGTACTCCACCAGAAGTAGTTCACGCCGAAACGACCACACCCGCCGGTGCGGTCTGCGATGCTTTCCTGATCGGGGTCAGGGGGTCACCAAATGTATTTGACTACAGAACAATTGACCATCGCCAACCAGGCGGTCACCGAGACCTTCGAGCAGACGTGCATCGCCTGGCAGGCCATCCCCCATTGGAACACCTGTGACCCGGGCCAGCGCCGGGTACGCAACGACGTCGTCAACAATCCCGGCTTCTTACGAGTCCGCTCCCGGGAGGTCAGTTTCCAGGTCACCCTGGTCCAGACCACCGCGCCGACCCTCGATTCCCTGATCGACGAAGTGAACTGGGCTGCAACCAGACTCGCCCGCAGAGTGGACAACAGGGTCATCAGATCACTGCGCAACAATGCGTTCTACACATTCAACTTCGACGCCGCAACATCCCAAATCCTGTTGGACAACCTCATCGACGCCCGGGCAAAGATCGAGGATGCCGGTTACCGGTCCCCGTCGTGTCTCATCTCCGACACCCAGGGACTGAAAGAGCTCAGCGATCTGACTGCCGGCTATCCCGTCACCAATGAGCTGCTCGCCGCGGCGCACGTCAACTCACTGCACCGCGCGTCACAGCTCAACAGGCAGATGGACGAGGTCGACAAGACCGGAGCGATCACGGGCAAGAGAAGGCCTGGCACCGTCATGGTGATGCTCGGCCGGCGCCAGCTCATCGCGCATGCGGGCGCCCCCGAGGCCTCACCGGGTGAGGAGCCGATAGACCTCGCCATCAGTGTGTTGCCGAGTCTCGAGGTGCTCGGTGAGACCACGAACTCGCGGATCGAAATGGCCGTCCGAATCCGGTTCGCCCTGCGGATCAAGGAGAAGCGAAGTCTCGCGGCGTTGTACGGGAGGCCGGTCAAGAAGTGATCAGCCATGACCTCGACCCTGCCTGAGGCGCCCCCAGCGCACACCGAACCGAATCCACTCGACGCCTACCTTGCCCTGTGCAAGGAGGCCTGTGACGGCGAGATCACCAGGATCTACGGCAGCGGAACAGGATCCAGCGGTCTGCGGGAGTTGATCCTGGACTACCCGCGCCGCGGCGGGAAGGCGCTCCGGCCGGCGCTGAGCATCGCCGTCTGCCTGGGGCTCGGCGGCCATCTCGATGCCATCCTGCCCACCGCCGCGACACTAGAGCTCTACCACAACGCATTCCTCATCCATGACGACATCGAAGATGAATCATGGTGGCGGCGAGGCAAACCCGCTCTGCACATCGATCACGGCGTCCCGGTCGCGGTCAATGTCGGCGACGCCATGCTGTCACTGTCGCTGCAGCCGTTGCTGGACAACGTCGAGCGCATTGGATTGGGCCCCGCGCTGCGCATCCTGAAGGCCGTCGCGCACATGACCCGGCAGACCGTCGACGGCCAGGCGATCGAACTGGACTGGGTACGGACCAACACCTGGCGGCTCGACGACAGCGACTATCTCCGGATGGTGGAGCTCAAGACCAGCTGGTACTCGTTCATCACCCCACTGCAGGCCGGTGCCATCGCCGCCGGAACAGTCCCTGAGCACCTGACATCGCTGGAGCGTTTCGGCCGCCACCTCGGCGCCGCGTTCCAGATCACCGACGACCTGCTGAACCTGCGCGCCGCCCCCGAGGCCTACGGCAAGGAGATCGGTGGCGATCTCTGGGAGGGCAAACGGACCCTGATGCTGTTACACGCCCTGCGCGGCGCGGAACCGGCCGAACGAGAGCACGCCGTGCGCATCCTGGCCAAGCGGCGCCCCGGCGCTGAAGGCGAATCAGGGCTGACCGGCCTGCTCGATCGCCTCACCACCCGGGGCGAACTCTCCCGCACCGGCCACAGTGCGATCACGAAATTCCTTCATGCACAACACATCACCGAACCGAAAACCCTCGATGAAATTCACTGGCTCTTCGGTCTGCTGCATCGGACCGGATCGCTGACACACGCCAGGGACATCGCCGCCGAGCACGCCGGGCATGCCGCCGCGGTACTGACTGATCTCGACTGGCTGCCACCGAGCCACCACCGGCAGGCTCTCGCCGCCCTGGTCGACTATGTGCACGGGCGGACCCGATGAGTCCCGAAGTGCTGATCGGAATGCTCGCCGAGCTCGATCGGATCCGGGCTCTCACCCTCGACCTCACCGAGCGCCAGGCTCCACAGCTGCTGCCCGCCCCCGACGGTGCCTCACCAGCCGAGCGCACCGTCCACGAGCTGCTCGTGGGAGCCCGTCGCGCGGTTCTCGGCAATCCGGCGGCAGCCCGCGGGTTGCACGATCTCCTCGTCGCCGAGGGCCGGCGTTACGCGCGGAGCCCCGCGGGCGCGCGACTGCGCGACGCACTCATCGCCTCGGAGTCCGTGGAGAACCTTCGCCGCCTCTGGGAGACGGTGAGCCTCAACGTGCTCGACGGGCCGGCCGTATCCGACTCCGCTCCGACCGCATGGGCGGAGTTGCTCGCCGACGCCGTCATCGGACACGGGCTCGACGACGCGATACTGTCCCGCCTCCGTCCGGAGGGCTTCGCATGAGCCTCTCCGACCCCCGGGCGGCCCTGGCCGAGCAGAGCAGCTTCATCGAGTATCTGGTCGGTCTGGCGGCAGTGTCGCGCGCCATCCACGCCCTGGCCGGTGACGGCACGACACCCGTACCGCCCCGGCCCGCGGACGATTTCGTGCATGCGCTGCTGGGGCTGGCCAGCCTGGGGACTGCGATCGAGCGGCTGGCCGAATCCGCCACCGGACAAACCGCCGCGGCCCCGCCACCGGACAGCCCGAGGAGGTGGCTGCGATGACCGCAGTGCTCGCGGGCAGCGATTTCCTGCGCGCCCCTGTGCTCGCCGCGACGCACCCTGAAGCCTTCAAAGAGTGGCACCACTTCGTCATTCACGGGCCGGTCCGACACATCCTGATCAACTTCAGCCTCGCCGACGAGACAACCGCGACCGGACGTCATCACCTGGTGCCACGGGTGATCGTGATCGCCCACGACGACCGGTGGACCGGAGCTGTCGAACGGTTCGACAGCTCCGCGCTCGACGTTTCAGCCGACCTCGGCGACCTGACGATCGGCGGCAACCGGATGACGGTGGCCCCTGACGGCTACCGGGTGCTGATCGATCTCCCCGAGCAGGATATTCGGGGCGATCTCACCTTCGCACCGGTCAGCCGGCCGTTCGTGGTCAACAATCAGCCTGTCGGCGAGGGCCGGATGAACTGGCTGTTCGTGCCGCGACTGCGGGCCGCCGGACGGCTGCACATCGGCGGCCGCGAGCATCGCATCGAAGGTGAACTCGCCTATCACGACCACAACTGGGGTCGCTTCCGGTGGGGTGACGACTTCGGCTGGGTCTGGGGCACCATCCTGCCCCGGGAATCCGGCGATCCGTGGTCGATGGTGTTCCTCCAGATGACCGACCGGCGTCGGTTGCACTACCTGTCCCAGGCGCTCTACGTGTGGCACCACGACGAGCCCGCCGCGATCTTCCGGCACGCCGCGGTCACCACCGAGCGCGTCGGCGTGCTGATGCGAGGGCCCGACTGCACCTTGCCACCCCCGATGCGGCTCGTCCTCGACGGTGCGGCGCCGGGGGTACCGGAGAAGTTCCGCATCGCTGCCGGGCGGGTCGACGACGAGGTACACGCCGAATTCCGGGTCGCTTCCTACGCGCGGCTCGCACAACCCAGCGAGCTCAGTCTCGCCCGGTCGACGGTGCTCTGCGAAGCCAACGGCACCGCCACCGTGACCGGAAGAATCGGGGGCAGGCAGATCGACTTCGCCGGCGCGGGCGTATTCGAGTTCCTCTATGGCTGAACAGGTTTCGTCGCTGCTGCGGCGCTCGATCGAGCACCTCGCCGAGGAGGGGCCCGCCGGTTACCGGCTGCTCCTGCAACAGCTGGGGCCGCTGGTGGTCGAACTCGACGTGGACGGCGAGACCTTCGCACTGTCGGGTGGACACGAACTCCAGGTCACCGATGGCGGCGCGGACGCCCCCGGTGTGCGGATACGCACCTCCCGTTCCGCCATACTCGACGTGCTGGATGCGACGGTCGGCCTCGGGGATGCCGTGGACACCGACAAGCTGTGCGTCCGAGGCACACTCGACGATGTACTGCGCGCACACGACACGCTTCTCGCCTACGTCCACGCCGCGGTCCGGGTGCCGGCACACCCGGCCCTGCTGAGAGCACTCCGCGCGGGTGCGCCATGACGTGCGTGTCGACGCCCGCGTCGTGCACCCCGCGCCCCACCGTCGTCGTTCTGGGCGCCGGAATCGCCGGCCTCACCGCGGCACATGAACTGGCCGACCGCGGTTTCGACGTCACGGTGTACGAGCCGCGGGAGGATGAACGCAACGGATTCGACACCGCGACTCCCGGCAGCCATCCCCCGGTCAAGCTCGGCGGCCTTGCCGCATCCCAGTTCTCGACCATCGGCCCCGTCGGCGGCAGCCCGGCGGAACTGCGTCCGTTCCCGGGTCGCCGGGGCAATCCGTGTCCGCCCGAGTGCGCCGTCGCGGGTGAGCACGGCTTCCGCTTCTTCCCGGCCTACTATCTGCACATCTGGGATCTCTTCCAACGCATCCCGGTCTATCAGCGCACCGGTGCCGGCCAATGGCAGCCGACATCACGCACCGTCATGGACAACGTCCGGCGCGTCGTCACCCAGGGCACGACCGTCGACGGCAAACCCTCTCTGGTGTTCCCCCGCGAGCTGCCGCGCAGCCTTGCCGAATTCCTCGGCATTCTCCGCCAGCTCACCCAACTGGGTTTCACCGCAACCGATGTCGCAGCGTTCCAGGGCCGGCTCCTGCGCTACCTGGTGACCAGCCCGTTGCGCCGTGGTCGGGAATTGCAGAACCTGTCCTCCTACGACTTCTTCGTCGGGCGTGACAACGACACGACCGGCAGGCGGCTGTCCTACTCACCGAACTTCGAGGCGTTGCTGCGCGAAATGCCTCGCGTGCTGGCCGCATTCGACCCGCAGTGGGGTGACGCCCGCACGAATATCACCACCTATCTGCAGCTGTACCTGAACATGGACCGCCGCGACGACAAGGCCGACGGCGTGCTCAACGGCCCCACCACCGAGGCGTGGTTCGACAACTGGCATCGGCACCTCGTCGAGCTCGGGGTCCGTTTCGTCGCAGGGGCGGCCGCGCAGCTCACTGCGCCCGACATCGACCCGAGCCTGCCGGCGCACCTGAGGCCCCGGGTGCAGGTCGTGCTGACCGACGGCACCCGGCTGAACCCGGACTACACCGTGGTCGCCGTGGATGCCCCTGCAGCCGAACAGATCACGGCTGCCCTGCGGGTCGCCGGCACCGGTGGCACCGTCGCGGGCCTTGACGGCTTCACGACCTCCGCTCCGCCGCCGGACGGGCCGCTGCAATCGCAGCACACCCGGCCGCCGATCGCACGCGACCCTTGCCTCATGGACGAGATGGGACGCGTGCCCTGGGACCGGTTCCAGACCCTCAGTGGCATCCAGTTCTATTTCGACACGGAGTTCCAGCTGATCCGCGGGCACATGTACTACGCCGGGACCGAGTGGGCGCTGTCATCGATCAATCA
The DNA here is from genome assembly GCF_055419465.1 of Mycobacterium sp. IDUB_17. Classification (NCBI taxonomy): domain Bacteria; kingdom Bacillati; phylum Actinomycetota; class Actinomycetes; order Mycobacteriales; family Mycobacteriaceae; genus Mycobacterium; species Mycobacterium sp. IDUB_17. The sequence goes on along the minus strand of NZ_JBVAXS010000001.1, from coordinate 668,143 downwards.
ACACGGACTCTGGGAGAACCGGCCCCGTCTTGCCCGCGACGGGTACGTCTCGGTGCTCTCGGTCGACATCGGGGATTTCAACGCGCCGTCCTGTCACCTGGTCGACGAGTTGGGACGCGGCAGGGCGGCCCGGGAGTGCACCGCCGACGAGATCGCCGCCGAAGTGTGGCGCCAGATCGTCACCGCCCTGACCAACGATGCCGACAACTCCGCGGAGGAATTGCTGCCCTGGCCCGTCTGGTTTGCGCTGGACCGGGGTCTGGTGATGGCCGACGGGCCGGGCCAGGGCAGGGGCCGGGTGGTCCGCAACGAAACCCCTTACCTGGTACCGATCATCGGGGACTGGGACAACCGGCCCGGTGGTGACCCGTGGAACCCGCACGGCACGTCGTGGAGCTTCGCTCCGACCGAGGAATGGTGGCTGCAGGACCTCGAGCAGCGCCATGTCTGGCAGGCCCGCCACGGCGGCTATCAGGTGCACCACAACTCGGTGGTCTTCGCCGGCACCTGGGCCAGGACATTCACCCGGATGACCTCGATGGAAGCCGCCTGCGAATCAGCCCGGCATGCCGTCAACGCCGTCCTCGATCACTACGTCTGGGTACGATCGGGCGGCCTTGACCGCCGCGAAAACACCACGCTCCCTTGGCTTTTCCCGTACGGGTTCCTCGATCAGGGGCTCTCCAGCCCGATCCGGATGCCTACGCCCGCCGGAGACTACTGCTACATATTCGACGTCGAGAACCGCGAACCCGCCGACACCCGGGCACTGCGCATCCTCGACTCCGAGTATTGCCAGCACTCACTTCCCCACCCGTTGGACACCATCGCCCCATCCGCTGTCCCAGCTCCGTCAGGAGGCCGACCATGACGTACCCACCCGACCACAACCAGCAGATCTACGCCTATCTGCAGGCCTGGCGGCAGTTTCTGGAGCCGCTGACCGCCATGGCAGCCATGGCCGCCGGCATGGCGTACCCGGCTGGCCCGTGGACCGGGCCACCCACGTATCCCATGCCCGGTGCACCGAGCCTGCCGCCGTACCCGCCGACATACCCGGTACCGCCGCAGGCGCCCGCGGCACCGGCCGTCCAGCCCCCGGCCCAGATGCCGGCCGACTACGCACAGCAACTGTTCGGCTATCTGCAGGGCTGGCGACAGCAGCTCGAACAGATGACCGGCGCGCCACCTACGCCCCCGTCGTCGTACGGGAACGACGGGGGATCCCCGGGCCGCCGGCCGCTGCCGCCGGACGCGCCCGATGTCGGCAGAACGTCCCCACCGGCGGACGGCAGTCTCTACCCCAAGCAGGGCACGACAGCACCCGTCGAGCCGCCCAAGTACGCCATGGCGCCTGCCAACCAGGGCGGCAGTCTGATGCCCGGCGAGCAGCTCCAACGCGACAGCCTCAGGCAGGCGGCCGTGGTGGCGCGCGGACCGCAGATCGGCATGGCGCCGGTCGCCGAACTCGGTCGGGTGCGCCAACGTGACGTCACCGGCCCGCGCGTGACCAGCGCGCCGGTCGGGCGCACCGTCGCGGCGAACCCGGCGAACCCGGCGATCCAAACGGCACCACGGTCGAACTACGCCGGACTCACGAATCGCGCGCTGGGCAACGTCGAGAGGGGCTAAGCCTTCGACTCGGCCTCGGGCTTCGGCTCGGGCTTGGACTTCGACTCCGGCTTGGCGTCGATGCCCGATTCCTTGCGCTGCTGCGGGGTGATCGGCGCGGGAGCATCCGTCAACGGGTCCACACCGCCGCCGGACTTGGGGAACGCGATGACCTCGCGAATCGAGTCCACCCCGGCCAGCAGCGCAGTGATGCGGTCCCAGCCGAAGGCGATTCCGCCGTGCGGCGGCGCCCCGAAGGCGAAGGCGTCCAACAGGAATCCGAACTTGTCCTGGGCCTCGTCGTGGTCGATGCCCATCATCGCGAACACCCGCTCCTGGATGTCGCGCCGGTGGATACGGATCGAGCCGCCGCCGATCTCGTTGCCGTTGCAGACGATGTCGTAGGCATCGGACAACGCGTTACCGGGATCGGTGTCGAAGGTGCCCTCCGATTCGACCTTCGGCGCGGTGAAGGCGTGGTGCACGGCCGTCCAGGCACCCGAACCCACGGCCACATCGCCCGAGGCCGTCGCCACATCGGCGGGCTCGAACATCGGGAAATCCACCACCCAGGTGAATGCCCAGGCGGCCGGGTCGATCAGGTCCAGGCGCTTGGCGATCTCGATGCGGGTGGCGCCCAGCAGCGCCCGCGCCGTGCGGGCCGGGCCTGCCGCGAAAAACACGCAGTCACCGGGCTTGGCACCGACGTGGGCGGCCAGGCCGTCGCGCTCGGCGTCGGTGAGGTTCTTGGCCACCGGGCCAGAGAGAGTGCCGTCCTCGCCGACCAGCACGTAGGCCAGGCCCTTGTGGCCACGCTGCTTGGCGAACTCCTGCCAGCCGTCGAGCGTGCGGCGCGGCTGCGACGCTCCGCCCTCCATCACGACCGCGCCCACGTACGGGGCCTGGAACACCCGGAACGGGGTGTCCTTGAAGTACTCGGTGCACTCGATGAGTTCGACGCTGAACCGCAGGTCGGGCTTGTCGGAACCGAACCGGCGCATCGCATCGGCGTAGCTGATGCGCGGCAACGGCAGCGGCAGTTCATAACCGATCGTCGACCAGACCGCCCGCAGGACCTGCTCGGCGATCGCCATGACATCGTCGGCGTCGACGAAGCTGAGCTCCATGTCCAACTGGGTGAACTCGGGCTGCCGGTCGGCGCGGAAGTCCTCGTCGCGGTAGCAGCGCGCAATCTGGTAGTAGCGCTCCATGCCCGCCACCATGAGCAGCTGCTTGAACAGCTGCGGGCTCTGCGGCAGCGCGTAGAACGAGCCGGGCTGCAGACGCGCGGGCACCAGGAAGTCGCGGGCGCCCTCGGGCGTCGAGCGGGTCAGCGTCGGGGTCTCGATCTCGACGAAGTCGTGCTCGGACAGCACGCCACGGGCGGCCGCGTTCACCTTGGAGCGCAACCGGATTGCGTTGCCCGGGCCCTCACGGCGCAGATCCAGGTAGCGGTACTTGAGCCGGGCTTCCTCGCCGGCGGTCTCGTCGAGCTGGAACGGCAGCGGGGCACTCTCGGACAGCACGGTCAGCGAGGTGGCGTTCACCTCGATCTTGCCGGTCGCGATGTCGGGGTTCTCGTTGCCCTCCGGACGGACCTCGACCACGCCGGTGACGGCGACGCAGAACTCGGCGCGCAACCGGTGCGCGGCGGCGAGCACATCACCTTCACGGAACACCACCTGCGACACACCCGACGCGTCGCGCAGGTCGATGAAGATGACGCCGCCGTGATCACGGCGACGCGCGACCCATCCCGCCAAGGTGACCGTTTGACCGGCATCCGCGGCCCGCAATGAACCGGCGGCATGACTGCGCAGCACGAAAACTCCTGAATGTTGAGATCAGACGGGTGGTGACGAGTGACCAGTCTAGAGAGTCGCCTGCGGCGGTAACTTGGCAGCAGTGAACTCCCCCATCGCCGTCATCGGCCCGGGCGCCATCGGATCCACCGTCGCCGCGCTGCTACACGCCGCCGGCCGGACCGTCCTGCTGTGTGGACGGACCCCACGCGACGGCGTCGAGGTCCGGCCCGACGACGGGGATCCCATCCGGGTGCCGGGCCCGGTGCACACCGATCCGTCCTCGGTCGACGGCCCGCTCGACGTGGTGTTTCTCGCTGTCAAGGACACCCAGAACGCACAGGCAGCGGCCTGGCTGGACCGGTTGTGCGACGAGAAAACCGTGGTGTGCGCGCTGCAGAACGGTGTCGAGCAGGTCGAGCGGGTATCCGAGGTCAGCCGGTACACGGACGAGGCCCACGTCGTGCCGGCAGCGGTGTGGATCTCATCGGAGATGCAGCCCGGCGGCTGGGTGCGGTTGCGCAGCGAGGCCCGGTTGGTGCTGCCGGACACCCCGGCGGCGGCGACCGTGGCCGACACGGTGCGCGGTACCGGGATCGTCGTCGAACGCGATCCAGATTTCCGCAGCGCGGCCTGGCGCAAGCTGCTGGTCAACGCCGTGGTCGGGTTCATGGTGCTGGCCGACCGGCGCGCGGGGATGTTCCGCCGTGACGACGTGGCCGCGCTGGCGCGGCGCTATCTGACCGAGTGCCTGGCCGTGGCCCGCGCCGATGGCGCCGGCCTGGGTGACGAGGTGGTCGACGAGATCGTCGGCATGCTGGCCGCGGCGCCAGAGGACCTGACCACCTCGATGCTGACCGACCACCAGGCCGGCCGGCCCCTGGAGTGGGATATCCGCAACGGTGTCATCGCCCGCAAGGCGGCGGCGTACGGCCTGCCCACCCCGATCAGCGATGTCGTCGTCCCACTGCTGGCCGCAGCCGGCGACGGGCCGGGCTGACCCGCCACTAGACACTCTCCCCTAGGGTGTCTGGTCATGGCCCGGACCTATGAGTGTGAACGCGTCGAGTTGGACTTCATCGACCGTGCGCCGTTCCGCTTCGTCAGCACCGTCGACCTCGCCATCACGCCCGAGCAGCTGTTCGAGGTACTCAGCGACGCGACCTCCTGGCCACAGTGGGCCACCGTCATCACCAATGTGGAATGGACCAGCCCCGAACCCCGTGGTGTGGGCACCACCCGCACGGTCACGATGCGCGGGCACATCACCGGCGATGAGGAGTTCCTGGCGTGGGAACCCTTCTCCCACATGGCTTTCCGCTTCAACACCAGCACCTCGAACGCGATTTCGGCGTTTGCCGAGGACTACCGCGTCGTGGAGACGGCCGACGGCTGCCACCTGACCTGGGTGATGGCGATGAAGCCCAGCGGGCTCGCCGGGCGGCTCGGCATGACCATGGGTCAGCCGGTGATGGCCTGGCTCTTCCAGCGGTTCCTGCACAACCTGCGCCGTTACAGCAACGAGCGGTACGGCAAGTAGGGCGTCAGCCGAGCCCTTCCCACGCCACGCGTCGCGCCACGTCGGGATCGGCGACGGTCTCGTCGCGCGTTGAACGGATCACCCGGGTCAGGCGCTGCTCGACGTCGTACTGCGGCCAATCGGCGACCTCGGCCCGGGCGAAATCCAGCCAGGTGCGTTGCATCCGCCGACCCACCGACGGCTGGACGCGTCGGCCCAGCGGATGCAGCTTGCGCCCCAGATACGACCCGTAGCTGTGCTGGATGTGCACGATCTCGCTGCCGTGGGTGGCGCCAAGGCCCAATACCTTCAACGTCCAGGTGGTGTGGTCGAACCGGTACACGTGAGTCGGTGCGTGCCCACTGTAGGCATCGGCGAACGCCCAGGTCGGCGCCCCGAACATGACGTCGGAGCCGAACGCGATCAACGCCCGGCGGCGCGGGAGATCCGGATAGGCGGCCAATACCCGATCGCGATCGTGCGGGGTTCGGCGGCGCAGATAGTCCTCGACACCGGCCAACGTCGTCGGCAGCATCGGCGGCTTACCCCAGGCGAACATCGATGCCTCGTGGCTGTTGGTGCCGATGATCAACGGCACCGCGGACACCGCGCCCGCACGTGCGGCTTCGGTCGGGTGCAGCGGCAGCAGGTCGACACCGTGGGTCAGCCCGTAGGCCAACGTCGGTGTCTGCTGCGCACTCTCGAGCTGTAGCTGACCGGCCGCGCGGCGCAACTGACGCTGCGGCAGCACCTTGAGCGCCTCGGCGCCCACCCCGAGCAGTTGCATGAAACGCCGCGACTGGCGGGCCCGGTCTTCGCGATCGGCGATCAGCGGCAGCGCCGGACTCTGGGCGATGGCCCGGGCGAACAGACCGTCGGCCGCCGGGCTGGCCAACAGCGCCAACACCGATGTGGCCCCGGCCGATTCACCGAACACCGTCACCTGTTCGGGATCGCCGCCGAATGCCGCGATGTTGTCGCGCACCCACTGCAGCGCGGCGATCTGGTCGCGCAGGCACAGATTGTCGTCGAATCCCTCGCCCAGGTCACCGAGCTCGAATCCGCCGAACACGCCGAGCCGATACGTGACATTGACGACGACCACGTTGCCGTTGGCTGCCAGCCGCGAGCCGTTGTACAGCTGCAACTGGCCGGCGCCGTAGACGAACGCCCCGCCGGGGATCCACACCATCACCGGCAGCGATCCACCCGTATCGGGCGACCACACCGTGACCGTCAGGCAAGCCTCGTCGCGGACCTTGGGGTCGTCGCGGCCTCCCCCGACGAACGAACGCCCTTGTGGCGGCAACGGGCCGTGCTCGACGGCGTCGCGCACCCCGGTCCAGGGCACCACGGGCCGCGGCGCCAGGAAGCGCAGCGCGCCGATGGGCTGCTGGGCGTACTCGACACCCCGCCATACGCTGACCCCGCTTTCGCGGGTGCCGCGTAGCCGCCCCAGCGAGGTGTGGGCGATGGTCGCATGTTCCGCAACGACGGACACGTGTGAATCCTAATGTGGCAAGCTGAACGGGCTGTTGAGCACGCACCTACCGGCGAATGCGATGGAGTGACGCGATGACCTTCAACGAGGGTATGCAGATCGACACGAGCACCACCTCCAGTACCGGCGGTGGCCGTGGCCCCGGCCGTGGCATCGCGATCGGCGGAGGGATGGGCGGTCTGTTGATCGTGGTGCTCGCGTTGTTCCTCGGCGTGGACCCCGGCACCGTGATGCCTCAACAACAGCAGCAAATCGACACCAGCGGCGCCGGGGGCGAGGGATTCGATCTGAGCCAGTGCAAGACCGGCGCCGACGCCAACTCGAAAGTCGAATGCCGCGTGGTCGCCACCGGTAACTCCGTGGACGGCGTGTGGCAGCAACTGCTCAAGGGCTACACCCGCCCGCACGTGCGACTGTTCAAGGGTCAGGTCCAGACCGGCTGCGGTCCGGCCACCAGTGACGTCGGGCCGTTCTACTGCCCGGTGGACAAGACGGCCTACTTCGACACCGACTTCTTCCAGGTGCTCGTCGACCAGTTCGGTTCCAGCGGAGGCCCGCTCGCGCAGGAGTACGTGGTAGCCCACGAGTTCGGTCACCACGTGCAGGACCTCCTGGGGGTTCTCGGCCGGGCCCAGCGTGACCCTGAGGGCGCCACGGGCGCGGGCGTGCGCACCGAACTGCAGGCCGACTGCTACGCCGGCGTGTGGGCGCACTACGCGTCGATCACCCGGCAGGAGGGCACCGACGTGCCGTTCCTGGAACCGCTGAGCGACAAGGACATCACCGATGCGTTGTCGGCGGCCTCCTCGGTGGGCGACGACCGGATCCAGAAGCAGGCCACCGGCCGGATCAACCCCGAGGCCTGGACCCACGGTTCCTCCGAGCAACGCCAGAAGTGGTTCACCATCGGATACCAGACCGGTGATCCGAACAAGTGCGACACCTTCGCCGCGAACAACCTTGGCTAGGGCCACCACCCCCGTCGACGCGGTAGCCGAGCGCTACCTGGACACCTATGCGCGCCTCGACCCGTGCGCAGCAACAGAACTGGGTATCACCGGACACGACGACGACGTCACCGACTACTCCCCGCAGGGAGTGACGGCACGCGCCGAGGCGGCCCGTGCCACCTTGCGGGAGCTCGACGGGATCGAACCCGTCGACGACGTCGACGTGGTCACCGTGGCCGCACTGCGCGAGCGCCTCGGCGCGATCGTCGACGTGCACGATGCCGGCCTGGACCTGGGCGAGCTCAACGTCATCGCGTCGCCGCTGCAGACCATGCGTGACGTATTCGACCTGATGCCCACCGATACCGAGGATGATTGGGCGCTGATCGCCGCGAGGTTGGCGAAAGTACCCGAGCGAGCCGCAGGTTATGCGGACGCATTGCGCGAAGCGTCCGGCACCGGCCACGCCCCCGCCCTGCGCCAGGTCACCCGCGGGGTCACCCAGTCCCGCCAGATCGCCCAGTTGTTCGCCGAGATGTGCACCGGCGCGGCGCCGGCAACCCCGCGACTTCAGGCGGAGTTGCAGCAGCGCAGCAACGCCGCGGCCGACGCCTACCGGCAATTGGGCGATGTGCTGCGTGAGGAGATCGCCCCGCGGGCCCGTCAATCCGACGCCTGCGGGCGCGACGCCTACGGGCTCATGTCGCGGTTGTTCCTGGGTACCTCCGTCGATCTCGACGAAGCCTACGAGTGGGGTTTGGGGTTGCTCGATGCCGTTGTGGCCGAGCAGGAATCGATCGCCCAACAGCTCTATCCGGGTGCCACGGTCGCCGAGACGCTGCGCCGGCTCGACGAGGAGCCGCGATACGTCATCAGCGGTACGGACGCCCTACAGGCCTGGATGCAGCAGCTCTCCGATCGCGCGGTGGAATCACTGGCCGGCACCCACTTCGACATCGAGGGGCCGCTTCGCACGCTTGAGTGCCGGATCGCGCCGACCCAGACCGGCGGCATCTACTACACCGGGCCGTCCGAGGACTGGTCGCGCCCCGGACGCATGTGGTGGTCGGTACCGCCCGGGGTCGAGCGATTCCACACCTGGCAGGAAACGACCACGGTCTTCCACGAAGGTGTCCCCGGCCACCATCTGCAGATCGGCCGCGCGGTGGCCCTGGCCGATCAGCTCAACCGGTGGCGGCGGCTGGGTTGCTGGGTGTCGGGCCACGGTGAGGGCTGGGCCCTGTACGCCGAGCGGTTGATGGCCGAGCTCGGCTGGCTCGACGATGCCGGCGACCGGATGGGAATGCTTGACGCGCAACGATTCCGCGCGGCCCGGGTGGTGCTCGACATCGGTGTGCACTGCGGCCTGACCGCGCCCGACGGTGAGGTGTGGGACGCCGAGCGGGCATGGAACTTCCTGACCTCACATTCGGCCATGGCCGAGGAGAACCTGCGCTTCGAGCTGGATCGCTATCTGGGCTGGCCGGGGCAGGCACCGTCGTACGCCATCGGGCAGCGGATCTGGCACGAACTGCGCGACGAGACCCTGCGCCGGGGATCGTCGTTGCGGGAATTCCACAGCCGCGCACTCGATCTGGGTGGACTGCCACTCGATGTGCTCAGATCGGCGTTGTCGTCCGGCTGACCGGTAGCGGACACTGGTGTCATGGACCCCGCACTGGAACCCGACAACAAGGACTGGACCTGGGTACTGTCCCGCTCCTGCCCTGAGTGCGGGTTCGACCCGACGGTGGTGCACCGGAGCGAGGTGGCCGGCCTGATCCGCGACGATGCCGCACTGTGGGTGTCCCGCCTGCACCGCCCCGGGGTAGGCGTCCGGGCTCGTGCGGACCGCTGGTCGATTCTGGAATACGGCTGCCATATCCGTGACGTGCACCGGATCTTCGAGCACCGGGTGCAGTTGATGCTGACCGAGCACGATCCGCAGTTCCCCAACTGGGATCAGGATGCCACCGCGATCGCCGACGACTACGGGTCGCAGAACCCGGGGACCGTCGCGACCGAGCTGTTCGAGGCGGCCGGGGTGGTCGCCGACACCTACGATCGCGTGCCGGCCGACGCCTGGTCGCGCCGCGGGCTCCGCAGCAATGGCAGCGAGTTCACCGTCGCGACGATCGCGATCTACCACCTGCACGACATCGTCCACCACGCGCACGACGTCGCGGAGATGTGAGTTCCACCGCGCTCAGCCATTGACCAGATTGAACACATTTCGTTAATGTGTTCAAATGTCCGAGCCCGAGCGAACCGTGTCACCCGCACTGCTCGTTGCCACCGCGGAGACCCTGAGGCATTTGGGCCCAAGGCAATTCAGCCTTACCGCAGTAGCTGAGGCGGCCGGCGTATCCCGCGGCACCGTGCACAACGCGCTCGGCAGCCGCGACAACGCCATCAAGGTCGCGCTCGATCACCTGACGACGGCATTCATCGAGACCGTCGCCGCCGCGCTGGAGCACGAGACCTGCCTGACCGGTCAGGTCGCCGCCGCGGCGGGGGTCATCTGCGCGCACCGGCAGCAATCCGACTCGGTCATCGCCAGCGGATTCAACGAGAGCATCGTGGTGTTGCTGCTGCGCAATACCGGCGACGACTTGATGCGGCGCTCGATCGAGCTGTGGAAGCCGCGGGTGCGCGCGGCCCAGGAGCGCGGCGAGGTCGGTGCCGACATCGCACCGGCCCGGGCCAGCGAGTGGATCGTGCGAATGCTGATGAGCTTCGAACTTCTCCCACCCATCGGCGTGAACCTCGACAGTCCACGTGCGGTGAAACGATTCGTGTCCGACCACATCGTCGTCGGCCTGACCGGAAGGCAGTAATGAGCACGCCCGATTACGAGGTGGCGATCATCGGCGCCGGCCCCGGTGGCATCGCCACAGCACACATGTTGCGCCAGAAGGGTATCCGCGACTTCGTCATCATCGAACGCGGCAACGACTTCGGCGGCACCTGGCGCGACAACCACTACCCCGGCCTGGCCGTCGACATCCCCACCCTGTGGTACCAGCTGTCGTTCGCCCCCAACCCGAACTGGAGCAGGTTCTTCGCGCCCGGCCCGGAAATCGGCCGTTATCTGCAGGACACCGCCGCCGATCTCGGACTCTACGAACACCTGCGCCCCAACTCCGAGGTGATCCGCCAGCAGTGGGACGACACACACGGCTTGTGGCGATTGGAGATCCGCGACGGAGCGCCGGTGACCGCACGGTTCCTGGTCAGTTCCGTCGGCGGATACGTCAACGCCAAGAACACTGTCGACATCGAGGGTGTCGAAGACTTCACCGGAACCATCCTGCGCCCCAACGCCTGGGACGACAGCTATGACACCAGCGGCAAGCGCATCGCCGTGATCGGGACCGGATCATCCGGCGTCCAGATCACCGGCGCCCTGTCCGCGGAGGCCGCCAATCTCGATGTCTACCAGCGCACTCCGGCCTGGGTGCTGCCGAAGGTCGACTTCGACATCTCGCCGCGGATGCGCCGGTTGTTCCGGCTGCCCGGAGTGGTCCCAGCCGTCAATGCGGCGGGCCGGCTCGCCATGGACATCTTCATGGTGGCACCCATCATCCACGTGTTCTCCCGGCTGCCGGACAAATGGTTGCGCCGCTTCATGCCGCTCTACGATGGCTGGTCCCGGCTGCTGTACAAGCTGCTGCTGCGCGCTGTCGTCGACGACCCGGCGACCCGGCGAGAGTTGGTGCCGCGCTACGGCATCTTGGCCAAGCGGCCGGTGATCTCAAGCGCATTCCTGCCCGCGCTGAACAATCCGAACACCAACCTGATCACCACACCGATCGAGCGGATCACCACAACCGGGATTCGCACCGCCGACGGCGTCGACCACCCGGCCGACCTGCTGGTGCTGGCCACCGGCTACGAACTCTGGATCGACCCGGAGACCTACCGCCCGGACACGATCCTGGGCGCATGCGGTTTCGACCTCGCCCAGTACTACCGGGCGCACGGCCTGCAGAGCTACGCGGGCACGGCCCACCCGCGCCTGCCCAACCGCTGGGAGATCGTCGGCCCGCTCGGATTCGTCGGATTCGCCTGGCTGGACTATGTCGAGACGGTCGCCGCACACGCCGTGCGGATCATCGATGAGACCCGCCACCGCGGCGCTCAGGTCGCCGCCGTCAGCCAGGACGCGTTCAACCTGTGGAACGAGCGGATGCGCCGCGACGGCCGCGTCGCGTACCTGTACTACACCGCGGCATCGGGCCTGAACACCTATTTCGTCAACTCCCAGAACGAAACCCCCTACTACCGGCCGCAGACCATCACCGGATCCCGGCAGTTCGCCCGGCACTCCCCGCTGTCCGACTACGAGTTCACCAATGTCCGCGTCACCGCCCTACCCGAGGAGCAATCCGCATGAGCAACACCGATACCCCACTGGCCGGGCGCGTTGCCTACGTCACCGGTGCCGCCCGTGGGCAGGGCCGCTCGCACTGTGTGCGGCTGGCCCGCGCCGGCGCCGACATCGTCGCGCTGGACGCCTGCGCACCGGTCGCCGAGCACAACGGGTATGCCGCCGCCACCCCGGAGGAGCTCGCCGAGACCGTGGCATTGGTCGAGGGTGAGGGACGCAAGATCCTGGCCCGCGAGGTCGATGTGCGCGACGCCGAGGGCCAACGCCGCCTGGTGGCCGATGCGGTCGAACAGTTCGGCCGGCTCGACATCGTCGTCGCCAATGCCGGTGTGCTCAACTGGGGCCGGTTGTGGGAGATTCCGGCGCAGCAGTGGCAGGACATCATCGATGTGAATCTCACCGGACTCTTCCACACCGTGCAGGCGGTGGTGCCTCCGATGATCGAAGCGGGCAACGGCGGTTCGATCATCGCGATCAGCTCGGCCGCGGGGATCAAGGCCGTTCCCGGCTGTGCGCACTACTGCGCCAGCAAGTTCGGTGTCGTCGGGCTCACCAATTCTCTCGCTGTCGAGCTGGGCGAGTTCGGTATCCGGGTGAACTCGGTCCACCCCTACGGCACCGACACCCCGATGGGCAACGACCTGTCGATGTACAAAGTGCTGCAGGACCATCCGAACTACATCCACAGCTTCTCCCCCGGCGCGCTGCCGACGGATTCGCTGATCGCGCCGGACAACATCTCCGACATCGTCGTGTGGCTGGCCAGTGATGCCTCGGCATTGGTCACCGCCGCCCAGATCCCGGCAGACAAGGGGTATCTCAAGATCTGAGCGGCGGCGCCGGTCTACAGCCGCGAGTGGGCCGAGATGTTGGTATCGGTGGTGCGCAGCGGCCGGATCAGCGCGTCCTGGCTGAACGACGCGATGAGCTCACCCTCTTCGGTGTGCACCGCGCCGCGCACGTACGACATGCCCGAGCCGACCTGGGTGCTCTCGTGGCTGTAGAGCAGCCAGCCGTCCCAGCGGACCGGCTCGTGGAAACTCACCGTGACAGTCATCGGCGCGGTCGAGACGGTGAGATGAGCCTGGGCGGTACCGATGCCCTCGTGGGCCCGCATGGTGGTCGAAATACCCAGGTGCCCAGTGAAGTACGCGATCAGCGCCTTGGCCAGATCGTCACGGGCCGGCACCGGGTCATAGTGCAGCCAGGCGTACAGCTCGGGGGGACCGACCTCGTCGGGGCTGTTCACGTCCACCACGTCGACGAGCCGAAGCTCGCGGCCGATCATCGGCATGTGCGAGACGTTCGAATCGGCCGGGCCCGCGACCTCGGGCCGCGGCAGGTGATGGCGGATCACGTCACCGGACGAAACATCGGTGAACACCGTGATGGTGATGCAGCGCTTGCCGTTCTGCGACGCAGCGACCACCGCGGTGGCCGTGGACCGGCCTTCGCTGATCACATCGATGTCGAGTTCCACCGGCGGTCCGACCATCACCGCGCGGGCGAACACCGCGTGCACCGAGCGAATCGACTTGTCCGGAAACCGTTTGGCCGATGCGACGATGGCTGCACCCACGATCTGGGTTCCTTCCACCACCTGACGCTCATCGACACCGGCGATGCCGGTCTGCACGGTGAAGCGGTTCTCCCCCGCCGGTTCGGCGTCGAACAGGTCGAGCAGCATCTGCAGCGTCCACTGCGCAGGCTCGGCCCCGGTCTCGGCGGGTGCCTCGTTGGTTCCAGCGGTCATGTCGTTCCTCTCTGTCACGTGTTGATGACTGTCTCGGCGAATTCGGAAATCGTCTGGGGTGCCGCGAAATCGGCGAACCACACGTAGAAGCGTTCGACGCCCTGGGCCGACAGTCCGGCGAAATGGGCGGTGAGTTCGGCAGCGTCGCCGCACACCAATCCGCCGCCGAGGTGCCCGAACAACCGGGTGCTACGTTCGGTCACCGCCGAGCGATCGGCACCGCGCCCCACGAAGCCGACCATCTGTTGCAGGGAGACCCGTGCCGAACCCACGGTGGGCAGCAATGCGGGCAAGCGATCCAGCTGATGCGACGGAATGTTCCACCAGTCGGCGTGGGCGCGCACCAGTTCCATCATGCGCTTACCGGTTCCGCCCAGTACCAACGGAATTGGATGGTCAGGACGCGGGGTCTGCGCCTGGTCGTCGTCGCCGCCCCAATACCGCTGCAGCAGCGCCAGATTCTCACCGAGCCTGCGTACCCGGGCCGCGGCGTCACCGGTCTCGACACCGAACCGCTCGAACTCCTGCGGCCACGAACCCGAGCCCAGCCCGAGTTCGAACCGGCCGCCGCTGGCCGCCGACAACGTGACGGCCTGCTTGGCCAGCACCGCCGGACGCCGGAAGGCGTCACACAGCACCAGGTGACCGATCCGCAGCCGCTCGGTGCGGGCCGCCACCCAGGTGGCGACAGTCATTGCCTCCCAGATGCTTTGGTGCGTGGCACCAGGGGCCTCCAGATGGTCGATGAACGCGATGCCGTCGAATCCGCTGTCCTCGGCCACTCGCGCACGCTCAACGATGTCGTCGACGCCCAACCGCACCTGGGGTAGGAACAGAAACCACTCGCTCAATCGTTGCCTGCCTATTGCCTCTACAAAAACGGTAACGTCATTCTCGCAAGTGCAGCATGACGGAGGTGATGGCGCAATGGTCAGGCCGGCCGAACGACCGTCCGACGGCGCACGCGCCGAGGCGCAGGCGGACCGGGCCCGCCGCTTCATGAAATCGGCGCTGGCCATCCTGGGCGAGACAGGACGCACCGACTTCACCGTGCTGGAGGTCGTAGAACGCTCCAAGACCTCATTGAGGTCGTTCTACCAGCACTTTTCCACCAAAGACGAGCTGCTGCTGGCCCTCATCGACAAGATCATGGCCGAGTCCACACAGCGTTGGCGCGCCGACACCGACGGACTGCCCGGACCCGAAGCACTGCGGTCGCTCATCGAGCGCATCACCATCCCTGCGTCGTCGAGCACCCAGGACAGCATCAACCGCGGCCTGACCTTCTACAACGACCACCTCGCCGAGTCGTTGCCCCGTGAGTACGCCCGGGTGCTGGCTCCGTTGCACGAGCTCATCGGCGACATCCTGCGACGCGGAATGGACTCGGGAGCCTTCCGTCCCGACATTGACGTCCAGAGCACCGCGGCCCTGATCATGCAGTCCGTGCTGGGTGCGATGCGCCTGCGCTCACTCGGCGTGGAACTCAACGGAACGCCGATCGACGGCGAGCACATCTACGAGTTCTGCGTGCGCGGCCTACTGGCACCCGAATCTGTCACCTGACCAGCGCTTTTACGCGATTTTGAGCGATCGCCCGAATGGGCTCGTCGCCGCTGGTCATCACGTGGTAACGTCATTACCAGTTTCGAAAACAAGACTCTTCCAGGAGGCGAACATGCCGTCACGCGAGCTTCCCTATCCGGTGTTCGACGCCGATAACCACTTCTATGAGCCCAAGGAAGCGCTCACCAAATTCCTGCCCGAGCACCGCAAGGGCGTCATCGACTACATCGATGTGCACGGCCGCACGAAGATCGTGGTGCGCAACCACATCAGTGACTACATCCCGAACCCCACGTTCGAGGTCGTCGCCCGGCCCGGCGCCCAGGAGGAGTACTTCCGTCACGGCAGCGGCGGCAAGAGTTACCGCGAGGTGATGGGCAAGCCCATGAAGGCGATCCCCGCCTTCCGCAATCCCGAAGCACGCCTTGAGGTTCTGGACAGCCTCGGCCTGGACTACACGATCATGTTCCCGACGTTGGCCAGCCTGGTCGAGGAGCGCCTGAAGGACGACCCGGACCTGATCCTCGACATCATTCACGCGCTCAACGAGTGGATGTACGAGACCTGGCAGTTCAACTACGAGGGCCGGATCTTCTCGACACCGGTCATCAACCTCGGCGTCGTCGACCGTGCGCTGGAGGAACTCGAGTGGTGTCTGGAACGCGGCGCCAAGACCGTGTTGGTCAGGCCCGCGCCGGTGCCCGGCTACCGCGGCAGCCGTTCGCTGGGTCTGCCCGAATTCGATCCGTTCTGGGACGCCTGCGTCAAAGCCGGTATCCCGGTGTGCATGCACGCCTCCGACAGCGGTTATTCCCAGTACCTCAACGATTGGGAGCCGGCCGAGGAGTTCACGCCCTTCAAGCCGACCTCGTTCCGGATGGTCGCGATGGGCAAGCGGCCGATCGAGGACACCATGGCCGCACTGGTCTGTCACGGTGCCCTGACCCGCAATCCGGATCTGCGCATCCTGTCGGTGGAGAACGGCGCCTCCTGGGTGCCGTACCTGTTCTACCAATTCAAGGACGTCTACTCGAAGATGCCGCAGGAGTTCCCCGAGGACCCGGTCGAGGCCTTCAAGCGTGCCATCTACGTCGCCCCGTTCTGGGAGGACGATTTCAAGAAGATGGCCGACCTGTGCGGTATCGACCGCATCATCTTCGGATCCGACTGGCCACACCCCGAGGGGCTGGCCGATCCGATCAACCTGGTCGACGACCTGCAGGCACATGGCCTCGACGAAGAGGGTGTCCGAAAGGTCATGGGCGGCAACCTGGTCGACCTGTTCAAGGTCGAGAACAAGAAGGTCTACCGGCCCGATGTCCCGGCGCTCGTCCTGAACTGATCCAGTCCTCCTCACACCCAAGAAGCTGGGCCGACTTTATGACCGATGTGGCAAATCCCGAACAGATGCTGTTCACCTCCACCGCGCAGGCCTTCCTGGAAAAGGAGGTGCCGCTGACCCGCGTGCGCCAGCTGCACGCCGAGGGAGTCGCGTTCGACCCCCAGTGGTGGGGCCGCGCAGCGGAATTGGGTTGGGCCAGCCTGCTGGTGCCCGAGGAGCTCGGCGGCGGCAGCCCGTCCGGGGACGGCGTCACCGACCTGGCGCTGCTCGCCGAGCAGGCCGGCCGCACCGTGGCGCCCGGCCCGTTGCACCCGGTCAGCATCGTGCTGGCCGGCCTGGTCGAAGCACCCAGCGGACATGAGGAATTGATCGAGGCGCTGGTGTCCGGCGAGACCGTGGCGTCCTGGGCGGCCTATGAGCCCAACCGGCCGTTCGGGGCCCTGCAGTCCGCCACCGGCATCGGCACCACGGCAACCCGCACCGCATCGGGGTACCGGATCGACGGTGTCAAGGACCGCGTCGAAGCCGGCGACCAGAGCGGCACGGTGCTGGTGGTGGCCGTGTGCGACGGGCAGATCCGGCAGTTCGCCGTGCCCACCGATACGGCCGGGGTCACGGTCACCCCGCAGAAGTCGGTGGACCTCGTCAAGCGTTATGCCCGAGTGCAATTCGACGGCGTCGAGGTCGGCGAATCCGCCGCGGTGGGGTCCGCCGAGCAGACACCGGCCATCATCGAACGCCAGCGCCAGGTGGCCCTGCTGCTGCAGTGCGCCGAGATCGTCGGAATCCTCGACGCGGTGCTCACGATGACCAATCAGTGGCTCGTCGACCGGCACAGCTTCGGTCGCCCGTTGGCCTCGTACCAGGCCCTCAAGCATCGCGCGGCCGACATGAAGATGTGGTTCGAAGCCGCGCGCGGCACCACGGCTGGTGCGGTGGCCGCGGTGGCCGAACGTTCCCCGGACGCACCGAAGCTCGTCAGCGTCGCGAAAGCCTATGTGGCCGAACGTGCTCCAGTGATGCTGCAGGACTGCGTGCAACTACACGGCGGCATCGGCGTGACCTGGGAACACGACCTGCATCTGTACCTGCGCAGGGTCTCCCTGTACCGGGCCATGTACGGCTCACCCGAAGACCACCATCGCGCGGTGTACGCGCTGAGCCGCAAGACCCGCGCAGCCGAGGAGGTTGGGGCATGACCGACACCGTGAGCACGACCGCCACGACTGAGTCTGTCGAAGAATTCGCCCTGCGCGCCCGGACCTGGCTGGCCGAGAACATGCCGTCCATCGATCCGGACAACCCTCCGTTCTCGGTGCGTGCCGAAACCGAATCCTGGGAGCGCGCAAAGGAACTGCAGAAGCACCTCTACGAAGGTGGATTCGCGGGCATCTGCTTCCCGCGCGAGTACGGCGGCCTGGGACTGGATTACGCGTACCAGAAGGCGTTCAACGACGAGTGCACCGCGTATGAGATGCCGCTGATCCTCAACACTCCCTCGTTCACCATCTGCGGCGCGACGATTCTCGACATGGGCAGCGAAAAGCAGAAGCGCGAGCGCATTTCAGCCGCGATCCGCGGTGACGAGGTGCTCTGCCAATTGTTGTCCGAGCCCAGCGGCGGGTCGGACCTGGCCGGTGTGATCACCCGCGCAGAGCTCAAGGGCGACACGTGGATCATCAACGGCGCCAAGACCTGGAGCACCAGTGCATTTGCCGCCGACTACGGGTTGATGCTGGCCCGCACCGATTGGACCGTGCCCAAACACGAGGGCCTGACGATGTTCCTGGTGCCGCTGAACGCTCCGGGTATCACGATGCGCCGCATCACCGAGGTGAACGGTAACGAGGAGTTCTGCGAGGAGTTCTTCGACAACCTGGAACTTCCCGCGGACGCCGTGGTGGGCGAGGTCAACGACGGCTGGACGGTGGCCTCGCGCCAGCTGCACCACGAACGTCGCGCTGTCGGGGGCGGATCCGAGTTCGCCAGCGGGACCGGCGCCGAGAACGCGAACGAGATGCCGCCGGATCACATCGCACTCGCCGAGGCCACCGGGCAGGGTGACGACGCCCGGGTCCAGGACCTGGCAGGCCGTGCCCTGGTGCGGCGCATCGTCAAGAAACAACTCATCGACCACGTCGGCAGCGCCATCGCCAACGGCTCGCTGCCACCCAACGCGGGCACCCTGATCCGGCTGTTCCACGCCGAGACCACCGAACTCGAGGTCGACACCGCGTTGGCCATCGCAGGCACAGCAGGTGTGATCGACGAAGGTTCGGCAGATGTCCCCGGCCTGCTCGACATCGGGGTCCGCTACCTGTCTCGCCAGACAGGGTCGTTGGGCGGCGGCAGTTCGGAGATGGCACGCAATGTGATCGGCGAGCGGATCCTGGGCTTCCCACGCGAACACGCGGCCGACCGCGGCGTGCCGTTCAATGAGGTCAGGCGCAACAAGAGCTGACCGTCCTTCAGCACTGAGGCACGGTCGTGTCGACAGGTTTGCCGCGTACGGTGGGGACCAGTCAACGCAGGGGGAATCCCGATGCCCACCATTCATTTGGAACGAGTGATCGCAGCACCGCTCGAGCAGGTCTTCGACTGGATGGCCGACCCAGCGGGTCTGGCCACCGCACCGCTGGTGCTCCGGTCCCGGTGGGCGGCGGGTTCGTCGGAACCCGCCGTGGGGGCCGTACGGGCGGTGACCGGAGCCGGTATGTGGTTTCGGGAGGAGATCACGGCCTACGACCGCCCGAACAGTTACTCGTATCTGATCATCGGGTCTTTCCCGCCGTTCGATCACGACGGCGGCACACTGACTTTCGCACCCCGCGGCGACGGTACGCACATCGACTGGACGACGAGCTACACCCACCCCGCACGCGCCGGCGGTAAGGCGATGGAGGCCATCAGCTCACGGCTGCTCCCGTGGAATTTCCGCGGCATCCTCACCAACTGCGCCAGGGCGCTGGAGCACTAGGCAGTCTCTCCAAGAAGACACTTCCCATGATAGGCATCATGCGATTAGCATGATGTCTATCATGCGAAATCCAGCGACGAAGCGTGCCGACAGCAAGCAGGAGTCTCAGGACCGGATCCTCGATGCCGCCGCACGCAGGCTGCGCGAAGAGGGACTGACCGGTGCGGGCATCGCCGCAGTGATGCGCGATGCCGGGCTCACCCATGGCGCCTTCTACTCCCACTTCAGCACCAAGGACGAGCTTGCGGGTGCGGCCTTCGCCCATGCCATCGGCACCGGTCGCCCGCGCTGGATCAAGCCGTCACACGGTGAATCCTGGCGAGCCCGCCTGAGTGGCCTGGCCAAGCGCTATCTCACTCCGGCACATCGCGACGACCTGGCGACCAGCTGCGCCTTCGCCACCTTGGGCTCCGAGGCAGCTCGTGGATCCGACGAATTTCGTGCCGCGTACGAACGCGAGCTCCGCACGTCGCTGTCCGCGATCTGCGGCGACGACACCGACGACGAACGGTTCGACGAGGCCATCGCGCTGATGGCAGTCTGCGTCGGCGGCATGACCCTGTCCCGGGCGGTCGCCGACCCTGAATTCTCCGCGCGCATCTTACGTAGCGCTCGGGCCGCCGCCGCCAAAGTTGCCGAAGACCAACCACATTGAGGAGAACGTCATGGTCAGCGCTGAACCGTACGGAAAGCTGCAGTACAAGGAAATCAACGGTAAGCAGATGGCCTACGTCGACGAGGGTGACGCCGCGGCCGCTTCGGCCATCGTGTTCCAGCACGGCAATCCCACCTCGTCGTACCTGTGGCGCAACGTGATGCCCCACCTGGAAGGCCTCGGCCGGCTGGTGGCGTGCGACCTGATCGGCATGGGCGGCTCCGACAAGCTCGACGATTCCGGGCCGGACCGCTACCACTATGCGGAGCAACGCGATTACCTGTTCAAGCTCTGGGACTCACTGGATCTGGGAGACCGTGTGGTGCTCGTCCTGCACGACTGGGGATCGGCACTGGGGTTCGACTGGGCCAATCAGCATCGCGACCGCGTGGCCGGGATCGCCTACATGGAGGCCATCGCGTCGCCGATGACGTGGGCGGACTGGCCCGACCCGGTGCGGGAGGTCTTCCAGGGTTTCCGCTCCCCCAACGGTGAGTCAATGGTCTTGGAACAGAACATGTTTGTCGAAGGTGTACTCCCCGGAGCGATCCGGCGCACACTGACCGACGAGGAGATGGACCACTACCGCGCGCCGTTCCGCGCGCCAGGTGAAGACCGCCGGCCTACGCTCTCGTGGCCACGCAACATCCCGGTCGACGGCGAGCCCGCCGACGTCGTCGCGATCGTCGAGGACTACGGCAACTGGCTCAAGACCAGCGACGTCCCCAAACTCTTCGTCAACGCCGAACCCGGCGCCATCATGCGCGGGCGCGTCCGTGAATTCGTCCGGGCCTGGCCGAATCAGGCCGAGGTGACAGTTTCCGGTTCGCATTTCATTCAGGAGGACAGCCCCGACGAGATCGGTGCGGCCATCGCGGACTTCGTTCGCGGGCTCGCCGGCTAGTTCGTGGAGCTGGCTACGGCCTCGGGAACGACTGACTCGACTTCGCGGTCATCCCAGTCGCTTTCACCGCCAGGAGCATGCCCGCGGGTCAACACGAACAACGCCGTCGCGGCCAGTGCGGCACAGCTGAACATCAGCGTCCCCATCGGCACCGCGCTGTGCTCACCGGCCAGACCTACCAAGGGCGACGCCACGGCGCCGAGGCCGTATTGCACGAATCCGATGATCGCCGAGCCGGTTCCGGCCGCGTACCGGACCTCCCCGATCGCCAGCGTGGTCGCGTTGGCGAAGGTGAAGCCGACGGTAGCCATGAAGCCGGCCATCAGGGCCACGGTCACCGATGGCAACACCCCACCGACTGTGACATTGAGCAGCATCAGCAGCGTGACGATGACCATGGCCGAGACACCGCACAGCAGAAGCTTGCGTGGCGAGACGGTACGAACCAGCCGGGCCGACACCACACCCGACACGGCTACCGCCAGGGCGCAGGCGCCGAATGTGAGCGAGTAGGCCCGAGGCGACATACCGATGATGTTCTGGAGCACGAACGGCGAGGCCGAGATATAGGAGAACATCGCCGCCGCGGCGAAGCCGAGGGTAAGCGTGTAGCCCATGAAGCGGCGATTGCCGAGCACCGAAACAGCGTTTCGGGCAAAGGCGTTGATTCCGGCGGGACGGCGATTCTCGACGGGCAGCGATTCTCCTGCCAGGAAGAATGCACCGATCAGCATCAGCAGGTTCAACCCCGCGAGTGCGAAGAACACCGCGCGCCAGCCCAGGCCGGCGACCACCTGACCGCCGAGCACGGGCGCCAGGATCGGCGCCAGCACCCCGATGACCATCATCACCGAATACAGCTGCGCTGCCTGGGAACCGCGGGTGCGGTCGGTGATGATCGCCCGGGCGATGACCACCCCCGCGGCACCGGCGAATCCCTGCACGAACCGCAACGCGATCAGAACCTGGACCGACGGGCTGAACGCGCACAACACACTGGCCGTCAGGCAGGCGACGACGCCGATCAGCATCGGACTGCGCCGCCCGAGCCGATCGGAGAGTTGGCCGATGAACAACTGCCCTACCGCCAGGCCCACCAAAAAGGTGGTCAGGGTCAGCTGAATCATCGACGCCGACGTCCCGAACTCGTCTGCCATGCCCGGAAACGCCGACATGTACATGTCGACCGAGAACGGTGTCACGGCGGTGAGTAACGCCAGAACGATGATCAGTGCCACTGAAGGTGGCGTGGTGGCCGGAGTTGCCGATCGAAAGGCCATGTGCCCCTTACTTCAATATTTGAGCGTTAAGATTATTTATATCAATATACTTATTGACCCATAAGTATTGAAGGGTGCTATGGACGACACTTCGCCTCCCGCCGACGGTGGCCGACTCCGCGAACTCGCACTCGTGCTGCACGACCTGTCTTGGCGGATCGCACGGTTGGGCCCGGCCCAGGTCGGAGTGGATCCACTTCCGGCATCTGAACTCGCAGTACTGCGCTCGATCATGGAGCAACCGGACCGCAGCGTGTCCGAGGTCGCCGACTCCCTGTCGATGCAGACCAGCAACGTGAGCACCGCGATCCGTGCATTGACCGAACGCGGGCTGGTCGGCAAACGGGTCGCCGACAACGACCGGCGCGTTTACCTGCTCTCCCCCACGCCCCGGGCCCTTCGCGAGCGCGACCAGATCGAGAACGCGATTGCAGCGACAGTCTCGGCAGCACTCGACGCCATCCCGAAAAGTCAGCTCAGCGCGCTACAGAAAGCCGCACCCGCCTTGGAGGCACTGACCCACCAGGTCGGGCCCCACTCGTGGTGACCACTGACGAACACCGGCTCAGAACAGCGTCGGCTGCACGGGCGACGCGGCAGT
Source organism: Mycobacterium sp. IDUB_17 (assembly GCF_055419465.1). Taxonomy (NCBI): domain Bacteria; kingdom Bacillati; phylum Actinomycetota; class Actinomycetes; order Mycobacteriales; family Mycobacteriaceae; genus Mycobacterium; species Mycobacterium sp. IDUB_17. Next base: position 645,292 of record NZ_JBVAXS010000001.1, on the reverse strand, counting down.
CGTAGCCGAACCGGCGTCGACAACCCGCGGTGCGCCCGTCAACCCATGCCTGGCGACCAAAGGCCGGACCCGGGCCCGCAGCATGTCGCGGTAGTCCGCGGGCAGGTATGCCCCACGCCGATACAGCCGCTGGTACTCACCGACCAGATCAGGACGCGCGCGTCCCAACCAATCCATGAACCAGCCCCGTGTCGAACCACGCAGATGCAGACCGAAAACGGTCACCCCGCTCGCACCGGCCGCCGCGATCCGGCCCAGCAACGCGTCGAGATGCTCGACGGAGTCGGTCAGGTACGGCAACACCGGGGCGACCATGACGTGGCAGTCCAGGCCCGCCTCACGGATCGCCGAGATCAAGCCGAGGCGCGCTTGCGGCGAGGGTGTTCCGGGTTCGACGTCGCGGTGCAGATCTTCATCGCCGACCGCCAGCGACACCGCCACACTCACCGGCACCCGGTCGGACGCGTCGGCGATCAAACTCAGGTCCCGGCGCAGCAGTGTGCCCTTGGTGAGGATGGAGAACGGCGTGCCGGAATCCGCGAGCGCCGCGATGATCCCGGGCATCAGCGCGTAGCGGCCCTCGGCCCGCTGATACGGGTCGGTATTGGTGCCCAGTGCGACCGTCTCCCGGTTCCAGGACGGGCGACGCAGTTCGCGGCGGAGCACTTCGGCGACGTTGGTCTTGACGACCACCTGCGAGTCGAAATCCGAGCCGGAATCGAGGTCCAGGTACTCGTGGGTGGGCCGGGCGAAGCAGTAGCGACATGCATGACTGCAGCCGCGGTAGCCGTTGACGGTGAAGCGGAACGGCAGTGCGGATGCGGCCGGCACCTTGTTGAGGGCCGATTTGCACAGCACCTCATGGAAGGTCATCCCCTCGAACTGCGGCGAGCGGACGCTACGGACCAAACCGACCCGCTGCAGGCCGGGCAATGCACCGTCGTCGACTCCGACCGCTTGCCCATCCCAACGCACACTCCAATCGAACATCTGTTCGATGTTGATGTCAAGGTAATTCCACCCGTGTCGAACATGCGCAGACGAAGGCCGAATGGATACCTCGAATGAAGACTGGGTGCGCCGATGCCGCGGTTTCGGGTACGGCATCGGCGCGCGCCGAGGGCGCTTGCCCAGTCAAACGCACATCGGGCCGGAAGCGGAACCGCCCGACGTGCACTCGTTTATCGAACAACAGTTCGAGTGCGTAGTCAAGGCGGATCTCAGTCCGTGGGATCCTCGCGAATCCCGCATCGGGGCGTCAGCTCACCGATTACCACTGACCGAGCTGGCAGCGCGGGCTGTACGGATGATCGTTCTGGACGGCGATCTGACCGTCGACGGCGATCTCGCAGTGCGCGTTGGGCTGGGCCTGGCCCCCGTGCGTCGTGCTCGCGACGGTGAAGATCGCCCACTGCGGGTCGGCGAGCGTGGTCTCGAAGACCCAGGGCGCGTCGGGACCGACGTTCACCGTCGCCTTCTGCAGGTACTTGTACGCGTCCGCGTTGTAGGCGTCTTTGCTCGCAGGCTGCGCCGTCAGGTAGTAGAGGTCGAATTCGTAAGGCGCGCCAGACGTGAGCGTGTACTTCACCTGATGGCCTTGGCCCGCCGGGTCCGCATACGACGTTGCGTTGGAGACCGCCATACCCGCAGCCGCCAGAACCAGCGCCGCACCGACCGTGGTTGTCGCTTTTCGCATGTTCCTCATATCGACGCAGGCTACCGCCTTGTTACAGGTGCGACTAACGGGTCTCGTGACGCCGCGTCAACGGCAAACCAACTCTGCCTAGCTTGAGGTTAATTTGTTTGTCACACACAGACATTTCCCAGTAACAGCTGCGCTCTAACGTCCCGATTCGACACCCGCACAGGGTGTCAGCCTCTTGCACCGCTGCCGATCGTGATCGGCCGAGAAGCGCTGCCATTCAAGGGAAAGGTCGCCCATGCGAGTTCCAGGACGTGTCCCGTTCCGTCGGTCAACGTTAGCCGCAGGGAGTTTGATCGCAGTCGCCGGCTTGCTACTGGCCGGCTGCGGCAGCCGGGCGAGCGACACCGACACAGCAAACGCGACTTCCTGTGTGGACACCTCCGGCCCGAAGATCAAGGTCGGATCGTTGAACTCCCTGTCGGGCACGATGGCCATTTCCGAGGTGACGGTGCGCGACGCGATCAAGCTCGCGGTCTCCGAGATCAACTCCAAGGGCGGCGTCCTGGGCAAACAGATCGAACTGATCGGCGAGGACGGGGCGTCCGAGCCCACGGTATTTGCCGAGAAGGCCGAGAAACTGATCAGCAGCGATTGTGTGGCTGCGGTGTTCGGCGGTTGGACGTCCTCGAGCCGCAAGGCGATGCTCCCGGTGTTCGAGAGCGCCAATGCCCTGCTGTACTACCCCGTGCAGTACGAGGGCCTTGAATCGAGCAAGAACATCTTCTACACCGGCGCCACCACCAACCAGCAGATCGTCCCGGCACTGGACTACCTCAAGGAGAAGGGCGTCAAGTCGCTCTACCTCGTGGGCAGCGACTATGTGTTCCCGCAGACCGCCAACCGAATCATCAAGGCCTACGCCAAAGAGAACGGCATCGAGATCAAGGGTGAGGACTACACCCCGCTGGGCTCGACCGACTTCTCCACCATCGTCAACAAGGTCCGCAGTGCCGACGCCGACGCCGTGTTCAACACCCTCAACGGCGACTCGAATGTGGCGTTCTTCCGCGAGTACCGCAACGTCGGCCTGACCCCGCAGGAGATGCCCGTGGTCTCGGTCTCGATCGCCGAGGAAGAGGTCGGCGGCATCGGTGTGCAGAACGTCACCGATCAGCTGACCGCATGGAACTACTACCAGACGATCGACACCCCGGTGAACAACGCCTTCGTCAAGGCCTACAAGGACTTCGTCAAGGATCCCAAGAAACCCACCTCGGATCCCATGGAAGCCGCCTACGTCTCGGTCTACCTGTGGAAGAACACCGTCGAGAAGGCCAAGTCGTTCGACATCGCGGCGATTCAGGAAAACGCCGGCGGCGTCAGCTTCGATGCCCCGGAAGGCAAGGTCACGATCGACGGCGAGAACCACCACATCACCAAGACCGCGCGGATCGGCGAGATCCGGCCCGACGGCCTGATCTACACGATCTGGGAGTCCAAGGGTCCGATCGATCCCGACCCGTACCTGAAGTCCTACCCGTGGGCCGCGGGGCTGTCCGGCTGACGAGCGAAGCGACGGGGGAATCGAACACCGCATGGACATCCTCATCGGCCAGCTGGCAACAGGATTGAGCCTCGGCTCAATCCTGTTGCTGGCCGCACTCGGCCTGTCCCTGACGTTCGGCCAGATGGGCGTCATCAACATGGCGCACGGCGAATTCATCATGGCCGGCTGCTACACCGCCTACGTGGTGCAGCAGGTCATCACCAATGCCGGTGCCTCACTACTGATCTCGCTACTGGTCGGGTTCCTCGTCGGCGGCGCCATGGGCGCACTGTTGGAGGTGACGCTGATCCGGCGGATGTACCACCGTCCGCTGGACACTCTGCTGGTCACCTTCGGCGTCGGCCTGATCCTCCAACAGGTGGCCCGCGACATCTTCGGTGCGCCTGCGGTCAATGTCGTTGCCCCGGATTGGCTCTCGGGTGGCGTCGAGATTCTCGGCGCCGTGGTGCCCAAGACCCGCATATTCATCCTGGTGTTGGCAGTCGTTTGTGTGGCGGTGCTCGCCACCGTGCTCAAGACCAGCCCGATGGGGCGGCGGATCCGGGCCGTGGTACAGAACCGCGATCTGGCTGAGACCAGCGGGATCTCGTCCCGCAGAACCGATATCACCACCTTCTTCATCGGATCCGGCCTGGCCGCCGTGGCCGGTGTGGCCCTGACGCTCATCGGCTCCACCAGTCCGACCATCGGCCAGAGCTTCCTGATCGATGCCTTCCTGGTGGTGGTGGTCGGCGGTCTGGGCCAGATCAAGGGCACCGTGATCGCGGCGTTGGCCCTCGGTTTCCTGAATTCGTTCATCGAGTACAGCACCACGGCGTCGCTGGCCAAGGTGATCGTGTTCGGCATCATCGTGATCTTCCTGCAGGTGCGCCCGCAGGGATTGTTCACGGTTCGGACCAGGAGTCTGGTATGAGCGCACTGACACAGGGAATACGGACGAACCTGGGCCGCTGGCAGACGTGGGCCGGATTCGGCGTCGCGGCGGTGGTGCTGTTCGGCGTCGCCCCCGCCGCGCTGTCGGACTTCCGGCTCAGTCTGCTCGGTAAGTTCCTGTGCTTCGCGATCGTGGCGGTGGGCATCGGATTGGCCTGGGGCCGGGGCGGAATGCTGGTACTCGGGCAGGGTGTGTTCTTCGGCCTCGGCGGCTACATGATGGGCATGCACCTCAAGATCGCCGACGCCGAGATCCGCGGGCACGACGTGCCCGACTTCATGCAGATCGCCGGGGTACGGCACCTGCCTACCTATTGGGAACCATTCGCCTCCCCCGCGTTCACGTTGTTGGCAATCCTGGTTCTGCCGACGGGAATCGCGGCCCTGCTCGGCTTCGGTGTGTTCAAGCGCCGGGTCAAGGGCGCCTACTTCGCGATCCTCTCGCAGGCGTTGGCCGCGGCGCTGGCGATCCTGCTCGTCGGGCAGACCAGCCTCGGCGGCAGCAACGGGTTGACCAACTTCCGAACCTTCTTCGGGTTCAACCTCAATGACCCGACAAACAAGCGGATGGTCTATTTCATTGCGGCAGCGACTCTGCTGATCGTGGTCGCCGTGGTGCGTCAACTCATGTACAGCCGTTACGGCGAGTTGTTGGTCGCCGTGCGCGACGGTGAGGAGCGCGTGCGGTTCCTGGGCTACGACCCGGCCAACATCAAGGTCGTGGCCTACACCCTGGCCGCTTTGTTCGCCAGCATCGCCGGTGCGTTGTTCGTGCCGATCGTCGGCTTCATCGCGCCGTCACAGGTCGGCATCGTGCCGTCCATCGCCTTCCTGATCGGGGTGGCGATCGGCGGGCGCACCACGCTGCTCGGCCCGGTTCTCGGCGCCATCGGTGTGGCTTGGGCCCAAACCCTGTTCTCCGAACGGTTTCCGTCCGGGTGGATCTACGCGCAGGGCCTGTTGTTCATCGTCGTGGTCGGATTCTTCCCCGCCGGCCTGGCCGGGCTCGGTGTGCTGTTCGCCCGGTGGCGGCGCCGGCGGTCCACCACAGCGGATGCCGAGGAGTCCCAGCCCGAGGCGGCATCAGACACCGATACCGAGAAAGTAGGTGCCTCATCGTGACCGGAGCCGAGCAGGCCACCGAGGCGCCCGAGCCGATGGCCGGCGGCAACGCCGGCATGGGTGCCGAGTATCTGGAAGTCCGCGGTCTCACAGTAGATTTCGACGGGTTCAAAGCGGTCAGCGATGTCGACCTCACCCTGTTTCAGGGTGATCTGCGCTTTCTGATCGGCCCCAACGGGGCGGGAAAGACGACCGTCATCGACGCCATCACCGGCCTGGTGGCAGCCACCGGTTCAGTGAACAAGTCGGGTGTGGAACTGCTCGGTAAGAAGGTGCACCAGATCGCCCGACTGGGCGTGGGCCGCACATTTCAGACCGCGAGCGTGTTCGAACAGCTGACGGTGTTGCAGAACCTCGACATCGCGGCGGGCGCGGGCCGTTCGCCGTGGACACTGCTGCGCCGCCGGCGCGGCATCCTGCCCGCGATCGAGGAAGCACTGGAAACCACCGGGTTGGCAGACCTGGCCGACAAACCCGCCGGCGTACTGGCTCACGGCCAGAAGCAGTGGCTGGAGATCGGCATGCTGCTGGTGCAGAACGCCGATGTCCTGTTGCTCGACGAGCCGGTGGCCGGGATGAGCCACGAGGAACGTGAGGAGACCGGAAACCTGTTGCGCCGCATCGGCGGAACCCGCACCGTGGTCGTGGTCGAGCATGACATGGATTTCATGCGGGCATTCGCGACCTCGGTGACGGTGCTGGCCCGCGGCCAGGTGATCGCCGAGGGTTCGGTGGCCGAGGTGCAGGCCAACCCGAAGGTCCAAGAGGTCTACCTCGGCACTGCCGCGGCCGGCGTGGAAGGAATCTCCTGATGCTCGAACTTCTCGATGTCCGAACCGGTTACGGCCGATCCGAGGTGATCCACGGCGCGAGCATCGCGGTGCCGTCCGACGGTGTCGCGGCGGTGATGGGTCACAACGGCGCAGGCAAGACGACGCTGCTGCGGGCGGCCGTCGGACTGCTCAAATGCACTGCGGGCAAAGTGCTTTTCGACGGTGAGGACATCACCAGACTGCGGCCGAGTGCGAGGGTGGCCCGGGGCCTGGCATACGTACCCCAGGGACAGCAGTCCTTCGGCCAGCTGACGACCGCCGAGAACCTTCAGGTGGTCGCCGATGGCCGGCGTAACGGCAAGGCGCTGATCGATGAGCAGCTGGACCTGTTCCCCGCCCTCAAGGAACTGCTCAACCGGCGGGCCGGTCTCCTGTCGGGTGGCCAGCGGCAACAACTCGCGATTGCCCGGGCATTGATCACCAGCCCCACGTGCCTGATCCTCGACGAGCCGACCGAAGGCATCCAGCCGTCGGTGGTGGCCGAGATCGAAGCCGCGATCACGTCGCTGACCGCACGCGGCGATCTGGGCGTGCTGCTGGTGGAGCAGCACATCGGGTTCGCGCTGGAATCCGCTCAGCGTTACTACATCCTGGAGGCCGGCCGCATCACCTCGAGCGGCACCGGTGGCTCGACTTCAGAAGCCGACGTCCGGGCCGCAATGGCCATCTGACCCCCTGCACCGCGGGGCGATGGGTCAGGCCAGCCGGGAAAGCACCTCGGCCACAACGGAATCGGTGGCGATATCCACCTGCTCGCCGGTCGCGAGATCCTTGAGCCCGATGGTGCCGGCCTCGATGTCGCGGTCGCCGGCCACGAGCGCGTACTTGGCGCCCGAACGGTCGGCCGCCTTCATCGCACCCCTGAGCCCGCGGTCGCCGTAGGCCAGGTCCACCCGCACGCCGCCGGCCCGCAGCCGCGCGGCCAGCTTGGCCAACTCCAGCTTGGCGGCGTCGCCCAGCGGCACGCCGAACACCTCGACGCCGCCGACACCGGTCACCGACTTGCCCTCGGCCTGCAATGCGAGCAGCGTGCGGTCGACGCCGAGCCCGAAGCCGATGCCGGACACGTCCTGCCCGCCGAGCTGACTCATCAGGCCGTCGTAACGCCCGCCTCCGCCGATGCCGGACTGCGCGCCCAGCCCGTCGTGCACGAACTCGAATGTGGTCTTGGTGTAGTAGTCCAACCCGCGCACCATCCGCGGGTTGATCACATACGGCACACCGAGACCGTCGAGGTGCGCCTGCACCACCTCGAAGTGGGCCTTGGCACTATCCGACAGATGGTCGAGCATGAGCGGCGCGTCGGCGGTCATCTCCCGCACGTGGGGCCGCTTGTCGTCGAGCACCCGCAGCGGGTTGATCTCGGCGCGACGCCGGGTGTCTTCGTCGAGGTCGAGCTTGAACAGGAAGTCCTGTAGCAGCTCCCGGTAGGCCGGCCGGCAGGTGTCGTCGCCCAGGGAGGTGAGCTCGAGGCGGAAGCCGTCCAGACCCAGTGACCGGAATCCGGCGTCGGCGATCGCGATCACCTCGGCGTCGAGCGCCGGATCATCGACGCCGATGGCCTCCACCCCGACCTGCTGCAGCTGGCGGTAGCGTCCGGCCTGGGGCCGTTCGTAGCGGAAGAACGGCCCCGAGTAGCAGAGCTTGACCGGCAACGCGCCCCGGTCCAGCCGGTGCTGGATCACCGCGCGGATCACGCCGGCGGTGCCCTCGGGCCGCAGGGTCACCGAGCGGTCGCCCCGGTCGGCGAACGTGTACATCTCCTTGGACACCACATCGGTCGACTCGCCCACACCTCGGGCGAACAGCGCGGTGTCCTCGAAGATCGGCAGCTCGATGTCGCCGTAGCCGGCGCGGCGCGCCGAAGCCAGCAGGCCGTCCCGGACCGCCACGAACTGCGCCGACTCCGGCGGTAGGTAATCGGGCACGCCCTTGGGCGCCTGGAATGCAGATGTCACAGAGTCAAACCTTCGAGAAACGGGTTGGTGCGGCGTTCGTGCCCGATGGATGTGCGCGGGCCGTGTCCTGGTAATACCACGGTGTCGTCGTCGAGTACCAACAGCTTTGTCACGATCGACTCGAGCAGGTCGCGTCCGCTGCCACCGGGCAGGTCGGTGCGGCCGACCGAGGACTTGAACAGCGTATCGCCTGTGAAAACAGTCCTGTCGACCCGGAACACCACCGATCCCCTGGTGTGCCCCGGGGTGTGGTCGACGGTCACCGAGAGGCCGCCGAAATCGAGGGTCTGACCGTGCCGGTCCAGCTCAATCAGCTGTTTTGGCTCGGAGAGCAGCACACCGAACGCCAGGCGGGACAGCCGCCCAAAGACGGCGGGCCCGAAATCCTTGATCGGATCGGTCAGCATGAACCGGTCCTCGGGGTGGATGTAGGCAGGACAGCCATAGGTGTCGGCCACCTTCTGGGCCGACCAGATGTGATCGATGTGACCGTGCGTCAGCAGGACAGCTGCCGGGGTGAGCCGGTTCTCGTCGAGAATCCGGCTCAGCCGGTCCATGGCCCGCTGGCCTGGGTCGACGACGATCGCGTCGGCCCCTGGCCGCTCGGCCAGGACATAGCAGTTGCATGCCAGCATCCCGGCCGGGAATCCGGTTATGAACACGGCCCCAGTTTCCCACGGCCGCGCCACCACCTGCGGTTCCCGCGGGTCGCAGACCCAGGACCCAGGCTCGCCTGGCAGACTCGTCACCAATCCCGACCGCCCACAAGGAGGACTGCCGCGGTGCCGACCAACAAAGAACGGCGTGAGACCGCCAAGCGCAAGCTGGAGGAACAGCTGGAGCGCCGCGCCGCCCAGGAACGCAAACGTCGCATCCTGACCATCGCGGGCTCAGCCGCTGCGGCAATCGTCGTCATCGCGGCCGTCGTGGCCACGTTCGTGTTCACCAGCAAGGACTCGGGCAGCACCACCGCCTCGGCGGACACCACCACCGCGACGTCGGGGGCGCCGGCCCAGCCTGCTGCCAACGGCCAGCTGCCGGCCTTCGTCGCACCCGCCGACCTCGGCGCCAACTGCCAGTACCCCGCCGCAGCTGCGGCCAGCAAGCCCGTCGAACCGCCGAACACCGGCAAGGTCCCCACCGAGCCGGCCACCATCAGCGTCAGCATGGTCACCACCCAGGGGAACATCGGGCTCCAGCTCGACAACGCCAAGGCGCCGTGCACGGTCAACAGCTTCGCGAGCCTGGCCTCGAAGAACTACTTCAACGACACCCCGTGCCACCGGCTGACCACGGGCGGCCTGTCGGTGCTGCAGTGCGGTGACCCGACCGGCCAGGGCACCGGTGGCCCCGGCTACCGGTTCGCCAACGAGTACCCGACCAACCAGTACCAGCCGGACAACCCGGCGCTGCAGCAGCCTGTGCTCTACCCCCGCGGCACGGTGGCGATGGCCAACGGCGGGCCGAACACCAACGGCAGCCAGTTCTTCCTGGTGTACCAGGACTCGCAGCTGGCACCGAACTACACGGTGTTCGGCAAGATCGACGAAACCGGTCTGGCCACGCTCGACAAGATCGCCGCAGCCGGTGTCGCCGGCGGCGGACCGGACGGCGCACCGAATCTGCCGGTCGAGCTGAAGTCTGTGGCCCTGGACTAGTCCGCCGTTGACTGTCCCGCCCCCTTACAGCGGCTACCAGCCGGACGATCCCGGTTACGCGCCGGGTTATCCGATGGGATATCCGGCTGGTTACCCGCCGCCTGCCCGCACCAACGCCATGGCCGTCGCGTCACTGGTGTGTGCCGTCCTCTTCGCGCCGCTGGGCATCGTCTTCGGGCACATCTCGCTGTCGCAGCTCAAGCGCAGCGGTGAACAGGGCCGCGGCATCGCGATCGCGGGCCTGGTCATCGGGTACGTGATGACGGCGCTGGCGATCGTGGCGCTGGTGTTGGCCGTGGTGTTCGCCTTCATCGTCGTCAAAGCCGCGGAGGACATGCCCCGGCACGACCGCTACACGGCCTCCCCGGGTTCAGAGCAACAACTGCCGGCATTCACGCCGCCGGCGAACCTCGGCGCCAACTGCCAGTACCCGGCCACCACCGAACCGGCCACCAAGCCGGTCCGCCCGCCGCGCACCGGCACGGTGCCGACCGAACCGGCCACGGTGGAAGCCGGGATCGTCACCGATCGCGGCAGCATCGGCCTCAAGTTGGCCAATGGCAAGGCGCCGTGCACGGTGAACAACTTCGCCAGCCTGGCCTCCCAAGGATTCTTCGACGGCACCCAGTGCCACCGGCTGACCACCGGAGTCCTCTCGGTGCTGCAGTGCGGTGACCCGTCGGGCAGCGGAACCGGTGGGCCCGGTTACCGGTTCCCCAACGAGTACCCGACCAACCAGTACCGGCTCTCCGACCCCGCGGTGCAGCAGCCCGTGGTCTATCCGCGGGGCACCGTGGCGATGGCGAACGCCGGGTCGGGAACCAACGGCAGCCAGTTCTTCCTGGTGTACGAAGATTCCCTGCTGCCGCCGACGTACACCGTGTTCGGCACCATCGACAACACCGGGCTGGACACCCTCGACGCGATCGCCGCCGACGGGGTCGCCGACGGCAGCGACGACGGCGAGCCCGCCACATCGGTGACGATCAAATCCGCCAGCTTGGGCTGAGCGGCGAGGCGTTCCGACGTACTGACCGGTGCGCCGGCGGGTCCTATGCTCACCGGTATGGATCGCGGCAGCCGGGATTCGGGCATATCCCTGGCTGAACTGCTGGCCGCGTTCTCGCTTGCCATGGATCTCGGTCTGGGGCAGCCGATGGAGCACGTGCTGCGGTCCTGGCGACTCGCCGCACGCCTGGGCGAGCGTGTCGGACTGATCGCCGAGCAGCGAGCCGATCTCTACTACACGGCGGTGCTGGGCTGGGTGGGCTGCATCGCCGACGCACCCGAGGTGTCGGCCTGGTTCGGCGATGACATCGCGTTTCGCGCCGACAGCTACCGCGTCGATCTCCGCGGGCTGGGCGGGGCGACATTCATGCTGTCGCACGCCGCTTCGGCCGGCCCCCTGCTCAACCGGGTGCGCAAGACCGCGACGCTCATCGCGACCGGTGGCCGCGACATCGAGCACGGGCTGATGTCGCACTGCCTGAACACCTCGACGATGGCCGAGCGGCTCGGTCTCGACACCGCCGTCGGTGACGCTCTGCGCCAATTCTTCGCACGGTGGGACGGCAACGGGGTGCCCGCCGGCCTCGGCGGCGACGCAATTGCCTTGCCGATGCGACTCTTTCACCTCGCCGACGTGGCCGAGGCGGTACACCGAGACGCCGGGGTGGACGCCGCCGTCGCTGTCGCCACGTCGCGTCGCGGCACCCAGTTCGACCCGGCCGTGGTCGACGCATTCTGTGCAGCGGCAGGCGATCTGCTGTCCGACGGCGATGACGAACCGGACTGCCACGATCTGATCGCCGCCGAGCCGGCGCTGCAGCGACGTCTCACCGACGACCAACTCGACTCGGTACTGGAGGCATTCGCGGATTTCACCGACCTTCGATCGCCACACCGTGCCGGACATTCGCGCGGCGTGGCCGAACTCGCGGCGCAGGCCGCAAAGATCGCCGGCCTGGCCGCGGGCGACACCGTCCTGGTTCGTCGCGCCGCGTTGTTGCACGACATCGGCCTGCACGGCGTACCCGCCACGATCATGGACAAGCCCGGGAAACTCAGCGCCTCCGACCACGAGCGACTGCGGCTGAGTTCGTACTACACCGAACGGGTTCTGGCCCGACCCGGCCCGGTGGCGCGCATCGGTGCGGTGGCGGCGCTGGCCTATGAACGTATGGACGGCTCGGGGTCGCACCGCGGCCTGTCCGGACCGTCGATCCCGGTGACCGGACGCATCCTCGCCGCCGCGGATTGCTACCACGCCATGACTGAGCCGCGGCCGTACCGACCGGCATTGTCCGCCAAGGCCGCCGGCGCTGAACTGCGGGCCGAGGTCCGGCGCGGACGGCTGGATGCTGCCGCAGTCGACGCCGTTGTCGAAGCAGCGGGCGGCCCCCGGCATCGACGCCGCGTGGGTCCGGACGGGCTGACACCGCGGGAAATCGAGGTACTGGGGCTGATCGCCCGTGGCGCGTCCACCCGGCAGGTCCGAACACACTGGGGATCAGCCCGAAGACGGCCGGCACCCACATCGAGCGCATCTACACCAAGACCGGTTCATCGACCCGCAGCACCGCCACGCTCTACGCCGTTACGCACGGCCTGCTGGACACGCTGGCCGAAGCCGAAAAGTAGGGCGAATGCCCGACGACACCGGGCTTGTGCGCTCCTAGCGTTCACCTCACGAACCGAACGAGAACCCGTAGTGAGGACCCACGATGTCGACGACCATGCTGAATCTCGCTTCTCCCCTGTCCAATCTGCCCGAACACTGCGGACAGGCGCCGTGGCCCGACCACGAATACGTCAAGGGCTGGGGCGTTTTCGGGCTGCCCTTCGACAGCGGCCATGTGCTGGCTCTCCGGGTGTTCCCGGAGAACGACTTCGGGCCGTATCGCACCGTGTGGCACCGTGACCCGGCCGGGCGATGGTCGATCTTCGTGCACGGCGACCGCCTCGACACCGCATGCCCCCGCTACTACGGACCGGCGTGTGCCTACACCGGCTTCGCCGAGATCACCGTGGACTGGACCGGGCCCGCATCGCTACGTGTCACGGTCGACACCCCCGCACTGGACTGGACGCTGACCGCCACGGCGGGGCCGGTGCTGCGCGCCATGAACGCGGTCAGCCGTCGCCTACCGCTGAGTACCTGGCGGCCTCGGCCGCTGGTGCGGGCGCGCGAGATCCTGGCCGCGGGACTGGGCATGGGTCAGGTGCGCATGACCGGCGTCATGCCGAGCGGGCACGTCGGAACCCTGATGCCCCAACAGATGTACCTCATCACGAAGGCGTCAGCCACCCTCGACGGCCACGACTTGGGCCGGCCGACACGCCTGGCCGCCAACCCCGTCATCGGTGAGGTGACACTGCCCGCGCGCGGCGTACTGGCCGTCGGTCAGGCGATGTGGCAGATCCCGGTACCGGGTGTCAGGCCGCCGACGTGACGCGGTAGACGTCGTACACGCCTTCGACATTGCGCACCACGCTCAGCAGGTGGCCCAGATGCTTGGGATCGCCCATCTCGAACGTGAACCGGCTGATCGCGACCCGGTCGTTCGACGTCGTCACCGACGCCGACAGGATGTTGACCTTCTCGTCGGCCAGCACCCGGGTGACGTCGGAGAGCAGACGGTGCCGGTCCAGCGCCTCGACCTGGATGGCCACCAGGAACACCGACGACGGCGACGGCGCCCAGTTGACCTCGATGATGCGTTCCGACTGTTGTTGCAGCGACGCCGCATTCGTGCAGTCGGTGCGGTGGACGCTGACCCCGCCACCGCGGGTCACGAAGCCCATGATGGTGTCGCCGGGCACCGGCGTGCAGCACTTGGCGAGCTTGGTCAGGGTGCCGGGCGCTCCCGGCACCGCGACGCCGGTGTCGTCGGTGCTGCGCTGCCGCACCGGCATGGTCAACGGGGTGGACCGCTCGGCGAGTTCGTCCTCGGCCGCATCGTCGCCGCCGAACTGGGCGAGCAGACGCTGCACGACGTGGCGCGCCGACACGTGACCCTCGCCGACCGCGGTGTACAGCGCCGAGACGTCGGCGTAACGCAACTCCCGCGCCAGCGCGCCCATCGAATCGGCATTGATCAAGCGCTGCAACGGAAGTCCACCACGGCGGACCTCCCGCGCGATGGCGTCTTTACCGGACTCCAGGGCCTCTTCGCGGCGCTCTTTGGCAAACCACTGCCGGATCTTGGCCTTTGCCCGCGGCGACACCACGAAGGTCTGCCAGTCGCGCGACGGACCGGCGTTGGGGGCCTTCGAGGTGAACACCTCGACGACCTCACCGTTCTCGAGCTTGCGCTCCAAGGCGACCAGCCGGCCGTTCACCCGGGCCCCGATACAACGGTGCCCCACCTCGGTATGCACCGCGTAGGCGAAGTCGACCGGGGTCGAACCCGTCGGCAGGTTGATCACATCGCCCTTGGGGGTGAAGACGAAGATCTCTTTCACCGCAAGGTCGTAACGCAACGACTCGAGGAACTCGCCGGGGTCGGCGGCCTCCCGCTGCCAGTCCAGCAGCTGGCGCATCCAGGCCATGTCGTCGATCTCGGTTACGGCGTGACTGTGCGGAACCCCGTTGCGGCCCTTGGCTTCCTTGTAACGCCAGTGCGCAGCGATGCCGTACTCGGCGGTGCGGTGCATGTCCCGGGTCCGGATCTGCACCTCCAGCGGCTTGCCCTCGGGGCCGACCACCGTGGTGTGCAGCGACTGGTAGACGCCATAGCGCGGCTGGGCGATGTAGTCCTTGAACCGGCCCGCCATCGGCTGCCACAAGGAGTGCACGACGCCGACTGCCGCGTAGCAGTCACGAATCTCGTCGCACAGGATCCGCACACCGACCAGGTCGTGGATGTCGTCGAAGTCGCGCCCCTTGACGATCATCTTCTGGTAGATCGACCAGTAGTGCTTGGGCCGGCCCTCGACGACCGCGTTGATCTTCATCGCGCTCAGCGCCACGCCGATCTCGGCGCGCACCTTGGCCAGGTAGGTGTCGCGTGACGGCGCCCGGTCGGCGACCAGCCGCACGATCTCCTCGTACTTCTTCGGATGCAGGATCGCGAACGACAGATCCTCAAGCTCCCACTTGACCGTCGCCATGCCGAGCCGATGCGCAAGTGGCGCAATGACTTCCAGTGTCTCGCGGGCCTTGCGGGCCTGCTTCTCGGGCGGCAGGAACCGCATGGTGCGCATGTTGTGCAACCGATCGGCCACCTTGATGACCAGTACCCGTGGGTCCCGAGCCATGGCGATGATCATCTTGCGGATCGTCTCGCCCTCGGCGGCCGAGCCCAGCACCACCTTGTCCAGCTTTGTGACCCCGTCGACGAGGTGGCCCACCTCGGCGCCGAATTCGGCGGTCAACGCCTCCAGGGTGTACCCGGTGTCCTCCACGGTGTCGTGCAGCAGCGCGGCCACCAGCGTGGTGGTGTCCATACCGAGCTCGGCCAGGATGTTGGCCACCGCCAGCGGATGGGTGATGTAGGGGTCACCGGACTTGCGGAGCTGGTCGGCGTGACGTTGCTCGGCGACGTCGTAGGCGCGCTGCAGCAACTGCAGGTCGGCCTTCGGATAGATCTCGCGGTGTACCGCGACCAAGGGCTCCAGGACCGGGTTGACCGCACTGCGCTGCGCGGTCATCCGGCGGGCCAGTCGCGCGCGCACCCGCCGTGAGGCGCTGGTCTTCGTGGCGTCGGGACCGGTGGCGCCCGGCAACGCCGGCGGCGACTGCACCGCCTGGCCCGCAGCCGCGTCCGTACCCGTATCGCCGGCCATCTTCACCTCCCGGTTTTCGCTCAGAATCCGAGGATATCCCTCACACCGTGTGCAGGCTGCTGACCCTCAGCGGTGCCACCACGTCCCGGCCGCCCAGGTCCGTCAATTCCAGCACCACGGCGGCGCTGAGCACGTTGGCCCCACTCGCCTCGAGCAGCTGTCGTGCCGCTAGCAGGGTCCCGCCGGTGGCCAGGACATCGTCGATGATCACAACGTTGCGCCCCGCGATATCAATCCCGTCGGCCGGGATCTCCAGCGTCGCACTGCCGTACTCAAGCTGATAGGTGACGCTGTGCACCGGAGGCGGCAACTTCCCGCCCTTGCGTACGGCCAGCACACCGACGCCGAGCCGCGTCGCGACCGCGGCACCCAGCAGGAACCCCCGCGCGTCCAGGCCGGCGACCAGATCGGCGTCGACCGCGGTGGCGGCCAGGGCGTCGGTGACCGCGCACAGGCCCCGCGCATCGGCCAACAGCGGGGTCAGGTCCTTGAACTGCACGCCGGGCTCGGGAAAGTCGGGGACCTCCCGGATCAGTTTCTTGACCAACGATGAGATGTCCTGGCTCATGTGGACAGCTTCCAACGGTCCATGTTCCAGCCTGCACCCCACCGGGTCGGATTGCTGCTCACGGCGTACATCTTCGTCGATGTGAGTACGGTGCGCTGCTGGCGGTACAGCGGCAGGGTCGGCATGTCGTTCCACAGGATCGGTGCGCCCTCCCCTGCCAGCCGGGCCAGTTCCTTCGGATCGGTCGTGACGGCCTGTGCATCGATGATGCCGTCGACCCGCTCGTTGACGTAGCCGGGCAGGTTGTTGCCGTTGCCGGAGTGGAACGCGTAGGCGTCGATGGCCGAAGAACCCGAGGAGCCGCTGCCCGCGGCCCCGCCGGTGCTGGCCAGCAGTCCGTCGAACTCGTTGTTCCGCAATGCCACCGGCCCGGCCGTTGCCGATCCGGCGTCCTGCACGGTGATGCCCGCTGCGGCGCATGATTTCGCGATCGCGCCGACGGTCGCGGCCAGCCTCGCGTTGGGCGTCTGATACCCGATGCGTACCGTCAGCGGCTTGTTGTTGAGCGCGGCGCGGGCTGCGTCGGGGTTGGCCACACCGAATTGCCCGGCCTCGCCGACGTTCTCGGCCGCGCTGAAGGCGTCGTCACTGACGGGACTCAGCCGGGAGTTGATGATCGGCGTCGCGGCGTTGCGGGCGATCACGTCGCGCGGGGTGCACAGCGCGACGGCCCGGCGCGCCGGCGGGGCGGCCAGCGGACCGCCCGGCGCGAAGATCAACTGCTCGATACCGGCCGACGGGCTCTCCATGCTGACGTAGTCGTCGGGCAGGTTGAGCAGGCCCGAGGATCCGGATTCGATGTCGACGACGTCGAAGGAGCCCTGGTTGACCCGCTCCTGGATGTCAGCCCCGCGTGGCCACACCGCGATCCGGTTGGTGACCGCCGGGGTGCCCCACCACTTGTCGTTGGCGACGAGAACCACCACGCCGTCCTTGGACACCGAGTCGATCCGGTACGGGCCCGAGGACGGGAACCGTTTGAGGTCGAGGTCCGGTTTCAGATCCCAGACGGTGTTCCACGCCTCGGCGATCCGGGCGATCGTCGGCTGGTCGCCGTTCTGCAGCGCGGTAACCACACCCCCGTCGCCGAGGTCGAGCTCGTCGGCGATGACGTGCGCGGGCATCAGCGAGGTGGCCGCGAACAAATGGCCGTAATCGAGGAATCCGCGGTCCTGGGCGAACGACACCCGGGCCCGTTTCTGGCCCGGTTCGCAGTCCACCGACCCGATATCGCGGTAACCCGCTCGGCTGGCGGCGTCGAACCCGGGAAACCGCCCGGACTGTGCGCCCCAGGCCAGCACCAGATCGTCACAGGTGATCGGCTTGCCGTCGGAGTAGACCGCCTTGTCGCTGATCACGTAATCGAGCACCAGCGGAGCGCGACCCACGACCGACACCGAGCCGAAGTCGTTGTCGGCGACCACCTGGCCTTCGGGCCCGTGATAGGCGAACCCGGTCAACGCCCGGGCGAACGCCTGCGGCCCGGCGGATGCGGCTCCCGCCACGGTGTTGGTGTTGTAGGTGGTCAGGGAGCCGTCGACGGCGTAGTCGATCGCGTCAGCCGCGCTGTCCGAACACGCCGCCAATCCCATCGCGACGACCACGGACAGCGTCGCCGCCGTCACCGCTGTCCGTGCCCGGGCGATGGCCCGCCACTGAACCATGCGGTTTACCGCCGGGTGTTCCGCTTGCCCGACGGACGTCCGGTCCGTGCCGCCGGACGCGCACCTGGCGCCGGCTTGGCCGGTGCCGGCTCGCCGGCGACCGAGGCCGTCACCGTCTCGGCACTGATTTCGGTGGATTCTGCGTCCGATGCTTCGGAGGCGTCCGCTGTGTCCTTCGTGGCCGTCGACGCCTTGGCGCCCTTCTCCCGGCGATTGAGCACCCGCTTGGTGTGCTTGCGCACGAGTTCCGTACGTTCGCGCAACGACACGAGCAGCGGCGTGGCGAAGTAGATCGACGAATAGGTACCGACGATGACGCCGACCAGCTGGACCAGGGCCAGATCCATCAGGGTCCCGACGCCCAGCAGCCAGACCGCGACCACCATCAGCGCGACGATCGGCAACACCGAGATGAGGCTGGTGTTGATCGAGCGCATGAACGTCTGGTTGACAGCGAGGTTCGCCTGCTCGGCGAACGTTCGGCGAGTGGTGTGTTCGAAGCCGTGGGTGTTCTCCTCGACCTTGTCGAACACGATCACCGTGTCGTAGAGCGAGAAGCCCAGAATCGTCAGCAGGCCGATGACGGTGGCCGGGGAGACCTCGAACCCGACCAGCGAGTAGACGCCGGCAGTCACGACCAGGTCGAAGACCAGCGTGGCCATCGCGGCCATCGCCATGTAGCGCTCATAGCGCCAGGCGATGTAGATGGACGCCAGTACGACGAAGACCACGAGCGCGATCAACGCCTTCTGGGTGATCTGACCACCCCAGGTCTCGGACACCGCCGAGTCGCTGATCACCTGCTTGCTGGGCTGGCCGTCGCTGCCCTTGGGGTGGAAGGCGTCGAACAGTGCGGTGCGCAGCTGTTCGGTCTCATCGTTGGACAGCGTCTCCGAGCGGATCTGCACCGTGGCCGATGCGCCGCTGCCGACCAGCACGACCGACTCGGGCGCCCTGTTCAGGGTCTTGTTGAAGACGTCCTCGACCTGTTGGACCGTGACGATCCCCTCGGAGCCGGCCGACGGCATCGACACCTTCGTGCCGCCCTCGAAGTCGATCCCGAAGGTGAACCCGCGAAGCACCATGCTGGCGATGCAGATCGCGACGATGATGCCGCTGACCGCGTACCAGAACTTGCGGCGGCCGATCACCTCGAAGGCGCCGGTACCGGTGTAGAGCCGGACGAAGAATCCGTGCTTGGGCAGTGCCGCAGACGTGGATTCGATGTTCGGCGCCTCCACTGCGGTGTCCTTGACGTCCTCGGCGGTTGTGTCGTCGGTGGTCTTGCTCTTTGCAGCCATGTGCTTATCCCCGTCCCGCGGTCGCATGCGAAGCCTCCCGGCGTTCCCGCGCGATCTGTTGCACCGCGCCGAGACCGTTGAGGGCAGGTTTTGCCATCGTCGGGGACTTGGACGCCAGGTACACCAGCGGCCAGGTCACCAGGAACACCACCACGATGTCCAGGATCGTGGTCAGGCCCAGGGTGAACGCGAAGCCCTTGACCTGGCCGATCGCCAGGAAGTACAGCACCGCGGCGGCCAGGAAGGTCACGGCGTTGCCGGACACGATCGTCTTGCGGGCGCGCGCCCAGCCTCGGGGCACCGCCGACCGGAAGGACCGGCCCTCACGGATCTCGTCCTTTATTCGCTCGAAGAACACCACGAACGAGTCCGCGGTGGTGCCTATACCGATGATCAGACCGGCGATACCGGCCAGGTCCAGCGTGTAGCCGATGTATCGGCCGAGCAGTACGAGGATGGCGAAAACCATTGCGCCGGCAGCGACCAGAGACAGTGCCACCAGCAGGCCGAGCACCCGGTAGTACAGCAGCGAGTACAGCAGCACCGCGGCCAGACCGACGGCGCCCGCGATCAGGCCGGCCCGCATCGAGGACAGGCCCAGGGTCGCCGAAACCGTCTCGGCCTCAGACGATTCGAAAGACAGCGGCAGCGAGCCGTACTTGAGCACGTTGGCCAGTTCCTTGGCCGTGTCCGAAGTGAACTGGCCGGTGATCTGGGTGTTGCCGCCGGGAATGGCCTCCCGGATCTCGGGCGCGCTGACCACCTGCGAGTCCAAGGTGAATGCGGTCTGGGTGCCCACGTTCGCCGCGGTGAAGTCGGCCCAGGTCTTGGCTCCCCCGCTCTTGAAGGTCACGTCGACGACGTACTGGCCCTGCTGCTGGTTCAGGCCGGAGGTGGCGTTCTCGATCTCCTCGCCGCTCATGATCGACTTGCTCAGCAGGTAGACGGTCTGCCCGTCCTGGGAGCAGGTGATCAGGGGCAGGTTCGGGTCGTCGTTGCCGGCCAACACGTCTTCCTCACCGCAACGGGTGGCCTGGTACTGCAGCGCCAGGATCTGGATCGACGGGTTGGTGCTCTGCCGCAGTTCCTTCTCATCGGAGATGCGCTGGGCGAGGGCGGCCTTGGCGTCACCGGGCTTGGCCGGTGCCGGAGCCGGCGCGGGGGCCGGGGCAGGCGCCGGGCCGGGCTCACCCGGGGCCGGTGCCGGTGCCGGAGTCGGTTCGCCGGGAGTCGGCGGGGGGTCCAGTGGGTAGGGCCGCGGCTGGGGCGCCGGGACCGGCTCACCGGCCGGAGGTACAGGCTGTTCCCCTGCCGGCGGGACTGCCGGCGGCTCGCCCGGAAGGCCGGGCGCCACGCCCGGAATCCCACCGGGAACGCCCGGTACCACTCCCGGTGCACCAGGTGCCGCGGGCGCGCCCGGTGCCGCAGGGGCACCCGGAGCGCCGGCGCCCGGCTGCTGGCCCTGTTGGACCGGCGGCTTGGCAGGCATCGCGTGCACGACGGGCCGGATGTACAGACGCGCGGTCTGGCCCAGGTTGCGGGCCTCGCTGCCGTCGTTACCGGGAACCGTGATCACCAGGTTGTCGCCGTCGATGACGACCTCCGAGCCCGAGACGCCGAGACCGTCGACGCGGGCACTGATGATTTGTTGGGCCTGGTTGAGAGCCTCTCTGGTCGGCGTCGAGCCGTCCGGGGTGCGCGCGGTCAGCGTCACCCGGGTACCGCCCTGCAGGTCAATGCCCAGTTTGGGCTTGGCCTGCTTGTCGCCGGTGAGGAACACCAGCAGATAAACGCCGATCAGAAGGACCAGGAAAAGTGTCAGGTAGCGCGCAGGATGCACCGGCGCCGAAGACGATGCCACGTTTCTAGGGTCTCCTCGAGATCAGTTCGTCAGCACCGCAAAGGGTACGTGCTTGTCCTGGGTGCTCTGCGGTCAGTCTTTTTTGAGACCGTCGGTGTCGGTGACACCGGTGCTCTCGGTCAGTTCAGTCGCGGCCGACGGGGTGTCGGCGTCGGCGTCGGCATCGGTGTCCTCCTCGATGCGATCGCGCACCGCGAGCTTCATCCAGGTGGTGACGACGCCGGGGGCGATCTCCAGGTCGACGTTGTCGTCGGTGATACCGGTGATCGTGGCCAGCAGGCCCGAGGTGGTGTGAACGCGATCGCCGATCTGCAGCGAGTTGTGCAGGTCGATGGTCGCCTGCATGGCCTTGCGCTGACGGCGCGACGCGAAGAACATAAACGCGCCCATGACGATCAGCAGGGGCAGGAAAATGACGAGATCCATGTCGATTATGTCTTTCGTGTTGTGTCAGATGTCAGGGCGACCGAGGCCACGATACCGCCGCCGACCCCGACGACCTCATTCGCCGCCGACTGGCGGGCGACGCGGCTAGGCTCAGTACGCGTTGTTTCCGGCGCCGCCGTTTGCGTATTGAGGAGGCAGTGTTGAGCCATCCCGAGCAGACCCGCCATCTGGCCACCACCATTCCCGGCCCCAAATCTGAGGCATTGACCGGCCGGAAAACGGCCGCGGTGGCTCGTGGCGTGGGTAACACAATGCCCGTGTACGCCGCCCGCGCCGGAGGCGGCATCGTCGAGGACGTCGACGGCAACCGGCTCATCGACCTGGGCTCGGGCATTGCCGTCACCACCATCGGCAACTCGTCGCCGCGCGTGGTCGAGGCGGTGGCCGCGCAGGCCGGGAACTTCACCCACACGTGCTTCATGGTGACGCCGTATGAGCAGTATGTCGCGGTTTGCGAGCACCTCAACCGGCTGACGCCGGTGCGCGGCGAGAAGCGTTCGGCGTTGTTCAACTCGGGCTCCGAGGCCGTGGAGAACTCGGTCAAGATCGCTCGGTCCTATACCCACAAGTCCGCCGTCGTCGCCTTCGACCACGCTTACCACGGGCGCACCAACCTCACGATGGCGTTGACCGCCAAGTCCATGCCGTACAAGCACGGTTTCGGTCCGTTCGCGCCCGAGGTCTACCGGGCGCCGCTGTCCTATCCCTTCCGCGATGCCGAGTTCGGCAAGGAGTTGGCCACCGACGGCACGCTCGCGGCCAGGCGGGCCATCGACGTGATGGAAAAGCAGATCGGTGCGGACAACCTGGCGGCGGTCATCATCGAACCCATCCAGGGCGAGGGCGGGTTCATCGTCCCCGCCGACGGGTTCCTGCCCGCGTTGCTGGGGTGGTGCCGCGACAACAACGTGGTGTTCATCGCCGACGAGGTGCAGACCGGGTTCGCCCGCACCGGCGCGATGTTCGCGTGTGAGCACGAGGGCATCGATCCCGACCTCATCGTCACCGCCAAGGGCATCGCCGACGGACTGCCACTGTCCGGCGTGACCGGACGCGCCGAGATCATGGACGCGCCGCATGTGTCCGGGCTGGGCGGCACCTACGGCGGCAATCCGATCGCGTGCGCGGCGGCGCTGGCCACCATCGAGACCATCGAGGCCGACGGGTTGGTCGGCCGCGCCCAGCACATCGAGGTGCTGATGAAGGACCGGCTGGGCCGGTTGCAGGCCGAGGACGACCGGATCGGCGACGTGCGCGGCCGAGGCGCGATGATCGCCGTCGAACTGGTCAAGGCCGGCACCACCACTCCCGACCCGGAGCTGACCAAGGCGCTGTGCGCCGGTGCCCATGCGGCCGGGGTGATCGTGCTGTCCTGCGGCACCTACGGCAACGTGCTGCGCTTCCTGCCGCCGCTGACGATCAGCGACGAGCTGCTCGTCGAGGGGCTCGACGTGCTCGAGCTGATCCTGCGCGACCTCTGACGCCCTAATGCGCGTGGGTGTGGCGTCCACCGAACAGTCCGCCCCAGGTCCGATGTTCGGGGGCGGCCACGGCTTCGGTCGGCGGTGCGTCTGCGACGGCGACAGGCTCGGCCGATACGGCATGCGCCGCGGGCCGTTGCGCGTACTCGACGTCACGCACACTGCGGACCGACAACCGGCCCACCGCCATGGCCCCCAGCAACACGATCAGCGCGCCGAGCCCGGAGAAGTACGCCAACTCGAGCGTCACCCGTTTCGCATCGGTCACGGCTATCGGCATCCCGGCGTCACCGATGCCCAACGGTCCCGCGAGTGCGCGACCCACCACGAACCAGGCTCCCGCCAGTACCGCCAGCCATGCGCCGAACAGGGCGGTGGCCCGGTTCCCCGAGCCCATCAGCAGCAGGCCGCCGAGAGCTGTCGCAGCGCCCGGAAGCACCTCCAACCAACCGCGTGCGGTGGTCCAGAACCAGGTCTGATCCGGGGTGAACGCGAAGTCGAAGTACGGTCCGACGAACGGGATCAGCGCACCCCAGATTCCCAGCAGGACCAGCAGGAACCCGCTGGCCGCTCCGCGACTGCGGGACATGCGCAGACGACTGCCGCGGGTATCGAATTCGGTCATGATGCCTCCTTTGACTCCCCCGTGGGTACCCGAACTCCAGCGGGAGTAACGCTCCTACCCTGAGGGAATGCGCCTTGCCGAGAACGCCCTGCGCGACACGTTGGCCGACGCCTGGGACCGCTGGGCGCAGCGGTGTGCCGAACTCACCGAACCTCAAGCGATTCCCGCAATCCGATAACGCGGTCACGGACCGGTCGCCACTACTGCAGGTCGACGGCCTTCACCCAGGAACGGGTCAGACTCACAGCACATTGACAGCTAAGAAACTGGTTTTCCGGAAATAAGTTTAGTTTCACTAACGTAGTAGTTCGGTAGCGCAACGTCGCGCCGGTGATTATTTCAGCTATCTGTAAAGAGGGTTCTTGATGTCGTTTGATACTCGTGATGAGCAACTGGCGAGCCGTATCGCCGATCTGACCGCCACCGATCCACAGTTCGCCGCCGCGATTCCCAGCGACACCGTCACCGCCGCCGTCGACGTCCCCGGCCTGCTCCTGCCCGAAATCGTCCAGACCGTCCTGCAGGGCTACGCCGAGCGGCCCGCGCTCGGGGAACGCGCCCTCGAATTCATCGCCGACCCGGCCACCGGACGGACCACCGCGCGCCTTCTCCCCCGGTTCGACACCATCAGCTACGGCGAGCTCTGGGACCGGCTCCGCGCCCTCGCCGCCGCCTTGCACGCGTCCGGCGTCGCAGCCGGTGACCGGATCGCCATCCTGGGATTCACCAGCGCCGACTACACCGTGATCGACACGGCTCTGAGCCAGATCGGCGCGGTCTCGGTCCCCCTGCAGACCAGCTCCTCGCCCGAGTCGCTGGCACCGATCGTGACCGAGACCGAGCCGCGGGTGATCGCCGCGAGCGTCGACCACCTCGCCGATGCCGTCGAGCTGGCGCTCACCGCCCACGCTCCGGCCCAGGTGCTCGTCTTCGACTATCACCCCGAGATCGATGACCATCGCGACGCGGTGGCATCGGCCACCGAGCGACTGGCCGCGGCCGGCCGCGGCATCGCGGTCGACACCCTGGCCGACCTGCTGGCCCGCGGCAGCGAGCTGCCGACACCCCCGGCACCCGAGACCGACGGCACCGACCCGCTCGCGTTGCTGATCTACACCTCCGGTAGCACCGGCGCCCCCAAGGGCGCGATGTACCTGCAGAGCTCGGTCGGCAAGTTCTGGCGGCGCAACAGCAAGGCCTGGCTCGGACCGGTCAGCTCGGCGATCAATCTGAGCTTCATGCCGATGAGCCATGTGATGGGCCGCGGCATCCTCTACGCCTCCCTCGCCGCAGGCGGCACCTGCTACTTCGCGGCCCGCAGCGATCTGTCGACGCTCCTGGAGGACCTCGCCCTGACGCGGCCCACCGAGCTGAATTTCGTTCCGCGCGTGTGGGAAATGATCCACAGCGAATTCCAGAGCCGCGTCGATCACCGCCTGGCCGACGCCGGCCAGGACCGTGAGACGGTCGAGGCCGAGGTGCTGGCCGAGGTGCGGGACAAGGTCCTGGGCGGACGGTTCGTCGCGGCGATGACCGGCTCGGCGCCCATCTCAGCCGAGCTCAAGACCTGGACCCAGGACATGCTCGGAATTCACCTGCTGGAGGGATACGGCTCGACCGAGGCCGGAATGGCACTGTTCGACGGTGTGGCCCAGCGTCCGCCGGTGATCGACTACAAGCTGGTCGACGTCCCGGACCTGGGGTACTTCCTCACCGATCAGCCGTACCCGCGCGGCGAGTTGCTGATCAAGACCGAGAATCTGTTCCCCGGCTACTACAAGCGCCCCGAGGTCACCGCGTCGGTGTTCGACGAAGACGGCTTCTACCGCACCGGCGATGTCGTCGCGGAGATCGGCCCGGACCAACTGCGCTACGTCGACCGGCGCAACAACGTCCTCAAGCTGGCCCAGGGCGAGTTCGTCACACTGGCCAAGCTGGAGGCGGTGTTCGGCAACAGCCCTCTCGTGCAACAGATCTACGTCTACGGCAACAGCGCGCAGCCCTACCTGCTGGCCGTGGTGGTGCCCACCGACGCGAGCGTTTCGAAAGAGGCGATCAGCGAATCCCTGCAAGAAGTGGCCAGGGACGCCGACCTGCAGTCGTATGAGATCCCCCGCGATTTCATCATCGAGACAACACCTTTCACCCTGGAGAACGGTCTGCTGACCGGTATCCGCAAGCTGGCCTGGCCGAAGTTGAAGGCGCACTACGGCGAGCGGCTGGAGCAGCTCTACGCCGACCTGGCCGAGACTCAGGCCGGTGAGCTTCGAGCATTGCGGTCCCTGAGCGCCGACGCCCCGGTGCTGGAGACCGTGAGCCGGGCCGCCGGTGCCCTGCTGGGCGCAGCGGCATCCGACCTGGGACCCGATGCCCACTTCACCGATCTGGGTGGAGATTCGTTGTCGGCGTTGACCTTCGGAAATCTTCTGCGCGAGATCTTCGATGTGGATGTGCCGGTGGGCGTGATCGTCAGCCCGGCAACCGATCTGGCCGGGATCGCCGGGTACATCGAAACGCAACGCAACGGATCCAAGCGGCCGACGTACGCGTCGGTGCACGGCAGGCACGCCGCCGAAGTCAGTGCCGCCGACCTGACGCTGGACAAGTTCCTCGACGCGGACACCCTGGCCGCGGCGCCGAGCCTGCCCAAGTCGCGCGCCGAGGTGCGCACCGTGCTGCTCACCGGCGCCACCGGCTTCCTGGGCCGCTACCTGGCCCTGGAATGGCTGGAGCGCATGGACCTGGTCGACGGCAAGGTCATCGCCCTGGTCCGCGCGAAGTCCGACGAGGAGGCACGGGCCCGTCTCGACGCCACCTTCGATGTGGGTGACGCGAAACTGCTTGCGCACTACCAGAATCTGGCCGCCGACCACCTCGAGGTGATCGCCGGCGACAAGGGCGAGGAGAACCTCGGCCTGGATCAGCAGACCTGGCAGCGGCTGGCCGATGACGTCGACCTGATCGTGGACCCGGCCGCACTGGTCAACCACGTCTTGCCCTACAGCGAGCTGTTCGGGCCCAACGCCCTGGGCACCGCCGAGCTGATCAAGATCGCGCTCACTACGAAGATCAAGCCGTACACGTATGTGTCGACCATCGGCGTGGGCGATCAGATCGAGCCCGGGAAGTTCGTCGAGAACGTCGACGTCCGGGAGATGAGCGCGGTCCGCAAGATCAACGACGGCTACGCCAACGGTTACGGCAACAGCAAGTGGGCCGGCGAGGTCCTGCTGCGCGAGGCCAACGATCTGTGCGGCCTGCCGGTCGCGGTGTTCCGTTGCGACATGATCCTGGCCGACACGACGTACTCGGGTCAGCTCAACCTGCCGGACATGTTCACCCGAATGATGTTCAGCCTCGTCGCCAGTGGTATCGCTCCGGGCTCGTTCTACGAACTGGACGCTGACGGCAACCGGCAGCGCTCGCACTATGACGGGCTGCCGGTGGAGTTCATCGCCGAGTCGATCTCGACGCTGGGTGGGCAATCCGTGGGGAGCTTCGAGACCTACCACGTGATGAACCCCTACGACGACGGCCTCGGTATGGACGAGTTCACCGACTGGCTGATCGAGGCCGGCTACCCGATCGAGCGCATCGCCGACTACGGGCAGTGGATCCAGCGGTTCGAGAGCACCCTGCGCGCCCTGCCGGACAAGCAGCGCCAGGCCTCACTCCTGCCGCTGCTGCACAACTACCAGCGACCCGAGCGGCCGATGCTGGGCGCCTTGGCCCCGACGGACCACTTCCGGGCCGCGGTGCAGGAAGCCAAGATCGGGCCCGACAAGGACATCCCCCATGTCAGCCCGGCGGTGATCGTCCAGTACATCACCAACCTGCAGCAGCTGGGCCTCCTCTAAGAACCCGTGCGCTCGTCCCACACCGGCGTGGGGCGGGCGCACGTCGGGGGGTGACGCATCTCGCACCGCCGGAGCTGGCATCTCGAAATATAATTAGTTTTACTAACGTAGTAATTAGTAGGCGCGGAAGACGTGCCGACAGTATTTATTTTGATTTGCTCAGGGGACCGATATGACCACCGAAACACGCGAGGACCGGCTTCAACGCCGGATCGCACACCTTTATGACACCGACTCACAGTTCGCCGGTGCCCGCCCCAGCGACGCCGTCAACGCCGCAGTCGCCCAGCCTGAACTGCGGCTGCCGGCCATCGTCAAAGGCGTGCTCGCCGGCTACGCCGACCGCCCCGCGCTCGGACAGCGCGCTGTAGAACTCGTCACCGACGCCGCCGGCCGCACATCGGCCCGGCTGCTCCCCCGCTTCGACACCATCACCTACCGCCAACTGGGAGACCGCATCCAGGCGGTCACCAACGCCTGGCACAACCACCCGGTGAAGCCCGGCGATCGCGTCGCCATCCTCGGGTTCACCAGTGTCGACTACACCACGATCGACACCGCACTCATCGAACTCGGCGCCGTGTCTGTGCCGCTGCAGACCAGTGCCCCGGTCGCCACCCTGCGGCCCATCGTCGCCGAAACCGAGCCGACCGTGATCGCGGCAAGCATCGACTTCCTCGACGACGCAGTCGAATTGGTCCGCTCCGGACCCGCACCCCGCCGCCTGGTGGTGTTCGACTACCGGCCCCAGGTCGACGCTGAGCGCGAGGCCCTCCAGGCCGCCAAGGCCGCACTGGCCGGTACCGATGTGGTCGTCGAGCCGCTGGCCGACGTCCTCGACCGCGGACGGTCACTGGCCGACGCCCCGCTCTACACCCCGGGTCAGGCCGACCCGCTGACCATGCTGATCTACACCTCCGGCAGCACCGGCACCCCCAAGGGCGCGATGTACCCGGAGAGCAAGGTCGCCAACATGTGGCAGCTGGCGTCGAAGGCCACCTGGGACGAAAACCAGGCCGTGCTGCCCGCGATCACCCTCAACTTCATGCCGATGAGCCACGTCATGGGCCGCGGCATCCTGATCGGGACGCTGAGCTCCGGCGGCACCGCGTATTTCGCTGCCCGCAGCGACCTTTCGACCTTCCTCGACGATCTCGCCCTGGTCCGCCCCACGCAGCTCAGCTTCGTGCCGCGAATCTGGGACATGCTGTTCCAGGAGTACCAGAGCCGCCTCGACCGTGCCGGTGGCGGTGAGGACGAGGTGCTCGCCGAGGTCCGCAAGGGCCTGCTGGGCGGACGGTTCGTCTCTGCGATGACCGGCTCCGCGCCGACCTCTGCCGAGATGCACAGCTGGGTGGAACGCCTGCTCGATATGCACCTGCTGGAGGGGTACGGCTCGACCGAGGCCGGTTCGGTCTTCGTCGACGGCCACATCCAGCGCCCGCCGGTGATCGACTACAAGCTCGTCGACGTCCCGGACCTGGGCTACTTCCTCACCGACCAGCCTCACCCGCGCGGTGAGTTGCTGGTGAAGTCCGAGCAGATGTTCCCCGGGTACTACAAGCGTCCCGAGATCACCGCCGAGATGTTCGACGAGGACGGGTATTACCGCACCGGTGACATCGTGGCCGAACTCGGCCCTGATCATGTCGAGTACCTCGACCGGCGCAACAACGTGCTGAAGCTTTCGCAGGGCGAGTTCGTCACCGTCTCCAAGCTGGAGGCAGTCTTCGGGGACAGCCCGCTGGTGCGGCAGATCTTCATCTACGGCAACAGCGCACGTTCCTACCTGCTGGCCGTGGTCGTGCCCACCGATCCTTCCGTGTCGAAGCAGGCGATCAATGATTCGCTTCAGGACGCGGCCCGCGCCGCCGGACTTCAGTCCTACGAGGTGCCGCGCGATTTCATCGTCGAGACAACACCTTTCAGCCTGGAAAACGGTCTGCTGACCGGCATCCGCAAGCTGGCCCGTCCAAATCTGAAGAACCACTACGGCGACCGGCTGGAGCAGCTCTACAGCGACCTGGCCGCAGGTCAGGCCAACGAGTTGAGTGAACTGCGGCGCAGCGGTGCTGACGCCCCGGTCCTCGACACCGTGAGCCGGGCCGCCGGGGCACTGCTGGGTGCCGCGACCTCCGATCTCGCGCCCGATGCCCACTTCACCGATCTGGGTGGAGATTCGTTGTCGGCGTTGACTTTCTCGAATCTGCTGCACGAGATCTTCGACGTGGATGTTCCCGTCGGCGTGATCGTCAGCCCGGCCACCGATCTGGCCGGTATCGCCGGCTACATCGAAGGCGAACGTCACGGATCCAAGCGTCCGACCTACGCGTCGGTGCACGGACGTGACGCCACCGAGGTGCATGCCGCCGACCTGACGCTGGACAAGTTCCTCGACGCGGACACCCTGGCCGCGGCGCCGAGCCTGCCCAAGGCTCCGGCCGAGGTCCGCACGGTGTTACTCACCGGCGCCACCGGCTTCCTGGGCCGTTACCTGGCCCTGGAATGGCTGGAGCGCATGGACCTGGTCGACGGCAAGGTCATCGCCCTGGTCCGCGCCAAGAGCGATGCCGAGGCCCGCGCCCGGCTCGACGCCACCTTCGATGTGGGTGACCCGAAACTGCTTGCGCACTACCAGAATCTGGCCGCCGACCACCTCGAGGTGATCGCCGGCGACAAGGGCGAGGCCGATCTGGGTCTCGACCGCGCCACCTGGCAGCGGCTGGCCGACGACGTCGACCTGATCGTCGACCCGGCCGCACTGGTCAACCACGTGCTGCCCTACAGCCAGATGTTCGACGCGAATGCCCTGGGCACCGCCGAACTCATCCGCATCGCGCTCACCACGAAGATCAAGCCGTTCGTCTACGTTTCGACGATCGGTGTGGCCGGGGGCATCAAGCCCGGCGAGTTCGTCGAGCATGCCGACATCCGGGTGATCAGCCCGACCCGGCAGGTCGACGATTCCTACGCCAACGGCTACGGCAACAGCAAGTGGGCCGGCGAGGTCCTGCTGCGCGAGGCCCACGACCTCTGTGGCCTGCCGGTCTCGGTGTTCCGTTGCGACATGATCCTGGCCGACACCACGTACTCGGGTCAGCTCAACCTGCCGGACATGTTCACCCGGCTGATGTTCAGCCTGGTGGCCACCGGCATCGCACCCGGATCGTTCTACGAACTGGACGCTGATGGCAACCGTCAGCGGGCCCACTACGACGGGCTGCCGGTGGAGTTCATCGCCGAGGCGATCTCGACGCTGGGCGTGCATGTCACCGAAGGGTTCGAGACCTATCACGTGATGAACCCGTACGACGACGGCCTCGGGCTCGACGAGTTCACCGACTGGCTGATCGAAGCCGGTTACCCGGTGCACCGCATCGACGATTACGGCCAGTGGTTGCAGCGCTTCGATACTGCGCTGCGCACGCTGCCGGACAAGCAGCGTCAGGCATCCCTGCTGCCGCTACTGCACAACTACCAGCAGCCGTCGCATCCGTTGCTGGGTGCGGCCGCGCCGACCGACCGGTTCCGGGCGGCGGTGCAGGAAGCCAAGATCGGGCCCGACAAGGACATTCCCCATGTCAGCCCGGCAGTGATCGTCAAGTACATCACCAACCTGCAGATGCTCGGGTTGCTGTAAAAGACTTCCCCACAAGGGAAGAATCCCCTGAGCGGCCGCGGTCCTTACCAGGACCGCGGCCAATCAGTATGTAGCGTGGTGAGATGGGCAGCACGCGGGTCTCCGGCCACGTCAATGCGCCCCGCGTCGCGGTCTATCGAGCGCTCGTCGACGCCGACGCGATCGCGGCGTGGCGGGTTCCGGACGGTATGCGCAGCGAGGTACACGAATTCGACGCGCGCGAGGGCGGAACATTTCGCATCTCACTGCACTACGACTCGCCGGACGCCGTCGGGAAGTCCAGCGCCCAAACGGACACCTATCACGGTCATTTCGTCGAGCTGGTGCCGGACGAGCGGGTCGTCGAAGTGTTGGAGTTCGAGAGCGACGATCCCGCCGTGGGTGGCGCGATGACGATGACGACCACGTTGAGCGACGCCGGACACGGCACCGACGTCCTCATCCAGCACGACGGGATTCCCGACGCAGTGGACCCGGCCGACAACGAGACCGGTACTCGGATGGCGCTGGCCGCACTTGCCGCGTGGGTGGAAAACCGCAGCTAGTCGAAGCATCCCGCCGGTGTCGGAGGCTCCGCGTAGTATCGAACACATGTTCGAATCATTCGCGAAGATTGATCCCGATGCCGGCGAGGCGGCATTGCGGGATCGCATCGCCGAGCTCGAACAACTCAAGTCGGCCGCCGCAGCCGGCCAGGCCCGCGCCACCGCAGCCCTGGACGGTGCCCGCCGTACGAGGGAGGCCGCCGCCGGCGTCGCGGCCTCGCGCCGTGGCTGCGGACTGGGTTCGGAAATCGGCCTGGCCCGCATGGAGTCACCCGCTCAGGGCAACCGCTACCTCTCCGACGCCCGCATCCTCGTGCACGACATGCCCTACACCCTGGCGGCCCTGGAAAACGGGATGCTGACCGAATCGCGCGCCCGGTTGGTCGTGCGCGAGGCCGCCTGCCTGTCCCCCACCGACCGGAGGCGCCTCGACGAACACCTCTGCGCCGACCACGCGAAGCTGATCGGCCTCGGCGATATCCGTCTGACCGGTGACGCCAAAGGCATTGCCTACCAACTCGATCCGGCAGCCGTTATCGACCGGGTCACCAGGGCACCCGAAGATCGCAACGTCACCTTCCGGCCCGCCGCTGACAACATGGCCATCGTCACTGCCCTGCTGCCTGCGACCGATGCGGCGTCCGTGCGCTACGCACTCACCGAAGCGGCCGACCACTGCGCTGACGGCCGCAACCGCGGCCAAACCATGGCCGACACCCTCGTCACCCGCGTCACCGGCCGCGACACCACCAAACCGGTCCCCGTCGCGGTCAATCTCGTGCTTTCCGACAACACCCTCTTCGCCGGCAGCACGCAGCCCGCACATCTGCAGGGCCACGGACCCATCCCCGCAGCCGCAGCCCGACGCATGATCAGCGACGCCCTCGCCGACGACAACTCCTGGGCCACCCTGCGACGCCTCTACGCCGCACCCGACACCGGAACACTCGTCGCGATGGAATCCCGCTCGCGGCGCTTCCCCAAAGGGCTCGCCCGGTTCATCGCCACCCGCGACCAAACCTGCCGCACCCCCTACTGCAACGCCCCCATCCGGCACATCGACCACATCACGCCGCACCACCACCTCGGACCGACTAGCGCTGCCAACGGCCAAGGACTGTGTGAACACTGCAACTACGTCAAGGAAAACCCCGGCTGGCGGGTAATAACCAAAGTCGACAAATCGGGCCGCCACACCACCGACACATCACCCCCACCGGCGCCGTCTACCGCTCGACAGCTCCACCACTACCGGGAGGGATCCGGGTACTCACCCGAGAAATCCACCTCACCCGAATCTCAGCGTGAGCGGGCCGACCAGAATCCGACGAGCAACTGCGCGATCCGTTCACGGTCGATCAACAGCGGTGAGACGTGGCCGGTGCCTGCCACCGTCTCGACGCGGCAGTCGGCAATGGCCGTGCAGGTCTGCCGAGCCTCTGCCGGTTGCCAGCCCATCACGTCGTCACGAACCGCAAGCACCAAAGTGGGAATCTGAATCTTGGCGAGCAGATCCGCCAGCCCGCTGCGGTGCAGCATCATCGAGCGCATCGCGTGCAGCATTCCCGTGCGGTCAGCCGTTCGGAACGAATCTAGAATCACCGCAGCCTGGTTCGGCTCGGCATCGACGGCTGACGAACCGAGGATCGAATCTGACATTTGCTTCACGATGAACGCATTCGGACCGACCAGACGATAAAACCCGACCAGCGGCCACCCCTTCATCCACTTCTCGCGCATCGTGAACGCCTGGACCGGGGTGCCGATGGTGGTCAAGGTCCGCAGTCTCGTGTGGTCGTCGGCTGCCAAACGGATGCCGACGTGACCTCCCCACGCATTCCCGACCCAGTCCACTGGTTCGTGCAACCCCAGTCCGTCCAGCGCCTGCTCAGCGGCCGCCACGCATTCCTCGAAGGTGAAATCACGCGTCACTGCATCGCTTTTCCCGTGGGATGGACCGTCGATCGCGTACACGGCGTGGTCGCGGGCCAACACAGGCTCGAGGAGACTCCAGGACTGCGAATCAACGAAGAGGCTGTGCCACAAGACGACCGGCTGCCCCGCTCCGCTACAGCGCACGTGCAAACGGCCCAGTTCTGTAGTGACGAAACGGGAGCCGCTCATGGCAATCTCCAACTACTTCGGCAACCGAGATCTCGGCATTCGTAGCATCCTTTGGTGCAATGCCCTCGTCAAGCGACTCCGACCGCGAGCAACACGACCGCGATCAGCGGGAAGGCGCCCTGGGTGATCGCTGCGCGCGCCTTGTCCGGTGAGCTGGTCAACAGCACCGCGGCAGCGGCCAGCATCGAGCCGACCCCGGCGAACACGAGAGCGGCTCCAACCGCATTGTGCCCCAAGCCAACTGCGACGATACCGACCACTGTGACGATCGCCAGGAACAGGTTGTAGAAGCCCTGATTGAACGCGAGCTCCTTGGTCGCCTGCGCCTCTTCCTCGTTGATCCCGAAGGTGGCGCGGGTACGCGGTGAAGTCCAGGTCAGCGACTCCATCACAAAGATGTAGACATGCAGGGCCGCGGCGAGCGCGGCGAACACCAAACCGGCGATGACCATGCGGTCTATTCAAACAGCTCGGACTGCCCCAGTCCGGTAACTGGCGGTCGCATACCCAGATGAGTCCACGCCAACGGCGTGGCCACCCGGCCCCGCGGGGTACGGGCCACCATGCCGGCACGTACCAGGAAGGGTTCGCAAACCTCCTCGACCGTGGTCGCTTCTTCGCCCACCGCCACGGCCAGGGTCGACACCCCGACGGGGCCGCCGCCGAAACTGCGGGTGAGCGCCGACAGCACGGCGCGATCCAGGCGATCGAGGCCGAGCTCGTCGACGTCGTAGACCTCCAACGCGGCCTTGGCGATGTCGCGGGTGATCACGCCGTCGGCGCGGACCTCGGCGTAGTCACGGACCCGGCGCAGCAGCCGGTTGGCGATGCGGGGCGTGCCGCGGGAGCGCCGGGCGATCTCCGTGCCGGCCTCGGCTCCCAGTTCGATGCCCAGAATCCCGGCCGACCGGGCCAGCACCCGCTCGAGTTCGACCGGCTCGTAGAAGTCCATATGTGCGGTGAATCCGAACCGGTCCCGCAGCGGACCGGTCAGCGCCCCGGATCGGGTGGTCGCACCCACCAGAGTGAAGGGCGCGACCTCGAGCGGGATCGACGTAGCGCCGGGACCCTTGCCGACCACCACGTCGACGCGGAAGTCCTCCATCGCCAGATACAGCATTTCTTCGGCCGGCCGGGCAATGCGGTGGATCTCATCGATGAACAGCACGTCGTGCTCGACAAGGTTGGACAGCATCGCGGCCAGGTCACCGGCGCGCTCCAGCGCGGGACCGGAGGTGAGCCGCAGCGACGATCCCAACTCGGCCGCAATGATCATCGCCAGCGATGTCTTACCCAGCCCGGGCGGGCCGGACAGCAGGATGTGATCCGGTGTGCCACCGCGATTCTTGGCGCCCTCGAGGACAAGCGACAGCTGCTCGCGCACCCGCGGCTGACCGATGAACTCCCCCAGTGAGCGCGGGCGCAGGCTGGCGTCGACATCACCCTCACCGACCGTCAGCGCCGGCGAGACCTCCCGATCCTCGGGCTCGTCGGCTTCGTCGAACCGGCCCATCGCTATTTCTTACCCAGCATGGAGAGTGCCGCCCGTAGCGCAGAGGCCGTGGTGGCCTCGGGATCGTTGGCCAGCACCTTGTCGGTGGCCTCCTCGGCCTGTTTGGCGGCAAAGCCAAGTCCGACAAGGGCTTCCACCACCGGGGCACGCACCGCATGGCCCATGGCCCCACCGATGGCCCCGGGGGTTACCGGACCGATCTTGTCGCGCAGTTCGAGCACCATCCGCTCCGCGCCGCGTTTACCGATACCGGGAACCCGGGTCAACGCCGTCACATCCCCGTCTGCGAGAGCCTGGCGCAGCGCCTGCGGGTCGTAGACCGCCAGCGTCGCCAACGCGATCTTGGGACCGACGCCTGACACCCCCAGCAGCGTGAGGAACAGGTCGCGGGCATCCCCGTCGGCGAACCCGTAGAGCGTCATCGAATCCTCGCGCACGATCATCGCGGTGATCAGCCGAGACTCGTTGCCACGGCGCAGATTCGCCAAGGTCGACGGAGTTGCCATCACCTTGTAGCCGACGCCTGCGGCCTCGATCACGGCATGATCGAGGGCGATGTCGATGACCTCACCGCGCACCGAGGCGATCATGCCCGCCCCGCCTTCGCAGTGGCTTTCAGTCGGGCCTGATACTTACGGCGCTGTTCGGCGGCCATCGCTTCGGCGGCAGCCATCCGCGCGATCATCGGGGCCCGCCAGCAGTGGCAGATCGCCAGTGCCAGCGCGTCGGCAGCGTCAGCTGGGGTCGGCTTGGCTTGCAGTGCAAGGATTCTGGTGATCATCTCGGTGACCTGGGCCTTGTCGGCGCGGCCGTTACCGGTGACCGCCGCCTTCACCTCCGACGGGGTGTGAAAATGCACCTCGATGTCGCGCCGGGCCGCGGCCAGTGCGATCACCCCGCCGGCCTGGGCCGTGCCCATCACCGTCGACACATTCTGCTGGGCGAACACCCGCTCGATCGCGATCACGTCGGGCCGGTGGGTGTCCATCCAGTATTCGGCCACATCGCTGATCTCCAGCAGCCGCTTCTGCAGCGGCGCGTCGGCCGGGGTGCGGACCACGTCCACATCCAGCGCGGTGACCTGCCGGCCCTTGCCACTCTCGACCACCGACAGGCCGCAGCGCGTCAACCCGGGATCCACTCCCATCACCCGCACACGAACCCCTTCGTCAGAACATCTGTTCGAGAGCCTAGCGTGAGCCGGCGACAGCCCGGCGCAGGGACACGCTCAGATCCGTAGGGTCGGAGCTATGCGCGTAGTGATAGCCGGCGGGCACGGAAAGATCGCCTTGCTTCTCGAACAGCTGTTGTCCGCACGCGGTGACGAGGTGGCCGGGCTCATCCGTGATCCGGCTCAAGCCGCCGACCTGCAGGCCGCCGGGGCCGAGGCCGTCGTGCTGGATCTGGAACGGGCGTCGGTGGACGAGGTCGCCGAAGCCCTGCGCGGCGCCGACGCCGTCGTGTTCGCGGCCGGTGCCGGGCCCGGCAGCGGGGCGGCGCGCAAGCAGACCGTGGACCGGGATGCCGCGATCCTGCTGGCCGATGCGGCCGAAGCCGCGGGGGTGGGCCGCTACGTGATGGTCTCGGCCCTGGCCGCAGACGACCGGTCGCTGGACGCCAACTACGACGAGGTGTTCCTGGCCTATATGCGGGCAAAGTCCGAGGCCGACGCCGACGTGCGGGCCCGGAGCGGATTGCGCACCACGATCGTGCGGCCGGGCGGGCTCACGGACGAGCCCGGCACCGGGAACGTGACGGTCGCCGAGTCGGCCGGCCGCGGCACGATCCCGCGCGCCGACGTCGCGCGGGTACTGCTTGCCGTATTGCACGAGCCGGAGACCGCGGGGCGGACCTTCGAGCTGATCTCGGGCGAGACGCCTATCGACGCAGCGCTGCACCCGACGCGATGAAGGACTTGATCTGATCGATGCGGGCGCTGGTCGCGTCCCAACCACGCACGGCTTCCTCGCCGACGATCTTGTGGTCACGGCGGATGACGATGATCCACGGCGTGCCGAACAGTGAGCGGGCCAGCACCCACAGCGGCAGCAGGAGCAGCAACAGCAGGAACTCCGCCGCCACCAGCAGGGCCAACACCAGCGCCGGGATCAAAAGCACTATCAGGGCGACGTTCAGCACGATACTGATGATGTCGTCCCCGTTGCCGAAGGACGTATCGCCAAAACCCCACTCGTCGGGCATCTTTCGGCGCGGACGCCATGGCAACCAACGCCGGCGTACCGTCCATTTGACGCCCTCAGGGTCAAGGACGCTTGCCACTACTCTTCGTCGAGCTGAGCGGCGACATCGTCGGGGATGTCGATGTTGGTGTACACCTCTTGCACGTCGTCGCTGTCCTCGAGCGCATCGACGAGCTTGAGCACCTTGCGGGCGCCTTCCAGGTCGACCGGCACGCTCACCGAGGGCTGGAAGCTGGCCTCCGCCGAGTCGTAGTCGATGCCGGCGTCCTGCAGTGCGGTGCGCACGGCGACCAGGTCGGTGGGCTCGGAGATGATCTCGAAGGCGTCGCCCAGGTCGTTGACCTCCTCGGCGCCGGCCTCCAGGACGGCCATCAGCACGTCGTCCTCGGTCAGGCCGTTCTTCTCCAGCGTCACCACACCCTTGCGGGAGAACAGGTAGGCCACCGAGCCCGGGTCGGCCATGTTGCCGCCGTTGCGGGTCATCGCGACGCGGACCTCACCGGCGGCGCGGTTGCGGTTGTCGGTCAGACACTCGATGAGCACCGCGACACCGTTGGGGCCGTAGCCCTCGTAGGTGATGTTCTGCCAGTCGGCGCCACCGGCCTCTTCGCCGCCGCCGCGCTTGCGGGCGCGCTCGATGTTGTCGTTGGGTACCGAGCTCTTCTTGGCCTTCTGGATGGCGTCGTAGAGGGTGGGGTTACCGGCCGGGTCTCCCCCGCCGACACGTGCCGCGACCTCGATATTCTTGATCAATTTGGCGAACATCTTGCCGCGCTTGGCATCGATGACGGCCTTCTTGTGCTTGGTGGTGGCCCACTTGGAATGGCCGCTCATGCAGGTACGCCCCTTTTCCGGTTAAAACTCCGGCCCTCCAGTCTACGTGGCCGGTCCTACGGCGCTCGATAAGACGCCTACAGGGCCTGCAGCAAGACGAACGTCACCGCCGCCGCAACGCTGCACAGAACCGGCCAGTACCAGATGTGCCAACGCCGCCAATGCCCGATCGCCATGCCGATCGGCGCGAGCACAACCATCGCCAGGGTGAGCGCCGCCCACCCGACCAGGGTCCCAACCTCATCGGCTTGTTCGGGAAATGCCCCACTGAAACCCATCGGAAAGAGCGCGGCGAACGCCAACAACACGGCGATCAGGCCGACCGCGGCCCATGCGACCCAACTGATCACCGACTCGACGACACCAGGCCGGCGCCGGGCGGACGTTGGCGGCAGCGCAGACATGTCGGCAGCGTACCGCCGGTGCGCTGGCGGACCGCCGCGATTAATAGCACCTTCATCGTTTCATTAACGGGTTAGCATGCCCGCATGCCGTCAGGAGATGTCACCGTGCGGCTCCGCGGCACCAACCCGCGGCCACGCGCGGGGCGGCCCACCCAAGAACGGGCCGAGCAACGACATCGCGAGCTCCTCGACTGTGCGCTGGAAGTGTTCCTGGACAACGGATTCGAGCGGTCCACCATCGAGAGCATCGCGGCGGCCGCCGGCATGGCCAAGCGCACCATCTATGGGCTCTACCCCGACAAGGCGACCCTGTTCGAGGCTGCGGTGCAACGCGCCGTGAACCGGTGGCTGGTCCCGATCGAAACGCTGCGCACAGCGGAGTCCGACGACCTCGAGGAAACCCTGCTCGCGATCGGCCGAATCCGGTTGGCCGGCATCACAAGCCCCGCCGGTATCGCGCTGCAGCGCATCCTCAACGCGGAAGGCAACCGGTTTCCCCGACTGTTCCGGCTCGTCTACGAACAGGGCACCATGCCGGCGCTGACGTTCATCAGCGAGGTACTCACCCGGCACGCCGAGGCCGGAACCATTCAGATCGGCGATCCCGAAATAGTGGGAAGCGCATTCCTGAGTATGGCGGTCGGCGGCCCCGCCACCGGCGCAATGTGGGGCGTGGCATGGGACCCCGATGATCTGGACAAGCGGATGCGGACCTGCGTGCGCTTGTTCCTCGACGGGGTGAGGCCGCGCAAACCATGACCGGCTCGCTACATCTGAAAGGGACACCATGGATCAAGACACGTACGACAAGGGAATGGCGATCCGGACAGCAGTCCTCGGTGAGGAATACGTCCGCAAGGCGGCCGGGAACGTCGACGCATTCTCCAAGCCGCTGCAGGACCTGGTCACCGAATACTGCTGGGGCGCGGTGTGGGGCCGTGAGGGTCTGGAACTGAAGACCCGCAGCATGCTGAATCTGGCCATGATCGCGGTGCTGAACCGGCCGAACGAATTGAGCACACACATCCGTGGCGCCCTCACCAACGGCGTCACCCGCGAGGAGATCTGCGAGATCTTCCTGCAGGTGGGCATCTACGCGGGTATCCCGGCCGCGGTCGACAGCTTCCGGCTGGCCCGCGCCGTGTTCGCCGACCTCGACGAGGAGCGTGCGTGAATCCCGAGATCGGCTTCATCGGGCTGGGCAACATGGGGTGGCCCATGATGGATCGGCTGCTGACGGCGGGATTTCCGGTGGTGGCCTTCGACGTGCGCGAGGATGTCCTGGCCGAGGCTGCCGCGCTGGGCGCCCGGCAGGCCGACTCGGTGCGCGCTGTGGCCGACCGTACCGAGACGATTCTGGCCAGTCTGCCCACCCCGCAGATCTCCGAGTCCGTGGTGGCCGACGTCGCCGGCGGTTCCCGGGTCCAGCGCTTCGTCGACCTGTCGACAGTGGGAGGTCAAGCGGCACAACGCAATCACGCGGCTCTCGGCGCGCAGGGCATCGCCGCGCTGGACAGCCCGGTCAGCGGCGGGATGCACGGCGCGCAGGCCGGCACCCTGGCGATCATGGTGTCCGGACCGCGGGCGGAATTCGATTCGCTCGCCCCGATTTTCGAGGTGCTCGGCCGGGCGATCTTCGTCTCCGAACAACCCGGCGCCGCACAGACCATGAAGCTGATCAACAACCTGATGGCCGCCACCACCCTGGCCGCGACCGCTGAGGTGATGGTGATGGGCGTCAAGGCCGGACTGAGCGCCGACGTGATGATCGACGTGCTCAACGCCGGATCCGGCGGCACGCATGCCAGCCGGGACAAGTTCCCGCGCGCGGTACTCCCCCGCACGTTCGACTACGGGTTCGCCACCGGCCTGATGGCCAAAGACGTCCGGCTCTACCTCGACGAGGCCGCCACCCTCGGACTGCCGGTCGAGATGGCCGAGACCGTGCAACGGATCTGGGAGCGGACGCTGCGCGCCGAGGGCCCCGAATCCGACTTCACCTCCGTCATCAAACCGATGGAGAAGGCCGCGGGGGTGATCGTCGAAGGAGGACACCGATGAGCATGCGCAGCGGCTATTTCTTGAGCGGCGCGCGCAGGTCGTACACCGTGTCCGAGCCCACCTTGGTCGGGGTGAAGTTCGCCTTCACCCAGTCGGAGATGTCGGTGTGGGAGTTGTTGCCGAAGAAGCCGCCGTGGTCCTTGTCCTTGGATTCCGGGAGGATGTAGTAGGTGATCTGCCGGTCGCCGACGTAGGTCTGGAACTGGTCCAGCGTCGGCGCCGGATCGGTTCCGGTGAAGCCGCCTATCGCCATTACCGCTGTGTCGGTGGACAATTCGAGGCCGGCCGCGGCCCCGGACCGATTGATGGCCGCCGACCACGTGGTGTTGGTTCCCCGCAGCATCGCGTTCACCTCGGGATTGTCGGAATTCCATCCGTGCCCGTGGCCGTGGCTGTCGTCGGGATCGGCCGGTCCCACGCTCGGACCGCCTCCGGTGTGCGACTGGCCCAGGGTGGCCACGGTGTAGGCGGTAGATCCGGCCAGCCCTCCGATGATCGCCACCGCCAACGCGGCGGCCGCCATTCCGCGGGCGCCCGCCCGCAACGCCCAGAGCAGGGCCACGGTGGCCGCGACTGTCACCGCCAGGATCGACCAACGCAGCGGCGGCAGCCACGACGCATTGCGGCCCAGGATCCAGAAGCTCCACGCCGCGGTGCCCAGAAGCATGGTGATCAAACCGATCTGGCCCAGCCGGTCAGTGCGCCGGCGCCACATCTCGGTAACGCCGATCGCGAACATCGCCGCCAGCGCCGGCGCCAGCGACAGGCAGTAATACGGGTGGACCATGCTCTTCATGAAGCTGAGCACAAACCCGTCGATCAGCAGCCAGCTGCCGAACA
The DNA here is from genome assembly GCF_055419465.1 of Mycobacterium sp. IDUB_17. NCBI lineage: Bacteria > Bacillati > Actinomycetota > Actinomycetes > Mycobacteriales > Mycobacteriaceae > Mycobacterium > Mycobacterium sp. IDUB_17. The sequence goes on along the minus strand of NZ_JBVAXS010000001.1, from coordinate 603,823 downwards.
GGATGGTTCCGGCGCGGACCAGATCAGTCCGTGGCTTCCCGCGCCGCGAGATCAGTACCAGCACCACCGCTAGGAGGCCGGCGGGCAGCAGCCAGCCGATCTCGAAGCCGAACTCGCCGGTGAACAGGCGCGGCAGGCCGTGGGCCTGACTGCCGAACCCGCCACCGTGCGCCGCGGTGGTGGGAAGCCCGGCCACCTCGGCCGCGGTGGCCGGCCCGGCACCCATGTGGTTGTGACCGAGAACCCGGCCGAACCCGTTGTAGCCCAGCACCAGGTTCATGAAGTTGTCGTCGGTGGATCCGGCGAGGTAGGGCCGTGAGGAGGCGGGCCACACCAAGGTGAGCACCACGAACCATCCGGCGGAGGCGAGAAACGCCACCAGCGAGCCGGCCAGGTGCAGCAGACGTTGACGCATCGGAACCGCTGCGGCGACCAGGTACACCAGCCCGATGGCCGGCATGACCATCAGCCCTTCGAGCATCTTGGCCAGAAACGCGAACCCCAGCGCCACTCCGGCGAGAGCCATCCAACGGGCACCGTGGTTGTCCAATGCGCGCACCGCGCAGTAGGCGGCGGCCGTCATCAACAAGACCATCACCGCATCGGGATTGTTGAACCGGAACATCAACGCCGCCACCGGCGTCAGCGCCAAGACCGCACCGGCCAGGAGCGCCGCCCGCGGACCACTGATGCGGCGGACCGCACCGTGGAGCAGCGCGACCGAGCCGACAGCCATCAACGCCTCCGGGATGAGCATGCTGGCGCTGCTGAACCCGAACAGCTGGCCCGACAGGCCCATCACCCACTGGGACACCGGCGGCTTGTCCACGGTGATGAAATTGGCCGGGTCCAGCGATCCGAACAGCAGCGCCTCCCAGTTGAGCGAACCGGCCCAGGCCGAGGCCGCGTAGAACTGATTACCCATACCGTTGACGGTGATGTTCCACAGGTAAGCCAGGGCGGTGGCGGCCAGGAGCGCGGGCAGCGCCAGGCGCTCACGAGCGATCCGCGGGGTGCCTCGGGGGGCTTCGAGGGCAGGCTCGGCGGAGGCATCCTCCAACGTCGTCGTCACAGGTCCATTAAGTCGGGGCCGCCTTTGTCTGAGCTATGTGGCCGCCGGGGATCTGCTGTGATGACGTGCCCTACGAAATCGGCGCGACGACCGGCATCAGGTGTCCTGCGCTTATCCGTGGGCGATCGACGATGGCCGGCCGGCGGGGTTCGGCGCGGCGCGTCAGATGGACCAGCGCCTGAAGGTCGATTGAGGGATCGACGCCCAATTCGCGATGAAGCACCTCGGCGTACGCGCAGAACACCCGGCGGGCCTCGACCAAGTTGCCCTCGGCCAGGTGCGCCGAGATCAGCGCCCGCTGAGCGGATTCACGCAATGGTTCACAACCCACCGCCACCATCGCCGACTCCACCGCCTCACTGAACCGGTGTTGCGCCGTCAGCATCTGACTCATCTTCTCCAGTGCGTGCAGAATCTTCTGGCGCATTAGCTCCCGCTCGGTGATTGCCCAGTCGTCGTAACAACCCGGAAGAAGATCAAGTGCCCGAACTTTCTCACCGAAATCGGAGAAATCGCCATAGAGCGGGTCGCCGGCGAGAATACGACGCGCCCAATTGGACGTTGCATCGATGTCCACCGCGACGTGTTCGGCGAGCCCGATCGACCACTTATCCGCGTCGACAACGTCCACTCCCGCGCCCCGCAGGCGCCACAGCGCCGACCTCAGATTCCCCGCGGCGCGAATGTCGTCTCCCAGCGGCCACAGCGCTCCGGCGACGTATCGTCGCTCCAGCTTTCCCTTTTGGAGGGCCATGAACGCGAGCAGCCGTTTGCTCCCTTCAGGAACCTCACGCCTTTCCGCGCCGATGGAGACATACGGCCCGTTGACCAAGTGGACCGTCGGAATGCGATTGCCGGATGCGACCTGCACATCGCATTCCTGGTGAATTCCGCTCATAGCCCGCCCCTAGTTGTGGGAATTGCAGTATTACGAGGCTAACCACGCACCGTCACCGGCTTGTCACGACTGGCACCTTTGGCGTGTCGCCTTCAATGGCATGAATAATCATGTCATCGTGCCGTCCGTATCAATCGAGTAGTCGACTACTCGATTTTTGAATAGACGTCAGCCGTGACCGCTTTGATAGCGCCTCAGAAATGCGGCCACCTCATCAATCGCCGCACCCGCATCGGTGAAAGACTCCACTCGCTCGACCCGGCGGGCGTGAAGATCGCGCGAAGCCAGGTACACCGTCATCACCCGAAAGAGAACCTGGCCTTCGAGGACGTCCACGCTCACCGAGCACACGCCCGACGTCATCGGCTCATCGCTACTCATGACTGCCGACTCGCTACCGAATCTGCGGGGTTCGAATGATGAAGATCGCCTCGGCGAGGCGGGTGTGGTCGTAGGCCGGCACGATCACTTCGTTCTCACGCCACGTATCGAACGGCAGCAGGTCGACGCCGAGCAGTCCGGAACGCACCGACATCAGTGCCACCCGATGGTTTGAACCCGACGCGGTGGTGGCCAGAACCATCAACCGGTAATCGGTGCTCTCGTCGACTTTGGCTTGCAACTTGCCCAATTCGGTGTCGGTTTGGGGCCGTGCCCATGCATCGACGGGGAAGCTCAATGTCGCCACCTTGCTCGCCGAAAGGAGAAGTTCCGTGTGTTCCCCTACCCATTTCCCCACCACCGACCATCGCGACCCCCTGCCGGCACCCGGAAATTCCTCCACGTCCACCAGATAGACCGGCACCTTGTCGACCTTCGGCGGCCCGCAGGCCCGGACGAACACCATCCACGGGTATTCCCCCTGCGGTTTCAGCTGGGTGAGGTCGGTCCTGGCGGCAACGGGCACCAGCAGTTGCACGAACGGATGTGGCGCGGTTCCCGCCGCCACCGGGATGCGGTCGAGGTGTTGGGCCTGTTCGAGCGCCCGGAGCGCGCAGTCGGCCCGCACTTCGACGACCTCCAGATCGACCGCCGTACCGAACAAGCTCTTGAAGTACTGATCCGGGGCCTGATCCGATGGCCGGGGAAGGACGCCTGCCGGCGGGAGTTCCTCGAAGCTGCTCACCAATGCCGCCTCGCGGAGCTCCTCATCGAGCCGATCGCGCTGCGCTTCGACCAAACTCTTGAGCTCGTCGGCCAGCCGCGTCTGCCTTCCCTTCTGGTGGAGCAGGCCCTCGAAGTCGTGAATCAGCTTGCGCTGCTTGTCCTCGCAGCTACCACCCGTGACCGTCAGCCCGGCTCCGGTATCCACGAGTTGTGCCTCGAATTGCAGTACCTGCGCCATGAAGATGTTCCACGGCCGCAACCCGAGGCGGTTCTCCCACACCGCCCGGGCCGGTCCGTCGCCGATGTCGCGGCGGGCAGTCCAGGTGTCCACCACCCACTTTCCGCCGACCTGGAACAGGACCGCCAGCCGCACCGGGCCGGACGGTGCGGCCGATTCCGGAGCCCCGGCCCGCCACAGCCTGCCCAGCGGCCCACCGACCGGACGGCCCCCACCGGTCGGCGTGAGCCACGGATCCGAGCCGGACCGTTCCCGCTCGAAGTACCGTGACGCCAGCCGGTTTCGCTTCAATGATGCCGGTGCGCCGGCCAGCCCGTCGAGGCTGTCACGGCTGAGCCTGATCGTCACCGCCGCGTCCAGCCAGGGCCGGATGGTGGCCCCGCCGCACGGGTCGCTGCAGAGTGTTCCGTAGACCGCTTCGCTGCCCGCGGCTCGCGGGTCGGCGGCGACCACCTCGACCACCCAGAATTCGTTGGTGCCGAGTTCGGGCAGGGCGTCGAGTTTCAGGGTGACGTCGCTGACCAGCCGCAGCGGCCGCCGGGAACCGTCGATCGCCAGGCCCGGCGCCACGTGAAGGTTGGGACCGTCCAGTGCCACGGTGTATCCGTAATCGACGCCGGGACCCGCTGCGACACCGGCCAGAAGTGCGAATTCCTCTGCGTACGCCTGCATCTGACCTAGGTGCTCGGCGCGCAGGAACAGACCGTTCGCGGCGTTGAGTGCCCGCAGCCCACTGTCGGCGACCGTCACTTCCGGCGGCTGCGGCAGCGCAGGGGCCGCTTGTGGTGACGTGTCCACCGGTTTCCAGGTGGTCATTGTGCTGCCTCCGTCGGATAGAGCGGCTTCTCGAAAACGAGGACCGCGTCGTGGCCGTCGTTGCGCGAGCCCGGTGGGTCATCGACCAGCCCGGCCAGTGGAACTGACGGGTCCTCCCCGAACACGGGTGTCGGACCGGTGCCGTGGATGATCACCCGGACCGTGTCGTATGCAGGCGCGTCGGCAAGAGTCACCACGATTCGCTCTTCCCCGGGCCGGTAGTGCACGGTATCGACGTCCTCGTCGACCCACCCGCGGTGCGACAGCGAGGTGATCCGGACGGCGCGCCGGCCCGCCGACCCCGGGTTGAGTGGTTTGGTCAGGTGGATCGTGCACACGGTTTCGTCCTGCGACCATTCGACGAATCGCACGCGCGGCCCTCCGGCGTCCTCGGCGACCGGACCGATCACCGCCGGTGCCAGACCACACAGCAGCTCCTGAATGGTCGCGGTCGGCAACAGCGTTGTGCGGCAGGCGGGGTCGACATGTGCGTCGACCACTTCGAGACACCCGCTCGAGTCGTCCACCACGATCGTCACGCACGCGAGCGCGACGGTGGCGCACTCGGGCAGTACCGGATACATCGTCGAATGCCCCGTCATCGGGTCGTCCGGTGGCGCGATCTCGGCGACGTCGAGTGCAGCCAGGGCGCGGAACGCGGCGAGCAGCACCTCAGGGCGTTCGCCGGGCGGTGCCGCGGCAGCGCGGTGCCGGGCATGCAGAGCCTGTTCGCCGGCCGGATCGCACTCGCCGACATCGTCGATGCCGAGCAGGACCCGCACGCGGTGATACGGCTGTGGTCCGGTGATGCAGTGTCCGGGTCGCAGGCTCAGCTTGCTGGTCTCGACCACCCGGGAGTAGTCGTCATGTTTACGGCTGACGTCGCACGGGTCGGCCAGTGTGGGCACCGGCGCGGTGCGGCAGCAGTCGAAAGCGACCTCCAGGCAGACCGTGAACTTCCGCTTGCCACAACCTTCCGGTACGACGGATCCGTGGTGCTCTACCCAGTCGCGCAAGTCGACGCACCAGCTGGTCTCCTGGATGAGTTCACGTCCCAGCCCGTCGATCGCCAGTCCGGCGGTGACGCGCAGTTCCCGTCTCCCCTCGATGCACGCCTGGTAGCCCCAGACCACACCGGACCGGTGCAACCAGGCCGAGTGCAGCATCTGCTTGCCACGAGGATTGCCGGCGAGGACCCGGAAGTCGTCCTCCCCGAGCAACATTCCGTACGCGACCCGGAGGGCGAGAAACGGATTCGAGGCCAAGTCAGTGATGCACGAGTCGCATGTGCAGGACACCGTTTCGGTGTGGTTACAGGTCATTTCGTCTCCTCGATGGTTCGCCGGGGAACGGCATCGCGGCCTTCGTGTATTCACGACGCACGGCTGTGATGAGGTGGTTCTGCGTGACTGTCCGGTTCTCGGATGCGGCCATGAAGGCCGCCGCGATGGATGCGTTACGGATTGCCGCGCCCGTAACCGGGTACAGCCGGGCGAGGACGTCGAGATCGACGTCGCCGGCCAGATGCCCGGCCGGAAGGTGCAGTGACCACAACGCCAGGCGGGCTGGTTCATCTGGGAGCGGCAGGTCGATGACGAAGTCCATGCGGCGCAGGAACGCACCGTCGATGTTGTTGCGCAGGTTACTGGCCAGCAACACCAGGCCGTCGAATCGGTCGAGCCGCTGCAGCAGGTATGCGGTCTCCAGGTTGGCGTAGCGGTCGTGAGCGTCGGATACCTCCGTGCGGGCGGCGAACAACCAGTCGGCCTCGTCGACGAACAGCACGGCCTGGGTTCGCTCGGCGACGTCGAATGCGGCGGCAAGGTTCTTCTCGGTCTCCCCGATCCATTTCGACACCATCTGGCTGGCGTCGATCTGCAACAGGTCCGTCTTGGCAGCGGTCGCCAGCGCCTCGGCGGCCAGCGACTTGCCGGTCCCCGGCGGACCCGTCAACAACAGGCGGCATCCGCGCGACGCGCGGGCCTGGCCATTCAGGTACCAGTCCTCGAGCACTTGGGCCTGGTGCTCGAGTCGCGAAACGGCCTCGTGCAGTTGCACACCGGCGTCGTCGGGCAGGATCAACCGTTCCCACGGCACCGACGGCGTCAGCAGCTCGACGCCGGCCGGCAGGCTGACCCCGGCCCGGGCCCGGATCAATCCCGAGATGCCGCTGACATCCGTTTCGCCGTCGCCCAACCGATACCCGGCCCGGGCATCGAGGGCCACCTGCACGGTCAACGCCGGGTCGAGCGGATGGCGGGCCGCGAGATAGGAGGCCGCACTGTCGAATTCGGGTAGGGCCGCACTCCAGGCGTCGCGCCGGTCGGCGGGGGTGACCGGGCCGAGCGGCACCAGGATGACGGGCCGGTTCCGGCCTACCCGCAGCGATCCTGGCGGCGCGCAGACCAGCAGCGGCCCCGGCACATCATCGATGTCGAGAACAGCGGATCCGGCGGCAGGCTCGGTCAACGGGTCGACGACGAGCAGCGCCACAGCGTTGTGGGCCGCGGCATGCAGCGCAAGCAGCCTGATCGCTTCGCCGTCATAGGCCTTGGCCCGGCCCGCCATCAACTGCACACCGGCGGTCTCCCCGAGGGCCGCGCACCGCGCCAGACCCACGGTCTCGTCCTGCGACTGGACCAGCACGGTGCGGGCCCCCGGTGAGGTCAGCGCGGCGGCCGCCCGCTGCACAGCGGGTAGTGCACTCCATCGGGCCAGCCCCGGCGGCACTGCGCCGATATCCACTCCACGCACCGCATCCGGGAGCCTGCGGTGACCGTGCAGGGCCGTCCAGATGCCCGGGGCCGGCCGCAGCACCTGCTCGAACAACGGGGCATTGCCACCGATCCTCACGATGCCCTGACCGCAGAGCCGACCGGTCGAGATGATCCGGCGAAGGGTGTGCCGATCGATCTCCTTGCGCTCCAGCACAAGTGCGGCGATGCCCAAGGTCGGCCATGGTTCCCCGATGGGCCCCATCGCCCGGAACGTCGCCGCGAGACCCTCGTGTTCCTCGGGCAGCCCCGCCAACAGCAACAGATCGCGCTCGGGGTCGGTGAGCCCGTAACGCTCGACGACGTTGCACAGCGGATCGGGTCCCGACAGAGCTGTCGCGTCACGGGTCGTCGCCCAATCACGCAGGAACCCGGCCGTCTCCGCGGCCCCCGATTCTTTACTGCCCGCAGCGGCGACGACGTCGGCGAGGATCATGGCGATGTCGGATGCCAGCGCTGACAATCCCAGGCTGCTCGGCCGTCCAGTCGGCGCCAGCGTGCTAGTCATAGCAGAACCTGACGACGCAACCGAGCCACGGTATCCATCCGGGATCGAGATCCAGACCCGCACGGCGCACGTCGATGTCGACGTCGTCAAGGTCCAGATGCACGTCGATCCATCCGGGGTCCGCAACGATCGAGCCACGACGGAGAGCAACGCGCATGCAGACATCCGCCGGGTCCTCGTCGGTCACATCCATGCGTTCCGCGGTCACCGCGAGCCACCGGGACGCGTACGTCTCAACCCGCCCCTGCTCCTCATCGGTGAGCGGCTCCGCGGGCCGGGGTGGCCCGCATAACGCGAGCAGGGTCGGGTCACCTGCGGAGATCGGGACCATCGCCTGGATCAGCGCGCCGAGGATGCGCCACAACGGGCATCCGGCCAGGACCGGATCGGTGAAGAATTCGTCGGGGATACCGGCATCCGCGGCCGTGTTGAGGAAGAACAGCGCGCCCGCCCAGAGTGTCTGTGCGGGTTCATCCCGGTCGGCGTCGGCCGCGGCAGGCTCACAGTTTCCCGACTCTGTAGCCGGTGGCGTCGCATCGAACGCCGCAGCCTCGGATCGCCTGTCCGCACCCAGGAAGCCTGGTGCCGCCCGGTCCTCAGAGCGAATGAAATGATCTGCCACCACGGCGATTACCGTGTCCGAGTCAGTGCGCAACAAGACCGACGGAGCCGCCTCCGCAATGGCGATCACCGCCCAGGCCCATGCGAGCGGCCGCTCGACCCGGATGGACATCCGGGCCAGCGCCGCCGCCAGAACGGAACGGCCGACCACATCACCTGCCAGTGCCGCCGAACGTTCAGCGGGTCTGCCGGGGTGTTGAGCCGGGAACGATTCGACCGCGACTGTCCGGAGGGCTGGACCGTCCGGAAGGCCGGTGACGCCCGGCGCGATGCGGGTGGAACCGCCAAGTGCACCAAGGGCGATCGACGCCAACTCGGTCCAGCCGGTAGCGCCCAACACCCGGTGCAGGGATGTCGCGCCCATCGCTCGAACGCAGGCTGCCACCGCAGCAATCGCGTCCCGTGGATGTCGACCCAATGCGGCAAGAACCACCCGCGCCTGGTCCCTGCCTGCCTCGCCCACGCCGCGATCGGCCGGGGACAGGAGCCCGACCTGGCGCCAGGCCCACTCGTGGCCGTCGTCGTGCCGTACCGCTGAGGTCAGGAAATCGATGAGGGCATCGACGATCCTCGGATAGAACACGAGACCGCCGGACCGGTCGGCGAGCGCGGCGGCGACCGCATCGACGAGCGCCCGTGACCACTGCGTTTCCAGGGCCGCATCGGACCGGTCGAAGTCAAGGGCCAGTGCGACGTCGAGCCGGCGAACACACCAATACCCCTGCGGTAGCGCCACTTCGGCCAGTGCGGCGTCGAGCCGGCTCGCTGCGACGTGCTGGAGCAGCGTGCTGATCCGGGATTCAGTGCCGGCCCGGTCATCGCTGTTCGCCACCGCGGTCGCGGTGAGCCGATCGATCGTCAACTCCGTCATCCGACCAGCACCTGTCCCGCGTAGGAATCCTGGCCCAACCGGCTGCCGATGGCCGGGGTACCGATGATGCCGTCAGCGCCCAGACGTACCTCACCGAGGCGCAGCGGGATCCAGTCGGCGGCCGGGCCGACGAACGACGTGATGCCGACCCGGACGGTGCCTACCCGCATGCCTGCGCCGAGTTCCTGCACCGAACCGGCGGTGTGCGCCGGCGCCTGGGTCTGCAGCAGGCCGGTCAGCACTTCGCATTGCTCATCGGTGAGATTCCCGGGTATCAGCAACGTGAACCTGTGCGCCGAGGTTGCGAACGATGTCGGTTGCAGAACAGTGCCACCGACGGTGAATCGGCCCAGGGTGCCTGTTTCACGCACGGAGGCACCGACGTTCGGAGTCTTATCGCCATCGGGGGTGGTGCCCAGTACGGTCCCGCCGATACCCCGTAGCTGCCAGTGCTCGATGATCTGTGTCTGGCGGTCGAGATAGATGTCGGCCATCCGCCGCAGCGCCCGGACCGTACCGCGGTAGCGGAACAGATCGAACGCCTCGGCCAGCAGGGTCCGCCGCGCCCCCTCCGGCCACCGCGGATCAAGCGCCAGCCCGAGGAAACTCGCCAGCCAAGGCAACAGATCGGCTCGCACGGTCGCCGGATCGAGCAGTAGCTCAGCACGCCGGTCGGCCTTCTGATCGAGATCGTGCAGCATCCCCTCGGCGGGCGCCAGCATCCGGAAGAGGTAGTCGGGATTGTTCTCGTCGCGGGAGAACACTCGCGGGAGGGTTTCGAGCAAGGCGTGCCCCGGCCGCTCCACCCTTATTGCCCGCAGGCGCGGCGTCACCCGTTCGGTGCCCTTGAGCGCCACCTCCAACCACAGGTAGCGGCCGCGAGGCGCATGCACCGGCGCCTCATAGAGGGGGAACTCGTCAGGGCAGGTGTCGTGCTGCGGCCGGCGGTAGACACCGAATACGGTGGCGTCGTCGAAGATCGGTCGCGTCGATGCGTCATCGGCCGTCATCGCACGGATGGACATCGCCGTGCCCTTCGGCAGACATGCGGTGAAGAAGGCTCTCCCCCAGCGGGTCCGGTCCACCCGGCTGTCGAGCGGACCGATCGTGACCGTCCCTTCGGTCAGGTGCTTGGCGACCGATCCGGTTGTCCACCGGATGCCGGCGACAGTGGTGTACGCGACGTGTCCGCGCGGATCTACACAGATGGCGCCGCCGTCGAAATCCGGTGCGCCCACCGGCTCCAGTTCCAGGTCACCCGTCGGCTCCCATCGCCGGAAGGGGTCCCCGGGCACGCCGGCCACAATGATCGTTCCGTCCGGCATGATGTCCAGGTCAGTGGCCCCGGCGGTCTCGATCAGCACCGTGCCGTCCGGACGTGTCACTACGCTCTGACCACCGCTGTTGCGCCACAGGATGATCGGTCCCGCCGACACCCGGATCGCCTCCAGTCCATGCGGATAGCACGGACGCACGAGGGCCGGCCCGGCCGCGGGCCCGCTTCTGCCCTCGATGAGAAACAGTGTTTCGGCACCCGGTATCAGCGCGACCACCCCGCCGCACTGCGCGGCCACGTCGACCGGCGCCCCGCACATGACGACACGATGAAGTACACGACCGGAATCCAGGTCGAGCACGCGGACCGCACGTTCGGCCCCGTCGGCGACATACAGCCGGTTTGCCTCGTCGACGGCCAGGCCGCGCGGTGCCGGGAACCCCGGCACGGTGCGCCGTTCCGTTGAGCCGGGGCTCAGTACATCGATGGCGTGCGCCCGGCTGCGGTAGGCCCGGCACTGATGGTCGAATGCCAGCCCGCCGGATGGAACAGTCTGACGCTCATCCGGGCACGAGGTGGATTGGGGCCGATCCGTCCAACCGAGTTCGACGCCACCACCCGGCAAGGGCACGGTGTCGCGGAGTTGGCAGTCCGCCCATTGTTCGGGCTCGACCACCAGGCTCAACGCTCGGTCGGCAGCCATCAGCACACGTCCGGCGGCAGCGGTACGGGTTCGGTTTCCGGTGGCGCGGGTTCGTAGGGCACACCGGCGGGCAGCGGCTCACCGGAAACGACGGTGAGGCCGACGATCTCGGGCATCTCCCAACGCTTGAGCTCGACAGTCTCCACGGTGTGGTAGCCCGTCGAGCCCGGGACCGCCAGCAATAGCCCTGTCATGTACTCGACGCCTTCGACCTGCACCGCCACGGCTTCGAGCTCTGCTCGACGTACGGTCCGCCCCAGCGGCCACCCGTTCCCGTCGGGGCCCAGCGGTGGCAGCCCCGACAGATACTGCCGCAGTATGGTGTCGACCCATCGGCGGACCGCATCCACCTGATAGCCCGACTTGACTTGAATTCCCGCTGATACCACAACTTTCCGATAGGTCGGCGGGATCACGTACAACTCGGTGGTGACGAGCCGACGGACATCGAGATAGCGGGCGACACTGCGCAGCAACACGAAATCGGGCATCGGTGCCGACGGGTTCTGCTGGTCCTCCGTAGGGAACACCACGACGCTGACCACACCGGCTGCGGCCACATCGGGTGTGTCGGGATGCAACAGTGGCAGCGTCTCGGCCCGGGCAACCCCGGCGACCTCCAACGCGAGATCACGGAAATCGTCGGCGATCACCGCACGGTCCCGCCGGTGCACGCGGGCGGGGATCTCGTCGAGGGCGTCGGCCAGGGAGGCGGGATCCACCCCTCCCGTCGCAGGGAACGGATTGACGGCATCTACTCCGGCGGCCGCGGTAGCGATCTTCGAGATCGATTTCGCGACAACGTTTCCCGCTACTCCCCCGCCGTATCGATACGACCGTGTCCTGATCCGCTGGCCTCGCTGCGGCACCTCCTTACCGTCGAAAGTCACCGCACCGGCGGCGTAGTCGACCGTGAACGTGGAGGCGCCGACGCCGCCGGTCGCATACGGCGCAACCTCCGTCCAGGGCTTCCAGCCGTCGGTCTCTTCGACGTCCAGCTCGACGGTGCCCGGCAGCACGGGCCGTTGCGCCAAGGGGAAGCGCTGGTCGGTGTCGCCGTCACCGGTACCGAGGAACTCCGGTGTCGCCGTCAACGACTGGATGACGCCGACGGCATTGACCCCGATCCAACTGACATTGCGGATCGCATCATTGATGTGTACCTGCGCCGGTCGGGATACCCGAAGCCACGCAACAACGTTGGCCTGGTCCTTCTCATCGATCAGGGGTGGTGGGCTGTCGGCGCCGCCACCGGGGTTGACCGGGTCGTAGACCGGTAGCACCGGAAGCGTCTTGGGCAGGATGACCTCGACGGTGCCCGTGGTGGTCAGGCCGCGCGTGGTGTCGTCACCGATGTCGAGGGTGGTGAACGCCACCTTGGCGTCCGGGCCCTGCCACAGTTCCCACAACATCGCGGGAGGGTCCACCGTGAGTTGCGGTGACGCGAATGCCGCGGCGCCGGCCGCGTCGAGGTTCTGCAGCGCGAACGGTTCGGCCACCGTCGTGTCGAACGCCATCCCGATGTACACGCCTCGCCCGGACAGCTTGGACAGGTCGGTGGTCTTCGTGCGTTGCACGGCGATCCAGAGGAAATGGTCGATGCTCGCGCTGATATCGACCGGCGCGGCACCGGGTTCGGTCGGGTCTGCCGGTATCTGGGCGGTCTCGTAGAAGGCGGCCATCGTCGGATCGAGATTCGCCCGGTGGGCGGCGTCAGACCTGCGGTCCTGTTCGGCCTGCGTATCGGCTTCGGCGACGCGAATCTTGGCTGCGGCGATCACGGTGATCGGCCAGACGACGATGTCACCCTGCGTTTCGAATTTGACCGAGCCGCCACTGGCGATGCTGCCCCGCGGAACCTCGACGCCCTCGGGAAGTTCTGTACTGCAGGCCACCACGGTGCCGGCCGGTTCCGCATTGCGTGGCGTGACACCCAGCATCCGCAGGAACGCGACCTTGGTGGTGTCCGGGATCTGATTGAACCGGTAGAGAAGTGATTCACCGAGATAGGCGAACAACTCGAGCAGGGCGATGCCGGGATCGCTGCGGTTGAAGTTCGTCCACTCGGGGGTGTAGACCGGGATGCGGTCAACCAGCTCCTGGCGCAGCTGCTCGAAGGTCCGGTTGTCGAGTATCGGACTGATCAGCGCCATGACGACGCCCCTAGGTCAGGTAGAACGGGTACACCAGGTTGTCCGGCTTGCGGTCGGCAACCCGTACGTAGGCGATCTCGATCCATACCAGAGAAGGTTCCTCACCCGGCGTCACCGCAACGTTCGTCAATCGAATCCGCGGCTCCCACTTCTCCAGTGCCGCGGTGATATCGCTCTCCATCGCCGAACGAGTCATCAACGAGTTCGTCTCCATCAGATACCGGCGCAGACCACACCCGAAGTCGGGCAACATGATCCGCTCCCCCGGCTCGGTGTTCAGGATCATCTCGATCGACTGCCGAACCAGATCCATGCCGTCAACCGTCGGCAGCAGCCCCGTCTTCTCGGGCCGCATGGGGAAACTCAGGCCGGTACCGAGCCACGCGTCAGCCACGTTGGAGGTCATGCGTGCAGTGTCGGCGGCCGGGCGTCACCGGGGCGTTGCCGGGGCGATATCGACGGTGTACTCGTCAACCCACCTCATGCCTGCCCACACCTCCATCACGTAGCGGCCGGGCTCGGACGGCGCGCGGATCTCCACGTCGAGAGGCCCTTTCGCCGTCACGGGCAGCGATTTGACTGTGACCGGAGGACCGTCGGTGGCTCCCGCGGGGACGACAACGATCCGTTTGGCCCCGCAGTCTCCCAGGCTGTCGTAATCCGCCGGCACCACCAGGTGGAATCTGATGAACGAGCCCACCTGCGCGCCACGGATGTCCTTGAACTCGAATCCGAGCTTGGTCCGTGGCTTCGGTATGACGTCGAGGGGGAACGTAAGCTGCGGCGTCTTGTGCTCACCGAGATCAGCTTGCGGCACATTGGGTCCGGTCGGCGGCGGGCCGTCGGGCATCCGGGTGGCGGAACGACCGACGACCAGTTCCAGAATCTTCATCAACCCGTCCTTGATCCCGTCGTTGATGAACCGCCGTATGGCGTCGTCGATCATCTTCTTCGCTTCATCCTTGGGCAGAACCGGCTGCAAGGAAGCGAGGAGGTCACGCAGCGTCCGCACCAGCCGATCTTTGGTCGCTGCGTCCTGGGCACGTTCGATCAACTCGGTCAGCACTGTGATCTGGCCGACGGTGTTCTGGGGCGTTGGTGCGGGTAACGGCCGGAACGGATTACTGGAGGGTGGCCGCTTCTCGTCGCCTCCCGGCGCTGCCGGGCTCGCTCCGGCGGCAGGCGGCGGGCTGTCCGTTTCGATCTCGAAGTCGGCGACGACGATGATGGACTTGCCAGTCGTGCCGAAATCAAAGTAGACGCTCCACTGCAATGTTCCCGCCCGATCGATCTGGAGTTGATGGATCGGCATGTCCCTCGCCGCGGGAGTCTTGGATCCGAGTGACACATCGAGTGCCGTGCGGTGACCGTCATAGCGTGGATGGTCGTCGCGATAATGCGCTTCGGCGAGAACCGTCCCGTCCTTGGCCGTGTACGTCATGTCGTTGGTGATCGCGATCGTGAACTGATCACTCGGGAACACGGCATCACCGGGATCGACCCAGAAGGTGTTGTGCAGGCGCAGCGTCTCCGGCGCGCGGATCTTGAATATCGAAGGATTCGACCAGGATTCAAATCCGGGTCCCAGAATCGTCGTACCCGCGTGCATGCTGCTCGCCATCAAGCGGTTCATCGCGACGATGGTGAAGTTCGCCTGCGCTTCGTCCTTCGTCCACGTGCCGCCCGATGTCGGCGGATCGACGTCGCGCTCGATCTTCGGCGGCGCCGAGGTCCGTGATTGGGCGACGACGTGCGCCAGTTCGTGGCGCAGCAGCCCGTCCCCCTCCTGGGTCCCCGGTCGGTACTTGCCGGGGCCGAACACCACGTCGTCACCGTATGCGTAGGCCGATGCGCCTTGCGCGACTGCCGATTCCGCGGCTTCAGGCCCCGTGTGCAGGCGGACCCGGTCGGCGTCGAAGGTCTTGTCGTCGCCGAGCAGGCGACGTTCGGCATCCGAGAGCCGTCGGCCATTGCCGAGATCACGGTCCACGCCAAGGACGATCCTCAGCTCGCGTCACCGCAACGTTATCTACTACTGGATCTGCACCAACTGATTTCCGTTCTGCACGTATACGTTGTCGTAGCGCACCATCGATGTCTCCAGCAGCGCCTGCAGCTGGCGTCCGACGGCGGCGACGTCCCGAATCCCTTGGCCTGTCACGTTGAAGACGATGTTCTGCTCGTATCCGGACATGCCCCAGCGGCGCCCCTCGACCTGCCGGCGGGCCCGGGCCAGCGCATCGGTGGACCGTTGCGACGGTGTACCCGTCACCTGGCCATCGGGGTCGATGCCGAGCTCGGCGACATCGAACCGCTTGACTTCAAAAGACCTGCCGCCCTGCCCACTTGGATCAGGCCGATAGTATTCGGGCACCGTGCTGCCCAGGGTCTCGCCGGGCCGTGCCCCGGGAGCCTGGATCCGGCCCGTCACCCATCCCGGACCGAACATCGCCTCCAGGACGGGCCCGAGTTCCCGCTCGGCGACCCGCCAGGCGGGCTCCCGCCGGAAGTCACCGGCGTCATCGCGCGGTGACCGCGGTGCCGTTTCCGTAACGCCGAGCGCGCCTTCCATATCGAAGGCGGTCTCGGTCGCGGCCGCATGCTCGAGCGCGATCTCGATGTGTTTCAACGCTGAGGGCAGCCGACCGGGCGCGACCTTGCCGATCAACGCATCGACCATCGCGTCGCTGAGCACGAGGTCGGATTCCCAGAGGAACTTGCCCAGAGCCTTCAGATCGGCCGGGGTGAAATGCTCGCCCAACCGTGCCACTCGTCCCGCCGAGCGGGTCCCCAGGGTGGAGGCGTCCTCGCCCCCGAAGCTCACGATCTCGTGCGGCTCCAAACCGAAATCGCTCAGCGCGGAAATGATTTCGGAGGGTTTGCGAGGCTTGGCCGTGGGCTCGAACGCGGACCGCGCCGGACCGCTGGGATTTCTCAGCGGGTGGTGAGCAAGCGCGTCCATCAGGTGGATGTCGTTGGCCGGAACGCCTTCGCGGAAATCCAGTAACGCATCAAGATCCTTGAGCAGCGGGTCGGACCGGGCCAGCTCGGTTCGGGCTGACGCTTCGTCCCGGGTCGCCTCGACCTTGCCCAGGATGTCGCGCAGTGTCGCCAGGTGTTCGGCCACGGGAACGCGACGGACGATGGTGCCGTCGGGCTTGATCTCGAACAAGCGCGCTATCCGGCCGTCCACGATCTCCACGACGAAATGTGCGTCATAGCGCATGGCATCGTGGTACTGCGCGCCCGCGACCGCCTCGTTCTTCAACTGTCCCAAGATATCCGGCGTGTACACCGAGGTCTTGGCGCCCGGCACCCCCATGCTGGCCGCCGGTGGCGTGAGCGCGAGCTCGTGCGGGACGATCGCGTATTCACGACGGCTCATCACGCTGCCGATCTCCCACGTGCTGAGCCCCTCCAGGCTGCCCCGCCACGCGATCATGTCCGTCATGGCCGTGACGAATTCCTGCGCCGGCTTATCGGGATGCACGGAACTCCACTGCCGATACCACTCGGGCAGGACGGTGGCGTCACCGCGCGCAATCGGAGCCAGCTGCTGGGGCGGCCCTTCAGCCAGCACCCGGACAACGGGCATCGGCAGCTTGTTGTCGGCCAACGCCCGGCCCGCGTCGGCGCGCGCGGCCCACCCGACGAAGCCTGAGCCACGTCCGGGCCGCAAGCTACCGGCGAAGGTACCGAGGTCGCCCCACTTCGCGCCGCGCAGATGCGTGATCGCCTTGCCGCGGATCACGTCGGGCACATCGGGCGCGGAGACTTTCACAGCGTCGGCGACTGCGTCGAAAACCACCGGCGGCCCTGTCCCGGCAGGGAAGAACCACTGAATCGTGCCGTCGGAGTCACGGACCGAGAAGATGTTGTTACCTGCGGGCGTGACCTCGGTCAGTCTGCCCTGCGTTCTCAGACGCTCGAGGTATGCCTCGATGTTCTCGGCCGATCCTCGGTAGGACCAGCTCTCGGGACCGGCACTGCGCACGTCCATCCGTACCTCGTCACGGGCATTGCGCACGGTTTCCAACATCGCGTCGGCATGGCCGTCGAGCTGGGCCCGCTGCGCAGCCGTGATCTCACCGAGTTCGGCGAACCGCGCGTGCAGACCTTTGGTGCGGCCGAGCAGCTCGACCACCCCGACGATGGACTTGTCGCCGGCCGCGACGTTGTCACGCGGCCCATTCAGCCACTTCCGAAGCGCTTCGCCGCCGGCCTGCAGCTGTTTGCGCAACGACTCCCATTCCAGGCGAGCTTGTTTGGATGCGGCGGCATCGCGCTGAATTGCGTTCTCCCCGGCGGGCAGCACCGGGGCGCGCACCAACGCTTCAACGATCATGAACAGCGCCAGGTCGACCCCGGTATGGACCAGCACCTCACCGGTCGACGCTGTTTTCGCGCCCGTTGGACCAGGGGTGCCGGGCTGCAGCGCATTCCACGTCAGCGTCCAACCGACCAGAGTGCCGTAGGTACCGCCGAGTCGTGCGGCGCCGGCGAGCAGCCCCGCATCGCCGACCCGTGCCGCGATACGGGCATCCACCCCGCCGAGCAGACGCAGCAGGAGGTAGTCCTTGGCTGCGTCCTCTAGGAGTCCGCCGAGGGTGACCGGACGCCCCTGATTGGCCGTGATCGCCAACCGCGTACCGGTGAATGCCAGCGAACCGATGATCGTCGCACCGGTCCGGCCGAGCCCCGCGATCGCCGGAACCGCCATCACCGCACGCATCGCACCGATCCCCAGCAAGGTCGCACCGATATTGGCGATCCAGACCACCATCCGTTGGGCAAAGCGCAGGGTATCGGCACGATCGCCCGCCCCGGCGAAGGCCTCCTCGGCCTGCCGGCGGACCTCGGCCCGGTCTGCGGCGCCGTGGCCGCGCCGGACCAGATTGAACAGCGCTGCGGACAACTTCGTCATGACGGTGACCGACTTGAAATCCCCATCGGTCTCCCACATCGCCTCGGCCAGCACCTCACCCTGCTCGCACAGAGCAACGCCCATCAGGATGTTCTCCGCGCGTGCGCACAGGTCATCGAGAAGGGGCCCTTTCGTCACGACATAGCCCAGCCGCTCTTCGAGCGGTGCCGACGGCGACGGGTGGTCGGTGACCAGTTTCTCGAGCCCCGCCGTCACGGTGTCCCGCTCAGATTCCAGGTCCGCGATGGTGTCCCGTTGCGGGCGGACGGCGTTGTACCGCAGCCCCGTGGAGAACTTGCCGTATCCCTCGGGATCGATTGGTGTGGAGATCTTTTGGCTCACCTCGTTGATCGTCCTGGCGAACGAGTCCGCGATCTGTTCCAGCCAGGCGTCACGGGCGGTCTCCACGTCCGCAACCAATGTGGACAGTTGCGGCGTCAGAATTCCGCCGATCATCCGGGTGATGGCACCGTTCACTGCCACCACGGAGGCGGAGAATGACGCATTGCCGCCACCGGGATCGACTGCGAGCCTGTGTATCCGCGCCGCCGTCTCGACCGCCACGGCACTGGCGTCGACGTCGCTTCTGGCCTGCTGCAGGCCCGGGGTGTCGAGCCACGGGAGAAGCTGACGATAGTCGTTGAGCCGGCCCGCGACGGTCTTCGCCTCGGTGGGAAATCCGACGTTCAGCATCGCACCGAGGAAATCGATACGGGCGAGGATCTCGGCGACGTTCGCGGTCGGCGGGCCGTAGAGCACCGGCAAGCGGGCCAGGAGATCATCCGAGATACCGATCTGGCGGGTGATCGCGGCGACGACCAGCAGGCGGAGGTTCTCGTGCTCGGTATCCGGGTCCCCTTCCGGCACACTGCGATTCACCGGTGCGATCTGGTCGAGGATCAACGCCAGCCCTTCGCGCACCTGGGCATCGGTCCAACCTGCCACTTCCGGCGCGGTCAGCGTCGAGATGGTGGGGTCCGACCACCCGTCGACCCTGCGCACTCCGCGCCCCACCTGTTGTGCCACGTGGGCGGCTTCATGCGCAAGCACGCGCCCACTGGCGCGGCCGCCGGTGAAGATGTCCGAGCCGCGGGTGAACGCCTGAACCCGCAGAGTTCGGGTGAGATGCGGCGCGTCATGCAGTCGCGTGTTCCCGATGTCGACACCGGTGACCGCTCGTACCGACTCGAGCACCGGACCGAGCGAAGCACTCGTCTGGCGGGACGCGTCCGGTTGCACAACCCGGTCGGCTATCGCGTCAGCCTCGATCTCGGTGGCCGAACGCCCGTGCGATGGCTGCGGAACGACGTGCGCGACATCGTGCGCGAGGGCGCTCGACCGGTCGGCCCGTGGGGCCGAACCAGCGAGTGAATCGACGCCGGCTTGTCGTGGTGGAGCGCTGTCAGGTGGGCGGCGGTCACCACTCACCGACCACACAACGGGTCCTTGAGGGAGTCGGTCCCCGGCGGCGCGGGAGGCTCGATGACCCCGGCGGCGGGATCGGCCGCCAGTGCGACATCACTGACCAACGTATTCCGCTCGGTACCAGCAGGCTTCGCCTCCTTGAAGGCGTCGTACCAACCAGTGCTCTTCGTGCCGGCCTCGTCGATGAAACCGGCCCCGAACGCCAGCTCGACCTGGAATCGCAAGTCGGCGTTGGCAGCGATGTCCAACTCACCCTTCGCTGCGGCCGTTGCCAGCGCACTGAACGATATCGACGGGGGGATACAGAACCGCAGCGCCAGCATCCACCACAGCTGGAACGCGAACACGATGATCGGCATGAACATCAGGAACAGGAACAGCGCAACGATAAAGAACAGCTCGAACGCGAAGAAGCAGATCCCGCCACCGGCTCCGATGTTTCCCTGTTTCGGCTTGGGGATCCCGCCGAGCGGATTGAACACCATCTGCGACCGTGGCGGCGTCGAGATCCGTAAACCGCCGGGCCCCATCGGTTGTCCGGCACGTGCCGCCAGCGCACGAAAATCGGGCACCGTAATCGAGATGACCCGGTTCTTGGTGCCGTCCGGGTCCATGGGTGCCGCCAACCGGAATGGCTCGCTGGGTGCGCTGAACCATACTTTCGGTGGACAGTGCTCGTGACCCCGCGCCGATTTCTGGGTAACGAACGCGACGATCTCGTAGATGCCGTGCTCATCGAGTTTCGGCCCGAAGTCCTTGCCGTCGTTGCTCGTTCCGTGGTCTGACGAGTACGTCGGGATGATGCCGAACCACAGGGACCGGGTCCCGGCCGCCGCACAATCGTCCTTGCGCGCCGGCAGCCGCCACATGGTGAAGGTCTGCTCATCGGGAATCGGCCCCTTGCCGTCACACGGCTTCCACTCCCCCGACTGCCCGGTTTTCACCCAGGCTTCCCGATCTGATTGCGGCGTGACCGCATCGATGAGCAGTCGGTTCTGCGCCGCGAATTCGCCGGCCGCCTTGTCACTCCACCACACCTCGCGCAGGTCGGGATCTTCCATGTCGGGGGTGATCGCCACCTTGGCCGCTGAACTGACAAGTGCGGCGGCCAGTTTGCGCACCGACTTGCCGTCGTCGGCAAAGGACACGACCTGGCGGCGCATCGCAAACGACACCTGAATGTCGTCGTGCCCGCCCGCCCGCGGCAGGCCGGGTTGATCGCAGAACACCTCGACGGTGACGGCGTAGAAGCGATCGTGATTGGGCTGGAAAAGCTTGCGCAGTTTGGTGCGCATCATCTTGTAGGTGGACAACCGCGAACGTCCCGTCCCGAACGGGCTCACCGGAACGGGATATCCCCAGTAGTCCTCAGGTTTCGGGGTCAGATAGACCGAGGCGTCCGCCATGATGTGGTCGACGAAGTCACTGCCGGAATACATCTGGATGCTGGGCCGTAGTGACCTGGCATCGCGCAGCCCGAAGGCTCCGGACTCGCGGACATACCAGGGCGCCCGAATCTGGAACCCGGCCTCGGCGGTCACAGCAGGTTTCCCACGCCCGGGGTGTATGCCGGTGAGATGACGAACGCACCTGCGGTGATCGTCTGGCACACGATGGTGTTGGTGAAGGTCGCCGTTGCGGTGTCGACCAGCACCTGGGGTGCATCCACCTTCACCATCACATTGGCGTGTACAGACACGTTGCCGACCCGATCGAGCACGATGCTGCTGCCGTTCTGGTGGCGGATGGTGATGTCGCCGGCGGAGTTGTCGAGCACGACCTTGTGCCCGCTCTCCATCGTGATGCTGACCTTCTCCGCACCGGCCTGATCGTCGAATTCCAGTTCACTGCCGCGGCGGGATCGCAGAACCCTGATGTCGTTCGCCCTGGCAGGTTTTCTGGGTTCGGCGGCCTTGCCGTGCCAGGCCGCGCCGATGATGTAGGGCCGGCGGAAGTTGCCCGCCTCGAACGCGACGACCACCTGACTGCCGACTTCGGGCAGTACCTGCAAGCCCTGATCGTCGTCGGCGTACGGCGAGCACAAGGTCGCCCAGGCCCGCACGTCACGATCGCCGGCGTGCCCCAGCGTCGGGAATCGAACCTGGATCCGACCCAACTGGTCATCGTCCACAATATCGGTGACGATCGCCGGGTAGACACCGAAGTAACCCGGCGCCATACCGTCGTCGGGCATCGGAAGCGCCACTGTCCCACCTCTTCTCGACTACACGCGCATTACCGTCGATGATCGCCCGGCCGCGTCACCACAGCGTCGCCGCATCACGCCAGGTTGACGGTGGACCGTTCGGCCTCGAAATGGGTGCGCAGGCCGCGTTCCAGGTCGAAGGTGTGTTGTACCCGCGTCACGTAGTAGCCACCGCCCTCGAAGGCGGTACCGACGGCGCGCAGATCGAGGATGCTGCCGACCGTCATATCGGGTGTCCCGCGGGTCGTGCCCATCACCGTGACAAAGCCCCGCGCCCGCCTCAGCATTTCGGCCTTGGCATACGCGGCGGCCTCCGCCGAGTTCAACGCCACTTCGCGGACCCGCAGCGACACACTTGCGCCGAGCGCCTTCTCCAGCGCATCGGGGCCCACCCGACCGGGTGCGGCCTCGGCAGCCACCACGGCGGAATCCGCTCTCTCCTCGATGGTCTCGGCGGTCCGGGCGTCATAGCCGGTCACCACCACCTCGGTGCGCTGGTGTGCCAGATCGGCACAGAGCCGGATCCCGAGCAGCTCGTTGCTCTGGACCAGCGTCAGCTTGGTGCCGTTTCGCCTGGTCCGGGACGCGTAGTGCAGCACGTTGCCGTCACACCACAGCTCGGCTCGGGTCAGTCGGGCCCGCTCACGCAGGAACGCGAGATCACTCTGATTCAACTGCTGCACCACGTCGTAGCGGGGTCCGTCGGCATCGACCTCGGCCCGCAACCCGTGGAACCGGGCGATCTCATCGACGATGTCGGCATCGGTCGCGTCGGTGTAGGTGTGCGAGCGTCGGGTCATCCGCAAGCGCATGAACATGTCCTCGGCACTGACCACCACCAAAGGTGGTTGGGCATCGGCGAAGACGGCCTCGATCGCCGAAATAACCCCGTCGAACGCGACGCGTTGACCACTACGGGGCCCTATCGCCACCTGGAGCGCCACCCCGAAATCGACCTGCCGGCCATCCAGGTACTGCATTTTTTCGGGCGGCCCAGGAGCACCCGGTCCGGCGGCATTCAGGTACAGCCGCAACGTCTTGAGTCCTTCGACACCCTCGTCGATCTCCATCTTGACGCAGTCACGCGCCAGGTCAGGGACCGGTTCGCCCTTCACCGTGAACACCGGGGTGCCGAAGCTGATCGCAGGTTCAGTCACTGAACGCCTCCGCCCGTACCCGAAGTGCCAGCCAGTCGGCACGGTCCCGAGACTCGTGCCAGACGTCATCGCTGGATCGGCCGCCGCCCTGCGCCGCACCCGCGGCCGGTCCGCCACCGGACGACGAGGCGCTCACGTCGGTATGAATCTCGTTGACATGCACGGTCATTACGCTGTCCAAATCCTGACCTGGGGCTTGAGCGGCACCGACCAGCCATAGGTCTGAGCGCGACGATCAAGATCCAGGGACGCCCCCGCCGACACCGTGGCAGGCGCCGGCACGGCAAAACCGGCACGTGCGCGGACAACGCCGGCATCGGCATTCGCCGACGCCTGCACGTTGACCGCTTGTGCGATGCCGCCCGCGGCGGAGAGGCTGAATCCGGCCGATACCTCCGCGCCGGCCCCGACCGCTCCGGTTGCGTCGACGGATACCGCCGCATCGACGCCGCCCGAAAGGCCGGCGCCCACCGACACATCGGCGCCGAGTTGCAGTTGGGCACCGGCGGACAGCGCCAGTGGGCTCGTCAATCCGGCCATCGCCGTCCGCCACGTTGCCGGGTCGGCGTTGAGCCGGGTCAGCGCCTGCTGCACGCTCT
Organism: Mycobacterium sp. IDUB_17; assembly: GCF_055419465.1. Classification (NCBI taxonomy): domain Bacteria; kingdom Bacillati; phylum Actinomycetota; class Actinomycetes; order Mycobacteriales; family Mycobacteriaceae; genus Mycobacterium; species Mycobacterium sp. IDUB_17. The sequence goes on along the minus strand of NZ_JBVAXS010000001.1, from coordinate 580,475 downwards.
CACCCGCTTTGGCCGGCGTCGTCTGGACCGGCCTCTTGGTCGGCGCGGACCCAGGCGTGCCGTTCGTGGTGTTCTGCCCGGGCTTGGTCGCGGCCTCGGCATCAGCGTCGGCCGGCGAGAGCTGCAACCGGAGATCCTGCTCTTTGATCGACAAGCTCAGCTTGCAACGCAGTGCCCGTCCTTGATCGTCGAAGTAGTCGAGATCTTCGGTGAGGCTGGTGACATTGCCTTCGAAACTCAGCTTGCCCCAGACGAATTTGATGCGGGGCGGTGGCGCGCCCTTGGATCCCTTCGGGGGGCGTACCAGAGCGACGATGTGTTTCGTCTTTTCCCGAACATCGAGGGGCTGGCCGTTCTCGTCGCCCTCAGCGGTGTCGTACTCCAGATCCAGCGATAGCACGGCGTTACCTTGTGCCGCGTTCTGCCGGTTCGGCGCCTTCGTGGTGGCTCCACCGGTCGACTCGTTGGTGTACTGCAGTTTCAACGTCGTCGGATTGAACTGCACCTCGATCGGGGCGGTTTGTGCTCCGGCAGGCGGAGGTCCGGTCTTCTTGTCGTAGACCTGACAGATCGTCGCCTTCTTCAAGACACCCATGTCAATCCCCCAACCTGAGACCTTGATGCACGATGTGCAGTTCCTCGATCGCGACTTCGCCGGTCTTGGCGTTCAGCGCCGGACCCGTCACCTTGCTCGGCAGGCCCCGATCGAACGACCATTTCGCGACGATGCGCTTGCGTGACGGATCTCGTACTGCGACAACGCCGTTATAGCGCGGGATGGGTAGCCGGCCGCCGACCATGCCGCTGATCCAGTCCCACATGCTGCTGTCGGCGGTGCCATCCTCGCCCGGTGTGCCTACGACGAACATGCCCCGTTTGAGCACAAGCGGTACCAGCTTGACCCGTCCCACCCGACGGATCACGCCGTCATTGAATCCGCCCTCGTTGTAATCCTTGATCTCCGCCTCGAGTTCGAGGCCACTGCATTCTGCGAAGGCCCCCGTATAACCGTTGAGCGGACCAGATCGGCCATCTACCGCGGTGAAGGTCACCTCGAAGTTGAAGGCTTGGAGAAGCTCACTGGTCTCATCCACCGACGCTCACCACCGATGTCCCGTCGACGCCCTGGATCAGGCGCACCACGATGAACTCGAGCGGCGCGGCCGGTGCGACACCCACCTCGGTGATCAGCTGACCCAGCGCCCGAGTCCGTTCGTCATTGACCGAGTCATCACATCGGACGAAGAACGACTCGGCTTCCGTGGCGCCCGCGAACGCACCTCGCCGGAAGAAGTCCCGCAGCATGCTCACCACCGCCTGCTGCACCGCGGTGCGCAGCGCCAGGGTTCCCGGCTCGAACACCAGATTCTCGCCGACCCGCTGCAAGGTCAGCGCCAACACCGTCATCAACCGCCGCACATTGAGTTGGCGGTACTCCGGATCGAAGGACAACGTCCGCGCCGAGGCGAGCCGGAATCCATCACGTTCGGGACGAAAGACGTTGACCGACATTCTGAAAAGGTCGGCGGCTGCGGTGTCGGTCATGGCAGAGGACACATTGACCGCGTCGGATGCCAGCTCGTTGGCGGGTCCTCGCTGTACCCCGGACAGCCGTTCCCGCTTGGCGGTGATCCCGGCCGCGAACGCCGAGGAGCCGACGAACACCGGGCTGCCCCCCGACGTCGCAGCGGCCATCGCCAGCCACGGGTGGTAGCACGCCGCATAACTGGAATCGAACGCCCAGCGCCATTTGGCGATGTCGGACGTCTTCATACCGAACGGGACATCGAGTAGGGCCACGAATCGCTTCCGCAGGCCGGCTACCTCGACGACCCGTTGTTGTCGGGTGACGATCGCCTCGAAGTCGGCGGGGTCGTTCGGATCGAGCTGCGCCGCCGGTTGCTGTACGGCGGTGAGATTCAAGTCTGCCGTGCCGGTTCGGCAACACCGGACGAACTCACCGCCCGTGTCCGGCTTCCCCGCGACCACCAGCTGATCGGGCTGGCCTCGCCACACCCACGACAGGTCCGGAACACACAGCAGGCCGATATCGGGTACTCGGCCCATCCGGTCCACGCCGCGGTGATCGGTGTCGTCGTCAGCCGGATCCTGCCGGGCCGGTGGCACATCGTCGTAGAAGCTGTCGGCGGTGATCTGCTCCCATCGATCCCAGCCACGGGTCACCAACGTGAAGTTCAGGGTTCGCAGGAGGCCGTCGGTTGGTGACACCGCATCAATCAGCCCGCCAGCACTCGCCAGCGCCGAATTATCCTGCAAGGCCACGGGAATGAACAGCGCATGACCGGGGTGCAGGCCGAGCTCGGTGAATGCTTCGGCGCGGGGGCCGTCCGGGCCGTTGTCGGTGATTGTCAGTGTGCCGGTGACGATTTCGATATCGACCTGCTCTCCCGCCGGGAGCGGCAGTTCACGATCCACCACATACCGGGTGCTTCTCCCGCTTGCCGTCAGCGCATCAGCCGTCGCGACCAGCCAGCGAAGTTCGCCGGCCGGCGCCAGCTTCGGATGCCGAATCCGCACCAATGAGTACAGCGGTACCGCGTTGTCCACCACCGGTTGCAGCAACATCGCTGCATCCGCATTGTCCGGCCAGACCGTCATCGGGACGGCGGCACCGGCGGCGAACGCGAGCGTGATGTCGAGATGGTTTCCCCAGCTGCCCTCGTTGGCAGCCGCAATCTGCCGCCCGGCGCCAGCGGAAGGGCACTCAAATATCGCCGTCGCCGGATCCGGCTGTGACGGCACCACCCGCAGCACCCACGCGACCTGTCCGCCCTGGCCGAAGAATGCATCCACCGCGTACGCGAGTTGGGTTGGGGTATCGCCCCGTTCGGGATCGGGCAGCCCACCGAACCACCGCACGTACTCGGACCAGCTGGTCACCCGGACCGGGGTGTGGCCGGGCCCCCGCGGCGCCAGACCGACGAATCCGGTCGCGTCGAGTCGCACCACCTCTGGCCTCGTATCCGGCTGCTGTGCCCGGATGTACACGCCAGGCCCGCCGAGCTGCAGTCCGGTCGTCATGGTGAATCAGTTTCCGGTCAGGCCGATTTGAAGTCGATCTGCTCGGCAACGAGGTGAAGTTCCTCCATGGCCACCTCGCCGCCGCCCTTGCCCGCCAGCGTCGGGCCCACCCACTTCTTCGGCTGCGCGGCCGAGAGCACCCAGCTGCACACCTCGTTGCGGGCCTCGTCGAGCAGTGAGATGGTCACCGTCCGCGGTTCGTAGGCGCCGTCGCGGGTCTCCTGCAGCCAGGTGAACAATCGAAGATCGCCGATCACCCCGCGCTTGAGCGTCACGTCGTCGGTGCTGTTGACGTTGGGCACCTTGCGCACATGGTTGAACTTGTCGTTGCCGTTGCGGTACTCGGAGAACTTGATCTCGTTGCCGAGACCGCTGACATCCGAGAACCCTCCGGCGATGCTGCCCTCGGTACCGTCGTCACCCAGGCGCACCAGAAAGTTGAACGCACCGTAGGGATTGGGCCGTGTCGCCATCATCTACCTCCTCAGACTCGTTGGGTCAATTGCTCTTGGCGTCGGCAGTCCACTGGCCGATGCGGAATATGACGAACTCGGCCGGATACGTCGGCGCGACACCGATCAGGCAGATCAAGCGGCCGTTGTCGAGGTCGTTCTGGGTCATGGTGGTCCGGTCGCACCGCACGAAGAACGCTTCCTGCGGCTTGGTGCCCATCAGTGCACCGGTCCGCCACACGGTGATCAGGAAGTCCTCGATCGTCTGACGGACATTGGCCCACAGCCGTTCGTTGTTCGGCTCGAACACCGCCCACTGCGTGGATTTGTCGATCGAATGCTCCAGATAGATGAACAACCGCCGGACGTTGACGTACTTCCACTCCGGGTCCGAGGACATCGTGCGGGCGCCCCACACCCGGTTGCTGCGGCCGGGGAAGAATCTGAGCGCGTTGATGCCTTCCGGGTTGATCACCGCCTGCCGGTCGTAGGTCACGTTGTACAGAAACTTGTTGATGCCGAGGATCACCTCGTTGGCGGGCGCCTTGTGCACACCGCGTTCGACGTCGCTGCGCGCGTAGATCCCGGCCGCGAACCCCGACGGCGGTAGATCCACGACCGCGGGTGGCGCCGACGGATCGTTCGGGGCCGTCGGATCCGGGATCTCGACCCACGGGTAGTACAAGGCCGCGTACGTGGTGTCGAACTGCGAACGGTAGTCGCGGATCTGGGAGATCGATTGATTCCCGTTGGGCGGATCGACGATGGCGATCCGATAGCGCAGATCCTCGCAGTGTGCGATCAGGTTGTCGACGGCGGTCTTCCGCTGGCTGTCGTCGAGTGCGGCGATATCGGGAACCGCGACGATCGCGATGTCGTCGATCTCGCCCAGCGCCGCCAAACCCGTTGCGGCGATGGCGGCATCGTCCGGATCGGACGGTTCTCCTTTCAGCGCACCGGCGTCCAGACCCGTCCCGTCACTTCCGCCGGTGAATATTGCGCCGGGATCGTGCTTGATGGCACCGGTGTATTCCCCTATCGCCGGCGGCGTGTCGAGTTTCGCGTCGAACCACACCAGCGCGTACTCGTCGACCGGTTTGTCGACACCGAGAGCCTTCGGGATCGCCCGGCGGTGGTCCCACCCGAGTTCCAGACCGTCGTAGATGTCGGTGCGCGCACCCATTCGCACCGTCACGGTGGCGGTCAGATGGCACACCGCCTGCACGGTGGCGTCCGGCGCTTGCGGAGCACCGCCACGCGTGGTGCTGAATCCCGGCTTTCCGTCGGGGAACGGCGTGTAGATCTTCACATTGCCGGCCACGGGATCGGTCTTCGTCTTGTCCGACGGCACGGCACTGACGTCCGCGAAGGTCTCCACGACCTCCGATCCGCTGAGTCCGCGGAACACCACGTTTCCCTGACCGTCCGTGGTCCGGATGTTCTTGCCGCGCTTGATCTCCACCTTGACGGTGATCGTGCCGCCGGCCGCGCCGGGCCAGCGGGCGCGCCACTTCCCCGCGACCCCGGAATCCAGGGACGCGAAGTCCGGATCGGCGTCGATCGCGGACCCCGAAGCATTGGTGAACGGGAACACCCGCGACACGTACAGCCGCTGACCGCCGTTGTCGAAGAACGCCCTGGCGGCGTATGCCAGGTAGAGGGTGTCTCCGCCCAGTTGTCCGTCGTCGCCGAGTCCGCCGAACGCCCGCTCATACTCGGTAAAGCTGGTCACCAGAACCGGTTTCGGCACCAGCGCTTGCTGCTGGCCGCCGGCGGTGCGCACGTAGGGCACCGGCCCGTAGCGGGCCACCCCGGCCATGCCGAAGGTGCTCGTCGGCACACCTTCAATAGATTTCGACCGGAAGCTCGTCTCCTCGACATACACACCGGGAGTCAGGTACTCGGGCATCGGTTCTCCTTTGGCTGGGTCACACAGTGAACGGAACGGCTGTGGGCAATTGGGTGGTGATGCCGACGGGCACGGTCACGTTCGTCGGCGTCGCCGACGTGATGTAGCCCGGCGGGGTGGTACGGCCCTGCAACAGCGGGCTGTTCAGATCGGATGCCACGGGGGGAACCTGAGACTGTGGCACGGTTTCGACCACCAGGTCGGCCAACGGGTCTTCGGTCACCGTAGGCGGATTGGCCGGCGCGGTCACGACCAGCGTGACGGCCAGTGTGCTGGGTGCCGGTGGATGGAGGGAACCGGTGGAAACGATGACAAGGACGAACTCGCCGCGGTCGTCGCCATGTGCCCAGCCCACCGCCTGTCCGCCCGGACCGATCGCGGTGATGCGCGGCCACCGCGCCGCCGTCGCGCCCCGCATCACGCGGCCGCGGATGGCGGTGGTGGACCGCGGCATCTGGTATGCCGAGCCGGGGCTCAGCCAGGGCCGCAGCTCGCGGGATCCGACGGGGATATAGGGCCCGGTTCCGTTGTCGGAGGCCGTGATGTCAGCGTCGGTGCGCAACGGTGTCGTGAGCCGGCGCGGCACGTATCGACGGGTCGGGTCGGCGATTCGCACCGTGATGTTCGCGGGCATCGGTGGACGGTGCAGCCGGGTCGCCCGCCCGAGTCCGTGCTGGAGCAGGTCAGCGCAGGGCCAGGTCACGTCGTCGGGATAGGTCCGCAGGCGGGGCGCAACCTCTGCGCCGATGCGCACCTGAGTGCCCAGCGGGCTGTGCGTCACCGCGTCAGCACAATCGACCGCCAGCGCCAACCGATGCAGTACCCGCGCTTCACCGAAGGCCGTCTTGATGATCACGGCGTCACCTCGGTGTGTGCTGCGACCAGTGCCACGGGCTCGGCCGTCGTCTCCTGGCGACCATCGATCCGGACCACCCGGGCCAGGTACGGCAGCGACAAGCGGTACTCGGTGGTCAGCGCCTGGAAGGCCTCACTCATGGAATCCTGGCCCAGCTCATCGAAGACCACCTGGATCGCGTCGCCGTCCTCCCAGTCACCCGAGGGGTGCAGCAGCGGACCGGTGAGGATGGGTTCGGTCTCCAGGATCTGGGCAGCCGCACCCAGGTACTCCAGCTCGTTCTCGACCGCGATGTCCCACGCGGCCACCAGGAAGTACAGGCGTAGCGGAATTCGAGGGATCCCATCGACATTCGCGACCGCTGACCACCCGGCCCTGGTCTCCCTGTCCACGACCACGCGGTAGAAGTAGACGGAGATGGCGGGGTACCGGATCACCGCGGTGGGGCTGCTCTCCACCTTGTCGAAGTCGCTGGTTCCGGCGAGCACGACGCGCGGCTTGGGCCCCGGCGGGAGCAGTTCCCCGATCCGGCGGTTCATCAGGTCGACGACGCTTCTGCCGACGGCAGCGATCGCACGGTAACCAGCCACCGGGCCATGGTTGTCCACGTTGCGTCACGGCGCCGTCGCGGAAGTCGTCGAGCGCCGTCAACCGCGACGCTGGCGTGACACACGGAGACGGACGATGGCCGCCACAAGGCGACCAAGGAGTGCGAATGACCACCGACCAGCCCGACCCGTGCGACCAGCCCGAGCCCTGCACACCATGCGGTGACGACGGTGGTTGTGAACCGAAATTGATCAACCGCCTGAAATGCAAACCTGCCGGCATTGCCGCACAGGCGAAGTCGAACGCCGAGAATCAGCCGGCAGTCACTGCCGCGCAGGACTCGTTCGACAAGACACGCCGCGACTACCGAGACGCCCGACAGCTCTACTCACACGATATCCACGACCTCGAACATGAGATCTGTTCCCTGGTCGAGAGGATCCGGTGCAAGTTCAAGCAGAGCCATGTCCCCGACTGTCTTGACGAAGCGTACGAGTGGATACGTGAACGACTGTGCCAATGCGCGACGGCGGAGCCGGAGCGCAACTGCGAATTCGACACCGACACCTGCGACCTCGATGACTGCGAGTTCCAGCATCTCAAGAAGAAATACGAAGACGACCTGGTTCGCGCGCACGCCTACTTCGACAAACTCTCCACCGAACCCGCCGACCTCGCCAAACGCGTCGCGGACGCGAAAGCCGAAGTCTCCAAGGTCGATACCGGGTACCACGGTGAGGACGCCACGACGGACATCAAAGAGGTGTACGCCCACGCCCTGATGACTCGACATCAGATCAAGAAAATATGGAACGGGTTCGACAGCTACGGCGAGTACGCCGACGAGTTGTGTTCTGCGCTCGTCTGCTGGACCAAGGCGGCCGACGCCGTGGCGATCATGGCCGGCCAGGACGCGATCCGCACCTGCCACGCAGAGGCCAGGAAGAAGCGCTGCGACGACCTGGCGGCCAACACCGTCAAAGAGATCCTCGCGCGATACGAACGCATCTGCGGGCGTGGCAAGGAGGACGAGCACGAATGTGACGAGCGCGAGCATGAGCACGACCACGAATGCGACGAGTGCGGGCACAACCACGGACACGAGCACGGACACGGCCACGGCCACGGATCCCGTGGTGACGAAACCCAATCTTCGTAGGCTCGCATGGGCACGCCGTTGCGCGGGGTCAACATCGCCGGAGCCGAAGTGGCCTACGACCCTGCTGTCGTACCTGTCGAAGGTGAGAACTACATCTGGATGTCGCTGCGCGACATCGACTATCTGGCAGACAACGGCGTTCCCTTCATCAGAATCACCTTCTCGTGGGAACTGGCGCAACCCGAACTCAACGGCGAGCTGAGCCTCGACGGCTACTTCGGTGTGCTGCTCAACCGGGTGCGCTACGCCACCGCGAAAGGTCTGACCGTGATGATCGAACCGCACGGCGGCACCTACCCCAACTTCGCGCGCTACAAAGGGGATCCGGTCGGCTCGGCAGCCGTCCCCGCCGACTCCTTCGGCGGCTTCTGGTCGAAAGTCGAGACAGCCCTGTCCGACTGCCCCACCGCGGTATTCGGGTTGTCCAATGAGCCCAACGGCATGTCCACCACCGGGTGGTTCACCGCGGCTGCGGCCGCCGTCGAGGCGGTGCATGGCACCAACTCCGAACGGCAGATCTTCATCTGCGGCAACGGTTTCAGCCAGCCGGCATCGTGGCAGGAAAGCTGGTACGACACCGACGACACACAGGTCTCCAACGCGTCGGCGTGGTCCCAGCATCTGGCGGGCGCGGACAACGTCGTCGCCAGCGTGCACACCTACTTCGACAGCGGCGGCGACGGATCCGGCGACGATGTCGTCAATCCCGACATCATCCGGCAGCGCCTGGAACCCGCCGTTGCCTGGGCCAGTGCCTCCGGAGTCCGGCTACACCTGACCGAGTTCGGCGCGAATCAAGCGACCCCGGGAGCGGCCCAGGCCGTGACGAATGCACTGGAATACCTCGATGCACACGATGACGTCGTCATCGGCTGGTCATGGTGGACCTACGGCGCGCCTGCCTGGTGGGCCGGCTATCACTTCACCCTCAGCCCAACCCAGGATTACACCGTCGACAATCCGAAACTCGCCTGGCTGCAACCCCACTTCGTCGCACCGGCACCGCAGCCGACCATCCGCCCATGGCTGAGCAACGCAACAGCACCGCCGGACGACCGCAACCCCTTCATCGCCCGGGTAAAGGTCAAGCCCGGAATGTACGCCGGGATAGGCGAGGGCACGTACTCCGTTCGGGTCCGGATCCGCACCACCCACAGTGACGCCGATACGTTCTGCGTCGCGGTCGTCCTCGAGAACCCGAACGATGGCGTCGAGATCGATTGGCACCACATCACAATCGACCTTCGTGGGCACACTCTGATCGACTGGTGGGACGCCGACGTGGTCGGGACGACAGGCTGGGTGACGGCCTCCCCGTCGGATCAAGGTCGCGTGATCGGTGCCCACAACAAGACATCGTTCGGGCTGTGCCTCAAGCGAGATGACACCCCGCTCCGGGCCGACGAGCAGATCCGCGTCAAGGATCTGCAGTGGTGACTGCCAGTGGATTCCGCACTGCCACCAAGCCCTTTGGCGTGAGTTCCCCGCTCAGTTTCGATGCCGCCCAACAGAAGAAACCCGAGCCGAAGCCGGGTTCCGCCCTCGCTGATAGGTTCCCCGATCCGCTCCGGCGAGCATTGGCATTTGGTGTCCGGCCAGCCCTCGAAGTCGGTGCAGCCGACGACCCACTTGAGTCGGAGGCGGATCGTACAGCCGCCGAGATCACCGGCATATCCAAGCCTTCGCGGCGACCTTCCGGCGGGCAACCCGCACCCCGGTTCAGCGCGCCCGAATCCAACTCCCTATGGGCTCGAATATCGGCTCCCTCCGCAGGTAGGGCACTGCCCTCGAGCCTACGCAGCCGGATGGAATCCGCACTCGGCGTGGACTTCTCGCAGGTGCGAATCCACGACGCAGCCCAGGATCGCGCCGACGCCGCGGCACTCGGAGCCCGCGCGTTCACCAGCCGCCGCGATATCTGGCTGGGACGTGATGCCGATGAAACCGATCACCGATTGTTGGCCCACGAACTGACCCATGTCGTGCAGCAGGGCGGAGCCCGTCCGATGCCCGGTGCCGGCTCCCCCGAAAACCCGATCTCCCGCGTTCCCAACTCAATCCAGCGAGAAGCTGTCCAGCCACCGCCCGTCGTGCCGCCGATGAGCCACGATACTGAGGGGTACCTCGCGCCGTCAGCGGATACCGCCCGTACAACCTCCGAGTGGGTGATGGGCGACGTGTGGCAGGTCGTGATGGAGGGTTATGAGGGCATCGACTTCACGATCCATACTGAAGATACCGGGATCACCGGTGGACGAGCGCTTGTCGGCCAACCTGGTACTTGGCCAGGCTACGTTGCCCGCGGCATCGTAGATGACCTGCGGTCGTACTTGAAGTGGTCGTTCGAGCAGCCGGGCGAGTACCTGATGCGTCTGCGTCGCAACGCGGCGGGAGAACTCATCGCAAAGTCCTGGGAGCGCGTACGTAACCTGCCTCGCAGGCCGGCTCCAGGAGTGCCGCTGACCAAGGCGGGCGAGAACGTCGTCGTCGTGATCGGCTCGCCAAAGCCGCATCAGGCGTATCCGTACCAATTCGTTACCGCGGCCAAACAGGTTAAGGGCCATGCCATCTGGGTCGTGGAGCGCTCCGGCTACGAATTCGCCAACGTCGACCTCGGAAAGATCGTCCAGCTCGCGCCCGGCGGGCAGGTGCTGTGGGTGACATCGTCAGAGGGACTAGTGACGACACTGAACGGCATGCCACCGGCCAGCGTGCGACTGCTGAAGGTGTTCAGTCACGGCGTACGCGGGCAGGTGACCTTGCGCTACGGCTGGGACGATCACCCCAACTACGGCATCGACAAATCTGTCGCACAACAGATTCACGGGGATGTCTTCTCCGACCAGGCACTCATCGACCTCGAATCATGCAATGGGGGAACAAACGCCGACGGCGACTCACTTGCCCAGGCGATCGCGGATGCCACCGGCCGTGTCACCTTCGGTTGGGTAGGTCGTACGTCGTATGTGGACGTGAACCGTGGCACAGGTGGGGTGCGCGGCAGCGAAATAACATTCAGCTCAGACATTTTCGCAGAGCTGGCCTCACGATGGAACGCCGAAAGCGCGCCTTACCAGAAGTCGTTCGGGCCCCGGATTCAGCGCTCGGCGGCGCCGGACCAGCGACAGTTGATCCAACGCGAACTCAGCGACGAGGCGGCTCTGGAGGCCACGAGATCCCTGCCCGATCGTGTACAGAAGGGCAACGGCGGGCACGCACTGGCCGACGACACCCAGCGTCGCGAGTTTCTTCGGTCCGGGCGGGAGTGGTTCGGCAGCTACGACGCTACCCTCGACCATTTCAATGGCATGACCGCGGCCAGCGTTCCTGGAAATCCATTGGTGGCCGCCGAAACCAAGCCCCGGATCGAGGCTGCGGTGAATGAGGTCCACGGCCAGGTTCCCCCGCTGGATGTGGCATTCAGTTTCCGCTCCGCCTTCACCGCGGCCACGCACCTGAATTCCTTATCGATGCACACCCTGGGCTACGCCCTCGATTATGACCCGACAAAACTGCCGAGAATCGGGCGGGATGAAACCGCCGAGCTGATCCGCACCGTAACGGGTTCGGTGTCGAATCTGCAGCTGGGAGACTACGGCACGCGGCGCAACCTCATCGAGCGAATGGGCCAGGACACCGAAGCCCGCGAGGCTGCGCAGCAGCAGCCCGCACCGGATGCCGACGCAAGCCCAGTAGTCCCGGCACCCGCGCACGAACGACTCCTGACCACTATCCGTAGCGAAAGTGACCGCCTCACTGCAACTTCAGCTGCGTTCCAGGAGAGCCTCGGTGCCCAGAAAGAGGCCTTTCTGCAGCTGCGGACGCGGTACTTCCAAGCCGCGGTAAGGGACAGGCCCGCAGTGCTCGCCGAGGTGCCGGCTGTGATCACACCCTGGCTAGGGGCACTGTCCACTGCGGAGGCGAACATCACGACAGCGGCAACGGCCGCTGGATTCACCATCGCGAGTCTGCCCGCCGCACGCGTCGTTCGAAGTGACCTCGACCGCTTGGGAAATGTCGCCGACCGAGCCCAGGCTGTCGCGGCCAAGGGTGGGGACATGACACCGACGAAATCACAGGCCAACCAGATTGCGCAGTGGGCACGTGCACTGGCGCCTACAGTGGTGACGCCGCCGGAGGATGCTTCATTCGCGGTGTCTGCGCAGCATTACGCTGACGCCGCGACAGCTCGGATTGCATTACTGCAGCCCCTCTGGGGCGCCAAGGAGCGCCTGGCTGTCATCACCCATCTGCGTACTCTTCTGGAGAACCCCCTGTTCCTATTCGGCACGGCCATCACCCCGAAAGGTGGCACACCCACCACCAAGGCCGAAGTCAGCGCACCCTCTGTGGCGCAGCTCCTCGAAAGGGGTTTCTACTCCGTCGGGAGCAAAGCACCAGGGGCGACAGCGGTGAGCCCGGATTTCCTGGTAGCCCTCGTCCGGCACGGGTTCGACGTGGGTGCGTCGTGGACCGGTGAGTACACGGATTCGATGCACATGGAGCTCGTGGTGCATAAACCAACCGCCTGATGGAGTTGGTCCGTGAACAACTGCGCCTACAGCGAATCGACGAACAGCTTGTGGATGCGACGGTCCCCGGTCATCTCGGGGTGGAACGATGTCGCCAGCATCGAGCCCTGGCGCACCGCGACGATATGGTCGGCGGCGCGGGCCAGCACCTTGACGTCCGGACCGACCCGCTCGACCCACGGCGCCCGGATGAACACCGCATGCACCGGGGTGTCGAGCCCCTCGAAGTCGATGTCCCCTTCGAAGGAATCGACCTGACGGCCAAAGGCGTTGCGCCGCACCGTCATATCGATGCCCGCCAGCGGAAGGGCCTCCCGCCCGTCCGTGCCGGCGTCCTTGATCTCGCTGGCCAGCAGGATCATCCCGGCGCACGAGCCGTAACAGGGCAACCCCGCGGCGATGCGCGCCCGCAGCGGTGCGAGCAGTTCGAACTCGCGCAGCAGGTGGCTCATCGCGGTGGATTCCCCGCCGGGGATCACCAGGGCGTCGACCGCGTCGAGTTCGGAGAGCCGCCGCACCGTGCCCGCCTCGGCGCCTGCCTCACGCAGCGCAGCCAGATGCTCGCGGGTGTCGCCTTGCAGCGCGAGCACCCCGACCCGTGGGCTCACGAGCCCTCCCCCAGGGTGAAGTTGCGCTGGTAGCGCGTCAGACCCTCTTGCATCACCGCGGCCACCATCTCGCCGTAGCGGTTGAAGATCTTGCCCTGGGTCAGCGAACGCCCGCCGCAGGCCGAGGGCGAGGACTGGTCGTACAGAAGCCATTCGTCGGCGCGGAACGGCCGCATGAACCACATGGCGTGATCCAGCGATGCCACCATCAGGTTCTTGCGCACATCGAGGTGGTTGACCTGGGCCGAGCCCAGCAGGGTCAGATCGCTCATGTAGGCCAGCGCACAGATGTGCAGTACGTGATCGTCAGGCAGCGGGTCGCGGTGACGGAACCACACCTGCTGTTGAGACGCCTTGCCAGGGATCCGCGCCACCAGGTCGCGCGGGACGATCCGGACGTCCCATTCGTCGAACTGCGCGAATCCGGCGTCGTCGAACGCTCCCCCGGACCGGAACCCGGGCAGGTCGTCGGGGCCGGGGGCCTCGGGCATCACGTCCTGATGTTCGATGCCGGTCTGGTCGGTCTGAAACGACGCCGACATCGTGAAGATCGTCTCGCCGTGCTGGATCGCGCTCACCCGGCGGGTGCAGAACGAGCCACCGTCCCGGATGCGCTCGACGATGTACACCGACGGCGCCCGGGCATCGCCCGGTCGCAGGAAGTAACCGTGCAGGGAGTGCACCTGGAACGTCGGCTCCACCGTGCGCACCGCCGACACGAGCGACTGACCGGCCACGTGGCCGCCGAAGGTCCGCTGCAGGAAACCCGACTCCGGGCTGAACACCCCACCGCGATAGATGTTGACCTCGAGCTGCTCCAGATCGAGGATCTCTTCAATCGCCATACGAGCTGTTTACCAGCCGCGTTCGGCGAGCCGGTGCGGCTGGGCGATCTCCTCGACATTGATACCGACCATGGCCTCACCCAGACCGCGCGACACCTTGGCCAGCACATCGGGATCGTCGTAGAACGTGGTGGCCTTCACGATCGCCGCGGCACGCTGGGCCGGGTTGCCCGACTTGAAGATGCCCGAACCCACGAACACGCCCTCGGCGCCGAGCTGCATCATCATCGCCGCATCCGCAGGGGTGGCGATACCACCCGCGGTGAACATCGTCACCGGCAGCTTGCCGGCCCGGGCCACCTCGACCACCAGGTCATACGGCGCCTGCAGTTCCTTGGCCGCGACGTACAGCTCGTCCTCGGACATCGAGGTCAGCCGACGGATCTCGCCGCCGATCTGGCGCATGTGGGTGGTGGCGTTGGAGACGTCGCCGGTACCGGCCTCACCCTTGGAGCGGATCATCGCCGCACCCTCGGTGATCCGGCGCAAGGCCTCACCCAGGTTGGTCGCACCGCACACGAACGGCACGGTGAACTTCCACTTGTCGATGTGGTTCGCGTAATCGGCCGGGGTCAGCACCTCGGACTCGTCGATGTAATCCACACCCAGGCTCTGCAGGATCTGCGCCTCGACGAAATGCCCGATGCGCGCCTTGGCCATCACCGGGATGGTGACCGCGGCGATGATCCCCTCGATCATGTCCGGATCCGACATGCGCGACACCCCGCCCTGGGCACGGATGTCGGCAGGTACCCGTTCCAGGGCCATGACGGCGACGGCACCCGCGCCCTCGGCGATCTTCGCCTGCTCGGGGGTGACGACGTCCATGATCACGCCGCCCTTGAGCATCTCGGCCATCCCGCGCTTCACGCGCGCGGTACCGGTCTGGTTGCTAGAGCCGTTCTGGGCTGCGGTATCCACTGCAATCTCCTCCAAAGTCCTACTGATTCAGTCTAGTGGAGCCGCCAAATCCATTAAATCCGCACTCAACGGATGGCTTGCAGCTCGCGATGCGCAGATCCACGCGTATTCGCCAGTGTCGCAGCCGGCTGTTCGGCCAGTGTATTGGCCTGAGCCAGCAGCTCACCCAGTTGAAGCGGATATACGGCCTCCCCGCCGGCTACCAACTCGGCGATCATTGTCGCATCACACCAGCGGTGCCCGTGAATGTAGTGCCGTTCCAGGGTGGTGCGCCCCGTTGCCGACGGCTCGAAACGGGCCGTGCGGTGGATGAAGAAGAACTCCTCGCTGCGGATCACCGAGGCGTTGAAGTCGATGACGGCGTCGCGCCGCCATACCGGCCCGACAAGGTCGGCCGGTGCCGCCCGCAGCCCGGTCTCCTCGGCGAGTTCGCGGGCCGCGGCGACCGCCAGATCCTCGCCGGGCTGGACCGCCCCACCGACGGTGAACCACCACCGCGGCGCAGGTTTGTCCGGATCGTCGATCGCGGGGTCACTGCCGCGCAGCAGCAACACCGAGCCGGTTTCGTCGAGCAGCACCACGCGTGCCGAGGTACGCCGGCTCACCGGATTGACCTCGGCCTGGGAGTCCGGGCGCTCGACGATTTCGAAATAGGTCGGCAGCGCCGCTGTTCCACCCAGCCGCAGCACCCGCACCGCGCGGCGTTCCCGCAGGGCCAGGGTGTCGCGGACAGCATCGTTGTGGAAGCGCCGGGCCAGGAGCACCCGGGCCTCGGCATCGGCCAGTTCGGCGACCAGCGCCACCGGCAACCCGGCCGGATCGACCGCGGCCAGGGCGGCCGACAGGTCGTTCTCGGCGGCTTCGCGCGCCGCACGCGGGGCCCGCTCGGCGGCATCCGCCAGCGCCGCGAGCCGCTTGCCCGCCGGAGCTCCCGCATAGGCATCGACTGCGACGGCGCGGGCCACGACAGCCCGGCGGGCCAGTGCACCGTCGAGCGCCTGCCACGACAGGTCGTAGCGCACGTGGAGCCGGTCGAGCCGGTTGGCGGTCTGATAGGCCCACCCGCCGACGAGCAGCAGCACCACCAGGACGGCCAGCGCCGTCATCACGACCCAGGTCGGCATGTCTAGTCACCCACCTGAACTTTGACCCCGGCGCCGGCCACGGTCTCGTACACCCGCATGATCTGCCCGGCCACCACCGACCAGTCATAGCGGGCGACCCGCGCGGTGGCCCGGTCGATGTACTGCTCGCGTAGCGCGTCGTCGTCGAGCACCTCGATCAGCGCGTCGGCCAGGGCGTCGGCATCGCCGACCGGAACCAGCCGGCCGGCCTGCCCCTGATCGAGAACGCGGCTGAACGCATCCAATTCACTGGCCACCACGGCCGTTCGGGCCGCCATCGCCTCGACCAGCACGATGCCGAAGCTCTCGCCGCCGAGGTTGGGCGCGCAGTAGACGTCGGCGCTGCGCATGGCTGCGGCCTTGGCGTCGTCGTCGACCTGCCCCAGGAAACGTAGGTGCCCGGCGAGTTCGCCGGCCTCCTCCCGCAGCGCATCTTCATCGCCGCGACCCACGATCAGGATCTCGATGTCGGAGAAACGGCGCACGAGTTTGGGGAGCGCGCCCAGCAGTACCGGCATGCCCTTACGCGGTTCGTCGAACCGCCCGAGGAACAGCACGCTGCGGCCGGGTCGCGGATACCCTTCCAGCCGAGGCGCATTCGCGAACGACGGTACGTCGACGCCGTTGGGGATCTCGACCGCATCCGAGCCGAGCGCCTCCATCTGCCAGCGCCGGGCCAGGTCCGACACCGCGATGCGGCCGACGATCTTCTCGTGGAACGGGCGCAAGATCCCCTGAAACACGCTGAGAGTCAACGACTTTGTCGTCGAGGTGTGAAACGTCGCCACGATCGGCCCCTCGGCGGCCTGCAGCGCCAGCATGGACAGGCTGGGCGCATTGGGCTCGTGCAGATGCAGCACGTCGAAGTCGCCCTCGGCGATCCACTTCTTCACCTTCCGGTGGGTGGCCGGCCCGAACCGCAGCCGGGCCACCGAGCCGTTGTACGGAATCGGGACGGCCTTGCCGCCCGACACCACGTAATCGGGCAGCTTCACGTGCGGCGACGACGGCGCCAGGACGCTCACGTGATGCCCGCCCGCGCGCATCACCTCGGCCAGTTGCAGCACATGGGATTGCACACCGCCCGGCACATCGAACGAGTACGGGCAGACCATCCCGATACGCATGGCCTCAGGTACCTAACCGGGCGCGACGTTCGGCGGACAGATCGGCCAGCCATTGCGGCTGCAGCATGTGCCAGTCGGCCGGGTGGGCGGCGATGTTCTCGGCGAAGCGGTCGGCCAACTGCTGGGTCACCACGGACACGTCCCCCGACGAGGTGTCGAGCGCGTCGAAGATCTCGACGACGCAGTCCTCCCCGTCGTAGTGGACGTGCGTCGGATGCAGTGGGGCGCCGGTTTCGATCGCCAACTTGGCCGGACCGGCGGGCATCCGGGTGGGTTCACCGAAGAAGTCGACCTCCACACCGTTGCGGGTGAGGTCACGGTCAGCCATCAGGCAGACGAACTTGTTGTCCCGCAACCGTTCCGAGAGCACCTCGAACGGCGGGCGCTCCCCACCGGACAGCGGGAACACCTCGAATCCCAGACTCTCCCGGTAGTCGATGAAACGCCGGTACAGCGATTCCGGTTTGAGCCGTTCGGCGACAGTGGCGAAGGTGCCGAACTGCTGGGCCAGCCACACCCCGGCCATGTCCCAGTTGCCGCTGTGCGGCAACGCCAGCACCGCGCCGCGGCCCGCCTCGCGAGCGGCCCGCAGCTTGTCCGCGCCGACGAACACCTCGTCGAGACGCTTGGCCACAGCGGTCAGATCCATCGACGGCAACCGGAACGCCTCCCGCCAGTACCGGGCGTACGAGGCCAGTGAAGCACGCATCAAGTCGTCCGGCACCTCTGCCGGGGGCACCCCGATCACCCGGGCCAGGTTCTTGCGCAGCTGCTGCGGCCCACCGCCACGGGCGGCGTAGACGGCGCCCGCGTCGAACAGGTTGCGTGCCACCAGTTCGGGCATCGCGCGGACCAGCTGCCAGCCTGCCGCGTACCCCAGATCGGTCACCTGCCCGGACAGCGGAATGTTCACGAGGCTCCCGGCTCCTGTGTGTCGCCGCCGTCGGGCTGCGAGGGCTGCAGCGGTTGCAGCAGGTCCATGGCGCCCGGCGACGTGCGCACCGCATGGATCCGCTGCGCGACGGTGATGACGCTGGCCACCGCCAACAGCCAGGCCGCGACATGCAGGAGCCATGGAATGTGCAGGAACGGCACACCCGAGAGCCCCGCGCCGACCAGCACGATCACCAGGCGCTCCGGGCGCTCGATGATGCCGCCGTCGCCGCGCAGCCCGCTGGCCTCGGCACGGGCCTTGATGTACGAGATCACCTGTGAGGTGACCAGGCAGATGAGGATCGCCACCACCAGCGTCGGGTCGTGCAGGCCGAACGCCGCCCACCACAGCAGGCCGGCGAAGATCGCGCCGTCGGCTATGCGGTCACACGCCGCATCCAGCACCGCGCCGAACCGGGTACCGCCGCCGCGTTCCCGTGCCATCGCCCCGTCGAGCATGTCCGCGAGCACGAAGACGAACACGGCGAATGCGCCCCACCACAGCTGACCCATCGGGAAGAGAGTCAACGCGGCGGTGACCGATCCGGCGGTGCCGACGATCGTGACGATGTCGGGAGTCAGACCAGCGCGCAGCGCCGCCTTGGCCACCGGCCGCGACAGCTTGGCGTAGGCCGCCCGGCTCATCAGGAACAGGTTGCTCACGTCTGGCGGGCCCATTCTCCTGCCAGCAGCTCCCGGGTCTCGCTCAGCAGCTGCGGAATGACCTTGGCGCCACCGATGATCGTGATGAAGTTCGCGTCGCCGCCCCAGCGCGGCACCACGTGCATGTGCAGGTGCTCGGCCAGCGATCCGCCGGCCGAGATGCCGAGGTTCAGGCCGACGTTGAACCCGTGCGGACGCGAGACGGCCTTGATGACGCGGATCGCCTTCTGCGTGAACGCCATCAGTTCGGCGCTCTCGGCTTCGGTCAGGTCCTCCAGCTCGGACACCCGGCGGTAGGGCACCACCATGAGATGACCCGGGTTGTACGGGTAGAGGTTGAGCACGGCGTACACGAGTTCACCGCGGGCCACCATGAGCCCGTCCTCGTCGGACATCTCGGGGATGTCGGTGAACGGCTGCGACGAACCGGCCGAGCCGATCTTGTTGTCGCCCTTGACCGCATCGGCGATGTAGCTCATCCGGTGCGGTGTCCACAGCCGCTGTAAGTGGTCGGGTTCACCCACGCCATGGTCGATGATGGCGTCTCCGCCGCCGTGGTCGACGATCGACCGCTCGTCCCCGGTCATTCGCTGGTGCCCACCTTGACCAGATCGGCCGTCGGCACCGCGTTGTTGCGGTCGGCGATCCACTTCACGATCGCCTCCACCGCCTCATCTCGCGGGACACCGTTGATCTGGGTGCGGTCACCGAACCGGAAGCTGACGGCACCGGCTTCGATGTCTTTGTCACCCGCCAGGAGCATGAACGGCACCTTCTGGTTGGTGTGGTTGACGATCTTCTTCGCCATCCGGTCGTCGCTGCCGTCGACCTCGACCCGCACGCCGCGTGACTTCAGTTGGGCGGCAACGTCATATAGGTAGTCCAGGTGCGCGTCGGCGACCGGGATACCGACCACCTGCACCGGCGCCAGCCAGGCCGGGAACGCACCGGCGTAGTGCTCGGTGAGCACGCCGAAGAATCGCTCGATCGAGCCGAACAGGGCGCGGTGGATCAGCACCGGGCGCTGCCGGCTGCCGTCGGCGGCGGTGTACTCCAACTCGAAGCGGTCGGGCATGTTGAAGTCCAGCTGGATCGTCGACATCTGCCAGTTGCGGCCCAGCGCGTCCTTGACCTGAACGGAGATCTTGGGCCCGTAGAACGCCGCGCCGCCCGGATCCGGGACCAGGTCCAGGCCCGAGGCCTCGGCGACCGACCGCAGGGTCTCGGTGGCCTCGTCCCACATCTCGTCGGAGCCCACGTACTTGTCGGGATCCTTGGTGGACAGCTCCAGGTAGTAGTCGTCCAGGCCGTAGTCCGAGAGCAGGTCGAGCACGAACTGCAGCAGCGAGATGAGCTCGTCGCGCATCTGCTCTCGCGTGGTGTAGATGTGCGCGTCGTCCTGCGTCATGCCGCGCACGCGGGTCAACCCGTGCACCACACCGGACTTCTCATACCGGTACACCGAGCCGAACTCGAAGAGCCGCAACGGAAGTTCGCGGTACGAGCGGCCCCGCGCCCGGTAGATCAGGTGGTGCATGGGGCAGTTCATCGGCTTGAGGTAGTAGTCCTGCCCGGGCTTGCGGACCGTGCCGTCGTCGTTGTACTCGGCGTCGATGTGCATCGGCGGGTACATGCCGTCGGCGTACCACTCCAGGTGACCCGAGGTGATGTAGAGATGTTCCTTGGTGATGTGCGGGGTGTTGACGAACTCGTAGCCGGCCTCGGAGTGCTTGCGCCGCGAGTAGTCCTCCAGCTCCTTGCGGATGACACCGCCCTTGGGGTGGAACACCGGCAGGCCGGAGCCGAGCTCGTCGGGGAAGCTGAAGAGGTCCAGCTCGACGCCGAGTTTGCGGTGGTCGCGGCGCTGCGCCTCCTCGATGAGTTCGAGATGACGGTCCAGCGCCTCCTGCGACTCCCAGGCCGTGCCGTAGACGCGCTGCAGGCTGGCGTTGTTCTGGTCGCCGCGCCAGTACGCGGCGCTGCTGCGGGTCAGCTTGAACGCCGGGATGTACTTGGTGGTCGGGATGTGCGGGCCGCGGCACAGGTCACCCCAGACCCGCTCCTTGGTGCGGGCGTTGAGGTTGTCGTACGCGGTGAGTTCGTCGCCGCCAACCTCCATGACGTCCGGGTCGCCGGACTTGTCGTCGACCAGCTCGAGCTTGTAGGGCTCACCGGCCAGTTCCTCGCGCGCCTCATCCTTGGATTCGTAGACGCGACGGGAGAACAGCTGACCGTCCTTGACGATCTTCTGCATCCTCTTTTCGAGCTTTTGCAGGTCCTCTGGGGTGAACGGCTCGGCGACGTCGAAGTCGTAGTAGAAGCCGTCGGTGATCGGCGGCCCGATACCCAGCTTGGCCTGCGGGAACATGTCCTGCACGGCCTGGGCCAGCACGTGGGCGCACGAGTGCCGGATCACGCTGCGGCCGTCCTCGGTGTTGGCGGCCACGGGCGTCACCTCGACATCGGTGTCGGGGGCCCAGGACAGGTCGCGTAGCCGGCCGTCAGCGTCGCGCACCACGACGATCGCGTCGGGCGTTCCGCGACTGGGCAGATCCGCCTCGCGCACCGCCGCGCCGGCGGTAGTCCCGGCCGCGACCCGGATCGGGGCAGCGGGGGCTGGGCTGGGGGCGGCGCTCATCGGGGAGTCTCCTACCATGCGAGGGCTAATGCGAACGCTGTCATGCTATCGGTGGGCCTGATCAGGACCCCAGCCCGATAGGGCTCTTGAGCCACTGCTGCTCCAGCCCGACCACTCCGGCGCTCCACCCGATCACTCCGAACAGCCACAGCGTGCCCACCACCACCAGTCCGGTGAACGCCGCACTGACCCCCTTGACCGCGATGTGCTGGCGGTCGAACCAGGCCATCACGGCGTCATACCGGGCCCGGACGTAACGCAGCGCCCGCTTGGCGAAGTCGAACTCGCTGGCCAGGATCGCCAACCCGAGGAACACGATCGCCCAGCCGGGACCGGGGTACGGGATGGCCACGATGCCGACCGCCAGCACGAGTGCGCCGACGACGGCGACGACGATCCGGTAGGTGAAGTCAGCGGCCCGGCGCGAGCGCAGCCGTTCCCGCCAACTCGTCCAGCGCCGCTTCGCCTCGGCAAGGTTGGTCGCGAGACTCATGGCTGCCCCGGCTTGAGCCGGACGAACAACGCCTCGGCGTCGGCGAGCACGTCGTCGCCGTCGAGCAGGCGGCCTTCGACGAAGATCTTGCGTCCCTCGATGCGGTCGATACCGGCCTGCACCTGTAGATCTTTGTCGATCGGGGCGATCTTGCGGTAGTTGACGTGTAGGTACGCGGTGCGCTGGTACATGCTGCCGGTCAGTTTGGCCGCGGTGTAGCCGAGCAGCGAATCGAACAGCAGCGCCAGCGAGCCACCGTGTACCGCACCGTTGCGACCGAGGTGGAAACGCCGGAAGTGCGCGGTCCCGGCGATCCGGTTGTCGGCGGTCCGTTCCAGATGCACCGGCACGTTGTTGACGTTGCCACGGTTGGGCAGGTCCATTCGCCGACCGGACGGTGAATTCCATTCGTCGGCTTCGTACGGCGCCAGCAGCGCCGACACCTTCTCGATCAGGTCGGCGGCCTCGGTGATCACCTCGTCGGGTGCATCGGCGCTGCGTGCGTGGTCCTGCAGGGTGCGCACCGCTTCGATGAAACGGCCGTAATCGGGGCCGCCGCGATCGGTGGGCTCGGGCGGGTTGAACCCTCCGCCGGGGTGCTTGCCGGCGGTGTCGTTTTCTGGGGCCACGAAGCCACCGTATTAGTGCCATGGTGGTGAGGTGAAACTGCACGACCTGGAACAGCGCTCGTTGACCTATCCGGAGGTGGGCGCCACGGCCGGCGACCTGCCCCCGGGTTACCGCCACATCCGGGCCTCGGCGGCGATCGGCACCGGCCGTGACCGCTTCGAGCGGGCCGGCGCGGAGGTGCTGCGGTGGGGCATGCAGCGCGGCGCGGGCCTGCGGGTGCAGGCCACCACCCAGACCGCTGCGGTGGGCACCGAGCTGGTGGTCCGGATCGGTCCCATTCCGGCGCCCTGCCGGGTGGTCTATGTGCTCGACGAAGCCGACCGCCAGGGGTTCGCCTACGGCACGCTGGCCGGCCACCCGGAATCGGGCGAGGAGTTGTTCTCGGTCCGCTACGACCCGGCGACAGACTCGGTGCATGCCGAGGTGGTCGCGTTCTCCCGGCCGGCCACGTGGTGGAGCCGGTTGGGCGGACCGGTGACGCGACTGCTCCAGCGGGTGGTGACGCGCCGCTATCTCACCGGCATCTAATTCACTCTGTTTCTCGCCTCATCGCCCCCGGACTACCTGACGACGGCCGAGCTGGGTTCGCGCGGCGCACCCAGCATGCCCCGGTGCGACGGCGGCACCCGTCCTCCTTCGTCGGTGATGCCATAGCGGGTCGCCAGTTCGGCACCGATCACGGTGTGCCCGGACAGCTGAGCCAGGTCCGGATCCCGGTACAGCGCGTCGATCAGATACCCGGTGAACTCCGGGGTTTCGGCATGTTCGGCGGTCTTCGCGAGTGCGTCGGGGTGCCCGGCGAAGGCGGCCTTCAGCTTCTCGGTCAGCAGGATGCCCATCCAGATCGACACCGTCGACACCCCGGTATCGGCGAAGTCGACCGCCATGTCCGCGGCCATCTTGTCCACCCCGGCCTTCTGCGCTCCGTAGGCCGGACCGTGCATGTAGCAGACCGACCCGGGCGAGGAGGTGAACGCGATCAGGCCGCGGTCACCGGCCAGCAGCAGCGGCGCGGCATACCAGGACGCCACATAGGCCGAACGCAAGCCCACATCCAGCACATCGGCCAGCTCGATCGGCTTCTCCCAGAAGGATTTCGGGTTGACGAGGTCGTCGTGGACCGCCGCCGCGTTGTTGACCAGAAGATCCAGCCGGCCCTCCTGCGCGCCGATCCGATCGAACAGCGCGGCTACGGCAGCATCGTCGGAGTGGTCGAGTTGGACGGCGATGCCGCCCTCCCCCGGATCGGTCACCGTCCGTCCGGTGACATACACCCGCCAACCCGAGGCGAGCAGGGCCGCGGCGATCCCGCGGCCCGCGCCGCGACTCGCCCCGGTGACAACGGCGATCCGGGTATCCACGGGTATCAACCTACGGGGCGGGTTTCCCCGTGTGTGAAGGCCGTGACAATTCAGCGTGAAGGCAGGCCGAGTCGTTCGAGCTGCTGGCGCAGCCGGTGCCGCCCGGACAGGGAATGCGGACCGGCCAGCCGGCTCAGCACCCGCTCGCTCCAACTGCCCGACAGACCGTAACGCGTGTTGTAGACCGCCAACCGCTCGTCGTAGGTGGGCAGATGAGAGTCCGCCGCCTGCGCGTTGTACTGCTCGTGATGCAGTACCGCGGCCTGGGGCAGCCGCGGCTTGATCCCGGCGTTCTCCGTCGGATCGGGAGCCCCCACGGCGAGCCCGAATGTCGCCACGGCGTGCGGCGGCAGTCCCAGCTCTGCCGCCACCTCCTCGGGATGGTTGCGGATGGCGCCGACGAAAACCGTTCCGAGGCCCTGTGATTCGGCGGCCACCACGGCGTTCTGTGCTGCCAGCGCGGTGTCGACGAACCCGATGATCGTGGATTCCAGGTAGTCCGCGCCGTCCAGCGCGGCCTCGGACCGCTGCGCGAGCCGGCGGGCCCGCCCCAGATCGGCCACCCAGACCAGAAACAGCGGGGCCTCGTTGATGAACTGCTGGTTGTTCGCCAGGGCGGCCAGCCGGGCTTTGCGCCGAGGGTCCCGGACGGCAATCACACTCCACGGCTGCAGGTTCGACGAGGTCGCCGCGGACTGGGCCGCGGCGACCAGCGCCGAGAGCTGTTCATCGCTGACCGGTTGTCCGGTGAACTTGCGCACCGACCGGTGCGCCAACTGCAGGGCCAATGTGGCGTTGTGGACCTTCAGCGTCGCGTCGACGTCGCCATAGCGCGCAATGACCGTCATCAGGAGCCGTAAAACGGTTCGCCGGAAACCGATTCGGACACCCGCCCGTCGACACCGGTGGGGACGTCACCTTCGAGCGTGACGCGGTACAGCACCCGGTCGTAGTCCAGGTGGCCCGCGTCGTCGATCGCCAGGTGCGCGGTGGCCCGGTTGTCCCAGAACGCGATACTGCCCGGAGCCCAACGGAACCGGACGGTGTACTCGGTGCGGGTCGCCTCCTCCCACAGCAACTTCAGAATCGCCTCACTCTGCGTCGGCGTGTATCCCCGGATCTCACGGGCACCGCGGGTGAATCCGGGGCTGACGAACAGTGCGCGCTCCCCCGTCACGGGGTGCACCCGGACCGCGGGGTGGTAGGTCACCAGGTTCGCCTCACGCACCTTGCGGTCACGCTGACTGCCGGCCACCGCCCGGGTGTTGAACTGGTGCCTGATGTCGAGCTTGTCGGCGAACTCCCGCAGATCTCCGGGCAGGTTCTCGTAGGCCGCAACGAGGTTGGTCCAAGCGGTGTCACCTCCGTAGGGCGGCAGGATGTGCGCCCGCAGGATCGAGGCCGCGGGCGGGTTGACCAGTGCGGTGACGTCGGTGTGCCAGCTGTTGTCGTACGAGGTGCGCCTGCGGCCCAGATGGCGCTCGTAGCGGCGGCTGTCGATGGGCAGGATCTCAGGGAACCCCTCGGGCGCTTCCTCCTCATGCGGATGGGCCGGGGTCACCTTGCCGAACTTCCGCGCGAAGGCCACCTGTTCGGCGTGGCCGATCTCCTGGCCGCGGAAGAAGATCACCTTGTAGGTGTGCAGGGCATCGCGGATCTCTGCCACGACTGAGGCTTCCAACTCTTCGCGAAGGTCGACTCCGCGGATCTCGGCGCCGATGTAGCCGGCGACCGGCACGATGTCCAGACCGGTATCGGTGAGAGGGCTTCTATCCCTGACTTTTTCGGTGACGTCCGTCATCTGCGGGCTCCCTTGCGATGGCTTGAAGGTGGGCTGGCGAGGCGATCTGACCTGTCTCGCTCCGATCAGAGTCGGCGCGCGGGCGCATGCGAACAAGCGTCTCTGGCTACCGGAACCTTTCAGTGCGACTTAATATCTCGGGCAGCGCCCAGCTGCGCGAGAATTACAACCGCCGTGATTCCTGCGACGTGCGCTGTACAACGCCCTGCTCAGAGCCACGGCAGGCCCGCGACTGTGCACGCTCGGTACCTGGCCCCAACCGGCCGTTCTGCCATCATCACCTCGCAGGAGGTAGGAGATGCTGGACTTACGCCGGATGATGTTGCTGTCCGATCTCGCAGACCTGGGCTCGGTGACGGCCGTGGCCGAACACCGCAACATCACGAGTTCTGCGGTATCCCAACAACTTCGTGTTTTGGAAGAAGAAGCCGGCGCCGTCCTGTTTTGCCGGGACGGGCGAACCCTCGGGCTCACCCGAAGCGGCCAGGTCCTCGCCGAGCACGTGCGCCGCGTCCTGGCCGCGGTCGACGAAGCCATGAGCGCGGTGGCCGAAACCAGAGACCGGGTGGCAGGGCAGGTCGCGATCGCAACGTTCAACATGGGAATTCCGACCCTGGCAATTCCTCTGATGCAGCGGCTCAGCACCGCGGAGCCGAATCTGCGTGTGCAGGTTCAACAGGACACGAGTGCGGCCGCGTTGCGCTCGCTGCGCCAGAGTGAGGTCGATATCGCCATTACCTGCCAGTACGACTTCCTCGGGCCCGACTCCACCGGCGGACTGACCACGGTGCCGTTGCTGTTCGAGCCGTTCGTGCTGCTGGCGCCGACGCACTCACACCTGCGTATCCGTTCGCAGGGCCTGTCCGCCCTGGCCGACGGATTCTGGGTGACCGGCCCGCAAGGCTCCGGCCTGGACATCGCCACCACACATGCGTGCGAGAGCGCCGGTTTCCCTCCACAGGTCAAACACCGGTTGATCGGAGCTCAGAACATCTGCGAGCTGGCGGCCACCGAGGTCGCGTCGGCCATCGTGCCCCGGCTGTCCGTTCCCACCAAACTGGAAGGTCTGATCGCCGAAGCCCTCCCCCTCGGCGGTCGCACCATCAGTGCCGTGGTCCGGGCCGGCCGGCAGCGCGATCCCAACATTGCGCTGATCCTGCGTACCTTGCGGACGATCGCAGAGCAGGCATTACCCGGGCAGTCAACCGAAGCGCTGGGTGTCGCATCGTGACGACGTCCCGACCACTCGTGGTGTACGGAGTCGGCGCGATCGGCGGCGTGATCGCCGCCCAACTGCGCCTGGCCGGGTTCGACGTGACCGCCGTCGCCCGAGGTGAGCATCTCGACGCAATCCGCTCCCGCGGCCTCACCTTGGTCACGCAGACCGGGACCGACACCGTCGCACTACCGGCCGCGGCGGACGCCGGCGAAGTCGACTGGTCGGCCGGACCGGTGGTGATACTGGCGGTCAAGAGTCACCAAACTGCCGCGGCCCTGGACGATCTCAGCGCGTACGCACCTACCGAAACTCCCGTGTTCATCGCTCAGAACGGCGTGGCCAACGAGGCTGCCGCCCTCCGGAGATTCGCCAACGTGTACGGCGTCACGGTGATGCTCCCGGCGGCGCACCTCGAACCCGGTGTGGTCATCCAACAGAGCCATCCGGTGGCGGGGATCCTCGATGTCGGCCGCTACCCCGCCGGACAGGACGGGCTTGCCGGACAGATCGCCGCCACACTGAGCAAGTCCCGGTTCCATTCGCAGGTCCGCGATGACATCGCGGCGTGGAAACACCGCAAGCTGATCGCCAATCTCGGCAACGGCGTGATCGCGGCCTACCGTCCGGGGCCCGATGCCGACGAGCTGATCGCCCGCGCCCGTGCGGAGGCCGAACACGTGCTCACCGCGGCCGGGATCGCGTTCGTCACCGCCGAACACGACGCACTACGCCGCGGGGATCTGCTGCAAGGCCGGGTCAACGACGACTACTTGAGCTCGACCTGGCAGAGCGTCGCCCGTGGCCACACCCAGGTCGAAACCGACTGGTTCAACG
Source organism: Mycobacterium sp. IDUB_17 (assembly GCF_055419465.1). Taxonomy (NCBI): domain Bacteria; kingdom Bacillati; phylum Actinomycetota; class Actinomycetes; order Mycobacteriales; family Mycobacteriaceae; genus Mycobacterium; species Mycobacterium sp. IDUB_17. Next base: position 552,779 of record NZ_JBVAXS010000001.1, on the reverse strand, counting down.
GTGAAATCGTGCTTCAGGCCCGCCTGCACGGTCTGCGCGCACCCGTCAACGAGCTGATCCAGCAGGTGACCGCCGAACATGCGCGGGTGGGCCGTCCCGCGCGTTCACTCGACGCGGCCGCAGCGCTCAAGAAGCTCGGGGCCGCCGCGTGTCCGCCGCGCAGCCAAGACGTCCCGGTCGTCGCGCCCTAAGCAGCCGCCGTCCACGCAACCGGAAGGTGTTTGACACCGTGCACAAACGCCGACCTCAGGATGGCGGGTTCACCGATCGCCACGATGTCGGGAACCTGGCGACGCAGTTCGTCGAAGGCCACCCGGATCTCCCGCCGAGCGAGGTTGGCCCCCAGGCAGAAGTGCACTCCGCCGCCGCCATATCCGACATGAGGATTGGGGTCTCGCAGCACATCGAACCGCCATGGGTCGGCGAAAGTCCGCTCGTCACGATTGGCCGAGTTGTACCACATCGAGACTTTGTCGCCCGCCTTCATCTGAACGCCACTGCGCTCCACGTCCTGGGTGAGGGTGCGCCGCATGAAGATGATCGGTGACGCCCACCGCACGATCTCCTCGACTGCCGTCGGCGTCACCCGGTCGAAGTTGTTCCACCACCTGGCACGTTCGTCGGGATAGCGGCTCAGCGCCACCATCCCGTGACTGATCGCGTTGCGGGTCGTGTCGTTGCCCGCGGCCGTCAGCAGGATGAAGAATGATGCGATCTCGTTGGACGACAATCGTTCTCCGTCGACTTCGGCCTGAACCAGACTGGTCGTCAGATCGTCTGCGGGATGGTCGCGGCGCTGTTCGGCCAATGCGACGCCGTAACTGGCCAATTCGGTGGCCACCTGTAGATAGGCGCCGAAGTCATCGGTGGACACCTCATCGTCCCCGGCCCCCATGATGACCGAAGTCCAGTGGAAGAGCTTGGCCTGATCTTCTTCCGGAACGCCCATCATGTCGCAGATGATCTGTAGTGGCAGTGGCGAAGCCACCTCCTCGACGAAGTCCGCGCTGCCATCCGGATGTGCGTCGACCATCTCCGCAACCAGTCGATGCGCACGGTCCCGCACGCTCTGCTCGATCCGCGCGATCACCTTGGGCGTGAACGCCCGGTTGACGATGCACCGCAGCCGGGTGTGGCGCGGGTCGTCCAGCGTGATCATCGACCCGAAGAACTCGGCGATCTCGGCGGGGACCTCGTTGAGTGATGTGCTGGTCGGGCTTGAGCTGAACAGCTCGGGGTGCCGGCTGGCGAAGTGCACGTCCTCGTAGCGGGTCAGTGCCCAGTGCCCGGCGCCGGCGGGGAATCCGGCGAAATCAGCCACCCCGAAAAATGAGATGGGTGCGTCGTGACGGAGGGTGGCGAACGCCCCGTCACGCACATCGTCGTCACGGCCCCAGAAGTCGAGCGATCCGAGGTCGATCTCGGCAAGTGGCACCGACGGCGGCGCGGTGCCGTTGGTGCGGTGGGCAATGCCGGTGATTGCTGTCATCGTGATCCTCCCAGCGTTCCCGGCGACGCGGACCATCGATCATCGGCCCGCCACTCTATGCGCAGTGTGACATCCCCCACAGCGACGGTCCAGCATTGTGAGTCCAATCGTGCTGCGGCTATTGGCGTTCGCAATCAATCCGCCGCACCACCGCGATCTCATCGCTGGTCGTCAACCACGCGTCAGGTTGCGCGGTGAGATACTCCAGAACCTGCTCGAGGTACTTGTGCCGGAAGGGTTGCCCGATCACGAACGGGTGCAGCGCCAACGCCATCACCCGGCCACTGGTTGCCGAATCCGCGCGCAGTTGCTCGTACTGGTCGATCACCATCTGCACGAACTCGCCTCCGGTGAAACCTTTCCCGAAGATCAGAAGGTCGTTGAGTTCCACCGAGTACGGCACGCTGAGCATGCCCGGCACGGTCAGCGGATAGGGCTGGTCATCGTTGGTCCAATCGAGAACGTAGTGAAAACCGAGTTCGGCCAACAGTTCCGGGGTGTGGGAGGTTTCGGTGAGGCCCGGGCCCATCCAGCCGCGCGGACGCCGGCCCGTGGCATCGGCGATGTCGTCGGCGATCTCGGCGAGAATCTGCCGCTCCTCGTCGACGGCCAGTCCGGTGTGCAGGATCGAGTTGGTCTGCCCGTGCGCCAGCCACGTCCAGTTCCGTTCCACACCAGCAGCCACAATCTGCGGATGATGCTCGATCACGGCTGAATTCAGCAGCACGCTCGGACGGATGCCGTACCGGTCCAGAGCCTCGATCGTGCGCCAAATCCCCACTCGGGCGCCATAATCCCGCCAGCCGTAGTTGAGTGCGTCGGGGGTAAGCTCCGCGGTCCCCGGCCAGATACTCGTCGAGGGCCGGTCGACCAGGAAGTGCTCGACGTTGAGCCCGATGTACACCGCGACTCGCGCGTCGCCGGGCCAGCGGATCGGCGCGCGTTCGGTGATCGGGCTGTAGGTGAAGGGCGGTTGCAACGTGGTCATGACGAACGGTACGAGCTGACACCAATGTCAGGGTCAAGCCGCGTCGGTATAACTGGCATATGCGTATTGGCGAACTCGCACGCCGCACCGGGGTCAGCCAACGGTCGCTGCGGTACTACGAGCAGCAGGGCCTGCTGACGTCGGACCGCACGCCCGGCGGGCAACGCGAGTATCCGGAGAAGGCCGTCGACCGGGTCATCCGTATCCAGGAGCTCTACGCCGCCGGGCTACACAGCCGCACCATCTCCTCGCTGCTGCCCTGTATGCGCGATGCCGACGGCGGACCTGCCCCGCAGGCCACACCCCGCCTACTCACCGAGCTATCGGCCGAACGCCACCGGCTCGAACAGGCGATCCGGGACTTGTCGACCTCCCGCGAGATTCTCGACGGCGTGATCGACGCCGCATCGGGGTGAGGCAGCGCCTAAAGACTGTCGAGTGCTGCTTGTAGGCGTCGGCCGACCTCGGCGGCGATATCGACCAGCGCGGGTTCGTCGGTGACCTCGGCCATCAGGTTGGGATTCATCGCCTCGACGACGACCACCGCGCCATCACCGCGACCGGTGCGCAACACCACGTTGCACGGCAACAGCACGCCGATCGGCGGAAATGCGTTGAGCGCCTGCTGAGCGAACTGCGGGTTGCAGGCGCCCAGGATCAGGTAGTCGCCCAACTCGTCACCGGCACCACTGCCGAGTTTGGCGTTGAGCGTCGTCCTGATATCGATCTCGGTCAACACACCGAACCCCTGATCGGCCAGCGCGTCTCGCGTGCGAGCGACAGCCTCGTCGAACGGGCCTCGTGTGGTGGCCACCAACGCGATGTCCATCTCGTGGTTCCTTTCGTCCTGTCGTTACACGCCAGACGAGCGCACATCCTCCTGCCACGTTACCCGCCGAGGTATCACCCAGAAAGGAATGATCGAGCCTTGCGGCGTTCGCGATTCTCGTATCCACCCGCGCGCAGACGGATGGAATAGATACCCCAGGGGGTATGTTGGAATGGTCGAGTGCCTGTCAGCGACGGGCACCTCGCGATCACCAGACCCCCAGCAAGACAAGGAGAAGACAATGACGACTCGCAACATCGGCTACGCGGATTTCGAATCAACGATCCGCGACAACGACATCGTGCTCGTCGATTTCTGGGCTACGTGGTGTGGTCCGTGCCGGGCTTTCGCCCCGGTCTTTGAGCGGTCGGCCGCCAGCCACCCCGAGATCGTGCACGCCAAGGTCGACACCGAGCAGGAAAACGAACTCGCCGCTCTGATGGAAATCCGATCCATCCCGACCATCGCGGCCTTCCGCGAAGGAGTCCTGGTCTTCAGCCAACCCGGCGCGCTGCCGGCGGCGGCACTGGAGAATCTCATCTCCCAGGTCGCGGCCCTCGACATGGGCCAGGTCCGGGCCACGATCGCGGCCCGGAAAGCCACGAGTTCCACTACGGCGAACTGAAACGAGCAAGACCATGTGTTACACCGTGAAGTGCTCGAGCTGCGCGAAGACGACCTGGGATGGCTGTGGCCAACATGCGGCCGAAGTCATGCGGTCGGTACCAGTGACGAAGCGCTGCACCTGCACCGACACGCCCGTGGGTGACCGCGCCCAGGAATGACGACACGGCCGTGGGGAAGAATCGTGGCCGCCATGACTGACGACGACTCCCCCGCCATCAACCGGCGGCCGCACATCCTGAGGCTCGCCGCCTTCGCGGCGTTTCTGTTCGGCCTGTTCTACCTGGTGGCCGTCGCCCGCGTGATCGATGTCGATGACATCCGAGGCTTGGTCGCCTCCACCGGCCCCGCGGCACCGCTGGCGTATGTCGTGGTGTCGGCCTGTCTCGGGGCGCTGTTCGTGCCGGGTCCGATCCTGGCCGCGGGCAGCGGGGTGTTGTTCGGCCCGGTGCTGGGCACCTTCGTGACCTTGGGTGCGACCGTCGGCACCGCGGTGGTGGCCAGCCTGATCGGCCGGCGCGCGGGCCGCGACAGCGCCCGGGCCCTGCTCGGGGCGCAACGGGCCGACCGGCTGGACCACCAGATTCAGCGGGGCGGCCTGTGGGCGGTGGTCGGGCAACGTTTCGTCCCCGGACTGTCCGACGCCCTGGCGTCCTATGCCTTCGGCGCGTTCGGTGTGCCGTTGTGGCAGATGGCAGTCGGGGCGTTCATCGGTTCAGTGCCGCGCGCGTTCGTCTACACCGCGCTGGGCGCGTCGATCGGTGATCTGTCGGCCCCGCTGGCGTATACGGCGATCGGGGTGTGGTGCGTCACGGCGGTCATCGGGGCGTTCGCCGCCCACCGCGGCTACCGATCCTGGCGCCGCCACTCCGGGGCCGATCAGGCCCCGGAGCAGACCTCCTAGCCGCTACTTTCCGAAACCTGCGTTGCGCAGCGCGTCAGCCATCGAGCCCGTCGGCTGGTTCGAATCCCGGCGACCGGAGTTGTTGCCGCGGTTCTGGTTTCGCCGGTCCCCGCCGCGTCCCTGGTTTCCGCCGCCCTGGTTTCCGCCGCCGCGCCCTTGATTGCCGCCACCGTCACGACGGTTCTGGCCTCCCTGGCCGCCCCGGTCGGGCCGCTTGCCCTGCTGCGGGGTGTCGTTGAGCCGCAGAGTCAAGCCGATGCGCTGCCGCTCCACGTCGACGTCGACGACCTTGACCTTGACCACCTGCCCGGACTTCACCACCTCGTGCGGGTCGGAGATGAACCGGTCGGCCATCGCCGAGACGTGCACGAGACCGTCCTGGTGTACGCCCACGTCCACGAAGGCGCCGAAAGCCGCGACATTGGTCACCACGCCCTCCAGCACCATGCCGGGCTTGAGGTCGCCGACCTTCTCGACGCCGGCGGCAAAGGTGGCCGTGGAGAACGCCGGACGCGGGTCACGCCCGGGCTTCTCCAGTTCGCCCAGGATGTCGGTCACGGTCGGGATACCAAATCGCTCGTCGGCGAAGTCGGCGGGCTTGAGCCCCCGCAGGGTGCGCTCGTCACCGATCAACTCGGCCAGCGTCACGTTGGAGCGGTCCAGGATGCGCCGCACCACCGGGTAGGACTCGGGGTGCACGCCGGAGGCATCCAGCGGGTCCTCGCCGTCGCGGATCCGCAGGAAGCCCGCGCACTGTTCGAAGGCCTTGGGGCCCAGGCGTGGAACATCCAGCAGCGCCTTGCGGCTGCGGAAGGCGCCGGCGCTCTCGCGGTGCGCCACGATGGCCTCGGCCAGGGATTCGGTAACCCCCGAAACCCGGGCCAGCAGCGGCACCGAGGCGGTGTTGAGATCCACGCCGACGGCGTTCACCGCGTCTTCGACCACCGCGTTGAGGCTGCGTGCCAGCGAGCCCGGCGTCACGTCGTGCTGGTACTGCCCGACGCCGATCGACTTCGGGTCGATCTTGACCAGCTCGGCCAGGGGGTCCTGCAGGCGGCGGGCGATCGAGACCGCGCCGCGCAGCGTCACGTCGAGGTTCGGCATTTCCCGGGCCGCGTATTCCGATGCCGAGTACACCGATGCACCGGCCTCGCTGACCATGGCCGTCACCGGTGCCTTCGCCCCGGCCGCCCGGATATCGGCGATCAGCTCGGTGGCCAGGGCATCGGTCTCACGCGAGGCGGTGCCGTTGCCGACGGCGATCAGCTCGACGTTGTGCCGGGCGATCAGGGCCGCCAGGACGGCTTTCGACTGATCCCACTGCTTCTGCGGCTGGTGCGGGAAGACCGCGCACGTGTCGACGACCTTGCCGGTGGCGTCGACGACGGCGACCTTGACCCCGGTGCGGAAGCCCGGGTCCAGTCCGAGGGTGGCGCGGGTACCGGCCGGTGCGGCCAGCAGCAGGTCCTTGAGGTTACGGGCGAACACCGCGACCGCCTCCTCCTCGGCGCGCTGACGCAGCCGGATGCGGGCGTCCACGGCCGCCGAGATCATCAGCTTGGCGCGCCAGGCCAGCCGCACGGTGGTGGCGAGCCACGGGGTGGCCGGAGTCTTGGCGGCCATGTCGATGCCGAGCGACTGGGCGATCATCGCCTGGTAGAGCTCGTCGTCGCCACCGTCGAAGTTCAGCGACAGCGCCTGCTCCTTCTCGCCGCGCAGCACCGCGAGCACCCGGTGCGACGGCATGTTCTCCAGCGGCTCGGAGAACTCGAAGTAGTCCCGGAACTTCTGCGCGGCGGGGCTTTTCGCGGCCTCTTCAGACCACGGGCCGGTGCGCAGCGAACCGTCGGCCCAGAACTTCTCGCGGGTGGCGCCGACCAGCTCGGCGTCCTCGGAGGCCCGCTCGATGATGATGTGGCGCGCGCCTTCCAGTGCCGCGGGTGCATCGGCGACGTCGTCGTTGAGGAACTCACCGGCAGCCTCGTCGGGCACCAGCGTCGGATCGGCCAGCAGACGATCCGCCAACGGTTCCAGGCCGGCCTCCCTGGCGATCTGGGCCTTGGTGCGCCTCTTGGGCTTGTACGGCAGGTAGATGTCCTCGACCCGGGCCTTGGTGTCAGCGGCCATCAGGGCCGCGCGCAGTTCATCGGTGAGCTTGCCCTGCTCCTCGATGGAGGCCAGCACGGCTTCGCGGCGCTGGTCGAGCTCACGCAGGTAGCCCAGGCGTTCTTCCAGGGTGCGCAGCTGCCCGTCGTCGAGACCGCCCGTGACCTCCTTGCGGTACCGGGCGATGAACGGGACCGTCGAGCCCTCGTCCAGCAGTGCCACCGTGGCGACGACCTGCCCCTCGGCTACGGCGAGTTCCTCGGCCAGACGGGCGGTTACGGATTTGATGGTTCCGACGGTAACGCTCTGAGTCACGTCGGAGGACCCTACCGAATCGGACCGACAACACCCGGACACGGGGAAGTGTGTGTCCTGCCACGAAAAAACGGCCCCGGAATATCCGAAGCCGTTGGTCGTGATGGTGGTCCCGGCTGGGTTCGAACCAGCGACCTTCCGCGTGTGAGGCGGACGCTCTCCCACTGAGCTACGAGACCGTGGGAACGACGTCGAACACTAGCACGCATACCCGGCCAGGCCCGAATCGGCATCCACCCGATCGACTTGTTTGATTTGCCAAATATGCATGCCGACGTGGGCGTATGGTCACCCGTCATGGTTCACCTGCGGGTTCGCTGGCCAGCGGTCGGCGGCGCGGTTTTTGCTGCTAGTGCACTATTTTCCGGCTGCCACAGCGCCCCGGCCCCAATGACAGATCGAGCCCCGGACGTAACGCCGAGTGTTCGTGGTGTGTCCAGCCTTACAAACCGGCAGGTCAACGAGCTGACCGGCTTCACCTCGCCGTCCGGCAACGTGGGGTGCTACCTCGACGCCTCGACGGCGCGTTGCGATATCCGCGACCGTAGCTGGGCACCACCGCTGCGCCCGGCCAGTTGTGAGTTCGCTTACGGCCAGGGCATGACACTGAGCCCGGGCCGGCCCGCCGAGTTCGTCTGCGCGGGCGACACCGCCTTGGCCGCCGGCGCCGAACTGGGCTACGGGGACTCGATCACGGCCGGGACATTGCGATGTGAGAGCGCCGACACCGGCATCACATGCCGCGACACGAAGACCCGTCACGGATTCACCTTGTCGCGGCAGGCCTATCACCTGTTCTGAAACACCGTTTTTGGCCGCGCGTTGCCCTCCCGTAATGGGGATTTGTGTCTGCGAGCATCCGTGGACTAATGTTCTGCATCGCGACGGGCGACGATCTCGCTCGTGGCGCGCGGATGTAGCGCAGTTGGTAGCGCATCACCTTGCCAAGGTGAGGGTCGCGGGTTCGAATCCCGTCATCCGCTCGAAGGTGCGATTTGTGGCATCAAAACCCCAGTGGTGGAGTGGCCGAGTGGTGAGGCAACGGCCTGCAAAGCCGTGCACACGGGTTCGATTCCCGTCTCCACCTCCAAGAAAGAATTTCGACCCGCGCGATTAGCTCAGCGGGAGAGCGCTTCCCTGACACGGAAGAGGTCACTGGTTCAATCCCAGTATCGCGCACCACATTCTTTGCAGATGAGGCCCGGTTTCGACCGGGCCTTCGTCATATCCGCGCAATAGACGCGCAATAGGGGCTGGTGGGTGTTCACCGAGGAGGTGCACCAGCCGAATGACGCAGGCAGCCACCACAACTCAAACCCGCGCACCGCCGTCAATCAAGGAGAACTCCCTGCATATCCAATTGGCACGGGAGTCCAATACCGGCTGCGGGCCGAAGACATCGACAAGTGGCTGATGTCACGGTCCTGGGAGCCGAGGAGCTACTACACTCGCCTCGATTGACACGCGGCCTTCCCGTTTCAACGCGACCGAAATCCGCTCCGCATGTCATCGTCGATCGCTAGCATCGCTCGGCGTGGACAGTGCCTTGGCGAAGTACGCACGCGCTCAGAAGCATTTCAACGAATTGCGCGCAGCAGTCGACGAGTATCGTGCCTCTGATTTGAGCGACGAGATGTCGTTTCATATCCGCTATCCATACGGAGACTCTGACCCGCGGGCGGTCGTGACCATGCGGTTGGAACTGCGGGTCCCACCGGAGTGGAGCCTCATGATGGGAGACATCTTGGCCAATCTGCGGGCCTCGCTGGACCACGCTGTCTACGGCCATGCAACAAGTCGCAGGCAGCTGAACTCAAAGCAGCGAAAAGCCCTCTACCATCCGATGGTGCCGACGCGAGCCGAATGGCTCGGAACTCCAGAGACCACAGATCAGGCCGGCAACGTCGTGCTAGCGAATCCTGGACCGGGAGTGAAGCTGAAGGACCTTGTGCACCCCGACGTCTTGGACGTCATCGAACGAGCCCAACCATTCAATGCCGACGTCCCAGTATGGCACGGCTTGGCCATACTCAGCGGCCTGGTGAATCGCGACAAGCACCGCGAAGTGCTCGAGATCTTTGTGGACGTATCTGAACTCACGATTGGCGAGAGCCGAGTCGAGATCATGAGCGAAGGGGAACCCAGGCATCTGCCGGACGGAACCGTAGAGAAAGAGATCATTATCCGGCGCGCACCTCGCCCGGCAGGGGCCGCGCCCAGCTATCGACTCGGAACCATATCGGCCAGCACCGAATTCGTGGAAGCGATCAACATACCGAACACTGGCGAACAACGTTCCTTTGTTGGAGTGATGGAGGAACTGGTGAAGCAGACGGGGCAGTACCTCGACGAGTTGAAATCCGCTGGCTGCTAGCCAAACGCGCACATCGAAGAATGATGCTGCCCGTGCCGGGCGGGGAATCGCCCGGCCGGGCAGACTAGTGTTGCTTTCAGTATTCGCTGGGTGGGATGTCGGTGAGCTGGCTCGGCAGCGGCTCGACGACGCCAATCCCGTCGTACTCCGGCTCGGGGCGATTGACCCTGAACGGGGCGTGGTAGGCGAGTTTCCGAAGCTCTGTCATGCCTCTATGGGCCAGCTGGATCGCGGTGATGGAGTCCTTCCCTTCCTTCCGCTTGGCACGAATGACGTCGTGGTAGAAGACGACGCCCTGGAGCCGCCCTCCCATCACGTCCGCAGCGCGGCGGAGATCAGGGTCGGGATGGCCGAAAGCCAGGATATTCAGCTGCGGCTCGATCTCGTTCTGCAATTTGTGCTGCAACTCCATAGAGCGGTCCCAGACCTCTTGTCTCTGGGCTTCGTTGTACTCGCGGTCAAACACACCAGCCGTGAACATCGACACCTCACGGAACAGCTCCCGATGCCAATACCGGTCTACCTCCGAGACAATCGCGATGGTCTGCTCATGGAGTTGTCGCACGAACGCGCGGTATTCGGCATCCAGGACGTCGTCGGCGGCGGTCACAAACCTCTACCTGTCGCAGCGCGATCCATGACCAGTCTGATCAACTTCTCAAACTCCGGGCGTGCGTAGCTGTCCATGCTTCCCGTCCCGTCAAGATCCACGTCCTGATCGTCCCAGTGCACGGTGATCTTCAGCTTCACCGTGTACTCGGTTCGTACAACAGCCGGATTGATGACGTTGAAGCCGACATCGACCTTGCGAACATCAGCCAGCGGACGCATCCAAGCGGTCATCGCTGGCGGCGTGGACGTGTCGCCCTCGTCAGGGTTCAACACCTCGGCCTGACCGAACACGTCCCCCTTGACCCACGAAAACGTGTAGAGCACTTCGCCTGCGGGACACGGATTGTGCTTGACGCCGAAAAACGCATCAGGCACACCGCGGATCGCGGCACCCAGGCCGTGTGCGATCGCAAGGTGCTGCGCATCAGTCACGAGCCCAGAAAGATTGACCGTCCCGTTCATCCCCTCCCAAATCGCCTGCACAGGACTGATTTCTTCAACGACTGAGTTACTCACGCCGGTGACAATAACCCGCTGCCCCTTCCCACGAAGGACAAATCTGGGTTGTACTGGAGACCAGGAAAGGGGGCGATCAGATGCAGTACTTCCGCAACGGCCAGCGCATCGCGCGAGTCGACACTGACGCCCCACTCGGCGAAGCTTTCATCGCCGCCCGGGCCGGGGTCTACAGCATGTACCGTGACGGCTGGGTGCCCCGCGACATGACCGCCGAGATCGTCTTCACCGGCGACTGGAACCCGTGCACCCAAGACGACGCGATCGGCCTGATCGAAACTCGCCGGATCAGGGCCAGTCTGTAGATCAGAGCTTGAACAATCGTCAGGTCACAGCAGGTCCAACAGGCCCCTGTCGTTCTTGCGTCGCAGCTCGATGACTTCCGCCTCAAGCTTCTTGACCGCCTCGAACATCGCCTCCGCAACCATCGGACCGTCAACGGTGTAGCGATCAGCTACATCCCACACGCCAGCCGAGATAGGTAGTCCGGCCGGCCGCTCACTCTTGAACCCCATACCCGAAGACCGTACTCAGCACCACCGACAGCCAGCGGACTTGCGGCACCGGCGGCACGATTCACCCGGCAGTGACCGTGTCGTCTGGGTCGACGGTGAACGAGCTCGTCGATCGATCGTCGGTCAGCACCGGGCTGCCCTTGGCAACAACCGCCCCCAACACACCCCGACCCGCCACAGTCGGCCCCCTCGCCTCGACAGCTCCCGCATCCGCTGTAGAGGTAGTCCTGGCCGGCCGCGTGGGTCTGCGCGTACTGGATCGCGCGTTGGGCAGCCGGGGACATCCGCTGCAGGAGCGAGCTGTCACCGTTGCCGGCGTAGAGCTGCGCCAGCGTCGCATCATCGAGGGTGACGCCGTACTGCTGCGACAGTGCGGTCGGATCGGTGAGACCACCGGTACCTGTGGTGCTGCCGGATCCGTTGATGCCGAGCAGCTTTCCGATCGGCCCGTCCTGGCCGAGGGCGAACTGCGCAGTCGACGAGGCCGCCTGCTTGTACGGGTTCGAAGACGACAAGATGCTGTTCTCCAGCCCGAAGAACCCGAGCAGGCCGCCACCGCGTTAACAACGCCCCGGTCCCCTGACCCTCGGGCTTCCTAAAAGTCCGCCCTAGGCCCTATTGGCGGCCCAATAAGAGACGCCGTCTGGCGCATTCCGATGTGGAGCATTTTCGAATTAACGAATTCGACATGCACCGTGTGGACTGTTTGCACTAATCGCCCAAGACGAGCTCACACACGAGTTGGTGCCGGGCACAGTTCACGGATATTCCAATCTCCAGGTAACGCGTTAATCGACTTCGCCCAAACGGAATTGTCCGCTGCGCATGGGTGACGCCACTCAACATCATCAGAATGAACGATGGTTATTCTGCCGAAAGGACTCAGATACGTTATCCAAACGTCATCTGACGACAGAATCTTCCCCACGTCGGGTTTGTTCCCTTTGACTTTGATCGACTCATTCGGCAGCCACCCGCCGTACGGCATGTAGATCACTGTCATCAGAGAGGTGAAAAGCAAACCCGCGATCAGCAGCGGGTAGCCGTACGGCGGAGCCTGCACCGCTGGGGCAGCATCGCCATGCTTGAGACGGCGATTCCTGGTGCGGACCACAGCCACCAGCCTCGACACTTGCCAGAGCGCGAACGATCCGACTATCACTATCAGGTGCCCGACCTGAATAATCGCAAGCGATACCGCGACGGCGAGGGTTCCAATGACCATCGGAAACAGTGGAACTTCGCCCGTATATCTCCAGCGAGTTTTTCCGGACATGACCCACATGATCGCTGTCCAAATCACTACCACTGGAATAAGTGGCATCATTACGCCGATTACCAAAGTACCAATGTTCAGCCCTTTTATGATGTAGCCGAAGATTGCAGGATCACCCCCCGACAAACTCAAGATGTTGATTGCGGCGATGGCGAATGGCAGTAACCCTAAGCACCACAGGATGTTCTTCCGAACAAAGCCAGTGACGTCCACAGGGGGGCGCACAGGTTCTTCTTCAACGTCTTCGACATCGGGCTTAGAGCCTGCGTCAACAACGGGAATGTTGGTCATGCACCTGACCGTAGTCCGCCGGACCGACAAGGCCGGTGGCTGCCAACCCTCCGGAACGCCCCCACACAAGAAACCTCAGAGAGGGATTTGATATGAACAAAATGCCTGATCTAACCATCGCAGTAGGACGGACGAGGCCAGAAGCGCAAGAGTTGGCGCGCCAGCATGGCGTAAGGCCCGACTTAATTGAGGGTGTGGCCGCGACGGAAATCCCGATAGATAAATCGGCGGCCATCCCCAATAAAACGATGGCTGTCATTCATAGGCTCAGGAACATAGTCAACGGCACAATCCGCTTCGTATAGCGTTTCGTCAACGGGTCGCCGCCCAAGGACTCGGCCGGCACACCTCACATCTGGAAATGAAGTCATGAGTTCGACCAGTCACTCCTCCACATAGTCGATCTGGAACTTCACTGGAATGGGAACCCTCTTGACAATTTCAGAGCGAAGCGTGTCGAACGCTTGGGAGCTCAGCTTCGCACCGAACACCGTAACGATCAGATCCGCGTCAGTGTCGGTCACGGTGCCTGATATCTCGCGAACTTTGCGGTATCGGCTAACCGCTTCCTTGACCTCGTCGCGGCCACCCTTTCCGTATGGTTAACACCGCTCAACGCCCCGCAATGCCGTGACCTGAGCAAACAGGTGGGCACCATCCACTCTGGGGGCCTCCCAACTGCCACGAGGCGATTTGCGCCTTCCGCGGCCTGGTCGCGACCAACGCCGCGACCGATCTGATGCAGAGCGGCAACCCCTGGCCAAGCAATGGCGGCGAATGGGCGCGCTGGACTGTGTCCATCCTGGGCGGCACACTGCTCGTCTACGGAAAGCGCAACATCCCCCAGTTGATAGCCCAGAGGAACCCGCAACGACCTCCGTTCATCGGCGCCGGCCGGTCATTTGATGGGCGTCGAGTGGGTCACCATCGTTGGCGCGCAATGGCCGTTGCTCATCCTCATCGCAGCGGTCATCCTCGGTATTCCGTACGCGATCAGGTCACTCAAGGCCTTGAAGGCCTTCCTCTGGGACCCGTTCGTCTCCTACCTTCGCGGTGCCGACCCGTTCAGCGGGAGCAGATCAACGCCAAGATCGGCGATGGAGAGTCAGGTCAAGTTCCTCATCGCTCAGGTGGCCGAGCTGCGTGCTCGCGACCGGATGTACTGGGCGTGGGTGATCGTTGATCAAGAGTGGTACCGCCGAGTGGAGCTCATGGCCGTCGAGAACGGTTGGGACCTGCCCGACCACATCTCTTTCGACGAGTTCTACAAGGAATGGATCAAGAAGCACCCCATGCCCAGCCCCTATCAAATCTAGAAACAGAGCGGTTGTTAACCCTGTACAGCAAGCCCGGCTGCCCACCCTGCAGGGCCACTAAGCGTGAGCTCGACAAACTAATTGAGAAGATCGGCCTGGAATACCAGCAGTTCGATGTCACCGCAGATCCATCGGCCGCAGATGTCATGAAGGCTCTCGGATACAGCTCGGCCCCGGTGGTCGTCGTAAATGCCGACTGACACTGGACCGGTTTCCACCCCACACAGCTCGCCCTGCTGGGCGAGTAACCCACTAAGACGCCCCGGAGGTGGCTCGCTGACCCCGTCGGCTTGAGCCCTCTGGGGGCGCCTTTTTGATTCGCCGGAAATCCGTGGGAAGGGTGGTACCTGCAAGCGGGTAGCCTGAGCATGTAGCTAACACTGCTTGCTGAGGGGGAAGCAATGTCGCAGTCGCTGAAAGTTGATCCGACGCACCTGTTCATGTCCGCTGATCACCTCGATATGCACGAGGCCGACCACACCCAGGCACAGCGATCGGCAAACGCCGATATCGTAGCGGCCGGCTCGGGATGGGTCGGATCATCGGGTGACGCGCTCAAGGGCAAACTGAGCCACCTTCAGACCGTCGCAGATCACATCAGTAGCGAGCTGACCCACCACCGTGAGGCGTTCCGCCATATCGGCAACAAGTACGAGACCATCGACCAGGACGCAGCGGTCGACTTGCTCCGCATCCGCCAGAACCTCTGATGTCCCTAACGCTCGCCGACGTCGAACGCTGGAATGCGGGACAGGTCCGGGAAGTATCAACAGCGCTAGACGCCAGCTCCAGTTCGATGGACGGAGTCAAAGACGGTCTGCGAGATCTCCCGATCCTCGGCACCTGGAGCGGCCAGGCCTCCGACGCCGCAAATGACAGCCTGGACAAGCTCGGCGCGTATCTGTCGAGCCACGTCGCTGCCCGCCAGGAGGCATCGAAGGTGATCTCCAAGGCCGCCGATGAGATCGACGGTCTCAAATCGTTTCTGCAGAACGTGCAGGAAATGGCGCGCGGTAAGTTCGACATAAACCTCGAAACCGGCACCGTTACGCCGCTGACCGATGACGTCAACCAGGACGACCTCGACTACATCACCACCACACTCAAGCAGCTTCTAGCGTCTGCCGAAATGATCGACCGCGAACTGGCGCACGGTCTCAACCTGCTCGACGGCACGGACGAGCCAGGCAATCCGCCCACCATCCCGATCAACCAGAACGACGAGCGGTCGCGCTATCAGATCGAAGCGTTCAAGAGGGTCTACGGCCGCGAGCCGGTCACCGCCAACGATTGGCGGATGGCTGCTGGGCTGGACCCCCACAGCTACAACCCGAAGAACCATGGAAAACCTGCCAGGATCGTGGCTGGCAGGTTCACTCCGCAGCCAGGCAAGGGCGTGGTCCGTTCCAACTGGTTCATCCCCTCGGCCGAGGTGCAGAATTTGCCAAAGGACTGGCAGGACCTAGTCGACTTGCGGCTGCTTCCGAAGAACTTCGGGGACAATCGTGGCCCTAGTGCCACCATCGATCCCGAACACTCTCGTGTATCACTGTTCGTGGACTACGAGAACGGTGTTGTCGCCATCCGGCAGAATCCCACCACCACAGTCGACGGGGCACGCGGCGGCGCCGACACCGCACCACCACAGGTCCACGTCGTCGAAGCTCCTGACGGACGAATGACGATCGACTACAACACCTGGGATGCCTACGAGTTTTCCGGAGCCGTCGCGCTAGATATGACGGTCCACGGCCGGATCACGCTGGACCCGCTAGACAATGGCACAGTCAACCTCGGCGGTAACACAACGATCTACCCCAGCATGGAGACGTACCAGTATCGCGAAGGGATACCACCAGAGGTGCTGCAATGGACTCCCGCGAACTCGGGCAGTGACCTCGGCCCGGCAACCAGCCTGATACGCGAGCACTGGATCGGCGACGCCTCACTCCCACCCGTGCGCCCCGGTATCCCGGACTGGCGGTGGCAGCTAGAGAGCGCGATTCCGTTCGCGCCGGACCCGTTCACCCAGCACACCACGAAGCTCACTGATCCCTCAGAGGGCCTGATTCCCAAAGTAAGTGAGGGACGATGATCGCATTCTCCAAGCCGACCAAGCGGCGGGTCTTTCGGTCGCTGGTGGCCGTGGTGCTAGCGAGTTGCGTACTGACTGGTATCGCGGTCTGCATCGGGTTCATCGTCAGCCACGAGGGCGAGCCGGTATCGGGCGGCGAGTATGTGCGCCTGGCGCTGCTTAGCCTGACGCTATGGGGACCGATGTACCTCGTCATCGCCTGGCCGCTTAGCGTTCCACTCATCGCCGGCATCACGGCCCTGGTCGCCTATACCCACGTAGGCGACGACAAAGCCGCACTGCCTGATGACCCGAAAGTCACCTTTCCAGAAGACAATTCCGAGTAGTAACCCACTCCCCTAGCGCATCGCCGCCGCGGTCGAGTTCCCAAGGCGCGCCATCAGTTCGGCCAACGTTGCCCCGGTCTGTGCGGCAAGTACCGCTCCGCTATGTCTCGGGTCGTGCCAGCGCAGATCCTCGCGTCCCGCCGCGGTGCGGGCCTTGTACCAGTGGCGGTACAAGGTGCTGGGCTGCATGTGGCCGCCAGAGACGGCGGGGAACAATAGATCGTCACGGCGCAGCTTTTCCAGATGGGCCTTAACCATCGGCACCAGGTGCGGCGGAACCGCCACGTCACGCGCGCCGGCCTCCGACTTAGGGCCACCCACGATCCAATTGCCGCCCACCCGCACGGCGCCTCGGCAGACCTTCACGACGCCCTCACGGATGACGACGTCATTGCCGTCCTTGTCGCGTTGAGTCGGCGCAACTCGACCAACTCCCCGAACCGCAGCGGACACCGTGGGGCGAGCGGCACCATAAGGCGGTACTGCTCGGGCATCGCGGCCGTAGCCGTAGCCGTAGCCAGCCAGTTCCTCTAGGGTCGCGGGCTTGGGTTTGATCTTGCGGGACACTCTGCCGCCACCACGCACCAGACAGGGGTTCACGTCGATGATTCGGTCTCGAGTACGCGGGTGCGCGATACTGGGATTGAACTTGTACCAATTCGATCCCGATTCTTAGTTACCGACCGGCGGGGGCGGCGCAGGTGGAGCGGCGACCGGCGCCCACGGAGCGGCCGGCGGGCCGGGGTTCTGCATGAGCGGGCCGATTGACGGCGGCGGGGGCACCTGCGGAGCGGGCGGCGGTGGTGCCGGGGGCAGCGGAGGCGCGGGAACCGGAGGGCCCCCCGGTATCGGCGGGGGCAATTGAGGAGCGGGCGGCAGCGGATCCGCAACCGCGGCGGGGTCGGCGATCGGGCTGCCCGGTGGAACGTCGTCGATCCGGGTGGTCTGGACGGGCACGGTGATCACCGCACCTTGCAGCCCGCACTCGTTGGATTGGATGGTGGTGGTTTGAACGCCGGCCAGCCCGCCGTCAGGCTGCGGCGTCAATGCCAACGCCGTATCCATGGCCTGCGCTTGCCCGACGATCGGCGCCTCGCAGGGCAGCGAGCCTCTCGCGGGATCACCCTGCCAAGAATTGTTGAGGAAGCGGAAGACGGCCGTCATCCCGCCACCTTCCATGTGGGGGACGGCATGGTTGGAGCTGTCCATCCGCGTCGACGTCGCAACACATCCCGACGGTTTGCAGGTCGATCGGAATGCCCACCAATAACTCGCGATTTGGTTGCCCGCCCCCGGCCAGGGGGTGCCGTTGAGGGTGGCGTGGAGGTTGTCGTAGTCGAGGCGGTAGAGGCCGTCAAAGACCGGGCCGCTCGGCGATGGGGCGATCGCCACGTCCGTGGCGCTTGCAATGGCTGCGCTCGGCGGTTGGCTCGGCTGCTCGCTCGCTGCGGCGCCAGCGGATGGCCACAGCTGCCACACTCCGACTCCGGCGACGACGCCAACGGCGGCGGCAGCCGCTACGGGCGCCCATTTCGCGGGTACTCGATACCCGGCGGTCCGTTGGCTGGCCGCCGGTGCGGCCGGCGCCGGCGTCAAAGTCAGTGCGGGCATCGGCGTTTCATCGGCCAGCGCGTGCGCGAAAGCGCCGCAGCTGTCGAATCGATCAGCCGGGTTCTTGGCAAGGGCTTTGGCCAGCACCGGATCGAGATCGGCCAACTCGGGCCGCGTGTCGGCCAACACCGGCGGCTTCGAGTTGACGTGCCGGCTCACCATGACAGCGGGATTGGAGTGCGCGAACAGTTGCATCCCGGTCAAGAGGTGGTACGCGGTGCAGGCCAGCGCGTACTGGTCTGCGCGGCCGTCGACGTCCTCCCCCACCAGTTGCTCAGGTGCGGCGTAGCCGGGCCGGTCCGCAGGTCCGATGCTGCGCGCGATACCAAGGTCGGCGAGAACGGCGCGCGACTCCGCATCACCGTCGACGTCAGTGAGGATGATGTTGGCCGGCCTGACGTCGCGATGCAGCAAGCCATGCTTGTGCGCGTAGTCGAGCGCCCCGGCAACCGCGATGATGATGTTGAAAACTTGTTCGCGCGACAGGCCGTTCGGGTACCGCTGATCGAGGAGACCAGCGAGATCCGTGCCGTCGACGAAGTCCATCGATATCCAGAGCTGACCGTCAAATTCCCCGCGACCGCGGACCCTGGCGATGCTGGGGTGCCACAGCGTGGCGGCCACATCCGCCTCACGGCAGAACCGTTCCCTGTACCCGGGTTCGGCGGACCAGTCCTCGGGCAGCACCGTCAGCGCGTCACGGCCGGGGCGCCTGGGGTGCTGCGCGAGGTAGACCTCCCCCGTCTCCCCTGGCCCCAACAGTCGATCGATCCGGAACACGGAGAACGTCTCACCGACGTTGAGCGGCATCCACGAATCCTACGAACTGCCCTGTGACGTCTGCCGCGGGCATCCTGATCATCGACACCACCCCGCTGACGTGCACCTTTTACGTTGCCCCGCAATGCAAGTCAAAACCGAGTGATTTGTGTCCGCGCGCATCGGTGGGCTAGTGTTCTGCATCGCGACGGGCGACGATCTCGCTTGTGGCGCGCGGATGTAGCGCAGTTGGTAGCGCATCACCTTGCCAAGGTGAGGGTCGCGGGTTCGAATCCCGTCATCCGCTCAAAGGTGCGATTGTGGCATCGATCAGCGCTTGGGCACGTACCGTTCGGTCGTCCAGCGGCCCAGTTCTGTGCGCCATGTGAGCTCGACCTCGGTGTCACCCGCGGCGGCCAGGACAACACCGAGATCGACAGCGCCGCCCGGTTCCACCGAACTCACGGTCTTTTCGGCCGCCCCAGAGGCGTTCGACGCCTTGGCCGTGACGGAGCGGGCCTTGTCACGGCCCGTGTTCTCCACTCGCATGACACCGTCTTCGGCCCAGTCGACGCGCCATGCGACGAACGACTTCTCCGCACCGAGTTCGCGCCCGCGGGCCGCCTCGTCCATCACCTGTCCGATAAGGATTCTGAGGTCAGCCTGATTCGCGCGAATCCGATTGGCAAGCACTTCGTTGCGCCACGCGACGGCACCGATCGCCAACAGGATCGGCCAGAACAGCAACATCACCGCGATCGCCCACCCGAACAGTCCACCCACACCGCGCAGACTATGCGCTGCCCGCCACGCACCGGCGTAATGACTCACACCGACACGACCGTGCCGCCCCGCCGATGTGCACGGAGTCGAAAGCGTCCTCGATCGCCGCGATCTCGTCTCGCTGAAGCCTGTATCGGCCGGGGCTCCGATGTCCCGTACCCGGCGGCGTGCCAGCAGCAAATTATCAGTTGCGTCAACAAACCGCCGGGCTATCGGTCAGTCGGACTGATCGCTCCCCGCGATCGCATCCTGGATCCGCTGGCTCAGCGCGGGATCCCAACCCTTCGGCGCCAGGATGTCGACCCACAGATCAGTGGCGTCCGGGCCGAAGGCATGCCCGTACCCGTACGGCACGTCGGCGGAGAAGATCATGTCCAGCGTCACCTGCCAGAACGTCACGAACGGCAGCCACCGCATCCCCGGGTCCACGTCGGGCCCAAGCGGTTCCCGCAGCCAGTCCGGGCGATGCAGCAGCAGATCGAAGGACCACCAGGTGATCGGGTCGCCGGCATGCTGCCAGAACACCACGCGCGGAAACTCCCACGGGCCAGGAAGATTCACATCGGAGGTCCGAGAAGCGAAGCGGATGTGGCGGCCGTCGTCGACCACCGGCAGGCGCTCCAGCGAACCGGGATCCCGGTTGGCGGTGATCCTGCTCCATGGCTGCGCGAAGTTGGGTGTACCGACCAGCAGCGCACCGTCGGTGCGGGCGACGATGTCCGCACCGGAGGCGAACGCCGACTGTCCCCCGAAGGAACCCAGGCTCTCCCCGAACACCACGAGTTTCGGCCGCTTGGCCTCCGGCAGGGCAGCCCAAACCCCGTGCACCGCTTCGAACAACGCCTGCCCGGCCAACGGCGGGGTCTCCCGGTCGGCGATGAAGGACAGCGCGCTGGGCAGGAACGAATACTGCATCGACGCGATCGCCGTGTTCCCGCCGTTGACGTATTCGAGGGCGGCCGCGACGTTGGGGTTCACCCAACCCCGACCTGTGGTGGTCACGACGGCCAGCACCTTGCGCTCGAAGGCGTGGGTGCGGCGCAGTTCGGCGATCACCTGCTCGGCAATACCTTCGACACTGTCCGCGGAAGTGCGGCCGGCGTACACCCGGATCGGGGTGAGCGCCGGAGTGCCGGTCACCGTCGAGATCTCTTGGGCGCTCGGGCCACCGGCTACAAAGCTGCGCCCTTCGCGCCCGAGGGTGTCCCATGCCTGCGCCGAAGCCGGCGAACCGGAACGCTCCGGCGCACTCGGTTGCGCCACGCCCTCGGCGGTGCTCTTGTCGGCCACTTTCGCGGAACGTTCGGCCATGCTCAGCAGTCCGCGATGCAGGGCACCATCGAGCCCCATCACCACCAGGGTCACCACGATGACCACCGCGGCCAGCCGGGCCACCGGGCCGGGTACGACCCGCCCGCCCATGTCGGTCAAACGATTGGTGGCCCAACGCAATCCACGTCCGATGGCGACCAGCGCCACCGCGATGGCCACCGCGATCAACAACACCAGAAAGTAGAAGGACCGCTCAGTGCGCGGCATCCCGATGAGATCGCGCAAGATCTGCTGCCACCATGACCCGAGCACCAGAAACATCGGGACGACCACGACAGCGGCACCGGCCAGCGTCCACCACCCAATCCTGCCGGTGCGCGACGACCATTGCGGGCTGATCCCGCAACGGCGAACCACCCACGCGATGGCGCACCCCAGCCCGTACCCGATCCCGACACTGATACCCGTCGCGACCCCTTGCAGATACCAGGCGCGCGGCAGCAGT
Organism: Mycobacterium sp. IDUB_17; assembly: GCF_055419465.1. Lineage (NCBI taxonomy): Bacteria > Bacillati > Actinomycetota > Actinomycetes > Mycobacteriales > Mycobacteriaceae > Mycobacterium > Mycobacterium sp. IDUB_17. Next base: position 531,273 of record NZ_JBVAXS010000001.1, on the reverse strand, counting down.
GACGGGCTCATCGACCAGGCGAAGAACAGCAGCGCCACCGACAAACCGACCGGGTGCAGGGTGCGCGCAGCAGTGGCGAAACGCGAAGGGATGGGTAAGCCCCGCAAGGCATGCAGCACGAAGTACCACTTTCATTCAGTTGGGTACCGAGACTGTAGTGGACCGGGCGAACGCGATCCGGCAGCTAAGCCTGGACTAACAGACTCCGCTGTGATCGCGGGCGTTAGAGTCGAGCGTGCCCAGGATCAGCGCCTCATCGGTCGAAGAACACCGCGAGCTGGTCCAGCAGCGCATCTTCGAGGCTTTCTCCACACTCATGGCCGAGCACAGCTTCGACGCGATCACGATGGCCAAGCTCGCGGCCGAGGCCGGGATCGGTCGGACCGCGATCTATCACCACTTCCCCGACAAGGAATCAGTGGTGATCGCGTTCGCCTCGCACGAGACGACCCGCTACCTCGACGGGTTGCGCGCCGCCCTGTCCGAGGTCGACGATCCGGTCGGACGCCTTGGGGTCTACATCCGGCATCAGCTGGAGGCCGGCCAGGAATTCCACATGGGTATGGGCATGCAGCTCTACGGCGCATTGTCGACCGAAACCATGCTGGCCATCCGCGACCATGTGGTGGCGGTCGAGGACGTACTGCGCGACATCCTGACGCAGGGCGTGGCCACCGGGCAGTTCGTCATCGACGACGAACCCGCCACGATGTCGTTGATCCATGCGTGCCTGGCGCCCCGCCACCTTCCGGTAGAGGCGATCGAGCGGTTCGTCCTGCGCGCACTCGGCGCCACGCGCTAGCCGCGACCCACCCCCGAACCCGTAGCCCCCCGAACCTGTCGGCACCGTGCTAGGTTTTCGACAAGTTGTCAGGATGCTGACAACATGTCAAAGTTGAGCCCTAGCAAGTGGAGCCGAGAATGCCGCCAAGTGCCGTCGCAACCGAGTCCGTCCGTTCGCTTTCCGCGGCGATGCGTCAGGACTCGACCGACCAGCACAACGCCGCCGAGCAGTCGCCGTTTGTCACCGAACTTCTGAGCGGCCGGGTCAACGAGCAGGGCTACGTCGACTATCTGCTGCGACTGCGGGCGATCTACGCCGCACTGGAGACCGCCATCCGGCAGCACCGCAACGACCCCCTCGTCGGCGCCGTGTACGACCCCGCACTCGAGCGGTTGGACGCCATCGACGCCGACCTGGCCCACTGGGCGCCCGGCGCGGATCGCGACGTCGACTCACCTGCGGTGCGCGCCTACTGCGCCCGGTTCGCCGATACCCCCTGGGGCGGCGCGCTCGTGGCGCATCACTACACCCGCTACCTCGGCGACCTTTCCGGTGGCCAGGCCATCGGTCGCATCTTGGGACGCTCGTTCAACCTCGACGGCGAAGGGCTGGCGTTCTACGACTTCCCGATGCGGCCCAAGCCGTACAAGGACGCCTACCGCGACCGCCTCGACGGGCTCGACCTCGACGGGGACGACATCGATCGCGTGGTCGACGAGGTGAAACTGGCCTTCAGCCTCAACCAGCGCGTGTTCGACGAACTCGCCGAGAAGCTGCCCGCCTACCGCCGCTGAGCTCAGCCTCCAGATTGACGATTCCGCCAAGACATAGGAAGTTCATACCCCAAATCGCTTGAAGTTAGCTTATGCTAACCATACTTGTGCGATGGGGGAGCAAAGCGATCGAGAGGAGATACCGGGGCACCTGCATGCACTGCACCCCGGACAACGCCGATGACTATCTGCACCCCCATTCCCACGGCAGCAAATAGCGACGCCACACCGTCCCCCAGCCTCGTGGGCGGTCCGCGATGACCGCCCCGGTCTGGATGGCCGTACCGCCCGAAGTGCACTCGGCCCTGCTCAGCAGCGGCCCCGGCGCCGGACCGCTGTTGGCAGCCGCCGGAGCATGGAGTTCGTTGAGTACCGAATACTCCCTGGCGGCAAGCGAATTGACCGCTTTGATGGGCACTGTGCAGGCCGGAGCATGGGAGGGTGCGAGCGCCGAGCGTTACACCGCGGCACATGTTCCCTACCTCGCCTGGCTGAGCGAGACCAGCGCCAGCACCGCGGGGGTGGCCGCCCAGATCGAGACCGCTGCGGCGTCCTACACCGCCGCGCTGGGGGCCATGCCGACGCTGGCCGAGCTGGCGACCAACCGCGCAACCCTCGGTGTGCTGGTGGCCACCAACTTCTTCGGGATCAACATGGTCCCGATCGCCGTCAACGAGGCCGACTACGTCCGCATGTGGATCCAGGCCGCGACCACGATGACCGTCTACCAGGCCGCCACCGAGATCGCGGTGGCGACCACACCGATATCTGCGGCCGCACCACTGCTGCTGGCACCGGGCGTCGGCGAAGCCGGTTCGGCGTCCGCCACGATGATGCAGGCCACCGCCGCGACGGAGGCCACCGAATCTGGCTCGTCCCTCAGCTTGAGCGACTTGATCAGTTCGTACGAGGAGTTCGTCAAGTGGATCGAAGCCAACGATCCGATCGGCAATTGGCTGGCCGGGAAGTCTGAGCATTTCTATGGGATGTACGACCAGCTCAGGGAATTCATTCTCGAGCCCTGGAAGATCCCCCAGGTCCTCGCCGAGATCATTGCCGACCCGTCGCTGCTGTTCACCACGTATATCAACGTGTTCTTCCTCGGTGCGTACACGGCAGTCTTCGCGGTGCTGGGCACCCCGTTGTACGCCGCGGCGGTCGCTGCGGCCTCCCCTGCGATGCTCGGCATGCTCGGGCTCGTCGGACTGGCGCAGGCCTACGACATTCCGATCGACGCGCCCGCCGATGAGATGACCCCGCCCGCCGAGCAGCCTGCGGTAGCCCCGCTGCCCGGCTCCCCGGCACCGTCATCGGCGCCCGCGAGCGCACCGACCGCGCCGACACCCGGTTCGGCGCCGGTCACCCCGGCGCCCTCGCCTACACCGATGGCCACCGGCGCGGAAACCAGCATCTACGCGGTGCCGGGCGGCGGTCCTGGGTTCGGTTTCGGCCCGACGATGCGGTACAGCGCGACCGCCCAGGCCTCCGACTCAGTCGGGGCATCGGCCGCTGCCGCCGCGACGGCGGCCGCGATCGACAAGCGACGGGCCCAGGCCCGCAAACGTCGCGGCGGGACGGCCAAGGACCGCGGTTACCGCTACGAGTTCATGACGGCCGACGGCGAGGCCGCCACACCGCCACCGGAGCAACCCGCCGACACCAGCGCCTCCGGCAGCGGCGCCGGAAACCTCGGATTCACCGGTACCGCAGCGAAATCCGTCGTTGCCGGCCCGGCCGGGCTGACCACCCTGGCCGATGACACGTTCGGCAGCGGCACCACGACCCCGATGATGCCGGGCAGCTGGCAATCCGGGGCCGACGAGTCCGAATCGAGCGGGAACTAACCCTCTCGCTTCGCGAGCTCGCGCAGCACCAGATCCGTTGCGTCCCAATCCATGCACTTGTCGGTGACCGACTGACCGTAGGTGAGCGGGCGGGCCTCGGGCGACTGGGCACCGGCAATCAGGAAGCTCTCCAGCATCACACCGCTGATCGGCAACCCGTCACGAACCAACTGGGCCACCTCCGCGGCCACCGACGCCTGGCGGACATGGTCCTTGCCGGAATTGGCGTGGCTGCAATCGATCACGACACGAGCCGGCAGCCCGGCACCGGTCAGCTTGGCTGCGGCGGCGGCCACCGCGTCGGCCCCGTAGTTCGGTCCGTCGGTCCCGCCGCGCAGGATCACGTGGCAGTCCTCATTGCCTGCGGTGCTCACCACCGCGCCGCGGCCCATATCGTCCATACCGAAGAAGACATGCTCGGCGGCAGCGGCTTTCACGCCGTCGACCGCGACCTGGATGTTGCCGTCGGTGCCGTTCTTGAACCCGACCGGCATCGACAGGCCCGACGCCAGCTGGCGGTGCACCTGCGACTCGGTGGTCCGGGCGCCGATCGCACCCCAGGCCACGGCATCCGCGATGTACTGCGGGCTGGTCGGTTCCAGGAACTCACACCCGACAGGCAGGCCGATGTCGATGATGTCGAGCAGCAGCTGACGGGCGATGCGCAATCCGCGGGCCACGTCGAAGGTGCCATCCATGCCCGGATCGTTGATCAGGCCCTTCCAGCCGATGGTGGTGCGCGGCTTCTCGAAGTACACCCGCATCACGATCTTGAGCTGGTCTTTGAGTTCGTTGGCCACCTTGACCAACCGGCTGGCGTATTCGAGCGCGGCCGCGGGATCGTGCACCGAACACGGGCCGACGACCACCAGCAGCCGGTCATCACGACCGGCCAGGATGTCGGCGATCTCGTCGCGGTCGCGGGCCACCCGCTCGGCGCGGCGCTCCCCCAGCGGGAACTCGGTCAGCACATCGTGCGGGCTGGGAATCGCGCTGAAACTACGGACCCGCCGGTCCGATGTGGTGGGGGCGTTGGCGGTCTGCGCCAAGTTCATTTTCAGGTGCCTTCCTGGTGGTGGGCACCTGGCAGAGAATCCGGCGCCCTATAACGACGAAAGGCAGCGACCGATGGTCACTGCCTGGGCTCCGGGTGGATGCGTGCTTAGTGCTGCGCTTTATCGGCTCCGCCCGGAGCCTTGATAAAGCGCCAATAGCTGGCACACACACCGATAGTCACGTCGGCCAGGCTACACGACTGCCATCGCGGGGCCACAACCGGGGAGTTCACAAGCATGGTTTGTGACTACAACCTACGATCCTGAACATGCCGCTCAGCGCCCGGATGCCCGAGCTGGCAGCGTTCGAAGTGCTGCTGGCGATCGCCCGCACCGGCAGCCTCGGAGCTGCGGGCCGTGAGCTGGGACTCACCCAGCAGGCGGTGTCCTCGCGGCTGGCGTCCATCGAAGCCCAGACCGGGGTGCGGCTGGTGCAACGCGGCCCGCGCGGATCCCGTCTGACCGCGGCCGGGGCGGTCGTCGCCGAGTGGGCCGACCAGTTGCTCGACGTCGCGGAACGCGTCGACGCCGGCCTGGCTGCGATGCGCACCGAAAGCCACAGCCGGATCACCGTTGCGGCGAGCCTGACCATTGCCGAGCAACTCATGCCGCGCTGGTTGGTGTCACTGCAGGCCGACGCGGCACGCCGGGGTGTGACCGCGCCCCAGGTCATCCTCACCGCGGCCAACAGTGACCAGGTGATCGCCGCAGTGCACGACGGGTCGGCCGACCTGGGCTTCATCGAATCCCCGGGTGCACCAGCCGGTTTACGCAGCCGCGCGATCACCCATGACGAACTCGTCACCGTAGTACCCCCGGATCACAAGTGGGCCCGCCGATCGGCCCCTATCAGCCCCGCCGAACTCAACGAGACCGCACTGGTATCACGCGAAACTGGTTCGGGCACAAGGGATGCCCTCAGTTCTGCACTGCGATCCGCATTGGGTCCAACGACCAGTCAGGCCGATCCTGCGATCGAATTGTCCTCGGCGGCAGCGATGCGCGCCGCAGTGCTGGCCGGTGCCGGGCCGGCCGTGATGAGCCGGCTGGCCGTCGAAGACGACCTCACGCTGGGCCGGCTGCGCGAGGTGCCCATCGCCGGTCTGGATCTGCATCGCGAATTGCGGGCCGTCTGGTCGGGAGGCCGCACCCCGCCGGCCGGGGCGGTGCGCGACCTGCTCAGCCACATCGCTTCACATCAACATCGCCGAGAATGACGCAAAGGGCGTTTCCGCAATGGATTTACGACCTTTGCGTCACACTCGGCGCAACCACCAAGGGTCAGCCGCGCAGTAGCTGACCGGATCGCACCCCGCGCAATGTGTTGGTGGCGACGGTCGCCCAAGCGCCGAGCAACAGTACGTACAACGCGACCGCAAGCCAGGAGATGGCCACCGCACCGGTGGCGGCACCCAACGCGGACGCACCGGTCACGCAGGTGCCCACCGGGAAGGTGAAGCTCCACCAGGTCAGGCTGAACGACAATCCGCGCCGCACCGCATGCACCGTCAGCGCCGTCGCGAGGCAGAACACGAACGCCCCGAATCCACCCATCACCAGGCCGTACACGACGCCGAAGGCATGCAGCGCCGACACCGTGGCCGCATCGGTGAGCACCGATCCGGCATGGGCGGCCAGCAGATTGGCCGCGGTGATCGACTGGCCGACGACACCCAGCACGATCCACACCGTGGGAATCGCCTGCACCTGGCTGAAGCCCCCGTGCATGAGCCGCGAGTACACCATGGTCGTGGTGATCAGGCCGGCCAGCAGGCTCAGGCCGAACATGGCATAGCAGGCCACCAGCAGGGTCATCCCCGCCTGCCCCGGACCGAGGTGTGACAGCAGCAGGGCACCGGTAGACGCCGAGACCATGGGTGAAACAACGGGCATCATCCAGGCCGGGACCGCCTCCACATCGGTGTGGTCCTCCCGGGTGATCATCGCGAACGGAAGCCACAGGGCGACAACCAATCCCAATACCGTACCGGCGGTCCACAGCACCACGTCCAGCGCCAGCGCCGCGGACGGACCGATGATGGCAGGCCCGAGCAGCAGCGACCCCGCACCGACGGTGAGCAGCGCCATGGCCGGGGCCCCGTAGAACTGACCCACCACATGATGCGCGGCATAGGCTTTCGCCTGTTCGCGGTGCCGGATCCAGTGCGTGGCGAACGCCGCGGTGAGCACCACCAACACGGTGCCGGCGAGAATCCAGACCGCAGTGGCGAATCCGTGCAGACCCGGCAGGTGCAGCGGCAGGGTGGCCGCGGCCGTCGCGACGATTCCGGTGCCCATCACCGAGGCGAACCAGTTCGGCGTGATGTGCCGGAAGGCCGAACCCGCACTGTCCAACTCGTCCAGCACAGCGGTGTCCAGCAGAGCGGTATGGAACGGCCTCGAGGCGGTGTAGGTGGTCACGTCAACAATGTTCGCGGCGGCAACCGATCACCGGTAGGCACCGCGATGTTGTGGGGCCACAAACCAGGCTTGTGACCTAGACGTAGCGGTCACGGCCGGCGAGCGCACCCGCCACCATCTGCACCAGATAGATCACCAGCATCATGGCAAACGGCGCCGTCCAGCCGGCGGTCATGTTGTGCAGGAGCCCGAACGAGAACGGACCCACACCGGCCAGCAGGTACCCGAAGCCCTGCGCCATCCCCGAGAGCCGCGCAGTGTCCTCAGCGTTCCGCGCGCGCAGCGCAATCACGGTGAGCGCCAACGAGAACACGCTCATCCCGATGCCCACGAAGAAGCTCCACAGCAACGGCGCCGCGCCGGGATCGACGAGCAGGCCGATCATCCCGACCATCCCGACCACGCCAAGCCCCACGATCCAGCCACTCTGGTTCTTCTGCTTGGCCGCCAGCGGCGGAACGATCAGGCTGATCGGGACGGCAAGGATGGACACCAACCCGAGCAGGAGACCGGCGTCGGTCTTGCTGACGCCGCTGTCGATGAACACCTCGGGCAGCCAGCCCATGACGATGTACGCCAGGAACGACTGGCAGCCGAAGAACAACGTGATGGTCCAGGCCAGCGGGCTGCGCAGCAGTGAGCGACCGGTCGTCCCCGACGAGGCCGCTTCGGTGCGGGCCGTGCTGATTCCCCGCGCGCCCACCAGCCAGAACAGCAGCGCGACGACGGCCACCAGGGCCCAGGAGCCCAACGCTCCCCGCCAGCCACCGAGCAGTGGCTCCAGCGGCGGGGTGACCGCGGATCCCAGTGCCCCGCCGCCCTGCAGTGCGGCGGTATACACGCCGGTCATCAGGCCGATCCGGGCGGGGAACGAACCCTTGATCACGACGGGGATGAGCACGTTGACCAGTGCGATACCCCCGGTGGCCACCAGCGTTCCGCCGATCACCACGTACGGGCCGTCCAGCACCCGGGCGACCAGGCCGATGCTGAGGATCACCAGGGCGACCGAGATCGCCCGGCCCAACCCGATCCGGCGGGCCAACCACGGTGCGGTCAGTCCGGCTGCCGCGAAGCACAGCCCCGGCAGAGTCGTCAGCACGCCGGCCCAGACTGCCGAGGCCCCGAGCGATTCGCGCATTTCCCCGAGGACCGGTCCGATACTGGTGATCGCCGGGCGCAGGTTCAGCGCGGTCAGGACCACCGCCACGACCAGCAGGGCACCGCCTGCCGCCATCGTCCCGGGACGGACCTCTACGGCACCGTCGAGCTCGAGCTCCAGATCGTGCTCATAACTGTTCAGGGTTTCTTTGCGCAGGGTCCCACTCACCCGGCTATGATGCCATACATCCCATGATTGGATGAAAGGACTTTCGAGTGCCGCTCGCCACAACGCGACGCACGGGCCTGGTCGATCAGGTCATCGAGCAACTGCGCACCCTGGTCACCTCCGGCGAATGGCCGGTCGACAGCCGGATCCCCACCGAATCCGAACTGGTCGAGGCGCTCGGGGTGGGACGCAACACCGTGCGCGAAGCCATCCGGGCACTGGCACACAACGGCATCTTCGAAGTCCGACAGGGCGACGGCACCTACGTGCGCGCCACCAGCGAGGTATCGGCAGCGCTGCGCCGGCTGTGCGGATCCGAGCTACGCGATGTGCTGCAGGTCCGACGCTGCCTCGAGGTGGAAGGCGCCCGCCTGGCCGCCACCGCGCGCACCGAAGCAGACCTCGCCGAGTTACGCGCCCACCTCGCACACACCGACACCACCGACCACGCGCAGTTCACCCACTCCGACACCGAGTTCCACCTGGCCGTCGTGCGCGCTTCGCACAACCCGGTGCTGATCGAGATCTACCGCGGGCTACTGGAGGCGATCACCGCCAGCGTCGCGACCACGAGTGCGGCTCCCGGCGGCATGTTCCCGCACGACGACCTCGTCGAGGCCATCGCCGCCGGCGATGTGGAACGCGCCGGGCGCGAGGCCGCGGGCTTCCTCGACGAAATCCTGGCCCGGTCACCCGTTCAGGACTGCTGACGCTTTGCGTGCCGATTACGTGGCTACAGGATCCGGCTAAAACTATAGGTGCGCAATTGCGCACCTATTGACATACTGGTGGCGTGGCGAGCCATCCCCTGCGCATCCCGCTGTTCCGGCGCCTGTACGCGGCGCAGGTCGTAGCGCTGCTGGGCACCGGTCTGCTGACCGTCGCCCTGGGGTTACTGGCCTACGACGTCGCCGCCGACAACGCCGGGGCCGTGCTGGGAACCGCCCTGGCGATCAAGATGACCGCCTACGTCTTCGTGGCCCCGCTGATGGCCGCGGCCACCTCGCGATTACGGCCCCGGTCGGTCCTCATCGCGACCGATGTGCTGCGAGCCGCGGTCGCGCTCTGCTTACCGTTCGTCGAATCCGTCTGGCAGATATACCTTTTGGTATTTCTGCTACAGGCCGCATCGGCCACCTTCACGCCCGCCTATCAGGCGGTGATCGCATCAGCCCTGGCAGACGAGCACACGTACACGAAGGCACTATCGTTGTCCCGCCTCGCCTACGACCTGGAATCACTGGCCAGCCCGATGCTCGCGGCGGCCCTGCTGACCGTGGTCGGCTATCCCACCCTGTTCCTCGGAACCGTCGTGGGATTCCTGTCGTCGGCCACCGCCATCTCGCTGGCACGAGTCCCCGCTGCCCCGCAGGCCCCACGCCCGGCTCATTTTCGGGACCGCCTGCTCAACGGTGCACACATCATGCGGTCATCTCCAGACCTGCGCGCCCTGCTGGCCCTCAACGTCGTCGTCGCGGCAGCCACCACACTGGTGGTGGTCAACACTGTGATCTACGTCCGAACCCTGCTCGACGGTCAGGACAGTGGTCTTGCGATAGCGCTGGCGTGTTTCGGCGGTGGTTCAATGCTGGTCGCATTGACTGTGCCCCGCCTACTCAATCTGATCTCCGACCGCACGGTCATGCTCGTCGGTGCCGCAGCTTGCACCGGAGCACTCTGCACCACAACCCTTTTCATCCTGGCCACACCCTCCGGAGCCGCGGGGTGGATCGCCATGTGCACGCTGTGGGCGATCACCGGTGCAGGCACCTCGATGATCAACACTCCGTCAGCCCGCCTACTGCGCCGCAACTCGACCGTCCAGAACCGCACCGAGGTCTTCACCGCGCAGTTCTCGCTGTCGCACGCCGGTTTTCTGCTCACGTACCCGATGGCCGGCTGGGTCGGCGCCACGCTCAACCAGGCTGTTGCCGCCCTGTTATTGGCCGCACTGGCTACACTCGCGACACTGGCGGCAGTCACGATGTGGCCGCGTCACGGGAGGGAGTTCCATGGCACCACGGCCCGGGAGCCCATCGTCGCGGTTGCAGGACAGCCTGGTCCATGAGGGCGCACCAAACCAGGAGAGGCTCGACGTCGCCAGCGAGACGTTCCGAATGCTGGCGGATCGGACCCGACTGCACCTGCTATGGCTCCTGACCCAGGGCGAGGCCGATGTGACCGCACTTGCCGAGGCCACCGGAGCCTCTCGCACCTCGATCAGTCAACACCTGGCAAAACTCCGTTTCGCCCGCATGGTTGAAACCCGCAAGGACGGACGACGGGTCTTCTATCGGCTGCGCGACGGGCATCTGAGCCGTCTGGTCCAGGAGGGACTCAACCACGCCGATCACCGCGTCACCGGGGAACCTGCGCACCCCTGAACCTAGAAGGGCGCGTCCTCCATGCGCGTCCGGGTCAGCGGCAGCCGCAGCAACAGCCGCGCTCCCCCCAGCGGGCTCTCCAGCAAAGCGGCTGTGCCACCGTGCAATTCGGCCTGCTGGGCAACCAGCGCCAAACCCAGACCGGATCCCGAACGCGATGCGGTCGAGCCACGGGCGAACCGCTCGAACACCTCGGCCCGTTCCGCCTCGGGCACCCCGGAGCCGTTGTCGTCGACCACGATCTGCACGTCGTCGGCGGAACTGACTGCACTGAGCCGGATTTCGGTGGCACCACCGTGCTTGACGGCGTTGGCGATGGCGTTGTCGATCACCAAGCGCAGGCCCGCCGGCATGCCCAGCATCAAGACCGTCGGCGAGGGCATCAGAGTGGCCCGTAAGCCCGGATACGTGCGCAGCGCGTCGTGCGCGGCGCGATCGAGCAGCTCGGTGACATCCATCGGCACGAAATCCTCGACCGTGGTCAACTCCCCCTGGGCCAACCGCTCCAGGGCGGTCAGGGTGCCCTCGATGCGACTCTGCGTGCGCAGCACGTCCCCGATCACCTCCTCGCGCTGCTCATCGGTCATGTCCAGGGTGGACAGCACTTCCAGATTGGTGCGCATCGCCGTCAGCGGGGTGCGTAATTCATGGGAGGCCACTGCGGCGAAATCGCGGGCCGACTCCAGCGCGGCCTTGGTGCGCTCCTGCTCGTTGCCGATACGCGCCAGCATGCCCTCGACCGCCTCGGCGATCTGAACTGCCTCGCGCACACCGCGCACCTGCACCTCGTCCGGCTTGGACTGGGCGTTGATCGCCCGCGCCTGCTGGGCCAACAGCCGGAACGGCGTGATCATCACCAGCGAGATCACCCAGCCCACCACGATGGTGCTGCCGATGACGCCGCCGCAGATCAGCAGCACCCGCAGGTGCAGCTCGTCGATCCGCCGTTGCGTGTCGGCCAGCGGTGCGCCGAGCGCGATGCTGGCCGGTCCCGCGGTGAACGTGCGCACGCGGTACTCGACCCCGTCGATCGTGGTGTTGGCGTACCCGTTCTCCAACCGGGGCAGGACGATGTCGCTGGGCACCGAGACGCTGACGCCGCCGATGTGTGCGGTGCGGACCAGGCCGCCGTCATCCGGCATGGACTTGTCGGCCGAGCCCTGCTTCGTGGCGGTGAGCAGCGTGCTCACATCACCCAGACTGCTCAATGAATCCAGCCGCCGGTCCAGCTGGCTGTACTGGTCGTTGGTGACACCGACCCACACCCAGGTCCCGAGCGTGATGACTGTGACGACCACCGACAGTGCACCGACGATGACGATGGCGCGCAACGACAGCACCCGCATCACCGGCCGCAGCACGGGTCGCAGGAGCCGGAGCACACGCTCTTCGAGATTCACCGGCGCTATCTTGCCCGATCCGCGCGGGTCGATGCCCGGCCACTACGTCGCCGACAGCCTCCATCGTCAACTTGCGGTTGACGATGACGGGTCGTCAACTTAGAGTTGACGCATGAGCCAACCCGTCACCGTCACCAACCCCGTCCGTCTCGACGACCTCATCGGCGCGATCAAGAAGGCTCACACCGAACCTCTTGAACAGTTGATCGATGCGGTGATCGCCGCGGACGCCCTCGGCGACATCGCCGACCACCTCATCGGACATTTCGTCGACCAGGCCCGCCGCTCGGGCGCCTCATGGACCGACATCGGCAAGGCCATGGGCGTCACCAAGCAGGCGGTCCAGAAGCGCTTTGTGCCAAAGGTTCCCGATTTCGACCCGGCCGCACTCGACCCGAATGCCGGATTCGGCCGGTTCACCCCGCGGGCCCGCAACGTCGTCGTCGTCTCCCAGAACACCGCGCACGCGGCCGGCAACGCGGAGATCACTCCCGAGCACCTGCTGCTGGCACTGTTCTCCGAACCCGACGGACTCGCCGCCAAACTCCTTGCGAGTCAAGGCATCACCGCCGAGGCCGCCCAGGCCGCCATCACCCTTCCGCCACCCGCCGGCGAGGTTCCGGCACTGATCCCGTTCAACGGGGGCGCCAAGAAGGCGCTGGAACTGACCTTCCGCCAAGCACTTCGGCTGGGCCACAACTACATCGGCACCGAACACATCCTGCTCGCCCTGGCCGAGGCCGAAGCCGAGGACGGACCGCTGCACCGCCTCGGCGCCGACCCGCAACGGTTCGAGACCGAACTGACCGCCGCCCTGGAATCGTTGACTGGGAAAGATCAAGACACCGCCGAGGACTGACACCTGGAATGAAAGCGTCCCCGTAGCCGTAGAACCAGATGTGAAACTCAACGACGCCGCACGCGAATTCATCGGCACAGGTGCCGACGCCACTCTCGCAACACTGAATCCGGACGGCAGCCCGCAGGTATCGCTGGTCTGGGTGGCGTTGCAGTCCACCCCGGACGGTGACGAGCTCGTCACCGCGCATCTGGCCGAACACAAGAAGGTCCGCAACGTCGGCCGCGACCCGCGGGTCGCCGTAACGATCGCCGACACCGGTCCGCTGCGCGACACGATGCGTCCCTACCTGTCCATCACCGGCACGGCACGCATCGTCGAGGGCGGCGCACCGGAACTTCTCAAGGAACTGGCGCAGACGCTTTCCCCACCGAACGTTCCGTTCCCGCCGAAGGACGCACCGGCCGGCTGGCTCACCCGCATCCGGATCGACAAGGTCGGCGGCTTCGGGCCCTGGGTGTCCTGACCCATCCGGCTGTAACACGTTTCACTTTGTGCGATCATGCGTGGCATGCCTCGCTGGTTTGCGCTCATGTTCACGGCCATGGTGGTGGCCGTCACCGCCCTCGTGGCCCCGCCGGCGGCCTCGGCCGAAGGCGCCCCCATCGGCAACATCGGTCAGACGCTGCGGGTCCAGACCGCCAACGGCATCGTCGCCGACGTCACCGTGCACGACGTGCTCGCCAGTGACGTCCCGCCCGGCTGGGGCTGGAACGGCTCGCCGCGGTGGCGGGCCCAGGGCGGGCCGTGGCGGGCCCCGATCACGGTGACCACCATCTCTGCGCCCAACCCCTACGCGATGGCGCTGGGGTTCACATTCAACGGCGTCACCCCGTACGCCGACGCGTACGCGCCCAAGCACACCGATGCGCCGAACCGGCTCGAAGCGGCGCTGCGCAACGCGCCTCCGGGAGCCACCGTCAACGGCGACGTCTACTGGGATGTCTACCGCGCACTGGTCACCAACGTGGTGCTGACCGACACCAAGACGGGCGAGCACCTGGCGCAGTGGAATCTGTGGCAGCCGGGCGCGCCCCTGCCTTGATCACCCACGAGCGCTCGCGCGAGGAGCCGTGGAGATAGCGCCGGCCACCGCGGCTGACCTTCCGGAACTCGCTGCGGTCGCGGCCGCCACCTTTCCCCTGGCCTGTCCCCCGTCGGTGACGCCGGACAACATCGCCGCGTTCATCGCCGAAACCCTCTCCGAGGAACGCTTCGGCGAGTACCTCACCGATCCGAACCGGATCGTGCTGGTGGCACGCGATACCTCAATCACCGGATACGCCATGCTGATTCACGGTGTCCCCGACAACAGTGACGTCCAGCAAGCGGTGACGCTGCGGCCCGCACTCGAGCTGTCCAAGATCTACGTGCTGCCCGACCGCCACGGCGGTGGTGCGGCCCAGGCTCTCATGACCGAGTCACTGCGCGCCGCGGCCGAATCCGGCGTCGGCTGCGTGTGGCTGGGGGTCAACCAACAGAACCAACGCGCGCAGCGCTTCTACGCCAAGAACGGTTTCACCATCAGCGGCACCAAGACCTTCCGGCTCGGGACCCGCATCGAGAACGACTACGTGATGGTCCGTCCGGTCTAGACGGTCTTCTGCTGCGCGGCGGCGGTCAGGGCCAGCAGACGCGACGTGGCCCGCAGGTACTTCTTCCGGAACCCGCCGGCCACCATCTCCGGACTGAAAATGGTGTCCAGCTTGGTCCCCGACGCCAGCACCGGGACACCCGCGTCGTAGAGCCGGTCGGTCAGCGCCACCAGGCGCAGCGCCACGCTCTGATCCTCGATCGGGTGCACCCCGGTGATGAACACCTCGGTGACGCCTTCGATCAACGCGTGATAGCGCGACGGGTGCATGGTCGCCAGATGCGCACACAACGCGTCGAAGTCGTCGAGGGTCGCTCCGGTGACGCCCTCGGCCCGCTGCGCCACTTCGTCATCGGACAGCGGCTCGGGGGCCGGCGGCAGATCGCGATGCCGGTAGTCGGGCCCCTCGATCCGGACCGTCGTGAAGATCTGTCCCAGCGTGTTGATCTCGCGCAGGAAATCCTGCGCGGCGAACCGGCCCTCACCCAGCTGTTCGGGCAGCGTGTTCGAGGTAGCCGCGATCGACACCCCGCGCTCCACCAGCGCCGAGAGCAACCGCGAGATCAGCGTCGTGTTGCCCGGGTCATCGAGCTCGAACTCGTCGATGCACACCACCACGTACTCCGAGAGCAGGTCGATGCACTCGTTGTAGCCGAACACACCGGCCAGCTGCGTCAGCTCGCCGAACGTGGCGAACGCGGTCGGTGCCTCGCCCGCCGAAAGCGTGTAATAGGTGGAGGCCAACAGGTGGGTCTTGCCGACGCCGAACCCGCCGTCCAGGTACAGCCCGACCCCGGGCAGCACCTCACGCTTGCCGAACAGCTTCTTCTTGCCTGCCCGCCGAAGCGCTGCCTGCTCGCAGAAACTGCGGCAGGATTGCACCGCGGCGGCCTGGGACGGTTCGGCCGGGTCCGGGCGGTAACTGTCGAAGCTGACGTCGGCGAACGTCGGCGGCGGAACCAACTGTGCGACCAGCCGCTCCGGCGTGACAGTGGGATGACGATCGGCGAGATGAGCGACGCCGCTGGACCCGTGCATTCAGGCAGCGTAACGACGTGCTCCAATTCAGTTCATGTCCGATGACACCGCCGGGATCGACCTGACCGTGCTGGGAAACGTCGACAAGATCGCCGACGGCCAGCTGGCCGATTACTACACCTACCCCGATGACCTGCGGCGATGTTGGGTGCGAGGCAACATGATCAGTAGCCTCGACGGCGGTGCCACCGAGGACGGCAAGTCCGGCGGCCTGGCCGGTCCGGGTGACCGGGCTGTGTTCAATCTCATGCGCCAGACGGCCGACGTCATCCTGATGGGCGCGGCGACGGTGCGGATCGAGAACTACTCCGGCGTGCAGCTGTCGGCCGCCCAGCGGCAGGAGCGCCAGCGCCGTGGCCAGGACGAAGTGCCGCCGATCGCCGTCATCACCGCATCGGCCGAGCTCGACCAAAACTCCAAGTTCTTCACCCGCACCGAGGTGGCACCGCTCATCCTCACCGCCACCAAGACCGTCGCCGACGCACGGCACCGGCTGGGCACTCTCGCCGAGGTCCTCGACGCCTCCGGTGCGGACCCCACGCGCGTCGACCCGGCGGTCGCACTGCGAATCCTGGCCGAACGCAAGCTCTTCCGGGTGCTGACCGAGGGCGGCCCGTCGCTGTTGAGCCTGCTCATCGAAAACGACCTGCTCGACGAGCTGTGCCTGACCGTGGCACCGATCCTGCTCGGCGGCGTGGCCCGGCGAATCGCCACCGGTGCGGGCCAGGCGCACACCCGGATGCGGCCCTCGCACCTGCTCACCGACGACGAGGGCTACCTGTACACCCGCTACGTCCGCGGGCACTGACAACCCTGTCGCTACTGTGGTCAGCATGCGTCATCAGCTGGTGAAAGCCCTGAGAAGGTCGGCGGTCGCCGTGCCCGTCCTGTCACTGGGGCTCACTGCCTGTGCGCCGCTGTTCGCCGCAGATCCGCGGTATGCCACCAACTCCGGCGCTCACCCGCAGGGACAGCCCGTGACCACCTCGGCGGCCCCGCCCGGTGCGCCCGGCATCGAAGCGCCGAAGAACGACCTGTCCTGGCGGGACTGCACCCCGCGGGTGTTCAGCGGTGCCGGCGTCCAGCCGCCCGCCGACGTCACGCTGGACTGCGCGACCTACGACGCCGATCTCGACTCCATCAACGGGGCCACCGGCACGATCAGCATCGGCGTGGTGCGGGCCCGTTCGACGCAGACCCCGCCCGA
Source organism: Mycobacterium sp. IDUB_17 (assembly GCF_055419465.1). Classification (NCBI taxonomy): domain Bacteria; kingdom Bacillati; phylum Actinomycetota; class Actinomycetes; order Mycobacteriales; family Mycobacteriaceae; genus Mycobacterium; species Mycobacterium sp. IDUB_17. Next base: position 514,584 of record NZ_JBVAXS010000001.1, on the reverse strand, counting down.
CGCCGGACCGCTGGTGATGACCACCGGATCCGACGTCCCCACCTCGGTGCAGCTGCCGACATGGTTGGCGCGCTCGGGAACCGACATCCTCAAGACGCATCCCATCGTCGCCGTGGACCGGCGCGGCATCGGCATGTCCGGCGCCATCGATTGCCGCGACGTCTACGACCGCCAGGAAATGCTGGACCAGACGCAGTTTCAAGCCGGCGACGATCCGGTGGCCAACCTGGGCGCGGTCACCATGACCGCCACCACCAGCTGCACCGACACCATCGCCCCGGGCGACTCGGCCTACGACAACGCGCACACGGCCGAAGATCTGGAACGGCTGCGCAGCACCTGGGATGTGCCCTCCCTGGCGCTACTGGGCGTCGGCAACGGCGCTCAGGTGGCCCTGGCCTATGCCGGCTCGCACCCCAACAAGGTGTCGCGGCTGATCCTGGACTCCCCGCTACCGCTGGCACTCAGTGCCGAGGCCGCGGCCGAACAACGTGTGAAGGGCCAACAGGCCGCGCTGGACGCGTTCGCCGCTCAGTGCGTGGCCACCAACTGCCCGCTGGCCCCCGATGCGAAGGGCGCCGTCGACGCCCTGCTGGCCGACGCGCGGGCCGGCCGCGGACCCGGCGGGGCCTCGGTTGCCACGCTGGTCGAGGCGATCACCACCGGAATGGGCTTCCCCCAAGGCGACCGGGTGGCCGCCACCAACAACCTGGCCGGCGCCCTGGCCGCGGCTCGCGCCGGTGACGCCGGTCCGATCTCGACCTTGATCACCCAGGCCGACAGCCTGCGCCAGACCGACGGCCAGTTCGTGAACTCCTGCAGCGACGCGCTGAACCGGCCGACCCCGGACCGGGTCCGTGAACTGGTGGTCGCCTGGGGCAAGCTCTACCCGCAGTTCGGCGCCGTCGGGGCGCTGAACCTCGTCAAATGCCTCAACTGGCCCAGCGGCACCGCACCAAAAGACCCGCAGGACCTCAAGATTCCGGTGCTGCTGCTCGGCGTGCACAACGACCCGATCGTCGGCAACGAGGGCGTCGCCGCCGTCGCCGCCACCATCATCAACGCCGGCGCCAACAACCGGCGGGTGATGTGGCAGGGCATCGGCCACGGCGCCAGCATCTACACCCCGTGCGCGCTACCCCCGCTGACCGGCTATCTCAACAGCGGCAAACTGCCCGAGACCGACACCTACTGTCCTGCCTGACGCGGGGCCCGATCCACGTCGGTATAAGGTTCGCTGGTGGCCGAAGCAGAATCCACGACCAATCCCATCAGAGTCGGTCTTCTGAACTCCTTCCGTCCCCGCACCTCCCCGCCGAGCACCGCCACGGTGCTGCGTTCGGTGCTGTGGCCGGTCGCGATTCTGTCGATCATCCATCGCAGCTACGTGCTGGCCACCAACGGCTACATCACCGACGATTTCGGTCCGGTGTACCGCGCGGTGTCGAACTTCCGTCGGCACTGGGCCATCTACAACGAACATTTCAACTTCGTCGACCCGCACTACCTCTACCCACCGGGCGGCACTCTGCTGCTGGCCCCGTTCGGGTTCCTGCCGGAGTTCGCGTCGCGGTTCTGGTTCGTCGGGATCAACTCCGCGGCAGTCATCATCGCCGCATGCGTACTGGTACGACTGTTCAAATTCTCATTGACCTCAGTAGCGCTGCCAGCCCTGCTGCTGGCCATGTTCTGCACCGAATCGGTCACCAACACACTGGTTTTCACAAACATCAACGGCTGCCTGCTGCTGGCCGAGGTGTTGTTCTTCTGGTTCCTGCTCAAGGGCGGCACCCGCAACGAACTTTTGGCAGGGGCGGCGATCGGCCTGACGCTGGTGGTGAAGCCGTCATTGGCACCGCTGCTGCTGTTGCCGGTGTTGAACCGGCAGTGGCGCACCCTGATCACCGCGTTCGGTGTGCCCCTGGCGTTCAACGCGGTGGCCTGGCCGCTGTCGGCGGACCCGATGGGCTTCGTGCGCAACACCGCGCCCTACATCCTTGAGACTCGCGACTACTTCAACTCCTCGATCCTGGGCAACGGCATCTACTACGGGCTGCCGATGTGGTTGATCATCGTGCTGCGCGTGGTCGCGGTGGTGCTGACGGTGGTCAGCCTGTGGCTGCTCTACCGCTACTACCGCGAACGCGACCAGCTGTTCTGGATGCTGACCTCGTCAGGCGTCCTGCTGATCAGCTCGTGGCTGGTGCTCGGACTGGCCCAGGGCTACTACTCGATGATGCTGTTCCCGTTCCTGATGACGGTGGTGCTGCCGAACTCGGTGATCCGCAACTGGCCGGCGTGGCTGGGGGTCTACGGGTTCATGACGATGGACCGCTGGCTGTTGTGGCGCTGGCCGACCACCGGCCGGTTCCTGGAGTACATGAAGATCACCTACGGCTGGTCACTCATGCTGGTCGTGGTGTTCTGCGTGCTGTACTTCCGCTACCTCGACGCCAAGCAGGACGGCAGGCTCGACGAGGGCATCGATCCGCCGTGGCTGAACCGTGCCAAGGAAGCCGAATCAGTCTGAGGTGAACTGCATGACCTGACCCGCCAGGCGGGTCCGGGTCTGCATCGGCAGGCCGTGGTGCGCGCAGACCTCATCGAGCTCGTCGGGTTCGACCAGCCGGAACGGTGACCGGTCGAGCCGGTGGATCGCCGTTGCCATCGGGGTTCGGGTCAGGTCGTAGCCAGTGAACACACCGCCCGGCCGCAACACCCGGGCGATCTCGGCGACGGCCTTCTCCCATTCCACGATGTGGTGCAGCATCAGGCAGCTCAGCACCGAATCGAACGAGTCGTCGGCGAATGGCAGGTCGGTGGCGTCGGCCCCACGCACGGTCACGTCTGGATATGCCTGCAGCCGCCGGGCGGCGGCGCGCACCATCGCCGGGTCGAAGTCGGTCGCGGTGATGGCCAGATCCGGATTGCCCTGCCGCAACCGGGCCGCGATATCGCCACTGCCCGAGCCGATTTCGAGAACATCGTGACCCAACCGATCGACCGGGATGCTACCGAGCACGGCCTGCCCGGTTCCCCCACGCCACAGCGCCGTCTTGCAGAATGCGCGCTCGATCCGTGACATCGCCGGCATGTGAGCTCCCCTGTCATAGGTGATTGATCCAGTCTCGAGCATCACGCGCGTCCCCGCCGGGCGCTTGGACGAATCTGCCAGATCAGTTCAACGCTCGCGCTCGCTCGATGAGCAAAAGTAGCCCAGCAGCACACACCCGATCCCCCGTGGCGGTAGCCTCACCTCACCAAATCGACCAAGGGGGCAACCATGAGCCAGGCCGACGACAACTATCTGCCTGCGGTGCCACCACCCATCCAGTCACAGCAGCCACCGCCGATCCTGCAGCCCAATCTCAGCCCACCGCCCGGCTACTTCGGCGCCACCGGCCCACAGCCTTACCTATACCCGGCCCCGCCCGCAGTCCAGGTCAACATGTATGCGCCGGCCGCGCCGACGAAAAACCCCGGGCTCGCGGCCTTGCTGGCCGGACTGTTCGGCTGCCTGGGAATGCTCTACGCAACGGTGCCGGGCGCCTTCATCATGTTCGGCATCAACGCGTTGCTGCTCATCATCGGATTCTTCACCCTCGGCTTGACCTGGTTCCTCTGGCTGTTCACCTGGATCGGCGGCATGGTGTGGGCCTACATGGCCGCTGACGCACACAACAAGAGACTGATGCCACCGCCCTACCCGCCCACCGCCCCGTACTGACCGGATGCGACCTGCTGACCCGATGCCGCGGTCACGGCGCCCCGCGCTCGTACGGATCCGTCATGCCTGGCGCGCACCGGCGGGCAACACGTAATTTGGGTTCATGACGACCGACGGTCCCAAGCTGCAACTGACCGATGACGAGTGGCGCGCGAAGCTGACCCCCGAGGAATTCGCGGTGCTGCGCCGGGCGGGCACCGAGCGGCCCTTCACCGGTGAGTACACCGACACCAAGACCGAAGGCGTGTATGAGTGCCGGGCCTGCGGCGCCGAGTTGTTCCGCAGCACCGAGAAATTCGAATCCCATTGCGGTTGGCCGTCGTTCTTCGATCCGGCCGATTCGGCCGCGGTGATCCTGCGGTCGGACACCTCGCTCGGCATGCGCCGCGTCGAGGTGCTGTGCGCGAACTGCCACAGCCACCTGGGGCACGTGTTCGAGGGCGAGGGCTACCCCACTCCGACCGATCAGCGGTACTGCATCAACTCGATCTCACTGAAGCTGGTACCCAAGACCGCCTGAGCGCCGCGCCTCAGTCCACGCGGGAGGCGTGCACCTCCCAGAACGGCATGTGCACCCGGCCGTCGACCAGCCATGGTTCGATCACCCGCAGTCGCTCCAGCAACGGGGCCATCTCGTCGGCCATGTCGGGGTTGCGCGCAGCCATCGTCTCGAAAACCTCGACGCTGACGTTGCCCTGGTAGGTGGTTGTTCCGAGATAGGTGATCTCCCAGCCTCCGTCGGGAAGGACTTCACGGAAATCGTCGGCAGTCATCGAACGCGGCATCCTGAAGCCGTTGACGTTGTGCTCACCGAACTCGTACATGTACAGCCGTGCACCGGGTTTGGTGGCCCGGTGCAGCGCCCGCGCGTAGGACTTCTGCAACTCGGGCTCACCGGTGAAGACGTGATAGAACGCGGTGTCGACGACGGTGTCGAATCTGCCCTCGAGGCCGTCGAGTTTCGTCGCGTCGGCCACCCGGAAATCCACTGTCACACCGGCCTGCCGAGCGTTCTGCCGGGCCCGCTCGATCGCGGCTGGCGACGCGTCAACACCCGTGGCCGACAACCCTTTTGACGCATAGTGGATGGCGTGGTGACCGGGCCCGGTGCCGGGATCGAGCACCTCACCCTTGACGGCGCCCAGCGCGACGAGCTGCTGCACGACCGGCTGGGGCCCACCGATGTCCCACGGTGTCGCGGCGGGCAGTCCATGTGCCGTCCGCTCATCGCGGTACATCTCTTCGAAGCGATCGGATTCTTGCGGAGCAGTCATGCCCGCGAGGGTAGACCCGCGATCTGAAAGCCCAGGTCAACTACCTTGGCCGGCAGACACAAATGTCCCCAACACGCCGGGTGTATGGGGACATCTGTGTCTGCTCGCGCAAGAAAACTACGGCAGCTTGGCGACCAGATCTTCGACGCTGACCCGCGGGCCGGTGAAGAACGGCGTCTCCTCGCGGGTGTGACGGCGGGCGTCGGTGGCCCGCAGATCGCGCATCAGGTCGACGATGCGATGCAGCTCGGGTGCCTCGAAGGCCAGGATCCACTCGTAGTCGCCGAGAGCGAACGCGGGCACCGTGTTCGCCCGCACGTCCTTGTAACCGCGGGCGGCCATGCCGTGCTCGGACAGCATGCGCCGGCGCTCTTCCTCGGGCAGCAGGTACCACTCGTAGGAGCGCACGAACGGGTACACGCAGATGTAGTTGCCCGGGTCCTCACCGGCGATGAAGGCCGGGACGTGGCTCTTGTTGAACTCGGCCGGGCGGTGCAGCGCCACGCTGCTCCACACCGGGTCGCTGACCCGGCCCAGCGCGGTGGTGCGCCGGAAGTCCGAATAGGTCGCCTGCAGCGCCTCGATGTTGTCGGCGTGGGTCCAGACCATGAAGTCCGCGTCGGCCCGCAGGCCGGCCACGTCGTACAGGCCGCGCACGACCACACCACGCTCTTCCTGGGTCTTGAAGAAGGCCGTCGCCTCGTCGATCACCGGGGTCCGTTCGTCGCCCAGTTCCCCGGGGCTCACCGCGAACACCGAGAACATCAGGTAGCGGATGGTGGAGTTCAGTTCGTCGTAGTCGAGCTTGGCCATACGCCTATCGTGCCACGCCGCTGTACACCAGTTCCGCGGCCGCCCGGGTGGCGGTGCCCACACACGCCGGCACCCCGATCCCGTCGAGATAACCGCCCGCCACCGCCAGCGTCGGGGGCAGTCCCGCACGTAGTTCGGCGACCAGATCACCGTGCCCGGGGCCGTACTGCGGCATCGCGTCGATCCAGCGGTGCACATGGCTGTCCACCGGGTCCACCGTGACACCGAACAGCGTGGTCAGATCGCGGGCCGACCAGGCCAGCAAGTCGTCATCGCCGGTGTTGGCGGCCATGTCGTCGCCATAGCGTCCGAACGACAACCGCACCATCTCGACGTTCCCGCGCCGGCCCCACTTGCGCGAGGACATCGTGACCGCCTTGGCATTGAGACGTTCCCCCGCGGCCACGAGTACACCCGACTGCTGCGGCAACGGTGTGCCGCCCGGCAGCGCCAGGGCCACGACCGCCGCCGAGGCCACCCGGATGCGCCGGGCGGCTGCTGCCGTGCGCGGAGCGATGTGTTCGATCAGTGACGGCAGGTGTGGCGCCGGCACCGCCAGCATCACCGCGTCGGCGTGCCAACTGGCGCCCTCATCGTCGAGCACCGACCAGCCGCCTCCACGACGGTCCACCCGCACCGCGGCGACCTGCGCCCACCGCACGTCGGCGCGGCGACGCAGCTCGTCCAGCAGCACGGTGTAGCCGCCGTCGACCGCCCCGAACACCGGTGCATCCGACGGTGGCGGCAGCGCCTCACGCACCGCCTCGGTGAGGCTGTGCGCCCCGCGGTCCAGTGCCGCCGCCAGCGACGGCACCGCCGAACGCAACCCGATCGTCGCCGAGGAGCCCGCGTACACGCCGGTGAGCAACGGATCCACGGACCGGGTCACCACCTGCGAACCGAACCGGTCACCGACCAGCTCGGCGACCGACGGATCGGCGCCCGGGCTCCACCGCAGGGGCCGGGAGCGTTCATCGAGGATGCGCGCCACGGTCTCGTCGTCGACGAGACCGAGCAGCGACGACGCCTGCGCCGGAATGCCCTGCAGGGTGCCCTGCGGCAGCTGATGCAGCCGCGCCCCGCTGTAGATCAGCGGCCGGGTGCCGGTGGGGCTGAGCTGACGGCCGGCCAGGCCCAGCTCGGCGAGCAGGTCCAGCATCTCGGGTCGGCGCACCACGAACGCCTCGGCACCGACATCGAAGGGTTGCCCGCCGACCCGTTCGGTGCGCAACACCCCTCCGAGCCGGTCAGCCGGATCGAGCAGCGTGATCACCGCGCGCGGCCCGGCCGCGAGCCGCAATCGGTACGCCGCGACGAGTCCTGAAATACCGCCGCCGACAACGCAATAGGACACACTCACAGCGAGTGCACCAATGTCACCGCCTCGGTGATGATGCCGGGATCGGTCGCCGGCAGCACACCGTGGCCCAGGTTGAAGACGTGACCGGCCGCTCCGGCCGCCACTGCGGCACGCCCGTCCTCGACCACGCGGCGCACCGCGACCTCGGCCACCGGCCACCCCGCCAGCAGCACCACCGGATCGAGGTTGCCCTGCAGGGCACTGCCCGGTTTGACCCGGGCCGCGGCGTCGACCAGCGAGGTGCGCCAGTCCACCCCGACCATGGTGGCCGGCGCGGTGCCCAACGCCTCGGACATCGCCCCGAGCAGCTCGGCGGTGCCGACGCCGAAATGCGTCATCGGCACACCTGCCGGGGCCATGGCGGCGAACACCCGCGTGGTGTGCGGCAGCACGTAGGTGCGGTAGTCGGCCAGCGACAGCGTCCCGGCCCAGGAGTCGAACACCTGCAGGGCATCGGCCCCGGCGTCGACCTGGGCCTGCAGGAAGGTGATGGTCAGATCGGTCAGCGAAGTCATCAGCGCATGCCAGGTGGCCGGCTCCCCCAGCATCATCGCCTTGGTGCGCTCATGGTGACGGCTGGGGCCACCCTCCACCAGGTAGGAGGCCAGCGTGAACGGCGCGCCGGCGAAGCCGATCAGCGGCACGTCGCCCAGCTCGCGGACGAGCATCGAGACGGCCTCGGTGACCGGCGACACCTGCACCGGATCAAGCGGTTTCATGCCCTCGACATCGGCCACCGACCGGATCGGGTGTTCGATGACCGGGCCCACGTCCGGCACGATGTCCAGACCGATCCCGGCGGCCTTCAGCGGCACCACGATGTCGGAGAACAGGATCGCGGCGTCGACACCGTGCCTGCGCACGGGCTGCAGGGTGATCTCGCAGACCAGTTCGGGGTCGAAGCAGGCCTCCAGCATGCGGTGCTGGGCACGCAGCGCACGGTACTCCGGCAACGAGCGGCCGGCCTGCCGCATGAACCACACCGGCACACGGTGTGGGGTGCGGCCGCTCGCGGCGGCAAGATAGGGGGAATCGGGCAGCTCCCGGCGGGTATTCATCGGCTCCTATGGTGCCATGTGCCCGTGGGCGCAGGCCGTTGCCGGTTCGTGACGCCCGGACTTCGGCGCGCCTGCTTCCTGTCCTGGCAGTATCCGCTAGCGTCAAACGCCGTGACCTCTGCCGAACCGGCCCAGTTCCGGACGGCGGTGGCGGCGATGAACGCCACCACCGTACGGCCAGAAATCGAACTGGGTCCGATACGCCCGCCACAGCGGTTGGCGCCTTACAGCTACGCGCTGGGCGCCGAGGTCCGACATCCCGATACGGCGGTCATCCCGGAGCGCTCCGAGGGAGACGCGTTCGGCCGGCTGATCCTGCTGCACGACCCCGAAGGCGCCGAGGCCTGGGACGGCACCATGCGCCTGGTCGCCTACATCCAGGCCGACCTGGATTCCAGCGAAGCCATCGACCCCCTGCTGCCCGAGGTGGCCTGGAGCTGGCTGGTGGACGCCCTGGAATCGCGTGCCGAGCACGTCACCGCGCTGGGCGGCACCGTCACCGCCACCACGTCGGTGCGCTACGGTGACATATCCGGCCCGCCGCGGGCACACCAGCTTGAGCTGCGGGCCTCCTGGACCGCCACCGATCTGGAGTTAGGGCCGCATGTGGAGGCATTCTGTGAAGTGCTCGAGCACGCGGCCGGGTTGCCCCCGGCTGGTGTCACCGACCTGAGTACCCGTACGCGCGCGTGAGATGACTGACGAAGACCCAGACACTGCCGAGCCCCAAGAGGCCGACTCAACCCCGCTGCTCTCGCCCGCCGAAGGGGTTCCCGAGGTCTGCGTCACTGCGGGTGAGATCTCTTCTGCAGCAACCTCTCTTGCCAAAGGCAGCGGGCCCTTCGCGATCGATGCGGAACGTGCGTCCGGCTTCCGCTACTCCAACCGCGCGTACCTGGTGCAGATCCGTCGCTCCGGTTCGGGCACAGCGCTGATCGACCCGGTCAACCACGGTGGCTCCCCCATCGACGCGATGGCGCCGGTCGCCGAAGCCCTGTCCCAGGACGAATGGGTGCTGCACGCCGCCGATCAGGACCTGCCGTGCCTGTCCGAGATCGGCCTGCGCCCGGGCAAGCTCTACGACACCGAATTGGCGGGCCGGCTGGCCGGTTTCGAGCGGGTCAACCTGGCTGCGATGGTGCAACGGCTGCTCGGCCTGCAATTGATGAAGGGGCACGGCGCGGCCGACTGGTCCAAACGTCCACTGCCGCCGGACTGGCTCAACTACGCCGCCCTGGACGTCGAAGTGCTGCTGGAACTGCGCCACGCGATCGCCGCGGTCCTCGAAGAGCAGGGCAAAACCGACTGGGCGACACAGGAATTCGAGTACCTACGCACCTATGTGGCACAGCCCACCCGGCGTGACCGTTGGCGGCGCACCTCCGGCATCCACAAGGTGCGCAACCCGCAGGCATTGTCGGCCGTACGCGAGCTGTGGACCACCCGCGACTCCATCGCCCGCGGCCGCGACATCGCGCCCGGACGGATTCTGCCCGACGCCGCGATCATCAACGCGGCGACGGCCGATCCCAAGACCGTCGACGAGCTCATCGCGCTGCCGGTCTTCGGTGGCTCCAAACAGCGGAAAAGCGCCAAGGTCTGGCTGGACGCACTGAACCGGGCCAGGGAGAGCACCGACTCGCCCGAGGCCAACGACAGCCAGAGCGGCCCGCCCCCGGCAGCCCGTTGGGCCAGGCGCAAGCCGGAAGCCGCCGCCCGGCTCGAAGCCGCGCGCGCGGGCCTGGCCGAACTGTCGGAGCGCGTATCGGTGCCTGCCGAGAACCTCATCACCCCCGAGGTGGTGCGCCGACTGTGCTGGGACTGGCGTCCGGTCGCCGATGTGGCCACCGCAGTGGAGGAATTCCTCGTCGAGGCCAACGTCCGTCCGTGGCAGCGGGAGCTGACCGTGCCGGTGCTGACCAAGGCGCTCAGCTCCACCGACTGACGCTCACCCGCTGACCCGGTCGATGTGGGCCAGGAAATGCGACAGCACCGCCTGTGGATCCTCGATCTGCGGCCAGTGCGCGATGTCATCCGCGAGCATCACCACATCGGGATCGGGAATCACCTCGCGATAGCGCTTCGCCATGTGCCGCCCCGAATTCGGGTCCGACGGCCCGTCGATCAACCGCATCGACACCGAGGTCTCCCGCATCGCTCGTACCCACCGGTTCCGGTGGGTGTAGCGGTCGTTGACGAACCGGCCGACCTTGTGGATGACCCGCTTGCCGTCGTTGTACTCCAGGATCTGGTGGAACTTGTCCATGAGCTCCGGCGACGGTTTGGTGTTCACTCCGAACATCTCGTTGATGGTGGGCTCCACGATCCGACGCGAGAACCGACTGCCCTGCAGCGGACTCATGATGTCGCCCAACGGTGTTCGCGACATCACCTTCTGCAGCAGCCGTGGGGTGTAGGCCTCGTTGAACATTCCGCCGTTCAGCCAGGTGATCGAGTCGATGTCGAGTGCCCCGTAGGACCGTCCGCCGAACTCGTGGCGGGCCAACAGCTCCTGACCGACCGAATCACCCAGGTCATGGGCCAGGATGTGGGCACTTCCGACCCCGAGGTGATCCAGCAGCGCCTCGTGCATGTCGGCGTGGTCGGGTACTGAGTAGCCGTAGGCGACGGGCTTGTCGGAGAAACCCATCCCGATCATGTCCGGCGCGATGACGGTGAACCGCTCGGTCAAGGTGGGCCAGATCAGCGACCAGTCCCAAGAGTTGAACGGATATCCGTGAATGAGAAGAAGATTCGGTCCGCTTCCCTCGACCCGGTAGAAGATGTCGAAGCCCAGGTAGTCGAAAAACCGCCCGGCGTCCTTCCAGCTCTGCAATTCGGCATCCATGCCTGCAATCCTGCCCGGACGCTAGTCCACCTGATGCGTGACTTCCTGCTCGCCCTCCGACGCACCGATCGCGGCGATCCAGCCTGTGATCCGACGGGCGATGTGCTGGTCGGTCAGGCCGATCTCAGCGAGTACCTCGCCACGCGAAGCATGCTCCTGAAAGACCTGCGGGACACCGAGATCCCGGCACGGCACATCGATTTCGGAGTGGCGCAGCGCCGCCGACACCGACGAACCGATGCCGCCGTGCACACCGTTGTCCTCGACTGTGACCACCAGTTTGTGACCGCGGGCCAGCTCGCCGAGGGCCTCCGGGACCGGCAGGACCCAGCGCGGATCCACCACCGTGACACCGATGCCCTGATTGCGCAGTCGCTCGGCGACCGCCAGAGCCATCGTCGCGAACGAGCCCACCGCGACCAGTAGTACGTCGTGGTTCAGACCGGTTGCCGGGACGGCGAGCACATCGACGCCACCGCGCCGCTCGACTGCCGGAATGTCGTCGCCCACATCACCTTTGGGGAACCGGAGGGCGGTCGGGCCGTCGTTGACAGCCAGCGCCTCGCCGAGTTCTTCCCGGAGCCGCGCACCGTCGCGGGGGGCGGCGACCCGGATGCCCGGGATGATGCCGAGGATCGAAAGGTCCCAGACCCCGTTGTGGCTGGCCCCGTCCGGCCCGGTGACACCGGCCCGGTCCAACACCATGGTGACGGGCAGCTTGTGCAGCGCCACATCCATCATCAGCTGGTCGAACGCGCGGTTGAGGAACGTGGAGTAGATCGCCACCACCGGATGCAGGCCACCCATGGCGAGCCCGGCCGCCGAGGTCATGGCGTGCTGCTCGGCGATGCCGACGTCAAAGAACCTGTCGGGGAACCGATCCCGGAATGCACTCAGACCGGTCGGCCCGGGCATGGCCGCGGTGATCGCCACGATGTCGCGCCGTTTGCCGCCGATCCTGACCAGTTCGTCGGAGAACACCGACGTCCACCCGAGGCCCGACGCCTTGGTGGCCAGCCCGGTCTCGGGGTCGATCACGCCGCACGAGTGCATCTGATCGGCCTCGTCGTTCTCGGCATGCGTGTAACCCATGCCCTTGCGGGTGACCACGTGCACGATCACCGGGGCATTGAAGCCGCGGGCATTGCGCAGCGCGCTCTCCACCGCATGCTCGTCATGGCCGTCGATCGGACCGACGTACTTGATCCCCAGATCGGTGAACATCACCTGCGGGGCCACCGCGTCCTTGATGCCGGCCTTGATGCTGTGCATGCACTGATAGCAGAACTCGCCCACGATGGGCAGCCCGCGCACGGCCTTGCGGCCCTCTTCGAGGATCCGCTCGTAGGCCGGCTGCAGGCGCAGACCCGCGAGGTGGTCGGCGAAGCCACCGATGGTGGGCGCATAGCTGCGGCCGTTGTCGTTGACGACGATGACCACCGGGCGACCACCGGTGGCGATGTTGTTCAGCGCCTCCCAGCACATGCCGCCGGTCAGGGCGCCGTCACCGACGACCGCCACCACATGGCGATTGCGGTGTCCGGTCAGCTCGAAGGCCTTGGCCAGACCGTCGGCGTAGGACAGGGCCGTGCTGGCGTGGCTGGACTCCACCCAGTCGTGCTCGCTCTCGCTGCGCGACGGGTACCCCGACAGACCGTCCTTGCACCGCAGGGTGTCGAAATCCTGGGCGCGCCCGGTCAGCATCTTGTGCACGTACGCCTGATGGCCGGTGTCGAAGATGATCGGATCGTGCGGCGAATCGAACACGCGATGCAGCGCCAAGGTGAGTTCGACGACACCCAGATTGGGGCCAAGATGTCCGCCGGTTGCAGCGACCTTGTGGATCAGGAACTGACGGATTTCCTGTGCCAGATCAGTCAGCTCGGACTGTGACAGGTGCTGTAGATCAGCGGGACCGCGGACCTGTTCAAGCATCCAGCCAGTGTACGCACGCATCCCGAAGTCAGTCCTGCCGAGGCTGATAGACATCGGGCACACCGTCGTGGTCGGCATCGAGGGTTTCCAGCTGGTGGATACGGCGATATGCGGCATTGCGCGAAACCAGAACCACCGAGGCGAGTAGGCCTGCCACCACCGATCCGGTGACCACCGCGATCTTCACGTCGTCGTCGGCCACGGACGCATGCCCGAACGCCAGTTCACCGATGAGCAGCGACACCGTGAAACCGATCCCGGCCAACATCGCGACACCCAGCACATCCCGCCAGGCGAGATCCTCGTCCAGGCTCGCGTGGGTGAAACGGGCCAGCAAATATGTGGTTCCCAGCACACCGATGGGTTTCCCGAGCACCAGACCCGCGATCACCCCGATGGTCACCGGATGCGACAACGCCGTTGCGAAGCCCGACCAGCCACCGACCGTCACGCCCGCGGCGAAGAACGCGAACACCGGCACGGCGAACCCTGCCGAGAGCGGCCGTACGAGGTGTTCGAAGTGCTCGGCCGACGCATGGCGGCCCAGCACGGGAACGGTGAAACCGAGGACCACGCCGGCCACCGTGGCGTGCACGCCACTGGCATGCACGAGCGCCCAGGCCAGGATGGCCGGCGGCATCAGGATCCACCACTGACGTGCGCCCCGCTGCACCGCGAACGCATACAGCCCGATCGGGATCAACGCTGCCGCCAAGGGCCCGAACGCCACGTGGTCGGTGAAAAAAACCGCGATCACCGTGATGGCCAGCAGGTCGTCCACGACCGCCAGCGTCAGCAGGAAAATCCGCAGCGCCGCAGGCAGGTGGGTGGACACCACGGCCAGCACCGCCAGGGCGAAGGCGATGTCGGTGGCGATCGGCACCGCCCACCCGTCGATGTTCTCCGGATGGCCCGAGAACAGGTTGATCCCGACGAAGATCGCCGCGGGCACCACCATGCCGCCCACGGCCGCGGCGATGGGCAGCGCAGCGCGGGCCGGATCCCGCAGGTCCCCCGCGACGAACTCGCGCTTGAGCTCCACGCCAACCACGAAGAAGAAGACCGCCAGCAGGCCGTCGGCCGCCCAGGCCGACAGACTCAGGTCCAGATGCAGAGACTGTGGGCCGACGACGAACTCCGAGAGCCGGTGATAGCCGGATGACCACGGTGAATTGGCCCAGACCAGCGCCGCGCCCGCGGCGATCAGCAGCAACGCCCCGCCAACCGTCTCGGTGCGCAGCAGCTCCGACACGCGCTGCCACTCCGGCCAGGACCCGCGTGCCAGCAAGCGTCGAGTGCTGTGTTCACGGCGATCGTTCATCGGGCTCCTGGAGTCAGCATGCATCGAACGCCGACCAGACTTCCCGGCACACCTGCGGTTCACGCTAACAGGTGGAATACACGAGCAAATACCGACGAAGTCCGTGGCAGCGCCTCAAACCGGCGGCAAAACACCGACCATCATGATTACGTAGGGTGTTAGACGAAGTCGATTACTCCGGGGTGCGGGTTGAGTCCATTCGATAACTACTACGCGCGTACTGCCCTGCTCGCTGCGCAGGGCAAGCGCATCTGGATGCAACGCCTCGTCGGGGTCACCATCATCGGACTGAGTCTGGTCCCGCTGCTGTTGCTGGTCAGCCCGAAAGGTCCGCACGGCGGCCTCCAGTACGTGGCTGTGGCCGTGGCCATCGGCGGCCTGACCCTCGCGCAGTGGTGGTGGCGGCGGCAGTGGCCCAGCCGCACCCAGTCGTGGAGCGTCGTGTCCATCGGCACCGCCTGTATCGCGGCGACCTGCATCCTGCTGGTGGACCCGGTTGTCGGGCTGATGGGTTCCAGCTCGTTAAGCCTGATCACCGCCTATACGGCCTTCCTGCACAGTCGCCGGGTGCTGCACCTGACCTGGGTGGCCTCCGGCGCGGTGGTGGCCTTCCTGGGCGTGCGGGTAGGGCTGACGGATGTCTGGCTGGGGGCCGTGGGCACGCTGGTGGCGCTCCTCGTGATCCTGAGTACCTCGGCGCTGTGCCGGATGGCGGTCGAGTTGATCGAACCCGACCGGGTCCAGCACCCGGGCGAGATCGACCCGTTGACCGGCCTGCTCAACCGCGAGGCGTTCGACATGCACACCGCCACGATGCTGGGGTCCCACAGCCGCCACGACGACCAGTACCTGGTGATCGTGGCGGTCGGCATCGATGACATGGCGCTACTGAGCGACATGGACGGCAGCCACAGCACGTTCCATGCCCGGGTTGCCGTCGCCCAGGCCATCCGGGAGACCGTTCGCCACAAAGTCCCGCTGGCCCACGTGTCCGACAGCGAATTCCTGATCGCCGACGTGTTCAAGACCAACGACCCCTCACCCCTGGTCAACCGGATCCGGATGGCCATCACCACTACGCCCATGCGCCTGACGGCCAGCATCGGCACGGCCTGCAGCCAGTTGCGCCCGCTGACCGAACTGCCCACCCCGCAGGTCGTCGACGCCCTCGTGGCACTTGCCGACACCGCGATGAACCAGTCGAGGGCCCAGGGCGGCAATCGGGCCACCTATGCGCATTTCCCCACTCCGACGATCGGCCCCGACGCCCAGGAGTGAACGGGGCCGCCCGTCCTGATCAGCGGGTCAGCACCGCGACGCACTCCACATGGTGGGTGAGCGGGAAGGAATCGAACACCCGCAGATCCTCCACGGTATAGCCGTGCCGTAGATACAGCCCGATGTCGCGGGCAAATGACGCTGCCTCGCAACCGATGTGGATGACCCGCGGCACGCCGGTGTCGGCCAGCGCATCGATCACCTCGCGGCCGGCGCCGGTGCGCGGCGGGTCGAGCACCGCGACGTCGGGACGTCCCGACTCGGCAGACAGGGCGCGTCGCACCGAGTCGGTGACCACCGAGACCCAGGGCAGGTCGGCCAGTGCGGTGCGCGCCGCACGCGACGCCCCACGCGAGGTATCGACGCTCAGCACGCGACCGTCGGGCCCGACATGTTCGGCCAGCGTCGCGGCGAAAACTCCGGCACCGCCGTACAGGTCCCACGCCGTCATGCCCGGCTGCAGCCCGGACCATTCGGCCACCAGCCCGCTGTAGAGGGCGGCTGCATCGCGGTGGGCCTGCCAGAACGCCGTCACCGGCAGCATCCACTGCCGTCCGCCGACGCGCTGCACCGCCTCGTAATCGCCCTCGATGACGCGGGTGGCATTTTTGGGGCCGGCCGCGCGGCTGCCTTTACCGCCGGCCGGCTTGGGGCCCGATTGCACGATGTGCCTGCGGCCGTCGGAGTCCAACACCACGTGCACGTGCGCCCCTGGTGCCCAACGCATCCCGGCCAGGCCGTCGGTCAGCTCGGCGGGCAGTTGTCCGCAATCGAGGTCGGTGACCAGTTCGGCGCTGTGGTAGCGGTGGAACCCGGCCCGGCCGTCGGCGGTGGTGTCCAACCGCACGCGGGTCCGCCAGCCGCGGGCCTCACCGGTGCCGACCGGTTCGGCCACGGCGGTTTCCTCGTCGCGCCAGGTGAATCCGCCCAGCCGGGCCAACTGGTTGGCCACCACCGAGCCCTTGAGCCGCCGCGCCGCCGTTGGCTCGGCGAACGCCAGATCGCAGCATCCGGCACCGTCTACCCCGGCGATCGTGCACAGCGAGGAAACCCGGTCCGGCGAAGCTTCGACGACCTCGACAACCTCTGCGTGCCAATACGATCCACGTTCGTCGAACACGTTGACCCGCACCGTCTCACCGGGCAGGGCATACCGGACGAACACTACGCGCCCGTCATGGCGGGCCACACAACTGCCACCGTTGGCAGCCGGGCCCGTGGTCAGCGTCAGTTCCGTCATTCCAGGAATCCTCTACGCGCATCGCCCGGGGTGACCCGGGGCTGCAGCGCCCTCAAGCGCTCCGACGAATTCAGTTGCCACGGAACCGATGTCACCATCACGTTCGGAATGAACAACAGCCGGCCCTTCAGGCGCAACGCACTCTGGTTGTGCAACACCTGTTCCCACCAGTGACCCACGACGTATTCCGGGATGAACACCGTCACCACGGTCCGCGGCGATTCCTTGGTCACCCGTCTGACGTAATCCAATACCGGGCGCGTGATTTCGCGATAGGGAGAAGCGATGACCTTCAGCGGCACACTGACATCGCTGTCCTCCCACTGGTGCACCAGGGCACGGGTCTCGGCGTCGTCGACGCTGACGGTGATCGCCTCCAACACGTCCGGCCGGGTCGCTCGCGCATAGGCCAGCGCCCGCTTGGTCGGCAGGTGCAGCTTCGACACCAGGACCACCGCGTGGTTGCGGCTGGGCAGCACGATGTCGCCGTCTTCACCCTCGTCCTGCCCCTCGAGCTCGTGGGCCACGGTGTCGTAGTGCTTGTGGATGAGTTTCATGATCACGAACAGGGCGCTCATCGCCAGGATCGCGATCCAGGCACCGGCCAGGAACTTGGTCACCACCACGACCACCAGCACCGTGCCGGTAGCCGTCAGACCGACCGCGTTGATGATCCGCGACCGCATCATGTGCCGCCGCACCGCCGGATCGGTTTCGGTGCGTAACAACCGGGTCCAGTGCCGGACCATGCCGATCTGGCTGAGCGTGAACGACACGAACACGCCCACGATGTAGAGCTGGATCAGCGCCGTCACCTCGGCGCGGAAAGCCACCACGAAGGCGATCGCGGCGAAGGCCAAGAACAGGATGCCGTTCGAGAACGCCAGCCGGTCACCGCGGGTGTGCAGCTGCCGCGGCAGGTACCGGTCCTGGGCCAGGATCGACCCCAGCACCGGAAACCCGTTGAACGCGGTGTTCGCCGCCAGCACCAGGATCAACGCGGTGACCCCCGCGATCAGGTACAGACCCACCGGGAAGTTGTGGAACACCGCGTCGGCGAGCTGCGCGATCAACGTCTTCTGGTGGTAATCGGCCGGCGCACCGATCAACTGCTCTTGGGGCCGTTCGGCCATCTGCACTCCTGTCGCCTTCGACAGCAGGATGATCCCCATGAACAAGGTGACCGAGATCACCCCGAGCAGCAGCAGGGTGGTCGCTGCGTTGCGCGACTTGGGCTTACGGAAGGCTGGCACCCCGTTGCTGATCGCCTCGACACCGGTCAGCGCCGCCGAACCCGAGGAGAACGCCCGAGCCACCAGGAACACGAGTGCGAAGCCGAGCACCTCGCCGTGCTCGGGACGCATCTCGAAACCGGCGGATTCCGCGCGCAGCGGGTGATCCAGAACGTAGATCTGGAACAGGCCCCAGCCCAGCATGATGTACATGCCGATCATGAAGGCGTAGGTGGGAATCGCGAACGCGGTGCCCGATTCCCGCAACCCGCGCAGGTTCATCGACGCCAGCAGCAGGATCGCCACCACCGCGAACAGCACCTTGTGCTGCGCGACGAACGGCACCGCCGAGCCGATGTTCGACATCGCCGACGACATCGACACCGCAACTGTCAGCACGTAATCCACCATCAGCGCGCTGGCGACCGTGAGCCCCGCGGTGGGCCCGAGGTTCGTGGTGACGACCTCGTAATCCCCGCCGCCGGACGGATACGCATGCACGTTCTGCCGGTAACTCGCGATCACGATCAACATGACGCCTGCGACCGCAAGGCCGATCCACGGCGTCAGGGAATAGGCGGTCAGCCCTGCCACCGACAGCACCAGGAAGATCTCCTCCGGCGCGTAGGCGACCGACGACAAAGCGTCGGAGGCGAACACCGGCAGAGCGATTCGCTTGGGCAGAAGGGTGTGAGAGAGCTTGTCGCTGCGGAACGGCCGCCCCAGTACCAACCGGCGCGTCGCCGTCGAAAGCTTGGACACGAGAGCCAAGACTAAGCCCGAAAGGGAAAAGTCGTCACAAAGCTGTAGCGTTCGAGGGCACGGACAGTGCAACAGCACGTTTCTGCCACCGGAAAGGACCGTCGGGTGCGTGTAGTCGTCATGGGGTGCGGCCGGGTAGGCGCCTCCCTCGCAGACAGCCTGGCCCGTATCGGCCACGAGGTCGCGGTCATCGACCGTGACAGCACCGCGTTCCACCGGCTGTCGCCGGAGTTCGCCGGCGAGCGCGTGCTCGGGATGGGCTTCGACCGCGACGTGCTGCTGCGCGCCGGAATCGAAGAGGCCGGCGCGTTCGCCGCGGTCTCCTCGGGCGACAACTCCAACATCATCTCGGCCCGGGTGGCCCGCGAAACGTTCGGTGTCGAGCGCGTGGTGGCGCGTATCTACGACGCCAAACGTGCCGCGGTCTACGAGCGGCTGGGCATCCCCACCGTGGCCACGGTGCCGTGGACCACCGATCGACTGCTCAACGTGTTGACCAGGGAGACCGAGACCACCAAGTGGCGGGATCCGTCGGGCAACGTGGGCGTGGCCGAACTTCCGCTGCACCAGGATTGGGCCGGGCACCTGGTCACTGATCTGGAGGCCGCCACCGGCGGCCGGGTGGCCTTCATGATCCGGTTCGGCAACGGCTACCTGCCCGAACCGAAGTCCGTGATCCAGGCCGGCGACCAGGTGTACGCGGCCGCCGTGTCCGGGCACATCGCCGAGGCACTGGCCATCGCGGCGCTGCCGCCGAGCGAGGACTTGGAGTCCCACTGATGAAAGTTGCCATCGCCGGGGCCGGCGCCGTCGGCCGCTCCATCGCCCGCGAGCTGCTCGACAGCAATCACGACGTGACGCTGCTGGAGCGCAATCCCGACCATATCGACGTCGACGCCATCCCGGCCGCGCACTGGCGGCTCGGTGACGCCTGCGAGCTCTCCGTGATGGAATCGGTCAAGCTCGAAGAATTCGACGTGGTGATCGCGGCGACCGGTGACGACAAGGTCAATGTCGTCGTCAGCCTGTTGGCCAAGACCGAATTCGCGGTGCCCCGGGTGGTGGCCCGCGTCAACGATCCACGCAACGAGTGGCTGTTCGACGAGAACTGGGGCGTGGACGTGGCCGTGTCGACGCCACGCATGCTCGCCTCGCTCGTGGAGGAGGCCGTTGCGGTCGGTGATCTGGTGCGCCTGATGGAGTTCCGTAAGGGGCAGGCCAGCCTGGTCGAGATCACGCTGCCCGACGACACCCCGTGGGGCGGACGTCCCGTCCGGCGTCTCGACCTGCCCCGTGACACCGCGCTGGTGACGATCCTGCGCGGGGCCAGGGTGATCGTGCCCGAATCCGATGAGCCCCTCGAAGGTGGCGACGAACTGTTGTTCGTGGCCGTCACCGAGTCCGAGGACGAACTGCGGGAACTGCTGCTGCATCCGGCGCCGCGCTAGCCCGGCGTACCGCGCTCAGTCGGCGCTTTGAGCCGCGTCCTGCGCGTGTAGGGCGCGCTGCGCGGCCCGGATGGCCAGATAGGTCACCAACGCGGCGACGGCGGTCAGCGGCCAGCCCATCGCGATCCGCGCGAAGCCCAGCCAGCCCGTCTGGTCGGAGTCATAGAGGTACTGCTGAACCAGAAATCGCGATGCGAACACCGCGACCCAGGTGAGCGTGGCGACATCGAAAGCCACCACGGCCCGACGGACATCACGCCAGGCCCGGTCGTGTGAATTCACCCAGCCCCAGATGTAGCCGACCAGCGGGCGCCGGATCAGCACCGACACCCCGAACACGACGGCGTATACCAGTGAGCTCCAGATCCCAAGCAGGAAATAGCCTTTCGACTCCCCCACCACGTAGGCGATCAGGGCACTGACGCCGACGGCGAAGAACCCCGACACCGCGGGCTGAACGGATTCTCGGCGGATCAACCGCCAGATCAGGATCAGGGTCGCCACGCCGAGCGCGGCGGCGATCGCGGGCATCAGCCCGAACGTGGTGGAAACCGGGACGAACACCACCACCGGCAGCGATGAATAGATCAGCCCGCTGATGCCGCCCATCTGGTCGAGCACCGCTCGGCCGCCGCCATGGGCAGGGGTGGGCGCCGGATCACTCTCGGGGGGCTGAGGTGCGTCGCCTGTGTTCTTTTCGGCCTGGCTCACTTCTGGATTTCGTAGCGGGGGTTGTAAATCGCCTTGGCGCCGTTCTCCAGCTTGCCGACCCGGCCGTGCACCCGCAGGGTACGGCCCGACTCGATACCCGGAATGCGGCGCTGCCCGAGCCACACCAACAACACCGTGTCGGTCCCGTCGAACAGTTCGGCTTTGATACCGCCGGAACACCCCTTGCCGTTACATTCGACGCTGCGCAGAGTGCCGACCATCGTCACTTCCTGGCCGCGCTGCGCGTCGATCGCCCTGAGCGCGCCGGTATTGGCGGCCTCGTCGCTGAGCTCTTCGACATCAAGCTGTTCGGGGTCTTCCGTCAGGCGTCGCGTAAGCCGGCGCAGATACCCTTCGGCCGTAGCCATGGCCTCTCCTGACCTTCTGCAGATCCACTGTGAATCCGCCCAACCAAGGCCACGGTAGACCTCTTGTTGAGGGAATGCCACGTGGGGTACGGGTCGGCGCGCCGAGGATTTGACGGGGCAGGCACGATCGTGTGATGAGCGTCATTCTGCGCGGTGTCCCAACCGTTCTGCTGCCCGGTACCGGGTCCGACGATAACTACGTCTACCGGGCATTTTCGGGTGCGTTGCACGCCGCCGAAGCTCTGGTGGTGACCCCACCACCCACGCCGGACCGGCTTGTCGAGGGTTACCTGCACGCGCTGGATGACGCGGCCCGATCGGGCCCGATCGCGGTCGGCGGAGTGTCCATCGGCGCCGTCGTGGCGCTCCGGTGGGCGTTGGACCACCCCGGCCACACCGTGGCGGTGCTGGCCGCCCTGCCGCCATGGACGGGCTCCTCCCAGCACGCCCCTGCCGCGCTGTTGGCCCGGCAGTCGGCGGAGCTGTTGCGCCGGGACGGGTTGGCCGCCACGGTCGCGCAGATGCGTGCCTCCAGCCCGCCGTGGCTGGCCGACGAACTGGCCCGCTCCTGGGTGGGCCAGTGGCCGACCCTGCCCGATGCGATGGAGGAAGCCGCCGGTTACCGCGCACCCGGCAGTGCCGAACTCGAACAACTCGCGGTACCCATGGGCGTCGCGGTGGCCACCGATGATCCCGTGCATCCGGCCGAGGTCGGATACGAGTGGGTGACCGCGGCGCCGCGGGCGGCGCTGCGGTCGGTCACGCTCGACCAGATGGGGGTCGATACCGGCGTGCTGGGTGCGGCATGCCTGGCGGCGCTGCAGGAGGCCGCGAGCGACACCGTGGGGCGTTGAGGGCGGGGGTACTACCCGCCGGTGATGGTGCGCAGCTGCTGCATCGCCGAGCCCTGCACGCTGCGGCGCGCCGCCGGCTCGGCCGGCGGCTGATCCTGCGGCAGCGCCTGTGCCGCGGCGGCGAGCTGCTGGGCGGCCTGCTGCATCGCGGCCTGTTGCGCTGCGGCGCGCAGTTGAGCCGCCATCGGCTCGGGCAGCTCCACCTGCAGCGGCGTGCGCACCGGCAGCGGCGTTTCACCGCGACGAATCACGCTGTCGGCCAATGATGCCCGCGCCTCTTCGGTCAGCGCGTCGATGGTCTCGGGGGCGCCGTTGACCACGCAGCGCACCATCCAGCGGTAGCCGTCGACGCCGATGAAGCGCACCACGCCGCCGTTACCCGCGCCGACCACCTCGCGACCCCAGGGGCCGTCCTGGATGTTCACCGAGCTGGCGTCCTTGCGCAGTGAGTCGGCGAGCTCGCCGGCCACCTCACGCCAGAGGCCGGCACTCTTGGGTGCCGCGTAGGCGGCGATGGTGAACCGCCCGTTCGGGGTCACCACCCACACCGCGCTCGGCGCCCCGGCCTCGTTGAGCTCGACCTGGACCTGTCCGCCGTCGGGCATCGGGATCAGTACCGAGCCGAGGTCGAGCCGGCCCTGTGCCGCGACCTCGGGATCGTCGAAGTCCTCGATGTCGAACGGGCCGTCGTCGGAGCCCTCGTCGAAGTCGTCGGCCTGCTCCACTGGTGCCGGTTGCTCGACAACCTGCTCGTCATCGTTCTGACGAGCCGAGTCGTCAGCCGAATCGTTGCTCTTGCGCTTTCCGAATGCCATCACAAACTCGCATGTCCGCCGGAGGAACCGTGGCCGCCGTCGCCACGGGAGGTGTCAGCCAGGCCCGCCTCGTCGAATGAGGTCACCTCGACCAACTCGGGCAGTTCTACCCGCTGAACCAACAGCTGGGCAATCCGGTCACCGCGGTTGATGACGATCGGCGTGTCGGGATCGAGGTTGATCAGCGAAACCTTGATCTCGCCGCGATAACCGGCGTCTATCGTGCCCGGGCTGTTGACGATCGAAAGTCCCACGCGGGCAGCCAGACCCGAGCGCGGATGGATCAATCCCACCATTCCGTGCGGAATCGCCACGGCAACCCCGGTCGGCACGAGCTCGCGTTGCCCGGGGGCCAGCTCGACATCGCGCGCGCTGTAGAGGTCTACGCCCGCGTCCCCATCGTGCGCCCGGCTGGGCATCGGTAGTTCGCGGTCTAATCGGACGACCGCCAGAGAGGTGGACACGACGTCACAGATTACTCTGAGCCGCGTGTCAGACACGCGCGCAACCACCCAAAGCGTTCACTACCGCGAACGTTTGTGGGTCCCGTGGTGGTGGTCCCTGCCGGCTGCGGTGCTGGCAGGGGTGATCGCATTCGAGATCGGCCTGGCCGCGCCGGCGATTCCGGCGTGGTTGCCTTACGTGCTGCTCTTCGGCGTGGCGGGGGCCGTGCTGATGTGGTTCAGCAAGACGGAGTTGAAGGTGGTGCGCGACAACGCCGGCGACACCGAGTTGTGGGTCGGTGACGCACACCTGCCGACCAGCGTCATCTCCCGGACCGCGGAGGTACCGCGGTCGGCCAAGTCGGCCGCGCTGGGTCGTCAGCTCGATCCCGCCGCTTTCGTCGTACACCGGGCCTGGGTGGGCCCGATGGTGCTGGTAGTGCTCGACGATCCGGATGACCCCACCCCGTACTGGCTCGTCAGTTCGCGCCATCCGGATCGTGTCCTGGGTGCGCTCCGCGGCTGAGCCGCGAATCAAGCTGCAGCGGCTGAGCCGCCGTCAGGCGGCGCAGTCCGTGCAGATCATCACGCCGTTCTTCTCGCTTGCCAGCCGGCTCCGGTGATGCACCAGGAAGCAGCTGGAGCACGTGAACTCGTCGGCCTGCTTCGGGACCACCCGTACCGACAGTTCCTCGCCGGACAGGTCTGCGCCCGGCAGCTCGAACGACTCGGCCGATTCTGATTCGTCAACATCCACCACGGCGGACTGCGCCTCGTTGCGCCGCGCCTTCAGCTCCTCGAGCGAATCCTCAGAAACCTCGTCTGCTTCGGAACGCCGTGGAGCGTCGTAGTCGGTAGCCATCGTCTGTGTCCCCTCCCTTACCTTGCAGCAGAGCTTTGTACCAGCGTCGAACGCATTCCCCAAATGATTCGTGCCCGTATTGCCACACGTTTCAGTGTGATTTACATCACACTACCGTCTGAGCACTGCTGCGTCAGCGAACACCTTTACCCCTAGAGTGCAGATGTGGTCGCGCAAATCACCGATGGAACCGCCTTCGACCGGCATGGTCGACCGTTCCGTCGGCGCAGTTTCGTTCCCGGCATCGTGCTCTTCGTCGCGCTGGCGGTGGTGACGATGATCGTCTGGATCATCGCCCTCAATCAGCCCGCAGATGTGCGCGAGGCCACGGCCTGTAACCCGCCGCCCGCCACCGATCCGGCTGCCCCCAAACTCGGCGAGCAAGTGGCCCGATCGGCCATGACCGACGTCACACCGGCACCGCTGGCCGAGACCAGGATCCGGGTCCTCAACGCCAGCGGCCAGGGCGGCCAGGCCGGCGAGGTGGCCGGTGCACTGCGCGATCTGGGCTTCGCCCAACCCGAGGCGGCGAACGACCCGATCTACGCCAGCACGCGGCTGGAATGCCAGGGCCAGATCCGGTTCGGCCCGTCCGGACGCACCGCTGCCGCCGCCGTGTGGCTGGTGGCCCCGTGCACCGAGCTGTTCCAGGACGAAAGGCCCGACGCAGGGGTCGATCTGGCGCTCGGCACCGAGTTCAGCGAGCTCGCCAGCAACGACGACATCAAGGCCGTGCTGGCCAGCCTGCGGCCCGACGCCACCGCGCCGTCGGATTCCGCGCTGCTGTCAAAGATCCATACCGGCGCCTGCTAGCGCGTCGTGCAGGGCGTCGGCGATGGCCGGCGCCGACGCGGCCACGTACTCGGCACCGGGAGCGGTCGGCAACCACACCGTCGCTCCCGCCTCTGCGGCGATCAGCGCCGCCGCGGCCCAGTCCCAGACCTGGACGCCCTCTTCGTAGTAGGCGTCCAACCGGCCTGCGGCGACCATGCACAGGTCGAGCGCACACGAGCCGATGCGGCGAACGTCCCGCACCGAGGGCAGCACCTGGGCCAGCACCGCGGCCTGACGCGCGCGCTGGCCGGGATCGTAGGCGAACCCGGTCCCCAGCAGCGTCATGGACAGGTCCTGGACACCGCTGCACCGCAGCGGGCTCCGGACCCCGTTCCGCACCACCTCGGCACCATGCCCCAGGGCAGCCGAGTACACCTCACCGGCAGGCACATCGGCCACGGCTCCGGCCACTGACCGCCCGTCGTACTGCACGGCCACCGACACCGCATAGGCCGGTATCCCGTAGACGAAGTTGACCGTGCCGTCGATCGGGTCGAGCACCCAGCTCAGCCCGGGGCGGTCATCCTGCTGACCGCCCTCCTCCTCCCCCAGGATCGCCTCTTCGGGCCGTAACACCGCCAGCCGCTCGCGCAGCCACCGTTCGGTTTCGGTGTCGACGATCGTGACGGGGTCGGTCGGGGTGCTCTTAGATCTCACGGCACCGGAAGCCACCGGGCCGCCCGAGGGCTCGACGGCGCCGAACACCTCGGCGCGGCGGCGGGCGACGAACTCGGCGGCTTCGGTGGCCAGCTGCTCGGCCACCACCCGCAAGGCGGGAGCATCGAAACTGTTGTCGGTCATGGCCCTATCGCAGCATCTTCTGCCCGAAATGTCGCTTCGCGGTGGATGTCAGACCACCCGCGGGTGCGATGTTCAACGACTAGGGTGAGGTCGCGCCTTGGTTTGTCCCCATCCTGTCCGACAGCCTGCTCACCGCCTGTCCCACAAAGGAGCACCCATGACCGCACCCGATGCACCCGCGGCAGATCCGGTTCCCGCCGCCGAAGCCCCACGCCGCGGATTCGGCGTCGACGTGGGCGGCAGCGGCATCAAAGGCGGCATCGTCGACCTCGATACCGGGCAGCTCATCGGCGAGCGGTTCAAGCTCGACACACCGCAGCCGTCCACCCCCGAATCGGTGGCGAAAACGGTGGCTGCGGTGGTGGCCGAGTTCGGCTGGACCGGCAGCGTCGGCGTCACCTACCCGGGCGTCGTCACCGACGGCGTCGTGCGCACCGCGGCCAATGTCGACAAGGGCTGGATCGGGGTGAACGCCGCCGAGGTGATCAGCGCCGCGCTCGGCGGGTTGCCGGTGCGTGTACTCAACGACGCCGACGCGGCAGGCCTTGCCGAGGAGCGCTACGGGGCGGGCAAGGACAACTCCGGTGTCGTGGTGCTGCTGACCTTCGGCACCGGCATCGGCTCGGCGGTGATCCACAACGGTGTGTTATTGCCCAACACCGAATTTGGCCACCTGGAAGTGGACGGCAAGGAGGCCGAACACCGCGCCGCATCCTCGGTCAAGGAGCGCAAGGAGTGGAGTTACGCGCGGTGGACCGAAGAGGTCAACAAGGTGCTGGTGACGATCGAGAACGCGATCTGGCCGGACCTGTTCATCGCAGGCGGCGGCATCAGCCGCAAGTCCGACAAGTGGCTGCCACTGCTGAAGATCCGCACCCCGATCGTTCCGGCGGCTTTGCTGAACACGGCCGGCATCGTGGGCGCGGCCATGGCCAGTCAGGACCAGGAGCCCGCCGGCACGCAGGCTACCGCCGGGTAACTTTGCCGCTTTCGGTCGGTCACGTGCCGAAATTTGCCGCTCGGCACGGTGAACACCCACACTGTCGTTACAATGGTCTTCGGCGGCCGCCTACCGAATAGCGGTGAATATCCCCAGCCGATAAGAACGCCAACATTCGATAGCAGACGCTTTCGGTGGAGTATGCCCATGCTCGCCGAGAAATTTCGTGAGACCGAAAGGGTGTACGTGGCAGCGACAAAGGCAAGCCCGGCGACCGACGAGCCGGTGAAGCGCACCGCTACCAAGACTCCCGCCAAGAAGGCCCCGGCCAAGCGGGCAGCCAAGAGCACCGCGGCCAAGGCCGAGGGCGGCACCGCCACCAAGCGCGCTCCCGCCAAGAAGGCCACCAAGGCCGCGGCGGGCAAGCCTGAGGACGTCAATGACGATCTCGAGACCGGCGACGACCTGGAAGCGGGTCCCGGCGAAGATCTCGACGTAGAGGACACCGACCTCGAGCTCGACGACGACCTCGACACGGATGACGACGTCGAGGACGCGGGCGACGACGAGGACGAGGACGAGGCTGAGGAAGGCAAGGCCGCCAAGGCCGCCGCACCGGCCAAGGCGGCCAAGGCCGACGAGGACCACCCCGAGCCGTCCGAGAAGGACAAGGCCTCCGGCGACTTCGTGTGGGATGAGGAAGAGTCCGAGGCGCTGCGGCAGGCACGCAAGGACGCCGAGCTGACGGCTTCGGCCGACTCGGTCCGCGCCTACCTCAAGCAGATCGGCAAGGTCGCCCTCCTCAACGCCGAGGAAGAGGTCGAGCTCGCCAAGCGCATCGAGGCCGGGCTGTTCGCCACCCAGAAGATGGCCGAGTTCGCCGAGAAGGGCGAAAAGCTCACCACTCAGGTGCGACGCGACTTCCAGTGGATCTGCCGTGACGGAGATCGCGCGAAAAACCATCTGCTGGAAGCCAACCTGCGTCTGGTGGTGTCGCTGGCCAAGCGCTACACCGGCCGCGGCATGGCGTTCCTGGACCTGATCCAGGAAGGCAACCTGGGCCTGATCCGTGCGGTCGAGAAGTTCGACTACACCAAGGGCTACAAGTTCTCCACGTACGCCACCTGGTGGATCCGCCAGGCCATCACCCGCGCCATGGCCGACCAGGCCCGCACCATCCGTATCCCGGTGCACATGGTCGAGGTCATCAACAAGCTCGGCCGCATCCAGCGCGAGCTGCTGCAGGACCTGGGTCGCGAACCCACGCCCGAAGAGCTGGCCAAGGAAATGGACATCACGCCGGAGAAGGTGCTGGAGATCCAGCAGTACGCGCGTGAGCCCATCTCGCTGGACCAGACCATCGGCGACGAGGGCGACAGCCAGCTCGGTGACTTCATCGAGGACTCCGAGGCCGTGGTGGCCGTCGACGCCGTGTCCTTCACGCTGCTGCAGGATCAGCTGCAGTCCGTGCTGGAGACGCTGTCCGAGCGTGAGGCCGGCGTGGTCCGGCTGCGGTTCGGCCTGACCGACGGTCAGCCTCGCACCCTTGACGAGATCGGCCAGGTCTACGGCGTGACCCGCGAGCGCATCCGCCAGATCGAGTCCAAGACCATGAGCAAGCTGCGTCACCCGAGCCGCTCCCAGGTGCTGCGCGACTACCTGGACTAGTCCGCTCGACCAGCCACGACGAAATCGGCCCCCTCCGTCTGACGGAGGGGGCCGATTTCTTGCCGCCGGCGCGGCGAAACTACGCCGGCCTACCCGCGGTCATCAGCCGTCCGAATCGGCCGAAGCCTTGTCGGAACCCGCGGCATCGCGCGAAGCGCTTGGCGCGCCCGCACTTTCGGACACCTTCTTGGTGGCACCGGTGATGCTGCCGATCGACGACCTCACCGTCGACCTGAGCTGATCGGCGGCATCGGAAACCGCGGTACGCACCTGCTCACCGGCGCGCTTGGCATCGACGAAGGCCTTGCCGGGCCTGACCATGTTGCCGGCGGTCAGGTCGGTCGCACCGTTGCCCCGCACCGCGGAGGTGACCTTCGGGGTCGCACCGGCGCGATCGGAACCGGTCGATTCCGACGCTTCCTTCGGATCGGCCACCGCAGCGTTCAGCGGCTTCAGCAGGTCCGTGACCGAACCGGTGTTCGGGAAAACGCTCTTGGCCGTGTCGGACATCTTGTCGGTGAGCTCCGACACCGCATCGGAATCCGGATTGCGTACCTCATCGATGGCTTTGCCGACCCGCTTGATGACCTCGGCATTGATCGCCCGGTTGAACTTGGCCACCGAGAAGGACGCGTCGGCCACACTGCGGTTGATCGCCGTCGCAACCTCGATCACGTCACCGGTGGCGAACGAGTCGGTGACCTGCTTCATGGCGGCTTCGAGCTGGCGGGTCAGCGTCCGCACCTGCAGCCCGACCTCATGCCCGAATGTGGGCTCGGGGCTGAACCGCTGGCCGTTCCAGTCCACCAATGTCCAGCCGTCCTCTGGGTTTCCCTCGATGACGACGTAGTCGGTGTTGCCCAGTGCGTGCTGACTCAGCAGCATGCCCTTCTCCGCCAAGGTGAGGTTCTTGGCATTCATCATGGTCCAGAACATGATGGTGCCGCCGTGCGAGAACACGACGACGTTGCGGTCGCCCTTGTCGTACATGGTCTTCAACGCGCCGTCGACGCGCGCGTCGAACTCATTGCCGTCGATCGAACCCGGGATGCGTGCGCCGAGTTGACCGGCGAACGCCCAGGCGATCGGGGCCTTGAGGTAACCGCCGAGTGCCCCGCTCTCGGGAGTGCCCTCGTAGTCGCCGGCCTCGATCTCTTGCAGGCCGGGCAGCACCTGGATCGGCAGACCCAGATAGGCCGACATCGGTTCTGCCGTCTGCTGGGTACGGATCATCTGCGACGCGTAGATGGCGTCATAGTTGTTGTCCCCCAGCTTGTCGGCCACTGCCCGGGCCTGCTCTCGCCCCAGCGCAGTGAGCGACGGGCCCGGCGTCGAGGTGTCGATGTTCCCCGACGTGTTGCCCGCGGATTGACCGTGCCGCACAAAAGTCACCCGCATGTTCTCGGCGGCCCACGCCGGCAGCACGGACATCACGAAGAAGCCGATGGCAGTGAGCATGATGCCAAGGGCTCTCCATGTCGTTCTCGAACGGCGACGCACAGCGGGTACGGCGCCGTTGTCGAACTTGCTATGTCGGTCCATTGCCTCTCCATCTATTTGGTTGTCGAGCACGCCGTGATGACGACCCGGAATTGCCCGGCCCTTGGCGGATTTCGCGCTTGGGAGCGACGCTCGAACCGACCGCCTCGGTGTGTCCGATGCCTCAGCGGGCCCGGCCATGTGATCGTGCGCACCCCCCGCACATCCCGGAACTGCTGTCTCGCTCAGCGGTACAAGACTTTTGGCGGTGTGGTATAGCCGGGGTGCGGCCCGCACCCGTTCGGGCCTCAATCGTGCTGGCCGAGAGCCGGACTCGTTGATCCCGCTGCGCGGAACACATACCCCGGGGCCGGCGCCGATGTGGTTTGGTGGGATGCAGGACCGGTTGCCGGGTACCGACAACCCGACGAAAAGGCGGAAATGAAAGTCGATCCGGAGATCGCGGAACTACTGCCCGTACTGAATGCCGGCTTTCCTGCTGTCGAGACGATGAGCGGGGCCGAAGCCAGGGCCGCCGTGCGGTCCCGGTATCGGCCGACAGAACGACCACAGCCCATCGGGTCAGTCGAGGACCGGACGATACCGGGGCCCGGGGGCGATATTCCCGTCCGGATCTATTGGCCGGAAACGTCTTCCGATGCCCCGGCACCGATGGTGGTGTTCGCGCACGGCGGCGGATTCGTGTTCTGCGACCTCGACACGCACGACGACCTGTGCCGGTCGCTGTCCAACGGCATCGGCGCGGCGGTGGTGTCCGTCGACTACCGGCTGGCGCCGGAGTCACGTTGGCCGGCAGCCGCCGACGACGTGTACGCCGCATTGTGCTGGGTTGCGCGCAACGCCGACGAGCTCGGCGGCGACGCCTCGAAGATCGTCGTCGCCGGTGACAGCGCCGGCGGCAACCTCGCCGCCGTCACCACGATCCTCGCCCGCGATCGCGGCGGTCCGGACATCGCGTGTCAGGCGCTGCTGTATCCGGTGACCGCCGCGGACTTCGACACCGAGTCCTACCGCCGGTTCGAGACGGGGTTCTACAACACCCGTGCCGCCATGGTGTGGTACTGGGACCAGTACGTTCCGGACGCGGACGACCGCGCCCACCCCCATGCGTCGCCACTACGCGCGGATCTGTCCGGACTGCCACCGGCAGTGGTGATCACCGCGGGTTTCGACCCGCTGCACTCCGAAGGCGAAGGCTATGCCGAAGCGCTTGCAGCCCAGGGTGTTCCGGTCGCGCACCGGAGTTTCTCCGGCGCCGTCCACGGGTTCATGACCATGCCGGCACTCACCCTGGCCGGCACCGCCAGGCGGCAGGTGTGCGCCGACATCCGAGCGCTGCTGGACCGCGACGGCTGACCGATCCCTGTGCCGGAGGCCGGCGCCCGAAGCAGCCGGCCCCCGCAGGGACCGCCGCTAGACGGTCAGATCCTGGTGGATGTCGAAGCCCTTGTAGCCGGCCGCTGCGACGTCGGCGATGATCTCGCCGTACACGCCGAAGCCGCCGACGAACGGCATGAACACCCGCGGCCGGCCCGGGATGTTCGCCCCGAGGTACCACGAATTGGCCTGCGGCATAAGCGTTCCAGCGGCACGGCGGGTGCACTCGGCCACCCACTCGGCCGCAGCATCCTCGCGCGCCTCGATCGCCGGAGCGCTCTGAGCATCGAGATAGGCGATCGCGTCGGCCACCCAGTTCAGGTGCAACTCCGAATGCAGCACCATGTTGGCCAGCACCGAAGGCGCGCCTGGACCGGCGATGTTGAACAGGTTCGGGAAGCCCGGGACACCGAGGCCGAGGTAGGTCTCCGGTCCCTCGGCCCACGCCTCATTGAGGGTCCGGCCGCCCCGGCCCACCACATTGAGCTTCTGGACCGATCCGGTCATCGCGTCGAATCCGGTGGCCAGCACCAGTGCGTCGAGCTCGTAGTGCTCC
The DNA here is from genome assembly GCF_055419465.1 of Mycobacterium sp. IDUB_17. Taxonomy (NCBI): domain Bacteria; kingdom Bacillati; phylum Actinomycetota; class Actinomycetes; order Mycobacteriales; family Mycobacteriaceae; genus Mycobacterium; species Mycobacterium sp. IDUB_17. Next base: position 482,559 of record NZ_JBVAXS010000001.1, on the reverse strand, counting down.
TCGGTGGTGTCGAGACCGGAGGCGTCGATCCGCTCGATCGGCGTGGCCCGCAGATTCACCAACGAGACGTTGTCCCGGTTGAAGGTCTGGAAGTAGTTGTCGTCGGTACAGATTCGCTTGGCGCCGATCGGATGATCCTTCGGGATCAACACGTCGGCCACGGCGGGATCGTCGATCACGGCCCGCACCTTCTGCTCCCAGAACAGGCGCGCGGTGTCGTTGGCCTCGATGGTGAGCAGCTGATCCGGGAAGGCCTTGGAGAACAACACACCGCCCAGTTCCCAGCGCCGCTCGTAGGCCTGCTGCAGTTCCTCGGCGGAGACCTCCAGGGCGGACTTGGGATGAGGCTGGTGCGGTGAGCCGCCACCGCTGAGCATCGAGAGCCTGCGCCGCTCGGTGTAACCGGCCTTCTGCGCGGCCCGCGTCTCGTCGTCGAGCGGAATGTTGCCGGCCGGCACGCTGTAGTTCGGGGTGCGCTGGAAGACGTAGAGCTGTGCGGCTTCTTTGGCGATGTACGGGATCGCCTGGATGCCCGAGGATCCGGTGCCGATCACGCCGACCCGCTTGCCCGTGAAATCAACACCTTCGTGCGGCCAGTGCGCGGTGTGGTAGACCTCGCCGGCGAACGAATCGAGGCCCTCGATCGCCGGGATGTTCGCGTTCGACAGCGGCCCGACCGCCAGGATGCAGAACCGCGCGGACACCACGTCGCCGCGGTCGGTGCGGACCTGCCAGCGCAGCGTCTTCTCGTCGAGCACCATGTCGGTCACGCGGGTCCCGAAGGAGATGTCGCGCCGCAGGTCGAACCGGTCGGCCACGTGGTTGAGGTAGGCCAGGATCTCCGGCTGGGTGGCGTACTTCTCGGTCCAGTTCCACTCCTGCTCAAGGTCGGAATCGAACGAGTAGGAGTAGTCGACGCTCTCGACGTCGCAGCGGGCGCCCGGATAGCGGTTCCAGTACCAGACGCCGCCCACCCCGTCGGCGGCCTCGAACACTCGCACCGAAAGGCCCTGCTCGCGAAAGCGGTGCAGTGCGTACAGCCCGGCGAAACCGGCTCCCACGACAACGACATCCACCTCCGCGGAGGTGCGTTCGGCGGTACCTGACGGAGCTGGCTGGGCTGTCACTGTGTTGCCTTTCACTTCAAGATTCGGCTTGTCACGTTACGAACCAGGGTGTGCGGCGGACACCCGTTGTCTCACTCACCGGTACCAGGGGTCTCCGGGCTCCGCAGCAAACGGCGTGGGGTCGGGCCGCCGTTGCCGTCCGCAGGAAACCGAAGTGTCGCTGAACGTTAATTTCGCACCGGTCCATGCGCTGATTCCGAATAGGTCCGGGCCTCCGCATCTGGGGGCTGGCGAACGAGGGAAGCATGAAGCGGTTGCCGGGAATGGATGCCATGTTCGTGTCGATGGAGGGCACGGAGTGGCCCCAGCACTGCTCCACCCATTCCCGCTGAATGGGACTTTCCGGCACGCCAACACCGCGACGAATATCGTGGCTTTCATACCCGACGGTGCTGCGGCCAGGATCGACACTGAATCCAGCCGACATTCACCCTGAAAGGAAGTTGTTGGGATGCAAGCAGATTCGGATAGCTTGTCGGACGTCGTGGCGATCGTCACCGGCGGCGCACGCGGCCTCGGCGCGGCGTTCGCTCAGCACATCGTCGCGCGTGGCGGCAAGGTGGTGATCTCCGACGTCCTCGATGATGACGGCGCCGCGCTGGCCGCCGAACTGGGGGCCAATGCCCGTTACGTCCACCTCGACGTGACCGATGCGGCACAGTGGAAATCCGCGGTCGAGCTGACCCTGGCCGAGTTCGGCAAACTGAACGGCCTGGTGAACAACGCAGGCATCTCGACCGGACAGTTCATCGAGCACGAGCCACTCGACCACTTCCGCACCGTGCTCGAGATCAACCTGGTCGGCGTCTTCAACGGCCTTCAGGCGGTCATCGCCCCGATGCGCGCGGCCGGCGGAGGTTCCATCGTCAACATCTCCTCGGCCGCCGGCCTGATGGGCCTGGCGCTGACCGCCGGGTACGGCGCGTCCAAATGGGGCGTGCGCGGGCTGAGCAAGATCGCCGCGGTCGAACTGGGTCCGGACCGAATCCGGGTGAATTCGGTGCATCCCGGCATGACCTACACGCCGATGACCGCACAGATCGGCATCGAACGGGGTGAGGGCAACTATCCCAATACCCCGATGGGCCGCGTCGGCGAGGCCGACGAGATCGCCGGCGCCGTCGGCTACCTGCTGTCCGGCGCCTCCACCTACGTCACCGGCGCCGAGATCGCCGTCGACGGCGGCTGGACCACCGGTCCGACCGTGAAATACGTGATGGGACAGTGATAGTGATGAATCGACTTGAGGGCCGCCGGATCCTGGTGACCGGCGCAGGATCCGGCATCGGACAGGCCACCGCGCTGCGACTGCTCGACGAGGGCGCCGCGGTGGTGGGCGCCGACATCTCGGCCGACGGGCTGGAGGCCACCCGGCAGAGCGCGCAGCAGGCCGGCACCTCTGACCGGTTCACGGTGCTGACGATGGACATCGGCGACGAGGCCTCGGTGATCGAGGGCGCGCGAACCGCGGTCGAGGCGCTCGGCGGCCTCGACTCGGTGGTCAACGCCGCGGGCATGCTGCGCGCGGTGCACACCCATGAGATGAGCCTGCAGGCCTGGAACCAGATCATCGCCGTCAATCTCACCGGGACATTCCTGGTGATCCGTGAAACCCTGCCGGCGCTGCTGGAGAATCCGCGGAGCGCGATCGTGAACTTCAGCTCGACCTCGGCGGCGTTCGCGCATCCGTACATGGCGGCCTACGCGGCCAGCAAGGGCGGAATCCAGGCGATGACGCACTCACTCGCGCTGGAGTACGGCAAGCAGGGGCTGCGAGCCGTCAGTGTGGCGCCGGGCAGCATCAAGTCCGGAATCACCGACGCCACACCGGGACTCGTTCCCGCCGACAGCGACTGGTCGTTGTTCGCCAAGCTGTCGCCCATCATGCCGACCACCTTGGCCTCCGGCGGCGCCGGGATGGGTGACCCGTCCGCGGTCGCCGGCGTGATCGCGATGCTGGTCTCCGACGACGGCGCGTTCATCAGCGGCACCGAGATCCGGATCGACGGCGGAACCCACGCCTGATCACCGGCAACGAAAACGGTGGGCGGCGCTGACAATCAGCGCCGCCCACCGTTTTTCCGTCAGTTACGGGGCTACCGCCCTTGACTCGCCGACCACGGTCGCAAGCCCGACGTGCGCATCCCGCCACCACCGCTGCACCGGGCTGGTTCGGCGCAGCGCGTCAACGCTTGAGTGACAGACGATCTCATCGATCGCACGCACCGCCCTGCGGGCTGCGGCGATCTGATCGCGGCGCGCGCGTGCCCGCATACCGGGGTCGATGGGCCCGTCCAATACCCGGTTGAACGAGGCCGTCAGCGTGTCGAGCAACGCCAGCCGCGACGCCCGGATCTCGGCGGCCGCGTGTTCGGAGACCGGGCCGTCGGAGTCCACTGTCCCGACATGCTGGGCCAGGGCGCCCTCGGCCATGCCGATCACCGCGGCCGTGATGCCCAGCGGCGCAATGGTGCTCAGCGGAATGTGGTAGATCGGATTGCGCAGACCCGCGTGTCCCGCCGCGGTGCCGTCGACGATGCTGTTGTGATTCAACAGCCGATGCCCGGGAATGAACACGTCGGCGATCGTGATGCTCTTGCTTCCGGTGCCGATCAACCCGATCGCATCCCAGGATTCCTCGACGATGCACAGATCTGACCGCGGGACGAGCGAGTAGCCGAGCCCGTTGCTATCGCCCGTGCCGACCACACGGGCCCCGACGACAACCCACTCGCAGTGGTCGATCGCCGCCACCGACCGCCACTCGCCCGAGAGCCGATAGCCGCCGTCGACAGGCAGGAGCAGTCCGGCCGGCGTGTGCGCCGAGGCGATCCAGATATCGGAGTCCGCCTCCCACACCTCGTCGCGCAGACGCCGGTCGGCCGAGGCCAATGCCCATGGCGGCACGCCGACCGAACCGGCGACCCAACCCGCTGACCCGTCGAGCCGGGCGATCTCGAGAACGGCCTCGGCGAAGTCGCCGGGATGGGTCTCGATACCGCCGAACTCCGCGGGCTGCAGCATGTGCATCACCCCGGACTCGCGCAGCGCATCGACCGTCCGGTTGTCGAGCCGGCCGAGCGTCTCGTTGACGGGCCCGAGTGCCTGTATCCGATCGGCATTCTCATTGATGCCGTCCAGAACGTCCCTGGTCATTTCAACACCACGCATCCAAAACTCCCTTGTCGCGCGTACCGCGTGCTGACCACCATGGTCGGGTACCGCAATCAGGTGGTTGCGGCAGCATCCCGCTGAGTGAGATCGTGAGTGACTCACTGTTCGACGTCCTAGGGGGCGCAGGTGCCGGCATCCACCAGCAACGCGACATCACGACCACGCGCCGAACAACGGGAGACGGCCGTGTCGATGGTGGATCGCGTGGCCCTGATCCTCAACGTCTTCGACGAGCCCGGCAAACACCTGCGGCTGGACCAGATCGCGGGCCGCACGGGCCTTCCCCGATCCTCGGTGCACCGGATTCTCAAGCAGTTGCACAGCGCCGGCCTCCTGCAACACCGCCCCGACGGCTACGCGCTGGCCGCCTCCCCGCTGCCCGTGACCAGGATGGTCGACCACTCACAGTTGCGCAGCGTGGCATCGCCGACCCTGTCGCGCCTGCATGCCGACACCGGACTGGTGGTTCACCTCGGCGTGCTGTTCGGCGGTGATGTGGTCTACCTCGACAAGGTGGCCGGCCGCAATAGTGCTGTGGTGCCGACCCGCGTCGCCGGGCACTCGCCCGCGCACGCCAGCGCATTGGGGAAGACCATGCTGGCCCAGCTTCCCGCCGAGGAGGTGGACGCCGTCCTGGGGCCACGGCTGACCCGGTCCACCCGATCCACCATCAGCGATCTGGAGACCCTGCACCGGGAACTGGCCCGGATCCGGTCCCGGCACGGGCTCGCCTACGACAACGAGGAGTTGGCGATCGGACTGACCAGCGTGGCGGCCCCACTTCGCTCGGCCGACGGCGAGGTGGCGGGCCTGTCGCTGACCGGCGCGGTGCCGTTGCACCGTCTGCAGCGAACCGCCCCGTTCGTGATCCGTGCGGCCCGGCACATCTCCCAGCAACTGGGCTCCCGAGAAACCGGCGCACGGGATTCCGCATCGATTGCCCCGTCGCACGCGCAGGCCACCGACAACCTGTTGTCCCGCGTGCTGCGGACGTTGACCTCTGACGCGTGGGTCTGAAGGCGGCTGGCTACCAGAGGATCTCGTCGACCTCCATGCCGAACGAGTGACGGCCGACGAGGGCCAACACCTGCTCCACGTTGCTGGCCACGTGGGTCTGCGCCGTCTGGACGTCGCGCCACACCCGTTCCACCAGTGGGTCCTCGATATCACGACCGCCCGAGTGCGCGATGAACGTCCGGATCGCCGCGACGGCACGCTCGGAGGCCAGCACCTGGTCGCGCCGCGACCGCAGCACCAGGTCGCTGTCCGGGGTGAGGTCGGCACGGACACAGTCCATGAGATCGCCGAGGTTGCGTTCGATCTGCCGGACCGACAAGTCGAGATCGCTGCACGCCATCGCCACCGGATCAACCGACGAGCCCGCCCGGGGCCGCAGCGCCGAAAGGATGTTCTCGGCGGCGCCGAGCAGAGGAGCCGTGCCGGTGTGGGTGTACATGGTCGGTTGCGGCAATCGGTACAGCGGAGCCAGCCTGCCGAGCTGCTCGCCGCTGACCCAGCCGAACGTGCGGTACCGCGGCACAACCGCACCCGAGACGACGACATCGTGCGCACCGATACCGCGCAATCCCACGCTGTTCCAACTCGATTCCACGACGTAGTCGGCTCGTGGCATCAGGGCCACCAGGAAATCCTGGGCCGCACCGTCGTCGCCGACCAGCACCGCTGCGGCCATGAGCCACGACGAGTGCAGGATTCCGGTGCACCGGCTCCACCGGCCGGATAACCGGAAGTCGTCACCGATTCGTTCGAGCCGGCCGGTCGGGGCGTACGACTCACAGAGCAGGGTCCGCGGATCCCGGCCCCAGACGTCGCGCTGGGCCTGCTCGTCGAACAGCGACAGATGCCAGGTGTTGACCCCCAACCACCCGGCCAGCCAGCCGGTGGAGGTACATGCGGCGGAAAGGTCGCGCGTGACCGCCAGGTACTCGGCCGGATCGGCCTCCATCCCGCCGAACGCCTTGGGTTGCAGCATCGCAAAGAAACCCGCGTCGTGCAGGCCGCCGATCACCGAGGGGTCGACGGCCCCCGTGTGGTCGACATCGGCGGCGGCCTGGGCGATCGCCGGCAGTGCCTGGCGCACTGCGGCGCGCACATTCTGCGTCATCAGTGCCGCCCTATCCTGCCCGTCGGGTATGTCACCATCGTGGATACCATTCGTCGCCCCTCCCAGGAGGTCATATGGCCGAGCCGCCCTCTGCGCGCGGCGTCGATCCCGGCGTCTCGGCTACTGAATCGATTGCCGTCCTGCGCGAGCCGTCGTCGCGGTTGCTGCAGCCGGCCCGTTACGGCGGGCGTGCGGTGTCCCGATCGGCTTCGGAGGCAGTCGATTTCGTCACCGCCGTGGCCGGCCTCGCCGAGCGCGACGGGTCGGGCGGGTGGTCGGCCGCGGCGGTCAATGCCGCCGCCTACACGGTGGCAGGCCTCGGCGACACTGCCGCCGAACGGGTGTGGGGCGCCGACGCCGGTGCGTTGGTCACCGCCGGCCGGGAACCGACGGGGCGGTTGACTCCTGACGGCGCGAACTTCCGGCTGACCGGTCAGTGGGAATCGGTGACGGCTGCCCTGTTCGCGGACTGGGTGCTGCTCAGCGCCCGGGAAGGGGATTCGGTCCGGTGTGTCCTTCTCCCCCGCGATGAGGTGCAGGTAGCCCGACAGGCCGGCGTGCGCGGCTTGGATTCGGCCGGAATCGGTGACGTCACGGCGTCCGATACGGTCATCGACGCACAAGCCGTGTTCCCGTATCCAGACGACAGTTCTTGTGACACCGGCGATTTCGACGATGCCCCACCTTCCTGCCTGGTACTCGACTGGGCCGGGCAGGCCGCTGCCGTCGTCGGCGCCGCCGCCGGCGTGTGGCAGGCACATGTCGGCCAGGTCCGCCAGCGGCTGGCCACCTCGTACGGCAGCGAGGACACCACGGAACTGACATCGTCGGCGGTGCTGGTGGCCAAGGCGGAATCTGACATCGACGCCGCGCGGCTGCAACTCGTCGCGGCGCTGAGCGCCGATGCCCCCGCCGCCGCGACGGCGCTGCGCCAGGCCGTCACCCGCGCCCGCAACGCCGCCGATCAACTGCTGAGCAGCGGCAGCCGCCATGCACTCGATGCGACGGATCCGGTGGCCCGCCTCTGGTTCGATGTCCTAGCCGGATACCGCCTGACGATTCGAAGCATCGGCGGGGATCCCGGCGCCGGCTGAACCTGCCCGCGCCGCCAGCTCCGCCAGCGCGTGCGGCACCCGGTCAGCGATGCCGTACGGATCCGACACCTGATCGCCACAGGTCAGCACGCAGATCGCCATCTCATCGCGGTAGCTCCACCCGGTGAAGTTCAACCCCATCGGGAACACGATGGGCCCCGAGGAGATGAGTTGCTCGATCGGTGCGCCGCCCCAGTACAGCGTGTTCTGCGGGCCGCGCATGTTGGACGCGATCAGGCTGAACATCGGGCGGCGCTTCATCTTGGCCCCGAGGATCGGCAGCACCCTCGAGTACAACCAGAACAGCGGCCAGTACTCCATCCAGTCGTGCTGCAGCCAGGCGTCACGCTCTGCCTGTACCTCACGCGCGGTGCGGGTCGCGGAGGCGATCGCGGCCAGTCGCTCCACCGGATCGGCGATGTGGGTCGCGAGGTGGACGTTCCAGCGCGCCACCTTGTTACCCCACTCGGCCTCGGTTTCGGTTTCGTCCGGGCGCATCGAGACCGGCACCACCGCGGTCAAGCTTTCGTCGCTGAGCTGTCCGTTCTCGGCCAGGTAGTCGCGCAGGGCCCCACCGCAGATGCTGAGGAAGACGTCGTTGATCGTGACGCCGAAAGCCTTTGACACCCGCTTGATCTCTGTCACGTCACAGCGCCGGTAGGCGAATCGGCGGCTGGCCGAGAACGGTTCGTTGAACGGCATGGCCGGCGCGGCGAATGCCTCTGCGTAACCGGGCTTTCCGGCCTTCTGCCGGCGGCGGATCACGCCGGTGACGGCCACGGTACGGGCGATGATGCTCGGAAAACGTGCCAGTGCCGCGATCTGGTGACGCAGGACCAGCGGCCACCAGATCCACGGTGCCGGGCGCCGCTCGTTCGGCAACGGCGTCGATTGCGGCTGCGGCAACGGAGTCTGCGGATCGGTGCTGTACAGGGTTTCCAGCAGCCGCAGAGATGCGGTGCCGTCGGCCACGGCGTGGTGGATCTTGAGCACCAGGGCGATGCGACCGTCGGCCAGACCCTCGACGAACCACAGTTGCCAGGCAGGCCGGTCGCGGTCCAGGGCCACCTCGAAGATCTCGCCGATCGTCGCGGCGAGCTCCTCGTCGCCACCGGGTGCGGGCGCAGTGGTCCGCTGCACGTGGTGGTTGATGTCGATCCGTGGCCGCGAAACCCACCACGGCCGGCCGAACCCCACCCGCGGGGACAGCAACTGCCACTGCATGGGCTCGATGTTGTCGACCCAGCCCTGCACCGCGGCCTTGAGCCGGTCGAACGTCAGTGGCTCGGACATCTGGCTCGGGTCGAGCACGACAGCCTTCATCGTGTGCTGCGGTTGGACGGAGCTCTCCCACGCCAGGAAGCTGTTGTCCTCACCCTTCAAACGCCGCATTCTCACCCTCGCTTGTCCGGCCGCCGATACGGCACTTTCTGTGGCTGCCATCACTCTTATCCAAACGTGTGTCCCAGTAGACAAGCTGTCCCGCCCAGCGAGACTCGGCAACCCGCAGCCGCCTCGCTGCGACCTACGGTTTGCGCCATGAAGCGAGCCATTCCGCGCCCTGCCAGCCTCGCCGCCAAGGTCAACCGGTTCCGGGTGATCGCCCGCAGCATCGCGGTGCTGCGCGAGTCAGGGCTGTCCGGTGGAGCTGCCGACGGCATCCGGCAGGCAAAGCTGGTCCGCCAGTTCGGCGGCTTCGCCGCCGTCATCGAAAGCGCCGCCACCCGCGACCCCAACGCCATCGCCATCACCGACGAATGGGGCGACGTGACGTTCGCCCAGCTCAACGATCGGGTCAACGCACTCGCCCGGGCCTGGAACTCCCGGGGAATCGGAGCGGGCTCGGTCATCGCGGCACTGTGCCGGGACCATCGGGGACTGGTCACCATCCTGGCCGCGGCCGGCAAGGTCGGGGCACAACTGCTGCTGATGAACACCGGCTTCGCCAAACCTCAGCTGGCCGATGTCACGGCCCGCGAGAAGGTCAACGTGCTGATCTACGACGAGGAGTTCACCGACCTCGTCAGCGCCATCGATCCGGGCGTACGTCGTTTCCTGGCGTGGACCGATGACCGATCGGCCTCCGACGTCGAAGGCTCGCTGGAAGGCCTGATCGCCGCCACCTCGCCGGCACCGGTGGCCGCACCCGCCAAGCCCGGCGGCATGACCCTGCTGACCAGCGGCACCACCGGCACACCCAAGGGCGCCCCGCGCGGCAAGACCTCTCCCCTGTTCTCGGCGCAGCTGTTGGACCGGGTGCCGCGGCGCCGCGGTCAGACCTGCATGCTGGCCGCCCCGATGTTCCACGGCACCGGACTCGGTCAGGCGGTGCTGTCGCTGGCGCTGGGCAACCGCCTGGTGCTGCGACGCAAGTTCAACCCCGAGGAGACGCTGCGCGCAGTCCAGAACCACGCCTGCGACGTGCTCGTCGTGGTGCCCACGATGCTGCAGCGAATTCTCACCCTGCCCAAGGATATTCGCGACAAATACGACACCTCGTCGCTCAAGATCATCTTCGTCTCGGGGTCGGCCATGCCGCCCGACGTGGTCAAGCGCACCCTCGCCGAGTTCGGTCCGGTGCTCTACAACCTTTATGGCTCAACCGAACTCGCGGTAATGACGGTGGCGATGCCCGAGGACCTGCTGCACGATCCGCGCACCGCGGGTCGGGCGCCGGTGGGATGCGCGGTGCGCCTGTACGACGATGCGGGCAACGAGATCACCGAACCGGGCGTGATCGGCCGGGTTTTCGCCGGCAGCGATGTGAGCTTCGCGGGCTACACCGACGGCCGCACCAAGGAATCGATCGAAGGGCTGCAGAGCAGCGGCGACGTCGGGCACTTCGACGACACCGGCCGGCTCTACATCGACGGCCGTGACGACGACATGGTGATCTGTGGCGGTGAGAACGTCTATCCGCTGGAGGTCGAGAATCTGATCACCAGTCATCCCGAGGTGGACGAGGTGGCGGTCATCGGGGTCAGCGACGACGATTTCGGTCAACGGCTCAATGCCTATGTGGTGCTGGTCGACGGCGCCACCCTGGCCCCCGACGACATCAAGGACTACGTGCGGGCGAACCTGGCCCGGTACAAGATCCCCCGGGACGTCGAGTTCCTGGGCAGGCTGCCCCGCAACGCCACCGGCAAGGTGCTTCGCGGTGAGCTGACCGGGGGTTCCAAGTGAGCGACTCCGAAACCATGAAGCGTGAGGTCGCCGGTCGGATGGGCGACGCGTTCGCCCCGATCCTCTCCGGCGGCAGCGACCCCATCGCCGCCGCGGCCGAGGTACGGGCCCGGCTCAAGGCCAGCCGCCGACCGGCCAGACCCATGCAGGTGAGCCGCGTCGAGAACCGTGCCATTCCCGGTCCCGCCGGTGAGATTCCGGTACGGATCTACCATCCGCTGGACCCCACCGACTCCCGCATCGACACTGACGCGGGACTACCTGTCCTCGTCTATTTCCACGGCGGCGGGTTCGTGCTGTGCGACCTCGACTCCCATGACTCGTGCTGCCGCAGGCTCGCCAACGGCATCGGCGCGATCGTGGTTTCGGTCGACTACCGGCTGGCGCCGGAGCATCCGTATCCCGCCGCGGTCGAAGATGCCTGGGCCGCAACCGAATGGGTGGCCGCCCACGTTGGCGACCTCGGCGGCGACCCCGACCGGCTGGTGATCGCGGGCGACAGCGCGGGCGGCAACCTGGCTGCGGTGGTGGCGATGACGGCACGGGACCGCGGCGGGCCGCACATCGCATTCCAGGTGCTGATCTACCCGGTGGTCGATCAGCGCCGTAAGTCCTCGCTGTCCAGCCCGCACACCAAGAGCGGGGTGCTGACCGCCGAGCACATGCAGTGGTTCACCGCGCAGTACCTCGGCGACAGCGGCGCACAGGCAGAGGTGTCGGCATCGCCGATTCTCGGTGACATGACCGGACTTCCGGATGCGCACGTGTTGACCGGGGCCCTGGATCCGCTGTGCGAGGAGGGCGAGGAATATGCCCGCATGCTCGCGGCCGGCGGCGCCGAAGTAAGCGTCCGGCGCTACGAGCGCGGCTTCCACGGATTCTTCAACCTCGCCGACCACCTCCCCGCCGCCGCCGAGGCCACCGAAGACGTGTGCGCCGTCGTTCGCGACGCCCTGTGCTCCACGACCACACCTGAAAACCATTGAAAGGCAACCCATGAAGCTGAGGAACACCCGCGCTCTGGTCACCGGCGCGAGCCGCGGACTGGGCAAGAGCATCGCCGAGGTGCTGGCCGCACGCGGCGTCGACGTCGCCGTGGTGGCCCGCGATGCCGAGTCGCTCAACCTGCTCGCCAAGGAGATCGGCGGCAGGGCCTACCCGACCGACCTCACCGATCCCGCCGCCGTCGAGGCACTGCTGGACCAGGTCGAGGCCGACGGCCCCGTCGACATCCTGGTCAACAATGCCGGAATCGACCGGGTCGGCCTGTTCCCCGACGCCAGCGCCTCCGACGTGCAGAACCTCCTGCAGGTCAACCTCGCCGCACCCCTGGAGTTGTGCCGCCAGGCCATGCCGCGGATGGTGAGCCGGGGCCGCGGTCACATCGTCAACGTGTCGTCCTACGGTGCGATCGCGCAGGGTCCCGGCGTCACGTTGTACGGCACCTCCAAGGCCGGCCTGAGCCATTTCACCGCCGGTATCCGCGCGGAGCTGCGGGGTAAGCCTGTGGGCACCACGCTCGTCCAGCTCGGCGAGGTGAGGACCGACATGATCGACCACATCCGGGAATTCACGCCCGCGCGCAAGACGATCGAGCGGTTCGAACGCCTGCGGATGCTGCCTTCGTCCGCACTCGAGCCCGAGGTCGTGGCCACTGCCATCGCCGACGCCATCGAACGCAACAAGCGCCATGTCGTCATGCCGCGTCAGATCGTGGCCATGGCCAAGGTCACCGAGTTCCCCCGCCGGATGTCGGAGATCCTGCTGACCGGCATCGACCAGAACGAGAAGTAGCCATGGTGAACGCGAAGCTGATGGATCTGTCCGGCAAGGTCGCGATCGTCACCGGCGCCGCCCGCGGACAGGGTGAAGCCGAAGCGCGGTTGTTCGCCGCGCTCGGTGCCCGGGTGGTACTGACCGACGTCCTCGCCGAAGAGGGTGAGCGGGTCGCCGAATCGATCGGCCCCGCCGCCCGCTTCGTCCGCCACGATGTGGGCAGCGAAATCGATTGGCGCACAACCGTCGATACCGCGATGGCGGAGTTCGGACGGGTCGACGTGCTGGTCAACAATGCCGCCATCTGCAAGGTGGTGCCGCTGGCTGAGCAGGACACCGCCGGATTCGAGCAGATGCTGCGGGTCAATCTCATCGGCGCCTTCCTCGGCATGCAGGCCGTCACGGAACCGATGAAGGCCGCCGGCGGCGGCTCGATCGTCAACATCTCGTCACAGGCCGGTGTGCAGGGACTCGCCGGCTACACCGCATACGGCGCATCGAAGTGGGGCTTGCGCGGCATGTCGAAGGTCGCGGCAATCGAGCTGGGCCCGTTGGGCATTCGGGTCAACACCGTCTATCCCGGCATGATCGACACGCCGATGATCGCCCATCTCGAGGTGGAACGCGGTCTCGGAGGTCATCCCGGTGCGCCACTCACGCGCGTCGGTACCCCCGAAGAGGTTGCCGACGTCGTGGCATTCCTCGCCTCGGACGCATCGTCGTACATCACCGGCGCGGATCTGACCGTCGATGGTGGCGCCAGTGCCGGCCGTATTCCGGTGACGCCGGTTCACGCCGGCTGACCGCGATTCCGCGCTGCGCGCCCCCTCGACGCACAGCGCGGACTTCGCCGACCTCACGCCCCGGGCAGCACCAGGATCTTGACGTGCGCCTCGGGGTCACGCAGCGCCTCGAAAGCGTCGCCCAGCCCGTCCAGACCGACCCGGCCGGTGATGATCGCCTCGGCGTCGATCTCGCCGTCGGCCAGCCGCTTCAGCACGGTGTCATAGGCCTCATGGTAGGGGCCGTGGCCGAAGTTGATCGCGATCTGCCGGAACTGGGCGACCACCGGGATGATCGTCTCGTCACCGAAAGGTGAAGCCACGACCTGGATCCGGGATCCGAACGGCAAGGTGTGGGTCAGCGTGTTGAGGGTGCCGACGCGCCCGCTGCACTCGTAGGCGATGAGGATGCCATTACCTCCGCGGCCTTCCATGAGCATCGAATTCCACAGCTCGATGGGATCCTGCTCGTTCGTGTCGACCACGATGTCGGCACCCATCTTGAGTGCCAGCTCGCGGCGCTTGGGCGAGGGCTCGGCGGCGATCACCGTGTGCGCACCGTGGGCCTTGGCCGCCAGGATCGTGCCGAGACCGATAGAGCCGCAACCGATCACCAGTGCGGCGTCGGCCTCGGTGAGCCCCGACTGCTGCACGTGCATCTCGCCGACGTGCAGCGGCTCGGCCAGCGTTGCGTGCTCGAGGGACAACCCGTCCGGCACCCTGCGCACCCAGAACCCGTCGACGACGATGAACTCGCCGAAGGCACCGTGGTATTCGTTCGAATAGCCGATGATCGTCGGGATGCCGGTGCCGGCCTCGGTGGCGACGCCGATACCCGCGACCCGGTCACCCACCTCGAAATCGGTGACGCCCGGACCGCATTCGACGACCGTGCCGGCGTACTCGTGTCCGAGCACGATGGGCTTGCTGTGGTCGAACACCGCGAGCGGGAAGCCCCCGGCGGCTGCGACCGACACGAACCGGCACGGATCCTTCGACATGCTCAGATCGCTGCCGCAGATGCCGCAGGCCACAACCTTGATGCGCAGTTGCCCGGGCCCGGTGGCCGGTGGCTCGGTGACGTCGGTGACGGTGAACGTGCCTTCGAAGTACTGCGCCGCGCGCATCAGGCCCCCTGCCCGGCGAGCTGCTCGGCAGGCTGGCCGTAATAGTCGGTGTGCGCCTTGGTGATCGCGCCGATGAGGCCGCCGAGGAGGTATTGGCTGTTGTCCTCGGCGAATTGCATGCTGGCCTGCCGTCCGACGTTGCGGTTCTTGAAGTGCGGGACGACCTCGGAGGCGAACAGTTCGTAGCTGCGCTTCGTGTCGTCCCAGCCGGCCATGTCCACATGCATGATCAGCAGCGTGCCGAATCCGCCGGTCTTCTCGATGAGACGCTCGATCTGCGCGATCGCATCTTCAGGCGTTCCGATGATGACCTGGCCGAACTCGCCCAGGTTGTCGGTGCGCCACTGGTTGATGATGCCCTCGGGGGTCTGCGCCCAGTCGGGGTTGATGCCCTGCTGGCGGTTGACGTATTCGGCGATGGCATGGATCCGGCGGCTGACGGCCCGCTCCGCGTCGGCCCGGGTCTCGGCGATGAACATCGGATTGACCAGGCGCCAGGTGGAGCGGTCCGCCCGGTGTCCGTTCTCGGCCGAAACCTTCTCGTAGACACCCCAGTTGCGGTCGAGCACGTCGAATCCGGTCGGTGAGCTGGCCGCCAGCGACAGCAGAGACAGCCCGTGCGTGCCGGCTAGCACCGACCCGTTCGGAGAGATGGTCGACGCGGTCGCCACCTCGATGCCTGCCGGATCGTAGGTGGGCAACTGGGCCCGCGCATCGCGGAGGGTGAACCAGTCGGTCTCCATGTTGACGACCTCGCCGCGTAGCAGCCGGAGTACCGCCTCCAGCGCCTCGCCCTGCATGCGACGCTGGTCGCTCGGGTTGATCCCCATCATGTGCGCGTCCAGCGGGATCTTGCCCGGCCCGGTGCCGACGATCAGCCGGCCGCGGGTCTGCAGATCGAGTTGGGTGATGCGGTCCGCGGTGACCAGCGGGTGGTGGTAGGGCAGCGACATCACGCCGGTGCCGAAGCGGATGCGCTCGGTGCGCTCTGCTGCTGCGGCGATGAACATGTCTGGCGCAGGGACGATTTCAGACCCGGTCGAGTGGTGCTCACCCATCCACGCCTCGTCGAAGCCGAGATGGTCGAGGTGTTCCATCAGGTCGATGTCACGCCGCAGCTGCAGTGCCGGGTCGGCGTTGAGGGGGTGGTAGGGCGCCAGGAACGCCCCGAACTTGATCGAACTCGAATTCCACATGTCCCGGACGTTATCTGGATCGATTGATTGGATCAAATGATCCAGAAATTCAAACGCGAAAACTCCCGCTGGGTAGGACGGATCAGTTCAGGAACCGAGGAGGCGATCGACGCCGCCGACGACGAAACACACCAGGTCGTCGTAGAAATCGCGCAGTTCGTCCTCGTCGAGACGGCTGCCGTTACGGCGCCATTCGTCGGCCCGACTCAGCGCTTGGATGAAGTTCATGATCGAGATGGCCCAGCGCAGTTCCAGGCGCGCCGGGTCGGAATCCGGAAAGGCCCGCTGAACTTGGGTGAACAGTTCGTCGGGCAGGTGCTGCTCGGTAGCGAGAAGCACCGGATTGTTCTCCTGCGAGATCTGCGCGATGATCTTGATCCACCGCATCCCCCGGACCCGATGGCGCACCAGCAGTTTCAGATACGGCTCGGTGACCGCGCGGACCAGGGCGTCAGGACTCGGCGCGACCGGATCGGCGGCGAGTACCGCCACGTTGACCGCGATCTCGTCGCGCACCGGCGCACCGACGTCGGTGAGCACCGCGCGCAGCAGGTCATCCTTGGATCCGAAGTGGTAATGCACCGAGGCCGCACCGAGGCCCGCGGCGGCATTGACCGCGCGCACCGATACCGCATCGACCCCTTGAGCGGCGAACAATCGTTCGGCAGCCTTCACCAGGCGCAGCCGGGTGGCCGCGCCCTGCCGATTCTGGGCTGCGCCGGACACCTGACGAGCATGTCACGGGCCGCACCGGCCGCTGAGTGCGCTCTACCGCGACGGCGTGTCGCCGGTCAGCGGTGCGAACCGCCCCTGGTCGTCAGGCACATAGGCCGTGGTGCTCATCACAGCGCCCACCGGCAGCGGGCCGTACAGATGCGGGAAGAGCATCGATTCAGGGTCCGTCGGAACCCCCGGCTCCCAGCGCACCGGATCCGTCAACTTCTCCGGATCGATGTGCAGCAGCACCAGGTCGCCGCGTCCGGAGTAGAGCCGGTTGGCCGGCAGATGCACCTGCCCCGGAGCCGAAAGGTGGACGAAGCCCTGCACCCCGAGTGAGTCCGGACGGTGTTCGCCGCTACGCTGAGCCGTCAGCCAGTCCTCGACGCTGCACAGGTGAACCAGGACACGCGGCGATGGATGCATACCGTCAGCTTGCCCCGCCAGCAACACGGCGGCCAAGTGAGACACGACACACCGGTGAACCATTGGGGAACAAGGCCGGAATCCAAAACGTCTGACAGAGTAGACATACGCAATCAAGGCGCCTTTGCCGAGATGCGCAGAGCAGAAGACGGAGGAGCCATGAACGCAACTCTGACAAGCCCCGAGCTAACCAGAGCCGATCGCTGCGATCGTTGCGGTGCGGCCGCACGCGTGCGCGCGAAGCTGCCCTCGGGGGCGGAGCTGCTCTTCTGCCAGCACCATGCCAATGAGCACGAGGCCAAGCTGGTCGAGCTGGCCGCAGTGCTCGAGACCAGCGCGGCCGAGGCATAACGGCCGTCGGCGCGGCACCTTTCGTAACCTCCGACACCACCCCGCCTGGGCAGGAGCACGTTTCGTCAGTAATGCTTGACTGGTCATGACTGGCCAGCCACTTCCAGTACCACCATCACGCCACCACATCTGGCACATCACTCGACGCACGTTGTCGAAGAGCTGGGACGACTCCATCTTCTCGGAGTCTGCGCAGGCGGCGTTCTGGTGCGCGTTGTCACTGCCTCCCCTCCTGTTGGGGATGCTCGGCAGCCTGGCCTACATCGCACCGCTGTTCGGGCCGGACACCTTGCCGACGATCCAGGATCAGCTGATCAACGCGGCGAACAGCTTCTTCTCCCCCAACGTCGTCAACGAGATCATCGAACCGACGATCCGTGACATCGTGCGGGGCGCCCGGGGCGAGGTGGTGTCCGTGGGCTTCGTGATCTCGTTGTGGGCCGGGTCGTCGGCAGTCTCGGCGTTCGTGGACTCCATCGTGGAGGCCCACGACCAGACGCCGTTGCGGCATCCGGTGCGGCAGCGCTTCTATGCGCTGGGGCTCTACGTGATCATGCTGGTCTCCGCCATCGGGGCCGCGCCGCTTCTGGCGCTGGGCCCGCGTGCGATCTCCGAACACATCCCGGACAGCTGGGACAACGTGCTGCGCTACGGGTATTACCCGGCGCTTTTCCTGGCGGTTTTCATCGGGGTGACCATTCTGTACCGGGTCTCGTTGCCTGCGCCGATCCCGACGCACCGCCTGATGCTCGGCGCGATACTGGCCACCGTCGTGTTCCTGGTCGCCACATTCGGGCTGCGGATCTATCTGACCTGGATCACCAGCACCGGCTACACCTACGGCGCGCTGGCCACACCGATCGCGTTTCTACTGTTCGCGTTCTTCCTGGGTTTTGCCATCATGCTCGGCGCCGAACTCAATGCGGCCATTCAAGAGGAGTGGCCCGCGTCGGACACCCACGCCAGGAGACTGCGGGAATGGCTGGAGGACAAAGCCCTCAACGGCGGCCACAACAGCGGGGCCCAGGCACCGGCCGAAACCCGTGTGCCCGAGTCCGCCGAGCCGCCGCTACAGCCGCCTACTTCTTGAGCGATTCGTAGATCTTCTTGCAGTCGGGGCACACCGGAGAGCCCGGCTTGGCCGACTTCGTCACGGGGAACACCTCGCCGCACAGCGCGACCACATGCGTGCCCATGACGGCACTTTCGGCGATCTTGTTCTTCTTGACGTAATGAAAGAACTTGGGGGTGTCGTCGTCGGTCCCGTCGTCGACGCGTTCGTCGGTGTCCGGGCGCTCGATGGTCTGGGTCTGCATAGTTTTATTGTGCCTGGCTGCGGGGCATAGGGAAATCCGCCTGTCACCACCTGGTCCAGGTGTGGAACAGTAGAGGCATGAAACAAAGCCACGAGCTGAGTTTCGACGACGATTTCGGCGACGATTTCGGCAAGGAAGCCCGCCCGGTACTCATCACCAAAGCCGCACCCGCATACGAAGTGCAGCATCGCCAACGCGTCCGCAAGTACCTGACGCTGATGGCCTTCCGCATTCCCGCGCTCATCCTCGCGGCGGTCGCCTACAACATCTGGCAGAACGGGCTCATCTCGCTCGCGATCATCGTGGTGTCGATACCGCTGCCCTGGATGGCGGTGCTGATCGCAAACGATCGTCCCCCGCGCAGCGCCGAGGAGCCACGGCGCTACGCAGGTCGCGGCGAGCGGATTCCACTGTTCCCGACCGCGGAGCGGCCGGCGTTACAGAAGGAACCGTTCATGCCACCGCAACCGGACTCAGCGCGATCCGGCGACGATGCCCCAAGCTGAGCCGCTTCTTTAGCTATTCTCAGGACATTCTCAGGTCGCTTCGGAAAAACCGCAGCTCAACGGGCATGAATCCGGGGATCGGTGGGAACTCTCATGGCGTCTACGACGTTGTAGATCATGACAGTTCGAGCTGATCAGGAGGCCGTCATGGCAAATGCCACCACAAGCCGCGTCGACAGTGATCTGGACGCCCAGAGCCCTGCCGCCGACCTCGTGCGCGTGTATCTGAACGGCATCGGCAAAACGGCGTTGCTCAACGCCGCCGATGAGGTAGAGCTCGCAAAGCGCATCGAGGCAGGCTTGTACGCCCAGCACGTGCTGAACACCAAGAAGCGTCTGGGCGAGAACCGCAAGCGCGACCTGGCCACCGTCGTCCGCGACGGTGAGGCGGCCCGCCGGCACCTGCTGGAAGCCAACCTCCGCCTGGTGGTCTCGCTGGCCAAGCGGTACACGGGTCGCGGAATGCCGCTGCTGGACCTGATCCAGGAAGGCAACCTGGGTCTGATCCGCGCGATGGAGAAGTTCGACTACACCAAGGGCTTCAAGTTCTCCACGTACGCCACGTGGTGGATCCGCCAGGCGATCACCCGCGGGATGGCGGACCAGAGCCGCACCATCCGTCTCCCCGTCCACCTGGTCGAGCAGGTCAACAAGCTGGCCCGGATCAAGCGTGAGATGCACCAGAACCTTGGCCGCGAGGCCACCGACGAGGAACTGGCCGAGGAGTCCGGCATTCCGGTCGAGAAGATCAACGATCTGCTGGAGCACAGCCGCGACCCGGTGAGCCTGGACATGCCGGTCGGCACCGACGAAGAAGCCCCGCTGGGCGACTTCATCGAAGACGAGAACGCGATGTCGGCCGAGAACGCCGTCATCTCCGAGCTGCTGCACACCGACATCCGCCACGTGCTGGCCACGCTCGACGAGCGCGAGCAGCAGGTGATCCGGTTGCGGTTCGGCCTCGACGACGGTCAGCCCCGCACCCTGGACCAGATCGGCAAGTTGTTCGGTCTGTCCCGCGAGCGGGTCCGCCAGATCGAGCGTGAGGTGATGGCCAAGCTCCGCAACGGCGAGCGTGCCGATCGGCTCCGCTCCTACGCCAGCTAGTCCCTCCTGACGATGTGCCCCGCCGGTTTCCGGCGGGGCACTTCGCATATCCAGGCATTTTCCCCGCATGTCCTGGGGTTTTGCGCCACGATGTGACCTGCCCGACGCCGCTATGTTGCGCCGCAGTTCAAACGCCGGAAACGGTAGACTGTCCGGTGACGTTGGGGCTGGGAAGGCGCGCATGAACGATCTGGTCGATACCACCGAGATGTACCTGCGGACGATCTACGACCTCGAGGAAGAGGGCGTGGTGCCGCTGCGTGCCCGCATCGCCGAACGCCTCGACCAAAGTGGTCCGACGGTCAGCCAGACGGTGTCACGCATGGAGCGCGACGGCCTGCTGCACGTCGCCGGTGACCGCCACCTGGAGCTGACCGACAAGGGCCGTGCCCTCGCGGTCGCCGTGATGCGCAAGCACCGGCTGGCCGAACGGTTGCTCGTCGATGTGATCGGGTTGCCGTGGGAGGACGTCCACGCCGAGGCGTGCCGCTGGGAGCACGTGATGAGTGAGGACGTGGAGCGGCGCCTGGTCCAGGTGCTCGACAACCCCACCACCTCCCCGTTCGGCAACCCCATCCCGGGTCTGTCGGACCTGGGCGTCGGCGCCGCAGGCTTCGACGATGTCAGCCTGGTCCGGCTCACCGAACTCCCGGTCGGGTTGCCGGTGGCCGTGGTGGTGCGTCAGCTCACCGAGCACGTTCAGGGCGACACCGAGCTCATCGGCCGGCTCAAGGACGCCGGAGTGGTGCCGAACGCGCGGGTCACCGTCGAGGCCAACGACCACGGCGGCGTGATGATCGTGATCCCCGGGCACGAGCAGGTCGAGCTGCCCCATCACATGGCGCACGCGGTCCGCGTCGAGAAGGTCTAGCGACTCAACCGGCCCTGCGCCCCCACGCTCTTCGCCGCGGCAACTGGACGCCGAGCTGCTCAGCCAACCGATACCCGGTGGCCGCCAGCTCCCGGATCCGCTCGGGGCGCATCCCCGATTGCAGTGCGGTGTCGAGCATTCCGGCCATCCGGTGCGTCGGCCGCGCCTGCAAGGCGGCATCCAGCGATACCCCGGCCAGCGGACCGTCGCCGCGTGCATACGCCGAAAAAGCCAGCAGGACAAGCGCCTCCGCGCGCCACGGCTCGGGCAGATTGCGGGCCGACAGAGCCCACAGGGCTTCGGCCTGCTCCGCGCACTCCCCCACCGCCAGCGCATAGAGCGTGTCGCGGACCCGGGGGTCGGCCAACCCGACAGCCAGCCGCGCCAACTCGGCACCACCGGGCACATCACCCTCAGCCAGCGCCAGGGCCGCCGTCATCGCGGCCTCGATGTCGCTGCGCACCTCGGCGTCGGGCCGAGTGTCCGGACAGCCGGGCCGCTGCGCCACGAGCGCCAACGGCCGTTTCATCGAGTCGCGCGCGACCGGATCCGGCCGGATCACCTGCAGCAGTTCGTCGCGGCTGGCGTAGAGCCGCCTACCGTCCAGCACCGCCGCTGCCGCCAGCGGCGACGCACTCGGGTCATCCACCCGCCCCTGTTCGCCACAACCGTCGGCGCAGTGCCAGAATCCGCCGACCGCCACCTTGTCCACCACATGCGCGGCATAGAGCTCGATGCCGTCGGCGGCGAGCGCCTGTTCCAGCACCGACGCCAGGTCGCGGTAGCGGTCGTCGCACACCCGGCAGTCCCTACTGTGGTCATCCACCACCACGGCGATCACCGCGTCCACGCCGGCTGTGGCGGCGAGGCCGACCAGGTGCGCGATGCGCTCGGTCATGTCCTCGGTCAGATCGGCGCGCATGACGCAGCCCAACTCGCCCCGGTCGACGGTGACCAGAACGAGGCTGCGGTGCGGGACGAATCCGAGCACCGCGGGCAGTGCGGCGATCAGCGCACCAGGACGGGTGAGATGGAAGTCGAACTCTGACGAGGATGGCGATGGTGTTGTCATGGCCCGACCGTGCCAACCGGCGCCGTCACGGATCGGCACCCGAGCCGTCGGTTGCGGCCGGCTGGGGATGGACTCTGTGCTGGGGATAACCAAAGGCATTTGTTCATCCGGTATTCGGTCTCGCCGACATGCGAGGAGCAGGCAACCGGCGTAGACAGGTTGTCCATGGGTTCGATGCAGGAGTACGACCTCGTCGTCATCGGTTCCGGTCCGGGGGGTCAACGCGCCGCCATCGCCGCGGCGAAGCTCGGCAAATCCGTTGCGGTGGTCGAACGGGGCATGATGCTCGGCGGTGTGTGCGTCAACACCGGCACCATCCCGTCCAAGACACTGCGGGAAGCCGTCGTCTACCTGACCGGCATGAGCCAGCGCGAACTCTACGGCGCGAGTTACCGCGTCAAGGACAAGATCACGCCGGCCGATCTGCTGGCGCGTACCCAGCACGTCATCGGCAAGGAGATCGACGTCGTGCGGTCCCAGCTGATGCGCAACCGGATCGAGCTCTACACCGGGCACGGCCGGTTCGCCGACGACCACACCATCGTCGTCGAGGACCCCAGCCGCGCCGAATTGGTCACTGTCCGTGGCCGTTTCATCGTCATCGCCACCGGAACCAAACCGGCCCGGCCCGCCGGCGTGACGTTCGACGACGCCCGGGTGCTCGATTCCGACGGCATCCTCGATCTCAAGACCCTGCCCACCTCCATGGTGGTGGTCGGCGCCGGAGTCATCGGGATCGAATACGCCTCGATGTTCGCCGCGCTCGGCACCAAGGTCACCGTGGTGGAGAAGCGCGACAGCATGCTCGAGTTCTGTGACCCCGAGATCATCGAGTCGCTGCGCTTCCATCTGCGCGACCTCGCGGTGACGTTCCGGTTCGGTGAAGAGGTCACCGGCGTCGACGTCGGCCCGTCCGGCACCGTGACCACCCTGGCCAGCGGCAAGCAGATCCCCGCGGAGACCGTGATGTATTCGGCTGGGCGCCAAGGCCAGACCGATCACCTCGATCTGGCGAACGCCGGCCTGGAATCCGACGCCCGCGGCCGCATCTACGTCGACGACAACTTCACCACCAAGGTGGACCACATCTATGCGGTGGGCGATGTCATCGGATTCCCGGCACTGGCCGCCACGTCGATGGAGCAGGGCCGGCTGGCGGCCTACCATGCCTTCGGCGAGCCCACCAAAGGCATGATGAGCCTGCAGCCGATCGGCATCTACTCGATCCCGGAGGTGTCCTTCGTCGGCGCAACCGAGGTCGATCTGACCAAGGATTCGATCCCCTACGAAGTCGGTGTATCCCGCTACCGCGAACTGGCGCGCGGCCAGATCGCCGGGGACTCCTACGGGATGCTCAAACTACTGGTGTCCACCGAGGATCTGCGGGTGCTGGGCGTGCACATCTTCGGCACCAACGCCACCGAGATGGTGCACATCGGGCAGGCCGTGATGGGGTGCGGCGGCACCGTCGAATACCTCGTCGACGCGGTGTTCAACTATCCGACGTTCTCCGAGGCGTACAAGGTCGCGGCGCTGGACGTGATGAACAAGCTGCGCGCGCTCAACCAGTTCCGTTACTAGCAGTCGGATTCCAGCGCCGCGGGCGCCGCGTCGCCGGGTCCGCCCGCCTCGGCTCTGGCCAGCAATCGGTCGATCCGGCCATCGAAGTGTGGCGAGTAGGACACGTCGTCGTCGCATCCACCGCCGTCGAGCCCGCCGACCAACCCGGTCACCGTCGAGCCCGAAACCCACGGCGCGCCACTGAAACCGTCGGTCAGGCCCGCACAGGCCAGAGACGGGAACCCCTGCGGCGACCACGCGGTGGCGCCCCGGCAGGCCAGCGGGCTACCGCCCTCTCCCATCGGGTAGCCGGTCACCGTCACCGGAACACCCGGCGCAGGCGCTGACCCCAGGGCCAGCCCGCCGCCGGCCGCCCCGAGCAGGCTCGCGCCGGACCCGCCGGTGACCCGCACGATGGCGTAGTCGGCCTGCGGATCCTGCTCGGCGATCCAGCGCGGGTCCAGATACGCCGCCTCGACGTGCCAGGAATCGCCACCGCCCTCACCGAAGCCGGGAATGAACGTGGTGTCGACACCGTCGAGAAGGCAGTGCGCGGCCGTCAGGATGAGATCGCCGGACGTGCTGGCCAGCACCGATCCGCTGCAGGTGTGGGTCGTGGTGTCGCCGAGGAACAGTGCCCCCACCCGCCGGTCCGGCATCACCGACTCGGCCCCGGCCTGCGACAACGGGCTGGCCACGACCGACGGGCTGCTGGGCGGGACCGTTGTGGGGCCGGCGCCTGCGGTCCGGTTACCCGGCCCGGTGCAGGCCGCGACCAGAGCGGTCACCGCCGCCGCCGCGACTGTGAGCTTCACCATCGGGGTCACCTGCATCATCACGATTTTGCCTGATCGCGCCGATTACCGCCGGAATGCCGGGCCCGACCCGGCGCGTTCGCATGCACAAGCGGGGCGGAACGAACCCGCAGCCCGGGTATGCGAGACACTAGATGGCATGGTGGTGGGCCGTCACAGCGTCCTACCGCAGCGAGGAGACGAAGCGAGATGACCGACAGCAGCGACACCCCCGACCAGCACTACCAGCCCGATCAGAGCGGCATGTACGAGCTTGAGTTCCCGGCGCCGCAGCTGTCGTCGTCGGATGGCCGCGGCCCGGTGCTGATCCACGCCCTGGAGGGGTTCTCCGACGCCGGTCACGCGATCCGGCTGGCCGCCGAGCACCTCAAAGACACCCTCGACACCGAACTGGTCGCGTCCTTCGCCATCGACGAGCTGCTCGACTACCGGTCCCGCAGGCCGCTGATGACGTTCAAGACCGACCACTTCACCAGCTACGAGGAACCCGAGCTGAACCTGTACGCGTTGCATGACGGCGTGGGCACGCCGTTCCTGCTGCTGGCCGGCCTGGAGCCGGACCTGAGGTGGGAGCGTTTCATCACCGCGGTGCGGCTGCTCTCCGAGCAGCTCGGGGTACGGCGGGTGATCGGCCTCGGCACGATTCCGATGGCGGTGCCGCACACGCGGCCGGTGATGCTGACCGCCCACTCCAACGACAAGGAGCTGATCGCCGACCACACCCCCTGGGTCGGGGAGATCCAGGTTCCGGCGAGCGTGTCCAACCTGCTCGAGTTCCGCATGGCTCAGCACGGCCACGAGGTGGTCGGTTACACCGTGCACGTTCCGCACTACCTGGCCCAGACGGCCTATCCGCCCGCGGCCGAGGCACTGCTCGCCGAAGTGGCCCGGACCGGTTCGCTACAACTGCCGTTGGAGAAACTGTCCGAAGCCGGTGCCGAGGTGTACAGCAAGATCAACGAGCAGGTAGAGGCCAGCACCGAGGTCGCCCAAGTGGTGACCGGGTTGGAGCGCCAGTACGATGCTTTCGTTGCCGCACAGGAAAATCGGTCCCTGCTGGCGCGTGACGAGGAACTGCCCAGCGGTGACGAGTTGGGAGCCGAGTTCGAACGGTTCCTCGCCCAGCAGACCGGTGACAAGTACAAAGACGACAAGTACAAAGACGGACGGGATGGCTTCGGCGACGGATTCCCGAACGGCGACAACCACTCATAGCAGCCCGGTGGCGGGCCGAGAGCGAGGTTGACCAGCATGACTGAGCGCAAACCCCATCTGCGGTCCGTGCGCGAGCTCGCCCCGACGCTCGAGTACCGCACCATCCACGGATACCGGCGCGCCTTCCGGGTGGCCGGATCCGGACCGGCGATCCTGCTGATCCACGGCATCGGTGACAACTCCACGACGTGGCACACCGTGCAATCGGCGCTGGCGCAGCGGTTCACCGTGATCGCCCCGGATCTTCTCGGTCACGGCAGCTCCGACAAGCCGCGCGCGGACTATTCGGTGGCGGCGTACGCCAACGGCATGCGCGACCTGCTGAGCGTGCTCGACATCGACCGGGTGACCGTGGTCGGGCATTCTCTGGGCGGCGGCGTGGCGATGCAATTCGCCTATCAGTTCCCTCAATTGGTCGACCGTCTCATCCTGGTCGGCGCCGGTGGGGTCACCAAGGACGTCAACGTGGCGTTGCGGGTTGCCTCCCTGCCGATGGGCAGTGAGGCGCTGGCACTGCTGCGGCTGCCGCTGGTGCTGCCGGCATTGCAGCTGGCCGGCCGGGCCGCGGGCGCGGTGTTGGGCTCAACCGGCCTCGGGCATGACATCCCGGACATGGTGCGCATCCTGGCCGACCTGCCGGAGCCAACGGCATCGGCGGCGTTCGCCCGGACCCTGCGCGCCGTCGTGGACTGGCGTGGCCAGGTCGTCACCATGCTGGACCGCTGTTACTTGACCGAATCCGTTCCCGTGCAACTGATCTGGGGCGACTGCGACTCGGTGATCCCCGTCAGCCACGCCCGGATGGCCCACGCCGCAATGCCCGGTTCCCGGTTGGAGATTTTCTCCGGATCCGGGCATTTTCCGTTCCACGACGATCCCGACCGCTTCGTCGAGGTGGTCGAACGCTTCATCGACACGACCGAACCGTCGGTCTACGACCAGGACCGGCTCCGCAGCCTGCTGCGCAGCGGGCGGACCGAATCGGCGATGACCGGGCCGTTCGACACCCAGATCGCGGTGCTCGACGCGATGGACGCCGACGAGCGCAGCGCCACCTGACCCTTCTCACCCACATCGGCCCCGGGCGGTCCGCCCGGGGAGCGTGAGCTGCGACGTAGCATCGATCTATGGCCATCGACGTCACCGTGTTACGAGTGTTCACCGACTCCGAAGGCAAGTACGGCAATCCGCTCGGGGTGGTCGACAACAGCACCGTCGCCCCCGGGGACCGGCAGCGGATCGCCACCGAATTGGGTTACAGCGAAACCATATTCATCGATCTGCCACAGCCAGGCGGTAACTCGGCCAGCGCCCACATCTTCACCCCGGCCACCGAACTCCCGTTCGCCGGGCACCCGACGGTCGGCGCGTCGTGGTGGCTGCGTGAGACCGGGTTGCCGGTCCACACCCTGCGAGTGCCCGCGGGGATCCTCCAGGTCGAGTACGACGGAGATCGCGCCGTCGTCAATGCGCGCTCGGAATGGGCTCCGGAGTTCGCCATCTATGACTTGGCCTCTGTCGATGAGTTGCTCTCCGCCGACCCCGACGACTTCGACGATGCCGAGGAGAACTATCTGTGGGCCTGGATCGACGAGGCGAACGGAACCTTGCGCTCCAGGTCGTTCGCGCCGCACCTGGGCATTCCGGAGGATGAGGCCACCGGGGCGGCGGCGGTACGCATGACCGACTATCTCAGCCGGGATCTGACGATCATCCAGGGCAAGGGCTCGGTGATCGAGACCCGCTGGAGTCCGGAGGGCTGGGTTCGCCTGGCCGGCCGCGTCGTCAGCGATGGCACCACCCGACTGGACTGAACCTGGATCGAACTACGCCTCGGCGCGGTGGGCCCGCAGCGCCTCGATCTCGCGCTCGAAGTCCTCGGCTGACGAAAACGACCGATACACCGAGGCGAACCTCAAGTAGGCGACCTCGTCCAGTTCGCGCAACGGTCCCAGGATCGCCAAACCGACCTCGTGGCTGGGGATCTCCGGCGTGCCGAGTCCGCGGACGGCGTCCTCGACCTTCTGCGCCAATACGTTGAGGGCGTCGTCATCGACCTGCCTGCCCTGGCAGGACCGGCGTACCCCGCGGACGACCTTCTCGCGGCTGAACGGCTCGGTCACCCCGCTGCGCTTCACCACGGCCAGCACAGCTGTCTCCACTGTGGTGAATCGACGTCCACACTCGGGGCAGGACCGACGGCGCCGGATGGCCTGCCCTTCATCGGTCTCGCGCGAATCGACCACACGCGAATCAGGGTGACGGCAGAACGGACAATGCATTACCGCTCCTTCGTCATGCCGCCGGACAACTAGCTCGAGCGCCCTTGAGCGTACCCGCGATGCCAACGGGAGACTCACCGCCGGGTCCAGTGGGGTGTAGCGGCTCACGCCGACGCCGGCCAGTGTGGCTGGCAGCCACGACGATTCAACGGTCATCGCACTGCTCAGCCAACCGGGGCGAGCAGCGTCTGCCCTGCGTCGACTGCCACGGAGTCGAGCTGGTTGAGGTCACGGATCTGCTCGACGACCCGGGACACCGGGGCATCCGGGGCGACCCGCCGGGCCACCTGCTGCAGCGTCTCCCCCGACTTCACCTGGACCACCGCCAGTTCGGTCGGCGTCGGCGTCTCGGACCCCATGACCCCGCCGAGTTGGGCCACCAACCCCAGCCACACCGTGATGCCGGCGGCGACCAGCGCCAACAGGACCGTGGTCAGCGGCGTGATGGGCCGGCTGCGATGAGATGCCCGCGACATCAGCACTCCGGTTCCGCGGTACCGGACCGCACCGCCGGCGGGACGGGACGGCGCCGGCCGCTGGACCCGGCGCACCGGCCGGGGTGCGCCCGCGCCGAACTGGGCGCGGGGCGACTGCGACTGCGGAGTGGCCCGAACAGCGCGGGAACGGCTATCGGCGGGGATATCGATGATCGCCATCTGACTGCCTTTCGGTGGGACGTATTCGCTCTTGTGTTCGAACATAGTCGCTCAAGTGTTCGATGGATAGAACATGTGATCGAACTGTTGCCAAACGATAGAACGGGGTACCGACAAGTTCGGGCCACAAATCCCGCACACCGCCCACGCGACGGCCCTCGCGCATCCCACCTGCGGACACGCCCGCGACACACGTCGAACACATGTTTGATTAATGCTCGACCAGCGACTACATTCGGCCCCATGAGCGACGACCGCAGCAGGGATGGCAGCACCGACCGCCCGGCCGGATCGGACGGCGCGGGCCCACGCCGGGCCGAGGGCGGCCTCACCGACCGGCAACGGACAATTCTCGACGTGATCCGGGCGTCGGTCACCAGTCGCGGCTACCCGCCCAGCATCCGTGAGATCGGCGACGCGGTCGGCCTGACCTCGACGTCGTCGGTCGCCCATCAGTTGCGCACCCTGGAACGCAAGGGTTACCTACGACGCGACCCCAACCGGCCGCGCGCGGTCGACGTGCGTGGCGCCGACGATCCGGCAGCCGCGGTGGTGTCCACCGACGTGGCCGGCTCCGACGCGCTTCCCGAGCCGACGTTCGTCCCGGTGCTTGGGCGTATTGCCGCAGGCGGTCCCATCCTGGCCGAGCAGGCCGTCGAGGATGTCTTCCCGCTACCCCGCGAACTGGTCGGCGAGGGCTCGCTGTTCCTGCTCAAGGTCGTCGGGGACTCGATGGTCGACGCCGCCATCTGCGACGGCGACTGGGTGGTGGTGCGCCAACAGAGCGTGGCCGACAACGGGGAGATCGTGGCGGCCATGATCGACGGCGAGGCCACCGTCAAGACGTTCAAGCGGACCCGCGGTCAGGTCTGGCTGATGCCCCACAATCCGGCGTACGACCCGATCCCGGGTAACGACGCAGCGGTGCTCGGCAAGGTCGTCACCGTGATCCGCAAGATCTGACCGACCGAGATCGGACCCGGCCGAATCCGAAGGATGGCCGGGTCCGTTCGATTCAGTCCGTCCGCACGAATCCGTTGGTGCGAGCGAATTCCTCACTGGCGAACCAGATTTCGGCCACCGCGTCGTCATATTCACTGCTGTCGGGCGCCCAGTAACGGCCGGACTTCGTGTCGGCCTTGATGGGGTAGCCCTCCGGCGCGCGGCGCGCGTCCTCCAGCGGTAGGTGGATGGCCGTGGCACTGGGGATCTCGTCGAGTTCGATGGCCGCATGTCGCCCGCTGTGGGCCTCGCTGCTGTATGCCTCGGACTCGGTGATGACACGGGTCGGCGCCGTGTCGACATTGTCCTGATCGCTCGGCACGGCCAGGCCGCTCAACGCCGCGAAACCTTGCGCCTCGCGTGCGCCGCCGGCCGGACCTGCGAATGCCCCTGTATCCACCATGTCGTCGTCTGCGAGTTCGGCTTCGATCTCGTCGTCGGCGTCACCCTCGGCGACTTCCTCGAAGTCCGCATCGATGGGGGTGTCGAGGTCCTCGTCCTCTTCGAAATCGTCGTCGAAGTCATCCTCTTCGAAGTCGTCATCGTCCTGGTAGCCGTCGTCGTAGTCGTCGAAGCCCTGTCCCGCCTCCGGGCCGGCCAGCCGTGAGGAATCCTCCGGCGGCTCGTCGTCCTCGCCCGGTGATCCGTAGCCACTGGCCGATCCGTGGGGAGCGGCCCACTGGCTGACCGGGATCGCGATATCGGTCGGGCCGTCGAACGGGGACGCCACACCGCTCGCCGAATCCTCACCCGGCCCGGCGAAACGCGCCGTCGAGGCTTCACCGGCACCGTAGGCAGTGCTCGGCCGGTACCCGCTCGCCGCATCGGCGCCCCGGTCGTCGGCGAACTCGTCGTGGTCGTATCCCCGCGATTCGTAGTGCGCTTCGTCGTAGCGGCCGTCGTCATACTGCGGTTCGCCGGCACCGTCGTAGTCATCGTCGAACGGATCGTGGTCGAAGTCGTCATCGCCACCGGCACGGCGACGGTGCCACAGTGCCGCCCCCACGATCAGACCCGCGAGCAGCAGCACCGGAACCACCGCGATCAGCCACCACCAGCTCCAATGCCAGCTGAACGGCTTCTTCGCATCCGCGCCCGACGGCTGCGGACCACCGGCATGAGGCTGCCCGACACCCGGAACCTGCAGGCCACTCAACTCGGAGGCGAGTTTCGAGGGCTCGGTGGTGAACTTGTTGGCATCGCGGTCCCAGGAGATCGCTCCCCCGCTGAACCGCTGGCTGACGACGGTGCCGTCTTCGGTCTGGTCGGCCATCGGGGCGCCCAGTGCGCCCTTCGCCCCGCCCAGCTTGTCCCAGGCCGCCTTCATCGCGCCCCGGACGATCACCGCGCCGTAGTCGGGGGTCCAGAAGATGACGGGGTTGTCGGCCGCGGCGAAGGTGCTGATCCGGCTGTTCGGGCCCAGCCCGCCCTCGGACTCGCTGGCGGTCGGGAAGCCCAGATCGCCTTCGGGGCCGCCGACGCTCTCGTACTTCTCCAGCAGTTGACCCGTGATGGCATTGGCCCCGGTGGCCGGGGTGTAGAAGATCTTGCCGCCCGCGTAGTTCTGGCCGACGCCGCCGTCACCGATCGGGTACTGATCGCCGTCCTTGGCTCCCAGCGGGCCCATCGGCCCGCCTGCCGCCCGACGGGCCGCGGCGATCGCGGCGGCGGGATCCGACGGTACGTCCAGACCGGCGAGCTGATCGGCCAGTTCCGGCGGCACGGTGGTGAACGTCTTCGTCTTGCGGTTCCAGGAGATCTCACCGCCGGTGAACTTCTGGGAGCTCACATCGCCGTCGAACGTCTCGTCGTCGGCGGGAACGCCCAGCACTCCGGCCGAGCCGCCGAGCTTGTCCCACGCGGCGTTGATGGCGCCCCGGACCACCCGGGCACCCGTGGCCGGAGTCCAGAAGATGACGGGGTTGTCCGGCGCGCTCAACGTCGAGTTGCGGCTGTCCGGGGCACGCCCGGCGCCCTCGTCGATGGTGGGGAATCCCAGATCGCCGTCGGCTGCGCCGCCCAGCGACTCGTACTTCTCCAGAATCGCGCCCTGCATGAAATGCGCGCCGGTCGCCGGGGTGAAGAACATCTTGCCCCCGGCGAAGTTCTGCGCGAAGCCCGAACCCACCGCGTAGACGCCGCCTTGGCGCGGTCCCAGCGGCCCGCCGTCGCCGCCGTTCGCCTCCCAGGCGGCGGAGACCGCCGCGTCGGCATCCGACTCCGGGGTGGCCGACGCCACCGCCGGCCCCATCAAAGCAGCGACCACGAGTGCGAGCAGGCCGACCGCCAACCGCCACACGGCCGCGTTCAGCCTCGCTCCAGGCCTAGTCATGCGCTCTCCCCGCTCGTTCGGCAAAGTTTCCTCAGAAATGTCCCGCCCCGACAACTTTGCTTCAGCAGGTGAGGATAACCAAGGAACGTGGCCGATCATGCCCAAAAAAGCCGCAATATCTGGGTCTGACGACCCAGATATGGGCTTCTCGGGTCGTCAGGCGGGGTAGTTCGGACTCATCAGACGCCCAAACTGCGTCCGATGATCTCCTTCATGATCTCGGTGGTGCCGCCGTAAATGGTCTGCACCCGCGCGTCCAGGTAGGCCCGTGCGACCGGGTACTCCCGCATGTAGCCGTAGCCGCCGTGCAGCTGCAGGCAGCGGTCGATGAGGTCGACCTGCTTCTCGGTGGAGTACCACTTGGCCATCGCGGCCTGCTCCACGGTGAGCTTCTCGTCGAGGTGCAACCGGATGAACTCGTCGACCATCATCCGCACCACGGTGGCCTCGGTCGCCAGTTCGGCCAGCAGGAACCGGCTGTTCTGGAAGCTGCCGATGGGCTTGCCGAACGCCTTGCGCTCCTTGGTGTACTGCACCGTCTGCTCCAACACCGCTTCCATCGCCGCCGCGGCCATGATGGCGATCGAGATGCGTTCCTGCGGCAGGTTCTGCATCAGATAGACGAAACCCTGCCCTTCCTCGCCGAGGAGATTCTCGACCGGCACCTTGACATCGGTGAACGACAACTCGGCGGTGTCCTGGGCCTCCAGACCGATCTTGTCCAGGTGCCGCCCCCGCTCGAAGCCCTCCATTCCGCGCTCCACCACCAGCAGGGAGAAGCCCAGGGCCCCCTTCTCGGGGTCGGTCTGGGCGACGACGATCACGAGGTCGGAGTTGATGCCGTTGGTGATGAAGGTCTTCGACCCGTTGAGTACGTAGTGGTCGCCGTCGCGGACCGCGCGGGTCTTGATGCCCTGCAGGTCGCTGCCGGTACCGGGTTCGGTCATTGCGATCGCCGTGATCAATTCACCCGTGCAGAACTTGGGCAGCCAGCGCTGCTTCTGCTCCTCGGTGGCCAGCCGGAGCAGATATGGCGCGACGACGTCGTTGTGCAGGCTGAAGCCGATGCCGCTGTAGCGGCCGGCGACGGTCTCCTCGCAGACGATCGTGTTGTACCGGAAATCGTCGTTGCCGCCGCCGCCGTACTCCTCGGGCACCGCCGTGCCGAGAAAGCCCTGCTTACCCGCCTCGAGCCAGACGCCGCGGTCGACGATCTTGTCTTTTTCCCACTGGTCGTGAAACGGCGCGACGTGCTTGTCCAGAAACGCCCGGTACGACTCGCGGAACAGCTCGTGCTCCCGCTCGAACAACGTGCGGTCGTACTTCACAACACTGCCCATGGTGTGACCTCCGGTACTGGTTACGGATTTGGGGGCCAACCTATACCAACCGGGTGGTTGGTCAGCTCCGGGGAGGGCCGATACCGCCCGTAAACTCGGGCCATGCCCCAGTCCCCCGCGAGCCTCGCGCACTGGGGCGCCTTCACCGCCGACCTCGCCGACGGCGATATCACCGCCGTCACACCGCAGGCCGGCGACGCCGACCCTTCGCCGTTGCTCGGCAACCTCCCGGGCTCGATCCGGCACCGCTCCCGCATCGTCGGGCCCGCGGTCCGGCGCGGCTGGCTGAGGGACGGCCCCGGCCCCAGCAGCGAGCGGGGTGCCGACGAGTACGTCGCGGTGTCCTGGGACGACCTCACCGAATTGCTGGCCGACGAGCTGCGGCGGGTCGTCGACACCTACGGCAACGAGGCGATCTACGGCGGCTCGTACGGCTGGGCCAGCGCCGGACGCTTCCACCACGCCCAGAGTCAGGTGCACCGCTTTCTGAAAATGCTTGGCGGCTATACCTTTTCCCGCCATTCCTACAGCCTGGGCGCGACCGCGGTGATCATGCCCCGGGTGGTCGGAACCCACGACGACCTGTTCAAACGCTCCACCGACTGGGATGTCATCGCCGAACACACCGACCTGCTGGTCTGCTTCGGCGGTGTCGCGCTGAAGAACACCGGCATCAATCACGGTGGCACCACGGCACATCCGGCCCGCGATGCGCTGCGCCGGTTGCGTGACCGGGGCGCACAGATCGTGTCGTTGAGCCCGCTGCGCGACGATATCGACGGCGACTGTCATTGGCTGGCCCCGGTCCCCGGCACCGACGTGGCGGTGATGCTCGCGCTGGCCTACGTCCTGGCCACCGAGGGACTGGCCGATCTCGACTTCCTGGACACGCACTGCACCGGGTATCCGCGGTTCGAGCGGTACCTACTGGGCCGCGACGACGGCGTCGCGAAGAGCCCGCAGTGGGCCTCACGGCTCAGCGGCCTGCCGGCCGAGGAACTGACCGCACTGGCCCGGCGGATGGCCGCCTCGCGCACCCTGGTCACCGTCAGTTGGTCGCTGCAGCGGGTCCGGCATGGCGAGCAGGCTCCGTGGATGGGCCTGACCCTGGCCGCGATGCTCGGCCAGATCGGGATCCCCGGCGGAGGTTTCGGACACGGCTACGGGTCGATGAACGAGCCGGGGCTGCCGCCGCTGCGCTGCGGCCTACCCGCCCTGCCGCAGGGGCCCAACCCGGTGCAGACGTTCATCCCGGTCGCCGCGGTCACCGACATGCTGCTGCACCCGGGTCAGCCGTTCGATTACAACGGCCTGGCGCTGACCTACCCCGACATCAAGTGTGTGTACTGGGCCGGCGGCAATCCGTTCCACCACCACCAGAACATTCCGAGATTGCGCCGCGCCCTGTCCCGCGTGGACACCATCGTGGTGCACGATCCGTACTGGACGGCGATGGCCAAGCATGCCGACATCGTGGTGCCCTCGACCACCGCCTATGAACGTGAGGACTACTCGGGATCACGTAATGACCCGCTGCTCGTAGCCATGCCCGCACTGGCGCAGCCGTATGCCGACTCCCGCGATGACTACACCACGTTCTCGGCGCTGTCGGATCGGCTCGGCTTCGGCGAGCGGTTCACCGAGGGTCGAACGGCGCGGCAGTGGCTGGTCCACATGTATGAAAAGTGGTCTGCCGGGCTGGATTTCGAGGTTCCCGGATTCGACGAGTTCTGGGCCGCGGGCAGCTTGCGGTTGCCCACCGAGCCAGGGCTGACACTGCTCGCCGATTTCCGGGCCGACCCGGTCGGGCGGCGGCTGGCCACCCCGAGCGGCCGCATCGAGATCTTCTCCGCCGACATCGACGGGTTCGGCTACGACGACTGCGCCGGCCACCCCCGCTGGTACGAGCCGACGGAGTGGCTCGGCGGGCAGCGAGCCCGGGCGTATCCGTTGCACCTGCTGGCCAATCAGCCCGCGACCCGTCTGCACAGCCAACTCGACGGTGGTGCCGCCAGCCAGGCATCGAAAGTCCAAGGGCGCGAACCGATCCGGATCCACCCAGCTGACGCGGCGGTACGCGGTCTCGTCGATGGCGACGTGGTACGGGTGTTCAACGACCGTGGGGCGTGCCTGGCCGGCGTGGTGATCGATGACCGACTGCGCCCGGCGGTGGTGCAACTGTCGACCGGGGCCTGGTTCGATCCGGCCGATCCGGCCGACCCCGGTTCGATGTGCGTGCACGGCAATCCCAACGTGCTCACCGAAGACGTGGGCACCTCGTCGCTGGCGCGGGGATGCACCGGCGCTCACGTCCTGGTGCAGGTCGAGAAGTTCGCTCGCCCGCTGCCCCCGGTGCGGGCTCACGAGCCTCCGGTGATCCGGGAACGCTGAAACCGTTGGGCGGCCACCACTTCGGCCGTTTTCCCGGTAGCAGTTGCGTGCCGGTGCAAGGATCCCTTCAGCGCTGACCGCGGCGTCAGCAGAAGGAGATCCGGGCCGATGCGATTCTCACCCCGTTCTGCTGCCAGGTCGCTGCTGGTCGGCGCCGTGGCCCTGTCCGGTTCCGCCGCGATAGCGGTCACCACGACCTTCACCGCCGACGTCGTGCTCAGCGCCACGGTGCTGGTGGTTCCGGGTACCGGCACACCGAATCCGGCGTTGTCGCAGAACTACGAGGATCACGCGGTCCAGTACTACGTGGCGCCGGGCAGCACCTGCACCGACGTGACGTGCGTCGGTGTTCCCTACATCGCCCAGTTCTGGCCGTTCCCGTTCGCCGGGTGGGGCGGACTGGAGGGCGCCAAGTGGAACGTCTCGGTGCAGAGCGGTCTCTCAAGTCTGGCCACCGCCTACGGTGCACAGCTGACCCCACCGGCTCCCGGCCAAGAGCAGAACTACAACCCGGACCACGAGGTCGTGATCTTCGGCTATTCGCAGGGCGCCACCGTCGCCGGCATCTACAAGCGCAATCTCGCATATCTCAACAACGCAGGCGACCCGACGTTGCCCACCAACGTCTCATTCGTGCTGATCGGCAACCCGAACCGGCCCAACGGCGGCTTGTTCGAGCGGCTTGCAGCACTCGGCACCGTGCCCATCCTGGACGCGACGTTCGGCAATCCGACGCCCACCGACACCGCGCCCGACGGGGTGATCAACACCGATGACATCGCGCTGCAGTACGACGGCGTCGCCGACGCACCGTCCTGGGTGCTCAACCCGTTGTCCCTGGCCAACGCGCTCGCCGGGTTCGAATACGTGCACGGCACCTACCTGGCCCCCAAGGGCAGTGACGAGGCCGGCGCGACGCCTTACGGATACACGCCCGAGCAAGTGCAGGCCGCGGTCGCGAATGCCCAAGCGAATTGCTCGGAGGCCACTCACTGCCAGGTACACGGCGACACCCGCTACATCACCCTGCCGGCGAAGTACCTGCCGATCATGCAGCCGCTGATCGACCTCGGCGCGGCGACCGGAACATCCGCCGTGGTGATACCACTCGTCGATCTGGTCTCACCGATGATGCAGACGTTGATCGAAACCGGCTATGACCGTGGCGATTACGGCAGCCCGACGCCGTTCCAACTGGTGCCGAGGGTCAACCCGGTGAAGCTCGTCACCGACCTCATCAACGACATCCCAGAGGGAATCCAGGCAGCACGCAACCCTGGCCTCGACCCGTTGCCGGGCTGGTCCGACCCGACCGAATCCGCGGATACCGCCAACGCGCAAGACAACGTGAAGGTTTCGCACACCACCGCCATCGCACCCGAGTCGCCCAAGCTTCCCGACTTGCCTGAACTCAATGTGCTCAAGGCGAACCCGTTGACCAAGGCGACCACCGACTCCGAAGGCACGCCGACCACCGAGACCAAACGGCCGAAGCTGCGCGCCGGCGACGTCCGGCCGGCGCGTGATCTGGCGAAGTCGATCCGCAGCACCGTACGTAAGGCACTGGGCGGCCAGGACACAGGCAAAGACAAGGCCAAGCCGGCCGGCGCCACCGAGAAGAAGCCTGCGGCGGCCTGACGCCCGCTCTGAGAAGCGCTCAGAAAGTGGCGAACTCGCTCAGGCTCGCCGCCAGCGCCATCGGTACCCGCGCCTTGATGCGGGTGCCGTCGGCGGTGTGTTCGGTGGCATCCACCCGACCGTCGGCATGCACCCGCGCCACCAGGTCCCCACGGTCGTAGGGGATCGTCACGTCCACCGTCGCGTCGGTCGGGGGGATCATCTCCGCCATCCGGGCCCGCAGCCGGTCCAACCCCTCACCGGTGTGCGCCGAGACGAATACCGCGTCGGGCAGTGCGCGCCGCAGCGTCGCCAGCCCGAGGTCGGTGGCCGCATCGATCTTGTTGACCACCAACAACTCCGGCGGTGGAGCGATGTCGTATTCGGCGACCACATCGTTGACCACCTGGCGGACTGCGTTGATCTGCGCCAGCGGATGGTCGTCTGCGCCGTCCACCACGTGCACCAGCAGGTCGGCGTCGACCACCTCTTCGAGGGTGGACCGGAATGCCTCGACCAGCTGGGTGGGCAGGTGCCGGACGAAGCCGACGGTGTCGGTCAGCACGAATGGCCGCCCGTCGTCGAATTCTCCACGGCGCGTGGTGGGTTCGAGCGTCGCGAACAGGGCGTTCTCCACCAGCACGCCGGCCCCGGTCAGGGCGTTGAGCAGGCTGGACTTACCGGCGTTGGTGTAGCCCACGATCGCCACCGACGCGGCCTCCGAGGACAGCCGCCGGCTGCGCTGGGTGTCGCGGATCTTCTTCATGTCGCGAATCTCGCGGCGCAGCTTGGCCATCCGCTCACGGATGCGGCGGCGGTCGGTTTCGATCTTGGTCTCGCCGGGCCCGCGGGTTCCCACGCCACCGCCGGCCCCGCCGGCGCGGCCGCCGGCCTGGCGCGACATCGATTCACCCCAGCCGCGCAGCCTGGGCAGCATGTACTCCATCTGGGCCAGCGACACCTGCGCCTTGCCCTCCCGGCTGGTCGCGTGCTGGGCGAAGATGTCGAGGATCAACGCGGTGCGGTCGATGACCTTGACCTTGACCACTTTCTCCAGCGAGTTGAGCTGCGCGGGTGAGAGTTCACCGTCGCAGATGACGGTGTCTGCTCCGGTTGCGAGTACCACCTCGCGCAGTTCCATGGCCTTGCCCGAGCCGATGTAGGTCGATGGATCGGGCTTGTCCCGGCGCTGGATCAGCCCCTCGAGCACTTCCGAGCCCGCGGTCTCGGCCAGCGCCGCCAACTCGGTCAGGCTGGCATCGGCGTCGGCGGCGCTGCCCTCGGTCCACACGCCGACCAGGACCACGCGCTCCAGCCTCAGCTGCCGGTATTCGACCTCGGTGACGTCGGCGAGTTCGGTGGACAGCCCGGCGACGCGGCGCAGCGATGCGCGGTCTTCGAGGGCCAGCTCGCCTGTGCTGGGGGTGACGGGATGTTCTGGATGAGTCATATGTACTTACAGGTTGTCACGTGGATCGGGCCGCCCGCACTCCAATTACTTGTGCTCAGCGTTCCACCACTGCTCGGACAGGTCACCTCGGGCCACCAACACAGACGGTCCACGCAGGTAGCTGGTGGACTCGGTGATCGTCACGGTGACCTCCCCTCCCGGGATGCGCACCCGCAACGCCCCCGTGTCGGCACCCTGATGGGCCAGTGCCGCCAGGGTGGCCGCGACGGTGCCGGTGCCGCAGGAACGGGTCTCGCCGACACCACGCTCGTGCACGCGCATCGACACCGCACCATCGACCGGGACGGTGAGGACCTCGACGTTGACCCCCTCGGGGAACAGCTGCTCGTCGAAGGACACCGGCGCCGCGACGTCGAGCGCCGCCAACTCCCCCTCGGTCAGCCCGACACACGCCAGATGCGGATTGCCCACGTCGACGGCCACACCGCTGACGCGGCGGCCACCGACCACCGCGGTTCCCGTGCCGAACCGGTTGGCCTTGCCCATCTCGACGGTCACGTCCGCAGTGGTGGCGTCGACGCTGTGCAGCACCACGGGGCGTGGGCCGGCCAGCGAGCCCACCACGAACTCGTCGGCGGATTCCAGGCCGGAGGCGCGCAGGTAGTGCGCGAACACCCTCACCCCGTTGCCGCACATCTGCGCGATCGAGCCGTCGGCGTTGCGGTAGTCCATGTACCAGTCGGAGGCCGCAACCCCGTCGGGCAGTCGCTCGAAGACGCCGGCGGCCTGCGCGGCCCCGGCAGTCGTCACCCGCAGCACGCCGTCGGCGCCCAGGCCGCGGCGGCGGTCGCACAGCGCGGCCACGGCGGCCGGGGTCAGCGACAGCGCGGCGTCGAGGTCGGGCAGCACCACGAAATCGTTCTGGGTGCCGTGCCCTTTGGCGAAGATCACCTGATCAGGATACGTGCCGCCACGCCCGCAGCGCGTCGTGCACCAGTCCGTCGGCGGCCCCGTCCAGCCACACCACCCGATGGTCGCGCCGGAACCAGGAGCGCTGCCGGCGCACGTAGCGGCGGGTGCCGATGAAAGTGGGCTCCAGGGCGGCGGCGCCGTCTCCCCCGGCGTCGAGGTCGGCCAGCACCTGCGCGTAACCGAGCGCCCGCGCAGCGGTGACCCCGTCACGCAGTCCCCGGCCGATCAGTGTCCGCACCTCGTCCACCAGGCCGTCGGCGAACATCAGGTCGGTGCGTTGTTCCAGGCGCGCATCGAGAACAGATGTCTCCCAATCCAATCCGATGATCGCGGTGTCCCAGCGCGGCGTGCCGATGCTCGGCGCCGAGGCGGCGAACGGTTGGCCGGTGAGCTCCACGACCTCCAGGGCCCGCACGATCCGCCGGCCGTCGGTGGGCAGGATCGACGCTCCTGCGGCGGGGTCCACCCGGGTCAGCTCGGCATGCAGGGCGGCCACTCCCACCTCGGCCAGCCGGCCTTCCCACCGGGCCCGCACCGCTGGATCGGTCGCCGGAAACGTCCATTCGTCGAGCAGCGACTGGATGTAGAGCATCGAGCCGCCGACGATCACCGGGACGGCGCCGCGGGCCGCGATGGCCTCGACATCGGCCGCGGCGTCGCGCTGGTAGCGCGCCACCGTGGCGGTCTCGGTGACCTCGAGCACATCGAGCTGGTGGTGCGGGATGCCGTGG
Organism: Mycobacterium sp. IDUB_17; assembly: GCF_055419465.1. Classification (NCBI taxonomy): domain Bacteria; kingdom Bacillati; phylum Actinomycetota; class Actinomycetes; order Mycobacteriales; family Mycobacteriaceae; genus Mycobacterium; species Mycobacterium sp. IDUB_17. The sequence continues at coordinate 442,282 of NZ_JBVAXS010000001.1, read as the reverse complement.
CGCCCGGCCACGGGCAGCTTGGCCGTGCCGATGTCCATGCCGCGGTAGAACTGCATCGCGTCGGCATTCACGATTTCGCCGCCCAGTCCCTCGGCAACCGCCAATGCCAGCGCCGATTTCCCGGTGCCGGTGGGCCCGATGATCGCGATCGGTCGCGTCATGGCAGCCATTCGCCGACGAAGTAGCCGACCCCGTAGGGCGCACCGCGGTACAGCTCACGTGCCGAGCCGGGAGCGGATCCGGTCAGGCCGGCCAACACCTGGTAGGCGACCCTGCCGAGTACCGGTTCGGGCAGCTCGGCCAGCGCCGCGAGGTCACCGGTGGCCAGGGCGTCGTCGAGGTCCTGCTGGGTGGCAGGAGAATCCGGCAGGTAACCACCGGGAGCCGCCGGAGTGAGGGTGTGCAGCCCGTCGGCGACGATGAGGACGCCGATGGGATCCGTGGATTCGTCGATCTGGCCGCGCAGCGCACGGCCGTGCGCCAGCGCTTCACCTACCGGGTGGGACGCAGCGTAGGCGTGCACCTCGATGTCGGTATCGGGTGCGGCCTGGCCACGGATCCACCCGGCCACCAGCACACACAGCGGTAGTTCGGCCGGCGCGCCCACCGGGCCCGGGCCGAGCGCCACCGGGACGTCGACGCCGTAGCCGGCGAAGGTCCCGGCACAGTCGGGTCCGTACACCTCGTCGCGGGGGCCGACGCCGACGGCCAGCCAACGCGCTGGTAGCGAACCCGCCGCGGCGATCACCGCATCGCGCAACCCGGCCACCTCGGCCGCCGCCACACCCACGAGTTCGGGTACGAGAACCGGCGTGGCGGGGACGATCGCGATGGCGCTGAGCACGTCACCAAACTAATGCGCGGCCCGTGCTGCGCTGCGAGGAGTGCTGGTGATCGGCGCCTTCGACACCGCCGGATGCGGTCGATCCGTCACCGCCCGACGGAGTTTGTCAGGGCATTGCGCCGAAAGCCGTGGGCACGGCACAGCACGACCTGCTTGAATAGCGGACAAGCAACAGCATCAGGCGCCGCGTCGCGCGGCAGATGCGCGGGTGAACCGCGCGGAGTACGAGGAGCGGATATGACAACCAGTGAGCCAGGCGGAGCCACCCCCCCGACCACCTCCGGGCCCACGCCGAAGCCCACGCCCTCGCCTATCCCAAGGCCAGGCCCACCCCGCCCCGTTCCTGGGCCCAGCCGGGTTGCTCCCGTGGTCGCGGTGGCACCGACCGGCGACCCACACCGGTTCGGCCGGGTGGACGACGACGGCACGGTGTGGTTGATCAGCGGATCCGGTGAGCGCGTCATCGGCTCGTGGCAGGCCGGCGACACCGAGTCGGCGTTCGCCCACTTCGGCCGGCGCTTCGATGATCTGCACACCGAGGTGGCCCTGCTGGAACATCGGCTCTCCTCAGGCACCGGCGATGCCCGCAAGATCAAATCGGCGGCCGCCGCCCTGGCCGAAGGTCTGCCCACCGCAGCAGTTCTCGGCGACATCGACGCGTTGGGCGCTCGTCTGACGGCAATCCTGGAACACGCCGATGAGGCCGCCAAGACCGAGCGGGCCCAGCGCGACGAGCACCGTGCCGCCCAGACCGCACGCAAGGAAGCACTGGCCGTCGAAGCCGAGGAGCTGGCTGCGAACTCCACGCAGTGGAAGTCCGCCGGTGACCGCCTGCGCGAGATTCTCGACGAGTGGCGCACCATCACAGGGCTGGATCGCAAGCTCGACGACGCCCTGTGGAAGCGCTACTCCACCGCCCGGGAGACCTTCAACCGCCGTCGCGGCTCGCACTTCGCCGAACTCGACCGCGGCCGCGTCGGCGCCCGACAGCTCAAAGAGGGGCTCTGCGACCAGGCCGAGCAACTGTCCGGGTCGACCGATTGGGGTGCCACCGCGGCCGCCTTCCGGGACCTGCTGACGCAGTGGAAGACCGCGGGACGCGCCGCCAAGGACGTTGACGACGCACTGTGGCACCGGTTCAAGGCCGCCCAGGACACCTTCTTCGGGGCCCGCAACGCCGCGAACGCCGAACGTGACGCCGAGTTCAAGGCCAATGCCACCGCCAAAGAAGCGCTGCTGGCCGAGGCCGAGAAGATCGACACGACCGATCTGGACGCGGCCCGCGCGGCATTGCGGACGATCGGCGACAAGTGGGACGCGATCGGCAAGGTCCCCCGCGAACGCGCCGCCGATCTGGAACGACGACTGCGCGCCGTGGAGAAGAAGGTCCGCGACGCCCCGGCCGGTGGCGTCGATCCCGAGGCCCAGGCTCGTGCCGATCAGTTCCGCTCACGTGCCGAGCAGTTCGAGCGCCAGGCCGAGAAGGCCGAAGCAGCAGGACGGGCCAAAGACGCCGCCGAGGCCAGGGCGAGCGCTGAGCAGTGGCGCCAGTGGGCCGACGCTGCAGCCGAGGCGCTGGGCAAGCGCAGCTAGGTCTGGTCCGGCTTCTCGCCGGCGGTGTCGGGCTTGGCACCGTCGGTGCCGGGCTTGGCGCCGTCGGCCTTCGTGACGTCAGGTTTCGTGACGTCGGGCTTGGGCGTGCCCGCACCGGGGATGCCGAGCACGCCGTGCTGCTGTTGCTCGGCGGCTTGACGGCGACGATCCTCCTCGGCCGCCAACTGCAGTGCGGTGCGCGACCACACCACCCGCGCCCAGTGGAACGTGAGCACGATTACCGCGAGCCAGCCGATGATCAGCCCGATGCCGGGGCCGGGATGACCCGCCGCGGTCTGGCGTGACCACACCGCGAGCATCCCGAGTGCACTGGCTACCGCCGAACCGGCCAGGGCCACCCAGGCCAGCGCCCAGCGGCGGGTGATCAGCGCCAAGGTCGAGAACCCAACCGAGAACACCAGTGCCAGCCAGGTGAACACCCGCGACGGTAGTGAGATGCCGTCTGCCAGGGCCGTGGCGTCACCGACCAGAACGTCGAAGCCCTTGCTGGAACCGGTGTGCGGCAGCACGAACGACAGCAGCACCACGAACACCAGGATCGCCACCACCATCGCACGCGGACCCGAGTCGAACTCCCGGGTGACCTTGCGTTCGACGGCGGCCAGGTCGCCCTTGAACCGCTCGAAGTCGCTCTCGTTGCTCAACAGCCACATCCTTCTGATGACGGTGGGGTCTGCGGCGCACCGATCCGCGGCAACCCCAGGCCGACGCCGGTACGGGGGCGCTGGCCGGCCGCGTGGGCGTCGCCGGCGCGGGTGCGCCGATGGGTGGCCAACGGGGCATCGGCGATCAGATGATGCGGCGCGGCGCCGGTCACCGTGGTGGTCACGATGTCGCCGGGCCGAATGTCGTTGTCACCGGGGGCGAAATGCACGAGCCTGCCGTCGCGGGCCCGGCCCGACATGCGGGCGGTGGCGGCGTCCTTACGTCCCTCGCCGGTCGCGACCAACAGTTCCACCGCCCGGCCGATCTGAGCCTGGTTCTCCTGCAGGGAGATTCGCTCCTGCAGCTCGATCAGCCGCTGATAGCGTTCGGTGACAACCGCTTTCGGCAACTGGTCGGGCATCTCGGCCGCCGGGGTACCGGGCCGGATCGAGTACTGGAACGTGAACGCGGTCGCGAATCGCGACTGTTCGACGACGTCGAGGGTGGCCTGGAAATCTGCCTCGGTCTCACCGGGGAAGCCGACGATGAGGTCGGTGGTGATCGCGGCGTCGGGAATCGCGGCCCGGACCTTGTCGATGATGCCCAGGTAGCGCTCGGCCCGGTACGAGCGGCGCATCGCCTTGAGAATGCGGTCTGAACCGGACTGCAGCGGCATGTGCAGCGTCGGGCACACGTTGGGGGTCTGCGCCATCGCCTCGATCACGTCGTCGGTGAACTCGGCCGGGTGCGGTGAGGTGAACCGAACCCGCTCCAGCCCCTCCACGTCGCCGCAGGCACGCAGCAGTTTGGCGAACGCGCTGCGGTCGCGCGGCAGTTCCGGGTCGGCGAACGACACACCGTAGGCGTTGACGTTCTGACCCAACAGGGTGACTTCGAGCACGCCCTGGTCGGCCAGGGTCTGCACCTCGGCGAGGATGTCGCCGGGCCGCCGGTCGACCTCTTTGCCGCGCAGCGAGGGCACGATGCAGAACGTGCAGGTGTTGTTGCAGCCCACCGAGATCGACACCCATGCCGCGTAGGCGGATTCGCGCGTCGCGGGCAGGGTGGACGGAAACTCCTGCAGGGCCTCGACGATCTCGACCTGGGCGGTGCGGTTGTGCCGGGCCCGGTCCAGGAGCACGGGCAGGGACCCGATGTTGTGGGTGCCGAAGACCACGTCGACCCACGGGGCGCGGCGCAGCACCGAGTCGCGGTCCTTCTGCGCCAGGCAGCCGCCGACGGCGATCTGCATGTTCGGATCGGCCTGCTTGCGCGGGGCCAGGTGGCTGAGGTTGCCGTACAGCTTGTTGTCGGCGTTCTCCCGCACCGCACAGGTGTTGAACACCACGATGTCGGCGTCGGAGCCGTCCTCGGCCCGTCGGTATCCAGCGTCCTCGAGCAGGCCCGACAACCGCTCGGAGTCGTGCACGTTCATCTGACAGCCGTAGGTGCGGACCTGATAGGTGCGCACGGCACGCTGCGAGGCCGGTGCCGTGGACTCCTCGCGCGAGCGCTCGTCGGCGTCGCCCGTCGCGTCCCGGTTCACCATCGTCGTCACGGCCTCAATGGTACGGAGGCTCCCGAAACGCTAACGCGGCGGATTGACGAGATCCGGGCAGGCTGGACGTTCCCTGGGTAAGGTCACCTGCCATGGGAAGCCCCGGCGAGCAGCCGCAGGTCGACAATGCAGCACTTATAGATGTGCCGATGATCTCACTGTCGGGAGTCAACAAACACTTCGGATCTCTGCACGTACTGAACGACATCAACCTCGAAGTGGGCCGCGGCCAGGTCGTGGTGGTGCTCGGCCCGTCGGGTTCAGGTAAGTCCACGTTGTGCCGCACGATCAATCGACTGGAGACCATCGATTCCGGCAGCATCGCGATCGACGGCCAGGTGCTGCCGGCGGAGGGGCGCAAGTTGGCCCAGCTGCGCTCCGATGTCGGCATGGTGTTCCAGTCCTTCAACCTGTTCGCACACAAGACGATCCTGCAGAACGTCACGCTGGCGCCGATGAAGGTGCGCCGGAAGTCCAAGACCGAAGCCCGCGAGAAGGCGATGGCCCTGCTCGATCGCGTCGGGGTGGCCAACCAGGCCGACAAGTACCCGGCCCAGCTGTCCGGTGGTCAGCAGCAACGCGTCGCCATCGCGCGCTCACTTGCCATGAACCCGAAGGTCATGCTGTTCGACGAGCCCACCAGCGCCCTGGACCCCGAGATGATCAATGAGGTTCTGGCGGTGATGACCTCATTGGCCGGCGAGGGCATGACGATGGTGGTGGTCACCCACGAGATGGGTTTCGCCCGCCGGGCATCTGACCGGGTGGTGTTCATGGCTGACGGCGCCATCGTCGAGGACGCACCACCGGCCGAGTTCTTCGACAATCCGAAATCCGATCGCGCCAGAGATTTTCTCGGCAAGATCCTCCATCACTGACGCAGTCCCGAAAGGAACCCGAACATGCCATTCGTGCCGTTCAAGTTGGTCGGTACCCTCGCGCTCGCGATCGCCCTCCCCTTCGCCGCGACCGCGTGTGGCGGCGGCGGTGACTCCGGAAAGATCGTCATCGGCACCAAGTACGACCAGCCGGGGCTCGGTCAGAAGAAGCCCGACGGCACCATGTCCGGTTTCGACGTCGATGTGGCCAAGTACGTGGCCAAGGAACTCGGCTACCCCGAGGACAAGATCGAGTGGAAGGAAGCGCCCTCGCCGCAGCGCGAGACGCTGATCCAGAACGGTCAGGTCGAATACATCGTGGGGACCTACTCGATCACCGATGCACGCAAGGAGAAGGTCGACTTCGCCGGCCCCTACCTGCTCACCGGGCAGAGCCTGTTGGTCCGGGCCGACGAGAACGACATCACCGGGGCAGCCTCGCTGGAGAACAACAAGAAGCTGTGTTCGGTATCGGGTTCGACCCCGGCGCAGAACATCAAGACGAAGTACCCGAAGGTGCAGCTGCAACAGTTCGACACCTATTCGGCCTGCGTCGACGCGCTCAAGAACGGCATCATCGACGCGGTGACCACCGACGAGGTGATCCTGGCCGGCTTCGCCGCGCAGAGCCCGGGCACCTTCAAGATCGTCGGTGACACGTTCTCCGAGGAGCGTTACGGCATCGGCCTGAAGAAGGGCGACACCGAACTACGCAAGAAGATCAACGACGCGATCGAGAAGATGGAATCCAGCGGGGCCTGGAAGGAAGCGTTCGAGCGCAACCTCGGCCCGGCCGGCATCAGTACCCCGGCGCCGCCCGCCGTCGACCGAAGCTGAGTCGGAGACAGCGCACCGACCGTGGAGATTTTCGACGCACACCGCGATCAGATATTCGCGGCGTTCTGGACCACGATCCAGCTGACGGTGTACTCCGCGATCGGTGCGCTGATCCTGGGCACGGTACTGGCCGCGATGCGGCTGGCACCGACGCCGGTAATGAACTGGCTCGGCACCGCCTACGTGAACATCGTGCGCAACACACCGTTGACGCTGATCATCTTGTTCTGCTCATTCGGTGTGGGCCAGACGCTGGGCATCACCCTGGTGGACCCACATTCGCCGACGTCGATCGCGGACAGCAACTTCCGTCTGGCTGTGCTCGGGTTGACCGTCTACACCGCGTCTTTCGTGTGTGAGACGGTGCGCTCGGGGGTCAACACAGTTCCGCTGGGCCAGGCCGAGGCGGCCCGCTCACTGGGTCTGAGTTTCGGACAGAATCTGCGAATCATCCTGCTGCCCCAGGCATTTCGAGCGGTCATCATCCCGCTGGGATCAGTCCTGATCGCATTGGCGAAGAACACCACAATCGCCTCGGCGATCGGGGTGGCGGAGGCCGCGCTGTTGATGAAGGAAATGATCGAGAGCACTGCCGCGCTGCTGATCGTGGGCGCCATCTTCGCGACCGGGTTCGTGATCCTGACCCTGCCGCTGGGGCTGTTGTTCGGGTGGTTGGGCAAGCGACTGGCGGTGGCACGGTAATGAGCGCATCGGTCCTCTTCGACGCACCCGGTCCGCGGGCCCGAATCCGCAATGGCGTCCTGACGGCGCTGACCGTGGTCGTCGCCGCGGTGGTGCTCGGCATCGTGATCTCACGCATGTCGGCCAAGGGACAGCTCACCAGCGAAAAGTGGGAACCGTTCCTGACCGCCGACCTGTGGCGGACGTACGTCCTGCCCGGCGTGCAGGGCACGCTGACCGCCGCGGCGATCTCCATCGTGTTGGCTCTGATCCTGGGCGTATTGCTCGGTGTGGGCAGGTTGACACCGATTCCGCCGATCCGCTGGGTCTGCGCCGTGATCGTGGAGTTCTTCCGCGCGGTCCCGGTGCTGATCATGATGATCTTCGCGTATTTCCTCTACGCGATGTACGACGTGTTCCCGTCCAAGCAACTGGCACTGGCCGGCGTGATCACCGGCCTGACCCTCTACAACGGTGCCGTGATCGCCGAAATCGTGCGGGCCGGCATCAACACGCTGCCTCGCGGGCAGCGTGAGGCAGCGGCCTCGCTCGGCATGTCGTGGGGACAGACGATGCGACTGATCCTGCTGCCGCAGGCGATCACCGCGATGCTTCCGGTGCTGGTGTCTCAGCTGGTGGTGGTGCTCAAGGACACCGCGATCGGCTACCAGATCACCTTTGTGGAGATGGTGCGCCAGGGCACCGTCATCGGGTCGGCATACGGCAACTACCTGCCGGCGCTGATTGTGATCGCCGTCTTGATGATCACGGTGAACTTCACGCTGTCCTCGTTCGCCACCTGGCTGGAACGGCGACTGCGCCGATCTGATCGAGGTCCCGCACCGATGGAGGCCGAGGCTGTCGAGCAGGAAGGCGCACCGGGCGCGCAGGTGCTGCACGCCCAGCGGGACTGACCCGGGTATAGCGACACAATGCGGCCGCTATACCCGGCGGCGCTCCCGCTCGCCGGCCAGCTCGACGCTGACGACGTCGAAGGCCATCGACTGGTTATAGCCGCGACGGGCCAGCATGCCGACGAGCCGACGGGTCACCTTCACATCGCCGTCATCGTCGTCGAGCCGTTCGCGACGCAACTTGTCACGGACCAACTGCTCGGCCCGTTGCCGTTCGGCAGCCGGATCCAAGTCGGCCAGCGCGGCGTCGATGACCTCGTTGTCCACGCCCTTCTTTCGAAGTTCGACGGCCAAGGCGCGCTTGCCTTTTCCCGCGTTGGCGTGCCGGGACCGCACCCACTGCTCGGCGAAGTCCTCATCGTCGATGAGACCGACCTCGGTGAGCCGGTTGAGCACCTTGGCACTGAGGTCCTCTTCGTAACCCCGTTTGGTGAGCTGCTCGGTCAACTCGGCGCGGGTACGGGCCCGCACGGTGAGCAGGCGCAGGCAGACGTTCTTGGCCTGCTCCTCACGTTTGCGAGGATCCTGCGCCTGCTCCCCCTCGGGCTTACCCGACGGCTCAGAAGTCAACCGGGGCGGGAAGGACGTCATCAGCCTTCGCCTCGGCGGTCACGACAGCACCGATACCGAGCTTTTCCTTGATCTTCTTCTCGATCTCGTTGGCGGCGTCGACGTTCTCCAGCAGGAACTTGCGGGCGTTCTCCTTGCCCTGGCCCAGCTGCTCACCCTCATAGGTGAACCAGGAACCGGACTTGCGGATGAAGCCGTGCTCGACACCCATGTCGATGAGCGAGCCTTCACGGCTGATGCCGTGGCCGTACAAGATGTCGAACTCAGCCTGCTTGAACGGCGGTGAGACCTTGTTCTTGACGACCTTGACCCGGGTCCGGTTACCGACCGCGTCGGTGCCGTCCTTGAGCGTCTCGATCCGCCGGACGTCCAGACGGACCGAGGCGTAGAACTTCAAAGCCTTACCGCCCGTGGTGGTTTCGGGCGAGCCGAACATCACGCCGATCTTCTCGCGGAGCTGGTTGATGAAGATCGCGGTGGTGCCCGAGTTGTTCAGCGCGCCGGTCATCTTGCGCAGCGCCTGGCTCATCAGGCGGGCCTGCAGACCGACGTGGCTGTCCCCCATCTCGCCCTCGATCTCGGCACGGGGCACCAGGGCCGCCACCGAGTCGATCACCAGGATGTCGAGCGCACCCGACCGCACCAGCATGTCGGCGATCTCCAGCGCCTGCTCACCGGTGTCGGGCTGGCTCACCAGCAGTGAATCGGTGTCAACACCGAGCTTCTTGGCGTAATCGGGATCCAGGGCGTGCTCGGCATCGATGAACGCCGCGATGCCGCCGGCGGCCTGAGCGTTGGCCACCGCGTGCAGCGCCACGGTCGTTTTACCCGAGGATTCCGGGCCGTAGATCTCGACCACGCGGCCGCGCGGCAGACCGCCGATGCCGAGGGCCACGTCCAGGGAGATCGAGCCGGTGGGGATCACCGAGATCGGCTGGCGCACCTCCTCGCCGAGGCGCATCACCGAGCCTTTACCGAAGTTCTTGTCGATCTGGGCCATCGCCAGTTCGAGCGCTTTTTCGCGATCCGGGGCCTGGGGCGCCATGGGGGTCTCCGTCCTAGTGATGTTCGGTGATCGGTTTCGATCAGTTGGCCGTGACGCTAGAGGCAGCCACTGACAAGTCGGCTTGACCAGCATCTCGCCATCGCATGCCGACAACAGTAGACGAACACCTGTTCGATTCAAGTAGACACGCCGTACGTGCACTCAAACCGGCCTATCGTGGGAGCATCCGGCCCGGAGACGGGGCAGCGATGCACGAGATGGCGATCACCCAGAGTGTTGTCGACGCGGTGTGTGAGCACGCCGCAGGCCGGCGCGTGCACAGCGTGAAGCTCGAGGTGGGCGCGTTGTGCGCGGTCGTCCCGGACTCCATGCTCTTCTGCTTCGACCTGGTCACCGAGGGCACGGTGGCCGACGGCGCCCGCCTCGACCTCGACATCCACCCGGGAGCGGCACACTGCCGCAGCTGTGGAGCGCAGTTCGACCTGCCCGACCTGATCCTTTTGTGCCCGTGCGGAAGCGCCGACGTCGAGGTGACCGCCGGCCGGGAACTGCGGATTCTCTCGATGGAAGTGAGCTGACATGTGTGCAACCTGCGGCTGCGGCCAGGACGGGGCAGTCATCACCCTCGCCGGTCACGACCACCCGCACGAACATCCGCACCAGCATCCCCACGACCACGACCACGACCACGACCACCAGCCACCCCTGGAGTCCATCTCCCTGGAACAGAAAGTGCTGGCCAAGAACGATCTCATCGCCGAGCAGAACCGGCAGTGGCTGGCTGAACGCGGCATCGCCGCGTTCAACGTCACCAGCTCGCCCGGCGCGGGTAAGACCACCCTGCTCGAGCGCACGATCCGCGATCTGTGCCCCACCCGGCCGATAGCGGTGATCGAAGGCGATCAGGAGACCCTGCTCGACGCCGAACGGATCCGGACCGCGGGTGCGCGAGCGGTTCAGGTCAACACCGGGGCGGGCTGCCACCTGGACGCGGCCATGGTCAGGCGTGCCCTGGAGACGCTCGATCCCGCACCCGGGACCCTGCTGTTCATCGAAAACGTCGGCAATCTGGTCTGCCCCGCCCTGTTCGACCTGGGTGAGCACAGCAAGATCGTGGTCGTCTCGGTGACCGAGGGCGCCGACAAGCCCCTGAAGTACCCACATATGTTCGCTGCCGCCGGACTGGTGCTCCTCAACAAGGTCGACCTGCTGCCCTACGTCGACTTCGATATTGAAACCTGTTGCGGCCATGCCCGATCCGTCAATCCCGGGGTGACCATCCTGCCGACGTCGGCCACCCGGGGAGACGGCCTGGACGTCTGGTACGACTGGCTTGACGCAGCCGTCAAATCCCACCCCGTTGACAACGCTTTCCACCCGGAGTAAACCCAAATTTCAGCGCCGGAAAAAAATGGCGTGCGTCTGGATCGAGACGTTGGGGCTCACAGCCCGGGCCCCGGAAAGCTGTGACCTATGCCAACCGAGGCAGCAGTCAAAGCAGAAGAGGCGCTGATCCATGTGCTGTGGATCAACGCCGGTCTGAGTTGTGATGGTGATTCGGTGGCGTTGACTGCCGCCACCCAGCCGAGCATCGAGGAAATTGCCCTTGGGGCACTCCCCGGCTTGCCCAGGATCGCCGTTCATTGGCCCCTGATCGACTTCGAGTGTGGGCCTAGTGGAGGTGCCGACGACTTTCTCGCCTGGTTCTTCAAAGCCGATCGCGGCGAACTTGATCCGTTCGTCCTGGTCGTCGAGGGATCGATTCCGAACGAGCAGCTCAAGAGCGAGGGCTACTGGTGCGGATTCGGTAACAACCCCGCCACCAATCAGCCGATGACCACCAGTGAATGGCTGGATCGGCTGACACCCAAGGCGACTGCCGTGGTAGCGGTGGGCACCTGTGCCACCTACGGCGGTATTCACGCCATGGCCGGCAATCCGACCGGAGCCATGGGGGTTCCCGACTATCTCGGCTGGGACTGGAAGAGCAAGGCGGGCATTCCGATCGTCTGTGTGCCGGGTTGCCCCATCCAGCCCGACAACCTCGCCGAGACGCTGACCTACCTGCTCTACATGGCCACCGATCAGGCGCCGATGATCCCCCTCGACGAGGCGTTGCGGCCCAGATGGCTGTTCGGCAACACCGTTCACGAGGGGTGTGACCGGGCCGGCTACTACGAGCAAGGCGACTTCGCGACCGAGTACGGATCGCCGAAATGCATTGTGAAACTGGGCTGTTGGGGCCCGGTAGTGAAATGCAACGTGCCCAAGCGGGGCTGGATCAACGGTATCGGCGGCTGCCCGAATGTCGGCGGCATCTGCATCGGATGCACAATGCCCGGGTTCCCGGACAAGTTCATGCCTTTCATGGACGAACCGCCGGGCGGCAAGGTGTCCACCACGGCATCGTCGATGTACGGATCGGTGATCCGCAACCTGCGCCAAGTCACCGGGCGCACCGTCGACAAAGAGCCCAGGTGGCGCCACCGCGGGACCAAGCTGGAGACCGGGGCGACCCGCACCTGGTAGTGCCCAGGTGCGGGCATTCCCACTGCTGCCCAACGCCTTCCACCGCTGCCGGTACACGGAGCCCTCGGCGCCCTCTGTATCGATTCCACGAAAGAGAAGTTCGATGACGACCACAATTCCCGGACCCTCACAGGCGAAGCGCGAACCAGGTCAGCTGGTGGAGATGTCGTGGGATCCCATCACCCGCATCGTCGGCAGCCTCGGCATCTACACCAAGATCGACTTCGACAACCGCGAGGTGGTCGAATGCCACAGCACGTCCTCGATCTTCCGTGGCTATTCGATCTTCATGAAGGGCAAGGATCCTCGCGACGCGCACTTCATCACCAGCCGCATCTGCGGGATCTGCGGCGACAACCACGCCACCTGTTCGTGCTACTGCCAGAACATGGCCTACGGGGTCAAGCCTCCGCACCTCGGCGAGTGGTTGATCAATCTCGGTGAGGCCGCCGAGTACATGTTCGACCACAACATCTTCCAGGAGAACCTGGTCAGCGTGGACTACTGCGAGAAGATGGTGTCCGAGACCAATCCGAGCGTGCTGGCCAAGGCGGAGGCCACCGCCTCACCTCACGCCGACGCCCACGGTTACCGCACGATCGCCGACATCATGCGCGCGCTCAACCCGTTCACCGGCGACTTCTACCGGGAGGCGCTGCAGGTCAGCCGCTGGACCCGGGAGATGTTCTGCCTGATGGAAGGCCGCCACGTCCATCCGTCCACGTTGTACCCCGGCGGCATCGGTACCAGCGCCACCGTGCAGTTGATGACGGACTACGTGACGCGGCTGATGCGCTACGTCGAGTTCATGAAGAAGGTCGTCCCGATGCACGACGACCTGTTCGACTTCTTCTACGAAGCCCTTCCCGGGTACGACAAGGTCGGTCTGCGCCGGACCCTGCTCGGCTGCTGGGGTTCGTTCCAGGATCCCGAGGTGTGCAACTTCGCCTACAAGGACATGGAGAGCTGGGGCAACGCCATGTTCGTCACCCCCGGCGTGGTGGTAGACGGCAAGCTTGTCACGCACTCCTTGCTGGACATCAATCTCGGTATCCGAATTCTGTTGGGCCACAGCTACTACGACGACTGGTCCGATCAGGAGATGTTCGTCAAGACCGATCCGCTGGGCAATCCGGTCGACCGGCGTCACCCGTGGAACCAGCACACCAACCCCAAGCCGCAGAAACGCGACTTCGACGAGAGCTACAGCTGGGTGATGTCGCCACGGTGGTACGACGGCAAGGACCATCTGGCCTTGGACACCGGTGGCGGCGCACTGGCCCGCATGTGGTCCACCGCGCTGGCCGGGCTGGTCGACATCGGCTACGTCAAGTCCACCGGACGCAGTGTGCAGATCAATCTGCCGAAGACCGCCCTGAAGGGACCCGTCGAGCTCGAGTGGAAGATCCCCGACAAGGGCAGCAACACCATCGAACGCAACCGGGCGCGTACCTACTTCCAGGCCTACGCGGCGGCCTGTGCGCTGCATTTCGCCGAACAGGCCCTGGGCGAGATCCGCGCCGGGCGCACCAAGACCTGGGAGCGTTTCGAGGTCCCCGACGAGGGCATCGGATGCGGGTTCACCGAGGCGGTGCGCGGCGTGCTCAGCCATCACATGGTGATCCGGGACGGCAAGATCGCCAACTACCACCCATATCCGCCGACACCGTGGAACGCCAGCCCGCGCGACACCTATGGCACGCCGGGACCGTACGAGGATGCGGTACAGGGCCAGCCGATCTTCGAGGAGAACGACCGGGAGCACTTCAAGGGCATCGACGTGATGCGCACGGTGCGCAGTTTCGACCCGTGCCTGCCATGTGGCGTCCACATGTACCTGGGCGAGGGTAAATCACTGGACCTGTTGCACTCCCCCACGCAAGCAGCTACCGGGGAATGACACATGCCGCCCGCCACGACGCCGTTCCCGGACAACTCTGACGACGACACACGATGGCGCACGGCGGGTGATCGGATACAGGCCTTGCTGGATGCCGGCGCGGCCCGGGGTCCCGGCGCGCTGGAGAATGCCGAACAGCTCGTGCGCGAGCTCACCGACCTCTACGGCGCGGCGCTGGGACGGCTGCTGCGGATCGCCACGGACCATTCCCCCGAGCCGGCGGATGCGGTCACCGAGGCGGTGGCTGCCGACAACCTGGTGGCCAGTCTGCTGCTGGTGCACGGGCTGCATCCGTATCCGGTGCACCGCCGCATCGCCGACGCGCTCGACAGTGTCCGTCCCTACCTCGGATCCCACGGCGGTGATGTCGACCTGATCGAAGTCGACGGCCCGGTCGTGCGGCTGCGGTTCACCGGAAGTTGCAAGAGCTGCCCGTCGTCGGCCGCCACGCTCGAGCTGACGATCGAGGACGCGATCCGGGCGGCGGCGCCCGAGATCTCGTCCATCGACGTGGTCACCGCCGGCCCCGAGCCGAATCTGATATCCGCGGAGTCGCTGCTGGCCCGGGTACACCCCGACGGACATCGGCACGCCACCTGGCGGCCGGTTCCGGAACTCGACGAGTTGGCTGCTGGTGAGGTCGGCGGATTCGAGGTCGGCGCGACCGCGGTGCTGGCCTGCCGAATCGGTGCGCAGCTGTTCGTCTACCGGGATCGCTGCCCGCAGTGCACGCGCGGGCTGGCCGGCGCCACGCTGACCGGCTCGGTGCTGCACTGTCCGAACTGTGGTTCCGGATTTGACGTGGTCCATGCCGGGATCGGCGCCGACGGCGAATCCGGTTCGCACCTCGAGCCGATACCGCTCTTGGCGCGTGACGGAGTGAGCTCGATCGCGCTGGCCGAGGAGGTCGCGTCATGACCGGGCCGTTGGACGTGCTGGCCCGCATCCGCGCCGCGGCGCCCGGACCCAGGCGGGACGGCCAGAGCTGCGAAATGTGCGCCGAACCTATCACCGAACCGCATCAACACGTGGTCAATGTGGCTGGGCGGCAACTGATGTGCGTATGCCGCGGGTGCTATCTGCTGTTCACCGACGATCATGCCCAGCTGCGTTACCGGGCCATCGGAGACCGCTACCTTCACCTCGCCGACTTCGGTCTGGGCCGGCGGGACTGGGAGGCGCTGCAGATCCCGGTCGGTCTGGCGTTCTTCTTCTGGAATTCGGCTCTGGGACGTGTGGTGGCGTTCTATCCCGGCCCCGCCGGGGCAACCGAATCCGAACTGCCGCTGGACGCCTGGGCCGGTGTCCGGCGTTCCGATCCGAGGGTGGACCTGATCTCCGAGGACACCGAGGCATTGCTGGTGCAGGTACCCGACGACGAAACCCGGTCGCCCACCTGTCATGTGGTACCAATCGACGCCTGCTACGAGTTCGTCGGACGGCTGCGGATGTTGTGGCGTGGATTCGACGGTGGCCAGGACGTACGCGACTACGTCGACGAATTCTTCGACAGTCTCGCCGACCGCAGCACGGTGGTGACGAGATGACCGGGCCCAACGCCACCCCCACTCCCGACGTCTCGACCGACGTCACGTTCGCGGTCCTCGACATGGCGCCCGAACCGTATGCGGTGAGCCCGATCCTGACCGCCCGGATCGGTATCACCGCCGTCGGCGAGACCCCGGTACACGCGATCGCGCTGCGCTGCCAGATCCGCATCGAACCGGGGCGGCGGGATTACACCGATGCGGAGGCCGCCGGGTTGCTCGACCTGTTCGGCCCGCGGGACCGCTGGGGCACGACACAACGCACCTTCCTGTGGCAGCACAGCACCGCGATGGTGCCCGGATTCACCGGCACCACCCTCGTCGAGCTGCCGGTCAGCGGAACCTACGACTTCGACGTCGCGGCGGCGAAGTACCTGCACGCACTGCGCGGCGGCTCGGTACCGCTGCGATTCCTGTTCAGCGGCACCGTCTTCACGCCAGGTGCCCGCGGATTCGCGGTCCAGCAGATTCCGTGGGACCGCGAGGACCCGTTCGACATGCCGGTCACGGTGTGGCAACAGCTGATGGCACAGCATTTTCCGAACACGGGATGGCTGCGGCTCGGCCGCGACACCCTCGACGAGCTGGCCTCCTACAAGACACGCTGGGGCATGCTGTCGTTCGACGAAGCGATCGACACCCTGCTGGCACGGCAGGAAATCCGATGAACGGCAATCTGGACCAGGTCCTCGCGGTCGCCGACGCCGTCCTCTACGAGGGCTATCTGCTCTACCCGTACCGGGCGAACTCGGCCAAGAACCAATGCCGTTGGCAGTTCGGCGTACTCGGCCCGGCCGATGCCGAGCAATCCGGTATCGGTGAGGACAGCTCGCTGTCGGCGCAACTGCTGGTCCGCGGTCACGGGCACCCGCAGATCACGGTCACCGTCCGGTTCCTGCAGCTGCAACGCCGAACCGCCGAACGCCGCCGCGGCGACGGCAGCTTCGAGCCGGTCGACGAGCTCACCGCCGCGGGGCAGTCCTGGCTGACCTGGGACGAGGCGGTTGAACATCAGACCGCCTTCGGCCCGTTCGACATCCCCGATCTGGAGGTGCCGCAGACACATCCCATCACGGTCGATGCGGGCACCGACATCGAGAGCGTCGACGGTGGCCGGATCGTTCGCCGCCGTCGCGAGCTCCACGGCGAGTTCACCGTCGCCGCAGAAGCCGACGCGGGCTTGATCCGGCTCACGATGACGGTACGCAACTGTGCGGGACCCGCGCGCGACAAGGACGATGCGATCGCGGCGTCGTTGATCGGCACACACCTGATCATCGAAGTCACCGACGGAGAGTTCATCTCACTGCTGGAACCGGACGCACCCGCCGCCGGGGCGGCGTCGCGGTGTCGGCACCATCGTTGCTTCCCTGTGCTCGCGGGGAAGCCGGGCACGCACGACCTGATGCTCGTTTCGCCGGTCATCCTCTACGACCATCCGGAGATCGCCGAACAGAGCCAGGGCGACCTCTTCGACTCGTGCGAGATCGACGAGATCCTGACGCTGAGGGTCATGACGATGACCGACGAGGAGAAAGCCAGCGCCCGGGCCACCGATCCCCGGGCAGCCGAGATCATCGACCGCTGTGACTCGATGTCCCCGGAGGCGATGCTCGACCTGCACGGTGTCCTGCGCGATCCGCACGCCGCGGATCCAGGCCTGATTCCGCAGATACCCGACGGCATCGATTGGTGGGATCCCCTGGCCGACAACGCCGTGGATCCCGCCGTCGATGCGGTCCTGATCAACGGGGTGCGCGTCTGCCGCGGCAGCCGGGTGCGGTTGCACCCGTCCCGCCGGGCCGACGCGCAGGACATCTTCTTCGCCGGCCGCACCGCACAGGTGGCCTCGGTCCACGAGGACGTCGAGGGCGAGCGGCACATCGGCGTCGTGCTCGACGACGACCCGGCCGCGGATCTGCACGCGTGGTACGGCCGCTATCTGTACTTCGCCGCCGACGAAGTCGAGCCATTGGCGCAGTGAGAGGAGTTCGAGATGGAAGTTGTGGGTTGGATCGCTGTCATCGCCGTCGCGGCGGTCGTGGTCGCCGGGGTACTGGTCGGGGTCCGGTCGATCCCCGACGCCCGGCGCTATCTGAAGATGCGACGGATGTAGCGGGCGAGGTGCGATCACGTCTTCAGTTCTGGTAGCCGGCATCGGCAATATCTTTCTCGGTGACGATGGATTCGGTCCCGAGGTGATGCGGCGTCTGCCGCCGAGCCTCGCCGGTCCGGATATTCGGCTGTGCGACTACGGGATTCGAGGTGTGCACCTGGCCTATGACCTGCTCGACGGCTGGGATTCCCTCGTCCTGGTCGACGCGTTGCCCAGCCGGGGCCGCCCCGGCGCGTTGCACGTGTTCGAGGCTGATCGTGAAAGCCTGTCGAGTGCTTCGGGTCTGGACGCGCACGCGATGGATCCCACTGCGGTGTTCGCCAGCATGCGGGCGCTGGGAGGTAGCCCGCCCTACACCGTCGTCATCGGCTGCGAGGTGGCCACCGTGGCTGACGGTATCGGGCTCTCGGAGCCCGTTGCGGCCGCGATTCCCGGCGCCGTAACGGCGGTCGAAGCTGCCGTGGCACGGTTGTCGGCCCCGGTCAGGGAGGGATGAGCCATGTGCCTCGGAATCCCCGGCCAGGTGGTGCGGATGCTCCCGGGATACGGCGACCAGCTCGCGCTCGTCGACGTCGCGGGCGAGCACCGCAAGGTCAATGTCGGCATGCTGCCCGACGAGACCTTCTCCCCCGGCGACTGGGTGATCATCCACATGGGTTTCGCTGTCGAGAAGACCGACCACGCCGGCGCCGAGGCCGCGATGCGGGGCCTGGAGTTGCTGGGGCGCGGCCGCAACACCGAGGTGCCACCGTGACCACGCGGCGCCGGCTGCGTATCGGCGTTCACGGAGTCGTCCAGGGCGTGGGCTTCCGGCCGTTCGTCTACACCACGGCGGCCGCGCTCGGGCTGACCGGCTGTGTCCGCAACGACAGTTCCGGCGCCGTCATCGAGATCGAAGGTGCCCCCGGCGATCTCGAGGCGTTCCTGTACCGGTTGCGCACCGACCCGCCCGTACTGGCGGTGATCGAGTCCGTCGACACCCGGCCGATACCCGTCTGCGGTGGCACCGGATTCACGATCGCCGACACCTCCAGGTCCGGCGGCGGCCGCACCCTCGCCTCCCCCGACGTGGCGATGTGCCCGGAATGTACTGCCGAGCAACGCGATCCGTCCAACCGTCGGTACCGACACGCCTTCATCAACTGCACCAACTGCGGGCCCAGGTTCACCATCATCGCCTCACTGCCCTATGACCGCGATGCCACCACGATGGCGCGTTTCGCCATGTGCGCCGAATGTGCACGTGAGTATGCCGATCCGGCCGACCGCCGCTTCCACGCGCAGCCGGTGTGCTGCCCGAGCTGCGGCCCGACATTGCGGTGGGACCACGAATCCGGTGCGCTCACCGGCGAAGCCGCGCTGCGGCGGGCCAGGCGCCTGCTGACCGACGGAGCGATCCTCGCGGTCAAGGGCATCGGCGGTTACCACCTCGCCTGCGACGCCGCGAACGCCGCCACGGTCACCGAACTTCGTCGGCGTAAACAGCGGGGCGACAAGCCGTTCGCGGTGATGGTTCCCGATCTGCCCACCGCGCGCCAGATCGCCGAGGTCCACGACACTGCAGCCCGGGTGCTGTGCGGACCGCAGCGGCCGATCGTTCTGCTGCCCCGCGCGCCCGGTGCACCGGTCGCCGAATCAGTGGCACCCCGCAACCCCGACCTGGGCGTCCTGCTCGCCTACACGCCACTGCACACCCTGCTGTTCGGGCTCCCCGGCGATCCGCCCGGCCCCAGGGTTCTGGTGATGACCTCGGCCAATGTCAGTGGCGAACCGATCTGTTACTCCGACGACGATGCGCGACGCCGGCTCTCACACATCGCTGACGGATGGCTGATGCATGACCGCGAAATCCTGGTGCCCTGCGACGATTCGGTGGTCCGGGTCGCCGACGGCGAGGAGCTGGCCATCCGCAGATCCCGGGGCTACGCGCCGCTGCCGGTCGCCCTGCCGGTCGCGGTGCCGCCGACCCTGGCGGTCGGCGCCGACCTCAAGAACACCATCGCGGTGGCCGACCACCGGTACGCCTGGCTGAGCGCCTACATCGGCGATATGGACAGCCTGGCGACATTGTCGGCGTTCGAGCGCGCAGTCCACCATCTGGAGGCACTGACCGGCGTCGAACCCGAAACCCTGGTCTGCGACGCGCATCCGGGGTACCGCTCCAGCGACTGGGCTCATCGCAATGCCGGGTCCCACCCGGTAAGGACGGTCCAGCATCACCACGCCCACATCGCCGCGGTCATGGCCGAACACGGCCTGGACGGAACGCAGCAGGTGCTCGGATTCGCCTTCGACGGAACCGGATACGGACCCGACGGCACGGTGTGGGGCGGTGAGGTACTGGTCGCCGACTACAAGGGCTATCGGCGGGTTGCCCACCTCACGCGGGTACCGATGGCCGGCGGTGACATCAGCGTGCTGCGCCCCTACCGGATGGCGCTGTCCCACCTGTGGGCGGCCGGGCTGCCGTGGGATGCCGATCTGCCGCCGGTCCGCGCGTGCCCCGACGACGAGCTCCGGACCCTGGCACATCAACTGGCGACCGGTTCCGGCTGCGTTGCGACGTCGAGCATGGGCCGGTTGTTCGACGCGGTGTCGGCGTTGATCGGGGTGCGACAGACGGTTGCCTACGAGGCGCAGGCCGCCATCGAGCTGGAAGGGATTTCGCGTGGCACCGAGGCGGGCGCTCGCCGGTACGCCTTCGAAGTGGACTCCGGCGCGTCACCCGTCACCATCGACCCGGCCCCCGTACTCGCGGCGATCATCGTCGACCTGCGCGCCGGTGTGACACCTGCGGTGATCGGTGCCCGATTCCACCACGCTGTCGCCGGGCTCATCGTCGAACTGGCACGCGAACTGATGGAGACGAACGGCTGCACGGCGCAACCGGTGGCATTGTCCGGCGGGGTTTTCCAGAACCTCCTGCTGCTGCGCCTGACCTTGGCCGGAATGCAACAACAGGGCCTGGAAGTGATCACCCACCGCCGGGTGCCGCCGAACGACGGCGGTCTCGCCCTGGGCCAGCTACTGGTCGGGAATGCGGGGTGAAGCCATGACCGCGTTGCCGACCCAACAACTGCCCACCGGATACCGGCTGTTCGCCCGGTATGCCTTCCCGCCCAACGAACTCGGGTACTGCGGCCCCACCGGGCCGGCAGTCACACCCGGGGACAACACGGCCGAGTTTGCTTCACATGCAAAGGAATTCGACGGCGCGTGGCCGTATCTGCATTCTATCGCCGAGGCAGTCGGTGCCGACCCGCTGGACGCCGAGGTGGTTCGAAGCTATTGGGTCGGCGGACCGCTCCTGGACCGGGTGGATCCGACAATCCTGCTGGCCCAGCTGCGAGCAGCGTTCCGGGGTCAGGTGACGGGAGGGCTCGACACCGTGCCCGCTACCGGGACGACTGCCGGCGCGGCACTGGCCCACCACAGCTTCCACGTGTTCGTCGTATACCCGTGGATCCGGTTCCTGGACCGGGATCCGGGCACCGCCCTTCATGTCCTGCAGAACTGCCGGATCCGTTGGGGCACAGTCGCAGCGGTCGAGGACGAGCACGTCGTCGTCGAGTCCTGCCCGTTGGTGCTGGACGACACTCGCCTCACGATCGGCGAGCCCGTCACCGAACGCATCCGGTGGAGCCGGGACGGGAAATCCCTGACGAACATTCCCGCACCGGGTGACACCGTGTCCGCGCACTGGGATTGGGTGTGCGACACGCTGACGCCCGGCGAGACCACGGCGCTGGCCGACGCCACCCGCGCCACCCTCGACCTGATCAACACAGGAGGTCGATCATGAGTACCACGACACCGGCCGTCACCACACCGGCCGTCACCGGGTCGCCGGGGGCGCCTTTCGTGGACACGGACCTGGCCGCCGATCTGGCCGCGGCAGCACTGGATGTGGCCCGCAAGTTCCACGACGGCGCCACACTCTGGGTCATTGCGCCCCAATGGGAACCGCACGCCCATCACGTGGCCGTCGAGTTCGTCCACCCGGTCATCGTCGGCAAGCGCGCGCTGCCCTCGGTCGCGCTGGTCGAGCCCGATCCGGTGGCCCAGGCCCGGGTCGCCAGTCAGCCCGGAGATCTGCTCCTGGCCGTCGCCTCAGCCGACCAGCCGGCGGCGGTCGATGCCATGCGGCGGGCCGCCGCATGGGGTGTCACGACGTTGTGGATCGGCTGCGGCCCGCGCCCCCCGGCCGGTGCCGCCCACCACATCCTGTGGGTCGACTCCGATGACCCGATGGTCCCGGCCACCGGCCGGTTCGTCCTGATCTACCACCTGCTGTGGGAGCTCACCCACGTGTGCTTCGAACATCCCGGCCTGTTGACGCCCGCAAATGAAGACACCGGGCCGTCCTGCGTCACCTGCGGTGACGAAGGACGTCTGGCCGAAGTCGTGATCGCACCCACCGAAGCCGGTGGACGGGCCCTGGTCCGCAGTGCTGCCGGAGAGGAATGGGTGGACAGCGCCGTGCTCGAACAGGTCACCGTCAACGACCTGATCCTGATACACGCGGGTACGGCGATCGCGATGCCGCCGGAAGGCAGGTGAAGTCATGACCAACACCGAGAGCACGGGCTTCCTCTACCCGTTCATCGAATCGGAAGAGACCGACGTCCGAGCGCTGCTCGACGACCTGGCGGCCTCGGCACGCGGCAAGGCCGCCGAAAGCGCTCGGCTACAACAGGAATCACTACAGGAGTACACCGAAGGCCTGAACGCGGCCGGGGCCGCCATGGCCGACCGCTTCCTGCGCGGGGGCCGCCTGTACACCCTGGGAAACGGTGGCAGCTCCACCGACGCGGCCACCCTGGCCTCCCTGTTCAGCCGGCCCGCGAGGGGAAGACCGGTGGCGGCCTGGTCACTTGCCGCCGACGAGGCGGTGGTCACCGCGCTGGGCAACGACGTGGGTTTCGACCTGATCTTCAAACGCCAGATCATCGCGCACGCCCGCGATCGCGACATCGCCATCGCACTGTCCACGTCGGGTAACTCCGAAGACCTCATGACCGCCATCGCCGAGGCCAAGTTGCGTGGCGTACTCACCATCGGATTCTCGGGGCACGACGGCGGACGGATGGCGATCGTGGCCGGGGAGTCCGGGGATCTGGACTTCTGTTTCACGGTGCACAGCCAGAGCATTCACCGCATCCAGGAGAGCCACGCGATGCTCGGTTATCGGCTGTGGACAGTGGTGCAGGACCACATGGCACGGGCGTACGCATCATGAGCACCGTCGCCGCCTCGACCGCAGCCCAACGCGAGGACCGCGTACTGGAGCGGATCGAGAAGTTCCGGCAGCGACGCCCGCGCCTGATCGACGAGGTCGTGACCCTGGCGCACGGCGCCGGCGGGAAATCGTCGGCAGCACTGGTCGATGCGGTCTTCGTCGAGGCGTTCCGCAACCCCGAGCTCGAACAGCTCGGGGACGCCGCCCTGCTGCGTACCCCGTCCGGTGACACGCTGGCGTTCTCCACCGATTCGTATGTGGTTGCGCCGCATCGCTTCCCGGGCGGTTCCATCGGGCACGTCGCAGTACACGGAACCATCAACGACCTGGCGGTCTCGGGCGCCCGCCCGCTTTGGCTCTCGGCAGGCTTCGTCATCGAGGAGGGCTTCGCAATCGCCGAGTTGCGCGAGATCGTCGCCGACATGAGCGAGGCCGCCGCGCGGGCCGGAGTCCAGATCGTCACGGGCGACACGAAAGTCGTCGGTAAGGGCGCCGCCGACGGCATGTACATCTGCACCGCCGGGGTCGGCATCGTGCCGGCGGGCAGACGGTTGTCGCGGGAGAACGTCCGCACCGGGGACCGGGTCCTACTGTCGGGCACGATCGGCGACCACGGAATGGCGGTCATGCTGGCCCGCGGTGACCTTGCCATCGATGCCGACATTGCCTCTGACACCGCACCTCTGCACGAGCTCGTCGAGATTCTGCTGGCCGCCGCACCGTCCACCCGGTGGATGCGCGACGCCACCCGCGGAGGTGTCGGCACGGTGTGCAACGAACTGGCCAAGGACTCACCGTTCGCGGTGATCCTCGACGAGGCCCGCATTCCCGTCGAGCCACAGGTCGCGGGTGCCTGCGACTTACTCGGCATCGACCCGCTCTACGTCGCGAACGAGGGAAAGTTCCTCGCGATCGTCCCGGCCGACGAGGCGGACGCCGCGGTCGCCGCGCTGCACGCGCATCCGCAGGGCGCCCGGGCCACAGTGGTCGGCGAAATCGTCGCAGAGCCGCCCGGGATCGTCGCGCTGCGTACCGCCTTCGGCGGCAGCCGGATCGTCGACATGCTCGTGGGCGACCCGCTCCCCCGGATCTGCTAGGTGAAAGGAGCAGTCCCATGTGTCTGGGCATTCCCGGCCAGGTCGTCGACATCGTCGACGCCGAGGCCTACCTCGCCAAGGTCGATGTCAACGGGGTACGCCGGGTGATCAGCGTCCGCCTGCTCGCCGACGACAACCTGCAGGTCGGTGACTGGGTCCTGGTGCATGTCGGGTTCGCGATGGCCAAGATCGACGAGCGCGAAGCGACGCTGACGCTCGATCAGGTGCAAAAAATGGGCGCCGACTACACGACGGAGATCGACGCCTTCAATTCCTCCGAAATCGCCTGACGCAAAGAGGTGTCCGCATGAAGTTCGTCGACGAATTCCGGGACCCGGCGGCCGCCCGCGCCCTGGTGAAAGCGATCACCGAGCTTGCCGCCGGTGACGAGTTCAAGTTCATGGAGGTCTGCGGCGGCCACACCCACACCATCTACCGGCACGGGATCGAGCATCTGCTCCCGGAGTCCATCGAACTGGTCCACGGGCCCGGATGCCCGGTGTGCGTGATCCCCATGGGCCGGGTGGACGACGCGATGTGGCTGGCCGAACAGCCCGGCGTCATCTTCACCACGTTCGGCGACATGATGCGGGTACCGGGGTCCAACGGCAACCTGATCGAGGCCAAGGCCCGCGGCGCCGACATCCGGTTCGTCTACTCACCACTCGACGCACTCAAGATCGCCCGCGACAATCCCGAACGCCATGTGGTGTTCTTCGCGGTCGGGTTCGAGACGACGGCGCCGTCCACCGCCGTCACGCTGGTGCGCGCCCGCGCACTCGGCGTCGAAAACTTCAGCGTGTTCTGCAACCACGTCACCATCGTCCCGCCGATCAAAGCCATCCTCGAGTCACCTGACCTGCGGCTTTCGGGATTCCTGGGGCCCGGTCACGTCTCGACCGTGGTGGGTCTGCGCCCATACCGCTTCGTCCCCGCCGTTTACCACAAACCGATCGTGGTGGCGGGCTTCGAACCACTCGACATCCTGGCCTCGGTGCACATGCTGCTGCGCCAGATCCGCGACGGCCGCTGCGAGGTGGAAAACCAGTACACCCGGGTGGTGCGGCCCGAAGGTAATACCGCGGCACTGAAACTGATGGCTGAGACCTTCGAACTACGGCCGCACTTCGAATGGCGCGGGCTCGGCTTCATCTCGCAGAGCGCGCTCAAGATCCACCCCGACTACGCCCACTACGACGCCGAGCTGATCTTCGAGATGCCCGGTGTGCGCGTTGCCGATCCCAAGGCCTGCCAGTGCGGCGAGGTGCTCAAGGGCGTCATCAAACCGTGGGAGTGCAAGGTGTTCGGGACCGCCTGCACACCGGAAACCCCGATCGGTACCTGCATGGTGTCCCCCGAGGGAGCCTGCGCGGCCTATTACAATTTCGGCAGATTGCATCGCGAAACCGCGCAGCTGTTGCTGCGGCATTAGCGATCCGGGATCAATGACGCCAGTTCGGAAAATTGTCGAGATCCCGCAGCGTCAACACGAACCCGAATGCGCCGACAGCGACGGCCAGGAAGTAGCCGAGCGCCGCCTGCCATCCGGTCAACGTCGACGCCACCAACCAACACAGCAGCACCGCCGCGATCACCAGCAGAACACCGTAGAGCGGTGTCCGCATCGGATGATCACCAAGACCCATAAGTCCGGTATACGCCGAAAGTACGGGTGGGAAAAGCCCCGGCTTGACCGTTCACCACTGATCGCGCGGGACGTCGAAGTCCGCGCACAGCGCCCGCCACACGTTGCGCGGCTCCACCCCGTCCTCGATGGCCTGTGCGGGTGTGCGGCCGTTGAGGGCAGTGAGCACGTGGTCGACGAGCAGCGAACGACCCCGCATCGAGCCGAACTGGCCTTCTACGAGCTCATTGAATTCCGTCAACCGCACGGGCCCAACCTACCCAGTGCCCGCGAGTGCGTCATGGCACACCCGTACCGGATCCGTCACCTCGGACAGCGAGGCGCCACCGCGCTGAGCGGCCGCACGGTGGGAGGATGACCCGAGCACGGTGCCGACCGCAGCGGTCAACGAGTCCGCGGAAAGTGGCCGCACCAGCTGCCCACTGCCCTGGCGCACAACCCGATTGGCGATCTCCCACTGATCACCGCCACCCGGCACCACCACCATGGGCACGCCGGCCAACAGTGCCTTGGACACCAAGCCGTGCCCACCGCCGCAGATCACCAGATCGGCGTGCGACAACAACTCGTCCTGGCGGCCCAGTCCCACGGCTGCCCACGGCGGCACCTCGACATCGGCGCCGCCCAGTCGCGACACCACCACACGCGCCCCATCGGGCAGCGTCTCACCCGGCCGCAGCGAGTCCAGGACCAGTTCCGACATCCCCTGCGTCCCAGTGGTCGCGGTCGACGGCGCCACCATCACGACCGGCCCCGATCCCGGCGGCACGGTCAGCACCGCGTCGGTCGGCTCGAAATGCAACGGGCCCACCACCACGGCCTCGGCCGGCCAATCCGGGCGCGGCACCTCCAACGCGGGCAGGGTGGCGATCAACCGCCGCAACGGACCGGGGTCGACCGACGGAAGGCCGAGGTCAGCGCGCACGACAGCGCGCTCGGCCAGGCCGGCCCGCACGGACCTCGCGGTCAGCGCCCGCATGACGGCGTCGCGCAGCCGTCCGCGCAGGCCGACACCGGGGGCCAGCCCGCTGCCCAGTGGCGGCAACCCCTTCGACGGCAGGTACAGCGGATGTGGACTGAGCTCGACCCACGGCAATCCGAGCAGCTCGGCGGCCAGCCCGCCACAGGCGGTGATCACATCGGAGACCACGAGATCCGGTTGCAGCTCCCTCAGTCCGGGGACGTTGAGCTGCGCCATCCGCCCGGCACGCTGGTGAATCTTGGCCCCGGCGTCGGCATCGTCGTCGGCATCGGTGGCGTCGAGGCCGACGAGTTCGACTGCGTCGATACCGGCGGCCCGCGCGGTGTCGAGCCATTCCACCCCGGTCAGCAGCGTGGGGGTATCCCCCGCGGCCAGGAACTTCAGGCACAACGCCAGGGCCGGGAAGGCATGTCCGGGATCGGGTCCGGCGACCACAGCTACGCGCACCGGCCTACCCTGCCACAGCGCTGCACCATTAGGCTGCGGGCATGGCTGACCAATCCACCACCGCAGCTGCGTCCCAGACCAGCACGGTCGAGACCTTCCTCAACGCACTGCAGGAGCAGGACTTCGACACAGCCGAGAGCACACTGGCGCAGAACCTGGTGTATCAGAACGTGGGGTTTCCGACTGTGTACGGACGCAACCGCGCGATGAAGCTGTTCCGGTCGATGCCGGGCCGGGTCGGCTTCGAGGTGAAGATCCACCGGATCGCCGCCGATGGCGCGGCCGTGCTGACCGAACGCACCGACGCGTTGGTGTTCGGGCCGCTGCGCCTGCAGTTCTGGGTATGCGGGGTGTTCGAGGTGCACGAAGGACGAATCACGCTGTGGCGGGACTACTTCGACATGTTCGACATGCTCAAGGCGACGGTGCGCGGCCTCGTCGGCGTCGTCGTGCCGGCACTGCGCACCTCGCTGTAACCGCGATTCAGGCGCGGCGCAGCTGACCGAGTTCGTCGAACGCCTGCGCCCAGCCGACCAGGCGATCGGTGGCACCGGTCAACTCGCTGCGGTAACGCTGCTGCGACAACGGCGACGCAGCGCCGTGCCCGCTGTTCACTGTCGACACCAGTTGCGCTGCGGCAGTGACCATTTCGTTGTACTGCCGCACACCCTGGCCGAGCTGGGCGGTGAACGCGTTGATGGTGGGCACCAGATGCTGACGCGATTGCGGGGCGTTGCTGATCGCGCGCTCCATCGAGACCACCTCGGTGGCGGTGGCCGCCATCGTCCGCGCAGTGTGGTTGGCCACCGCGGTCAACTCACGCAGTTCCTCCGCGGGAAGCATCCGGCCGCGCTCCAATACGCCGAGTAACGAGAACATGCCTCGCTCCGAGGCCATCAGCGCCGCCATGGGCTGGCGGGCCGCCGAACCCCAGGGCGGCAACCGTCGTCCGGATACCGGCCGCTGCGCCGGAAGCGGTTCCGCGCGCAACCACCGGTAGCGGAGCCAGAACAGTGTGGCCGGGAAGGCCGCGCCTGCTGCGATCGCTCCGCTGATGATCAGGCCCCAGACCGGTGTGCTCCACGACGCCAGCAGCGCCGTCACGAGCACCCAGAACACGCTCGACAGGGTGAAGAACACCCCGAAGCGCAGCGCCCACCGCCGCTTGCGCAACAGCTTTGCGCGCGGATCGGCGGCGGCGCTGAGCTTTTCGGTCAGCGCACCGGACAGATCGGCCGCGGTATCGATAGCCCGCTGCGCCAGCGATCTCCAGGCGTCCGGTCGGCCGGTCTTGGTAGCCATGATCTACAACACTCGAATCGCTATTGGCCGAGCGGGTTTTCGGGGGTGGCAGGAGTTTGGCTGGCCGCCGGGGAGGCCGGCGTGGCCGGGGCGGCGTCACCGCTGGGCAGCGCGTCACCACGCATCGAAGCGCGGATCTGCTCGAGCCGGGAGTGGCCCGCCATCTGGACGCTGGCCTGCTGGACCTCCATCATGCGGCCCTGTACGGAGTTCTGGGCCAGCTCGGCCTCGCCCATGGCGTTGGCGTAGCGGCGCTCGATCTTCTGGCGCACTTCGTCGAGGCTCGGGGTGTTACCCGGCGCGGCGACCTCACTCATCGACCGGAGCGAGGAACTGACCTGCTCCTGCATCTTGGCCTGCTCCAGCTGCGACAGCAGCTTGGTGCGCTCGGCGATCTTCTGCTGCAGCATCATCGCGTTCTGCTCGACGGCCTTCTTGGCCTGCCCGGCGGCCTGCAGGGCCTGATCGTGCAGCGCCTTGAGGTCCTCGACGCTCTGCTCGGAGGTCACCAGCTGCGCCGCGAACGCCTCGGCGGCGTTGGTGTACTCGGTGGCCTTGGCCGCATCACCGGCAGCGGTGGCCTGATCGGCCAGCGTCAACGCCTGGCGGACATTGACCTGCAGCTTCTCGATGTCAGCGAGCTGACGGCTCAGCCGCATCTCCAGCTGGCGCTGGTTGCCGATGACCTGGGCGGCCTGCTGGGTGAGTGCCTGATGCTGACGCTGGGCGTCCTCGATGGCCTGCTGGATCTGCACCTTCGGATCGGCGTATTCGTCGACCTTGGAGCTGAACAGCGCCATCAGGTACTTCCACGCCTTGACGAACGGATTGGCCATTGGTTCGTTCCGCCTTATCTGTCGGGCTTGTCAGGCCCTTGATGGGGCCTTGTCGTTCAGGTTGCCGCAATTCCTCTGATGCCAACTTATCGGTTCCGGACATGCAGCCACAGCCCCGCACGCTGTTCGCATGGGTGTTTTGCGAAAATTCGCGCCGAAGGGACGAGCAGCGCAATCAGGCCGGCGCCGGGACCGTGCTCATGTCACGCAACGGCCATCGACACGACCTGTGGAATGACCACCTTGGTCGCCGCGTCGATGTGGGCGACATTGGCGTGGGCCGGCACCTGGACCGCGGCGCCGGCGTGTTCACGCTCGGCCATGTTCTCGCCCGCATCGGTGAGTACCCGCGACAGCGGCACGTCCAGGGCGTCGCAGATGGCGCTGAGCAGTTCGCTGGAAGCCTCCTTGCGGCCCCGCTCCACTTCGGAGAGGTACCCGAGGCTCACCCGCGCCGCGTCGGACACTTCACGCAACGTCCGCCCCTGCTCGGTGCGGGCGTTACGCAGCACGTCGCCGATCACCTCACGCAGCAATGTCGTCATCGCGCTCTCCTTCGCCTCGCCTGTCACAGGTTCGCTAAAAAGACCAACGCCGCCGGCCACCGCAAGGTTCCCGAAGGAAACCGTTGAACAGATTTCGGTTACTGGTTCTCGACCAGGAAGCGCAATCGGGCGATGGCCTCGTCGACGGCGGCGCGGCGGATATCCCAGCGTGAGCCGGACAGCGAAAGCTCGATGACCTCGGTGTCGACCGGGCCGGCCAGGCCGATGAACACGGTGCCCACCGGGTGCCCACCGTGCGGTTCCGGCCCGGCCACGCCGGTCAGGCCGACACCCCAGGTAGCTGCGCAACGCTGCCGCGCCCCAACGGCCAGCGCCCGTGCGGTGGGAGCCGCAACCGGGCCGACCGCATCGAGCACCTGCGGAGCCACTCCGGCCAGCCAGATCTTGGTGTCCTCGTTGTAGGTGACCAGGCCGCCCTGCAGAACCGCGCTGGCCCCGGACACCCCCGCCAGCGTCGCCGCGAGCAGCCCGCCGGTGAGCGACTCGGCGGTGGCCACGCTCTGTGAGCGCACCGTCAGGTCGGCGACCAGGGCCCTGGCGTCGTCAGTGAGCAGCGGATCGTCCACGCGAATCCCTGATCGCGGATATGACGTAGTCGGCACCGGTGAGCACGGTCAACACCACGGCCGCCCACATGATCACCCAGGCGACATCGAGCCAGATGGCGGGCCACGCATGCAGCGGCAGGATGAACAGCCCGATGGCCACGGCTTGCACCAGTGTCTTGAGCTTGCCGCCGCGGCTGGCCGGGATCACGCCGTGCCGCAGCACCGCGAACCGCAACACGGTGATCCCGATCTCACGGGTCAGCACCACCGCGGTGATCCACCACGGCAGATCGCCGAGCATCGACAGGCCGATCAGCGCTGCCCCGATCAGCGCCTTGTCGGCGATCGGATCGGCCAGAGTGCCGAACTCGGTGATCATCCCGTAGCTGCGGGCCAAAGCCCCGTCGAAATGGTCGGTGATCACCGCGACCGCGAACACCGCGAAAGCGGCGATCCGCCAGCCGGTTTCATGGCCGTCGCCGGCGAACAGAAATACGAGGAAGACCGGAACCAGCACCATCCGCACTCCTGTGAGCACGTTGGCGAGGTTGGCCACGCGCGCACGCGGGACCACCGGATCGGTAGAAGGTTGGCCCGGCACCGCAACAGAATATCGGTTGCCGTAACCGATACTCTTGCGCCTGTGAACCCAGGCAGTGTCGAGCCGCGCAAACACCCTGTGGTGCGCCGCGCCCGCACGTCCGATGTCCCGGCGATCAAGAGCCTGGTTGACGTCTATGCGGGCAAGATCCTGCTGGAGAAGAACCTGGTGACGCTGTACGAGGCGGTCCAGGAATTCTGGGTGGTCGAACTCGACGACGAACTGGTCGGATGCGGCGCGCTCCATGTGCTGTGGGCCGACCTCGGCGAGGTACGCACGGTGGCCGTGCATCCGAAGGTCCGCGGGACCGGCGTCGGCCATGTGTTGGTCGAGCAGTTGCTCGATGTCGCCCGCGACCTCCACCTGAGCCGGATCTTCGTGCTGACCTTCGAGGTCGACTTCTTCGGCAAGCACGGTTTCGAAGAGATCGACGGCACGCCGGTGACCGCCGAGGTGTACGAGGAGATGTGCCGCTCATACGACACGGGTGTGGCGGAGTTCCTCGACCTGTCCTACGTCAAGCCCAACACCTTGGGTAATACCCGGATGCTGTTGACGCTGTAGATCGGTATCCGTTCGAGGGGGGGGATTGTTGCGGAAATCGACAGGCGCGGTGCTGGCCGTAGCCGGTGTGGCCGTCCTGGCCAGTACCGGCGGTTGCAGCCTGATCAACGACCTCACCGGCGGGCACAAATCCGGCGCAGAGGCGATCACACGCCAGCTGCAGTCCATGCCGGGCATATCCACCGTCGACCTCGACTACACCCACAACATCACCGTCGGGGAGCTCATTTACTTCAGGGCCGAGGTGGCTTCCTCGGCAACACCGGAGGAAGCCGGTGCGGCGGCCAAGACATTCGTGGAACAGGGCCTACGTAAGGATCTGGACCGCGCCAACTCCACCGAGTTGACGCTGACCTACCCGCTAGGCGGCTCCCGTCCCAACTACTCCGTACGAAGTAACTCCGCCGCGTGGGTCCGCCTGGAGTCCGGGTGGGACCTGACGCTGGTCGCCGATACTGTGGCCACCTGGCTGAGCGCGGCACGCTCACCCATCGTCGAGTCGGTGCGGACTGCAACTGCCACCTCGAGTGACACCAATTCCTTCGCCACCACGGTCACGGTGCGCCCAGAGGCGAACTCCGCTCAGGTCGAGGCGCTGAACGAGCAGGTGCCCGGCCTGCGTGACGCGACCTGGAAGCGCGGCTAGTTCGACGACGGGTGAGACTCCACAAATCGTCGGTCTAGAACCCGTCCGGATCGTCGGCGGCGGCGCCGTTGGCGTCCGAGCCGCCCTGGATCAGCATCAGCGTGCCGGCCAGCTCATCGGGCTTCACCAGCACCTCGCGGGCCTTGGAGCCCTCGGACGGCCCGACGATGCCCCGGGTCTCCATCAGGTCCATCAGGCGGCCGGCCTTGGCGAACCCAACGCGCAGCTTGCGCTGCAGCATCGAGGTGGACCCGAACTGGCTCGACACGACCAGTTCCACGGCCTGCAGGAAGACGTCCATGTCGTCGCCGATATCGCTGTCGATGTCGCGCTTCTCGACGGTCTTGACCGTGACGCCGTCGATGAACTCGGGCTGGGCCTGCTCCTTGGTGTAGGCGACGACGGCCTGGATTTCCTCGTCGCTGACGAAGGCGCCCTGCACGCGGATCGGCTTGGGAGCTTCCGACGGCTGGAACAGCGCGTCACCCTTACCAGTGAGCTTCTCGGCGCCGACCTGGTCGAGGATGACGCGCGAGTTGGTGGCGTTGGTGACACCGAATGCCATGCGGGACGGCACGTTGGCCTTGATCAGGCCGGTGACCACCGACACCACCGGCTGCTGGGTGGCCAGCACCAGGTGGATACCCGCGGCGCGGGCCTTCTGGGTGATACGGACGATCGCGTCTTCGACGTCGCGCGGGGCCTGCATCATCAGGTCGGCCAGCTCGTCGACGACGCACAGGATGTACGGGTAGGTCTTGTAGACCCGCTCACTGCCCAGCGGCGCGGTGATCTCGCCCGAGCGCACCTTCTTGTTGAAATCGTCGATGTGCCGGACACCGCTGGCGCTCATGTCCTGGTAGCGCTGCTCCATCTCCTCGACCAGCCAGGCCAGCGCGGCGGCGGCCTTCTTCGGGTCGATGATCACGGGCGTGATCAGGTGCGGAATGCCTTGGTACGGCGGGAATTCCACCATCTTCGGGTCGACCAGGATCATCCGGACCTCGTCCGGTGTCGCGCGCTGCAGCAGCGACACGAGCATCGAGTTGATGAAGCTCGACTTACCCGAACCGGTGGAGCCGGCCACCAGCAGGTGCGGCATCTTGGCCAGGTTGTAGCTGATGAAGTGGCCTTCGACATCCTTGCCGATGCCGAACACCATCGGATGGTGGTCCTTGCGGGTGGTCGGTGCGCTCAGCACGTCCTTGAGCCGGACCATCTCGCGGTCGCTGTTCGGCACCTCGACACCGACAGCGGACTTACCGGGGATCGGCGCCAGCAGGCGGATGTGCTCGTTGGCCACCGCGTAGGCCAGGTTGCGCTGCAACTGCGTGAATCGTTCGACGCGGACGCCGGGCCCAAGCTCGATCTCGTACCGGGTGACGGTCGGGCCGCGCTGGAAACCGGTGACCGTGGCGTCGACCTTGAACTGCTCCATCACCTCGGTGATGGCGTTCACGATGCGGTCGTTGTCCCGGCCGACCCGCTTCGGTGGGTCACCGTCGGCCAGCAAGTCCAGCGGCGGCAGGGTGTAATCACCCTCGATCACCCGGTCGATCACCAGGGTGTCGTCGGTCTCCTTGGCCGGCTTCGACCCGGATTCGGTTCCGGCCTTCTTGCGCCGCGGTTTGACGGCGGGCTCAGGGACGGTGGGTGCGTCAGATTCGTCGGGCAGCGGGTAGTTGTCCATCGGCGTGCCGGTCGGCGCCTTGGGCGCCTCGATCGCGGCTGTCGGCCAGGTCTGGGCCTGCGTGTCACCGCCTGCGATGTCGTTGTCGTAGTAGCCGTCGGACAGGTCGTCGTAGCCGTCCTCGTCATCGAACTCGTCGGCGTAGTCCCCGTCGTAATCGTCGTCATAGTCGTCGTCGTGGAACGCCCGGGTGCTGAACATGCTCCGCAGCGTCGAGGGCACCTCACGGATCGTCGTCCCGGTGACCAGCAGCAGACCGAACAGCACACCCATGAACAGCAGCGGCGCCGCGATCCACTCGGTCAGCCCGTCCGACAGCGGCCCGCCGATGGCGAAGCCGACGAATCCGGCGGCATGCTGACGTGCGACGGGATCCTGCGGCGAGCCCGACCACAGGTGCCACAGGCCCAGCATCGGCAGTGCGATCATGGCCGATCCCAGGATCAGCCGGGGGCGGGATTCCGGATCAGGTTCGGTGCGCATCAAGACGACGGCAACGGCGCCCAGGACGACGGGCACCAGAACAACCGGGCCTCCGATGAGGGTGCGCACTGCGGTGTCGATCCACTGCCCCACCGGGCCGGCCGCATGGAACCAGGAGCTGGCAGCCACGACGACGGCGATGCCGAGCAGCGCGAGAGCCATACCGTCACGGCGATGGCCGGGTTCGATATCGCGGGCGCGCCCCACCGAGCGGGCGGTCGAACCGGCCCCCTTGGCCAGCATCAACCAGCCGGCGCGGGCACCTTGGCCGAGCTTCTGGCCGGCGGCAGAGACGGGTGAGGCCTGGGTCCGGCGGGCGGGCTTACGCCGTGGCGCAGCCGGGCGACCCTTGCGGGCCGGCGCCGGACGCCGCGAACCGCCCCGCGAGCTGGCATTCGACCTGCTCGAACGCGCTCCGGATCGGCCGGCGGTCTTGTTAGCCATGACCGCAAGCCTAGTCGCATATGCCCCACAATCACCATCTGCCACACGGGTCACAAGACGGTCTCAAATGACACTTAGCCATACGAACCAAATCCACCCGCTTATCGCCTAGGGTGGACGCTCGTCCAGTTTCGGCACTCATCGAGGAGTTCTGCACATATGCCTGTTGTCGTCGTCGCCACCATGAAGGCCAAGCCCGAATCCGTCGACGCAGTGCGCGAGGCCTGCACCAACGCCGTCGCAGCCGTCCACGACGAGCCGGGCTGCCAGCTGTATTCGCTGCATGAGGCCGACGGCACCTTCGTGTTCGTCGAGCAGTGGGCCGACGCCGATGCACTCAAGGCGCACAGCACCGCCCCGGCGATCGGCACCCTGTTCGGCTCCATCGGCGAACTGCTCGACGGTGCCCCCGATATCAAAATGTTGCAACCCGTCGTCGCGGGTGACCCCGCCAAGGGACAGCTGCGCGCCTAATGGCCACCGAAGCTCCCCTGGCCGGCAAGGTCGCCTTCATCACCGGCGCTGCGCGCGGCCAGGGGCGGGCCGAGGCCCTGCGACTGGCCTCCGACGGGGCCGACATCATCGCGATCGACCTATGCCACCAGATCGAGTCGGTGCCCTACCCGCTGGCCACCCCCGAGGATCTGGCGGCGACGGTCAAGCTCGTAGAGGAGACGGGTGCGCGCATCGTCGCTTCGCAAGCCGATGTGCGCGATGAGGAAGCTCTGCGAGCGGCGCTGCAGACCGGGGTTGATCAGCTCGGCCGGCTCGACATCGTCGTCGCCAATGCCGGGATCGCCCCGATGCAGTCGGGTCCCGACGGCTGGCGCGATGTCATCGACGTCAACCTGACCGGCGTACACCACACCGTCGAGGCGGCGATCCCGATCATGGTCGCCCAGGGCGACGGTGGATCGATCGTCCTGATCAGCTCGGCAGCCGGCCTGATTGGTGTCGGCGGCGGGGACCGCGGCTCACTCGGTTACACCGCCGCCAAGCACGGGGTGGTGGGCCTGATGCGGGCCTACGCCAATTTCCTTGCCCCGCACAGCATTCGGGTCAACTCGATCCACCCCACCGGAGTGGACACCCCGATGATCAACAACGAGTTCACCCGGGATTGGCTGCGCCACATCTCCGAGGAACTCAACGCCCCAACCGATTTCTCCAACGCACTGCCGGTGCAGGTGGTACAGGCGGAGGACATCGCCAATGCGGTGGCCTGGCTGGTGTCGGATCAGGCGCGTTACGTCACGGGCGTGACACTTCCCGTGGACGCCGGCATCGTCAACAAGCGATGAGCGATCCCGTCGCCGCCACCGCGATCGGCCCGATGGTGCTCGCCGCCGTCGAGCAGTACGAACCGGTGCGGCGACGGCTCGTCGACGACGAATTGGCGTTGTCGTTCCTCCCGGCGGGACTCCGTGCGTTCACCCGGGCCGCGCGTTGGTCCGTTGCCCGCAGACTTCTGATCGGGGCGACCGAACGCTCGGGACCTGGGCTGTGGGCGAATCTGACCTGCCGCAAGCGCTACATCGGCGACAAGCTCACGCAGGCCCTGCCGAATATCGACGCCGTGGTGATTCTCGGCGCAGGCCTGGATACCAAGGGCTACCGGCTCGCCCGGCACACCGCGATCCCGGTGTTCGAGGTGGACCTGCCGATCAACATCGAGCGCAAACGCTCGGTGGTGCGCGGCGCGCTGGGAACCGTGCCGGACTCGGTGCACCTGGTGCCGGTGGATTTCGAACGCGATGACCTGGCCGCCGAACTGGCCAGGCACGGCCACCGCAGTGAACACCGCACGTTCTTCATCTGGGAAGGCGTGACGCAGTATCTGAGCGCTGAAAGTGTCGCGGCGACATTCGAGTTCCTTCGCACGGCGACGCCGGGGAGCCAGTTGGCATTCACGTATGTCCGCAGCGATTTCATCGACGGCACCAACCGGTACGGGGCCGAATCGCTGTATCGGCGGTTCCGCGTCCGCAGCCGGCTGTGGCAGTTCGGGCTGGACCCGGACCGGGTGGCGTCGTTCATCGAGCCCTACGGCTGGAATTTGATCGAGCAGGCCGGGCCCGAGTACCTCACCTCGCACTACATTTCACCCGCCGGCCGGAAGCTGACCGCCTCACAGGTGGAATGGACGGCTTTCGCCGAAAAGCGCTAGCAGGCAACCAGCGCGTCGAGTTCCGCGGCATCGACACCGGCCAGTCGCCGATGCATGGCCTTGGCGATGCGGCCGGCCTGCAGCTTGGCCCGCTCGGCATACGGACCTGAGAACAGCTCGTCGACGGTGTCGGTCCACAGGGTCAGCCAGCGCACGAAATGTTGCGCCGACAACGGATGACGGGCGTGCAGTTCACGGTGCACGATCAGGGCGCTGCCGTGGTAGAGCCCGGCGCGGAACAGCACGGTCTCCCAGAAATCGCACATGACAGGCAGATGGGATCGCAGGCCCTTGGCGCGCAGCTCGGAGAACGGTTCGGCGAGCACCGGATCCGACAGCGCGTTGCTGTAGAAGCGCCACAGCAGCAGCTCGACATCCTCGCGGCCTGCCAGGTCTTCAGACATCGGACTGATCCCTTCCGGGCCGGTCGCGCGTCGCCCTAGTTTCTACAATCTCCTGTTGTATAAACTCTAGCGATGATCCCCGCGATCGGGAAGCGCCGAGTCGACGTGCTGAGCACGTTGAAGGCCTCTGCAACGCCGATGACGAGCGCGCAGATCGCCGCCCGACTCGACGTTCACACCAACACCGTGCGGTTTCACCTGGAGCACCTCGAGGCCGGCGGGCAGGTGGAACGTGTCCAACCTCACCACCGCAGCCCCGGGCGGCCCCCGCAGCTGTACCGGGCGGTGCGCCGGATGGACCCGACCGGACCCACCCATTACCAGATGCTCGCCGAGATCCTGGCCAATGGATTGGCTTCCGACGACGACCCCGCCGCCAAAGCCCGGGAGATGGGGCGTGCCTGGGGACGCACGATGCCGCGCCCGGCGATCGACTCCCCCGTTGACGCCCTGGTACAGACACTCGATGACATCGGTTTCGCGCCGGAGCCACCCGAGAATGATCAACTCCGGTTGCGCCACTGCCCATTTCTCGAATTGGCCCAGACCCGCGCCTCGGTTGTGTGCCCGATCCACCTGGGGTTGATGCAGGGGGCGTTGGAAAGCTGGCAGGCACCGGTTGCGGTCGAGCGACTCGACGCGTTCGTCGAACCGGATCTGTGCGTGGCCCACCTGGGGCCGAAAGGAGATTCATGATGAACGCCGGTCTGGCTGTCGCGGTCGCCGTGACCTTCTGCTGGCTGGGCATGGTGCTGGCGATCTCGTTCATCGAGGCGCCGCTGAAGTTCCGGGCACCGGGCGTGACGCTGCAGATCGGACTCGGCATCGGGCGCATGGTTTTCCGTGCATTGAACACGGTGGAAACCGCGTTCGCCGTCGCCATCATCGTGACCCTCGCCCTGCACCGCCCGTCCGTAGCGGCGATCACGGTCTTCGCGATTGCCATCGTGGCGCTCGCCGTTCAACTGATTGCCGTGCGTCCCAAGCTGACTCAGCGCTCCAACGCCGTACTCGCCGTCGCCCCGGGCGAAGAGCCGGCGGGGCGTTCACAGGCGCACTATGTCTATGTGGCGTTCGAACTCATCAAAGTGATCGCCCTGCCGACCGGCGGGATTCTGCTACTTGCCGGCTGACTCCAGGCTCGGCGTCTTGACCTGAACCACAAGACCATTCGAGTACGGCCGGTGCGGGTCGCGCGGACTCGCCTCGGGAAGAATGAGACGCCAGCCCTCGGACGGATTCTTGTCCCGCGCCACGAGAAATCCACCCCTGGCGCCCGGGCCCGCGAGCTCGTCGGCACTGCGGATCGGACCGTCGGCGAACAGGTCGCCGGCCTGCATACGGGCCGCCGGATCCGACGCCAACCGCCCGAGCCACGAGACGATCGCATCGTGCACGTAAGCCGCCTGCGCATCGGGCAGCCGTGCGTCGATCAGAATTGCGACCTTGCCGTCGGGAAAACCGGCCGGGTACACGTCGCACAGGAGTCCGCCCCGCGTCACCCGGTCGTAGAAGCGACGCGCCAGGATGGACGGCATGAGCTTCGACCCCACGACGACAGCGACGAGCGCCACCACGAACACGACGGTGACGGTGGTACTGGGTCCGCGCTCCCGGACAACGAGCGAATACACCGCCCACGAGAAAACCACCGCGAACAGGAAGCCTCCGACGACGAGCAGATATCGAAGAAAGAACGGGTACTCCACCGCACGCTTTGCTTCGTCCACCGAGCTGAACGGCGGAATCGGACGGCGTCGCCCGAATGGCACCTCAGGCGCTGGTCGGCTCACCATGCCAATCTAACTGCACCGCCGAGTCGCTCGGTGCACCAATTTGGCTAGATCTCGATGACCGTCGGCACGATCATCGGCTGGCGACGGTAGGTCTCCCCCACCCACTTGCCCACCGTGCGCCGGATCGCCTGCGCGATGCGGGTCGGGTCCGTGATGTTGTCGGCAGCAAGGCTTTCCAGCTCCCGCTCGACGTTGCGGGCGACCGGCTCCAGCGCTTTCGGGTCCTCGGAGAATCCGCGCGAATACAGATGGGCCGGCGCGGCGGGCTTTCCGGTCTCGCGGTGGACGACTACCGTCACCGCCACGAAACCCGAAGACAGGATCAGGCGTTCACCAAGGGTGGCGTCCCCGACATCGCCGGTGATCAGCCCGTCAACGAACATCTTGCCGACCGTCACCGCACCGGAGATCGAGGCCTTACCGGCCACCAGGTCCACACTGACACCGTTCTCGGCCAGCACGATGTTCTCCGGCGGAACCCCGGTGCTCGCGGCCAGTGCCGCGTTGGCGCGCATGTGCCGCCAGGTGCCGTGCACCGGCATCACGTTGCGGGGACGTACCCCGTTGTAGAGGAACAGCAGCTCCCCCGCGTACGCGTGGCCGGAAACATGCACGCGCGCTTGGGCATTGGTGACCACACGGGCGCCGATCTTGGCCAGTGCGTCGATGACACCGTAGACCGCTTCCTCGTTGCCCGGGATCAGCGACGAGGACAGGATGATCAGATCGCCGGCGGTCAGCGTGATGCTGCGATGCTCGCCCCGCGACATCCGGGACAGTGCGGCCATCGGCTCACCTTGGGTACCGGTGGTGATCAGGACGACCTTCTCGGGCGGCATCATCTCGGCCGCGCCGATGTCGAGGATGTCGGTGTCGTCGACCTTCAGGTAGCCCAGCTCGCGGGCGATGCCCATGTTGCGCACCATCGAGCGTCCGACGTACGAAACCTTCCGACCCAGCGCCACCGCCGCATCTGTGATCTGTTGTACGCGATCGACATTCGATGCGAAGCAGGCCACGATTACCCGGCCCTCGGCACCGCGGATCAGCCGGTGCAGCGTCGGGCCGACCTCACTCTCGGACGGGCTGACACCCGGGTGTTCGGAATTGGTCGAGTCGCAAAGGAACAGGTCGACACCGGCGTCCCCGAGCCGCGACATGCCCGGCAGGTCTGTCGGGCGGCCGTCGAGCGGCTGCTGGTCGAGCTTGATGTCGCCGGTGTGCAGCACGGTGCCGGCACCGGTGTGGATCGCGACGGCCAGACACCCCGGAATCGAGTGATTGACGGCGAAGTACTCGCATTCGAAGACGCCGTGCTGGCTGCTCTGCCGCTCGGCGACCTCGACGCACACCGGCTTGATCCGGTGTTCACGGCACTTCTCGCGGATCAGCGCAATGGTGAACTTCGAGCCGACCACCGGGATGTCCGGACGCAGCTTGAGCAGGAACGGAATCGCCCCGATGTGGTCCTCGTGGGCATGGGTGACGACGAGCGCTTCGACATCGTCGAGACGGTCCTCGACGTGGCGCAGATCCGGCAGGATCAGGTCGACGCCGGGCTCGTCATGCCCGGGGAAGAGCACCCCGCAGTCCACGATGAGCAATCTGCCCAGGTGCTCGAAGACCGTCATGTTGCGGCCGATTTCGCTGATTCCACCCAGCGCGGTAACTCGCAGACCGCCGGGGGCCAGTGGCTTGGGGGGCGCGAGTTCGGTGCTCACTATCGCAACACCGCAGCCGCACGCATATCGACGGCCAGCGCCTCGATCTCGGCCGGGGACGCCGGGATCTGCGGCAGTCGTGGCTGACCAGCATCGAATCCCTGCAACCGTAGGCCTTCCTTGGACATCGTCACCCCACCGAGGCGGGCCTGGGCGGCAGCCAGCGGGGCCAACGAGACGTTGATCTTGCGGGCAGTGGCGATATCGCCAGAGTTGAACGCGGTCAACATGTCCCGCAACTGGCCGGCGGCCAGGTGACCCCAGACGCTGACGAAGCCGACGGCACCCATGGCCAACCAGGGCAGGTTCAGGGCGTCGTCGCCCGAGTAGTACACCAACCCGGTCTCGGCGATGATCTGGCCGCCACCGTGCAGGTCACCCTTGGCGTCTTTGACGCCCACGATGTTCGGGTGCGCGGCCAGGGCGTGGATGGTCTCCCAGGCGATGGGAATGGAGGACCGCGGCGGGATGTCGTAGAGCAGGTTCGGCAGATCGGTGGCGTCGGCGACGGCGGTGAAGTGCGCGATCAGACCGGCCTGCGGGGGCCGTGAGTAGTACGGCGTCACCACGAGCAGGCCGTGTGCCCCCTCGGCGGCGCAGGCCTTGGCCAGGTGCACGCTGTGGGCGGTGTCATAGCTGCCCGCGCCGGCGATGATGCGGGCCCGGTCCCCGACTGCCTCCAGCACGGTGCGCAGCAGCGCGAGCTTCTCGTCATCGGTGGTGGTCGGCGATTCGCCGGTGGTACCGGAGAGCACCAGGCCGTCACAGCCGGCGTCGATCAGGTGATTGGCCAGCTGAGCGGCCGCATCGAGATCGAGCGAGCCGTCGGGCTTGAACGGCGTAACCATTGCGGTCAACACCGTGCCCAACTGCGCCGTTACATCGATTCCGCTCGTACTCACGCGCCAAGATTACCCGGTGGTCTCAAGCCTCTGTGGCCAGAGGCGACGTTGCCACCTCACTACCATCCGCAAGCGTCGAAATCTCGAAATCGGAGAACACCGCCGGAGCCGCTTCGACGAGCTCACGCAGGCAGGCGATTGCGAGCCTGCGGATCTCCACATCAGCGTGTTCGCTGGCCCGCATCGCGATGAAATGGCGCCAGGCGCGGTAGTTGCCCGTGACCACGATCCGGGTCTCGGTGGCGTTGGGAAGCACCGCCCGCGCGGCCTGTCTGGCCTGCTTGCGACGCAAAACAGCGTTCGGTTGATCGGCGAACTTGGCTTCCAGGCGAGCCAGCAGTTCGGTGTAGGTGGCGCGGCTGGCGTCCGCGGCCGCGGTGAAGATCTCCACCAGCTCGGGGTCGCCCTCGAACCCCGGCGGCACCACCACCTCGGCGTCGTTCTCGGGTACGTAGCGCTGCGAGAGCTGTGAGTACGAGAAATGCCGGTGCCGGATCAGTTCGTGGGTGGCCGATCGGGAGATACCGCTGATGTAGAAGGACACCGAAGCGTGTTCGAGTACCGAGAAGTGCCCGACGTCGATGATGTGGCGGATGTAGCTCGCGTTGGTCGCCGTCCTCGGGTTGGGCTTCGACCAGCTCTGGTAGCAGGCCCGGCCGGCGAACTCGGTGAGTGCAGGCCCACCGTCGGCGTCGGTGCTCCACGGCACCTCAGGCGGTGCCTGGAATTCCGTCTTGGCGATCAGCTGCACGCGCAGCGGCGCGATCTCGGCCACTCGCCCACCCTACTGTCGAGCCTTCGGGGGCTCCTCACCACCGCGCCGACTTCCACGCCTGGCTGTTGCTCGGCCGGATTCACGTCCCCGCGGCAGAAAATTGGTGAAACGAGCACTCATCGGTAGATGGTCGCGACCCACGGTTGGGTGCAGAACTGCTGTGCGGCGGTCGCCGGGTCGACACCGGCGGCCTTCATCGAGGCCGTCCGGGTGGCCAGGGCACCTGGCGGATAGTCGTCGTTGTCGAGCGTGCAATCAACGTTCCCGTTGCGGATCCACTCACGGGTGTCGTCGGGTCTCTTGGGCCACTCCGGGACCTGAACGTCCAGTGCGACAGCCTCGGCGAGAGTGT
The DNA here is from genome assembly GCF_055419465.1 of Mycobacterium sp. IDUB_17. NCBI lineage: Bacteria > Bacillati > Actinomycetota > Actinomycetes > Mycobacteriales > Mycobacteriaceae > Mycobacterium > Mycobacterium sp. IDUB_17. The sequence continues at coordinate 399,436 of NZ_JBVAXS010000001.1, read as the reverse complement.
CGGCGTCCCACCGGTACAGGGTGACGGTTCCCGCGCCCGCGCCGGAATGGGCGTAGTTGCCGAAGAACCCTTCGGGCGTTCGATAGAACTGCCGAAATCCGAACAGTTCGCCGGCCCGCGCAAAGTGCGCGGACTGGCCGGTCTGTCGCCACACCGCCATGGGTTCACCACCCGTGCCACCACGTCCGGTGACCACCAACAGGACCGGGGTGCCGCTCTGGTCGATGTCCTGCAGCAGCGCGGCCACCCCGGTCTGGCCGATCTTGTCGGTGGGTTCGCGGAACTCCTGGACGGTTTTGCCCCCGTTCTGCAGGCTGAACGACCACGCCGGGTCACTGGACACGGTGATGGTCGAATGATCATCGAGAGTCAGTGCGCAGCGGATGTTTTGGGCATCCAACGCCGGTTCGAAGGAGATCGACACGGTGGCACAGGCCGGCAAAGCCTGTGGTTCCGTCGTCCTGGTGGCACCGGCCGAGGTCGTCGTCGGCACCTCGGGGGCGGAATGCTCTGGTGTGCAGCCGCTGAGCACTGCGGCCCCGGACACAGCGGCCGTCGTCGCGATCGCACCGAACGTCAACGAACTCCGGCGGAATCGCGCCGATAGAAATCCACGGATCTGCACCCTCGGAGCGTATTACCGGCCAAGGCGGTGAGCTCGCACCTCCTACAATCGCCAGATGTCCCGCGCTGACGCGTTCGCACCGGCACACCAGGACGGTTCGCGGTGCTGATCGGTGTGGCCGCCGCGCTCCTCGCCTGCGTGGGTTATGGAACAGCATCGGTTCTGCAGTCGTATGCCGCGGGACATTCCGGCGCGGCGGCCGACACCGCGGAGAACGGCCCCACCCTGCGGTCGACCGTCACCGCGATGCTCGCACCGATCTTCATCGCGGGTATGGCGCTCGACCTTCTGGGTTTCGTGGGCAGCCTGGTATCGGCGCGGTTGATCCCACTGTTCCTGTCGCAGACGATCATCAGCGCCAACCTCGTCGTGACCGCCGTGCTGAGCATTTTTGCGCTCCACGTCCGGCTACTGCGGCGTGACTGGGCCGCGATCGCCATAGTCCTTGTGGCGCTGTGCATCCTGGGGGCCACCGCCGGGCATCTGGGCGACCGTGATCCCGGTGCGATCCTGCATTGGGGTGTCCTGGTGGTGTCGGCGATCATCCTTGGCCTGGGCGCCACGCTGGTCCGACTCCTCGGCAGGAACGCTGCGGTGCCCGCCGGCCTGATCGCCGGGGTGCTCTACGGGGCGATGGCGGTCGCGGTGCGCGTCGTCGACGGACTCGAGCCCCTGAACGTGGGTGTGTTGATCGCCGACCCGGCGCTGTGGGCAATTCTGGTCGCCGGCCTCGGCGGGTTCTATCTGTTCACCGTTGCCCTGCAGGTCGGCTCGGTGAACGGGGTGGCAGCGGCATTGGTGGTGGGCGAAACCGTGATCCCCGGCATCGTCGGCGTGGTGCTGCTGGGCGACGTTTCACGACCGGGGTTCGGCTGGCTGGTGGCCATCGCCTTCATCGCGGCCGTTGCCGGCGCCGTGGCGCTCGCCGTCTCCGGCGCCGCCGAGTACGAGCGCGCGAAGAGTTCCTGAAGGTCGCTGGACTCCCTGGTCACGACCTCCACGCGCCGGCCGTGACGACCTGATCCGAACTTGTCGGACCCTTCCTCTTTACTGTCCTGTTCCCCGGACACCGGCTCACCCCCGACCGACGGAATGGTCGCTGATCGAGGGGCAGCGATCATTTCGTCCCCATCTGTCCCCCGATCGGCGGATCCGGAGTTGGTCCGGGCTGCGGGCCGATCGGCGGACAGACCACCGACCGAGATTGAACGAAGCTGAGGGCTCACTCGATGTCCCTGCAGCGCACCGCATCTCCGCAATACCGAACCGAAAGTGATCATGAGAGGAACGACCGTGCACTACGAAATGTTTGATCTGGTCCGAGAACGCGCCAACGAGAAAGACTGGGACCTGATCTTCGACAGCGGCCCGAATGCCGAGTACCGCACCATGGTGTGGGAACACCCTCTGCTCAGCGCAACAGGCGTGGCGACCGAACTGGAGATCGGGTTCAGCCCGGATGGTCGCATCATCTTCTCCGAGCGGCGACTCGGCGGCGTCTCCCACAAACGCATCAAGCCCACCAGCGCGTTCGCCTCGACCGATCTCTATATCGCAGCACTGCAGATGATCTGATCCGCCTGATCCGCAACCTGCAGAACCTGACCAGACCGCACCCTCCGCTCCGCATCGTTTTCGACCCTGGGGTTGTTGTTCGACGACGACCACCACCCAGGTGTCGGAAACGGCGAGCACCGAGCACCAAATTCGCCTCTTGACCTAATTACGTGACGTATCGTAACTTAATCGTGTGTCCTCACTCACAGGCCCGGGGCGGCCGCGTGATCCACAAACTCAGCACGACATCATGAGCGCCACCCGTCGCCTGCTGGCACGTGACGGCTATGACCAGCTGTCCATCGAGGCCATCGCCCGCGAGGCCGGCGTCAGCCGGCCTACCATCTACCGGCGTTGGCCGTCGAAGACCCATCTGGTCTTTGACGCCGCCTTCGGCCTGCCACCCGGCGGTGAACTTCTCCCGGTCTCCGAAGATTTCGAGACCGACCTGCGTGGCTTCATCTCTGCGGTGCTCACCTTCTGGCGTGATCCCGTGGTCGAGGCCGCCGCGCTCGGCATCCTCACCGAACGTCGCCGCGACCCGGAATTGCACATCCGGACCCAGCAAGTGCTCGACGAGCGGACCAAGGGCGCCTTCCGATCCCTGGTCGAGTCCGGCGTGGAGCAGGGCCGGATCCGCCCCGATGTCGACGTCGACATGGTCTATCAAGCGTTGATCGGCACCGCGTTCTACACCGCCCACATGGAACCGGACATCGACGTCGACGACACCGCAGATCGATTGTGCTCCTTGCTGATCGAGGGAGCAGGACGTATCCACCCACCAAGGAAGGACCAACCATGACCGACAAGGCCGAACTGTCGGAGGCGTTCAACGGGCTTCTCGACGCGGTGCGCGCCATCGAGCAGAAGTTGCTCACCGCCGAACCCGCGCTGAGCGAACCCGACCTGCTCGACGGGTACCGCCTGGCGTTCAGCGTGCTGCGGGTCAGCGTCGACGCCTACGTGTGGGGCGACCGCGACAAGCCGATCCTGGTCGACGCCACCAGCCCGTATCTCAAATGGGGCGGTGACAACGCGGACGCCTTCTATCAGCTCGCCCCGCTGAATCCGGCCCGCACCTACCGCGTCACCGGTAACCGCGGCGACGCGGTGTACATGTCGATGACCGTCTACGGCGGGCCGGGTGAGGGCCGCTACAGCGACCGCATCGTCGGCACCATCAACAATCGCGACCTGGAATTCGACGAGGATGGGAACTTCGAGTTCATTATGAGCCCCGACCCCCACCCGGGTGCCTGGCTCAAACTGGATGCCGACGCCGAATTCGCTTTGACCCGTAACTATATGAACGATTCCGCGACCGAACGCCGGCCGGAGTGGCGGATCGAGACGGTCAATCCGCCCGCCCGGCGCTCGGACAGTGCCGCGGAGCTGGCCCGCCGCTTCCGCTACGCGAAGAACTGGCTGCAGGAACAGGTTTCCTTCCTGCCCACCAAGGTGGAGCCCGCCAACCAGCTGCACCCGCCGTTCCCGGTCCCCCAGAATGCCTACGGGTGGTCCGCCGGCGATGCGGCATACGCCATGGGCTCCTACGATCTGACGTCGGATCAGGCCCTGATCATCGAGGGCACCTCACCGGAGTGCGTGTTCTGGAACCTCTGCTTGTGGAATCCGTTCCTGCACACCTTCGACTACACCCACGAGCGTGTCACCATCAACGGCGCACACGTCACCTACGAATCGGACGGGTCCTGGCGGATCGTCGTCAGCGAGAAGGACCCGGGCCACCCGAACTGGGTCTCGACGGCTGGGCGCTCCACGGGCCTGATGTGGCTGCGCTGGTTCCTGCCCGAGGAGACTCCCGCGCAGCCGCAGTGCCGCGTCGTCCACGTGGCCGAGGTCGGTGCCCTGTGACCACCGACGTGCAGCGTCCGGCACCGATCCGGTTCGACGACCTGGCAAACCCGGTGTATCCCCCGGCCGCCCAGCCGATTCGCGATGGACTCGCCGCCTACGGCGCGAACCTGGACCTCAACCCGAACGCGTTGCTTACGGCTGCAACCGAGCGGTCCGGGCTGGACGATTTCGGCGACCCGGCGTTCCGGGAACGTCTCGACGTGCTGTGTACCGCATTGCGTGACGAAGCGGGTCTGTCCGATACGGGCGTGGGGATCGTGTTCGAGCAGCTGGTGGGCAACCTGGTCAACCGGCTGCGGTTGGAGGCGCTGATCACCGACCACCCCGAGATCGAGGACGTCGCGATCGAACGGCCGATCATCATCTGCGGTCTGCCCCGTACCGGCACCACGCATCTACACAACCTGCTCGCCGCCGACCCTGCACTGCGCTATCTGCCCTACTGGGAGAGCCTCGAACCGGTGCCCGGCCCCGGCGAGGACACACCGGCACCGCGTCGGGATCGCTGCGCGGCCGGCCTGGAATTGGTGAACACCTCGATACCGGAGTTCCGCCGGATGCACGACATGACCGTCGAGCATGCCCACGAGGAGATCCAGCTCCTGGCCAACGACATCTCCGGCATGCTGTTCGAAACCGCCTATTACGTGCCGAGTTTCACTGCCCACTACAAGGCACACGACCAGGCGCCGTCATACGCGTACGTCAAGCGCAGCCTGCAGGCGATGCAATGGCTCCGCGGCGGAACCCGCTGGGTACTCAAGTCACCGCAGCATCTGGAACAGTTCCCGACACTGGCCGCGACGTTCCCGGACGCGACTTTCATTGTCACACACCGTGATCCAGTTGATGTGACGCTGTCGATGATGACCATGATCTGCTACGCCATGCGGATGGCCGTGACGCAGCCCGATGTGGCTAAGATAACCGGGCACTGGCTGCAGCGCATCGACGATCTGCTCGCGGGCTGCATCCGCGATCGCGACGCGCTGCCCGCCGGACAGTCCATCGACGTCCGATTCGACGAGTTCATGGCAGACGAGCAGGGCACGCTGGCCGACATCTACCGACTCGCCGACCGGCCATTCGGTGACGACGTGCGTGCGGCGATGAGCGACTTCCTCACCGAACACCCGCGCGGACGCTACGGCGGGGTCATCTACGACGCTGCGAACCTTCAACTCGATCCGGCCGCCCTGGCCGAGCGATTCCGGGACTACCGCGAGCGGTTCCTCGGCTAGGACACCCTAGCCACAGTCGGGACCTGTACACAGGCCGTCAATGCCTCGACCGCCGAACCTGGCCGACCGTCAGTCGGCCAGGCCTCCGGCGCGCCGCATCGCGGCCGAAATGTGTTCGAAGTCGATCGCCAGGTGTGCGCGTGCCAGTGCTTCGGCGTCGTCCCCGCGACGCTCGGCGATCGCATCGATCAGCTGTTCATGCTCGCTCAGCGCCCGTAGCTCCATCTGGCGCATGGTCGCCGATTCACCCCACATGTGGGCCGGTGCGGCGATGCTCACGGAGGCTTCCAACTCGAGCAGCATCTGTTTGAGCACGGTATTGCCGGCCGCGTCCATGATCGCCAGGTGCAACGCGCTGTCCGCCTGCTGGGCGGCCAGACCGCTCTCCGCGTAGCGGTAGGCCTCGAGCCGTTCCCTCAGCACCACGAGGTCACGGTCCGTTCGGGCCTCCGCGGCCGCACGGCATACCGCACCGTGGATTCGGCAGATGGCATCGCAGCGGTCCCGTAGTTCATCGAGCCGCGTGGTCAGGGTGCGCCCGACTGCGGCGGTCGACGACTCCGGCCACTGCTGCAGAACATAGGTGCCGCCGCCGCGGCCGCTGCGCCGGGTCTCCACCAAGCCCAGCTCAACCAGCCTGGCCAGGGCCGCGCGTACGGTCATCCGGCCGACCCGCAGCGACGCGGCGAGCTCCCGTTCCGATGGCAGGCGGGAGCCGGGCAGGTATTCGCCGATCGCCACTGCGGTGACGAGACGGTCGGTGATTTCATCCACCCGCGACGAGGGTTCGAGTTCGCGCTCGAGCAGCCCGGGCGTGGCGCCCGCGGGCTCTGTCGTCTGCGGCTCGGGATTCCCCATGGGCACACAATATCGACGTCACAAATTAAATCCTGATTAATGGTCTTGCTACGAGACCATTATTGGTTCATGCTGTGCGCCATGTCTCGTTCCACCCGCACAGTGGCCTTCCGCGGCCACGAGACCTGGGTCCAGGTCACCACTCCGGAATCCGCCCGCCCCGGCACCCTCCCCCTGTTCGTCTTGCACGGTGGACCCGGCATGGCCCACAACTATGTCGCCAACATCGCCGCCCTCGCCGACGAGACCGGCCGCACCGTCATCCATTACGACCAGTTGGGCTGCGGTAACAGCACACACCTGCCCGACGCCCCTGCCGACTTCTGGACCCCTCAGCTCTTCGTCGACGAGTTCCACACTGTCCGCGAGGCCCTCGGGATCGACCGATACCACGTGCTCGGACAATCGTGGGGCGGCATGCTCGGCGCCGAGATCGCGGTCCGCGTCCCGGATGGACTGGCTTCGCTGTCGATCTGCAACTCCCCCGCCTCGATGCAGCTGTGGGTCGAGGGCGCGGCCGACCTACGCGCTCAACTGCCCCCGGACGCCCAGTCCGCGCTCGAGCGCCACGAGGCCGATGGCACGGTCACCGATCCCGAATACCTGGCCGCCACGGAGGAGTTCTACCGTCGCCACGTCTGCCGGGTCGAGCCGATGCCCAAGGACTTCGCCGACACCGTGGCCCAGATGGAGGCCGAGCCGACTGTGTACCACACCATGAACGGGCCCAACGAGTTTCACGTCATCGGGACTCTGCGCGACTGGAGCATCATCGACCGGCTGCCATCGGTCACTGCCCCGACACTCGTCGTCGCCGGCGAGTTCGACGAGGCCACCCCGGCGACCTGGCAGCCCTATGCCGACCTCATTCCCGACGCCCGCAGTCACGTGTTCTCCGACACCAGCCACTGCACTCACCTGGAGAAACCCGTGGAGTTCCGCTCGGTGATCGCCGAGTTCCTGAATCAGCACGATCTGGCCGCTGCCGCCCGGGTCTGACCTTCTCCCCTTCGACTCGACAGGAACGCCATGGCAACTGAAGCGGCCGCCGCCCATCTCACCACCGGTGAAGGGCAACGCGATCTCGAATCATTCGGCTACAAGCAGGAACTCAGCCGCTCCGTCTCCACGGCCGATCTCATCGTCTACGGCCTGGTGTTCATGGTGCCCATCGCACCGTGGACCATCTTCGGGACGGTCTACAACAGCGCGTCGGGCATGGTGCCGCTGGTCTACCTGATCGGGCTGATCGCGATGGTGTTCACCGCGCTGGCCTACTCCCAGATGGCCAAGTCGTTCCCGTTGGCGGGATCGGTGTACGCCTATGTGGGCCGCGGGATCCACCCCGGCCTGGGCTTCTTCGCCGGCTGGGCCATCCTGCTCGACTACCTGTTGATCCCCACCCTGCTCTACGTCTTCGCCGCCGAATCGATGGTCGGACTCTTCCCGGACACTCCGCGCTGGGTGTGGGCGATCGTCTTCGTGGTGGTGAACACGATCATCAACCTGCTCGGCGTGGGTTCGCTCAAGCTCGTCAACCGCGTATTCCTCGCCGTGGAACTGGTTTTCGTCGTGCTGTTCGTGATCATCGCGGTACGCGCCATCAACGGGCAGTCACTGCCCGACGTCGGGTGGAGCGCGCTGCCGATCTGGAACTCCGAGGTGGTCACCGCACCGTTGATCGCGGCGGCACTGTCGATCGCGGTGCTGAGCTTCCTGGGCTTCGACGGCATCTCGACACTGGCCGAGGAATCGACCGGTAAGAAGAACCCGGCCGGCCGAGCGATGATCGTCGCCCTGTTCGTGGTGGCGTTCCTGTTCATCACCCAGACCTGGCTGGCCAGCCTGCTGGCCGGAGGCCGCGAATCGTTCAGTGACGACGAGGTGGGCAACGCGTTCTTCCTGCTGGTGCAGGCCGCGTCGAGCACCGGCTGGATGAACGCATTCTTCGTGGTCAACGTGCTGGCCGTCGGTTTCGCCAACGCCATGGCCGCCCAGGCCGCCACCAGCCGGTTGCTGTTCTCGATGAGCCGCGACCGCCAGCTGCCGGCATTCCTGTCCACCATCAGCTCCCGCAAGGTGCCGATCGCAGCCATCCTGGTGGTCAGCGCCCTGAGCCTGGTGCTGGTGCTGTTCTTCGTCGGTCAGATCGGATTGATCTCGTCGCTGGTGAATTTCGGTGCGCTGTTCGGCTTCTGCCTGCTCCACGCCTCGGTCATCTGGTACTACCTGGTGCGCCAGAAGTCCAAGAACTACCTGCTGCACCTCGTGGTACCGACAGTCGGCTTCCTGATCATCGGCTACGTGTTGATCAACGCCGACGCGCTGGCCAAGATCGGCGGCATCGTCTGGCTCGTGATCGGCGGGATCATCTTCGTCACCAACATGATCCGGGGGCGCGGGGTCCCCGAGCTAGCTGAGGAACCGGCGACGTAACGGCTCGGCGAGGTCGCCACGGCCCCCCACCTCGACCTCGTCCACCCCCAGCCACGACGCCATCGTCCTCAGCTCGACGGCCAGGGCCTCCGCCACCCGCGCGGGGTCCTGGCCGTTCTCTATGAACGCCCCCGGCACCTGCAGCGCGGCATCGGTGCGTTTGAGATCCACCCGCGCCACCAACTCGCCATCGAGCAGGAACGGCCATACGTAGTAACCGAATTGGCGCTTGGGCGCGGGGGTGTAGATCTCGATCCGGTAGTGAAAATTGAACAACCGCTCTACCCGGGGCCGGAAGAAGATCAACGGGTCGAACGGGCACAGCAGCGCAGTCCCGCGGTCACGGCGCGGCACGATCTGGCCCGCACGGAGATACGCCGGGGTTCCGTCGATGTCGACGGGCTCCAGCTCACCGTCGGCCACCAGCTTGGCGATCGCCGGCTTGACCTGTTTGGCCCCCATCCGGAAGTAGTCGCGGATATCGGCCTCGGTGCCGACGCCCAGCGCGGTGGCGGCCCGCAGAGCGAGCTCGCGGACCGCCTCCTCGTCGTCGACCTGCCGGGCCAGCACCTCGGCCGGCAGTACGCGTTCTGTGAGGTCATAGTGCCTGGCGAACCCGACGCGGGTCGCCGTCGTCAAGACCCCTGACGACCACAGCGCCTCGGCCACCCACTTGGTGTCGCTGCGGTCCCACCATGGCCCTTTGCGGCCGCGCGGCTCGGATTCCAGGTGGGCCTCGATCTGACCGGCGGTGGACGGGCCGAGCTCGGCGACCGCGGTGACGATGTCCTCGGCCAGCTTCTGGTTCTTCCGGACGATCTCGGTGCCCCAACGGCCGTGGGTGTACTCACGCATCCGCCACCGCAGCAGCGGCCAGTCCTCGACCGCCATCAGCGCGGCCTCGTGCGCCCAGTACTCCACCAGCAGCCGGGGTGAGCGAGCGCTGTGCGACCACGCGGCCCGGTCCAGGGCATCGCGGTCATACGGCCCCAGCCGACTGAACACCGGAGCGTAGTGCGCTCGCACGGCCACCGACACCGAATCCAGCTGCAACACCTGGATCCGGGAGACCAGCTTGCGCAGATGCGCACGGGTGACCGCACCGCGGGGCTTGGGTTCGTGAAACCCCTGCGCGACGACAGCAATGCGGCGGGCCTGCGCGCTCGTGAGGGTAGCCACGATGCCATCGTTCCCTACGGCACCGACAAGTAGCGGAGGCGCATTGGCGATACTGGTCCGCGTGGCGTTCGAGTGGGATGCGTTCGAGACCGAGTTGACCCTGGCCGCTGCGAACGCGGTCCGCGCGATGGTCGAGGCGGCCGGGTCGGAGACGCCGTATGCCGTGGCGTTCAGCGAGTTCTACGCCGAGACCACCGGGGTGATCTACCTGCCCAACCTTGCCCTGGCCACCGAGGAATCGGTGGAGGAACCGGATTGCCGGTTCAGCCCGCCCGATTGGGAACACCAGGACTATGAGTGGGGCGACACCGATTCGCAGTGGGGTGAGCGCCTCAGCACGGCGGTCACAGGTCTGCCTCGTGCGCAGTGGGAGCAGGAATGGGACCGGTTCGCACAGGCGATGCTGAATGTCGCCGCGCGCACGCGGACCGCACTCGTCGCCGACGGCACCCTGCCCGACGACGCGGTGGTCTATCTCGACGACGAGGACGCGGACCTTCTGGTTCGTTCGTTGACCGCTGATGAACTGCGGCGCCATTTCCCGGAGTATGTCGCGGCCACGCAGGCCGAACGAGACGTGCTGGCCATGCCGGTTGAGCAGCGGGTGGCAGTCCTGGCTGCGGCAGCGGGCCTGGCTCCCGGGCCGGTCGGCGCGCTCGGCCGCGAACGCGCGACCGAACTCCTGCTCGACGCCGGCGCGGCCGCGGTGCCCGTAGCAGTTGCGGCTCTCGCCCACCCCGAGACCGCCTGGACGGGCGGCAAACTCCTGGCCGACCTCAACATCGCGACGCCCGAGGTGATGGACGCACTGTGGGCGGCACTACCGCTGCAGGGCAATGCCCACGACTGGGTCGCGACTGCCCTGGGGCGCCTCGGTGCCGGGCTGGAGGTGTTGGCACGCCACGACGTGCCGGCCGGGAGCAGGGCGGCCGCAGTCGCCGCGCCTTACCGTTCGTTCCGTGATCACGGGCGCGGGCACCCGCCGCTGGATTACACGCTGCTGGCTGCCGGGCTTGCTGATCCGGCAGTCGCGGCGATCGTGGCAGAAGATCTGAAGCCGGGACGAGGGTTCTGCACGCTCGACGCTGCCGACCTGCCGGGTGCCCGGCCCGGGCTCGAGCATCCCGAGCCGGTGATCCGCCGTCACGCGGTCATCGTCCTCGGTGATCTGATCGGGCTCATGGGCCCCGGCGACCTCGACAGCGATGCGGTGGCGGCCCTGGAGGAACGGATCGCCGAGCTCGCGGCCGAAGACCCCGACAGCGAGGTGCGCAGGCTGGCCGGCTACAGCGTGCGCGCGTAGCTGCAGTACCGGTACCGCAGTCCTGAACTGCTGGTCAGCCAGTCGCCCGTGGTCTTCGTCCAGGAATCGTCGAGCTCCGGCGCCATCGCGTCACCCTCGGCCGGCGGCAGGTCGAGGTCGATCTCGGTGACCTCGCAGCGGTCGGCGAACCGCAGGGCTTGTGCATAGATCTGCGCACCACCGATCACCCAGCCTCGGAAGACGTCACCGATCTCGGTGACCACCTCGGCGCCGTCGGCCACATATCCGGGGTTGCGGGTGATGACGACGTTGCGCCGCCCCGGCAACGGACGCACCTTGGCCGGTAGCGACTCCCAGGTCAACCGACCCATCACCACGGTCTGCCCGAGTGTGAGTTGCTTGAACCGGGCCTGATCTTCCGGCAGGTGCCACGGGATGTCGTTGCCACGGCCGATGACGCCGGTGCTCGACTGCGCCCAGATCAGCGCCAGGCGTCGAAGATCGCCTGTCACATGCTTTTCGGTCATACCGCGACGGGCGCCTTGATCGCCGGGTGCGGATCATAGTTCAGGATGGCGATGTCCTCATATTGGTAATCGAAGATCGAATCACGGTGCGCCAGCACGAGTTCCGGATATGGCCTAGGTTCGCGACCCAGCTGCAGGGCCACCTGGTCGACGTGGTTGTCGTAGATGTGGCAATCGCCGCCGGTCCAGACGAACTCACCGACACCCAGCCCGGCCTGCGCGGCCATCATGTGGGTCAGCAGGGCGTAACTGGCAATGTTGAACGGGACGCCCAGGAAGAGGTCTGCGCTGCGCTGATACAGCTGGCAGGACAACTTCTGATCGGCGACATAGAACTGGAAGAAGGCGTGGCACGGCGGCAGCGCCATCTGCGGGATCTCGCCGACGTTCCATGCCGAAACGATGTTGCGCCGCGAATCGGGGTCATGCTTGAGCAGTTCGAGCGCATTCGAGATCTGGTCGATGTGCTCACCGGACGGGGTCGGCCACGACCGCCACTGCACCCCGTAGACCGGGCCGAGATCGCCCGTGTCACTGGCCCATTCATCCCAGATCGTGACACCGTGGTCCTGCAACCACCGCACGTTCGAATCGCCGCGCAGGAACCACAGCAACTCGTAGATCACCGATTTGGTGTGCACCTTCTTGGTGGTGATCAACGGAAAGCCGGCGGCCAGGTCGTAACGCATCTGGTGCCCGAACAGACTGCGGGTGCCGGTACCGGTGCGATCGGACTTCCGCACCCCCTGTTCGGTCACCTTCCGCAAGAGGTCCTCGTAGGGCGTCTGGATCGGCACACACTCAGCTTACGTGCCGTCACGAGGAGTAGAACGGTAGCCATGCCGACCACCACAGACACGATCACCACTGCCGATGGCACCTGCCGCGTCACCGTCGCCACGCCGGAGGGGGATGGCCCCTGGCCCGGGGTCGTGATGTTTCCCGACGCCGGCGGCCTGCGTCCCACGATGGAAGATATGGCGGCCAAGCTGGCCGGATTCGGTTACGTCGTGCTGGTGCCCGACGTGTATTACCGCACCCCCGGCTGGGGTCCCTTCGACCTCAACACCGTGTTTGCCGACCAGGAGCAGCGCAAGCAGCTCTTCGAGCTGATGGGCACCCTCACCCCGGAGATCTTTGCCGCCGACGCCGAAGCGTTCTTCGACTACCTCGCCGCCCGGCCCGATGTCTCCGGCGAGAAGTTCGGCACCACCGGCTACTGCATGGGCGGGCGGGCGTCCCTCATCGTCGCCACCCGGGTGCCGAAGCGGGTCGCGGCCGCGCTGTCCTTCCACGGCGGCAGGCTGGCGGTCGAAGACGATCCCGACAGTCCTCACCTGCTGGCCGACAAGATCCAGGCGACGGTCTACATAGCCGCCGCCGAGAACGATGCCTCCTTCACCGAGGACGACGCCAAGAGGTTGGAGGACGCGCTGTCCGGCGCCGCCGTCGACCACACCATCGAGTTCTATCCCGCAGCGCACGGGTTCGCGGTGCCTGATCATGCGGCGGTCTACGACGAGGCGGCGGCAAAGCGGCACTGGGAGAACACCGAGCGGGTGTTCGGGGCCGCGTTCGCCCCGGCATAGGCAGTAGGCGACGATTGACGCGTGTATGACCAGCCCTTCTCCGACGAGTCCCATCCCACCGAGCCCGGATTCCGGATCGACCCGGTACTGGCCCGGAGCTGGTTGCTGGTAAACGGCGCACAGTATGAGCGGTTCGCCCCCGCGGCCCGCTCCCGCGCCGACATCGTGGTACTCGACATCGAGGATGCGGTCGCCCCCAAGGACAAGGTGGCCGCTCGCGAGAAGGTGACCCGGTGGCTGGCCGACGGCAACAGTGACTGGGTCCGGATCAACGGCTTCGGCACCCCGTGGTGGGCCGATGACCTGGACATGTTGACCGGCACATCGGTGGGCGGCGTCATGCTGGCGATGGTCGAATCGGTGGACCATGTCACCGAGACGGCCCGGCGGTTGCCCGATGTGCCGATCGTCGCCCTGGTGGAGACGGCCCGCGGACTCGAGCGGATCACCGAGATCGCCTCGGCCAAGGGAGCATTCCGGCTCGCGTTCGGCATCGGCGACTTCCGCCGCGACACCGGTTTTGGCGACAGCCCGGCAACCCTGGCATATGCACGGTCGCGGTTCACCATCGCCGCCAAGGCCGCCGGACTCCCCGGCGCCATTGACGGCCCCACCGTCGGGTCCAGTGCGCTGCGACTGTCGGAGGCCACCGCGGTGTCGGCCGAGTTCGGCATGACCGGAAAGATCTGCCTGACGCCCGATCAGTGCCCGACCGTCAACGAGGGCCTGGCCCCCTCCCAGGATGAGATCAGTTGGGCCAAGGAGTTTTTCGCCGAATTCCAGCGGGACGGTGGCGAGATCCGCAACGGGTCAGACCTGCCCCGCATCGCTCGGGCCAACAAGATCCTCGATCTGGCGCGGGCGTACGGCATCCACGAACCCGAGTACAGCGACGACCCGGATCACGTGCCGGCCCCGTCCGACACGTATCACTACTGAGCTTGGTTCAGGCCGGCGGTTTGGCGTCGTTGCGGTGCATGAAGGTGTTGATCCCGCGGGCCACACCGCGGCCCGCGTAGATGCCTGCCGCCACTGAAACGACGATCATCACGACGAATGTCAGTGTCCAGTTGGTCCGGCTGTGGCTGACATTCCACCAGATGAAGGTGAACAGCAGCGCGCAGATGAAAACCACGATGTCGCGCCAGTTGCCGCGATAGGACATCGCGGCCCGACGAATTTCGCGGGAGCGGTCACCGGCCTCGATGAGTTCGTCGATGCGCCGGTCGATGCTCGCCTGCATCCGGGCCCGCCGGTCGACCTGATCTTCCGGAATCCGGGCCAGCAGGTCGAGATCTTTGCTGATCATGCCGCGGACATCCGGCGGCTTGAGATTGCCCGCCGCTACACCCAATAACGCACCACCGGCGATGGGTGCCGCCCCCAGCGCGAGATCAGCGAATCCTGGCATTACGTCCCTCCCTCACTCCATCAGCGTTGCGGCCAAGGTGCCGCCCAGCTCGTAGGCCCGTTCCCGGACACCGGCGTCGAGCGCACCCGTGACTTCAAGCACATCAGCCGCTTTGACCAACGCCAGCCCCGTCACGATCTTGTCGACCGCGTTCGCCGCGCCGACCGTGTCGTTGTTGCCGTGCACCCACAGCCCGTACGGACGCCCGGCCACGTGATCGAGGCTCGGGTAGTACACGGTATCGAAGAAGTGCTTGAGGGCACCGCTCATGTAGCCGAAATTGGCTGTGGTGCCGAACAAATAGCCGTCGGCGGCCAACATGTCCGTGACGGTCGCAGCTAACGCCGGCTTCAGTTCGACCGTCACGCCGGAGATGTCCGGATCGTGCGCCCCGGCCAGCACTGCCTCGAGGAGCTCCCGCGTCGTCGGCGACGGCGTGTGATGCACCACGAGCAGCGTCTTGGTCATGACGGCTGCTGTTCCTGCATCCGCACCGCCGTGCGCATGGTCTCGCGCGCGCGGCCCCGGTCGCCGGCGAAGTCGTAGGCGCGGGCCAGCCGGTACCAGCGAACCCAATTGTCCGGGTCGGCTTCCAGTTCGGCCTTGACCGTCGTGAAGAGTTCATCGGCCGCGTCGCGCTCGATACGCCCCGACGGCCGCGTCGGCAGCTCGCTGACGTCGAGTTCCATGCCCTGCTCGCGCGCGAGACGGGCCAACCGTTGGTGCGCCAGCCCGGCACGCAGCGTGGTGACCAGCACCCAGACACCGATCAGCGGGAACGCCAGCAGTGCCAGGCCCAGTCCGATCGCGGCCGGCTCGCCCGAGGTGATGAAGATGAACGCGGTGCGTCCGAGCATCAAGAAGTAGGCGATCAGCGCCAGGCACATGAAGCCGATCACCAGTTGGATGCGCAGCGACCGCGCGCCGTCACTCACGACAGATCGAGCAGCGGTTCAATGCCGATGGTCAAGCCCGGCCGCTCGCTGACCTTGCGCACAGCCAGCAGCACCCCCGGCACGAACGAGGATCGGTCCAGGCTGTCGTGGCGGATCGTCAGCGTCTCCCCCTGGGTGCCGAACAGCACCTCCTGATGGGCGACCAGCCCGGCCAACCGCACCGAGTGCACCGGTACGCCGTCCACGTCGGCACCTCGGGCGCCGTCGAGACCGGTGCTGGTGGCATCCGGGTTGGGCGGCATGCCTTTTCGCGCCTCGGCGATGAGCTTCGCGGTGCGCGCGGCCGTGCCCGACGGTGCGTCGGCCTTGTGCGGATGGTGCAGTTCGATGATCTCGACCGATTCGAAGTACCGCGCCGCCCGCTGGGCGAAGTGCATGGACAGCACCGCACCGATCGCGAAGTTCGGCGCGATGAGCACCGCGACCTCCGGCTTTTCCTTGAGCCAGGCTTCCACCTGTTCAATGCGATCCCAGGTGAATCCGGTGGTCCCGACGACGGCGTGAATCCCGTTGTCGATGAGGAACTTCAGATTGTCCATCACCACATCGGGATGGGTGAAGTCGATGACCACGTCGGTCTTCGTGTCGGTGAGCAAGCTCAGTGGATCACCCGCATCCACGCCGGTGGAGAACGTCAGATCCTCCGCAGATTCGACCGCGTGCACCATGGTCGCGCCGACTTTGCCCTTAGCCCCGAGAACGCCAACTCGCATGGTTGCGAGCCTACTGCCCGGGGTTGCCCACAGGTTCGGACCGGTCCGACATGGGAGCCGCCCGCGGTGGCGGGTCCATCAGCGCCATCCCGGCGACCAAATGACATCACCATTTTACTTCCACTTGACATAGTTCATTTTGGAAGTAAATTGTGAGCCGCACCACTCGCCTATCCACTTTCTTGGAGGTCACCCGATGTCAAGCGACGTTTCACTCGTCCGTCCAGACGCCGCAGATGTGGACTTCACCCGGTCGGGAGTATCCCGTTTCCCCAACCGCGACCTCGGTGTCCCGAGGTTCAGCTGCGAGGTGGGAGTTCCGCTCGCAGAGCAGAAGGAGCTCGGTCACAACCGCTGGCACCCCGATATCCCGCCACTGCACCATCTCGGACCGGGCGACGAGGTAATCCTCGAGGCCGGCGGCTACGACGATTACCAGTTGCAAGACGTCGATGACGACCAGGACGTCCGCGACTTCGATCTCACCCGCACCCACCCGATCACCGGTCCGGTATATGTCGACGGCGCACAACCGGGCGATCTGCTGGTGGTCGATGTGCTCGACGTGCTCCCGCTGTCAGGCATCGGCTACTCGAACATCCTGCCCGGGATGGGCGGACCGCTGGCCAGTTGGTTCCCTGACGGCTTCAAGACGGTCTGGGACTTGCACGGCCTGTTCGCCACCAGCCGCCAGATCCCCGGCGTGGAGATCCCCGCGATCAGCCATCCCGGAGTCATCGGCGTCGCCCCCTCACACGAACTGCTCGCGATCTGGAACGAGCGGGAGGATCCGCTCATCGCCGAGGGCCTCGCGGCGCCGCGTGCGGACGCCATGTCGACCGCGGTGCTGCGCACGCTGGAGGGCAAGGAGTGGGAGCGTGTCGCCGCGACCGCGGCCCGGACGGTCCCGCCAAGGGAGAATGGCGGCAACCTCGACATCAAGAACCTCTCCCGCGGTTCGCGGGTGTACTTCCCGGTGTTCGTCGAGGGTGCCTTGTTCTCCACCGGCGACTTCCACTTCTCCGAGGGCGACGGCGAAATCACCTGGAACGCCATCGAAATGGACGGCGTCGGATGGTTCCGGTTCAACCTGATCAAAGACGGCATGGCCAAGTACGGCGTCCGCACACCGATGCTGCGACCGTCACCGGTCGACCCGAACCTGGGTACCCGGTATCTGTCGTTCACCGGACTGTCCGCCCGCGGCAAGGAGCAGAAGTACATCGACGCCACGATGGCCGCGGTCGATGCGGTCGAGCAGGCAATCGAGTATCTGGGCAAGTTCGGCTACACGCCCGAGCAGGCCTACACGATCATCAGCGTGGCGCCGTGTGAGATGCACGTCGGCGGCATCGTCGACATCCCGAACGCGGCTGTGACACTGAAGGTTCCGCTCGACATCTTCGACAAGGACATCCTTCCCAAGTAATCCGTCGGACGCGGCGCCGGGCCCTGAAAAGCCCGGCGCCGCAAGCGCATCCAACAGAAAGCGGACACAGATGAGCAACGTCGGGCTGTTCTACGTCGGCGCCGTCCTGATCGTGAACGGCATCATGCTTCTCGGGCGCATCTCCCCCCGGTCGGCCGCACCACTGAACCTCTTCGTCGGCGCCATGCAAGTGGTGATCCCGACCGTGCTGCTCGTGACCGCGGACGGGGATGCGGCGACTATCGCCGGCGCCGCCGGTCTCTATCTGTTCGGATTCACCTACCTGTGGGTCGGCATCAATGGCATCACCGGCTGGCCACCCGAAGGGTTGGGTTGGTTCTCCCTCTTCGTGGCAGTGGCCGCTGTCGGGTACGCGGCCCACACCTGGAGTGCCGGCGGCCGGATCTTCGTCGTGATCTGGCTGGCCTGGGCAACGCTGTGGCTGCTGTTTTTCCTGGTCCTCGGACTCGGACGCGCCCAACTCACCCGGTTCACCGGAGCACTGGCGGTTGCCGAGGGCGTTCTGACCGCAGCCGTTCCCGCCGGCCTGGGCCTCGCCGGGGTGTGGACCGACTCCGCCACCGGAGCAGTGATCGCGGCTGTTCTGGGGTGCGCCGTGTTGGTCACGCTGTGGCTGATCACCCGCACCACGACGACCGCCGTACCGGTCTCGACGTCGAGGGCTCTGCGGACCAACAGCTGATCGCGCCGACTTCGACCGGTCTCAGTCGCCGGCAAGCTTCGCCAGAAGCGTTCCCAATTCACCCAATTCCGCCCCGGTCAGCGGGGAACACGCCTGCTCGAGTGCAGCCGACACCGCCGGAGCCAGTTCACGATGCCGGTCGACGCCACGCTCACTCAGGCGGACCATCATGCGCCGCCGATCGTAGGAATCCAGCGTCCGGTAGACCAGTGCGGCGTCGACGAGCCGGTCCACCGTGCGAGTGAGGCTCGGCCCGGGTATGAGGGTGACGGTGGAGACCGAACTCATGGTGGCTTCCTGCACCGATGCCAGATGGTCGATCACCCGCCATTGGTCCAGCGTGAGTCCCGAACCGGCAAGGCCGCTGCGCACGGCGGCACGCACAAGCGCGGCGGCCCGGTCGATGGCGAGCGTTTCCAGCAACGGGAAGACCTCGTCCCGATCGGTCCGCACAGTTTGACCCCCTTGCTGGACTTCGTTCCAAACGCAATACTTCCAGATGAATATTACGCTGCTGTGCCCATGCGATGGGCGCAAGGAGGCATGGCGATGTCGCGGAATTACCGCATCGGACTTGTCATTCCACTGCGAGGCCCGGGCGGGATGTACGGCCCGTCATGCGAGGCCGTGGCGAAGCTCGCCGCCGCCACGCTCAACGACAACGGCGGCATCCTCGCCCGCGAAGTCGAGATCGAGGTGATCGACGCCAGCCTCCCCGGCCCCGAACTGCAGAACGAGATCACGCAATTGATGGCCCGCGACCAGATCCACGCGGTGACCGGCTGGCACATCTCGACGGTCCGTGAACAACTCGCACCGGTGCTGACCCACCGGATCCCCTACGTGTACACGTCCCTCTACGAGGGTGGCGAGTCCCGCCCCGGTGTCATCTGTTCAGGCGAAACCCCCGCGTTGCAGATCGCACCCGCGCTGCGGTGGCTGCAGGAGAACATCGGCGTCCAGCGGTGGGCGGTGGTCGGTGCGAACTACGTGTGGCCGCGGCGCACCGTGCCGGCGATTCGGGAGTACTGCCACCAACTCGATCTGCAGATCGTGGAGGAGGTCTACGTCAACTACGGCACCACCGACTATTCCCGTGTCCTACCGCGCATCGAGCACAGTGGCGCCGAGGGCATCATCATGCTGCTGGTGGGCCGCGATGCCGTGGCGTTCAACCGAGCCTTCAGCGAACAGGGCCTGCATCACCGCATCCTCCGGTTCAGCCCGCTGATGGAGGAGAACATGCTGCTGGCCAGCGGCGCGGATGCCACCGAGAACCTGTACGTGGCTGCGAGCTACTTTCAGAATCTGGTCTCGGCGAGCGCACAGGACTTCATGTCCGACTATGTGCACAGATTCGGGCCGAGCGCGCCACCGCTGAACAACGCCGCTGAATCCTGTTACGAGGGTGTCGCCACACTCGGCGCCCTGGCGACCGCGGCCGCGTCGACCGACGTAGACGAGATGGCGCTACATCGCGGCTCGGTGAGCTACGACGGTCCACGCGGTTTCGTCCACGCCAGCGGTGGGCTGATGCATCAAGACGTGCACATCGCCGTCGCGGACGGGTACGAGTTCGACGTGGTTGCCACGCTGTGAGAGCCGAGCCGCCCTGGGTTGGTCGGGGGATCCCCCGGATATCGAGACGAATTCACCTAGCGTAGGCGTATGCGCCTCTTTCCCATCGCCCTCGCCGTCCTTGCCATGGCGGGCTGTTCCAACAACGCGGCCGCCGATGACACCACGCTCGACGGCCGCACATTCGTGTCGGAGCGGGTCGAAGGTGACCAGATCCCCGGCGGCGGGCCGTTGACGGTCGGTTTCGACGGGAATCAGATCAGCACATACGCCGGCTGTAACCACGGCTCGGGCACCGCCGATCTGGCCGAGGGCCGGATCACCACCCAACTGGCCATGACGATGATGGCCTGCCCGCCGCCGGTCGGCGATTCAGATGCCTGGGTATCAAAGTTCTTCGACGCCAAGCCAACCTGGGCGCTGTCCGGCGATTCCCTCACGTTGCGCACCGACGCCGCGACCGTCACGTTGCGGGACAAGAAAGTGGCCGATCCGGATCGCCCGCTGACCGGCACGACCTGGCAGGTCACCAGTCTGGTGTCCGCCCAGGCGGTCACCACCTCGGTCGCGCTCGAGCAGTCCAAGCCCACGTTGACCATCGGGGATGACGGCGCGGTCAGCGGCTCGACCGGCTGCAACCGGATCACCGGCCACGCAACCGTTTCCGGGTCACCGGCCGTCATCGACTTCGGCCCGTTGGCCACCACCAGAATGGCCTGCCCACCGGAGGTCGCCGAAGTTGAGCAGGCCGTGCTGCGAGTGCTCAAGGGCACGGTCCAGACCTCCATCGACGCCGACGAATTGAAGCTCTCAGGCACCGACGGCAACGGATTGGTACTGCGGGCGCAGTGATGTCAGAGCGGTGACGCCCCGCGCAGGTGCTCGAAGATCAGCGAGGTCTGCGTGCCCGCGACGTCGGCGTCGGCATTGAGGTGCTCCACCACGAACGCCCGCAGATCCTCGGTGTCACGCGCGGCCACGTGCAGGATGAAGTCGTCTCCCCCGGCCAGGAAGTACACGTCCATCACCTGCGGCAGTTGGCGGATATGGGCGATGAAGTTTCGGATCTTGCCCCGCGCGTTCGACTGCAGACTCACCGAGATCATCGCCTGCAGGCTGAGCCCCACCGCAGCCGGATCGATGTCGGTATAGAAGCCCCGGATCACCCCGATCTCCTGGAGCCTGCGCACCCGACCGTGACAGGTCGACGCGGCGACCCCGACCGCGTCGGCCAGCGCGCTGTTCGACATCCGGGCATCGGCATGTAACGCGAGCAGAATTCGGCGGTCCACCTCGTCGAGTTCAGCCCGAACATCCTTCGGCGAACGGGCCGTGCGGCCCGGCATGTTTGACGATTCTTCAGACACCAAGCGACTCTAACGAATCTTCATCGGAGATATTGCTCACTTACCGAAGGTTCTTCACAATTATTGTCAGCACCCAACCTTGAAGGAGCGACCATGCTCGTCGGCATCCCGACCGAGATCAAGAACAACGAGTACCGAGTGGCGATCACCCCGGCGGGCGTGGCGGAGCTGACCCGACGCGGTCACGACGTGATCATTCAGGCCGACGCCGGCGAAGGCTCAGCCATCACCGACAACGACTTCAAGGCCGCCGGTGCCGAGATCGTGGCCACGGCCGACCAGGTCTGGGCCGAGGCCGAACTGCTCCTCAAGGTCAAGGAACCCATCGCGGCCGAGTATTCGCGCATGCGCAAGGGCCAGACGCTGTTCACCTATCTGCACCTGGCGGCATCCAAGGAATGCACCGACGCACTGCTGGCCTCGGGTACCACCTCGATCGCATATGAGACGGTTCAAACCGCCGACGGGGCGCTGCCGCTGCTCGCCCCGATGAGCGAGGTCGCCGGCCGCCTGTCCGCACAGGTCGGCTCCTACCACCTGATGCGCACACAGGGCGGCCGTGGCGTGCTGATGGGAGGCGTCCCCGGCGTCGCGCCTGCCGAGGTCGTCGTCATCGGCGGTGGCGTCGCCGGCTACAACGCCGCCCGTATCGCCAAGGGCATGGGCGCCCACGTCACGGTGTTCGATCTGAACATCAACACGCTGCGCAAGATCGACAACGAGTCGGGTAGCAGCATCGAGACCCGTTACTCGTCGTCCCTGGAACTTGAGGAGGCCGTCAAGAAGGCCGACCTCGTGATCGGTGCGGTGCTGATCCCCGGGGCCAAGGCCCCCAAGTTGGTCACCAATTCGACGGTGTCCCACATGAAGCCGGGCGCGGTACTGGTCGACATCGCCATCGACCAGGGTGGCTGCTTCGAGGATTCGCGTCCCACCACCCACGACGATCCGACGTTCGCCGTTCACGACACGGTGTTCTACTGCGTGGCCAACATGCCCGGCTCGGTGCCGCGCACGTCGACGTTCGCGCTGACCAACGCCACCATGCCGTACGTGCTGAAGTTGGCCGACAAGGGCTGGAAGGCCGCCTGCGAGGCCGACCAGGCACTCGCCAAGGGCCTCTCCACGCATGAGGGCGCGCTGCTGTCCGAGCAGGTGGCCATCGACCTCGACATGCCGTTCACCGATCCGGCCACTGTCCTGGCCTGATCTCACGCACCGCCGCTCGGCTGGAGTTCGCTCCGGCCGGGCGACGTGCATTCCGGTACCGGCGATGCCTGGCAGCCGCCCGTATGCACGCTGTTCACCGCACATTCGACCCGTGGCTCCACGCCGGTGCTTGGATCGAAAGGGCAAGCCTCACAAGGCCTTTTCCTCCGATCTACATTCCAGGACTGAGGAGTCACCCATGGTCAACCTGCCCGTCGCGCACCAGCCCCGCCCGTTGCTGCCCGAGCTCTCGGAATTCTTCGCCGGGATCACACCGTTCGCCAGCCTGCGCCCCATCTTCGAGCGCAACCTCATGCGCATCGAGGACGAGGTCACCGAAGACCACTACGAACTGCGGGCCGAGATCCCCGGTATCGATCCCGCGAGCGATGTTCAGATCACCGTGGCCGACGGCCAGCTGACGGTGAAGGCCGAGCGTTCGGAGCGAGCCGACACCACGGCGCGGTCGGAGTTCTCCTACGGCTCGTTCCTGCGCACCGTGACGCTGCCCGCGGAGGCCGATGAGGAGAACATCACGGCCGCCTATGAGCGCGGCATCCTTACCGTGCGTGTGCCGTTGTCGCAGAACCCCGCGGGAGCCCGGCAGATCGCCATCCAGGGCGCCGAGAACGGCTCGGCCGCAATCGGATCCGCCGAGCACTCAGAGTAACGACGGCAGCACGAGAGCCGTCAGCTCACCGATGAGCGGGCGCAGGTTGTCGGCCTTCGGGTCGTCGGCCTGTGACCGCGTCATCACGGCCAACAACAACCGTTGCCCGTCGGGCCCGTAGGCGATCCCGACATCGTTGGTGCTGCCGTAATCCCCGCTGCCGGTCTTGTCGGCAGTGGTCCAGCCGTCCGGGAGTCCGGCGCGCATGCTCGATGTCTGATTGGCCCGCATCCAGTCCTCCAACTGGCGGCGCTGCGGCGGGTTCAGCGCGTCACCGGCCAACATCGCCCGGTACCCGACGGCCAGCGCAGCCGGGGTGGAGGTATCCCTCGGGTCCCCCGGTATCGCCGAGTTCAACTCGACCTCCCAGCGATCCAAGCGGGTGCGCTCGTCTCCGACGCTGCGGGCGAATGCGGTGATACCCGCAGGCCCGTCAATCGTTTTCAGCATCAGGTTGCCCGCGGTGTTGTCACTGCGCTGCAGCGCCGCCTGACACAACTCCGCCAGCGTCATCTCGGCACCGGCATGGGTCTCCGTGACCGGAGAGTTCGGCACGATCGCCTCCGGGTCGATGAACACCCGGTTGTCCAGCGAAATCTGGCGGCGGCCGACCATCTGCAGCACGCGCCCGGCGGCATAGCCTTTGAAGGTCGAGCAGATCGCGAACATCTCGTCGGGCCGGTGGGTGAGCGTCCGCCCGGAAGCCAGATTGGCCGCATACAAGCCGATCAGGAGGTTGTCACGACGTTCCAGTTCCGCGATCTGGTCATCGACCGGGGCGGCGAAAGCCGGTGCGGCGTTACCCACACCGACGGCAGCCGCCGCCACGAGCGAACCGATCAGAACATTGCGTCGCGAGAGTCCCGTCATCGGACCCAGCGTAGCGGGTCAGCCGGCGATAGCTTGAAGTTGTTGCGGCAGAGTCTTTTTGGACCGATGTGGGCCGAGTACCGCGGCACCGTATTCGCGAGACAGCAACTGGTGGGCCACCGCGTTGACCTCTTCGAGAGTAACCGCATCGATCTGGGCCAACGTGTGATCGATGGTCCGGTGTTCACCGTAATTGAGCTCGCTGCGCCCGATCCGGTGCATGCGCGATCCGGAATCCTCCAGCCCGAGCACCAGCCCGCCACGCAACGAGCCCTTGGCGATGCGGCATTCGTCGGCGGTGATCCCGTCTCGGGCAACGCCTTCCAGAACATCGGTGGTCACCCGGACCACTTCGTCGAACCGTTCCGGCTGACATCCCGCATACACCGAGAGCGCCCCGCTGTCGGCGAAGGTGTCCACCGTCGAGTACACCGAGTAGGCCAGGCCGCGGGATTCCCGGATCTGTTGGAACAGACGGGAACTCAGACCACCGCCGAGCGCGGTGTTGAGCACCGACAGCGCCCAGCGGTGCTCCCAGTGCCGGCCGGGCGTGCGAACGCCCAGCGACACGTGGGTCTGCTCTCCGTCGCGGTCGACCACGAGCAATGACGGCTTGCCGCCGACCCGTCCAGCGCCCTTACGCGGTGCAACCGCGGTGCGCCCGGCTTCCAGCCGCGGACCGAAATGCTCCCGCACCAGCGACAATACGACGTCGTGGTCGATGTTGCCCGCCACCGCCACGATCATCCGTTCGGGCGTGTATCGACGGACGTGGAACGAATGCAACTGCGCGCGTGTCATCGTCTCGATCGACTCGACGCTGCCGATCACCGGACGTCCGACCGGGTGATCACCGAACATCGCCGACAGGAAGACGTCACCGAGACTGTCCTCGGGATCATCGTCGCGCATGGCGATCTCTTCGAGGACGACGTCGCGTTCCACCTCGACATCCTCGGTGGCACACCGACCCCGCAACACGACGTCGGCCACCAGATCGACCGCGAGTTCCAGGTCGGAATCGAGCACGTGGGCGTAGTAGCAGGTGTGCTCACGCGTGGTGAACGCGTTCAGCTCACCACCGACGGCATCGACAGCCTGAGCTATCTCGACCGCGCTGCGCGTCGGGGTGGCCTTGAACAGCAGGTGCTCCAGGAAGTGGGCGGCACCCGCGACGCTTCGTCCTTCGTCGCGGGAGCCGACACCCACCCAGACTCCGACGGATGCGGAACGCACCGACGGGATGTACTCAGTGACCACCCGGAGTCCGCCGGGCAGATCTGTCCGGCGGACATGTGTGGTGTTCAGTGCAGACGCCTTGGTTCGAGCTGAGGTGATCAGGACTCGGCAGCAGCGGCAGCGGCGTCGGCCGGAGCCGGAGCACCGTCGGCAACTGCCTCGGACTTCTCCGCGCCCTCTTCGTCGACGAGCACCAGCGAGATCTTGCCCCGGTTGTCGATATCGGCGATCTCGACGCGCAGCTTGTCGCCGACCTTCACCACATCCTCGACCTTGGCAATGCGCTTGCCCCGGCCCAGCTTGGAGATGTGGACCAGGCCGTCACGACCCGGCAGCAGCGACACGAACGCGCCGAAGTCGGTGGTCTTGACCACGGTTCCGAGGAACCGCTCACCGATCTTGGGCAGCTGCGGGTTGGCGATGGCGTTGATCTTGTCGATCGCGGCCTGAGCCGCCTCGCCATTGCTGGCGCCGACGAACACGGTGCCGTCGTCCTCGATGGAGATCGACGCGCCGGTCTCCTCGGTGATCGAGTTGATCATCTTGCCCTTGGGCCCGATGACCTCACCGATCTTGTCAACCGGCACCTTGATCGTGGTGATCCGCGGTGCGTACGGGCTCATCTCGTCGGGCGTGTCGATGGCCTCGGCCATCACGTCGAGGATCGTCAGGCGCGCGTCCTTGGCCTGCGCCAGCGCACCGGCCAGCACCTTGGACGGAATGCCGTCGAGCTTGGTGTCGAGCTGCAGGGCGGTGACGAAGTCCTTGGTGCCTGCGCACTTGAAGTCCATGTCGCCGAAGGCATCCTCGGCGCCGAGGATGTCGGTCAGCGTCACGTAGCGGGTCTCACCGTCGACCTGGTCGGAGACCAGGCCCATGGCAATGCCGGCCACCGGCGCCTTGAGCGGCACACCGGCGTTCAGCAGCGACAGGGTCGAGGCACACACCGAACCCATCGAGGTCGAGCCGTTTGAACCCAGGGCCTCCGACACCTGACGGATGGCGTACGGGAACTCCTCGACGCTGGGCAGCACGGGAACCAGGGCCCGCTCGGCCAGCGCACCGTGGCCGATCTCGCGGCGCTTGGGCGAACCCACGCGACCGGTCTCACCGGTCGAGAACGGCGGGAAGTTGTAGTGATGCATGTAGCGCTTGCTGGTCTCGGGCCCCAGCGAGTCGATCTGCTGGGCCATCTTCACCATGTCCAGCGTGGTGACACCCATGATCTGGGTCTCGCCGCGCTCGAACAACGCGCTGCCGTGCGCCCGCGGGATGATGGCCACCTCGGCCGACAGCGCCCGGATGTCGGTCACACCGCGGCCGTCGATACGGAAGTGGTCGGTCAGGATGCGCTGGCGCACAAGCTTTTTGGTCAGCGAGCGGTAGGCCGCGCCGATTTCCTTCTCACGACCGGCGAAGGTATCGCCCAGACGCTCGAGCACCTCGACCTTGATCTCGTTGGTGCGGTCGTCGCGCTCGTGCTTACCCGCGATGGTCAGTGCCTCCGACAGCGCGTCGGTGGCGACCGCGGCCACGGCGTCGTAGACGTCGTCGGCGTAGTCCGGGAACAGCGGGTAATCGGCGATCTCCTTGGCGGCCTTCTCGGCCAGCGCTGCCTGAGCGTCGCACAGCGTGGCGATGAACGGCTTGGCCGCCTCAAGGCCCTCGGCGACGACGGCCTCGGTGGGAGCCTGGGCGCCGCCGGCGACCAACTCGATCACGTTCTCGGTGGCTTCGGCCTCGACCATCATGATCGCGACATCGTCGCCCACCTTGCGGCCCGCGACGACCATGTCGAAGACAGCCTTCTCCAGCTGCTCGACGGTCGGGAAGGCGACCCACTGGCCATCGATCAGGGCGACGCGCACGCCGCCGACCGGCCCGGAGAACGGCAGGCCGGAGATCTGCGTCGACGCCGAGGCGGCATTGATGGCCAGCACGTCGTACAGATCCTTGGGATCCAGGCTCAGGACGGTGACCACGACCTGGATCTCGTTCCGCAGACCGCTGACGAACGACGGGCGCAGCGGCCGGTCGATCAGGCGACAGGTCAGGATCGCATCGGTGGAGGGACGGCCCTCACGCCGGAAGAACGAGCCGGGGATCCGGCCCGCGGCGTACATCCGCTCCTCGACGTCGATGGTCAAGGGGAAGAAGTCGAAGTGGTCCTTCGGCGTCTTGCTGGCGGTCGTCGCGCTCAGCAGCATGGTCTCGTCGTCGAGGTAGGCGACGACGGAGCCGGCGGCCTGCTGCGCGAGCCGCCCGGTCTCGAAACGGATGGTGCGGGTGCCGAAGCTCCCGTTGTCGAGGGTTGCGGTGGATTCGAACACACCGTCTTCAAGTTCAACTACAGACATAGAGTCCGTTGGCCTCTTTCGTTCTTTCAGCTGTTTTCGCGGCGTCACGGTGGCGATACGCCACGGGCCCTGGTTACGGCTACGGCCGTCGATCGAAGCGGCCGGATGGGCCCCGACAACGGGGTTCCGGCAGCCACTACCGAAGACCGCCCGACCAGGCGGGCCCGATATGACTCGCAGGAACAACGCCCGCGGATCGCGGGTGCCGCACCTGGTGTTCAGCGCAGATTCCAGCCACTGAACGCCCTCATGTTACACGGCAGCAACGGCCCAACAGCCATCCGCGCCTGCTAGGACACGTCCTCCACGCATACGGTGAACTGGCGTTCCGGGTATGCGTAGCCCACGCCGCTGGTGCACTGATCAACTTCCGACACCCCGCGGAGGACCTCGGTGGCCCGTTGCCGGTGCGGCGCAGACGAATCCGCGCAGTCCACCCGATACGGGTCCTTGTCGTTCTGCGGGTCGATGCTCATGCAGCCGCCGGTGATCCAGTCGATGTCCAGACAGAGTGTCTGGGTCTCCTCGCTGAATGCGCTGCGCACGGAGTAGTAGGTGTCGACGTCGCCCGGGCACTGGTCGCTGTCGGTGACCGTGGAGATCACCTTGTAGTTCGACGCGTCGCTGCCGCACTCCGCCCGGCTGGCGTCGGGGCGCTCGTACGTGCCGCTCATCTTCAGGCAGTCCCCCGCCTTCATGTCCGCGGCCGCCGCTGAGGAGCAGGCGGTCAATCCGCCGAGGAAAAGTAGCGCGGCTGCCCCGAGAGGGGCAGCCGCGGAAAGTTGTGGCACCGACGCCGCGTCAGCGACGCAGCCCGAGGCGCTCGATCAGCGAGCGGTAACGCGCCACGTCAACCTGGGCGACGTACTTCAGCAGCCGGCGACGACGGCCGACGAGCAGCAGCAGGCCGCGACGCGAGTGGTGGTCGTGCTTGTGCTGCTTGAGGTGCTCGGTCAGGTCCGAGATCCGCTTGGTCAGCAGGGCGACCTGGGCCTCCGGCGAACCGGTGTCGGTCTCGTGCAGACCGTAGCTGCTCAGGATTTCTTTTTTCTGGTCGGCAGTAAGCGCCACGAAAGTAACTCCATCATTTCAGTCCCGCGAACATATTCTCGGCACAGCCACCGCGGACTGCAGCATGCACCGGATCGGCGAGAAGTCTAGCAGCACCGCGGCAAGCCGCGAATTCAGCCTTGGGTCTGCGCAGCCAGAATCGCGCGCGCCTTGTCAGCATCCCGCTTCATCTCTGCGACCAGTTCTTCCACCCGGTTGAACTTTTCCATGCCCCGGATCCGGGAGATGAAATCGACGGCGACATGCTGCCCGTACAGGTCGGCGTTGGTATCGAGCACGAACGCCTCTACCGTGCGGGTACGTCCGGAGAAAGTCGGGTTGGTGCCCACCGATACCGCGGCCTGATACCGCTCGCCGGGGATCACCGTGCCCATCATCGGGCCGTGGCCCAGCACCGTGAACCAGGCGGCGTAGACGCCGTCAGCCGGAATCGCGGAGAACATCGGCGGCGCCACGTTGGCCGTCGGGAAGCCCAGCACCCGGCCACGCCCGTCGCCGCGCACCACCACGCCCTCGACCCGATGCGGTCGGCCCAGCGCCTCGGTGGCGGCCACCACGTCGCCGGCGTCGACGCAGGAACGGATGTATGTCGACGAGAACGTGACCCGCTCGTCGCGGTGCTCGGCATCGAGCGATTCGGTCACCAGCGACATGCTCTCGACCGCGAAGCCGAACCGCTCCCCCGCCTTCCGCAGCATCTCGACATTCCCGGCGGCCTTCTTGCCGAATGTGAAGTTCTCCCCGACCACCACTTCCAGCACGTGTAGGTCCTCCACCAACAGCTCGTGGATGTAGCGCTCGGGGGTGAGCTTCATGAAATCCGAGGTGAACGGCATGACGAGAAATACGTCGACGCCGAGTTCCTCGACCAGCTCAGCCCGCCGCGTCAGCGTCGTCAGCTGTGCCGGATGACTACCCGGAAAAACCACCTCCATCGGATGTGGGTCGAAGGTCATGAGAACCACCGGCACTCCACGTGACCTGCCCGCTTTTACCGCGTGGCTGATCAACTCCGCGTGTCCACGGTGAACCCCGTCGAACACCCCGATGGTGACTACACACCTGCCCCAGTCCGTGGGGATCTCGTCCTGCCCACGCCAGCGCTGCACGCGATCAGCCTACGACCCGAACGCCACGCGGTCTGCTCTAGATCCCCCGATCAGGTGATGATTGCCTAAACTTTCCTACTGTGAGTCCAGACGGTAACCATCAAGACCTCTCCACGGTTGCCCAGGACTATCTGAAAGTCATCTGGACAGCCCAGGAGTGGTCTCGCGAAAAGGTCAGCACGAAACTGCTGGCCGAGCGGATCGGCGTGTCGGCATCCACGGCCTCGGAATCCATTCGGAAACTCGCCGACCAGGGCCTGGTCCATCACGAGAAGTACGGCGCAGTGACGCTGACCGACGCGGGCCGGCGCGCGGCGCTGGCGATGGTCCGTCGGCACCGGCTGATGGAGACCTTCCTGGTGCAGGAGCTGGGCTACGGCTGGGACGAGGTGCACGACGAGGCCGAGATCCTCGAGCACGCCGTGAGCGACCGGATGCTCGACCGGATCGACGCCAAGCTGGGCCACCCCACCCGCGATCCACACGGCGACCCGATCCCGGCCGCCGACGGCCAGGTGCCCACCCCGCCGGCCCGGCAGCTGTCGGCGTGCCAGGACGGCGACGCCGGCACTGTGGCGCGCATCTCCGACGCCGATCCGGAGATGCTGCGCTATTTCGACAGCGTCGGCATCAGCCTCGATTCCAGGGTGCGGGTGCTGGCGCGACGCGATTTCGCCGGCGTGATCTCGGTTGTCATCGAAGGTCCCGGGAGTCCGTCGGATTCTGGTGGCGGAGATGACACCAGCGTCCAGGTCGAGCTGGGCAATCCGGCCGCTGAAGCGATCTGGGTCGTCGCGAGCTGACGACACGCGGGAGAAGATCACCGCGATTTTTACCCGTGCGCGATCGCCGATCCGTCACCAAGATGACCTGTTCGTGACTGTCTCTCTGCACTGGTTCCTTCCCACCTACGGCGACAGCCGGCTGATCGTCGGCGGCGGCCACGGCACGCCCGCGGGCGCTGCCGGTGGTGACCGTGAAGCCTCGATCGACTACCTGGCCTCGATCGTCCGTTCCGCCGAACGGTTCGGTTTCACCGGCGCGCTCATCCCGACCGGGGCCTGGTGCGAGGACGCGTTCATCACCGCCGCGCTGCTGGCCCGCGAGACCACCTCGCTGGCATTCCTGGTGGCGTTCCGCCCGGGTCTGGTCAGCCCGACGCTGTCGGCTCAGATGGCGGCGACGTTCGCCCGGCATGCGCCGGGACGGATCCTGCTCAACGTCGTCGTCGGAGGCGAAGCGCATGAACAGCGGGCGTTCGGCGACCACCTGGACAAGGACGCACGGTATGCGCGCTGCGACGAATTCCTCGACGTGGTGCGGCGGCTGTGGGCCGGCGAGACGGTGACCCACAAGGGTGAGTACGTCGACGTCGAGGAGGCCTCGCTGGCGCTGCCGCCGACCCCGGTGCCGCCGCTGTACTTCGGCGGCAGCTCGCAGGCCGCCGGCCCGGTGGCCGCCCGGCACTCCGACGTCTACCTGACCTGGGGTGAGCCGCCGGCGGCCGTCAAGGAGAAGATCGAGTGGATTCGGGCGCTCGGCGAGGAACAGGGACGCAAGCTGCGGTTCGGCATCCGCCTGCACACCATCTCGCGGGATACCTCCGAGGAGGCCTGGGCCCAGGCCGACCGCCTCGTCGCCGCGCTCGATGACGAGACCGTGGCCGCAGCACAGGCCGGACTGGCGCGCAGTCAGTCCGAGGGCCAGAAGCGCATGCTGGCCCTGCACGAGGCCAACCGCGCCAACGGCACCTGGAGCGATGCCCGCAGCCTGGAGATCGCCCCGAACCTGTGGTCAGGCGTCGGATTGGTGCGAGGCGGGGCCGGCACCGCGCTGGTGGGCAGTCACACCGAGGTGGCCGACCGGATCGCCGAGTACGCCGAGATCGGTATCGACGAGTTCATCTTCTCCGGCTATCCGCACCTGGAGGAGCTGTTCTGGTTCGGCGAGGGTGTGGTGCCGATCCTGCGTGAACGCGGGCTGTTCGGCGGCGGCTCACCATCCGGCGCGCCCGCCTCGATCCCGTTCGTCGGCGCGCCGCGATGACGGATCTGGCCGGAGCCACCCGCATCTCGTCGGCTCAAGCGGCGCTGTCGGTAGCGACTCAGCTGTCGAGGTCGTTCGCCGAGGGCGCCGCCGCCCGCGACGCGCACCGGATCCTGCCGCACGAGCAGGTTCAGGCGCTGAAGGATTCGGGGCTGCTGGCTCTGACGGTGCCCACCGAGCATGGCGGGCTCGACGTGCCCGTCGGCGTTCTCGCCGAGGTGCTGCGACTGATCGCGCACGGAGATCCGTCCATCGGCCAGATCCCGCACTCGCATTTCACGTTTCTGGAGGCCCTGCGGCTGCAGGGCACGCCGGCACAGCAGGCGTACTTCTACGGGCTGGTGCTGGATGGGGCGTTGTTCGCCAATGCCCAGTCGGAACGCGGACCGCATCCCGTCGACGTGGACACCACCACGGTCAGTGCATCAGGCACCGATTACGTCCTGAGCGGCCGGAAGTACTACTCGACCGGGGCGCTGTTCGCGGACTGGCTGATCGTGCGGGCGTCGCTGGCCGACGGTTCGGGGCAGGTGCCGACGGCCGCGACCCCGAAGGCCGTCGCGTTCGTGCCGCGTGACGCCCGTGGGGTCGAGGTTGTCGACGACTGGGACGGCATGGGTCAGCGGACCACGGCCTCGGGCACCGTCACGCTCGAATCCGTCGAAGTGCCGGCCGCGCACGTCATCCAGTTCAGCCCGATCTTCGGGCGCCCCACGGTGTACGGGGCACGGGCGCAACTACTCCATGCCGCCCTCGACGTCGGTATCGCGACGGCTGCGCTGGAGGAAGCGGTACGTCAGGCCGCCAGAGCCCGTCCGCATTTCGAGGCTTCGGTGTCCAGCGCTGTCGAAGACCCGACCTTGGTGCAGGTCGCCGGTGAGCTGACCGTGACGGTGCGGGGCGCGCAGGCGCTGCTCGCCGAGGCGGCCCGTCAAGTCGATGCGGCCCGAGCCGATCTCACCGAGGACAGTGCCGCGGAGGCCTCGATAGCGGTGGCGATCGCCAAGGTGGCTGCCGCCCGGGCGGCGGTGGAAGCCGGCAGCGCACTGTTCGAGTTCGGCGGGACCCGCAGTGCCTCGGCATCGGGCAACCTGTCGCGGTACTGGCGTGACGCCCGTACCCACACGCTGCACGACGCCACCCGCTGGAAGATCCGACACATCGGCAACTACACCCTGTCAGGCACGAAACCGCCTCGCCACGGCCAGCTTTGAGCCGTTCCCCGCTACAGCGTGGCGGGGCGCAACACCACGACGTTCTTGGTGCGTGACGAGCCGTCTTCCAGCAGAGCGATGACCTGGCCGTCGGGTGCGGTGGCGGCATAGATCCCGTCGATGCCAGCCGGGGTCAGCGCCCGCCCGTGCCGGGTGTCCTCGGTTTCCTCCGCGCTCAGGTCGCGACGCGGAAAGCCGACCAGGCAGGCCTCGTCGAGTGAGTAGCTCAGCCGAGCCTGCTCGGCGAGGTCATCCAGGGTGCGCGCCTCGTCCAGGCCGTAGCGGCCGACCTTGGTGCGGCGCAATGCCGTCAGGTGCCCTCCGACACCGAGCGTCACACCCACGTCGCGGGCCAGGGCGCGGATGTAGGTGCCCGACGAGCAGTCCACATCGACGTCCACATCGACGAATTCGTCCACCCGCCGGACCGCAAGGATGTCGAACCGACCGATGCGCACGGGCCGGGCGGCCAGCTCGACGGTCTGCCCTTCGCGGGCCAGCTTGTAGGCCCGCTGTCCGCCAATCTTGATGGCGCTCACCGCCGAGGGCACCTGCTCGATGTCCCCGCGCAGCGCCGCGACAGCGGACTCGATCTGCTCATCGGTCACATGCGCAGCTGAGACCGATTGCAGCACTTCACCTTCGGCATCGTCGGTCGTGGTGGTCTGCCCCAGCCGGATCGTTGCCGAATACGACTTGTCGGTGGCAGTCAGCAGGCCGAGGATCTTGGTGGCGCGCTCGATCCCGACCACCAACACCCCGGTCGCCATGGGGTCGAGCGTTCCGGCGTGGCCGACCTTGCGCGTGCCGAACAGCCGGCGGCACCGCCCCACCACGTCATGGCTGGTCATCCCGGCAGGCTTGTCGACGATCACCAAGCCGGCTTCTGGACCGCTCACAGCACGATCGCCGTCAACGTGACACCGTCGCGCACCGACCAACGACCTTCCAGTGCAGTCAACGGCGGGCCGTGTTCGGCGGCCGGGTCGATGAGGATCTGGGACCGGAACGTTCCTCCCGTGCCGGACCCGTCCACCCCGAAAGTGATGTGGGCATCCTCGAATCCGAGCCAGCGGTGCGTCAACGGGTACCAGGCCTTGTAGGTGGCCTCCTTGGCGCAGAACAGGATTCGGTCCCAATGCAGACCGTCGGGCAGTCCGCCGAGTTCAGAGCGTTCCAACGGCAGCGAGATGGCGCCGAGAACCCCGTCAGGCAACACGTCGTGCGGCTCGGCATCGATGCCGACCGACCTCACCCCACCGACACGGCCCACCACGGCACCCCGAAAGCCCTGACAATGCGTCAGGCTGCCGACGATGCCATCAGGCCAGCACGGCTCGCCCATGTCCCCCTTGAGGATTGGCACCGGGCCCACGCCCAGCTCACCCAACGCCTGGCGTGCGCAGTAGCGCACGGTGGTGAACTCATTGCGCCGCTTGGCCACCGCGCGGGCCACCAGGGCCGCCTCCTCGGGCAGCGCCGTCAGGCCCGGCGGGTCGTCGTACAACTCGGCCGCAGCGAGATCGTCCGGCATATCGGGCAGCACCTGCCCCAGCAACGTGTCGCTCATGCGCGCCTGGCCTTGATCCGCTCCTGCATCTGCTGAGCGTGGGCACGCATCTCGGCGGTGATCTGGAAATGCCCGCCGAACTCGTTGAGATATCCCGGTGCGTAGTTGGGGTCGGGCAGGATCTGGCGCAGCCAGCGGAAAGGCTTGCGGCGACGCCACTCCCGCGGATAGCCGACCGATACCTCTTCGAAGCGCACGTCGTCGTACCAGGTGGTACGCGGAATGTGCAGGTGGCCATACACCGAGCAGATCGCGTTGTAGCGGGTGTGCCAGTCCTTGGTGGCCGTCGTGCCGCACCACAGCGAGAACTCGGGATAAAACATCGCGTCGCAGGGTTCGCGGACCAGCGGGAAATGGTTGACCAGAACCGTCGGGTCGATCCAGTCCAGATCGTCGAGCCGCTTGCGGGTGGCCGCCACTCGATCACGGCACCACGCGTCACGGGTCGCATAGGGCTCGCTGGACAGCAGGAACTCGTCGGTACCGACGACGTTACGGTCCCGGGCGATGGCCAGCCCCTCGGCCTTGGTCGAGGCCCCCTCGGGCAGGAAGGTGTAGTCGTAGAGCAGGAACATCGGCACGATCGTGGCCGGACCACCCTGTTCGGTCCACACCGGGAACGGATGCTCGGGGGTGATCACACCCATCTGGTCGCACATGTCGACCAGGTAGTCGTAGCGCGACCGGCCGAAGATCTGCATCGGGTCCTTGTTGGTGGTCCACAGTTCGTGGTTACCGGGAACCCAGATGACTTTGGCGAACCGCTTGCGCAGCAGGTCCAGCGCCCATCGGATCTCGTCGGTGCGCTCCCCGACGTCACCGGCGACGATCAGCCAGTCGTCGGGCGAAGCCGGGTACAACGACTCGGTGACCGGCTTGTTTCCGTTGTGCCCGGTATGCAGATCGCTGATCGCCCACAGGATCGGCTGCCGGTCCCTCGTCTCGTGATCCATCACCACAGTTGCACCACCACAACGGACCAGCCTAACCGGGCGTCGGCGCTGCGCGTCGTTGACAACTAGAACAGGTTCTCGTTTATGGTCGAGTCCGTTGCGACTGACCGCTACACTCCCCGCAAGCCGGGGAACGTTTTGCCACCAAACTATGAGGGGGTGTGATGGCCGCCAAGTTGCGACTGCTGTCGGCGTCGACAGGGCTGGTTGCGGCGTTGGTATCGGCGGTGATCGTGTGGCAGTCGGGCCCGACCGAGCGTGCGGGCGCCGGTCCGCTTCAGCTCGATGTCACGGATCTCCCGATGACCAACGTGTCCACGACCATCAAGTGGCCGGTCGTGGAGACCACGGATCCGTCACCGTTCGATCCGTGCAATGACATCCCGTTCGACGTGGTCCAGCGGATCGGTCTGGCCTTCACCCCGCCGGAGCCCGAGGACAGCCTGCGCTGCCACTACGACGCCGGCGACTACCAGATGGCGGTCGAGGCGTTCGTCTGGCGCACCTACGAGAAGACCATCCCGGCCGATGCGGTCGAGCTGGACATCGATGGCCACCGGGCCGCGCAGTACTGGATCATGAAGCCGACCGACTGGAACGACCGCTGGTGGGTCACCTGCATGGTGGCGTTCAAGACCAGCTACGGCGTCATTCAGCAATCGCTGTTCTACTCCCCCATACACTCGCCGAGCCAGCCGGACTGCCTGCAGACCAACCTGCAGCGGGCCCACGAACTGGCGCCGTACTACAAGTTCTGAGGCATCCGGAGTTCCGAGTAGTGCGGGGACCGATCCGTAGCCTGGTCGCGTGAGCACATTCCGCCGGTACACCGGTAAGGCCGTCAGCAGGATTCTGGGGCTGCCGCCGCACGAGACCGACTTCACCGTGCAGCACGGGCTGCGGGTGCCGATGCGCGACGGCGTGGAACTGGTTGCCGACCACTACGCGCCCGTCACCGACCGTCCCGCGGGCACGTTGCTCGTCCGCGGCCCGTACGGCCGCCGCTTCCCGTTCTCACCGGTGTTCGCGCAGGTGTATGCCGCGCGGGGTTATCACGTGGTGTTGCAAAGTGTGCGTGGCACGTTCGGCTCCGGCGGACAGTTCACCCCGATGGTCCACGAAATGGCCGACGGTGCCGACACCGTGGCCTGGTTGCGGGACCAGCCGTGGTTCACCGGGTCGTTCGCCACGGTGGGGCTGTCATACCTCGGCTTCACTCAGTGGGCGCTGCTGGTCGATCCGCCGCCGGAGATGAAAGCTGCCGTCATCACCGTCGGCCCGCACGATTTCAGCTCATCGGCCTGGGGCACCGGCGCGTTCTCCCTCAACGACTTTCTGGGCTGGAGCGCGATGGTGGCCCGCCAGGAGGAACCCGGCGTGGTGCAGGCGCTGACCCGGCAGCTGCGAGGCCCGGCGGAGCTGGCCAAGGCGACCGCCGGATTGCCGATGGGTGCGGCCGGCCGACGGCTGCTGGGCACCGGCGCGCCATGGTACGAATCCTGGCTGGAGCACCCAGAACGCGAAGATCCGTTCTGGGACCGACTGCGGTTCGACGAAGCGGTGCAGCAGGTCGAGGTGCCCATCCTGTTGCTCAGTGGGTGGCAGGACCTCTTCCTGGACCAGACGCTGGAGCAGTACGAGCAGCTTCACCGGCGCGGCGTCCCGGTGGCATTGACGGTCGGGCCGTGGACTCACACGCAGCTGCTGACCAAGGGACTCACCACCGTGGTCGGCGAATCACTGGACTGGCTGGGCGCCCACCTGGCCGGCGACGGCGAAACCGACCGCAGCAGGGTACGGATTCATGTCAACGGGCACGGCTGGGTGGAGCAGGCCGACTGGCCACCGGTCATGCCCGAGCACGAGCTGTACTTGCAGCCGGCGGGGCGGCTGGCCGATACCCCGCCGTCGGAATCCGCACCACCGTCTACATTCACCTACCACCCCGCCGACCCGACCCCCACCGTCGGCGGCCGCATGCTGGCCGCGGCCGGCGGTTACCGCGACGACACCCGGCTGGCCCGGCGCAGAGATGTGCTGACGTTCGACGGCGACCCACTTCCCGCCGATCTGTACGTGGCGGGCAACCCGGTCGTCGAGTTGGCACACAGCTGTGACAACCCGCATCACGACATCTTCGTCCGGATCAGCGAGGTGGACGGAAAAGGCCGGTCCCGCAACGTATCCGACGGATTCCGCCGAATGAACGGTCACACCGGACCGGTGCGCCTCGAGCTGGATGCCGTCGCACACCGATTCCGGGCAGGGTCACGGATCAGGGTGATGATCGCCGGTGGCTCGCACCCGCGGTTCGCCCGCAATCTCGGCACCGCCGAGCCACCGATCTCCGGTTCCCAGCTGGTGCGTGCCACTCATACCGTGCATCACGGCCAGGGCGGGGTGTCCCGGCTGGTGCTGCCCGCCGGACCGGTGCCGCCGTCAGCCGACTGAGGTCCGCACCCGCTCGGCGACGTCGCGCAACATCGTGTCGTCGTGCACCGGTGGGCCCCACCTCGCCTGCACCGGTAGGTCGACCCAGCTCTTGCACCCGGCGTACTCGGGCGTGCGGGCCAGCCGGATCGGTGCACGCAGCGGGCTCACCTGGACGACCAGGACGGTCAGCCGGTGTTTGGGGCGGAAATCGAGCCGGTCCGCCCGCACCGATTCGGCGGTCCAGATGTGCAGCGGTGCGAGCTCCTCGATCGCTTCGGGCTCGTTGACCTCCACTGCAGCAACAACTTTCGCTCCAGCTCGAATGATCACCGCGTCGTCGGTGCTGTCCTGCGCGGCAGCGGCGAGCAGGTCTGCGTGTTGGGGCCGCACCCGTTCGGCATGGCTGTGCGCAACCGTCGGAAACAGCAGGAACTCGGGCGCGGCCACCGAGAACCGCTTCTCGTGGATGCCGCCCTTGCGCAACAGCACGGTCTGACGGCCATCGAGCAGGGCGTGCACGGCCGCGCTCCACTCCTTGAGCGCGGGCTGTGTCACTGTGCAGCCAGTCGGGCCCGGACCTCTGGACGACGCAGCGGAGGAACGGTTTTGGGCGGCTGACGGCGCGGGGCCAGCCCGTCGAGCAGTCGCATGGTCGTGGCGGTGACCTCGGCGACAGCCTCCTCGAACGCGTCGACGTTGGCGCCGGTGGGCCGGGTGATACCGCTGACCTTGCGCACGTACTGGCGCGCCGCGGCCTCGATCTCTTCGTCAGTTGCGGCGGGCTCCAGCCCGCGCAGCTCGGTGATGTTGCGGCACATGACACCCACGATAGGCGCGCGGAGCCTGGTGGCTAGCGTGAGTGGATGACCAGCACCGCCGTTCTCCTCGTCGATACCACCGACCGGGTTCGCACGCTCACGTTGAATCGGCCCCAGTCGCGCAATGCGCTGTCGACGCAACTCCGCACGGAGTTCTACGGTGCCCTGCGCACCGCACAGGCTGATGACGACGTTGACGTCGTGATCCTCACCGGCGCCGATCCGGTGTTCTGCGCCGGTCTGGACCTGAAGGAACTCGGCGACACCACCGAACTGCCCGATATCTCGCCCAAATGGCCGGCCATGAGCAAGCCGGTGATCGGCGCCATCAACGGTGCAGCGGTCACCGGGGGTCTGGAGCTGGCGCTGTACTGCGACATCCTGATCGCCTCCGAGCGCGCCAAGTTCGCCGACACCCACGCCCGGGTGGGGTTGCTGCCGACCTGGGGCCTGAGCGTGCGGCTGCCGCAGAAGGTCGGAGTGGGCCTGGCCCGGCGGATGAGCCTGACCGGCGATTACCTCTCGGCTGCCGAGGCCCTGCGGGCCGGGCTGGTCACCGAAGTGGTCCCCCATGACGAGCTGCTGCCCGCCGCCCGGCGGGTGGCCGCCTCGATCGTCGCCAACAATCAGGCCGCCGTCCGAGCCCTGCTCGCCTCGTATCACCGCATCGACGAGTCCCAGACGAATCAGGGACTGTGGATCGAAGCGGCCTCGGCGCGCGAGTGGATGGCGACGGCAACCGGTGACGACATCGCGGCCAGCCGCAGCGCCGTGATTGAGCGGGGACGCGCGCAGGTGCGCTGACGCCGCCTACTTTCCCGGGCCGGCCGGCGTCCGGTGTTACTTGACACGACCTACCTTTGGGGAGTGCACACGGAGGTGAACGTCTTGCCGTCCTGCGCGGCGACGTCAGTTTCGTTGAGCCAACCCACACCGGTGAACCAGTAGGTGTCCTCAGGATGGTTCGGCGATCCGTCCACGATTTCGGAGACCTCGGTACCCGACCCGAACACCACTGATTTCGCACCCGGGGGAAACGCGTCGAGCCGCAAGGTCAGTTGCTCTGCGGTACGCCAATCCACGCCCTGCGGCCACGGCCGCGTGACCTGCAACCCGGCGGGGTACGGCCCGCCCAGGGTCAAATGCTCAACGTCCGCTCCGGCCGGACTGCTGGCTGTGAGCACCAGCTCAGGTTCCCCGAGGTTGTAGCTCAACGAGATTCGCTTGACAGCGATGCACGGCGCACCGGTCCAGATCTGCAACTTTCCGTCAGTGACACGCGCGCCCCATGACGGAGTCAGTGTCGGCGCGAACGGTGCCCTGGTCTCACAGCCCGACGACGCCGACAGCGCAAGGATTGCCACAACTACCGCGATACGGCGGCGCATCAGTGGTAGCCCCCGTCCGAAAGGCCGGCGTCCTCTTCCAGAGGGTGGACGCCGCCCTTCCCCTGGATGATCCCGCCCGTGCCGTAATCGATTCCCATTCTCACCGGCCCCTTTTCAGCCCACTGCTGCGAATGCCGCTCTTCGTGATGGAGTAGCCGATCCAGGTCCAGGCCGCCTTGAACCGGCACACCGCCCTCGCGGCCGTACCACATGTTTCCGGAGTCGATGATTGCGCGAAGCTGTTCAGCCGGGTTCTTCACATCGTTGATGTTCACGGTGAAGATGTCGCCGTAGGTGGAACCGCCCTGGAATGCCGCCCAATCGGTTGGCTTGCCGCCCAACGCCATCAGCATGCCGTTCGGCGTGGTCGCCACAGCCGCGCCTGTGTAGGGAAGCCCGGCGGCCGCCGTATAGCTCCAGGAGTTGGCGTTCTGCCGATCGATGATTCTCTGGACCTCGGCCGCGGAGTACGGCACCTCCTCGAAGTCGTTCTGGACATCGTCAGACGTGCCCGCCTTGCCGTCAGGGCCGAGTTCGGCCTTGCCGTAATCCGTTCCCGCATTGAGGATGTAGGTCATCAATGCGGCCTTCTTCACCTTCTCAGGACTGGTACCCGACGGGATGAGGAAGAACGATTTGCCGTCGGCGTCCTTGACCTCCTCCATGCCGTTGAAGACGTCGAAATCCTCGGGGTCGATGTCGTGGGTCCGCGCGATGTCGACGATCGTCTCCGGTGACACATCCTGGCGAGCCGCATTCAGCAACCATTCCCGGTAACGCCCCTCCGCCGGGCCGTCGAGCACGCCCGCGTCACGCAGCGCCCGCTCGTATTGTGAGAGCTTTTGCTCCGGTGTCGCATTGGGATCCTCGGTAGGCGATTCGTCCGGCCCGGCGAAGTCAATGCTCTCGGCCGCCTCGATATCGCCGCGCTCATAGCGCTCGGCAGCCAGGAGCAGTTTGTCGGCGTACTCGGACACATCGTTGCCCAACGACTGTGCCTGCCGCGCCAGTGAACTGCCCACGTCCCGGCAGGCGTCCGCGGTCTCGAGTGCCGACAACGAACCGGACGCCCCCGACACCGCCGGACCCGCCCGATCCCGGTGAAACTCCACCGAGGCCTGGTTCAACCCGTTGGCACTGAGACGCATCGCCTCGATGCTCACCGCCAGCGGCTGATTCATATCTGCGTCAGCCCCTGCCGATCTTGCGCAGTGCGGCGGCCGTGGCCTTGTCCGCCGCGTCGAACTTGTCGAGCGCCGTCTGAATTTTCGTCTGCAGCTTGAGTTGCCTGATCTTGACCTCGAGCGCATTGCGCGGCGACA
The DNA here is from genome assembly GCF_055419465.1 of Mycobacterium sp. IDUB_17. Taxonomy (NCBI): domain Bacteria; kingdom Bacillati; phylum Actinomycetota; class Actinomycetes; order Mycobacteriales; family Mycobacteriaceae; genus Mycobacterium; species Mycobacterium sp. IDUB_17. The sequence continues at coordinate 357,853 of NZ_JBVAXS010000001.1, read as the reverse complement.
GCGCCGCCCACCACAGCAGACGCCAGCCAGCGGTCACCGATCCGTTGTCGGCGATGTTGAAGTACTGAGCCTCACCACTGTTGACGAGGTCGGAGAGTTCCTTGCGTATGCCGGTGAGCGTCTCGCCGGACGCAGCCATCTTGTCGGACAGCTTCTGCAGCTTCGTGCGGTAGAGCTGCTGATCGCCGAACATCTCGTCGGCGTTGACTCGCGCGCCGTCGGATGCCGTACCGGTCCACTTCGACGCCAGAGCATCCATTTGAGACCGCTCGCCGGCAAGCTGAAGGTCTATTTCGGAGCCGGCCGCCTTGACCTCTCCAGCGGCGTTGACCAGTGCTTCGGGTCGAGAACCCAGGACCTGCGATACCGTCAGCGGCATCCCGACGCCCCCTGTCTGCCTAAGTCCTTCTCAGTATGGGGCCACGAGTTGGGCGGACAATGCGCCAATTCGGCCGCGAAAGCCCACGTGTCACGTACCGGTGCGGTCAGCCGACCGATGAGGATCAGTCGGCGAGCCAGCCCGTCCCGGTTTGGTCGGCAGCAAGCTCCTCGACGCTCATCCCGTCGACGAGCCGGTCCAGGGCGCCGATCATCGTGGCGCAGTCGCGGGCGGGGTGTTCGGCGGGGCAACGCAATGCGTGCGTCAGAAACTGTTGCGCCCCTTTGGCTTGCGCGATCACCCGATCCAGCGCGGCGATCTGCTCGCGCACCGTCTCACGCCACTGTTCACTCGGTGCGTCCAGCACCGCGGCCGCGGTGTCGAGCGGAAGACCCAATCGGTTGACGATCTTGAGCAACGCGAGCCGACGAAGCTCTTCGGGTCCGTACATCCGCTTGCCGGCCCGCCGCAGCCGCGGCGACACCAGCCCGCGTTCGTCGTAGTACCGCAACGCCGACGGGCTCATCTGCAACCGCGCGGCCGCCTCGCCGATCGGGATCACGTCCATGCCGCCATTTGACTTCAACCCACCTTGAACCGGCAAGGTCTACCCCATGAACGCCGCGCGTGCGATCAATCACCATGCCGACCACCCCGGTTTCTCGGGAGTCACCGGGGTGCTGTGCGGATTGGCCTTCCTCCTGGTGGGCCGGGCGAAGGCCAGGCTGGCCGCCGATACCGCGCACATCTCCTCGGCGGACCATGTCGTGGACGTGGGTTGCGGACCCGGTACCGCCGCCCGGGTGGCCGCCCGCCGCGGCGCTCGGGTCACCGGCGTCGACCCCGCGTCGACCCTGCTCCGCATCGGGCGCCTGGTCACGCCGAGGCGCATGCCCATCACCTGGAGTGAGGGCACCGCAGAACACCTTCCGGTGCCCGACGGCTCAGCGACGGTGGTGTGGGCACTGGCCACTGTGCACCACTGGCAGGATGTCGCCATGGCGGTTGCCGAGGCACACCGGGTGCTGATTCCCGGCGGGCGGCTGATCGCGATCGAGCGTCAATCGGCTGACGACGCCACCGGACTGGCCAGCCACGGCTGGACACGGCAGCAGGCCGAGTCGTTCGGGATGTTGTGCCGCGACGCGGGATTCAGCGACGTGTGTGTCGCGGCGCAAGGCAAGGGACGCGACGCGGTGTGGGTGGTCAGCGGTACGCATCCGGCTCTCTAGTCAGCGTCCCACAAATGAATGGCTCGCCGTAGGTACCTGCTGGCACACTCACCCACATGAGCCACGGACTCTTCGACTGCATCGGACTGCCGCTGCACGGCTCGGACGTCGCCACCGCCTTTGTTCACCAGCACTGGGGCGAACTGCGTGGGTACCCGATGCCGGGCGGATGGTTCAACGCTGTCTGGCGAGACCCTTCAGGCGCCGAGATCGTCGTCAATGTGCACGACAGCGGCGAGATCGAGGTCGTCCCCGGGTTCGCAGGCGGCCCGACTGCGCGGATCACCGAGGTGCACTCGGCAGAGGGTACCGACATCGTTGTGGCGGACGTGGTCGATGATGACGGCACACAAATAACCCGACTGTGCGCTGACTCCGGCCAGTGGCGCTTTCTCCCACCGGCCTCATCCGATGCGACGTTCGAGGCGCTCATCACCGGTCTGGCACTCGACGTGCATGTCTGCAAGCGTTCAATGCCTCCCCAGAGTCGGACATGGGCCCGCTCACCACGCCGCAGACACTTCCGAACGGGACCGTGATGGACCGCCTGCGGTTGGGCGCCGAGAGCTTCATTCCAGCCGGGATGTTCCAGGACCCCTGGACACCGATGGCTGTGTTCTCCGCGACGGTCGAGCATTCGTGGACCAAGACCGTCGAAGCCACCGGCGGCTCATTCCATGTGGCCCGGGTGACCACCCTCGGAGCACTCGGCATCTATCTGTGCTGGCCGACCGACCTTGGGCCCCTGGCCGAGCCGGGCAACACCGTGTACGCCGAGGCCTACCTGACGGCGACGCTCCCCGAGCTCCGGCGTCGACACGCTTCGGACAACAACTGATGGGGTCACGACTCGGAGTGATCGTCCTCGCCGAATCCGGGCCAGAGCTGTACTACGACCACTGGGCCGCACAAACCGTCGGGCTGGACATCGCGCTCGACGGTTTCGAGGCCACGCTGGCACGTGTTCGAAGCATGACGCCGATGGGTGTCGACACGCCCGCGCAGTGGCATGGCGCGACGTGGATCGAAGGGTCGCTGCTCATCGATCTGATCCAGCGGCACGTTGTATGGGCCGAGGAGAGCTCGTATTTGTACCTGCCACGGATCGTCAATCATCTGATCGAGAAGACCTGGCCGGGTTGGTCGGCCGTGTGGTCCCCTGAAGGCGTCCGCGGGACCTTGTGGTTGGCCGGCGTCGACCCTGCAACGATCTTCACCGAGAACAGCTACCCACAGCGGACCGTGGAAGATCTGACGTGGTTCGTACCTTGGGCTGAGGGTGGCACCTGTGACGCCTTATCCGTTCGCCTTGACTCCGGGCAAGTGATCGCCTGGCGCGGCGAAGGCTCCCTCGACTTCATCGCCCAGCTCGGTCCGGACCTGATCCGCTCAGTGGCCGTAGAAGCGCTGGCGCGCAGCGGTGCTGGTGAACCCGTGCTCTGGGACTTCGAGCGCTGCAACGAGGGCCCGGCCACGGGGATTCACATGGACTTCACCACGAAGACCGCGCGATGGTGGGCGATCTGCGACGACGACCGGCAGATCGATGCGTTCGACGGGCTATGGCCCGGCTGGTCGGTCGAGACCGTCGGCGACGCGTACGAGTTTCACGAGCATGCCACCGGAAAACCCATGCGCAGCTGGGCAGAAGAGATCGGCACCGTGCGAGACACCGTCGAACGGATGCTCAGCAATGGGCCCCGTGAAAACCCACTGCTGCGCGTCGCATCCCTCATGGCCGACCAGGGCGAGCAGATCACGATCAACGCTGCCGCCCTCAAATTCGAACCGGCCTCGGACTTCAGCGGCGCGCCGCGTGCCATCGCGGCTCTCGATGAACTGGACGCAGTCCGCCCGCTGACGCCGGCGCGGTTTGTCAACAGGCACGGGCAGGTGTTCGAGCCCTCTCCGTCGGGCAGGTGGCCCGGCCCGTAGCCGGCTCAGGCGGTCCCCGGCACCAGCCAGCGACCGGAGAACGCGCGCCAGCCGACGAAGATCAGACGCAGCACCATGAACGTGCTCAGGCCAGACCAGATGCCGAACAGCCCCCAGCCGTAGATCAACGACAACCAGATCAGCGGCAGGAAGCCGACCAGCGCACTGGTCAGCGTGGCGTTCCGCATGAACTTCGCGTCGCCCGCACCCAGGAGCACGCCGTCAAGCGCGAAAACAACACCGGCCACGGGCAATTGGGCCACCATGAACCACCACGGGACCCCGATGGCAGCCAACACCGTTTCATCGTCGGTGAACACCGACGGCAGCACCGACGATCCGACGGCGAACACCACGGCCAGCACCACCCCGGCCAGGGCGGAGAACAGTGTCACCCGCCAGGCCACGCTCTTGGCATGCGCGAGCTGACCGGCACCCAGCGCCGCACCCACGAGCGATTGCGCGGCAATCGCGAGCGAATCCAGTACCAGTGCAAGGAAACTCCACACCTGCAGGACCACCTGATGCGCCGCAACGGAGGCGGCACCGAATCGCGCTGCCACCGCCCCGGCGGACAGGAAGCAGGCTTGGAACGCCATCGATCGCATCAGCAGGTCGCGGCCCATGGTCAACTGGGCCCGCAGCACCGTGGGTTGGACCCGCAGCGCTACCTTCTCGATCACCAAGGCACGTAGAAAGAGCAGCGCCGCCACCCACTGGCCCACCAGGTTCGCCACCGCGGAACCGGGCAGCCCCAGGCGGGGCAGGCCCAGCCAGCCGTAGACCAGCAGCGGGCACAACACCGCCGACACCGCAAACCCGAACACCACGTAGTGCAGCGGGCGGGCAGTGTCCTGCACCCCGCGCATCCAGCCGTTTCCGGCCAGCGATACCAGGATTGCCGGGGCGGCCAGGATGGCGATCCGCAGCCATGGCAACGCGGCGTCCGCGATGTCGGAATGTCCGGCGATCGCCGTGAGTAGCGGCACCGCCGCAGCTTGCACCACCGCGATGATGAGCAGCCCCAGCCCGAGCGCCAGCCAGGTGGCCTGCACGCCTTCGCCTACGGCCGACCTTCGGTCACCTGCTCCGAACAGCCGGGCCGAGCGCGACGTGGTGCCGTAGGACAAGAACGTCCCCTGGGAATTGACCAGGCCGAGGACCAGGCCGCCGATGGCCAGCCCGGCGAGGCTGAGCGCACCGAGACGGCCGACGATCGCAATGTCGAACAGCAGATAGATGGGCTCGGCCGCCAGGACACCCAGCGCCGGAAGCGCCAGACCGGCGATGCGACGGGTGGTGGCCGGCGCGACCGGAATGTCACCTTCCGGCTCAACCATGTGACCAGACGGAGTCAGGCAACATGCCCCCTGACGGAGTCAGGCAAGCGCCCGGGCAAGCGCCTGAACAACATCGTCAGCGGGGCCTGCCGCGGAATAGCCGGCCGCATGGGGATGGCCGCCGCCCCCGAACGAACTGGCAACTGTGGCCAGATTGAGCGACTTCGCCCGCATCGAAACCGACCAGTGTTTCGGCTCGATCTCTTTGAACACGGCGGCGACCTCCGCCTGCTGGGTGGTGCGCACGATGTCGACGATGCTCTCGACTTCCTCGGGCCGGGCGCTGGACCATTCGTCATGCGACACAACGGCATACACGAGCCCGCGGCCACCGACAGCCTCCGGCAGCAGCCGCGCCGAGGCCAGCACGCGCGACAGCATCGGCAGCCACGCAAACGGGTGGGTGTCGAGCAGTGCGCGGCTGATCGAGGCGTTGTCCACTCCGAGTTCGACCAGCCGGGCCGCCAACCGGTGCGCCCGGGCAGTGGCCCAGCGGAACGAACCGGTGTCGGTGGTCAGTCCGGCGTACAGGCAGTGCGCCACCCGTTTGTCGATGGGCTTGTCCCAGGCATCGAGGAGTTCGGCCACCAGCATCGTGGTGGAGTCCGCCGTCGGATCGACGTAGTTGGCGGTGCCGAACAGCTGATTGGACGCGTGGTGGTCGATGACCAACACCTCGCGACCGTTCTCGGCCAGTTCACGCAGTGCGCCGAGTCGGTTGACACTCGGAATATCCACTGTGACAACCAGATCCGCGTCATTCCGGATGAGATCAGGAGCGACCATCAGATGCCCGCCCGGCAGGGTCTGCAGGGACTCGGGCAGCTGATCGGGAGCCGCGAAGGCTACCTCGACCTGCTTACCCGCGTCATCGAGTACCTGCGCGAGCGCCAGCCCGGCGCCGATGGTGTCGGCATCGGGATAGACGTGGCACACGACACTGACGCTCGCCGCATCCGACAGGAGGTCGGCTGCCGCACGCGCGTCGACACGCAGACCGGAAAGGCCCCCGTTGGGAGCCTCCGAATGAGCAGTATCAGTCATCCGTTCGATCGCGGTCACCGGCATCCTCTGTGTCTGCCCCGTCGGCAAGCCCGTCCATGTCCTCCGCCCCGCTCACACGGTACGGGTCTTCATCACCGGCGTGCTTGGCGCCCTCTCGAACTCTCGCCAAATCCTCGTCGGCAGCCCGCGCCCGGGCCAGCAGCTCCTCCATCCGGTGCGCCGAATCGGGCACGGTGTCGCGGACGAACGCCAGGGTCGGGGTGAATCGCACCCCGGTCCCGGCGCCCACCTTGGTCCGCAACACACCCTTGGCACTCTCCAGCGCCGCCGCCACACCGGCATAATCCGGTTCCTCATCGAGACTGGTCCCGATGACGGTGTAGTACAGCGTGGCGTCGTGCAGATCACCGGTCATCTTGGCATCGGTGATCGTCACGCCGTTCAGCCGCGGATCCTTGATCTCGTACTCGATCGCCGAGGCGACGATGGTGGAGATCCGTTTGGCGAGCCGCTTGGCCCGTGCGGGATCAGCCATCGGTTATGTACGCACCTTCTCGACGAGTTCGTACGTCTCGACGACGTCGCCTTCCTTGATGTCGTTGTAGGTCAGCGTCAGACCGCACTCGTAACCTTCGCGGACCTCGGTGGCATCGTCCTTCTCCCGCTTGAGCGAGGACACCGTGAGGTTCTGCGCGACCACCATGTTGTCACGCAGCAGCCGGGCCTTGGCGTTGCGGCGCATGATGCCCGAGGTGACCAGGCAGCCGGCGATGTTGCCGACCTTGGACGACCGGAAGATCGCCCGGATCTCGGCGCGGCCGAGCTCCTTCTCCTCGTACACCGGCTTGAGCATGCCCTTGAGGGCCTTCTCGATCTCGTCGATCGCCTGGTAGATCACCGAGTAGTACCGGATCTCCACACCCTCGCGGTTGGCCAGCTCGGTCGCCTTGCCTTCGGCACGGACGTTGAACCCGATGATGATCGCGTCCGAGGCCGATGCCAGGTTGACGTTGGTCTCGGTGACGCCACCGACACCGCGGTCGATGACCCGCAGCTCCACTTCGTCGTCGATCTCGATGCCCATCAAGGCTTCCTCGAGGGCTTCGACCGTACCGGCGTTGTCGCCCTTGAGGATCAGGTTCAGCTGGCTGGTTTCCTTCAGTGCCGAATCCAGGTCTTCCAGGCTGATCCGCTTACGGCTGCGTGCGGCCAGGGCATTGCGCTTGCGCGCACTGCGCCGGTCGGCGATCTGGCGGGCGATGCGGTCCTCGTCGACAACCAGGAAGTTGTCACCGGCACCCGGCACCGACGTGAAGCCGATGACCTGGACCGGACGCGAGGGCAGCGCCTCTTCGACGTCGTCGCCGTGCTCGTCGACCATGCGGCGGACGCGGCCATAGGCATCGCCGGCCACCACCGAGTCGCCGACACGCAGGGTGCCGCGCTGGATGAGCACCGTGGCCACCGGACCGCGACCGCGGTCCAGGTGCGCCTCGATCGCCACACCCTGGGCCTCCATGTCCGGGTTGGCCCGCAGGTCCAGGGATGCGTCGGCGGTCAGGACGACCGCCTCCAGCAGCGCCTCGATGTTGGTGCCCTGCTTGGCGGAGATGTCGACGAACATGGTCTCGCCGCCGTACTCCTCGGCCACCAGGTTGTACTCGGTGAGCTGAGCCCGGATCTTGGCCGGGTCGGCGCCTTCCTTGTCGATCTTGTTGACCGCCACCACGATCGGCACATCAGCGGCCTGCGCGTGGTTGATGGCCTCCACCGTCTGCGGCATGACGCCGTCGTCGGCCGCGACCACGAGGATCGCGATGTCGGTCGCCTTGGCACCACGGGCACGCATGGCGGTGAACGCCTCGTGACCCGGGGTGTCGATGAAGGTGATCGGCCGGACGTTGCCGTCCAGATCGACCTCGACCTGGTAGGCGCCGATGTGCTGGGTGATGCCGCCGGCCTCGCCCTCGCGGACAGTGGCGTTGCGGATCGTGTCCAGCAGTCGGGTCTTGCCGTGGTCGACGTGACCCATGACGGTGACCACGGGCGGGCGGAACTCGAGGTCCTCCTCGTCACCCTCGTCCTCGCCGTAGGTGAGATCGAAGGACTGCAGGAGTTCGCGGTCCTCGTCCTCGGGCGAGACGACCTGCACCTTGAAGTTCATCTCGCTGCCGAGCAGCTCCAGGGTGTCGTCGCCGACCGACTGGGTCGCCGTGACCATCTCACCGAGGTTGAACAGCGCCTGGACCAGTGCGGCCGGGTTGGCGTCGATCTTCTCGGCGAAGTCGCTCAGCGATGCGCCGCGGGCCAGCCGGATGGTCTCGCCGTTGCCCTTGGGCAACCGCACGCCACCGACGACCGGCGCCTGCATGTTCTCGTATTCGGCGCGTTTCGCCCGCTTCGACTTACGGCCACGCTTGGGGGCACCGCCGGGACGACCGAACGCACCGGCCGCGCCACCGCGCTGGCCGGGACGGCCACCGCCGCCACCACCACCGGGGCGACCGCGGAAACCACCGGCAGCCGCTCCGCCTGCGCCGGCACCGCCGCCGGCGCCACCGCCGCGGTAGTTACCGCCGCCGCCGGCACCACCGGGACGAGCACCCTGACCGGCACCGCCGGGACGGGGGCCACCGCCGGGACGCGGGCCGGGGCGTGGGCCACCACGACCCGGAGCACCGGCGCCTGCCGGTCGCGGCGGCATGTTGCCGGGCGACGGACGCGGGCCGCCGCCGGGACGCGGGGCACCGGGCCGCGGCTGCGGACGCGGGATGGGCCGCTCGACAGGCTGCTGCGAGGAGAACGGGTTGTTGCCGACGCGCGGAGCGCGCGGGGCAGGCTTCGGGGCGCCTGAAGCCGGGCCCGGACGCGGGCCGGGTGTGGCTCCGGGAGTGGGCCGCGGACCGGGCGTAGCACCCGGAGCCGGTGCTGCCGGGGCGCTGGGCGCCGCGGCGGCAGGTGCACTCGGTGCAGCCGGGGGCTGCGGAGCGGCGGGCTTGGGTGCTGCGGGCCGGGCCGGGGTGACCGGCGCGGCCTCAGCGGCCGGAGCCTGGGGTTCGACCGCCGGAGCCGCGGGCGCGGCGGGCTTGGCCGGAGCCGGCTTGGCCGCCGTCGCCGGGCTGGGAGCACCGGGCTTGGGTGCCGCGGGCGCGGCTCCGCCCTGCGGACGGGGCTTGTCTTCGGGCTTCTTACCGCCGGCCTTTGCGCCGAACGATTCGCGCAGCCGACGCGCGACCGGCGCCTCCACGGTGGAGGACGCCGACTTGACGAACTCGCCTTGCTCCTTGAGCTTGGCTAAGAGGTCCTTACTGGTGACACCGAGTTCCTTTGCCAACTCGTGTACACGGGCCTTACCTGCTGCCACTACATCTCCTCGTCTGGAGGCAACAGCGGTGGTAGGCGCCGCGCCTCGGGTTTAGCTATGACGCATGGTCATCGGGACTTCACGGTGTGCTCATGTTCTTCGCTACCTGTTCTGTTGCCGGGGCGTCGAACCCGTCGAGATCTCCTCGACGTACTCGATCACCGCGGATGTATCCGGTGAACCGGTGAGTCGCAACGCTCGGACGAAGGCTCGCCGCTTCACTGCTACCTGCAGGCACTGCTGGTCGGGATGCAGCCACGCACCACGTCCTGGCAGGCTTGCCGCGGTATCAACGGTTACGGAACGCGTCCCATTCCCGTCGGTTACCGCGACCACTCGGAGCAACTCGGCGGCCAACTCTCGCTTCCGGCATCCGATGCAGGTCCGCACTGGTCCGACAGAGGTGTCGGAGGTGCTTCGATGCGTCAGAGCCGGAGTCTCGCGCTGGATCACGGCTGAGTCTACCGCCCCGAGGGCTGTGGTCCGAAACGCCGGTCACTACTGTCAATCGTGTACCGCCCCCGGCCGGACGTCATGGTCTGGCTGCGGCGCCGCATCGCTGCGGATATCGATCCGCCAACCGGTGAGGCGGGCCGCCAACCTGGCGTTTTGCCCTTCCTTGCCGATCGCCAGGGAAAGCTGGAAGTCCGGGACGATCACCCGCGCCGCCCTCGCGGCCTCGTCGATCACCGACACGGACACCACCTTGGCAGGCGACAGGGCGTTGGCGACGAAACGCGCGGGGTCCTCGTCGTAGTCGATGATGTCGATCTTCTCGCCAGACAATTCGCTCATCACATTGCGCACCCGCTGGCCCATCGGGCCGATGCACGCCCCCTTGGCGTTCAGCCCGGGCACCCGCGAGGCCACCGCGATCTTGGACCGGTGCCCGGCCTCGCGGGCCACCGCGACGATCTCCACGGACCCGTCGGCGATCTCGGGCACTTCCAGGGAGAACAGCTTGCGAACCAGGTTCGGATGAGTGCGGGACAGCGTGATCAACGGCTCACGCGCCCCCCGGGTGACGCCGACGACGTAGCAACGCAGCCGGTCGCCATGTTCGTAGCGCTCCCCCGGCACCTGCTCGGCGCTGGGGATCACCCCTTCGGACCCCTTGGTCTCGCTGCCCATCCGTACGACGACCAGTCCGCGGGCATTGGCCCGGGCATCGCGCTGGATCACCCCGGCGACGATGTCGCCCTCGTGCGCCGCGAACTCCCCGTAGGTCTTCTCGTTCTCCGCATCGCGCAACCGCTGCAAGATCACCTGCCGGGCGGTGGTCGCCGCGATCCTGCCGAATCCCTCTGGCGTGTCATCCCATTCATGCAGGACGTTGCCGTCGGCATCGGTCTGACGGGCCATCACCTTGACCACACCGGTCTTGCGATCGATGTCGATGCGCGCGTCGGGCTCATGCCCTTCGGTGTGTCGATACGCGGTGAGCAATGCCGATTTGATGGTCTCGACGACCACGTCGACGGTGATGCCCTTGTCCGCTTCGATGGCATGCAGCGCCGCCATGTCGATGTTCATTCCCCGGCCCCCTTTCCGGTTTCTCCCGACAGTTCCAGTTCACGTCGGTTTGGAGGTGAAAACTCCACTTGCACAACAGCTTTGGCGATATCAGTAAGAGCGAGCTCGCGGACGGTCAGATCCCGCCCTTCTGGCACCACGACTTTCAGCACTGTGCCGTCGGTTTCCCCGAGCCTGCCGGTGAATACCGTGCCGTCGGCCAGAGTCAACTCAGCCTTGCGCCCACGGGCGCGCCGGAAATGCTTTGCCTGCGTCAGCGGCCGGTCCACACCCGGCGAGGTGACGTCGAGCACATACGGCGTGTCGCCCTGCGCGAGCTGGTCGAGCAGCTCCGCGGCCGTCCGCGACAGCGCAGCCAGGGAATCGAGATCGAGGCCATCGTCGCCGTCGGCGATCACGGTGATGCGGGCTGGACGAGCCGATGCGTCGACCACGACATCGTCGATTTCGTAACCGGCGCGCGCGAACTCGCCACCTAGTAGCTCGATCACCTGCGTCTGCGACGGCAAATCCGCAGACCGCAACTTTGGATCCGGTGCCACGGCGAGCTCCTCATCTTGAATTGTCTCCGACACAAATCCCAGGGCCAGCCACCTGGATCGGCCCTGGAATCGCCTATTCACGATACGCCAGGCGCGCCGCAGCAACCGCCAATCGAAATCTGGTGCGTGGCGAATGTGGTCGCACCGGCGCCGGCCGACCGCTCGGCGCCGCGTCAGGCCGGTTCCCGAGCAATGGCAGGATGTTCACGTGCCGAGCGCCCATGCAGACATCAGCCGGCGGCGCGTACTGCTCTCGGCCGCGGCCCTTGCCCTGCTGGGCGCCACCGCCGCCGCCTGCGGTACGACGACGCCTCAGCCCGAAGTGGACGACCTGACCGAGCAGTGGGACCGCGCGCGTGCCGACAGTGCGCTGGCTGCCGATGTGGCAGCCGCCCAGTCTCCGCAGGCAGCGGTGACCCGGGCCCTGAACGCCGTGGCGAATGACCGCACCGCGCATGCCAAGGCGTTGTCCGACGAGTTGATCAGGATGACGGGCGCCGCCCCCACGAGCACCGCTGCCGGCACCACCGGCAGCACGGCCAAGGCCAGCCCGAGTACCGGGGGCGATACGTCCGCACCCGGGGTCGACGACGTCCTCAACGCGCTCAAGGAGTCCGCGGACAGCGCCGCGGGCCTGGCTCGCGCGCTCTCCGGTTACCGCGCCGGCCTACTCGGATCCATCGCCGCCTCGTGTACGGCCGCCTACACCGTCGCGCTGGGAGGTGCACAGTGACCTCACCCGGACCACGATCGACCACTTCGCCCAGCCGTCCGACCACCGCCGCCGATGCCGCCCTCTTCGATGCCGTCGCCGTCGAGCACGGGGCCATCTACGGCTACGGGCTGGTATCGGCCCATTCGACGGCCGAGGACAACGCCCTGGTGGCCACGGCGATGGCCGAACACCGGGCACGTCGCGAATCGGCCATGGTCATGCTCGAAGCCCGCTCGGTCACCCCGCCGCTGCCCGCGGCCGGCTATCAGTTGCCCGCACCGGTGAACGATCCGACCGATGCCGCCAACCTCGCGATACGCATGGAGGAGGACTCCTCGGTGGCCTGGCGGGCGCTGCTCGAACAGGCCGCCAGCACCGAGGACCGCACTTTCGCGCTGGCAGCGCTGTCGCAGACGGCCGTCACCGCCGCCAGGTGGCGCGCGATCGTGAACGCCTGGCCGGTGACGGTCGCCTTCCCCGGCGGGGGCGAATAACCCTCGCAGGCGATCTCCGGATCCCCTTTGATTGCACCCGGTAATTGATCCCGCGGTGCCCATTGCAACGTCCGCTCGCCGAGCGAAAGGTAGAGGTCGGACCGGTGGCGCCACCGGGGCGCCGCCCCGAACAAAGGGGGTGGATCGTGTACGCACGCTCTACCACTGTCCAGGCGCAACCCGAGTCGATCGATGCCGGTATCGCGCATGTTCGCGACGAGGTCATGCCCGCGCTGCAGGCGATGGACGGCTGCGTCGGAATCTCGTTGTTGGTCGATCGCGAATCCGGCCGGTGCATTGCCACCAGCGCGTGGGAGACCGAAGATGCGATGCACGCGAGCGCCGAGCGGGCAGCACCGCTGAGGGAAGGGGCGGTGGAAGCATTCGGGGGCACCGCAACCGTCGAAGAGTGGGAGATCGCCGTCCTGCACCGCGACCATCGCACCCACGAGGGCGCGTGTGTCCGGGCGACATGGGCCAAGCTGGAGCCGGGCCAGATCGACGGAGGCATCGAGCACTACAAGGCCTCCGTGCTGCCCGCGATGGAGGACCTCGACGGGTTCTGCAGCGCCAGCCTGATGGTCGACCGCGCATCCGGGCGGGGCGTGTCGTCGGCGTCGTTCGACAGCCGCGAAGCGATGGAACGCAGCAAGGAGCAGGCCAGCGCGCTGAAGACTTCGTCGATCCGCGAAGTCGGCGCCGAGGAACTGAACGAATGCGAGTTCGAGTTGGCCCTCGCCCACCTGCGGGTGCCCGAGTTGGCGTGAGCCCGAGCGTTCCGGTGCGCTGACCGGCTGTCAGCGCACCGGCATCGTCATTACCTCCGAGCCGTCACGCTCAGCCGGCGGTGAGTACCGCCGAGATCTCGGCTGCCGCATCATCCACGGCGATCTCGCGGTTCTCGCCGGTGAACCGGTTACGCAGCTCCACCACACCATCGGAGAAACCGCGGCCGACGACCACGATCCACGGCATGCCCAGCAGTTCGGCATCTTTGAACTTCACGCCGGGTGAGGCCTTGCGATCGTCGAACAACACCTCGTGGCCGAGCCGGTCCAGGGCGGCGACGAGCTCGGTCGCTCCGGTCCGGGCGACGTCGTCCTTGTTCGCCACGACCACGTGCACATCAAATGGTGCGACGGCGCTCGGCCAGCGCAGGCCCAGATCGTCGTGCTGCTGCTCGGCGATCACCGCGACCATGCGGGACACGCCGATGCCGTACGAACCCATCGTGAGGCGCACCGGCTTGCCGTCCTCGCCGAGCACGTCGGCGGTGAAGGCATCGGCGTACTTGCGGCCCAGCTGGAAGATGTGACCGATCTCGATGCCGCGCGCCGAACTCAGCACGCCGGCGCCATCGGGTGACGGGTCGCCGTCGCGGACCTCGGCGGCCTCGATCGTGCCGTCGGGAGTGAAGTCACGACCGGCGACCAGGCCGACCACGTGCTTGTTGGGCGCATCGGCGCCGGTGATCCACGCCGTGCCGTCCACCACGCGCGGATCGACAAGGTAGCGAACCTCGTTGTCCAACAACGCCTTCGGTCCGACGTAACCCTTGACCAGGAACGGGTTCCTGGCGAAGTCGGCGTCGTCGAGCAAAGCAAACTCGGCCGGTTCCAGCGCAGCGCCCAAGCGCTTCTCGTCGACCTCACGGTCGCCGGGCACGCCGACCGCCAGCAGCTCCCAATCGCCGCCGGGCTCGCGGGTCTTGAGCAGGACGTTCTTCAGGGTGTCGGCGGCGGTGACCTCGCGACCCGAGAACTGGGCCAGGTCAGCCGAATTGGCCCAGTCGACCAGCGTCGCGATGGTCGGGGTGTCCGGGGTGTCGTGCACCTGCGCCGCGGGCTGCCCGTCGATGGGCAGTGGCTCCGGCGCCCGGGTGATCACCGCTTCGACGTTGGCGGCGTACCCGGAGTCCAGGCAGCGCACAAAGGTGTCCTCGCCGACCTCGCTCTCGGCCAGGAACTCCTCCGAGGCGCTGCCGCCCATCGCACCCGAGACCGCCGACACGATCACGTAGCGCACGCCCAGGCGTCCGAAGATCTTCTGGTACGCCTCGCGGTGGGCGTGGTAGGCGTTCTTGAGGCCGTCGTCGTCCACGTCGAACGAGTACGAGTCCTTCATAACGAACTCGCGGCCCCGCAGGATGCCTGCGCGCGGTCGCGCCTCGTCGCGGTATTTGGTCTGGACCTGGTACAGGATCGCCGGGAAGTCCTTGTAGGAGGAGTACTCCCCCTTGACGGTCAGCGTGAAGATCTCCTCGTGCGTCGGCCCGAGCAGATAGTCGTTGCCCCGCCGGTCCTGCAGCCGGAACAGGGTGTCGCCGTATTCGGTCCACCTGTTGGTGGTCTCGTACGGGCCACGCGGCAGCAGTGCGGGCAGCAGGATCTCCTGGCCGCCGATCGCGTTCATCTCTTCCCGCACGATGTTCTCGATCCGGCGAAGGACCCGCAGGCCCAGCGGCAGCCAGCTGTAGATGCCGGGGCCGACCGGACGGACATAGCCGGCCCGGATCAGCAGCTTGTGGCTGGGGACTTCGGCATCAGCGGGGTCGTCACGCAGGGTTCGCAGGAACAGCTCGGACATGCGGGTGATCACAGGCGACAACCTTAAGGCGTGTCGTCAGTCACGGCCCTGCCAGGTACAGATGCAGACCTCATTGCCCTCCGCGTCGGCCAGTACCCAGAAGGCCGGTGCGCGGCGGTCGCTGAGCAAGCGGCCGCCGGCCGCCAGGGCCGCGGCGACGCGAGCCTGCGCCGCCTCGTGCGTGACGTCGATGTCGAGGTGGATCCGATTTCTCTGCGGCCGAGGCGCATCCATCTGCTGAAACCAGATCGCCGGGCCGCGGCCGAAGGGATCGACGAGCCCGGCGTTCAGATCCGAGGAGCCTGGCTCGGCCGAGGGTTCATCGATATAGCCCGTGACCGCCTTCCAGAACGGGCGAACCGCACCGATGTCGAGGGCGTCGATGGCGACCTCGACCGCCTGGATCGCTCCGGTTCCGGCGGTCAGCTCGAAACCGTGTACGGCGAGGGTCTGGGACACCGCGCGAGCCAGTTCCAGGTCCCGCTCGGTCACCGCACCTGCATCACGCGTGCGCAGGCGCAGCATTGCCCGATCGGATCGGATGTCGATGGAAAGGTGTCGCGGCGCATCCGCGCCGGCCGCGTGCACCGCGCGAGTGGCCGCGGCCGCCGCGTCGGCCATCGACGGCACCAGCACCTCGGTGTAGATGGCTCCCAGCACCAGACGCCAGCCCAGCGGGCCGACGGCCTCGGAGATCTCCCGGCGGTTCATCGGCATCGACCTGGCAAGCCGTCAGTCGAGCTCGAGCTCTCCGGAATCGATGGCGTCCTTCACCTCTTGGGCTTGGGCCACCTGTTCGGAGGTGTAGCCGATGAACAACGCCGCAATGCCGACCAGAACCGCGACCGCGGCCACCCACAGCAGCCCGTACGTGTAACCCGCGTCCAGTGCGGCCAGTTGCGGGCCGTCCATGTTCTTGACCGGTCCGGTGATCCCACCCAGATAAAGGGTGCGCGAGGTGATGACGGCCTGGATGATGGCCAGCACCAGCGGGCCGCCCAGGCTCTGCAGCATCAGCGCGATGGCCGAGGCCGGGCCGATCTGATCGAAGCCGACACCGGCGATGGCCGACAGAGTCAGCGGCACCACGATCATCCCGATGCCGATACCGCCGATGGTGATGGGCAGCACCAGGTTCGGAAAGTACGGGATGCCGGCATGCAACGTCGACCCGTAGAGCATGGCGCCGAGCACCAGGATGCCGCCGGCGATGACCACGATGCGCGGCTGGAAGAACCGCACGATCTGCGAGGACGCCCCGAGGCCGATTCCCATACCGATCACGAACGGGATGAAGCCGATACCGGCGCGCAGGGCGCTGTAGCCCAGGATGTCCTGCACGTACAGGCCGATCAGCACGGTGAGGGTGAACAGCACACCGCCGGCCAGGAAGACGGCCGCGAACGTGGCGACCCGGTTGCGCTCGTGGAACAGGTCGAACGGCACCACCGGGTTCTCGGCGCTGCGTTCGGCGATCAGAAACGCGATACCGAAGACCGCCGCGGCTCCCCCGGAGGCCAGGGTGATCGGCGCCAACCAGCCACTCTCGGGTCCCTGGGTGAAGGCGAACACCGCGGCCGTGCAGGCCAGGGTCGCCAGCAGGGCGCCGGCGGCGTCGAGCTTCATCCGCTCACGGTTGGTCTCGCGCAGTGCGGTGCGGGCCAGATAGAGCATCATCAGCCCGATCGGGACGTTGACCAGGAAGGCCCACCGCCACGACACCTCGGTCAGGGCACCGCCGACGACCAGACCCATCACAGAACCGATCGCGGTCATGGCGCCGAACACGGCGGTGGCCGCGTTGCGGGCCGGCCCCTTCGGGAACGTGGTGGCGATGAGCGCGAGCCCCGTGGGCGAGGCGATCGCCGCGCCGACACCCTGCAGCAGTCGCGCGATCACCAGCGTCGCTTCGTTCCAGGCGATACCGCACAGGATCGAGGCGATGGTGAACAACGCGACACCGACGATGAAGGTGCGCTTGCGGCCGATGGTGTCGCCGAGCCGTCCACCGAGCAGCATCAGCCCGCCGAAGGTCAGCACATAGGCCGTGATGACCCAGCTACGTCCAGCGTCGGACAGGCCGAGCTCGTCCTGGATCTTGGGCAGCGCGACGATCGCGACCGTGCTGTCCATCGTGGCCAGCAGCTGCATGCCGCCGATCGCGATGACCGCGGAAAGGAAGCCCCAGGACGGGAACCAGGACGGGAGCCGGGCCGCAAGACCCTCGCGCTCGGCGTCGTTGAGAGCCGTCATAACGGGTCACCTTACCGGAATCTTAAGAATCCTTTAACCGCCGAAGGCAGCCACAGGTCCGATCACGATGATCGCCGGAGGTCGAATGCCGTCCGCACGAATCCTCTCGGGCGCGTCGCCGAGCGTGGCCCGCAGGGTGCGCTGGGCGACAGTGGTGCCGTGCTGCACCACCAGGACCGGCGTATCCGCAGGTCGGCCGCCATCCAAGAGCGCCTTGGTGAACAGCTCGATGCGTTCGACGGCCATCAGCAGCACGATCGTGCCGGTCATCGCCGCCAGCGCATCCCAATTCACTAACGATTCGGGGTGGCCGGGCGCAACATGACCGCTTACGACCACGAACTCGTGGGTCATGCCTCGGTGGGTGACCGGAACCCCGGCCAATGCGGGTACCGATATGGCACTTGTCACACCCGGAACCACGGTGACCGGGATGCCGGCCTCGGTGCACGCGAGGACCTCTTCGTAGCCGCGGGCGAAGACGAACGGATCGCCTCCCTTGAGACGGACGACGAACTTTCCGGCACGGGCCCGGTCCACCAGAACCTGGTTGATCGCCTCCTGCGCCATCGCCCGCCCGTAGGGGATCTTGGCCGCGTCGATCACCTCGACATGGGGCCCGAGTTCGGCCAGCAACTCCTGGGGGGCCAACCGGTCGGCGACCACGACGTCTGCGCGGGCCAGCAGGCGCCGTCCCCGCACGGTGATCAGCTCTGGATCACCCGGACCGCCGCCGACGAGGGCCACCCCCGTGGGCGCCTCCCCCGGCTCCCCACCGGAGTCCGCGGCGAGTAGGCCACGCTGCAGGGCTTCGTGGATGGCGGTGCGGATGGCTGCCGAACGGCGGTGCTCGCCGCCGGCGAGGACGCCCACCGAGAGGCCGTCGGAGTCGAATGTCGCCGGGGTCACCGCGGATCCGTCGCGGGCGACATCGGCGCGAACGCAGAAGATGCGCCGCTCATCGGCTTCGGCGGCGATGGCGGCGTTGACCTCGGAGTCGTCGGTGGCCGCGAGCACATACCAGGCACCGTCGAGATCCCCGGCGCGGAAGTCGCGCAGCTGCAGGGTGATCCCCGGTTCGTCGTGCGACAGCGCCTCCACCGCGGGGCTGGCCGCCCGCGCGATCACGTGTACGTCGGCGCCGTGGGCGATCAGCAGGGGCAGCCGACGTTGCGCGACGGTTCCGCCGCCGACAACGACGACCTTCTTGCCCGACAGGCGCAGGCCGACGAGGTAGGCATTCTCTGAAGTCACATTCCTCCTCGCGTGCGGATCACCCGCCGAGCTTAGAGGTTGCTGCTGTGGTCACGAAGCGGGTGATGGCCTCGGGGTGTGCCGCGGGGTGGGTATGCAGGTACCCCGCGTGCACGCCGCGCTGCACCGCGCCGTCCCGCCGAGCCGCCTGCCCGGGGCCGGCAAAGGCCCAGGCCGGTGGCAGATCGTCGCCGAATTCCACTGCGGTCCGGTGGAATTCATGACCGGTGACGCGATCGCCTGCCGCATGCATGCAGGAATCGGCTACCGCGACCGCGTCGCGGTAGCCCAGCGTGAGGCGCTCGGTGAACCGTGCCGAACCGGCCAGCACACCGCACATCGGTGCCCCGTCGAGATCATCGACCAGATAGGTCAGGCCGGCGCACTCGGCGTGCACGGGGGCACCGCGGGTGGCCAGGTCCCTGATCTGCTGGCGGACAAGATCGTTGGCCGACAGTTCGGTGGTGAACTGTTCGGGGAACCCGCCGGGCAGCACCAGCGCGTCGGCGCCGGCGGGCAGGGGTTCGGACAGCGGGTCGAACTCGGCGACGTGTGCGCCCGCCCCGCGCAAAAGCTCGGCGTGCTCGGCATAGCTGAAGCTGAACGCCTTACCCGCGGCCAGCGCCACCGTGACATTGGTCACCGATTCAGCCACCGGACTCCACGGCTCGGCGGTCACGTGGGCAGCCGAGGCGGCGACGATGGTCGACAGGTCGACGTGGCGGCCCACCAGGGCGGTCATCGCAGCCACCGCGTCGCGCGCCTGCCGGCCGTGCTCGACGGCGGTGATGAGACCGAGATGCCTTGACGGGACGGATAGTTCATCGGCTCGCGGAATGGCACCGAGCACCGTCACGCCGGCATGTTCACAGGCCTGGCGCAACACCGCCTCGTGCCGGTCGGAGCCCACCCGGTTGAGGATCACCCCGGCGATCCGCACGGCCGGGTCGAAGGTGACGAAGCCGTGCAGCAGCGCGGCGATGCTGTGGCTCTGCCCGCGGGCGTCGACCACCAGCACCACCGGGGCCCCCAACAGACCTGCGACCTGGGCCGCCGAACCCCGCGGGATGCCGGTCATCTGCCCCTCGATACGACCGTCGAACAGGCCCATGACGCCCTCGACGACCGCGATGTCGGCACCGGCACACCCATGCCGGTAGAGCGGGCCGATCAATCCCTCGCCGACGAGCACCGGGTCCAGGTTGCGACCCGGACGGCCGGCGGCCAGGGCGTGGTAGCCGGGGTCGATGAAGTCCGGGCCGACCTTGAACGGCGCCACCGAGTGACCCGCCTGGCGCAGCGCACCGACCAAACCCGTTGCCACCGTGGTCTTCCCACTGCCCGATGCCGGTGCGGCGATCACCACCGCCGGGGTGGTCACCAGCGCACCGCGCTCACCACTCGATGCCCTTCTGGCCCTTACGGCCGGCATCCATCGGATGCTTGATCTTGGTCATCTCCGTCACCAGATCCGCGGCATCGATCAGCGCCTGCGGAGCGTCTCGACCGGTGATCACCACGTGCTGGGTGCCCGGACGCGTGCGGAGCACCTCGACTACTTCGTCAACGGCAACCCAGCCCCACTTGAGCGGATAGGTGAACTCGTCGAGTACGTAGAAGTCGTGGCGCTCTTCGGCCAGGCGGCGTTTGATCTCGTCCCAGCCGTCGGCGGCCGCCGCCGCGTGGTCGACGTCGCTGCCGTGCTTGCGCGTCCAGGACCAACCCGAGCCCATCTTGTGCCACTCCACCGGCCCGCCGGCACCGTGCTCATCGTGCAGCCGGCCGAGTTGACCGAATACGGCCTCCTCCCCGACCTTCCACTTCGCGCTCTTGACGAACTGGAACACCGCCACCGAGAAGCCCTGGTTCCACGCCCGCAGCGCCATCCCGAAGGCCGCGGTCGACTTTCCCTTCCCCGGCCCGGTGTGCACCGCGAGCAGCGGCGCATTGCGGCGGGCCTTGGTGGTCAGGCCGTCGTCGGGAACGGTCAGCGGCTGTCCCTGTGGCATGGTCGGGTCCTTCCTGCGCAGAGTCTCGGGCCGGCTAGGCGGCGGTCTGGTGCTGCACGAGCCGGGTCAGTTCGGCCGCACGCAACTGCTCGAGCCGTACCGCAGGTGATCCCAGCTGTTCGGCCAGTTGCCCGGCCAATCCGAGTCGCACGAACGATGTTTCACAATCGACCACCACGGCGGCGGCACCCTCGGCCACCAACGCGGCCGCCGCTTGCCTGGTACGGCCCAACGGATCGGGGCCCCCGGTGGCGCGGCCGTCGGTGAGCACCACCACCAGGCTGCGCCGGGCGCGGTCACGGGCTTTCTCCCGGACGACGAGATCGCGGGCGGCCAGCAGGCCCTGTGCCAGCGGGGTCTTGCCCCCGGTGTCGAACCGGGCCAGCCGGCGGCTCGCGATGTGCACCGACGTCGTGGGCGGGAGCAGCACGCGGGCATCCTGCTGCCGGAACGTGATCACCGCGACCTTGTCCCGACGCTGGTAGGCATCACGCAGCAGCGACATCGTTGCTCCGGTGACGGCTGACATCCGATCGCGGGCGGCCATGGACCCGGAGGCATCGACGACGAAGATCACCAGATTGCCTTCGCGGCCTTCACGTACCGCGCGCCGGATGTCTTCGGGGCGGGGTCGCGGCAGGCCCGCCCCCTGTTGGCGGCCCGCGGTGGCGAGCAGGGTGGCGAACATGTGCAGCCCGTGCCCACTGCCGGGTTCGGCGGTGGCCGCGATCGGCGTGCCGGTGCGGTTGCGGGCCCGCGAACGGCGACCGGGGGCACCTTCGCCGACCCCGGGCACCACCAGCGCCCTGGTCCGGAACACCGCCGACGGCGGGGCACTCGGACGGGTGGCTGATTTCGAATTACCCTGCGGCGCGGCACTTTCGGAACCCGCATCGGCCCCACCCCCGGGCGGGTCGAAGTCGGGGTCGAAGTCCGGATCAGACGGCTCGGCGTCGTGACCCGACTGCTCGGCGGACTCCCCCGCCTGCTGCATGGCTTCTTCAAGTCGCTCGGGATCCAGGCCCGGATCGTCGAACGGATCGCGGCGGCGCCGGTGCGGCAGTGCCAGCTCGGCAGCCACCCGGATGTCCTCTTCGGCAACCGTGGTGGCGCCGCGCCAGGCGGCATGGGCGACGGCGGTGCGCGCGACCACCAGATCAGCGCGCATCCCGTCGACGTCGAATGCCGCGCACAGGGCGGCGATACGGCGCAGTTCGGCGTCGGGCAGTACCACCGAGCCGATCGCGGCCCGGGCCGCGATAATCCGATCGGCCAACTCGGCGTCGGCAGCCGCATGACGATCGACGAACGCCCGCGGGTCGGCCTCGAACGCCATCCTGGCCCGGATCACCTCGACACGTACGTCGACGTCACGCGAGGCGGCCACGTCCACGGTGAGCCCGAATCGGTCCAGCAACTGCGGACGCAACTCGCCTTCCTCGGGATTCATGGTGCCGATCAGAACGAAGCGGGACTCGTGCGAGTGCGAAATCCCTTCGCGCTCAACATGTACGCGACCCATCGCAGCGGCATCGAGCAGCACGTCGACCAGATGGTCGTGCAGCAGGTTGACCTCGTCGACGTAGAGCACGCCGCCGTGGGCGCGGGCCAGCAGGCCGGGCGAGAAGGCATGCTCGCCGTCACGGAGCACCTTCTGCAGGTCCAGTGAACCGACCACCCGGTCCTCGGTGGCACCGATCGGCAGTTCGACCAGGCGGGCGTCGTCGTCGACCGCGGACAGCACCGCGGCCAGGCCGCGTACCGCCGTGGATTTCGCCGTCCCCTTCTCGCCGCGGATCAGCACCCCGCCGATCTCCGGATGGACTGCGCACAGCAGCAAGGCCAGGCGTAGCCGGTCCTGCCCCACCAGAGCGCTGAACGGATACGTGTGGGTCTCCACCGTCATCTCAGGGCCGCCATCAGGAAGATTCGCTCTCTCGTCACATCGGCTCCTCGCGCAAGCGCTCGTCGGGTCGGGCCCCGGGACGCACCATCGGCACATGCGGGATTCCGTCATCAAGGAATTCGTCGCCGTCGCGGACGAATCCGTGCCGACCGTACATGTCGACCAGGTAGGTCTGGGCATTGATGTGGCACGGGTAGTCGCCGACCTCGGCCAGTGCCGCCTGCATGAGCCGGGTGGTGTGCCCACTGCCCCGAGCACTGCGTTTGGTGCACACCCGGCCGATCCGGAACGCCTTCTCCCCGCCGGGATGCTCTTCCATCAGCCGCAACGTCGAAATGACTTCTCCGGCGGGGCTTTCCAACCAGAAGTGACGGGTCTCGGCAAGCAGATCCCGGCCGTCGAGCTCAGGGTAGGGAGTCGCCTGCTCCACCACGAACACCTCGACACGGAGCTTGAGCAGCTCGTAAAGCGTTGGCACGTCGAGGTCTTTGGCCCAACTGCGGCGTAATGCGACCGTCATCCGCCCGCTCCGGTCACGCGGTCACAGGATCGTCCAGCTTGAGCGCCTTGGTACCCCACGCCCAGACTTCGTCGAACAGGCCAGGTTCGTTCGACAGCTTGGTACCGAGTGACGGGACCATCTCCTTGAGCTTGGGCAACCAGCTCTGGTAGCGATCGGTGAAGCAGCGCTCCAGCACGTCGAGCATGGCCGGCACCGCGGTGGACGCGCCGGGCGAGGCGCCCAGCAGACCGGCGATGCTGCCGTCGGCCGCCGTGAGCACGGTGGTACCGAATTCAAGCACACCGCCCGCGCCCTTGCGCCGGATGACCTGCACACGCTGCCCGGCAATGTCCAGCTCCCAGTCGGAATCGACTGCGCTGGGCGCGAATTCACGCAGGGTGTCAACTCGCGCGGCCTCACTCAGCAGCAGCTGGCCGACCAGGTAGTTGACCAGCCCCATCTCCGTGAGTCCGACACCGAGCATGGACATGATGTTGTTGGGCTTGACCGACAACGGCAGGTCGGTGAACTTGCCCTGCTTGAGGAACTTCGGCGTCCAGCCGGCGAACGGACCGAACAGCAGCCACGACTTGCCGTTGATCACGCGGGTGTCCAGGTGCGGCACCGACATCGGCGGGGCCCCCAGCGGCGGCAGTCCGTACACCTTGGCCTGGTGGCCCGCGGTCAGCACCTGGTTGTTGGTCCGCAGGAACGCGCCGCCGACCGGGAAACCGCCGAAGCCCTTGGCCTCCGGGATGCCCGACTTCTGCAGCAACGGCAGTGCACCGCCGCCGGCGCCGACGAACACGAACTTGGCATTGAACTTGCGCTTGAGGCCGGTGCGCCGGTTGGTCACCTTGAGCGTCCAGGTTCCGTCCGACTCCTTGCGCAGGTTGCGCACCTCGTGGCCGAACAGGGTGTCCATTCCGCGCTGCGCGGTGAAACCGATCAGCTGGCGCGACAACGCACCGAAGTCGACGTCGGTGCCGTTCTGCGACCAGTTCAGACCGACCGGATCGGAGAAATCACGCTTGGCGGCCATGAAGGGCAGCCGGCGGGCGAATTCGTCCTTGTCGTCGATGAATTCCATCGTGGCGAACAGCGGATTGGCGACGAGCGCCTCGTGACGGCGCTTGAGGTAATCGACGTTGCCCGCGCCGTGCACGAAACTGACGTGCGGGATCGGGTTGAGGAAGCCGCGTACGTCGGGCAGCACGCCGTTCTCGGCGGCGTAGGCCCAGAACTGCCGTGACACCTGGAACTGCTCGTTGACGTTGATGGCCTTGGTGGTGTCGATGGAGCCATCGGAGCGCTCGGGGGTGTAGTTCAGCTCACACAGCGCCGAATGCCCGGTGCCTGCGTTGTTCCACGGATCGCTGCTCTCCGCAGCGGCACCGTCGAGCCGCTCGATCATGGTGATGGACCAGTCCGGCTCCAGCAGCCGGATCAGCGCGCCAAGGGTTGCGCTCATGATGCCGGCCCCAACCAGCACGACGTCTGTCTTCACGGTCGTACCCACGTTTGCCTCAGACACCCTGATCGCTCGTCCTTTGTATTGCGCGGCCCGTCGACGTCGACGGCTTTCTGTGATTCCAAGGTTATCGCGCGACGAATCCCGGTTGGCCAGGCATGGTAGTGCTATCCGTCACCCGCCGCCCGTCGATGAGCAGCCGAACCAGTCGGACGCGCTGGTTCTCGCCTCCGATCTGGTTGCTGGCCGACCCAGGCGATTCCCGGCGGCCGGCCACCCAAGCCGCGCCCGGGCCACCTCGTCGACCAAGATCGAGACACCGTCCCGGGCGAACAGCAGCGGTGAGAAGTGGCTGGTGGTCGCGGGGCGGCATCGACCCGCAACCGTCGCGGACCGGCGTTGGACACCGGCCTGCTCATCGATCCTCTCGGCCCACCCCGACAACCGGAGACTGCGTCCACTTATTTACCGGAGGGTATTTACCGGAGGCAGTCTCCGGCTTCTGTCCGCAGCATGTGCACTCCCGGCCTCGTCACGGCGCTGATTTTCGGGGCGCGGTTAGGGTGGAACCGTGACGTCACGGGAGCCCGCCTGGGAGCCGGATGTATTGCCGGGGTTCTGGCAACAGACCATCGACGCAGGACCCGATCCCGACGGCGAAGGCGACCTGGTCGCCACGCTGGTACGCCGGGGTCCGGGCGCGGCGGCACCAGACGGGCAGGGCGGGTCTGGCCACGCCGTACTGGCATTGCACGGCTACACCGACTACTTCTTCCACACCGAACTCGCCGATCGATTCGCCGATCGCGGCTTCTCGTTCTACGCGTTGGACCTGCCCAAGTGCGGACGCTCCCGCCACGGCGGCCAGACCCCGCACTTCACCACCGATCTGGCGCGCTACGACACCGAACTCGAGCGGGCCCTGGCGGTCATCGCCGCCGACACCGTCAACGCCACGGTGTGCCTGTACGGGCATTCGGCGGGCGGACTGATCCTGACGTTGTTCGCCGACCGGCTGCGCCGAAGCGGCCGATTGGCCACCCATCACGTCGGTGGACTGGTCCTCAACAGCCCGTTCTTCGATCTGCACGGACCGGCGATCCTGCGCACCGCGCCCACGTCGGCCGCCCTGATCGCGCTGGCCCGGCTGCGCAAGCTGTCGGTGATCCGAAAACCCACCGAAGGCGGTTACGGCACCACATTGCACCGCGAGTACGGCGGCGAGTTCGACTACAACCTGGACTGGAAACCGTTGGGGGGCTTCCCCGTCACCCTCGGGTGGATCAACGCGATCCGCCGCGGACAGGCCCGCCTGCACCGCGGCCTGGACGTCGGCGTCCCGAATCTGATCCTGCGTTCGGACCGCAGCGTCACCGAATCCTCCGATCCGGCAGCGATGCAGCGCGGCGATGCCGTGCTCGACGTCCGTCAGATCGCGCGGTGGTCGGGTTGCGTGGGTAACCACACCACGGTGGCTCCGATCACCGACGCCAAGCACGACGTCTTCCTGTCAGTGGCCGACGCCCGCGCGGATGCCTACCGCGAGCTCGACCGTTGGCTGGACTACTACCTGAGCCTGCAAACCCGGCCGAGCACAACACCTTCCGGATAGGGAGCGCACATGGAGCATTACGACCTCACGATCATCGGCACCGGCTCGGGCAACAGCATTCTCGACGAGCGCTACGCCGGCAAGAAAGTCGCGATCTGCGAGCAGGGCACGTTCGGCGGCACCTGCCTGAACGTCGGCTGCATCCCGACCAAGATGTTCGTCTACGCCGCCGACGTGGCGGACACGATCCGTGCCAGCGCCAACTACGGCATCGATTCCCACATCGACAAGGTGCGCTGGCCCGACATCGTCGCGCGGGTCTTCGGCCGGATCGACCCGATCGCCGCCGGCGGCGAGGACTACCGCCGCAACGACCAGCACATCACGGTGTACGCCAGCCACACCCGGTTCGGACCCAAGACCGCCGACGGTCGCTACACGCTGCGCACCGAGGCCGGTGACGAATTCAGCAGCGATCAGGTGGTGATCGCTGCCGGATCCCGCGCCTACGTCCCGCCGGCCATCCTGGATTGCGGCGTCACGTACTACACCAGCGACGACATCATGCGTATCCCCGAACTGCCCGAACACCTGGTGATCGTCGGCGGCGGGTTCGTCGCTGCCGAGTTCGCCCATGTGTTCTCGGCGTTGGGCGTGCGGGTCACCATCGTGGTGCGTGGTGACTGTCTGCTCAGCCATTGCGACGAGACGATCTGCCGGCAGTTCACCGCGCTGGCCGCCGAGAAGTGGGACCTACGGACCCATGAGAACGTGATCGGGTCACACCACGAGGGCGACCAGATCGTTCTGGACCTCGACGACGGCAAGACGCTGCCCGCCGACATGCTGCTGGTGGCCACCGGCCGGGTCCCCAACGGGGATCTGCTCGACGCCGAGCTCGCCGGGGTGGAGGTCGACGAGGACGGTCTGGTCATCGTCGACGAATACCAACGCACCACGGCGCGTGGCGTTTTCGCCCTCGGCGACGTGTCCTCGGAGTATCAGCTCAAGCATGTGGCCAACCACGAGTCACGGGTGGTCAAGGAGAACCTCCTGCACGACTGGGACGACACCGACGCGATGATGCGCAGCGATCACCGCTTCGTGCCGTCGGCCGTGTTCACCGAACCGCAGATCGCCATGGTCGGGTTGACCGAGGAGCAGGCCCGCGACGAGGGCTACGACTTCGTCACCAAGATCCAGGCCTACGGCGACACCGCCTACGGCTGGGCGATGGAGGACACCACCGGCATCGTCAAGCTGATCGGCGATCGCGACACCGGCAGGATTCTCGGCGCCCACATCATGGGCTACCAGGCCTCCTCGATCATCCAGCCGTTGATCCAGGCGATGAGCTTCGGGCAGACCGCCGAAGAAGTTGCCCGCGGCCAGTACTGGATCCACCCGGCACTGGCCGAGGTGATCGAGAACGCGCTATTGGGCCTGACCGACTAGGCCCGCGCGGCCCACCGCTCCTCGATCCGGCCGAACCGCCAGATCCCCAGGGCCACAATCCAGCTCAATACAAAAAGCCCGACGATCGCGAATCCGACGAACTCCAGGTCCGCCGAACCGATGAATGCCAGCGGACCCGTGGTGATGCCCAGTCGCTCGACCAGCAGGCCGGCGAGGACGATGACGCCGATCACCAGCGCCACGATGACCGACAACACGGTGACCGTCAGGTTGTAATAGACCTTCCGGACCGGCTGCAGGAATGCCCAGCCGTAGGCCCGCGACATGAAGATTCCGTCCACGGTGTCGAACAGACTCATCCCCGCCGCGAAGAGCACCGGGAGCACGAGGATGGCGTACCAGGGCAACGTGAAGGCTGCCGCACCCGCGGCCAGCACCAGCAGTGCCACCTGCGTGGCGGTGTCGAAGCCCAGGCCCATCAGAAAGCCGACCGGGTACAGGTGCCACGGCTGGCTCACCCGCCGCATGAACCGGCCGAGCAGACGTGCCAGGAAGCCCCGCTGTTGAAGTTGACGTTCGAGCTCGGCCTCGTCGAACTGTCCACCACGCATGGCGCGGAAGATCTTGGCGATCCCGACGACGGCGAACAGATTCGTCAGGCCGATCAGAATGAGGAACGTCCCGGCCACCACCGACCCGATCAGCCCGAGGGTCTCCAACATCGGCGAATCCTCATTCTGCACCGGCCCGGCCAGCGCATGAACTCCGAACGCCAGCAGCAGGGCCAGCCCGAACACCACGCTGGAATGCCCCAGCGAGAACCAGAATCCCGCCGAGAGCGATCGCGTGCCCTCACCGACGAGTTTGCGGGTGGTGTTGTCGATGACGGCGATGTGGTCGGCGTCGAAGGCGTGCCGCACGCCCAACAGGTAGGCGGTGACACCGAGTCCGACCCCGAACACCCCGGCCGATCCCAGCGTGATGTGTTGCGGCGCAACCCCGAAAATCAGCACGCCCCAACCGAATACGTGCAACAGCAACACGACCGCGGCGACCATCGCGATCGAAGTCCAATCGGCGCGGTCGAATGGCTGCGGCTTCGTCGTAGTCACGTCGGGAACCGCGCCGGTGGTCATTTATCGAGCCTAAGACTGCGCCATATATCTGTCCAGATGAACAGATGAACACGGTTTCAGCCGTGCCGCGCTCCGATCCAGTGCAGCAGGTCATGCACCGTCTCATCGTCGAGGCGGTAATTCACGGTGCGGCCGACCCGGGTTGAGGTGACCCAGCCCTGATCCCGAAGTACCCGCAACGCCTGGGACACCGCGTTCTCCGAACGGCCCAGGGCCGTGGCCAGATCGCTGACACAGATACCCGGCGCCCGGTGCAGACCGAGCAGGATCTCCAGCCGGTGCGGGTCGGACAGCAGATCGAAGCGCTGCGCCCACCCCGAGGTGTCGACATCGGCCAGGGCCGATGACGCGCGCTCGACCTGGACCTCTTTACCGTGCTGGTCCACGGTACGAATCTAATCCAGAAAGCCGTGCAGCAAGGCCGACGATCCCCCGACATGGGCCAGCATGGCCGCGGCGGCCCGCTCACTGTCACCGGCCAGGATCGCCATCACGATCGCCTCGTGCTGTTCGTCGGAGTGGGCGATGTTGCGCGGCAGCAGCGGGATCTGATCCAGCAGGGCGTTGAGCCGCATCCGGTTCTCGGCGACCAGGGGCACCAGGGACGGGGACCCCGCCGCCTCGGCGATGGCCAGGTGCAACCGCGAATCCAGCCGGCGGTAATCGTCGGGTTCGGCGGCGCGGACGTCTGCCAGTCGCGACCAGAGCCCGTCGCGCTCGGCCGCGCTCAGGGTGCGGCCGGCCGCCATCCGCGCCGCTCCGACCTCCAGGATCTCGCGCAACCGCAACGCGTCATCGATCTCCTCGCGCGTCGGCCTCGGCCCGTCGGCGGTATGCCGGGGAAGTTCCTCGGCCAGGAAGGTGCCGCCGTACCGCCCCCGTTTGGACACCAGGTAACCGGCGTCGGCCAGCGATTTGATCGCCTCCCGGACCGTGTCGCGGCTGACCCCCAGCCGGGCGGCCAGCTCACGCTCGGGCGGCAACGACTCCCCGGGCCCCAGGACCCCCAGCCGAATCGTCTCCAACAACCGGCCGACGGTGTCCTCGAAGGCGTTGCCCAGCCGGACCGGGCGCAGCAGTGCACCCGCGGCCGCCTCCGCGGCGAGCCGCGAATCAGGCCCCGCGGCGGTCGGCTGCTGTGGATCCGGTTCAGCTGTCATGGCGAGCTATCAGGGTGTCACAGCGGTGTCACGTACGCGGAGCTGATCCCGCCGTCGACCAGGAAAGTCGAACCTGTGATGAACGACGAGTCGTCACTGGCCAGGAACGCCACCGCGGCGGCCAACTCCTCGGGCTCGGCGAAACGGCCCAACGGGATGTGCACCAGCCGTCGCGCGGCACGCTCGGGATCCTTGGCGAACAACTCCTGCAGCAACGGGGTGTTCACGGGGCCGGGGCACAGGGCATTGACCCGGATTCCCTGCCGGGCGTACTGCACCCCGAGTTCGCGCGACATCGCCAGCACGCCGCCTTTGGAGGCGGTGTAGGAGATCTGGGAGGTGGCCGAACCCATCACCGCCACGAACGACGCGGTGTTGATGATCGAGCCCTTGCCCGCGGGCACCATGTGGCGCAGCGCCGCCCGGCAGGACAGGTAAACCGATTTCAGGTTGATGTCCTGCACCCGCTGCCACGCCGGCAGCTCGGTGGTCTCGATCAGATCATCTTCGGGGGGCGAGATCCCGGCGTTGTTGAACGCGATATCGACCGAACCGAATGTCGCTGCCGCAGTGTCGAAGAGCTGATCGACAGCATCCTGGTCGGACACATCAACGCCGACGAACAATCCGTCGAGTTCCTCGGCGGCGGCCTCGCCCGCGACGGGGTCGATATCGCCCACCACGATCGTGGCGCCCTCGGCACGCAGCCGCCGTCCGGTGGCCAGGCCGATGCCGCTGGCACCACCGGTGATGACGGCAACCTTGCCGGCCAGTCGCTGGGTCAGATCCATTAATTGGACTCCTCTGCTCGATCTTCAATGGCGAAGAAGACATTCTTGGTTTCGGTGAAAAACAGTGGTGCGTCGGGTCCCAACTCGCGCCCCAGTCCGGACTGCTTGAAACCCCCGAACGGCGTGTTGTAGCGCACTGACGAATGCGAATTGACGCTGAGATTGCCCGCTTCCACCGCCCGCGACACCCGAAGTGCGCGCGAGAGATTGTCGGTCCAGATCGAGCCCGACAAACCATAGGGCGTGTCGTTGGCCAATGCGATGGCATCGGCCTCGTCGTCGAAGGGCAGCACGGTCACCACGGGGCCGAAAATCTCGTCGGTCACGGCGCGGTCGGTGCGCTGCGGCGTCAACACCGTTGGCGGGAACCAGAACCCGGGACCGTCCGGGGCGGAACCCCGGAACGCCACCGGGGCATCGTCGGGAACGTAGGACGACACCGACTCCCAGTGCGGACGTGACACCAACGGCCCCATCTCGGTGCCGCGGACGGTGGGGTCCCCCACGGCGACGCCCTTGACCGCCGGCTCCAGCAGCTCCATGAAACGGTCGTAGACACTGCGCTGCACCAGGATCCGGCTACGCGCACAGCAGTCCTGCCCGGCGTTGTCGAACACGCCGTACGGAGCGGTGGCCGCGGCCTTCTCCAGATCGCAGTCGTCGAACACGATGTTGGCGCTCTTGCCACCCAACTCCAGCGTCACCCGTTTGACCTGAGCCGCCGCCCCGGCCATCACCCGCATCCCCACCTCTGTGGATCCGGTGAACACCACCTTGCGGACGCCGGGGTGGGTGACGAACCGTTCCCCCACCACCGAACCCTTGCCCGGCAGCACCTGGAACAGCCCGGCCGGCAAACCCGATTCGATGGCCAGCTCACCGAGCCGGATCGTGGTCAGCGGGGTCCACTCGGCGGGCTTGAGCACCACCGCGTTCCCGGCCGCCAGCGCCGGGGCGAAGCCCCACGCGGCGATGGTCATCGGGAAATTCCACGGCGTGATGACCCCGACGACGCCGAGAGGCTCGTTGAACGTGACGTCCAAGCCACCGGCCACCGGGATCTGCTTGCCGCTCAATCGTTCCGGAGTGGCCGAGTAGAACTGCAGGACGTCCCGGACGTGCCCGGCCTCCCACTCGGCCTGCCCGATCGGGTGCCCGGAATTGGCCACCTCCAGGGCGGCGAGGTCTTCGATGTGGGCGTCGACGACGGCGGCGAACGCGCGTAGCGCGGCGGCCCGCTCAGCCGGGGCCAGCCGGACCCATTCCCGTTGCGCCACGGCGGCACGCGCCACGGCGTCATCGACGGCACCCACGTCCAGGAGGTCGACGGTGGTCAGCACCTCCTCGGTAGCCGGGTTGACGACGTGGCTGGATGTCATGAGACCCTCTCAGTCGCATAGGTTCTGGCCGCGTCCACCACGGCGGTGAACAGGCGTAGGTCATCGAGGTTTTCTTCGGGGTGCCATTGAACGCCCAGCACGAATGCATCACCGGGTAGTGCCGGGTCACGTTCGACGGCTTCGATCACGCCGTCGGCGTCACTGGCGCTGACCACCAGGCCCTCACCGAGCCGGTCGATCGCCTGGTGGTGATAGCACTGCGCGTCGGACGTCGCGCCGATCAGATCGGCCAGTCTGGTGTCGGGCACGGTGCGTACGGCCGAGGTGCCGAAGACCGCGTTGCCCTTCTGATGATGGGTGTGCCCGATCACGTCGGGCAGGTGCTGGTGCAGGGTGCCGCCCAGCGCGGTGTTGAGCACCTGCGCGCCCCGGCACACGCCGAGCACCGGGATACCGCGCCGCAGTGCGGCTTCCAGCAGCGCGAACTCCCAGGCGTCACGCTCGGCGGCCGGCTCGTTGGTGGCCGGATGTGACTGCTGTCCATAGCGCTGCGGATCCACATCTGGGCCGCCGGTGATCACCAGACCGTCGACGCGGTCAAGCACCCGGTCGGCGATGTCGACGTCCACCGGCTGCGGCGGCAACAGCAGCGCAATACCACCGGCACGGGTGACGCCTTCGAAGTAGACCTGCGGCAGGAAGCTCGCCTGCACATCCCACACCCCGGTCTGCGCCTGCTGCAGATAGGTCGTCATGCCGATGATCGGACGCGCCCCCATATCAGAGCCGCTCAAAGCCACGCACCCTTTCCCAGTCGGTCACCGCGGAATTGAAGGCGGCCAACTCGATCCGCGCATTGTTCAGGTAATGCTCGACGACGTCGTCCCCGAACGCCGTGCGCGCCACCTCGGACTTCGCGAACAGCTCTGCCGCCTCGGCCAGAGTGGTCGGCAGCCGTTGCGCCCCACTGGCATAGGCATTCCCCGGCAGCGGGTCGGGAAGTTCCAGCTCGTGATCGATGCCGTACAGGCCGCCCGCGATCAGCGCCGACACGGCCAGGTACTGGTTGACGTCGCCGCCGGGCGCCCGGCATTCCACCCGCATACCGGACCCATGACCAACCACGCGCAACGCGCAGGTTCGGTTGTCCATGCCCCAGGCGATGGCGGTGGGGGCGAAGCTGCCGTCGGCAAACCTCTTGTAGGAGTTGATGTTCGGTGCGTAGAGCAGAGTCAGCTCGCGCAGCGTGGCCAGCTGGCCGGCGATGAAGCTGCGGAACATGGGCGACATCCCGTGCGGGCCGGACTCGTCGGCGAAGACCGGTGACCCGTCCTCGCCACGCAGCGAGATATGGATGTGACAGCTGTTGCCCTCGCGTTCATCGAATTTCGCCATGAACGTCAGGCTCTTGCCGTGCTGGTCGGCGATCTCCTTGGCACCGTTCTTGTAGATGGTGTGGTTGTCACAGGTGGCGCGGGCATGGTCGTAGCGGAACGCGATCTCCTGCTGGCCCAGGTTGCACTCCCCCTTGACGCCCTCGCAGTACAAGCCGGCGCCCGCCATGCCCAGACGGATGTCGCGCAGTAACGGCTCCATCCGAGTGGACGCCATCATGGCGTAGTCGACGTTGTAGTCGGTGGCTGGTGTCAGGTTGCGGTAGCCCGCGGCCCAGGACTCCCGGAATGTGTTGTCGAACACCATGAATTCGAGCTCGGTGCCAACATAGGGCACGAGCTTCCGCTCGGTCAGCCGGTCGATCTGGCGGTTGAGGATGCTGCGTGGCGCCTGCTCGACCGGGCGACCGTCCAGCCATGACAGATCCGCCATCACCAGCGCGGTGCCGGGCAGCCACGGAATCAACCGCAAGGTACTGAAGTCGGCCGTCATCACCATGTCTCCATAGCCGGTGTCCCAGCTCGACATCGAGTAGCCGCCGACGGTGTTCATGTCGACGTCGACCGCGAGCAAATAGTTGCAACACTCCGCACCGTGGGCGGCGACCTCTTCGATGAACAACCGGCCGGAAACCCGCTTGCCGGTCAGCCGGCCCTGCATGTCGCAGAAGGCGACGATCACGGTGTCGATCTCACCCGCCGCCACCATTTGCTCCAGGTCGGCCCGTGCCAGCATGCCGGGGTTCTGGCTCATTGCGCACCCTCCTGCCCGTGTGGGACTCGGTGGCCAACCTGACGTCCAGCCGACCATTGCCTCGCCGATGACGTCATGATCGTGCCCCGAATTAGCATGATTGTCACGCCCAAAAGGTAGGACAGCAGACCAATAACGTTCTATTGTCCGTGTGCAGACCGCCCACCGCCCTGCACACGAGGAGCCGCCATGCCCGAGGGGCACGAAGAACTCACCGAACACCTCAGTGACGACGAACAACATCTCGCCAAGCTCGGTTACGTCCAGGAACTGCAGCGGTCCTGGTCGGGATTCTCCAACTTCGCCATTTCGTTCTCGATCATCTCGATCCTGGCCGGTTGCTTCACCTCATTCGGGCTGGGCTGGAACAACGGCGGGCCGGCCGCCATCGCCTGGGGTTGGCCGATTGTCTCGGTCTTCATCCTGATCATCGGATTCTGTCTGGCCGAACTCGTCTCCGCGTATCCCACCTCAGGCGGAATCTATTGGTGGGCTTCGAAACTCGGCGGCCCCAAGGCCGGCTTCTACACCGGCTGGCTCAACCTGATCGGCCTGATCGCGATCCTGGCGTCGGTGTCCTACGGCAGCGCGACATTCCTGGACCTCACCCTGGGAACGTTCAGTGAATCCTGGCTGGCCGGCTACAGCCTGACCCGGGTGTTCATCATGTTCCTGATCATTCTGGCGGTCTCGGCTGTGATCAACATCTTCTCGTCACACCTGCTGGCCGTCATCAACAACGTCTCGGTGTGGTGGCACGTCGCGGGCGCCACCGCGGTGATCGCCATCCTGTGGCTGCTCCCGGACCAACACGCCAGCGCCTCCGACGTTTTCGCCAAGACCATCAACAACTCCGGGATCTTCTCCGGCTCCACCTCCGGTTGGGGCTTCCTGCTGTTCGTGCTGCCGATCTCGGCGATCCTGACGCAGTACACGATCACCGGATATGACGCGTCGGCGCATCTGTCCGAAGAGACCAAGAGCGCGGCCAATGCCGCCGCGAAGGGGATCTGGCAGTCGATCTTCTACTCGGCGATCGGCGGCTGGATCCTGTTGCTGTCATTCCTGTTTGCCGTGCAGAACTCCGACGAGGTGTCGGCCAACGGTGGAGCGGTGGCGACCATCTTCACCCAGGCGCTCGGATCGAAGTGGGCGGGCGTCGTGCTGCTGATCGCCACCGCGGGTCAGCTGTTCTGCACCACCGCCTGCCAGACCAGCGCCTCACGCATGCTGTTCGCATTCAGCCGGGACCGCGCGGTCCCCGGGCACCAGCTGTGGTCGAAGGTCAGCGCCAGCCGGGTGCCCGCCAACGCCGTCATCGTCACCGCGGTGATCGCGGCGATCATCACCCTGCCCGCCATCGTGCCGGTGAAGATTCCGGTCAACGGTGTGGACGTGCCCTCACCGGTCGCGTTCTATGCCGTCGTCTCGATCGGCGTGGTCGGGCTGTACCTGTGCTTCGCGGTGCCGATCTACTACCGGTGGAAGACCGGCGACTCCTTCGAGCAGGGCCGGTGGAACATCGGCAGCAAGTACAAGTGGATGGCGCCGGTGGCGATCGTCGAGATCATCGTCACCTCGATCATCGCGATGTTCCCGACCTCGCTCGGCGGTATGCCGTGGGACCCGAGTTTCCAGTGGAAGTTCGTGAACTACACCCCGCTGCTGGTCGGCGGCGTGTTGGTGCTGCTGTTCATCTACTGGCACGTGTCGGTGAAGCACTGGTTCACCGGTCCGATCAAGCAGGTCGACGCCCCGACCGCCGAACTGCCGGGCTGATCACCCGAGCAGTTCGCGGATGTCGGACGCGGAGATGGTCGAGCCGAACAGATCCCCGTCATCGACCACCGCGGCGAACAGTGCCCGCTTGCGGTCCTGCAACGCGACCACCTTCTCCTCGATGGTGTTCTCCGCGACCAGTCGGTAGACGCTGACCGGCCGGGTCTGCCCGATGCGGTGGGCCCGGTCGACGGCCTGAGCCTCAGCGGCCGGGCTCCACCACGGGTCGCACAGGAAGCAGTAGTCGGCGGCGGTGAGGTTCAGCCCGAATCCGCCCGCTTTCAGGCTTATCAGGAACACCTGCTTGGTTCCCGTACCGAATTCCTCGATGGCTCTGGCTCTTCCGTCGGAGTCGACCGAACCGTCCAGGTAGCTGTAGGCGATACCCGCGGAATCCAGGTGCGCCCGCACGATGGCGAGGAATCCGGTGAACTGGCTGAACACCAGCGCGCTATGCCCCTCGGCGACCAGCTGATCGAGTTGTTCGACGAGGAAGTCGATCTTGGCCGAGCCCACCGCGCGAGCGGAGTCGTCGACCAAACCCGGGTGCAGGCTGAGTTGGCGCAGCAAGGTCAGCGACCGGAAGATCTGGAACCGGTTCTTCTCCCAGTCCCCCAGCAGCCCCAGCACCTTCTGCCGTTCCCGGGCCAGCCGCGTGTCGTAGATCTTGCGATGTTTGGCGCCCAGTCCGATGGTGAGCACCTGTTCGCTCTTCGGCGGCAGCTCGCTGACCACCTGACTTTTCGTGCGCCGCAGCAGTACCGGCTTGATCCGCCTGCGCAACACCGGCAGCAGATCATCGGCGGCACCCGATTCGATCGGCTTGCGGAAATACGTCTCGAACACCTTCGGCGACGGGAACAGCCCGGGCACCGTGATCGACAGCAGTGACCACAGCTCCATCAGGTTGTTCTCCATCGGGGTGCCGGTGATGGCCAACTTGAACGGCACGTCGAGCAGCCGCGCGGCCTGATGGGTCTTGCTGTGGTGGTTCTTCACGAACTGCGCTTCGTCGAGAACCATTCCGGCCCACTGGATTTGTGAGTACGCGGCAACATCCATGCGCAGCAGCGTGTAGGAGGTGACCACGATATCCGCCTCGGCCACCTGTTCGGCCAGTCCGACGGCTGCCCGTGCATTGGTCGAGGTGACCACCACCGCGTTCAGTCCCGGGGTGAACTTGCGGCATTCGGCCACCCAGTTGCGCGCCACGCTGGTCGGCGCCACGACCAGGAACCTGCCTGCGCCGCCGGCCACGGCACGCTCGATGAGAGCCAACGTCTGCACGGTCTTTCCCAGGCCCATGTCGTCGGCGAGCACCCCGCCGATCCCGTTGTCCCACAGGAACGAAAGCCAGTCCAGTCCATCTCGCTGGTAGTCGCGCAATTCGGCGTCGAGCCCCGCGGGCGGGTCGACGGGCACCGGAGGACGCGCCGCTGCCAGACGCGCCAGGTTGGCCCGCCACCGGGCGAGCTGCTCGTCGACGACACCGAGCTCGAGCAGTTCGTCCCACAGCGTGATGTTCATCGACGCGGCATTGACCCGGTCCCCGTCGATCTCGCCGAGCGCACGCGCCTCGTCGAGCAAGGCTCTCAACCGGGCCAGCTCGGGCGTGTCCAGCCGGAAGTACATGCCGGAAGGCAACAGCATGTGCGTTGCACCAGTGCTCAATTCGCGGATGAGCTCGGGCAGCGCCACTGTCTCGCCGTCCACGCTCACCGTGATGTTCAGGTTGAACCAGTCCCCCGGAACCGAGGTGTCACCCGAGAACGACAGCACCGGATCGGCGCCGGCGGCCCGGTACCGGTCATCGGCGTCGACCGTCAGGTCCGCGAAACAGTCCAGCTGCGGCAGGGTCTGATCACACAGCACCGCGGCCTCCACGAGGGTGAGAGTCACCCCGCCCAGCAATGTGCGCTGCGACGCCACCGCGACCGCGTCCAGGGCGCTCTGGGCATTGACGATGGCTCGCAACTCATGGACAGCGTCGGTGTCGAGCGTCGTGGTTATCCGGCGGTTGACATGTTGCGCCGCTTGACGTTTCCAGTCCTGCGCGGCGGCTGCGACCGCCTGCAACGCGGGCAGCACCCGCTGCCAGAGCGACTGTTCGGCAGCGGCGTCACGGTATCCGATCAACCCGGCCGAAGACATCGGGTCGAAGTCGTGATGCTGATCGTTGACCTGGTAGCGCGTACTCCAGAACACCCGCGCGCCGCCGTCGACGGCCTTGACCGTCAGCGCGGGCATCGGGCCCGTGATGGCCGGCGGGACGAACAGGCCGTCGGCGACCTCCATGTCCACGCTGCTGGCCAGGCGCGGCAGGATGTCGACCGCGAGTTCGCGCGCCATGTCGGCCGGGATGTGCACCTGCTCGTGGTGGCCCAGCATCTCGGCCATGGTGCGTCCCGGCACCGGGTCGAAGGCGCCCAGGCGCAGCACCGAATCGGCGACCTGAAACATCCCGTGCGGAGCCGGCATCCCGATCAGCGCGACGCCGTCGGGGTCGCTGTCCTGCCCGTCGACGATCAGTGCCACCGACATCACGGCACCACCGCCCTCGGCCGCGAAGTCCAGCCGGAGGTGAACGTTCTTGACCAACTCGACCGCCCGGATGCCACTCGCGGTGTCGGCCAAGATGGTCACTCCCGCATCCAGCACCTCGTCGAGCCGGGACCACAGCGTGGCAGGCATTCCGTTGAGCACCATCCCCTCGCTGCCGTGCGGCGGGGAGTACCGCACGATCTCCGACAGCAGCGCCCGCACGGCCCGGTACTGGTCGCGGTCGAACTCGCCCGGGTCCGGGTAGTCCACGAGGCGCCGCCAGGTCAGTGCCCGGCTGATCCAGGTGCCCCGTTTCCCCAGGGACAGCGGGCGCAGCATCAGCAGGGTGCCCGGGCGGTAGCGGGTCGGGGCACCGATCGAGAATTCCAGCGCGATCGGTTTGCCGCCGCCGTCGGGAACGGCGACCTCGTCGAGCACTTTGTCGAGCACATAGCGCCATCGCTCCACCGGCGAGTGGGCCGGGTCCTGGGGTGCGGCCGTCAGAACCAGGGCGACCGCATGTTTGCAGAACGACCCCACGGGGCACGAACACAATGCCCACTCGACAACAGCCCGGCTTCCCGGCGACAGGCCGACCTCAAGGACGTACAGCTGACCATGCGAACCGACACACCGTCCGCGAAGCAGACGCTCGCCGTCATCGAACTCGATGTCACGGATCCGACCCTCGGCGGCATAGCGTTCACCCCGCACGGTCGACTGCGCGCCGAAATCACGAATCAGCTCGTCACGGGCTATCCCGAAGCCGAATCCAGGCCTCATGTGAGGAGAATAGGGCCACGCTCCGACATGTCCCGGTCACACCCCCGACACACCGCGGGTGACGCGCCGCCGCCGGATCCTGTGTAGGGTCGAACTGATGTGTGGAGCCGCCGGGGAGGTGCGTCTCGATGGCCGGACACCGGATATTTCAGCGGTGTCGGCCATGGCAGACGCGATGGCACCCAGGGGTCCGGACGCGGCCGGTGTGTGGTCGCAAGGCCGGGTCGCACTGGGTCACCGCCGCCTGAAAATCATTGACCTGACCGAAGCGGGCGCCCAGCCCATGGTCGATCCCGAACTCGGGTTGACCGTTTGCTGGAACGGCTGCATCTACAACTACCAGGAGCTGCGCCGGGAACTGTCCGGACACGGTTACCGGTTCTTCTCCCACAGCGATACCGAGGTGTTGCTGAAGGCCTATCACCACTGGGGCGACCGGTTCGTCGAGCACCTGATGGGGATGTTCGCCTTCGCGATCGTCGAGCGCGACACCGGCCGGGTGCTGCTGGGCCGCGATCGGCTGGGCGTCAAGCCGCTCTACATCACCGAGGA
Organism: Mycobacterium sp. IDUB_17; assembly: GCF_055419465.1. NCBI lineage: Bacteria > Bacillati > Actinomycetota > Actinomycetes > Mycobacteriales > Mycobacteriaceae > Mycobacterium > Mycobacterium sp. IDUB_17. The sequence goes on along the minus strand of NZ_JBVAXS010000001.1, from coordinate 318,135 downwards.
CACCCACCGGATCCGGTTCGCGTCATCGCTGCCCGCCCTGCTGGCTGCCGGTGGCGTCGACACCCGGATCGATCCGATCGCGCTGCACCACTACCTGACGTTCCATTCGGTGGTGCCGCCCCCGTTGACCATCCTGCAGGGCATCAAGAAGGTGCCGCCCGCGTCGGTGGTCGCGATCGAACCGGACGGCAGCCGGCACACCACGGTCTACTGGTCGCCGGACTTCACCCGGCACGCCGACCGGGCCGACTGGTCGGAAAAGGACTGGGAGGACGCGGTACTGGAGTCGCTGCGGCGCGCGGTCGAGCGCCGGCTGGTGGCTGACGTGCCCGTCGGATGCCTGCTGTCCGGCGGCGTCGATTCCAGTCTGATCGTCGGACTGCTCGCCGAGGCCGGCCAGCACGGCCTGTCCACCTTCTCGATCGGTTTCGAGTCCGTCGGCGGGGTGGCCGGTGACGAGTTCAAGTACTCCGACATCATCGCCGAGCATTTCGAAACCGACCATCACCAGATCCGCATCGGCACCGACCGCATGCTGCCCGCCCTCGACGGTGCGATCGCGGCGATGAGCGAACCAATGGTCAGCCATGACTGCGTGGCCTTCTACCTGCTGAGCCAGGAAGTGGCCAAGCACGTCAAGGTGGTCCAGTCCGGCCAGGGCGCCGACGAGGTTTTCGCCGGGTATCACTGGTATCCGCCGATGGCCGAACCGGGCGCGGCCGACCTCCACGGCGCTGTGGCCAGCTACCGCGGCGCGTTCTTCGACCGTGACAGCACCGGGGTGAGCGCGCTGATCAGCGAGGGTTACCGGGCCGACGGCGATCCCAGCGGGGTGTTCGTCAGCGATCATTTCGCCGCGGCGGGCGCACAGACCGGCGTGGACCGGGCGTTGCGTCTGGATACCACCGTGATGCTGGTCGACGATCCGGTCAAGCGGGTCGACAACATGACCATGGCGTGGGGCCTGGAAGGCCGGGTGCCGTTCCTCGATCACGAACTCGTCGAGTTGGCCGCCACCTGTCCGCCGGGCCTGAAGACCGCACACGGGGGCAAAGGTGTGCTCAAACAGGCTGCGCGCCGGGTGATTCCGGCAGCGGTGATCGATCGCCCGAAGGGCTACTTCCCCGTCCCGGCGCTGACCCACCTCGAGGGGCCGTACCTGGATATGGTCCGCGACGCGCTGTATGCACCGGAAGCCAAGGAGCGCGGTCTGTTTCGCCCCGAGGCCGTCGACCGTCTACTCGCCGACCCGAACGGCAGGCTGACCCCGCTGCGCGGCAATGAGTTGTGGCAGATCGCGCTGCTCGAGTTGTGGTTGCAGCGCCACGGGGTGACGGGGGCTGCGGCGTGACCGCCACTGACCATGACTCGTCGGAAGCCTCATTGGGGTCCGACCACACCGAGGCGATCACGCTCAGCCTGCACGATGCCTCACCGCAGCACCTCATCGATGCCATGGCCGATGATGTGGTGCTCGAATTAGGCTGGGGACGGCTGATTTTCGGACAGACCTTCGCCGATCCCGAGCAGCTTGCCGAGGTGTTGCAGCAGGAGGGGCCCGGCCGGCGGGACATCTGCATCTACGCCCGCGAATCGCACGTGCTGATCGCCCGCTCCCCCGCTGAGCTGTTCATCGATCCGAGCCACACCTACCGGCTGCGGTTCACCGACGAATTCACCGCCGCCGAACCCGTCGGGTTCACCGTGCGCACCCTGCAGACGCCGAGCGACGCCGACGCGATGAACCGCGTGTACGTCCGGTGTGGGATGGTGCCCGCACCCGTCGACGTCATCTGGCACAACCACACCCTGACCCCGGCGGTGGTCTATCTGGTTGCGGTACGCGACGACGACGGCAGCGTCGTGGGCACGGTCACCGGCGTCGACCACAACCGGTTGTTCGCCGACCCCGAGGACGGGTCGAGCCTGTGGAGCCTGGCCGTGGATCCGGCCGCCGGACTGCCCGGCGTCGGGGACGCGCTGACCCGGACCCTGGCCGGGTTCTTCCGCGAGCGGGGCCGGGCCTACCTGGATCTGTCTGTGGCCCATGACAATTCCGCCGCGATCGCGCTGTACGAGAAGCTGGGTTTCCAGCGCGTCCCGGTGCTGGCCGTCAAACGCAAGAACGCGATCAACGAGCCGCTGTTCACCCATCCTCCGGAAACGGTGGACGATCTGAACCCGTACGCGCGCATCATCGCCGACGAGGCGATGCGTCGCGGGATCCGGGTCGAGGTGCTCGATGCGGGCGCGGGCGAAATGCGGCTGTCCCACGGCGGGCGCACAGTCATCACCCGAGAGTCGCTGTCGGAGTTCACTTCTGCGGTGGCGATGGCCCGCTGCGATGACAAGCGGCAGACCCGTCGGATCGTTTCCGAGGCGGGCATCTCGGTGCCCAAGGGCAGGCTGGCCACCTTCGACCGCGAGGACCACGACTTCCTGTCCGAGGTCGGAGATGTGGTGGTCAAGCCCACCCGTGGCGAGCAGGGGAAGGGCATCACCGTCGGCGTGGATGGCGGCGATGAACTGGATGCCGCGCTGCACCGGGCCCGCGAGCAGTACCCGGAGGTGCTGATCGAGCAGCGGGCCGCCGGCGACGATCTTCGTCTGGTGGTCATCGACGGCAAGGTGGTGGCCTCGGCGATCCGCAGGCCCGCCGAGATCGTCGGCACCGGTAAGCACACCGTGGGCGAGCTGATCGAGACGCAATCGCGGCGCCGCGCGGCGGCTACCGGCGGCGAATCACGCATCCCGATCGACGACGTCACCGTGGGAACGGTCGCCGAGGCCGGCTGGTCGTTCGATGATGTGCTGCCCGAGGGGGTGCACCTGCGGGTACGGCGAACGGCCAATCTGCATCAGGGCGGGACGATCCACGATGTCACCGCGGAGGTGAATCCCGAATTGTGCCGAGTTGCGGTGACCGCGGCCGCGGCGATCGGTATCCCGGTGACGGGGATCGACCTGCTGGTGCCCGATGTCACGGGCCGCGAGTACGTCTTCATCGAGGCCAATGAACGCCCCGGGCTGGCCAATCATGAGCCGCAGCCCACGGCCGCGGCATTCGTGGATTTCCTGTTCCCGCAGCAGCCGGGTTTGCCGCAAGCCTGGACGCCTTCGGAGGCGGCTGACTGAGCGCTCGCGCGAAGGCAGGCCGCCGACCCGACAACACAGTGGCGGCTGACTGAGCGCTCGCGCGAAGGCAGGCCTGGGCCGTCACCAACTGCTGGTGCGCAGCACGATCTCGGCCGCGAGCTGTGCGGTCGAGTCACCGGCGTTGCGTCGTCCCGCTATCTCCACGAGCCGGAAGTCGCCGTACACAAAGCGCTGGCTGGCCTTGGCGACGGCGCGGGCCGCGGGAGAGCTGACGAGCACGGTGGTGTTCATCTCGACCGGCGGGCATTCGTCGTCGCGGATCGTCCCCGTGGCGTCTGCGACGCGAGGGTGGCCACGATCCACCACCACCAGACCGATGAACTTGTCCAGCCGGGTCGCGGCCAGCTCCCAGGCGAGTTCTCCCCCGAGCCGGTCGCCGACCAACAACGCCCATTTGATGTTGAGCGAATCGAGAATGCCGACCACCGACTTGGCGGTCAGCCGTGGATCCGGACCGATGATCACCGTGCGCAGTGACGCGGTGTGCAGGCGCCGGCAGATCGGCTCGTATGCGGCCGGGCCGTGGTGGCCGGCGCTCAGCACTACCACGGTGGAACCCTTCTCGGGGCCCGAGACGTCGACGGGTGTGGTGAATCCGTCGATCGTCGCGACGGTGGTAAGCATTCGGCCAAACTACCGTCCAGTAGCGACGGGCGGGCCGGAATCAACATTGTCTTGACGCCCGCGTCAGTGAGAGGCAAGCCGCTCGGCCTGGGTACCGAAAACGTCCAGAAATGTCTGCGGCAATGCACCTTTGGCGACAATCGACGGATCCTGCGTGGGGAATGCAATTCCGAAAACAGCCCAGTTGCCGACATTTTCGAAGGCGAAGAAGATGCTCTGTGCCCTACCGCCCAGCTGCATCGTCTGCTGATAAGCCAACGCTGACGCACGCGGTGCGGTCAGCTTGGTGGTGGTCATCGGGATGCCCTTGTCCGCCGGATCGAAGTAGGTGGAGAACTGGGCGCATCGCTCTGCCGTGGCCGCCAACCTGTCCAGCGGCAGCGGCGAGGCCATCACGGTCAGCACCATCCGCGCCCCGTCGTAGGCGGCGATGATCTGCGCGGCGCTGCCCGGGCCCCGCTCGGCCGATTCGGCGATCACCCTCGTCAGCCCGTCGCTGCAGCCGACCGGGGTGGATAGCATCGGTGGCGGGCCGCCCGGACCGCCCGGCCCTGCGCCATCGTCGGTGACGCGATCGACCTGCACGCCGGGCGGGAAGTCGGCGGGTGTCAGCAACACCTTCTCCAGGGTGGCGCCCGGCCAGGTGGGCGTGCCGACGATCACCGGCGCGCAGCCGGACACCACGAGCATGGCGAGCAGGCCGGCCGGAGCTGCCACCCATCGATGGCATCGAGTCATCTGCCCAGGTTACCGAGGTGGGCCGACGAGCGCAGTGCTCATAGTGGGCCGCGGTGGCGGCCCGTGCTCCACGAGGTCCATCACGGCCCCGATGTCGAGATGGGCTGCCAGCAGGTCGGCCATCAGGTCAAGCTGCGCATCGCGGCGCCCCTGCACGTCGGTGTCTCCGGCCACCACGAACCCGCCACGGCCGGCGCTGTCAGCGATCTCGGTGAGCCAGGCCCCGCGCAACCGATCGTTGTCGAGCAGACCGTGCCAGTGGGTGCCGTAGACCGCGCCGTGGCGCAGCCCCACCCCGAGCCAGTCATCGGCCGCCGCGCGGGTCACCTGGCCGTGATGAATCTCGTAGCCCCACAAGGGCTTTTCCCAATGCCGGAGGGTCTTCTCGGCGGCGAACTCGATATCGGCGTCCAGCAGACCCAAGCCCTCGACGGATTCCGAGCTTGAGGATTCGACCGCGTCGTCGATGCGACGGCACAGCATCTGGAACCCACCACACACACCGAGCACGGGCCGGCCCTGCGCGGCGTGCGTGAGGATCGCCTCGGCCAGTCCGCGTTGGCGCAACCAGGCCAGATCGTTCACGGTGGCCTTGCTGCCGGGGATCACCACGAGGTCCGCGCCGGCGAGATCGGCGGCATCGGCGACCCACCGCACCAGGACTCCGGGTTCACATGCCAGTGCCTCGATGTCGGTGGAGTTGGAGATGCGGGGCAGTCTGATGGCAGCGACGGTGAGCGTCTGCGCGCCACGGGGCGCTTGCGGGGTCCCCACCACGCCTCCCGGCCGGACCGACACGGAATCTTCTGTGTCGAGCCAGATTCCGTCGTCGAATGGGACCACCCCGTAGGTGGGGCGGCCGGTCAGATCCTGGAGCTGGCGCAATCCGGGTTCCAGCAGGGCGGGGTCACCGCGGAACTTGTTGACGATGAATCCCGCGATGAGCGCCTGGTCCTCGGGCTCCAGGACGGCCACGGTGCCATGCAGGTGGGCCAGCAGGCCGCCGCGGTCGATGTCGCCCACCACGACCACCGGCAAGTCCGCGGCGCGGGCCAGCCCCATGTTGGCCAGGTCAGTGGCGCGCAGATTGATCTCGGCCGGCGAGCCCGCGCCCTCACAGATCACCACGTCGAATTCAGATCTCAGTGAGGCCAATTCCTCGGCGACGACCGTCGCGAGCCGGTCCCGGTGGGTGAAGTAGTCGCCCGCGGCGACGGTTCCGGCCACTTGTCCGCGGATCACCAGCTGCGAGGTTCGGTCCCCGCCCGGCTTGAGCAGGATCGGGTTGAACCGGGTGCTGGGCGCCAGCCCGGCGGCACGGGCCTGCATGGCCTGGGCGCGGCCGATCTCTCCGCCGTCGACGGTGACCGCCGAGTTGTTCGACATGTTCTGCGCCTTGAACGGCGCCACGGACAGGCCCTTGCGGGCAAGAAGCCGACACAGCCCCGCCACCACCATCGACTTACCGGCGTCCGAGGTCGTCCCGGCGACCAGCAGCGCTCCGCTCACGGTGCGTTGTTCACGGCAGCGTGAGGATGTCAGCGCCGTCGTCGGTGACCACGAGTGTGTGCTCGAACTGAGCGGTCCACTTGCGGTCTTTGGTCACCACGGTCCAGTCGTCGTCCCAGATCTCGTAGTCCAGCGACCCGAGATTGATCATCGGTTCGATGGTGAAGGTCATGCCCGGTTCCAGCACGGTCTCGACCGCAGGCTGATCGTAGTGCAGCACCACCAGCCCGTTGTGGAACGTGGTGCCGATGCCGTGGCCGGTGAAATCACGGACGACGTTGTAGCCGAACCGGTTTGCGTAGGCCTCGATGACCCGGCCCACGATCGACAGCGCGCGCCCGGGTTTGACCGCCTTGATGGCCCGCATGGTCGCCTCGTGGGTGCGCTCGACGAGCAACCGGTGTTCCTCGGAGACGTCGCCGGCCAGGAAGGTGGCGTTGGTGTCGCCGTGCACTCCGTCGATGTAGGCGGTGACGTCGATGTTCACGATGTCGCCGTCTTCGATCACGGTCGAGTCCGGGATGCCGTGGCAGATCACCTCATTCAGCGAGGTGCAGCAGGATTTGGGAAACCCCTTGTACCCCAGGGTCGATGGGTAGGCACCGTGATCGATCATGTACTCGTGGGCGATGCGGTCCAGTTCGTCAGTGGTGACGCCGGGGGCCACGGCCTTGCCCGCCTCGGCCAGCGCCGCCGCCGCGATCTGACCCGCGACGCGCATCTTCTCGATCACCTCAGGGGTCTGCACCCAAGGTTCGCTGCCCTCGCGCACAGTGGGCTGCCAGGCGTACTCCGGTCGTGGGATCGACTTGGGAACCATCAGGGTCGGTGAGAGCACGCCGGGGCTCAGGGCGGTACGAACTGGCATGTGGACAGCTTAATCGTCAGCCCACCGACAACGCCCCCAGCGCCGCGCCCACCCGCTGCGGCAGCGATCCGCCATGTTGCAGCCAGTCGTCCAGGGCGATGCGCACCGACGCCATCGCCAGCGCGCCGATGAGCCGCGGCCGGGCGTCGTTCGGGGTCAGGTCGGCGAATCTGGGGGCCACCAGCTCGGCGATCGCCGTCTCGTAGCCGACGTAGATCTGCAGTGTCCACGCGTTCAGCGCCGGCGATGACCGGGTCAGAATGGCCAGCTCACGCACCTGATCGCTGATGGCGTCGAAACCGTCGCCGAGGTCACGGAACGCGGCCACCACGGCGTCGCGCGCCGACAATCCGCTGGGCTGGGCTGCCAGTTGCGCGGTGATGACATCCAGCCAGTGCCTGGTCATCCCGTCGGCGACGGCGTCCTCCTTGGAGGAGAAGTACCGGAAGAAGGTGGCCCGGCCGACCTCGGCCTCGGCGGCGATCCGCTCCACCGTGGTTGCGGCCAGCCCGTCGGCTGCCACGAGCGTCGCGGCGCATGCGGCGATCCGGTCGCGGGTGGCCCGGCGCTTGCGGATGTTCAGGGGAATCGGTTCGGCCATTTCCCGTATGAGACTACGTCTCATTTGAGATTGTGTCTCGCATGAGCGAAGAGCGCGCCCCAAAAACTCTCGAAGCCTGGCAGTTCGTCCAGAAAATGCTCGGCGACATCACCGAGATCGTGAAAGCCGATGCCCGCGACGAGCGTGAACTGCTCGACGGGCTGCGGGTGGTCTCCCGGGTGACGGCACTGTGCTCGGAGCTGTCCGTGGAGGCCGACCCGGAACTGCCGTGGTTCTTCGACATGTGCTCGCCCACCAGGATGGTCGGCGGCCCAAATCCCGACGGCCGCTACCTGCTCGCGATGATCCGTGGCGACCGCACCTACCAGATCACCGGAACCCGGGGCTCCAGCGCCTATCTGGGTTTCCAGGTGCTCGCCGGCACCGGCATGACTCCGCGGCGGATGGCCGCCTACCTCAGCGACACCGAGCTGAAGCTCGACGACGACACCTTCACGGTCATCGTGTCGGCCGAGCGCCCGGCCGGACTCGACGGCGCGCAATGGCTGCAGATCCCCGCCGACGCCGCCTCGGTCGTGGTGCGTGAGTACATCGGTGACGCGGCCACCGAATCGCCGGCGACCCTGCACATCGAGACCCTTGACGCCGGTCCCCCACAGGTGCCGACCGACGCCGAGGTGGCCGAGCAGTTCACCGCGATGGCCTGGACGCTGATGAAGCTGACGACGCTGCACCGCACCATCAAGCCGGAACTGCTGACCCGGCCCAACGAGCTCGTCACCGCCGAAGCCGCCGCGCTGGGGTCCGCGGACACCACACCCGACAACCTCTACATGATCGGCACGTTCGACCTCGCCGATGACGAGACACTGCACCTGGAGTTCACCCCGCCGGACACCCGCTACTGGAACGTCACGCTGGAGAACATCTGGCACGAGTGCATCGAACCGCGACGCAGGCACAGTTCGGTGACCGACAAAGGCGTCTCTCCCGGCACGGATGGAAAAGTCCGAATTGCCATCGGCAGCAAGGACTCCAGCAACGGTCACTGGCTGGACACCGGTGGCCGCCGCCGCGGGTTCGTGGTGTTGCGCTGGCTGGACAATCCGGCCGCGCCCGAGGTAACGGTGACGGTGCGATGACCGACCGCTTCGACCCCGACGCCCTGATCGCGCAAGCCTGCGAGATCGCAGGTACCGACGACTTCGGGGAGCCCGGCGGGTGGCGCGAGGATCTCACGCGGCTGGCCGACGGGCTGGCGACCGAAGCCCAACTGAACGACTTGGGCGTTGAGATCGCCGTGATGGACATCGTCAACCCGCTGGTCAACCGACTCCGAATCATGCAGTGGCGCAAGGACAATAACGCCGTAGCGGCCACACCAGTCGAGCGGCCCATCTTCATCGTCGGCCAGCCGCGCACCGGCACCACGATCCTGTTCGACCTGCTGGCCCAGGATCCCGCCCTACGCCCACCTCTGACCTGGGAGGTGGATGCGCCCTGGCCGTTACCGCAGCCGGATACCTACACCACGGATCCGCGTATCGCCCAGATCCAGGCGAGTATCGAGATGTCCGAACAGCTGGTACCCGGTCTGCTGGCGCATCATCCGATGGGTGCGCTGGTCGGGCAGGAGTGCGTTCGGATGTCGGCCGGACAGTTCTGCAGCATGATCTTCTCAACCCAGTACCGACTGCCCACCTACTACCGCTGGCTCTTGCATGACGCCGACCACCGAAACGCCTACCGCTACCACCGGATGTTCCTGCAACACTTGCAATCCGGAGTGCCCGGACCAGGTACCACACCGCAGTGGCTGTTGAAATCGCCCGCACACCTGTGGCAGCTGGACGCACTGGTCACCGAGTATCCGGACGCGCTGATCGTGCAGACCCACCGCGATCCGCTCAACGTCATCTCCTCGATCGCCGCACTCACTACGCACCTGCGTCGACTGGCCTCCGATCACAGCGACATCGCCGAGTGTGCCCAGCAGTCGCGTGAGGAGATCGTCGTCGGGCTGGAGAACTCGATGAAGGCCCGCGACTCCGGGGTGCTGGCGCCCGGCCAGATCGTCGATGTCCAATTCGCCGACTTCATCCGTGATCCGTTCGCGACGATCCGCGGCATCTACGGGGCACTGGACCGCGAGTTCACCCCCGTCGCCGAAGGGCGCATGCGCGACTTCCTGGCCGCCCACCCCGGGGACAACGGCGGCGCGCGATACACGTGGAGCAACACCGGTCTCGACGCGGAGGAGGTCCGGGCCCAGGTCACCGGCTATCAGGAACGCTTCGGCGTGCCTACAGAGGCACTGCGGTGACACCGATGGAGAGCGGCCCTCTCAGGAAGCGGTAATGGTGTTACCGTACGGGGATGATTGAGGTACGGCGATGACCGAAACCGTTCATGTCCTGCAGCTGCTGGACTACCGCGAGGTGGAGTCGACCGCCGACCGACTGGTGTTGGAGATGGACAACCGGCCGGACCTCGCCAACGTCCGCGGCGCCCTTCAAGGCGGCCTGGTAGCCACCCTGATCGATATCGCGGCAGGCATGCTGGCCGGCAATGCCGGCGGCGTCGGTTACGACGTGACGACCGCCGACCTCAACATCCACTTCCTGGCGCCGATCATGGGCACGGCCCGCGCGGAGGCGAAGATTGTGCGGGCGGGCAAACGCCTCATCGTGACGTCGGTCGATGTCACCGACATCACGCGTGATCGGCTCGCCGCCCGCGCGACACTGACGTTCGCGGTGCTTGAACCGCGTTGAGCGCACGTCAGGACCGGCGCAGCGTCAGCTTCCAGTTCCGGCGCGGCCCACGGATGTCCACCGAGCCGCACACCACCTTGCCGGTGAGGATGATGTGCGGGGCGCCCTCAGCAGGGGCGTCGCGGCGGTGATCGTCGGCGCTGCCCACGATCACCTCGACGTCATCGATCGACGCACTGGCCCCTTCGGGCAACCGGATCTCCACCGACCCGAACTTCATGTCCAGCTCGATGACCACCATCGGCCGGGCGAACCGGGCCCGGGTCAGGTCCAGCTCCACCGACCCCATCCGGCGCACCAACGCCAGCCGGGTCGGGACCGTCCATTCACCCTGGCGTTTCAGCGAGCCCAGCACCCCGCGCAACTCGACCCGGTCGGTGGCGGTGGTGACGATCGCCCCGGGCCCGGGCAGGTCACCCACCAACGCATCGAGGTCCGAATGCAGACGGGCGTGCGACACCATCGCCGAGCGCTCCTCGAACTCGGCGATGTCGATGAGTCCGAGAGCGACGGCATTGTGCAGTCGCCGCAACGTGCCGTTGCGATCGGCATCGGAGACGCGCAGGTCCACGGATTGTTCGTTGATCCCTGTCATGGCAGGTTCAACGGTACCGCCGTTCAGGCCAGATAGGCCGGGGGCAGCCCGTCGAACATGGTCTTGCACATGCGCACCGCGTACTCCGAACTGCCGCCGCCGACGATGAGCGCGGCAAATGCCATGTCCCCGCGGTAGCCGGCGAACCAGGAATGGGAGCCGCCCATGAACTCGGCCTCCCCGGTCTTGCCACGCACATCGCCGAGCCCGTTGAGATCCTTCGCCGTGCCGTTGGTGACCACCAGTCGCATCATCGGCCGCAACCCGTCGACCATCTTCGGGCTGATCGGGGCGCCCGCGCGGTCGACCATCGTCTGGCGTCCCTCGATGAGTTGCGGCACCGGCGTCTTGCCGGCCGCCACGGTCGCGGCGGCCAGTGCCATACCGAAGGGGCTGACCAGGACCTTGCCCTGACCGAAGCCGTCCTCGGTGCGCTCGGCCAGATCGACCGTCGGCGGCACCGAACCGGTCAGCGTGGAGATTCCGTCCACCTGATAGTCGGTGCCGATGCCGTAACGCGCAGCGGCCTGGGTGAGGCCGCGCGGTGGCATCCGGCTGGCGAGCTCGCCGAAGGTGGTGTTGCACGAATTGGCGAACGCCCGCGACAACGGCACCGTGCCGAGATCGAACGTGTCGTAGTTGGTGACGGTCCGGTGGCCGATGTCGAGCGTGCCGGGGCACCCCAAAAGCGTGTTGGGCGTTGCCATGTCGCGCTCGATGGCGGCGCCGGCGGTAACCATCTTGAAAGTCGAGCCCGGCGGGAACTGGCCCATGGTTGCGAGCGGGCCGATGGCATCGGCAGCCGCGTTCTGCGCGACAGCCAGGATCTCACCGGTGGACGGTTTGATCGCGACGATCATCGCCTGCTTGCCCGTGGTGTTGACCGCGTTCTGCGCGGCATTCTGCACGGCGCGGTCCAGGCTGATGGTGATCGACGGTGCCGGATCGCCCACCACCTCGTTGAGCACATCGACGTCGACGCCGTTCTGGTTGACCGTGACCACCCGCCAGCCCGGCTGACCATCGAGTTGGTCGGCCACCGATCGCTTGACCTCATTGACGATCGCCGGGGCGAAAGTCTCGTCGGTCGGCAACATTTCGGGCTGCGGGGTGAGCACGACGCCGGGGAGCCGACCGATGGCCGGCGCGATCCGGTCGTTGTCGGATTGGCGCAGCGTGATCAGGCTCATCGGCTGTGCCGATGCGCTGGCTTGTTCAGCAAGCAGCTGAGGATCACCCAGGGCTGGATCGAAGCCCCGCAGCGCGTCGGCGACCGCCCGCGCCGTCGGCATCAACGCAGCGCCGGCCGACCTGGCATCCAGTGCGTAGTGATAGATGTAGCCGGGCACCAGCACATCGGTACCGCCGCGCTCGTTGACCGAGGCCCGCCGCGGCGCGTCGGCGCGCAGCGCAAAGGTCTGGTGCTCCCCGAGTTTCGGGTGCAGCCCGGTCGCGCTCCAGCGCACCTCCCAGCGACCCTCCTCGCGGACCATGTTGAGCTGCCCGTCGTAGGTCCAGGTGCGGTCCTTCGGCAGGTGCCAGGTGTAGCGGTAGGCGACGCTGCCGGTGTCCTCGGCGTACTTCGAACCCAGGATCTGCGCGTCGAGCCGGGTGGCCTGCAAGCCGTTCCATGCTTCGCTGAGAGCGGTCTTGGCATCCTCGGGCCGGTCGGCCAGCGCAGCGGCGGCCGCGGTGTCACCAGTGGCCAGTGCCGCGAAGAACTGCTCGGCGGCGGGTTCGGGCCCGTTGGGCCTCGGGGTGCAGGCGCTCAGCCCGGAAGCCCCAAGGACCACGACGACCGCGAACAGGCCTGCGGTTCGTGTGACTGATGATGTTTGAGTTGCCATTGAGGCTGATGTTAGAAACGTAGACGCTGGTTTCGTCGGAGGCGCACCGATACCGAACCGAGACTGTCGCGAGACCGACAAGTAGCCCCGCCGGCGTCACAGGTCCAGAGCACGCAACAGGATTTCGAGACCGCGCCGGAATTCCTCATCCGGCTGGATGCCGTGCGCCACTGCCGCGGTCTCCGACAACAGCGGATATTCCTCAGCAGACAAACCTGCCAGCGTTCGAGTTCCCGGTCCGGTCAGACTTCCCAGCATCTCGATCTCGATGGCGCCGAAAATGTAGGCCAGCACCGCCCGGAACGCATACACCCGGCGCTTGCCGCCGTAGCCGGCGGCGGTGAGCACACCGAGCACCATTTCTCCCCAGCGCAAGGACGCCGGCGAGCGGTGCCGGTGCGTCAGCAGCAAGGGCACCACCGCGGGATGCCGTGCGGCGGCAACATGCACACGCTCGGCGAGCTCGACGAGCTGGCGGCGCGCCGAGCCTTGTGGCAGTCCGGGATCCATCTCGCCGAGTACGAGGTCCACCACGAGCGCTTCGAGTTCGTCGCGATCGGCGACGTACCGGTACAGCGACATGGTGCCCAGGCCCAGCCGCCGGGCGACGGTCCGCATCGACAGGCCCCCCAGCCCATCGGCGTCAACGACCGCCAACGCAGCTGCGGCGAGCTGAGTTTGGCTGATCGAACGTGGGCGCGGCATGACGATTGACAGCGTACACCGTACGCCTATAGCCTTCAATCTATAGGCGTACACCACACGCTAACGAGGAGGAGCCGTGCCCCCACCCGATCCGCCCACGACGGTTCCCGGCCGCCAGTTCCTCAGTGTCACAGGCGAACACATCCCGGTACCCGATCCGCACGGCCTGGTACACCTGCAATTCAGACGGTTCGCGGGTTGTCCGATCTGCAATCTGCATCTGCAGTCGTTCGTGGCCCGGCACGCGGAGATCAGCGCCGCCGGTATCCGCGAGGTGGTCTTCTTTCACTCCCCCGCAGCCGAATTGGCCGAGCACACATCGGATCTGCCGTTTGCCACCATCGCCGATCCGGAGAAGGAGATCTACCGGCAGTTCGGCGTCGAGTCCGGTCCCCGGGCGCTGCTCGATCCCCGCAGCTGGCCGGCGATCATCCACGGCGGGCTGCTGACACTGCGCGGGCGGTTCCGCGCCCCGGCCGGCAGGCAGGTGGGTGGCCGGCTCGGGCTACCCGCGGATTTCCTCATCGCCCCGGACGGCGTGGTGCTCGCCGCCAAATACGGCTCGCATGCCGATGACCAATGGTCGGTCGATGACCTGCTGCTACGGGCCACCGCCGCACGGCGGTGACGCTCACTCCGGCAGCACTCAGTCCAGCAACACCGTGGCGAAGGTGCCGACCTGTTCGAACCCGATGCGGGCGTACGTCGCCCGCGCCACGGTGTTGTAGCTGTTGACGTACAGGCTCGCGATCCGGCCCGAGCCCACCACCGCGGCTGCCAGCGCCGCTGTCCCTGCGGTGCCCAATCCGTGACCGCGCCACTCGGGATGCACCCACACCCCCTGGATCTGGCCGACTGCGGGCGACTGCGACCCGATCTCGGCCTTGAACACCACCTCGCCGCGCTCGAACCGGGCCCACGCCCGTCCCGCGGCGATCAGGCTGGCGATGCGGCGGCGGTAGCCACGGCCACCGTCACCGAGCCGCGGGTCGACACCGACCTCGCCGATGAACATGTCGACCGCGGCCACCAGATAAGCGTCGAGTTCCTCCATGCGTACCGGGCGGACCGCCGGATCGATCACGCAGTGCGGCATCGAGTTCAGTGCCATCAACGGCTGTTGCTCACGGACGTCACGGGCAGTACCCCACACCGATTCGAGCCGCCGCCACATTGGCAGTACCAGCTCGGCCCGGCCGACGAGCGAGGAGCAGCGACGCGCGGTACTCATCGCCTTGTCCGAGAACGCCTTGAGATCCTCGGAATCCCCACGCAACGGGATCAGGTTGGGACCGGCGTAACACAGTGACTCCGTGACACCGCGCCTCGTCCACAGCTCCCCGCCGATCGCGCCGTGTTCGACCCCGAACTCGGCGACGCGGGCGGCCACCATGCACGACCCCACCGGGTCCTCGTCGAACACCTGCAGGCAAGGGGTGGCGTCGCGCACCACGGATACTCGGCGCTCGTCGACGAGGCGGAACAGTGGCGGAGCCGACATGGACGATTCTCTCTGTTGAAGCCGAGGCTGGGTGACCCCGCTCACAGGGTCGTTATCAGCTTACGGTCACCACAGGCGAACCGGTGGCATCATCTGAACCGGCCGATTCCGCCAGGCGCATTGCCTCTTCGATCAGGGTCTCGACGATCTGCGCCTCGGGGACGGTCTTGATCACCTCACCCTTGACGAAGATCTGGCCCTTGCCGTTGCCGGAGGCCACCCCGAGATCAGCCTCGCGGGCCTCCCCCGGACCGTTGACCACACAACCCATCACCGCGACCCGCAGCGGTACATCGAGCCCGTCCAGGCCCGCACTGACCGCGTTCGCCAGGGTGTACACGTCGACCTGGGCCCGCCCACACGACGGGCACGACACGATCTCCAGACCGCGGGGCCGCAGGTTCAGCGACTCCAGGATCTGATTTCCGACCTTGACCTCTTCGGCCGGCGGCGCTGACAGAGACACCCGGATCGTGTCGCCGATGCCCTTGGACAGCAACGCGCCGAACGCCACCGCGGACTTGATCGTGCCCTGGAACGCCGGGCCCGCTTCGGTGACACCGAGATGCAGCGGGTAGTCGCACTGCGCGGCAAGCTGTGTGTAGGCCTCGACCATGATCACCGGGTCGTTGTGCTTGACGCTGATCTTGATATCGCCGAAGCCGTGCTCCTCGAACAGCGAGGCCTCCCACAGCGCGGACTCGACCAGCGCCTCGGGGGTGGCCTTGCCGTACTTCTTCATCAGCCGGGGGTCCAGCGAGCCGGCGTTGACGCCGATGCGAATCGGGATACCCGCATCGCCCGCGGCCTTCGCGACCTCTTTGACCCGGCCGTCGAATTCCTTGATGTTGCCGGGGTTGACGCGCACGGCCGCGCAGCCGGCGTCGATCGCGGCGAAGATGTACTTGGGCTGGAAGTGGATGTCGGCGATCACCGGGATCTGGCTGTGCCGGGCGATCTCGGCGAGCGCGTCCGCGTCCTCCTGGCGAGGGCAGGCCACCCGCACGATGTCGCAGCCGGAAGCGGTCAGCTCGGCGATCTGCTGCAGCGTCGAATTGACGTCGTGAGTCTTTGTGGTGCACATGGACTGCACCGCGATCGGGTGCTCGCTGCCGATGCCGACACCACCCACCATGAGCTGTCGGGTCTTACGCCGCGGCGCCAGGGTCGGCGCCGGGGGTGCGGGCATTCCCAAACCGATGGACGCTGTCATGTGGGATCTCCTACTGGAAGATGCTGAGTGGGTTGACCAGGTCTGCGGTCACGGTCAGCAGCATGTAGCTGACCACTACCAGCAACACCACGTACGTGGCGGGCATGAGCTTGAGGTAGTTGACGGGGCCTGCGGCGACTTTGCCGCGGGCCGCCCGGATCATGTTGCGGATCTTCTCGTACGTCGCGACCGCGATATGACCGCCGTCGAACGGCAACAGCGGCACCAGGTTGATCGCACCGAGCACAAAGTTCAACTGCGCCAGGAAGAACCAGAACGCCACCCACAGCCCGGCCTCGACCGTCTCGCCGCCGATGATGCTCGCGCCGACCACACTGATCGGGGTTTCCTTGTCGCGTTCACCGCCGCCGATCGCATGAACCAGGGCGCCGATCTTGGTGGGAATCTTGGCCAGCGACTTACCCAACTCGATGGTCAGGTCACCGGTGAACGCGAACGTCGCGGGCACCGCGGCGATCGGGCTGTACGGGGTGGGCGGCTTCACTTCGACCGCGCTGACACCGATCGCGCCGACCGTGGCGGGCGCCTTGGCGTCTGCGCTGGTGAACCGCTGCGTCTGGGTCACATCGACGACCTTGGTCATGGTCTGACCGTCGCGCTTGAGCTCGATGGTCACCGGGCCGTTCAGTTTGCGGATCGCGGCGGCCATCTGGCTGAAATCGGAGACCTTGGTGTCGCCGACCTTGACGACCTCGTCGCCGGCCTGGATGCCGGCCAATGCCGCGGGGCCGGGCCCCGTGCACTCACCCATCTTGTCCAGGCTCACTTGTGCTGCAACACAACCCGTTTCACCGACAATCGCGGTGGTGGGCGCGGTGATGTTGGGTAGGCCCCACATGACCGCCACCGCGTAGAGAAGCACCAGTCCGATGATGAAGTTCATCGCCGGGCCGGCGAACAGCACGGCGACGCGCTTCCACACCTTCTGCTTGTACATCGCATAGGGCCGGTCTTCGGGCGCGATCTCATCGACGGACGTCATGCCGGCGATGTCGCAGAACCCGCCCAGCGGAATGGCCTTGAGGCCGTATTCGGTCTCGCCGAGGCGGTTGGGACGCCGCGTCGACCACAGTGTCGGACCGAAGCCCACGAAGTAGCGACGCACCTTCATGCCGGTGGCACGCGCCACCCACATGTGCCCGCATTCGTGCAGGGCCACCGATACCAGGATGGCCAGCGCGAACAGCGCGATGCCGATGACGAACATCATTTGGTGACGAGCCCTTTTCTGACGGATTTCTGCTCGAAGTGCATGTCGATGGCCCGTCGTGCCGTTTCTCTGGCCCACCGCTGCGCATCGAGTACGTCTTCCACGGTAGCGGGTTCGGCGGCCCACTGGTCGCCGGCATGCAACACGTCACCGACGGTTTGCACGATCGCCGGGAACGGGATCCGGCCCGCGAGGAACGCCTCGGCGGCCTCCTCGTTTGCGGCGTTGTACACCGCGGTCAGGCAGCCGCCGCGGGTTCCGGCCTGGCGAGCCAGATCCACCGCGGGGAACACCTCGTTGTCCAGCGGGAGGAATTCCCAGGTGGAGGCGGTGGTGAAGTCGCAGGCCAGGGCCGCGCCGGGAACCCGCGCCGGCCAGCCAAGCGCCAGCGCGATCGGCAGCTTCATATCCGGTGGGCTGGCCTGCGCCAGTGTCGAGCCGTCGGTGAAGGTCGCCATCGAGTGCACGATCGACTGTGGGTGCACCACGACCTCGATGCGGCCGTAGTCGATGCCGAACAGCAGATGGGTCTCGATCAGCTCCAGGCCCTTGTTGACCAGGGTCGCCGAGTTCAGCGTGTTCATCGGGCCCATTGACCAGGTCGGGTGCTTTCCGGCCTGCTCCGGGGTGACCGATTCCAGGTCGGCGGCCGACCATCCCAGGAACGGACCGCCGGACGCGGTGAGCACGATCTTGGCCACCTCGTCGGCGGTGCCGCCGCGCAGACATTGGGCCATCGCGGAATGCTCGGAGTCCACGGGAACGATCTGCCCCGGTGCGGCCGCCTTGAGCACCAGCGGGCCGCCCGCGACCAGCGACTCCTTGTTGGCCAGGGCCAAGCGCGCGCCGGTGGCCAGGGCGGCCAGCGTCGGCGCCAGCCCCAATGCCCCGACCAGTGCGTTGAGCACCACGTCGGCCTCAGTGTTCTCGACCAGACGGGTGACGGCGTCGGGCCCGGCATATGTCACGTCGCCGATCTGGTCGGCGGCCCGCTGGTCGGCGACCGCAATGTTGCTGACGCCGGTCGCGGCGCGCTGGGCGGCGAGCAGATCGGGGTTACCGCCGCCGGCGGCGAGGCCGACGACCTCGAACCGGTCAGGGTTGGCCGCGATGACCTCGAGCGCCTGGGTGCCGATCGATCCGGTACTTCCGAGTATCAGCACGCGCGTTGTGTCGCTCACCGTTACATTGTGCCGCGTGCCGGGACCGATGGCGCCGACGGTCACCGCATCCGGGCCGCCGGGTCCGCAGTGGCCTCGATCTTCATCACCAGGCCGTCCCGGATGGTCAGCGTGACGACCGCGAACAGCCGGCGATGGTCGTAGGCGAGGAGAACCGGCTCGCCGGCTGCCCCGCACACCAGCGTCGCTCCCGGCCCCAGGTAGCGCAGCAAGTTGGTCGCGACGACGTCGGGGCCGTGGTTGATCTGTGGGGGCGGCGCCGGATCGGCGAGGACCGTACCGACGCCCCACACGGTCGGGTCGAGCACCGCGGTCAACGCCCGCACGTCACCGGAGGCGCACGCGGAGATGAACTTCTCCATCACCTGACGGTGTTCGACGGCGCGGACATCGACCGGCCGGTGCGCCTCGGCGGTGAACTTCTCCCTGGCCCGGCGCGCCAACTGCCGACAGGTGCCCACCGGTCTGCCGACCGTCTCGGCGATTTCGTCGAACGGCACCGCGAAGACGTCGTGCAGCACGAACGCCACGCGTTCGCCGGGACTGAGGCGGTTCAGCACCTCGAACAAGGCGGCGCGCACCTCGTCGTCGAGCGTGACCCGGTCGGCAGGGTCCAGGTCGGCCGCCGCCTTCGACGCCAGGACCACACCCGGATCGGGACGCTCGAGCCGGGAACGGGCCGATCGAACGTGATCGAGGCAGAGCCGCCCGGTCACCACCGTGAGCCAGGCGCGTACGTCGTCGAGGTGCTCATGGTCGGTGCGGGCGAGCCGCAGGAATGCCTCCTGGGCGACGTCCTCGGCGTCGCCGATGTCGCCCACCATCTGGTAGGCGAGATTGACCAGGTACGGGTGGTGCTCCCGCCAGGCCGACTCGATACCCACTGATCCGTTCATGTGCTTACGACGAATCCGGGAGCCGGAAAGTTACAGGATTTCCGATCTCTCTTTCGCTGTAACTTTTCGGACGGCTGCTCCGTCCTTGATCGCATGAACACAATTCTCGTCACGGGCGCAACCGGCAATGTCGGCCGCCCGCTTGTCAGCGAACTCGTCCGTGCCGGTGCACAGGTGCGCGCCGTCACCCGCAGTCCCGAAACCGCCGGGTTTCCGCCCGGTGTCGAACTGTTCCGATCCGCCGCCGACGGCGTGGCGGGCGCCTCGGCGGTATTCCTCAACTCCCGTGCGCTGGGACAGGAATTGGCGCCGACAGTCGAGCTGGCCCGGGCCGCAGGCGTGAAACGTCTGGTCGCGTTGTCGGCGATCAACGCCGACGACGACGACTCCCGGCAGCCGTCGCGCGTGCGCGGGGACCGCAACCGCGAAGTCGAACAGCTGGCCGTGGCCTCCGGCCTGGAGTGGGTCAGCCTGCGCCCCACGGTGTTCGCCTCGAATTTCGCGGGCATGTGGTCGGCACAGATCCGGTCCGGCGATGTGGTGAGCGGCCCGTACGCCGGTGCATCCACAGCGGTGATCGTCGACGCCGACATCTCCGCCGTGGCCGCGGTGGCGCTCCTGACCGACGACCTTGTGGGACAGCGCATCCCGCTGACGGGACCGCAGGCGCTGACCAACACCGAACTGGTGAACACCATCGGGCGGGTGCTGCGGCGGCCGCTGCACTACCGCGAGGTGCCCACCGACGTGGTGCGGCAGCGGTTCGTCGGGCTGGGCTTTCCGGCCGCGTTCGCCGACGCGTACATGGGCCTGCTGGCCGACACCGTCGAGCGGCCGGCACTGGTCACCCATGAGGTCGACAAGATTCTCGGACGACCCGCCACGGCATTCGGCGACTGGGTCGATGAACATCGCGGGTTGTTTACCAATAGTTGAGGAGGACAAGACATGTCAGAGCAGAGGACCGAGCCGCAGCCACCACGCTGGCTCAAGCCGATGAACAAGGTGATGATGGCGGTGCAGCGCCTCGGACTCCCCACCGGGCCGGCGATGGTGCTGACCGTCCCGGGGCGCAAGACCGGCAAGCTCCGCAGCACTCCGATGACGCCGTTCGACCACGACGGCGGCCTGTACACCGTGGCGGGCTATCCCGGCTCGGACTGGGCGGCCAATGCCCGGGCCGCCGGAACCGGGACACTGACCCGGGGCCGGCGGTCCCGGCCGGTGCGAATCGTCGAACTCACGCCGGACCAGTCGCGTCCGGTGCTGCGCGCGTTCGCGGTCAAGGTGCCGGTCGGTGTCGGCTTCGCCAAACGCAGCGGCCTCGTCATCGATGGCACACCAGAGGAATTCGAGAAGCTGGCCGGACGCCTGACGGTGTTCCGGTTCGATCCCGCCTAGGAGGCGGCCGATGTGACGGCGCGGCGGATCGAGATGTCTCCCGAGCCGGTGCGGGCGTGCACCATGAACGTCTCGTCGCCGTCGGCTGGCCCCTCGGAGGCCTGCAAACCGTTGTCGACGGTGCCCGAGTGGGTCTTGAGCTCGAGCCGCGCCGCGGTGCCCTCCGGAATGCCGACTTCGACCTCACCGCTACCGGTCTGGGCGCTCAGGGCACCGCTGATCCCGACCCCGACGGTGACAGAACCCGACGCGGCCTGATGCTTGAGGTGCCCACGCAACGTCCCGACCGCCAGGCTGCCGCTGGCCGCCTGGAACTTGACGTCTCCGTCGATGCGATCGATCGACGCATCACCGGACGCCGTGGCGATCTGAGCGTTGCCCGCGACATCGCCAATCGAGATATCGCCGGATGCGCTGTCCGCCTTGATGTTCCCGGTAATGGTCGCCACCCGTACCGCACCACTGGCAGAGGCACAGCGGCAGTCCGAGTAGACGCCGTCCGCGTCGATGTCGGCCGACGCGGAGGACAGGTTCAGTCGAGAGCCTGTCGGCAGGGCGATGTCGACGCGGACCGCTCCCCCGCGTCCCAATGACAGGACCTTTCTGCCTGCGGTCACCACGAGGGTGCCGTTGTGAAAATCGACGCGGGCCTGTTCGGCCGCGCGCACATCGGAGGCGCGCTCGGGATCCCGCGGCGCGATGTCGACGACGGTGTCGTCACGGTCGGTGGCTGCCAGGTGCACCGCACCGGCAACGACTTCGACGACGGCCGTGATGGGTTCGGCTGTGTGGAACGTGGTCATCGGATTCTCCTTCGGTCAGATTCAGCGGACCCAGCCGCTGAAGTTCTTGTCGCTGCCACGGCTCGGACGTCCGGCCCCACCGAGGGCCGCCGCAGCGGAACGTACGAGCCAGGCGTTCACCGACACACCGTCGCGGCGGGCGGCGCCCTCCACCCCGGCGCGCAGGCTCTCCGGGAGTCGCAACGACACCCGCCAGGTGCCGCCGCCGTCATCGTCGGGGACGTCCACCACCGGTGCCGGCGCGGGAACGTCGGCCTCGGCGGGCTCGACAGTGAACTCGGGGTCACGGCCGTTGAGCCGGACGTGCACGGATCCGGGCGCGAGTTCACGCGTGATCTGCTCGGCCGCCTCCGACAGCGCTTCCAGCAGCGTGAGCCGCAACGCCGATTCCAGCGGCGCGGTCAGCCGCTGTGCCAACGCCTCCGCCTCGGCGCCTCCCGCCGCCGCGGCGACGCCGAACTCGTGCCGGACGGTCTCGACATACGGCTGCAAGTCCATGATGTCATGGTGACATCATTTTGATGTCACCGCAAGCGTCAGCCCGCGCGGAGTTACTTCAGCTTCGCGATGAAGGTCTCCGCGAAGCGCTCGATGGGACCGCGGAACCGGTCGGCGCCGGTGGCACCGTTGGGCGCTGTCAGCCAGGGCGCGCACATCACCGCGGTGATGCCGAGGTCCTCGGCCCGCCTGTACAGATCCGGCGAGGGCGGATCGAGGAGGGCCAGGATGATGTCGAACGGCTCGTGTTGCCGCCCGTATTCACGGCGCAGTTCGGCCAGCCGGGTGGCGTAGGAAGTCGCCTGTTCGAGGGTGTAGGCGTAGCCGATCCAGCCGTCACAGGATCGGGCCGCGCGCCGCAGCGCCGCCTCGGATTCACCACCACACAGGATCGGCACCGGCTCAGGCGGGTGAGGTTCGATCATCAGCTCGGGAACCGAGTAGTAGCGCCCCTCGTACGAGACCCAACCGCCACGCCAGATCTCGCGCAGTGCCGGGATCATCTCGTCGAGCCGCTTACCGCGGGTGTCGAAATCCTGGCCCATGAGCTCGAATTCCTCCCGCATCCAGCCGACGCCGACACCGAGGGCCACCCGTCCACCCGAGATCACCGCGGCCGTCGCCACCTGCTTGGCAACCTCGAGCAGCGGTCTCGCCGGCGCCACGTAGACGGCATTGGAGAAACGCAGCCGACGCGTGAGCGCCGCCATCGCCCCGATCAGTACCCAGGAGTCCGGCCAGCTGGTCTCGGGTGCCCACGGGGGCTTACCGGTCGGGGAATCCGGGTAGGGCGAGGACAGTTCGCGCGGGTAGATCATGTGGTCCGAGCACACCATGCCGTGGAAGCCGGCCTCGTCGAGCAACGGCGCCACCGTCAGCGCGTCGGCGACATCCATGAATGCCGTACCGCTCCAGAACTGCATCTACCAACCCTCCGTGTTTTCCGGTGTGTTCATAGGCAGCATGGACACATGCCCACGCTCCTGTGGTTTCGGCGAGACCTGCGCTGCTTCGACCATCCCGCCCTGCTGGAGGCAGCACAAACCGACGGCGAGGTACTGGCCTGCTATGTGCTCGATCCGCGATTGGAGGCATCCTCGGGTCCGCGTCGCCTGGCATATCTCTATCGGGCGTTGCGCGAGCTGTCCGACAACCTCGAGGGAAATCTGCTGGTGACCCGCGGCCGACCCGAGCAGCGGATTCCGGCGCTGGCCCGGGCCATCAGCGCTACCTCGGTGCACATCTCGCAGGACTACGCGCCCTTCGGGCGGCGCCGCGACGACACGGTCCAGGCGGCGCTCGGCGAGACCGCCCTGTGCGCAACGGGATCGGGTTACCTGGTGTCGCCCGGCCGGATAACCAAACCGGACGGCGCGCCGTACCGGGTGTTCACGCCGTTCTTCCGCGCCTGGCGCCGGCATGGCTGGCGTGCTCCTGCGGATACCGGACCCGATTCGGCGCGCTGGATCGACCCCGCCGACACACCCGCAGGCACCTGCGATCGCATCGAAATTCCTTCTGCGACAGAGGCTTCGATGTTCAACGCGGGTGAGCGCGCAGCGAGGTCGCAGTGGCGGGAATTCGTGGATCAAGGACTCACCGACTACCCGGCCCGGCGCGACCGCCCGGATCTCGACACCACCAGTCGGATGTCGGCCCACCTCAAGTTCGGCACCATCCACCCTCGGACGATGGCGGTTGACCTCGGCTCCGGCGATGATTCCTACCTCCGCGAGCTGGCGTTCCGAGATTTCTATGCGGCGGTGCTCTATCACTGGCCCGACAGCGCGTGGCAGAACTGGAACCACGACTTCGACGCGATCGAACTGGATGACGATGAGGCGGCCATGCGGGTATTCGAGGCATGGAAGGACGGCCGGACCGGATTCCCGATCGTCGACGCCGGAATGCGCCAACTGGCCGCCACCGGGTTCATGCACAACCGGGTGCGCATGATCGTGGCTTCGTTCCTGGTCAAGGACCTGCATCTGCCCTGGCAATGGGGTGCGCGCTGGTTTCTCGACCAGCTGATCGACGGCGATCTGGCCAACAACCAACACGGATGGCAGTGGGCAGCCGGCTGCGGCACCGACGCCGCGCCGTACTTCCGCGTTTTCAATCCGGACCTGCAGGGCGCGAAGTTCGACCCAGACGGCGACTACATCCGACGCTGGGTCCCGGAGTTGGCCGGCGTCATCAACGTGCACAAACTGGGGACCGACCGGCCGACGTCGTATCCGGAACCGATCGCCGATCACGCCGAGGAGCGACTGGAGGCGCTGCGGAGGTACCGAAGCCTGGGTTGACCCCCCACGGCCGGCATACGACACAGCGTCGTATGCCAGAATGTCCGCAAGCCAAGCCAGAAGGCAGTTCGATCCGGAGGAGCAAAAGTGGTCAGCACCGAGGTGGAGCGCAGCAACGGCGTCGACGTCGAGGAAGTGCCCTCGGCAGCGTGGGGCTGGTCGGATCTGAACATCAAGGTGATCCACCTCGGCGGCATCCTGTCCGCGCTCTTCCTGCTGGTCATGATGATCGGCAATCACGTGGGCCACGTCGAGGACTGGTTCCTGATCTCCTTCGCGGCGTTCCTCCTGCTTGCGGTGGGCCGCAACATCTGGCTGCGTCGCCGCGGCTGGATTCGCTAGCCGCACATCGCGCATGCCGGCTCTACAACCGAGCCGGCACGTCGATCGAGGTATCCACCGGTCGCATCGGGCGGATCAGCCCCTCCTGGGCGAACGAAGCCAACAGCTCGCCGTCCTCGGTGTGTACCTGACCGCGAACATACGACATCCCCTGTCCGGCTGCGGTGCTCTCGTGGCTGTAGAGCAGCCAGCCATCCCACTCCACGGGTTCGTGGAAGCTGACCGAAGTCGACATCAATGCTGTCGACACCGTCGCGTGCGCCTGCGCTGTGCCGACCCCAGGATGGGGCCGCATCGTGGTCGAGATGCCGAGTTGCCCGGTGAAATACGCCAGCAGTGCCTTGGCCAGATCGTCCCGTTCGGGGACCGGGTCATAGCGCAACCAGGCATAGAGTTCGGGTGGCCCCACCTCGTCGGGACTGTTGACATCGACCACGTCCACCAGGCGCAGCTCGTGGCCGAGCATGGCCTGCCCCGCCGGGTGGGCGTCGTCCGGCGTCTCGACGTCGGGCCGCAGGGCATGGTGGCGGATCACATCGGCCGTGGGCACATCGGCCAACACCGTCACTGTCGCGCACAGCCGCGAATCCTGTTCGACGGCGACCACCGCCGTCGCCGTCGAGCGGCCCGAGTGCATCACAGTGACCGCCAGTTCGACCGTGGAGTCGATCTCGACCGGCCGGGTGAAGACCGCATGGGCTGATCGGATCATCTTGTCCGGGAACCGTTTAGCCGTCGCGACAATGGCCTGGCCCAGCGCTTGCGCCCCCTTGGCCACCCGCCTGCCGTCGGTTCCGGTCGGCCCGGTCACGCCGACGAATCGATCCGGACCGGCGGGCGTCACGTCGAACACCTCGAGCAGGCCGGCGACTGATGCCTGCGCCGGCATCAACACACCGGAACCAGGTCGGCCTCGAATAGGCCCGCCGATCGCCCACACCGGAACAGAGTCTCCCCGCTTCCCACCGACCCCGGGTCTCCCCCGGCCAGGGCCAACGCATGGGCCTTGAACGCCAGGGCGGCCGCGCTCGGCCGGTACTGAATCCGCTGAACCTGCACGCCAAGGCCGACCGGAGCGTGCGGCCCGAAGTAGACCACGTCGCCAACGGGACTCCGCGAGGCGAGGCCGTGGTCACCGGATTCGAGGCGCGACGTGCCGATCGCCGTCATCGCGACCGAGTCCGCCGCCCCTGATCGCCACAGCCCGTTCAGGTCAACGGCTTTCAGCCCGAGGATGCGCAACGCACGCTCATCTCCGGCCTCGCCGGCGGCGACACTGACCCGCCAGCCCGCCATCGCCCGGTCGAACAACCATCCACCGATGCCCGACACAGCTTCGGCGACATCGGCAGCCACCACGTTCAGCTCGTACCGCAGGGCCTTCTCGGGACGCACCCGCGGCCGGGCGAACGGGACCGCGAGCATATTGCCGTCGCCGCGCTCCTCCGACAACTGCGCGGACATTCCTGACTGTGGGGACATAGGGGCATCCAATCCGGGTCCAAAGGGCTGATCGGCCGACACTCTCGACGGGGGTGTTGCGGTGTGGCCCGCCTCATCCAACAGCGTGACATTCTCAAGAGAATCTGTAAAGCTTCTATCTGGACGCAACCATCGGCCGAACGATCGCACCGATGCGTCCCACTGACGCGCCCGGGTCCCAGCCCATCAGCCAAATTGGAGGTGCTGCAATGAGTCTCGTCGCAGGGCGGGGTCCGTTGAGTACACAACCGGCCGGTTGGTTCACGCCCCCGCTGACAGAAGGCACGGTCTACATCGAGCCCCATCCGCGCCGCATCCAGGCCTTCCGCGGCGACACCGTCCTGCTCGACACGGAACACGCCCTGATGGTGCACCGCGCCGGACAACCGCTCAGCTATGCGTTCCGCAGCGATGAGGTCGGCGATCTTCCGCACGAGCCGATAGCCGAAGCACCGGGGTACGTCGCAGTGCCCTGGGATGCCGTCGACGCGTGGTTCGAAGAGGGCCGCAAGCTGGTGCACTACCCACCCAACCCCTACCACCGGATCGACTGCCGGCCGACCCGCCGCGGTCTGCGGGTGACGGCCGCCGACGCCGTCCTCGTCGACACCGACGAGACGGTGATCGTCTTCGAGACAGCCCTGGAGCCGCGCCTCTATGTGGATCCCGCCCGGGTCCGCACCGACCTGCTGCGGCCCAGCACGACCACGTCGTACTGCAACTACAAGGGCACGGCCACCTACTGGTCGGTGGCCGTGGGCGACACCGTCATCGCCGATGTGGCGTGGAGCTACCCCGACACCCCACCGGAATCCCTGCCGATCCAGGGGTTCCTCAGCTTCGACGCGACGCGCGTGGACGTGCTCGCCGAACTCCCTTCGTCCGGGGCGTCGGCCACGTGCGGTTGCGAACTCTGACCTGCAAAACCGAGGAAAGCGAACACCATTGGGCATCGTGACCACCACCTCCGAGACGGCCTTCACCCAATCCGCCGAGGAGGTCTACGACTTCGTCACCAATCCGGCGAACTGGGTGAAGACGTATCCGGGCAGCGCGCACATCGGCGGACTACCGGAGCGGCTACCGCTGCAGGTTGGCGATACCTGGACCGAGGCCGGACCCGACGGCGCACAGATCTACACCTGGCACCTGGCGATCGCCATGCGACCGCGCATGTGGGTGTTCAATTCGGTGGGCCGGCTCGGCCATGACCGTGAAGGAAACGGCGGCATGGAAGGCCGCATCACCGTGCAGTATCAGTTCACCCGCCCGGGCAACGACATCACGCTGTTCAGCCGCACGATGACCATCGAGGCATACAAGGACGCCCCGCTACCGGACGCGCTGTTCCGTGTGGTCAATCCGGCCAACATCGACAGGTATCACGCCGCGGTGGGTCGGGAACTGGCGCTCAGTTCAAGCTAGCGCCGCGCCGCCCTCGAAATCGTCGGACAGCGCCGCCGCCAACTCGAGCGTGCGGCGCCGGAACGCCGGGCGCAGCAGGTCGAAATGGATCTCGGTGCCCGCGGCGATGTGCTTGTCCCACGGCAACACGAACACCCGGCCCGGGGCCACATGCTTCTGGAACTGGTGCACCAGGTCGCCGGTGTTCACATTGGGTTTCCGCGGCCCGACGTGGTTGACCACCACGCAGGAGCGGTTCAGCAGGTCCTGGTAGCCGTTGTGCCGCAGCCAGTCCATGGTCACGGCAGCTTGCCGGGCACCGTCGATCGAGGCACTGGCCACGATGACGGCACCGGAAACCGTCGCCAGGACGCCACGGCCCGCCGAGGCGAACATGTCCGCCGCGCAATCGGCCAGGATCAGGTTGTAGTGCTTGGAGACCGTGGCGGTCGCGGCATTCCAATCGGCATCGTTGAACGCGCGGCTCGCGCCGCTGTACTCATCGCTGGACAGCACCTCAAGCTTGGACTCGTTCATGCTGGTGAAGGCTCGGACATCGTTGTAGCGCGACAGGTCCTTGGCGGCCAGGAGGTCGCTCACCGTCGCCGCGGACTGCCGTCCCACCCGGTCGGCCAGGTTGCCGCCGGCCGGATCGGCGTCGACGGCGAGGATGCGGTCACCGCGCACGGCGCTGAGCACCGATCCGAGCGCGACGGTGACGGCGGTCTTGCCGACGCCGCCCTTGAGGCCGAAGACACCGATCTGGTGGGATTCGCGGGCCGTGCGGCGCACCCTCGCGTACAGATCCAGTTCGTAGAGTTCGTCGCGGGACAGCCCGAGGTTGAGGCGGGTGGTGGCATAGACCGCCCGCCGCCAGCCGCGTCGTGGCTGCATCTTGACCGAGGAGCGGACACCGACGCGGGAGAGGTTGTCGATGGCGCGCGGCTCGCCGGGTGCGGCCGGCGGGATCGGTTGCTCCAGGATCCAGCTGCCGGCCGAGGACGACCCGCTGATCGGACGGCCCGGAACCACGGGCAGCTTGGCGGTGATCTCCGCCTCGCGGGGGGCGGCGAAATTCGAGGTCAGAACGATCGGTGGCGTCGATACCCTGGTGTCGCCGTGCCGGGACCGCCCGCTCGGCAGCGCCGCGACCGGTCCGCCCAGCAGCGCGTCAAGCCCGCCGTACGCCAGCGGGTCCCGGGCATGCTTGGCATCGCCGGAGTACATGAGCCGGTCGTCGTCGGCCGACATGTTTACCTCTCAATCGCTCACTCGCTCCCGACGCGACCAGGTTGACCCTCGGGTGCACCGCCGAGGCCGTCGGCGCACCGGCCGCACCGAATTGTCCGCGCGAGTTTTCACTTGCAACAGACCTGCATTATTGCCCACAACGTCGATCACAACCACTGCCGAGCGCCCGCCGGGGTGCCCCAGCTACCAGCTCAACCGTGCAGCGCACGGCGCAGCGCCGCGCCCTGTAACGCGAACAGTTGTTGGCTGACCTCCCACTCCGGAAGCAGCGAATCGAAGCCGTGGCACGTCCCGGGAAACAGATGCAGTTCCGTGGCAACGCCCGCGGCCAACAGCCGACGCGCATAGTCGAGCGCTTCGTCGCGAAGCGGATCGAGCTCCGAACAGGTGATCAGCGCCGGCGCCACACCGGTCAGTGTGGCGCCGCGGGCCGGCACCGCCGCCTCCGGCACGTCCCGGCCGCCCACATAGTGCCGCCACATCGCGATGGTCGCCGGACCGTCGAAGCCCGGTGTGTCGGCGAACTCCTCCTTCGACCGGGTGGGCCGGTCGTCGAGCACCGGCTGGTGCAGCGACTGGAACACGATCGGTGGCGCGGAACCGGCTGCGGAGTGCTGTGCCAGCAGCGCGGCCAGAGCGCCACCCGCGCTGTTGCCGGCAACCGCGATGCGGCCCGCGTCGATGTCGAGCTCAGCGGCCAGCGTGGCCGCCCAGTTGAGCACCACCATCGCGTCATCGAAGGCGGCCGGATACGGATACTCCGGTGCCAATCGATAATCCATCGAGATCACGGTGCACCGGGCTCGCCGGGCCAACTCCACACACTGGATCTGGTCGGTGTCGAGGTTGCCCAGGACGAAGGCACCCGAATGGCAGTACACCACCGCGGGCGACGGCGAGGGTCCGCCGCGATAGATCCGCACCGGGATGGTGCGACGTCCGAGCGCGACGCCGGCGCCGACGATCTCCACGCCCGGCGTGTCCAGGACCTGCGCAGCGTCACGGCGCCGCTGATCCAGTGAGGAACGCACCACGCCCAACTGGTCCGTGGTCAGATCGGTGCGCGCCTCGGCAAATCCGTGCAACGCGGGGTCGAGGCGCTCCAGCCAGGGCATGGCTCAGCCGTCCGTCCGATCGGCGGCCGCGGAGACCGGGGCCGGGTAGTTGGTGTGCGGTTCGAAAGTGTAGTCGGCGGACCGGAACCGGCGGGTCATCGACCAGAATGCGCGGGCGCTGCGTGGCCATTGGGTGACCACCCGGCCGCTGGGCGCCCGGAAATAGCTGCTGCACCGGGTCAGCCACACCGTGCCCTGCATCCACCGGTCGATGTCGGCGAGAAACGCGGCCATGGCGCTGGGACGCACCGCCACATAGGACTTGCGTTTGCGCCGAAGGTGTTTCAGTGCCCGCACCACGTAGCGGGCCTGCGCCTCCAGGATGAAGATGACGCTGTTGGAGCCGACATTGGTGTTGGGCCCGTACAGCATGAAGAAGTTGGGGAAACCGGGCACCGCCATCCCCAGGTAGGCGAATGCCCCGTCACTCCAGGTGTCGTGCAGCGACACCCCGTTTTCGCCGGTCACCTCGATCTGCCCCAGATAGTCGGCGGCCGCATACCCGGTGGCGCACACCACCACATCGACGTCGATTTCCCGACCGTCCTCGGTGACCAGCGACCGGGCCCGCAACGCACGGGCCGGGCTGGACACCACCTCGACGTTGGGCCGGGTCAGGGTCGCGATGAAATCCGGCGAGAACACCAGGCGCTTGCAGCCCAGCGGATGGTCCGGGGTGAGCCGGGCCCGCAATTCCTCGTCGGCCACGGTTGATTCGAGGAGGTTGAGCGCGAGTGCCTTGAATTCCTGCGTCTTGTCGCTGCCGTTCTCGATGACGGCGATGTTGGACTCGCTGCGCAGCCACAGCCGGGTCCGGTAGATCTTCTTCGCGAACGGCACATGGGCGAACAGCCAGCGCTCCCGGTCGGTGTACGGCCGGTCGGGTTTCGGCAGCACCCAGGTCGCCGAGCGCTGGACCGAGTACACCTTCTCGGCGACCTTCGCCATCTCCGGAACCACCTGGGAGGCAGTCGATCCGGTGCCGAGTACGGCTACCCGCGCCCCGTCGAGGTCGACGCTGTGGTCCCACTCCGCGGTGTGCATGAGGGTGCCGGTGAACGGTTCCTCGGCCACCAGATCTGGTTGCAACGGTTGGGTGAACAGGCCGATCGCCGAGACCACGATGTCGAAGCGGCGCTGCGCCCCGGCCGCGGTGGTCAACACCCAGTTGTTGGCGTCGGAATCCCACCGCGCCGCGATGATCTCGGTGTTCAGCTGCAGGTGCGAGCCCAGGCGGTAGCGCTCGGCGCACCGCTCGAAGTACTCCAGGATCTCCGGCTGCCCGGCCCACAGCCGGCTCCAGCCGGCGTTGAGATCGAAGGAGTAGGAGTACAGGTGTGACTTCACGTCGCAGGCCAGGCCCGGATAGGTGTTGATCCGCCAGGTGCCACCGATCCCGTCTTCGCGGTCGAAGATCGTGAAATCGTCAAAACCCGCCTTTTTCAGGAAGATTCCGAGCGCCAGCCCGCCCGGGCCGGCACCGATGATCCCCACCGAGGGTGAGCTCGACATGCGCACTATCCGATCTGCAGACATTGGCCGCCGTCGACGAGGAGCTCGGAGCCGGTGATGAAGGTCGCCTGGCCGGACAACAGAAATGCCACGGCGTCGGCGATTTCGGTCGGCTTACCCAACCGCCCGAGGGTGGCCCGGTCGACCAGCCGGGCCTGAGTCGACTCGTCGAGCATCGGTGTCTCGACAGGCCCGGGGAACACCGCGTTGACCCGGATACCGTCGCGGCCCAGTTCGGCGGCGGCCAGCTGGGTGAGGCCGCGCAGCGCCCACTTCGACGACCCGTAGGCCGCGTGGTACGGGAACGGCCGGACGGCGCCGGTGCTGCAGGTGTTCACCACGGCAGCGCCTTCGGCCTGCCGGAGGGGCTCGAGGGCTGCCTGCAATCCGAGGAAGGGGCCCAGGCAGTTGACCCGCCAGGATCCTTCGAATCCGGCCGGCGTTTCCTCGGCGATCGAGGCGCGGTGCAGCACACCGGCGTTGTTGACCAGCGCGTTGAGCCCGCCGAACCGCTCGACGGTGGCCCGCACCGCGGCCTGCCATTGCTCGGCCGAGGTCACGTCCAGCTGGACGGCCAGCACCTGGTCACCGAATTCGGCTGTGCTGGCGGCCAGTTCGTCGATCAGCAGATCAGCTGCTGTCACCCGGTAGCCGTCGGCCACCAGCCGGCGCACGATGGCCGCGCCCTGGCCACGCGCGGCGCCGGTCACCAGCGCGACCCGATCGCTGCTCGGCACTGCTCCTGCGTTCAGTTGTAGCCTCCTCGTTCGGCGCCGGTCGCGGCCTGCCCGGATGCGGACGGACCACCGGCGTTTCCTGCTGCTTCGTTGAGGTGCTCGGCGGCACCGCGGCGTAACGCCTGGGATTCCGAGGCCAAGGTGATCATCTGGAAACCGAAGTCGGCCATCGCTTTTCCGAGTTTTCCTGCCCCGGCATGGATTCCGGCGACCAGTCCGGACGCGCGGGCGGCGGTCTGCACGGTGACCATCGCCGCTCGCACCTCGGGGTGCGTCCAGGCGTCGGAGAGTTGGTATCCCATCGAGATGGCCAGGTCCGCCGGGCCGACGTAGATCCCGGTGAGGCCGGGTACCGCGCAGATCTCCTCGGCGGCGGCCAGGCCCCGCGCGGTCTCGATCATCGCGAATACACTCACCCGGGCCTCGAGCTCGACGGTGTCGTGTCCGAGGCTCGCCCGTAGCGGCCCGAAGCTGCGCACCCCGGCGGGGGCGTATCGGGTGGCCGCGACTGCAGCGGCGGCCTGGTCGGCGGATTCCACCATCGCGATGATCACCGCGTCGGCGCCCGCGTCGAGCACCCGGCCGATCGGTGCGGGGTCGGCCGAGGGCAACCGCACCGCCGTGGCGATCGGCACATGCTCGAGCCGTCGCAACAGCAGGGCTACGTCCGCGTCATCGAGATACCCATGCTGGACGTCGAATCCGACATAGTGGTAGCCCGCCGCCGCGAACTCCTCGGGACCGAGGATCGTCGGCCCCACGACCCAGCCACCCCAGACCTGGGCGTTGGCCGCCAGCGCGTCCTGCAATCGACTGGGGTTCATCGGGTGATCGCAATCTTGACGCGCTCGGGCACCGGACGGCAGGCCAGTTCGAACGCCGCCTGCACATCGTCCGAGCCGAAAGTGTGGGTCACGTAGCGGGGCAACAGGTCGGGATGCTCCCGGGCGAAGTCGTCGGCCCGGCGCAGCACACGCTGACGGTCGAGTGTGACACCGGATTTCAGGGTGAGGTTGTTACGCAACATGGTGCGCATGCTGATCGGATAGCTGTCGTCGTCGGGCACCCCGAAGTAGAACACCGTGCCCCCGAACGCGGCGGCATCCAGTGCGTGGTTGAGCGTGGCGACCTGATGCCCGACGGCCTCGATGACGATGTCGGGCTTGCCGTCCGGCCCCAGGTGCCTGACCCAACGGTCACTCGTGGCCCGGATCGCGTCGTCGACCCCGAAGTGGGCGCTCACCGCGCAACGGTCCACGGGGTCCACCCCGGTGACCCGTGCGGCACCGAAAGCCTTTGCCACATAGGAGAACAGCAAGCCGATCGAGCCCTGTCCGATAACGGCGACGTGGCGGCCTTGCAGATCCGGTAGTTGCTCGACGGCGTACAGGACGCATGCCAGCGGCTGCAGGCCGACGGCCAGTTCCGGGGTCAGTGCCGGGTCGTAGGAGACCAGCCCGGCTCCGTCGGCGATCACGCGGCCCATCAGACCGTCGAAACCCGACGCCCAACCCACCACGCGCTCCCCCGGGCGGTGGTCAGGATGGCGGCTGGCCAGTACCTCGCCGACGATCTCGTGGATCGGGAAGCCGTTCATCTCCGCCGCGCAGCATCCGGTGTCCCCCGGCAGCTTGCCTTGGGTGCCACGGAATCCGGGCAGGTCGCTGCCGCAGATCCCGGCGGCCAGGAAGTCGAGCAGCACTTGGCCGTCGGTCAACGATTCCGGCGATGGTTCTGAAATATCTTTCCGCTCAAACACATAGGGAGCGACGAGCCGATACGACCACACGTCACACCTCCACAGGGATGTTGTTCCAGCCCCACTGGAAACTCGACGGCGGTCGGGACGCCGCGGTCTCGTCGATGTGATAGTCGGGCACGCGCTTGAGGAACTCCTGGATCATGATGGTGATCTCCAGCCGGGCCACGTGTACGCCGAGGCAGAAATGCTGCCCGTGGCCGAACGACAACAGCCGTTCGATGGGCCGGTTCCACACGAAGTCGTCCGGATTGTCGTATTCCCGTTCGTCGCGGGCCGCCGAGGCCAGCAGCGTGATGACACGTTGGCCGGGATTGATGGTGGTGCCGTGAACGGTGTAGGGCCGCCGCACCGTTCGGGCGAACCACTGCGCCGGGGCGCTGTGCCGGATGATCTCCTCACGGGCGACCGGCACATTGCCGTCGAGATCGGAACGCACCGCGGCCAACTGGTCGGGGTGCCGCAGCAGCTGCCACAGCCCGGTCGCGGTGATCTTCGGGACCGTTTCGGTTCCGCCGATGAACACGCCGAGCATCTGCACCGCGGCTTCCATGTCCCCGAAGGCCGACCCGTCGGGCAGCCGGAAGTCGATCAGGGCATCGGCGATCGGCACGCTGCCGTCATGACCTGCCGCGCGCCGCCGCTCGATGATCGGGGTGAGGTAGGACAGGTAGCCGGGGCGGGCGTTGCCGACCTCGACCCCCTCCCCGGGTTGCGCGAGGCTGCCCGCGTTGACCGTGGCCAACACCTCCGGTGCGAGATCGGCTGGTAGTCCGACGAACTCGCAGACCATTGCGGCGGCGACGATGCCGCCGTAGTCCTGCGTCAGGTCGAACGTGCCGCGCGGCAGCAACTCGTCCAGACGTTCGTTGGCCAACGTCCGGATCCTCTCGGCCAGCTTGGCCGCCGAGCGTGGCCGGAACTGCGCCGACGTACACCGCCGCACGTTCTCGTAGAGCGGAGAGTCGAAGTTGGCGTGGAAGGGCATGGGATGAAGCGGCGGATCGGGCACCGGGCCGTCGTTGCGGTGCGCCAGCACGTTCGCGGCCGGCAGGGTCCCCTCGGAGGCGACGAAGGTTCCGTCGTTGACTCCGAGCATGTTCCAGATGTCGTCGAACCGGGACAGCGCGTACGTGTCCCATTTGTCGATGTAGTACACCGGGTACTCGTCGCGCAGGATCCGGTAGTACGGGAGCGGGTCGGCCATCACGTCCGGATCGAACGGATCGTAGGTGAAGTCCTGCAGCACAGGCTGATTCATGGCCGCCTCTACTTCAGCGGTGAGGGCGGCAGGGCCGAGAGGATCGAATCCTCCCAGCCGTCACGAAGCGCGGGGGCCACGCTCATCCAGGTGACGATCTCCGCGGGCGGGCTGCCCTTCCACGACGGGTAATGATTCTCGAAGCAGTCCCAGTCGTCGTCGAGTGCCCAGTAGTGGATCACCTCGTTGAACCGGAACGTGGTGATGAACGAGCCCAGCCAGCGCTTGCCGGTGCTTTCCGACCACGGCACATACAACCGCTCGAGTTCCCGGATGTAGTCGTCCTGGCGCCCGGGCTTGGTCTCCATGATCTCCTGAATCACCAGGCCCGCACCGAAGTTCGCCTCCTGGAGCTGCGCGAGCGTCCTGTTGTACTTGCCGGCGTACATGATCCGCCCCTCGCCGCGGGCCCCGAGCTCGGACAGGTAGGCCGCCCACTGGAGTGCGGGCTTCTCATGACTGCCGCCGACCGCCTGCGCCTTGCCGATGCGGGCGTAGTCGGCGAATGCGTCGATCTCCCAGATGATCGTCACCTGCGGCCAGTGCCCGTTGTAGGGCGTGGTTTCCCAGATCGCGAACAATCGGGCGCCGAGGTCCTCCATCATCGGCCGGTAGACCTCACCGAAGGTCTCCGTGAATTGGTCGGTCCTACCCGACCCGAGGTCGATGGTCTCGTGCAAATACAGCAGCGTGTGGCCGTAGAACTTCTTCATCACGACGCTCCGATAGTTGACAGTGGCACCATGCGAGCGTGACACTTGAGGCGTGTTTTGTAAAGGTGCGAGGACATGACGGCGGGAACCGAACAAACCGGGACAACCCAACTGGCGCATGGTTTCTGTTTCGGCGAGGGGCCGCGCTGGTTCGAGGGCCTGCTGTGGTTTTCCGACATGCTCGGCGAGGCGGTACACACGGTCACGCTGTCAGGCTCCATGACCGCCCTGCCCGTCCCCGGACATTCGCCCTCCGGGTTGGGTTTTCGGCCCGACGGCACCCTGCTGATCGTGTCCACCGAGCGCCGCCAGGTGCTGCGTTACGACGGCGACACCGTCGAGCTGCTGGCCGACCTCAGCGACCTGGCCCCCGCGGCCCTCGGTGACATGGTGGTCGACGCGCACGGCCGGGCCTATGTCGGATCCCAGGCCCGCATCGGGGGCGAGCGCAGCGACGGGGAGGGTCGGGGCGGGGTGATCGTGCGCATCGACCCCGATGACCAGGTCACCGTGGTCGCCGAACATCTCGACTTTCCCAACGGCATGGTGATCACCCCGGACGGCACCACCCTGATCGTCGCCGAGTCCACCGCGCGACGACTGAGCGCCTTCACGATCGATGCCGACGGCGGCCTCGTCGACCGGCGGGTGTTCGCCGAGGGGCTCGACGGCCCGCCGGACGGCCTCGCGATCGACGTCGAGGGCGGGGTGTGGGCGGCATTGACCTTGGCGCAGGAGTTCCAGCGCTTCGCCGCCGACGGACAGGGCGAGGCGACGGTCACGCACCGGGTCGACGCCGACGGCCGCACCGCGATCGCGTGCGCCCTGGGCGGCGCCGAGGGACGCACCCTGTTCCTGGTCACCACCACCGACGCCTATCCGGAACGCCTGATCGGCACCAAACTGTCGCGGGTCGATGCGCTCATGGTCGAAACCCCCGCACCGGGCGATCACGACACCCATCATCACCACTGAACGGTAGATATGTCTGATTCTTACTACGAACTGATCGACGAGAACGACGCGGCCGGTGAGAGGTTCCGCGCGACCGACATGGCCCGCGGCACCTGGTCGGCGGCCATCCAGCACGGTGCGCCGGTGTCGGCGTTGCTGGTGCGGGCGCTGGAACGCTGTGAGTACCGCGCCGACACCCGGTTGAGCCGGGTCGCCATCGATCTGATGGGCGGCGTGCCGTCGGAAGGCGACCTGTGGGTGCGCGCACAGCTGGAACGGCCGGGCAAGCAGATCGAACTGGTCAGCGCCGAAATGCTGGCACCCGGACCCGACGGTGCTCCCCGGGTGGTGGCGCGGGCCAGCGGTTGGCGGATGTTGCAACTGGACACCACCGCGCTCACCCACACCGGCGTCGAGCCGCTACCGCCGCTGGAGCAGGCCCGCGGCCGCGACATGGCCAAGAACTGGGAGACCAACTACGTGCACAGCGTGGATTGGCGCTGGCTGACCGTGCCGCAGGCGCCCGGCCCGGGTGGGTCCTGGCTCAAGCCGACGGTCGACGTGGTCAAGGGCGAGCCGATGACACCGTTGCAGCGGTTGTTCGCGGTGGCCGATGACGCCAACGGCATCGGCTCCAAGATCGACATCCGCAAGTGGACATTCCTCAACACCGACCTGGTCGTGCACATCCACCGGGTGCCCGACGGGGAGTGGATCGGCATCCGCGCCGACACCAGCTACGGCCCCGACGGCATCGGTGCCACAGTGGGGACGCTGTTCGACCAGACCGGCGCGGTGGGCGCGATCCAGCAGTCGGTGCTGGTCCGCCCACGCCCCTCCCGCTAGACCGGCGAGGTAGGAGTTCCCTTCCCACACAAGCAGACACGAAGCCACCCGCCCGAGCTCAGGTCACGACGGGCTCCCTCCCCGGACGGGGAGTGTGAGCGTGCACGGCGCCGCTGTCGAGCAGTGGAGTCGATGGGTGGACTTCGCCGTCGACGTCGGATGCCACACGTCTGCGTCGGTGCCCGGGTGCACCGGGTACAGCGGAAAACAGGAGGACATGACCGCGAGTCGCAGTCGGTGACCGACCCGCACCCGATAGGCGGTGTCCCCCATGTCGACGGTGACCCGCTGGGTGCCCGACCCGGTGTGGGCGACGGCGGCCCCTTCCAGAATCACGCGAGCCCGGCCCGAGGGATAGACATCCAACAGTCGGGTGATGACATGGGTACTCGGACCGGAGGCCTCTACATGCAACTCGGCGGCGACATGACCGACGATGTCGAAGGGTGCGCCCTGCAGTGCCGTGGTGAACGTGGCTACATCCGGGCGGAGGTGAAGTTCCTGCTCGTCAGGCAGATTCGCGCACTGTCCCCAGTCCGAGCCGATCAGGTACGGCACGGGCGCGTCCGGATCGTGTGTCCAGCTGGCGGTAGAGCTGTCCGTGGGCGCCGCCGGTGACAGTTGCCCGCCGTCACTGCTCGACAGCGCCAGCTCGGCGCGGCTCAGCATCAGGCTCACCGCGGTGGTGTCGCCCGATTCCCAACGGTCGGCCACGCACCAGTCGGCGTTGGCCACCTCGTAGCGCACCCGCGGCGCTTGCCAGCGGCCCAGGCGTTCGCGCAGGTAGTGATCGAAGAATGCCAGCGGTTCGGCCATCATGACGTCGAGGTAGTTGCGCAGCGCCTCATCGTCCACCTCGTGGTCGAAGTGCGGTTCGTGGTCCTCGTGCAGATGGAAGTCCTCGTGGTCGGAGGCGCGCATACGCAGGAACTGGTGCTCGGCTGCGGGCGCGCCGGCGACACGTCGCCAGTCGGCGAGTTGATCGCGCTGAAGGTTGTCCCACCAACCGCCCATGTGCAGTGCCGGGATCTGCAGTCCTGACGCCGGGCTGCCCCCTCCGAAGGCGCGGGTGATCAAGGAGCCGTCGGCGTTTCCGGCGACCAACGACGCCAGCGTGTCCGCAATCTGCGACGCGGCCTCGGGCAACCCGTACCGAGTGCCGTCGGTGCGGGCGATCAGCGGTCGTTCCAGCATGCCGCTCATGGAGAACGTGTGCACGATCCACTCGTAGAGCGGAATGCGCGGGACCACGTCAGGGGAAAACATCGTGAAGAACTCGGATCCCGTGACGCGTGGAACGATCGCCCGCAGTGCCGGATGACCCGAAGCAACCGCCGCCCACTGGGTGAAACCGTAGTAGGAGTCCCCCATCATGCCGACGATGCCGTTGCTCCAGGGCTGCTCGACGATCCAGTCCAGGGTCGCGTGGCCGTCACCGGACTCGTTGACGAAGGGGTCGCGCTCACCTTCGGAACGAAACTTTCCGCGGACGTCCTGCAGGACAGCGGCGAATCCGTGTGCCGTCAACCGAGCGGCGATCTGCGGCAGGAAGGTGTAGCGGCCGGACTTGTCGTACGGCAGGCGTACCAGCACGGTGGGGCGTGGCACGGTCGTCGGTTCGGGTAGGTAGACATCGGTGGCCAGTCGGACGCCGTCGGGCATGGCCACCATCACCGGATCCGCCCGTGGATCGAGTGGCGCTGGTTGCGATGCGACTTCGGCATTGAGTGTTGTTGTCACTACTTTGCTCCGATCATGGCGGCCCATGGCATGTCGATGTAGGCGAACGAAGCCGGGGCGCCGCTGATGTTGTTTTTCAGGAACAGGCTCTCGTTGGGAGAGACCAGCGCGATGGCGAGTTGTTGTGGGACGAACAGCGCTTGCGCCTCGGTGAACAGTTCTGCCGACTTCTGCGGGTCGTCGGTTTGACGTGCTTGCTCCAGCAGGTCATGAACCTTCGGATCGGAGTAGCCCGTCCAGTTGAACAGCCCGCCCTCGACAGCGAACTCCGGCGCATAGGCAAGCGGATTGGCGAACTCGGAGTATCCCTTGGCATACAGGAGATCGACTGCAGCACGGGCAGATTCGTCGTAGAACATCTCGGAGTTCTCGGTGGGCTGTACCTGTTGAATCTTCATGTCCAGGCCGATCTCCTTGGCTGCCGCCTGCACGAACGTCAGCGTGCGCAGACCGGCCTCGTCACCCGAGCCGACGGCGGCGGTGAACGCCCGGTCGGTCAGTCTGGCGCTGTCGACGAGTTTCTTGGCCTCCTCGATGTTGGCCTCGGTGGTGTCGG
Organism: Mycobacterium sp. IDUB_17; assembly: GCF_055419465.1. NCBI lineage: Bacteria > Bacillati > Actinomycetota > Actinomycetes > Mycobacteriales > Mycobacteriaceae > Mycobacterium > Mycobacterium sp. IDUB_17. Next base: position 278,055 of record NZ_JBVAXS010000001.1, on the reverse strand, counting down.
GCAGCTTGTCGTAGGCCTGTTGGTAGACCGAGCGCGCCGGTCCCGAGCCCCACATGAACGGCGGGATGAACGACTTCAGCGGTTCTGCTGCGCCGCCATAGACCGATTGCGCGAGAGCCTTCTTGTCGATGGCCAGGTCCAACGCGGTCCGCACGGCGACATTGCTCATCGGCCCGGCCTTCTCGGTGGGGATGAGTTCGATCATTTGGGTGCTGGGACCGTCGTACACGACGCCGGTGGTGGAGTTGGCCAGCGCGCTTCGGGTCGAGACGGGCAACTCGTAGGCGCCGTCGAATTCTCCGGCTTGGAGTGCAGTGGTGAGGGTGCTCGGCTCGGAGACGATCCGGAAGTCGACCGTCGCCGCCTTCGCGGCGTGCTCGCGATCCCAGTATGTCTCGTTCCGCTTCAGCGTGATCGACTCACCGGGCTTCCAGGACTGCATCGTGAACGGGCCGGTACACATGACCCCGCCGGTCGGTGTGCCATAGCGGTTTCCGGCTTGTTCGACGAACTTTCGCTGAGATACCGCTCCGCCCAGACTGGCCATGGCCGATTCGAACAACACGTCGGGCCGGCTGAGTCGGACGGTCACCTGATTCGGGCCGGTCACATCGATAGAGGACACCGATTGGTAGTAGGACGACCAGAAGGACCCCACCTCGGGATCCGCATTGCGTTTGAGGCTGTAGACAACGTCATCCGGGGTCAGGGGATCACCGTTGCTGAACGTCACACCGGGATGCAGGTCGAAGACATAGGTCGTCGGGTCAGGTTTGGTGATCTTCTCGGCGAGGTTCGGCCGCAGGTTGAAGTCGGCGTCGAAGGCCGCCAAGCTTTCGCAGACGTTCGTCGCGACTGCCGCCGGAGAGTAGTCGCCAACCTTGGCAGGGTCGACCGAGGCCGGCTCGCCTTCGGGCAACGCCCACCGCAGGGTGTCGATCGCACCGCCGGCCGCGGGTGTCGCGGTCTGCAGTTTCGGTGGTGACGCGTTGTCACGCTGACCACCACTGCCTGCACAGCCCGCAAGCAGCACACTACTCACGGCGAGGACGGCCACTGCGGACCGCCGCGTGGGCGAACAGATCGTCTTCATGTTCCAGGCCTTTCCTTGGGACCGATGACCGAATGGTCACGACGAGTGGGTTTCCATCCCCGCCGCGGCACGGCCGTCAGCAGTGCCTGCGTGTAGGGATTCTGGGGTGCCGTCAGCACGTCTTGGATCGGGCCGGACTCCACGATTCGACCCGAGCGCATGACGACGACGTCGTCACACATGAATTCGGCGACAGCGAGATCATGCGTGATGAACAGCAACGCGACACCGGTCGCTGCACGCACGTCCTGCAGCACCTGCAGTATCTGCGCCTGAATCGACACGTCCAGTGCCGCAACCGGTTCGTCGAGCACGAGCACACGAGGTCCGGGGGCCAGCGCGCGAGCAATCGCCACCCGCTGTCGCTGCCCACCCGATAGCGTGCGCGGATGATCGGCGTAGCGCTGGTCATCCAGGCCCACCAGCGACAGCAGTTCTCGCGCTCGGGAAGCGGATGCGGAGCGACTCAGGTCGGTATGCAGGTGGATGACTTCCTCCAACGCATCCCCGATCCGCTGGCGCGGATCCAGCGAAGAGTAAGGATCCTGGAACACCATCTGCACCTTGCGGGCCAGCGCGCGACGCCGGGCATGGGACATGTCGTCGTCGACCGCTGTGCCGCAGACCATCACCGATCCCGACGTCGGCGTCTCCAGTCCCACGACGATGCGGGCACACGTCGATTTTCCAGAACCGCTCTCTCCGACGACGGCCAGGGATCGGCCCTCGTCGATGCTGAAACTAACGTCGTCCACGGCCACGAAGTCCTCGGACTTGCGGCCATTGCGGACCGTGAACGTCTTTCGCAGCGCGCTGATCGCCAAGACCGGCTCAGACATGCAACACCTCTGTCGGGTGTGCGATTCGGCGATCCTGCCACAACTCGCAGGCCACCGATCCAGTTGCGCTAGGGCGTAATTCAGGATCTTCGGTCAGGCAGACGTCCATCGCCGCCGCACATCGGGGCGCGAACGCGCAGCCCTGCCCAACCTCCGCTCCCGAGATGGGGCGCCCCGCGATGGGATGCAGCTCACCCGCACGGCCCAGCTCGGGTCGCGACCGCAACAGGCCAGCGGTGTAGGGATGAGCCGGGGTGTCGACCAGAGCTTCGGCCGGCGCCTGTTCGACGATGGCGCCGGCGTACATGACCGCGATTCGATCGGACACCGCAGAGGCGAGATCCAGGTCGTGGGTGATGAAAAGCATTGCCATCCCTCGTTGATGACGTTGTTCGTCGATGATGGCCATGACATCCGCCTGGGTCGTGACGTCGAGTGCGGTGGTGGGTTCGTCGGCCAGCAACAGTCGTGGCTGCCGGAGTAGCACCGATGCGATCATCACCCGCTGCAACAGTCCGCCCGACAGTTCGTGCGGCCGTCGTTGCGCGCGCTGCTCGGGATCACTGATGCCCACCTCCCGCAGCATTTCCATCGCGCGTTTGTACGCCGCATGCCGGTTGGCGAATCGATTACCCAAGCCCTCCAACAAGAAATCACCCACGGTGCGCACGGGATTGATGTGCGCCTCGGGGTCCTGGAAGATCATCCCGACGTCGGTCGCGCGCCAGCGGCGCAATGCCTTGCCGCTCAACTGCATCACATCGAGTCCGTCGAAGTCGATCACACCTTGGACATCAGATCCTCGGGGAAGCAGTCGCAGTATCGCCCGGGTGGTGAGCGACTTCCCCGAACCCGATTCGCCGACCAACGCCACTGCCTCGCCGACACCGACCTGAAGCGAGACCTCCCGCAGCAGTGGTCGATCGAGCGTAGGCACCTGCACCTTCAAGCGCTCTACTGTCAACAGCGACGTCATCATCGCCCCCCCACTCGGGCCGCCAGCCGCGTGCCCACGAGGTTCACGCACACGACGGTTGCGACGATGATCAAACCCGCGAAGATGGACTGCTGTGGGTATCCGGACAGGATCGAGGATTGGCCGTTGGCGACCATGAGCCCCCATTCGGGATCGGGTGGCTGCACGCCCAGCCCGATGTAGGAGATGGCCGCGAGGTCCAGCAGTGCGTAGCCGAACGCAAGGCTGGTCTGCACGACCACGACGGGCAGCAGGTTGGGTACGACGTGTCGGACACAGATCCATACCGGTGAGAACCCCTGGATCTGCAGGGCCGCGACGTAGGGCTGTGACCTTTCGCGCAATGCAGCGACGCGCACCACCCGACCGATGTAGGGCACGTAGGCCACTGCCAATGCGAGCACCGGACTCAGCAGCCCCCGGCCGAATACGGTCACGGCGATGATGGCCAAAATCAGGCCGGGAAAAGCGAACAGTAGATCGAAGATTCGCGAGATGAGCGCATCGGCCCAGCCGCGTCGCCAGGCTGCGATGACTGCCAGCAGGGTCCCCACCAGGGCGGCGGTGAGCACCACCAGGGCCGGCCCGACCAGGCTCGGCCGGGCGCCGACAATGATGCGGCTGAGGATGTCGCGGCCCGTGTCATCCGTGCCCAGAAGGTGATTGGCACTGGGCAGCGCGTGAATGTCCAGTGCATCGACCTGCAGCGCACCATGCGGAGCGATCCACGGCCCCAGGACGGCCATGCCGACGACGATCGCCAAGAAGCCGACACATGTCCACGTCACCCAGGTGAACGACCCGTCACCGGATCGACGCACCCGGCGCGGAGCGAGTTGAATGGCGCTCATACGGCAACTCCCCCGGCCAGCCGCGGGTCGAGCATCGCGCTCAACATGTCGACCAGCGTGTTCACCACGACGAACGCGGCGATCATGATCAGGGTGACGGCTTGCACGGTCACGATGTCCTGCCGGGCTGCACTCTGAACCAGCAGGGAGCCGATGCCGTTGACCCCGAAGGCCTGTTCGGCAACCGACGTCGCCGCGAAGATCCCGGCGATCGACAACCCGTTGACCGCCACGATCGGCCCCGATGCGTTGCGCACCACGTGCCGCCAGATGATCGCCGACTCGGCGATGCCCCGACTGCGTGCCGTCTCGACGTGTTCAGAGGTGATCTCCCGGCGTACGGCCTCCTGAGTGATGTTGGCGACGTAGGCAATCCAGGCGAATCCAAGCGAAGCAGCGGGCAGCGTCAGGTGCCACAGTTGGTCCAGGAACCCTGCCCCGCCCCCGTAGACCGGGAACCAGCCCAATCCCGAGGCGAACACGGCGATCAGGATGACCGCGACGGCGAACGTCGGAGCGGCCATCAGGACCGTGGTCACACTGGTCATCGCCGTCGCCGTGCGCCCACCACGCCAGCCGGCCAGAACTCCCAATACCACGCCACCGATGACGATGAAGACGGCCGCATAGGCCACCAGGAAGACCGTCGTACCCAGCCGGCTGGCAACCAGTTCGCCGACCGGCGCACGGTTGATCAGTGACACCCCGAAGTCTCCGCGCACCACACCACCGAGCCACCGGGCGTAGCTCTGCAAGAAGGGTTCGTCGAGGTGAAACTCCGCTCGCGCCGCGGCCAACGCCTCCGGACTGGGCTTGGAACCCCCGACGAGCAGCGTTGCCGGATCACCTGGGGATACGAACATCGCGCCATAGACGAGCACACTGCCCACGGCCAGGGTCACGACCAGCGCGATCACGCGCTTGACCACCCAACGCAGGGAAATCGAGGCATTCACCGATGCACGCCTCCTCTCCGAGTTTCGAACGGGCGCAACAGAACACGGGCCCGACGTTGCGTCAGCGGAGTTTCCTGCAACACTGTGACACAACGTTGTTGTACAACGGCGTACGATAGTGTGGCGTAACGCACGTCACTTCGTCAAGGGACAGGGAGGTAGCGCACATGCCGATCGAAGTCGATGCTGCTGCGCGCCTGGATCAGATCGCCGAGGCCACCTTGCGGGTCGCCGCACGCGAGCGCCCCGCCGGCGTGACTATCCGCGCGGTGGCCGCCGAGCTCGGCGGTTCGACCACCGTGGTGACCAACTACATCAAGTCTCGGGCGGACCTTCTGCTGAACGCCGTCCGCTACGAACTGTCCGCCTGGCGACGTGAGCAGGCCGAGGCGATCGCCGGGGCGCAAGACGACCCGCGATCGAGACTGCGGGAACAAATTCGGTGGTCGACCACGACATTGCACAATGATCGGGCCGCCCGCCAGATTTGGCTCGACCTGGTGTCACGCGCGTCGAGCGACGGCGCTTCGGAATTGCTGCGCAACGACGCCGCCGAACACCACGAACTCATTCGCACCGATGTGCAGGAGCTGGCACCGGCGGACTCGGACCCCGACGCGATTGCCGACGCCATTTACCTGGCCATCCGAGGCTTCTACTTCGCCACTACAGAGGATCCTGAGCAGTGGCCGCCCGAGCGGGCCACACATGCCATCCTTCAGATGGCCGATCTGTTGCTCGGCCTCACCGCCAAGTCCGCCGTCTGACCTACAGCCGTGGCATCCGACAAGCTCGACCGAAGACCGGACAGGGTGAAATACCCTGCAGGATAGCCACTTCCGGCAACAAAGTGTAAGACCTCGGATGCCGAACCTTACACACTGCCACGCCGCGACCTGATCGGTGTCGTGCAGACTAAATCCTTGGTACACAACATGCTTCGCGATCAGCTGCACCACGCAGGACCAGGCACTCGCCGAACGACCGCACTGCCCCCGGAGCAACAAGAACGAGGAGAGATCAGATGATGAACCGACCGCAGGCACCGGGCCTGGCGAACACATGACCGCCCTCGGATCCAATTGCTCGGTCACGGCGGGCACGATCGCGCTCGAACTGACCGACGTCCCGACCGATCAACTGGTTCTTGGCCGGCCCCAAACGGGCAGCGCCGAACTCGGGACGCTCGGCGAGCTCGAGATCGGCGTGTGGGAGATGACCGAAGGCACGATGCGCGACGTTGAGGCAGAAGAGGTGTTCGTTGTTCTGGCTGGACGTGCCGTCGTCGAATTCGACGACGGCACCGCCCCACTTCACCTGCAGATAGGCGACGTCGCCCGACTAGCCGCGGGTGCACGCACGGTGTGGACGGTGACCGAACGACTGCGCAAGGTCTACGTCACCGTCTGATCGAGCAGACCGATCGCAGCGATGTCCCGAATTTGACGACACCGCCGAACTTTTGGGCCGCGCAGCGCTAGGCATGTCGCTGCCACCGATCGAACTCTGCCGCCGAACCGAGGAACAGGAGAAATCAATGCCCACCACACACTCGACCGCATACGAGCGCCACGCTCCTGATGCCCGCGTGGTCAGCGCCGCGCTGGCAGACAGTGTCGCGTCGGTGTTCTGGCTCGACGACACCGACGATGACACCGCGTATCCGACGTTGACGTCATCCACCTCCGCCGATCTGACCGTCGTCGGCGGCGGCTACCTCGGGCTGTGGACCGCGGTTTTGGCCAAGCGGCGCAACCCGAGTGCCCGCGTGGTGCTGCTGGAGGCCGAAACCGCGGGCTGGGCGGCATCGGGTCGCAACGGCGGATTCTGCGAGGCCAGCCTCACCCATGGCGAGAGCAACGGTCAGACGCGCTGGCCCGGCGAGTACGAACAGCTGGAACGGCTGGGCATGGAGAACCTCGCAGCCATGGAGGCCGACATCGGTGAGCTTGGCATCGAATGCCAGTGGGAGATGCCGGGTTCCCTCAGCGTCGCAGTCGACCAGCATCAGATCGACTGGCTGGATCCGCAGCTCCGCCTCGACCGCGAACAGACCCGAGCACAGGTGAACAGCCCGCTGTATCTGGCCGCAGAGTGGCACCGAGAAGGTTGCGCCCTCGTGCATCCGGGCCGGCTCGCCCGTGAACTCGCGCGGGTCGCCGCCGAACTCGGCGTCGAGGTCTTCGAGCACTCACCGGTGCAGAAAGTCGACACCGACAACCCGACCGCCGTATGCGTACACACACCGCGCACCACGGTCACCACGGATCGAGTCGCGTTGGCCACGAACGTGTTCCCGTCACTGCTGCGCCGCAACCGGCTGCGCACCGTGCCGGTCTACGACTACGTGTTGATGACCGAACCCCTCTCGACGGCCCAGATGGACTCGATCGGATGGCACAACCGCCAGGGCGTCGGTGATCTGGCCAATCAATTCCACTATTCGAGGCTGACCCAAGACAACAGAATCCTCTACGGCGGCTATGACGCCATCTATCACAGTGGTCGTCACGTTCGCGCCGGCTACGAGGACAGACCCGAGTCCTATCGCACGCTCGCATCGCACTTCCTCGCGACCTATCCACAACTGGAGGGCATTCGCTTCAGTCACCGCTGGGCCGGGGCCATCGACACGTGCACGCAGTTCGCGGCGTTTCACGGCCTCGCCCGCCGAGGGCGGGTTGCCTACGCGGCCGGTTTCACCGGCTTGGGGGTGGGGGCAACCCGTTTCGCCGCCGAAGTCATGCTCGATCACCTTGACGGTCGGTGCACTGCCCGAACCGCGTTGAAGATGGTGCGCCGCAAACCACTGCCCTTCCCGCCAGAACCGCTGACCTCGATTGGCATCAACGCCACCCGATGGGCGCTGAATCGAGCGGATCACAATCAAGGCCGGCGTAATGCCCTGCTGCGCACCCTTGATGCGGTTGGTTTGGGATTCGACTCCTGATCTACCCGACGTGCGCGGGCACGCGCTTGATGCCGTGCACGAAACTGCTGTACAGCAGTTCGGGCTCACCGAATTCGACGGTCTTCAGCCGGGTCAACAACTCGCGGAACAGGTGTCGCAACTCGGTCTTGGCCAGCTGGTTGCCCAGACAGAAGTGCGGACCACCACCGCCGAACCCGACCTGCGGATTGGGTGAGCGGCTCAGGTCGAAACGCTGCGGGTCGGTGAACACCGACTCGTCCCGGTTGCCCGAGCAGTAGAACAGCCCCACCTTGTCACCCGCCCTGATCTGCTGGCCGGCCAGCTCGACGTCCTCGGTGGCATGCCGGGCGAACTGGATCACCGGTGTGGCCCACCGCACGAATTCCTCTGTGGCAAGACCGATCCGGTTGTCGAAATCCTCCAACAGCCAATCCTTCTGGTCCGGATTGGCCGCCAGCGCCATCATCGCGTGAGTGGTGGTCTGCTTGGTGGTGTCGTTGCCCGCCGAGGCCAGCAGGATCAGGAACGCGCCGATCTCCTCGTCGGTCAGCCGGTGCCCGTCGACCTCGGCGTTGACGATGCTGGTCATCAGGTCGTCACCGGGATTGGCCCGCCGGAACTTGGCCAGCTCCACCCCCGTGCTCGAGATCAGCATGATCTCGTTGATGGTGGCCATGGCGCGTTCTTCGAGCGAGGAGTACTCGTCATCGCTCATGCTGAACAGCTTCTCGGCGGCCTTGGCCAGCGCGGGCTGATCGGCGGTGGGCACACCGAGCATGTCGGAGATCGTCCGCATCGGCAGCTGCGCCGAGCACGCCTCGACAAAGTCGACGTCGCCTGCGCCGATCAGATCGTCAACGACGGCGACGGCGTTGCGCTGAATCTGCTCCTCGATCTTGCGCACATTGCGCGGGGTGAACGCCGAGCTGATCAGACGCCGGTACGTGGTGTGCTCAGGCGGATCCATCATCAGGAAGAAGGTGGCGAACTTCTGCACGTCGGCCGGCATCGGGTCCAGCGCGACACCCTGGGTCGAGGTGAACAGCTCAGGATGCTGGCTGACGAACTGGATGTCGGCTCGGCGCGTCACCGCCCAGAATCCGGGCTCTTCGACGTCGAACATCGTCGACAGCGGCTGATGCCAGCTCAGGCCCGCACCGGCGCGCAACTGCGCGAATGTCTCGTCACGCTCGGCGAATGACCGGCTCCAGAAATCGTGCGACGTGATGTCGAATGGGCTGTATTCGCGTGCCTGCGGTGAGCTGGCAACTGTCACGGTGTTCCCTCCTGCACGGGCGTCCGACGACGGTGTCGCGCCGCGAATCAGCGTGACAGTTCGCCGATAGTTTGTAAAGCTGTGGGTATGGCGGAAACATCGTCCATCGACGACGACAGCAGCACCCGCGGGCGAATCCTGGCCGCCACCGCCGAGGTACTCGGGGCCAACGGGATGACCAAGCTCAGCCTGTCCGAGGTCGCCTCGCAGGCCGGGGTTTCCCGGCCCACGCTGTACCGCTGGTTCGCGTCCAAACAGGAACTGCTCGACGCATTCGTGGTGTGGGAGCGCAAGCACTACGAACAAGCCGTGGCGAAGGCCTCCGAGGACCTTCCCGAGGACGAACACCTGGACGCCGCGTTGCGCACGGTCGTCGAATATCAGCAGTCCTACCCCGGACTGCGCATGGTCGATATCGAACCCGAACATGTCATCAAGCGGCTCGCCCAGGTGATCCCGCTGATGCGGGAGCGTCTGCAACGGCTGACTTCCGGGCCGGATGCCGACATCGCCGCGGCCACCGCGGTGCGGGTGGCGGTCTGCCACTACCTGGTGCGCAGCGATGACGCCGATGAATTTCTCGCGCAGTTACGCCATGCCGCCAGAGGGAAACATCAGCACTGACCAGGGCATTTCACAGCCGGCGCTACCCTGGGCTCGGTGACCGACTCAGCTGATCCCATCGTCGGGCTTGACCTGACCGAACAGGCCGCGCTGGGCAGCGGCGCCAGCTTCTGGACCACCAAGGCGATCGGCCCCGTACCCGCGATTGTGCTGACCGATGGCCCGCACGGGGTACGCAGGCAATCCGGCAGCGCCACAGACCATCTGGGCCTCTCCGGCAGTGAGCCGGCAACTTGCTTTCCCCCAGCGGTCGGACTCAGCCAGACCTGGGACCCCGAATTGGTGGAGCGGGTCGGCCGGGCGCTGGGCGACGAAAGCCGCGCGCTCGGCGTGCATGTGCTGCTCGGGCCGGGAGTCAACATCAAGCGTGACCCGCGGTGCGGGCGCAATTTCGAGTACTACTCGGAGGATCCGCTGCTCTCGGGGGCGCTGGGCGCGGCGTGGGTGCGCGGGGTGCAGAGCCGCGGTGTCGGTGCATCGCTCAAGCATTTCGCGGTGAACAACGCCGAGCAGGACCGGATGCGGGCCAGCTCGGACGTCGACATCCGCACGTTGCGTGAGATCTACCTGCGGACATTCGAGATCGTGGTGCGCCAGGCCGAGCCCTGGACCGTGATGTGTTCCTACAACCGGATCAACGGGGTCTACGCGTCGGAGAACGCCTGGCTGCTGACCACGGTGCTGCGCGACGAATGGGGTTTCGACGGCGTGGTGGTCAGCGACTGGGGCGCGGTGGCGGACCGGGTCGCGGCCGTGGCCGCGGGCCTGGACCTGGAGATGCCGACGAGCGGCGGTGTCTCCGACGCTGAGGTGGTGAACGCGGTACGCGCCGGGCAGCTGGACCCGGCTGTCGTCGCGCGCGCCGCGGGGCGCGTCGCTCGACTGACCCAGCGGGTCACCGAAACAGGCACCACCGCAGCGTCATTCAGTGCGGTCGATATCGATGCACATCACAAGCTGGCACGCGAGGCGGCACAGCGGGCCATCGTGCTATTGAAGAACGACGGTGATCTGCTGCCGCTGGCGCCGTCACCGCTGGCGGTCATCGGCGGATTCGCCCAGGAGCCGAGATATCAGGGTGGCGGCAGTTCTCATGTGAATCCGACGCGCCTCGACATCCCGCTGGACGAGATCCGCAGGCTCGCAGGCGATCACCCGGTGAGCCATTGTGCGGGAAGCGACATCGCAGCCGCGGTCACCGCCGCCGAATCCGCCGAAACCGCGATCGTATTCCTCGGCCTCACCTCCGAAGAGGAGTCCGAGGGCTACGACCGCGAGCACATCGATCTGCCCGCCGCTCAGCTCGACCTGCTACGCGCCGTCGTCGAGGCCCAGCCCCGCACCGTGGTGGTGCTGTCCCACGGCGGCGTGGTACGCCTCGACGCCGTTGCCGGCCTGGCCCCGGCCGTCGTGGACGGTGCCCTGCTCGGGCAGGCCGGAGGTGGCGCGCTGGCGGATGTGCTGTTCGGCGTCGTCAACCCGTCGGGTCGGCTGGCCGAGACCGTGCCGTTGCGGCTGCGGGATTCTCCTGCCTACCTCAACTTTCCGTCGGAATCCGGCCATACGGTCTACGGCGAGCGGATGTTCGTCGGCTACCGCTGGTATGACACGCGGGACATGCCGGTGGCGTTCCCATTCGGCCACGGCCTGTCCTACACCCGGTTCGACTACTCCGGCCTCGAGGTCAACGCCGTCGGCGATGGACTGTCCGTGCGGCTGACGGTGGCCAACACCGGCACCCGGTCAGGCCGTGAGGTGGTGCAGGTCTATGCCGGGCTACCCGGCTCCGCTGTCGGCAGGCCTGTCCGGTGGCTGGCCGGTTTCACCGCGGTGACGGTCGAGCCGGGCGAGCAATGTGCCGTCGAGATCCCGGTCAGCCGAAGCGATCTCGCGTACTGGAGCACGACTGCCGGGCGCTGGGATGTCGAGCCCGGCGAGTACGCGGTGTCGGTCGGCGCATCGAGCCGGGATCTTCGGCTGACGGCGACGGTGACGTTGGCCGGCGATGAACCGACACAGCCGTTCACCCGCGATTCAACGCTGGGCGAGCTGCTCGCCGACCCGGCGGCGGCGCAGACGATTCTGACGGTGCTGGGTAGCGCTTCGCCATTCGGAGCGGCCGATTCCGCACTCGGCAGCAATCTGCTGCGGATGCTCGAATCGGTGCCGATCGGGCGGATGGCCGCCTTCTCGGCAGGCAAGGTCACCCGCGAGCAGCTCGATCAACTGCTCGCGGGAATCAACGCTCAGCGATCCTGATCGCCCGCAGCTCGGCCAGGATCTCGTCGGTGTGCGCGCCGAGCGCCGGGGCGACCATGCGCGGCTGCCACGGGGTGGCCGAGAAGTCGGCCGGGCTGGCCACCATCGGCACCGTCGAAATCCCGTCGGGGACTTCGACAATCCCACCTGCGGCGTGGAACTGTTCGTCGGCGATCACGTCGTCGAGACTGTTGATCGGTGACCAGAAGAAGTCGGGTTCACCGTCGAACAGGGTGGCCCAGTGCTCCATCGGATGCTCGGCGAAGATGGCGTCCAGATCGGCGATCAGCTCGCGGGCATTGACGTATCGATCACGCGCCGTGGCGAAACGCGGGTCGGTCAGCCAATCTTCACGGGCCACCACGCGACACAATGCGGGCCAGTGCCGGTCCCCCTGCAGCCCGACGATCCAGAACCGACTCCCGTCACCGGCGGTGTAATTGTTCATGCACGGATTGGCCATCGCCTCACGCTGGCCGATCGCGATCTGCTCACCGCTCATCAGCAGCGTGTTGAGATCGAAGCTGACGGTGTAGGCGCCTTGGCGGTACAGCGAGGTGCTGACCAATTGGCCAGTCCCCGTGCGGTTTCGGGCGAGCAACGCGGCACACACCGCGGCCGCCAGCGTCATCCCCGCGGAGTGGTCCCCCATCCCGCCGCGCTGAAACGGCGGAGTGTCCCCGGGCCGGGTGAGCAGGTCGGCCAGCCCGGCGCGGGCCCAGAAGGCGGCGACGTCGTAGGCGGCCCGGTCCGCCTCGGGTCCGCTCAGTCCGTATCCGGTGATCAACCCGTACACCAGGCGCGGATTGCGTGCCGCGACGGTCTCGAAGTCGAGTTCCAGCCGCCGTAATGCGGCGGGCCGCACGTTGGTCAGGAAAACGTCTGCGGTGGAAAGCAATTCGCCTACGGCATCCCGCCCCTCGGCGGTACCGAGGTCGAGCACGATGCTGCGTTTGGACCGGTTGTCCATCTCGAACGGCGGGTTGGCCGCCACCCCCAGGTCCGGATCCAGGCCGAGCATCCGGCCGAATGTTCTCGCCGGGTCGCCCGACGGCGGCTCGATCTTGATGACGTCGGCGCCCCAGTCAGCCAGGAGTGCGCCGGCGGCCGGTGCGGCCACCCAGACGCCCAACTCGATGACCCGAAACCCCTCCAACGGACCCGCCATCACCACTCCTTCCCGAAACCGCTTTACAATTTGTCGCAAATTTGTAAACTTGGCGAATGCTCACACCGGCCCGCCACCTCGTCCCCGTCGCCGGTCTGGCCGCGCACATCGGTCACGGGGTGCAACGTATCGCAACCGATGCGGCGATCGGATGCATGCGGGCACTGCCCCGCCGGATCGCCGATCTCGATGCGGCCTACCTGTCCGAGCTCACCGGACGCAGGGTCGAATCGGTGTCGGTGATCGGCGGCGATGCGGGCACGTCGTCACGCGCGCGGCTGGCGCTGTCGGGAGCAGGGGTACCCGAATCGGTGTTCGTCAAGATGCCCGCCGAAACGGCCGCCACCCGGATGATGGGTGAGCTGGGCCGGCTGGGGCACACCGAGGTTCGGTTCTATCAACAGCTGGCCGACGGCCTGCCCGGAGTTCCCCGCGCCTACGGCGCGGCCTTCGACGCCCTCACCGGGCGGTACGTGCTGGCGCTGGAGGACCTGACACTGAGCGCCTGCGAGTTCCCGGACACCCTGCACCCGCTGGACAGAGACCGGGCCGCCATGACGGTTGAGCTGCTGGCCCGGGTACACGCGGCATTCTGGGACAAACTGCCGGCCCGCACCGGCAGCGGGCCGCTGGGCTGGCTGTACTCGGCGTCGGGTGACCACACCTCGTTGATGACCGGCTCGCTACTGAAGATGTCGACCAAACGACTGGCCGAGAACACCGACATCCCGGTGGCCGATGGCCGGTTCATCGACGAGAACTACCGCGCGGCGGCGCAGCTGCTGGACCGCCCGCCGCATACCGTGATGCACGGTGACGCACATCCGGGCAATCTGTTCTTCCGCAACGGCGAGGCGGGTCTGCTCGACTGGCAGGCCGTGCGCCGCGGCCATCCCGGCCGCGAGCTGGCGTACACGCTGGTCACCTGCATGACCACGGCCGACCGGCAGGCCGCCGAGCGTGACCTGCTCGACGAGTACCGCCGCGCACTGGCGGCGGCCGGCGGCCCCTCCCTCGACCACGACGAGTTGTGGGAGCGTTATCGCGTCGGTGCGATCTATGCGTATGCCGCACCCGTCATCACCGCGGGCCTCGGCGGCATGCAGGACGAAGGCATCGCACTGGAGGGCGCCAGACGCGGTGTGACAGCTTTGGCCGACCTGGAGACTGTGGCAATACTCAAGAAGTTGCTGTGATGGTCCTACCATTTGGTGAACCACGATCAACCAAGGCCTGGACGTGAATGAACCTGTAACCGCGCAGCGGGGCACATCAGCCGAAGACACCTCGACGCGCCATCGAATCCTGGTCGCAACGGCCGAGGTACTGGCCCGCAGCGGCCAGACCAAGCTGAGCCTTTCCGAGGTGGCACTGCAGGCCGGGGTGTCTCGGCCGACGCTCTACCGCTGGTTCGCCGACAAGCAGGAACTTCTCGACGCGTTCGGCACCTATGAGCGTGAGATGTTCGACCACGGCATGAGCCGCGCCACCGTTGGCCTGCGGGGCAATGAGAAACTCGATGCCGCACTGCGTTTCATCGTGCAGTACCAGCAGTCGTATTCCGGGGTCCGGCTCATCGACATCGAGCCCGAAGTCGTCATCACACAGCTGGCCAACGTCTTGCCGCTCATGCGGGCGCGGCTGCTCAAACTCCTGTCGGGCACCAATGCCCCGGTCAAGGCTGCCACCGCGATCCGGGTCGCAGTCTCGCACTACGTCGTGCGCAGCGATGACGGCGATCAATTCCTGGCACAGCTACGTCACGCCGTCGGGATCAAACAGCCCGACGCAAACTGACCCCTCTTCCGCTCTTCACCTTCCGCACCTCCTGCCCTCGCGCCCACAAGACTCTACGATCGCAGAGACTTATCGATCGGTCAATCCTTTCTTCAAAGGGGTGACACGGCACGCAATTTTTGTAAAGCTGTCTCCTATGACTCAGGTGCAGAGCGACACCGGCGTGCTCGCCGGTGACGAGCGGATGCTCATCGACGGTGAGCTCCAATACACCGGCAGCGGTGCGAAATTCGACGTTGTCCACCCCGCCAGCGAACAGGTGGCCGGCCAGGCGACCGACGGCACGGTGCCCGACATCGAGCGTGCAGTGGGAGCCGCGCGCCGCGCATTCGACGAAACCGACTGGAGCCGCGACGTCGAGTTCCGCTACCACTGCCTGATGCAGCTGCACGACGCGCTGGAGGCCGAGAAGGAGCGGCTGCGCCGGGTGCTGATCACCGAGGTCGGCTGTCCGGTGACCGTCACGGGCTCGCAGATCGAGGACCCGATCGGCGAGGTCAAGCACTGGGCTGAGCACGGGAAGAACTTCGACTACGTCGTCGACAACGGCGTGCACCAGACCCAGCTCGGGCCGGCGCGCCGCAAGATCGCCTATGAGCCGGTCGGTGTGGTCGGTGCGATCACCCCGTGGAATGTGCCGTTCTACCTCAACATCGCCGAGACGGTGCCGGCGCTGATGGCCGGTAACACCGTCGTCCTCAAGCCCGCGCAGCTCACCCCGTGGTCGGGTACCGAGTTGGGCCGCATCGTCGCCGAACACACCGACATCCCGGCCGGCGTGTTCAACGTCGTCGTGTCCAATGCCAACGAAGTCGGCGCCGCACTGTCGGCGGACCCGCGGGTCGACATGATCACCTTCACCGGGTCGACCGCGACCGGGCGCGCCATACTGGCCGCCGGCGCCTCCACAGTCAAGAAGACCATGCTCGAACTGGGAGGCAAGTCCGCCCACATCGTGCTCGACGATGCCGACTTCAACTCGGCCCTGCCGATCGCGGCGATGATGGCCTGCGTCATGAGCGGGCAGTCGTGCATCCTGCCCAGCCGAATCCTGCTCCCCCGCAGCCGGTACGACGAGGGCATCGCGCTCCTCAAGGGCGCGATGGAGAACTTCCCGGTCGGGGATCCGTGGACCCCGGGCATCATGCAGGGGCCGCAGATCAGCGCCACCCAGCGCGAGAAGGTGCTCGGGCTCATCAAATCCGGCATCGATTCCGGCGCCCGGCTGGTCACCGGCGGCGGTGTTCCGGAGAACCTGCCCACCGGCTACTACACCCAGCCCACCCTGCTCGCCGACGTCGACCCCGATTCACAGGTCGCGCAGGAGGAGATCTTCGGACCGGTGCTGACGGTCACGCCCTACGACTCCGACGACGAAGCGGTCGCCATCGCCAACAACTCCATCTACGGCCTGTCCGGGGAGGTTTCGTCCGGAGATGTGGACCGGGCATTCGCCGTCGCGCGGCGCATCCGGACCGGCAACGTCACCATCAACAGCCGCAGCCACTTCGGCATCAACAGCCCGTTCGGCGGTTCCAAGCAGAGCGGTCTGGGTCGGCGCAACGGCGAGGAAGGCTTCAAGGAGTACTTCGAGTCGAAGACCATCGGGATGCCCGAGTGAGTGAGTACTCCGACATCTCGGCCCTGCTGTACCGGTACGCCCGGGCCGTCGATTCCAAGGACTGGGAGCTGTACCGCTCGGTGTTCACCGAGGACGCCCACATCGACTACTCGTCGGCAGGCGCCACCGTGGGCAGCCGCGACGAAGTCGTCGACTGGTTCGCCGCGAACTTCGGGGTGATCCCGTGGAGCATGCACTACATCACCAACATCGAGATCCTCGAAACCGACGGCGACACCGCGACGGTACGGGCGATGTTCTACAACCCCATGCAGCTGCCGGGGATGGCCCAGATCAGCGCGTGCGGCGGCTACTACCACCATGAGCTGGCGCGCACGCCCGACGGCTGGCGCAGCCGCAGCTTGCGCGAGGAGAATCTCTGGTTCACCAACCCGCCGGGTTAGGCCAGCGCCCGAGACTGCCTACAGCCCACCGAAACTGCGTACAGATCGCCATTTTCCGCAAAAACGCGATCTGGGCGCAGTCTCGGCGCAATAACTAGCCCTCGGCAGCCAACTGGCCACAGGCCGCGGCGATTTCCCGGCCCCGGGTATCACGCACTGTGCACGACACTCCCTTGGCCTGGACCCGCTTGACGAACTCCCGCTCGACCGGCTTGGGGCTGGCATCCCACTTGCTGCCCGGCGTGGGGTTGAGCGGAATCAGGTTCACATGCACCAACTGCCCCAGCTTGCTGTGCAGCTTTTTCCCCAAAAGGTCCGCGCGCCAAGGCTGGTCGTTGATGTCACGAATCAGCGCGTACTCGATGGACACCCGCCGGCCGGTGACGTCGGCGTAATAGCGCGCGGCATCGAGGACCTCGTCGACGCTCCACCGGTTGTTCACCGGAACCAGGGTGTCGCGCAGTTCGTCGTCGGGGGTGTGCAGGGACACGGCCAGTGTGACACCGAGGCGCTCGTCGGCCAGTTTCCGGATGGCCGGGGCGAGGCCCACCGTCGACACCGTCACCGACCGGGCGCTGATGCCGAAGCCGTTCGGCGGCGGGGCGATGATGCGCCGCACCGCGGCCAGCACCCGGTTGTAGTTGGCCAGGGGCTCCCCCATGCCCATGAACACGATGTTCGACAACCGACCGTCATGCTCCAAGCGCATGGCCGACGACGCCGACCGGACCTGCTCCAGAATCTCGGCGGTGGACAGGTTGCGCTTGAGGCCGCCCTGGCCGGTCGCGCAGAACGGGCAGGCCATGCCGCAGCCGGCCTGCGAGGAGATGCACACGGTGTTGCGCTGCGGGTAGCGCATCAGCACGGACTCGAAGGTCGTGCCGTCAACCGCACGCCACAGGGTCTTGCGGGTCTCCCCCGCATCGCACTGGATCTGCTTCACCGGATCGATCAGCGTCGGGAACAGGGCCTCGGCCACCTGGTCGCGCACCGCGGCCGGCAGATCGGTCATCTGCTGCGGGTCGGCGATGAGTCGGCCGTAGTACTGGTTGGCCAGCTGCTTGCCGCGGAACTTCGGCAACCCCAGCTCGGCGACCGCCTCGGCCCGGCCGTCCTGGTCGAGGTCGGCAAGGTGCCGCGGCGGCATGGCACGTCGCGGGGCGTCGAAGACCAGCGGTAACGGCTTACTTTCAGCAGACATAACACGTCCAGTATCCCAGCACCGTCATTGCGCGTGAACACCGCCGAGTTGTAACGTGTTCTAAAACCAGAGTGAGCGCTCTGTTTTGATGCGAGAGTGCACGAGAGGGTCAATCAGTGCCGTTCCAAGACAGCCTCCACGGCGGTCGCCAGATGTTCGGCACGGACGGCCGAGTCCATTGCAACCGAAGTAATTTCGTCACTGCCGAACACAGCCGGCAGAAACGCGTAGGAGTACACCATCCGGAATGCGGTGTCGGCAGCGGCGGCGCTGCACCCGAATCGCTCCGTGAGCACCCGGCCGAAATCCCGCGCCAAGGACCGGCTCCACTCGACTCCGTCCGCCCACATGTCCGGATCCGCCCGGCCGAGACTGACGAAGACGAAGAGCAGAGCACGATTGTCCGCGACAGCGCTCAAGAACATGGCCACGAAGCCCGATACGAACACCTGCCTGTCCGTGGCTGGATACCAAGGCGCCGAACGGTATTCGCTGGATTCGCTGAGCCGGTTCAAAAACCTGGCATGGGCTTCGACCAGGAGCTGTCGACGGTCGGCGAAGCGATGGTAGATGGCGCCGTTGGAGACTCCGGAGCGCTCACTGACCGCGGCGATGGTCAAGCCCTGCGCCCCCGACTCGGCCAGGATTTCCAGCGCGGCATCGAGCACCCGGGAAGCCGTCACCTGACTGCGTCGCTGCACCGCAGGACGCTTTCCGGGAACCTCGACAGCCTCACTCATCGCAGCCAACTGTAAATGTGGCATCGAACAAACACGAAGGAGCCGTGCGCCGTGGTCGACGTTCAGAAGTTCTTATCCGATATCGCGCGCGTGGCACCCTTCGTGCCCCCGCAGGACCCGGTACCGGTCACCTTCAACTTCGACCAAGGGATTCCGTCCGCAGAGACGTTCCCGATTGGCACGCTTGATCACCTGCACAGCGACGTCCTCGCCCACGACGGAGCGCGCGCACTGGAGTACGTGTCGCTGGACGTCGACGGACCCGGCGACCAGATCGTGTACGGCAATACCGGCTATACCGAGCTGGTCCTGGGCAGTCTGCACCTGCGCCGCGAACTGGCGCGGTGGCTGGGTGAGCGCAATGCGCGCACCGACCTGGGCCCGGACAACCTGATCATCACCTCCGGTTCGGTGCAGGCCATTGCCCTGGCGATCAACGCGCTGGTCAACCCCGGCGACGGCGTGCTGGTCGAGGCCGCAACATTCCCCTACGCGCTGCGGTACGCGAAAATGCGCGGCGCCGACATTCGGCCCGTGGCAATCGACGCGGACGGCCTCGATCCCGACGCGCTGGAATCGCGTCTGGCGGAAATGGCCGCCGCGGGGGTGGTCCCGAAGCTGCTGTACATCGTCGCCACCTTCCAGCTCCCGACCTGCGTTTCGACGTCGGAACCGCGACGCCGACGCATCCTGGAGCTGGCGCAGGAGTACGACTTCCTGATCATCGAGGACAACATCTACGGCGACCTGCGCTACCACGGCGAGCCGATTCCCACGCTGCTGTCGATGGACACCACCGGCAGGGTGATGCAGTCACACGGCTTCAGCAAGACCGTGGCACCTGCGCTGCGAATCGGGTGGATGACCGGACCGCAGGACCTGATCACCGGATTGGGTTCGGTACGGCAGGACTTGGGCCCGAGCCTGTGGACCTGCCGGGCCTTGGCGCGGTTCGTCGCATCCGGTGACTTCGACAAGCAGATCGACCGCGCCAACGACGTGTACCGGCGCAAGCTCGATGTCGCGGTGGCCGCGGTTCGGGAACACTGCGGTTCCTGGGTGACGTTCTCAGTCCCCGAGGGCGGCTTCTACCTGTGGCTCAAGCTGTCCGATCAGGTCGACTGGCGCGAGGTTCGACGCCGCTCCGCCGAGGGCGGCGTGGCTTTCCGCCCGGGCGAGCGGTTCATGATCGACAGCGCCGCTTCCGACGGGGCAGGATATCTGCGGCTGGCCTACAGCCACGTCGATGACGAGGAAATGCGAAGGGGCATAGCAATTCTCGGCGAGGCCATCCGTGAATCGGTGATCAAGTGATCGCGGACGGCCCTCGGGCCGTTGCCGAGGGCCTGACCTTCCCGGAGTGCCCGCGCTGGCACGACGGCGCGCTGTGGTTCTCCGACCAGCACGCAGGCACCGTGTTCCGGCTGGTGCCCGGGCAGGCGTGCGAGCCGGTACTCGATGTCGCCGGCCGGCCGTCGGGCCTCGGTTGGACGCCTGACGGCGATCTGCTGGTGGTGTCCATGCTGAACCGGAAACTGTTGCGTTATGACGGTCAGACCACCACGACGGTGGCCGATCTGTCGCCGTATCACCGCGGACCGAGCAATGACATGTTGGTCGACGATGCCGGCCGGGCCTACATCGGCGACATCGGCTTCGACTACTACGAAGGGGGCTCCCCCACCCCGACGAAACTCATCAGGGTGGACGTGGACGGCGCGGTTCAGGTGGTCTCCGGTGACGTGCTGGTGCCCAACGGCATGGCCTTGGCCGACGGCGGAACCCGGCTCATCCTCGCCGAGTCACTGGCCCGCCGGCTCACCAGCTTTCGCCGGGATCCCGACGGCACCCTGTCCGACCAACAGGTGTTCGCCGACCTCGGACGGAGGGTTCCCGACGGGATCTGTGCCGACCCCAGCGGTGCGGTGTGGTTCGCCTCGCCCAACTCCAATGCCGTTGTCCGCGTTGACCGGACCGGCGAACAGACCCATGTCATCGGCACCGGCAACTGGTACCCGGTGGCCTGCCAGCTCGGCGGGACGCAGGGTCGCACGCTCTACATCTGCGCCTCGACGTCGGTGGCACCGACGGACACCGGCACCCCGCGATCGGGCGCCATCCTGGCGATCGAGCTCGACGAGGCGATCGCATGACCGACAATTCGAAAGAGGGACAAGCCATGAAGTTCATGTACGCGCTGTGGGGCTCGGATCTCGATCGGGTGCTGCATGCACCGCAGCTGCGCGAGGCGATCCACGCAGCCGGCGCCAGCCGTCTGCAGGTCAATGTGGACGATGCCGATGTCGCCCCCACACAGCTGCGCATCACGGCGTTCGACACTCCGGTGAACGCGGTGGTCAGCATCTGGACCGAGGCCGAGCCGACCGCGATCTCCGAACTGCTGTCCGGGGTCGCCGATCACTGCGTGGGGTGGGAGGTCGAGGAAACGGTGCGGTTGGTGCCACCGCCGGTCGCCGATGGGCAACGCACCCCGGCGCTCGCCCAGATCGGATTCCTGCGAATCCCCGCCGACCTCACCCCCCAAGAGTGGCTGCACCGCTGGCAGGGACAGCACACCACGGTGGCCATCGAGACGCAGGCGAACTTCGGCTACGTGCAGAACCGGGTGCTGCGCACGGTTCTCGGTGAGGAGCGGGTCGACGCCCTGGTCGAGGAGCTGTTCCCGATGTCGGCCATGACCGACCCGCACGCTTTCTACGGCAGCGGCGGCGACGATGCCGAGTTGCAGCGACGCCTCGGTCTGATGATCGAGAGTGTGACCCGGTTCGGAGCACACACCAACCTGGACTCGGTCCCCACCAGCCGGTACGTCTACGCGCCGGCGTCGCAACCATCCCGGTAGGCGATGGTCGGCCGCGCGTCGTGACGCGCGGCTTCCGCGCCTCACGCCAGCAGGGTCAGCACAATCCAGCCGACGACGGCCGCGGGCAACATCGCGTCGATGCGATCCATGATTCCACCGTGACCGGGCAGCAGCGTGCCCATGTCCTTGATCCCGAGGTCACGCTTGATCTGCGATTCGACCAGGTCGCCGAGCACGCCGGTGATGACCAGCAGCAAGCCCAGCGGCGCGCCCACCCACGCGGGCTTGTCCAGCAGAAATACCACCGAAAAAACGGCGGCGGCGATACCGAACAACAGCGAACCGCCGAGACCCTCCCAGGACTTCTTGGGGCTGATCGCCGGCGCCAGCAGATGCTTGCCGAACAGGACGCCAGCGACATAGCCACCGATGTCGGCGAAGACGACCGTCACGATGATGATGAACACCCGGACTCCGCCGTGATCGGCGAAGATGAGTAGCGCGGTGAACGCCGCGAACAACGGCACCCACGTGGCAAGCAGGACCGTCGCGGCGATATCGCGCAGGTAATTCACCGGTTGCTGGTCCAGCCCCTGACCGACCAGACGCCACACCATGCAGACGACGATCGTCCCGCCGTAGGCGCCCAGCAGTCCGAGCGCGCCGAACGGCCAGGTCAGCCAGATCATCGCCTGACCACCGAGTAACAGCGGGACGGTGGGCAGCGCGTAACCCTGTTCGCTCAGCCGCCGGATCACCTCGTGAGTGGCGATGGCGATGGCCACCGCGAGCAACGGCAGCCACCACATCGGCGCGAACAGGAGCGTACCGATCGCCATGGCGCCGAGGACGGCGCCGACGGCGATGGCGGCCGGAAGGTTACGGCCGGCCCGGGACTGTTTTTTCTGCGGTTCTCCGACCGGTGCGTTTGTCACGAAAGGTATTTGCTGATCGGCCTCTAGACCTCCAGCAGTTCGCCTTCCTTGTGCTTGACCAGGTCATCGATCTGGCTGGTGTAGGTGTGGGTGGACTTGTCGAGGTCCTTCTCGGCCCGCCCGACCTCGTCCTCGCCGGCCTCGCCGTCCTTCTTGATCCGGCTGAGCTCCTCCATGGCCTTGCGGCGGATGTTGCGCACCGACACCTTGGCGTCCTCGCCCTTGGACTTGGCCTGTTTGACCAGGTCGCGGCGGCGTTCCTCAGTGAGCTGCGGGATGGAGATCCGGATGATGCTGCCGTCGTTGGTCGGGTTGACCCCGAGGTCGGAGTTGCGGATCGCGTCCTCGATCGGCTTGAGCTGTCCCGCCTCGTAGGGCTTGATGACGACCATGCGCGCCTCGGGGACGTTGATGCTCGCCATCTGCGTGATCGGCGTCATCGACCCGTAGTAGTCGATATTGATGCGGGAGAACATGCCCGGATTGGCCCGGCCGGTCCGAATGGCGGACAGGTCGTCACGGGCCACACTCACGGCCTTTTCCATCTTCTCTTCAGCGTCGAAGAGAGTTTCGTCGATCACGTCGGCTTCTCCCGTTTCCCGTTCAGGTGGTGACCAGTGTTCCGATCTTCTCACCCGCCACCGCGCGGGCGATATTGCCTTCGGTGAGCAGGTTGAACACCAGCATCGGCATCCGGTTGTCCATGCACAAACTGAAGGCGGTGGCATCGGCGACCCGCAGGCCGCGATCGATGACCTCGCGATGGCTGACCTCGGTGAGAAGCTCGGCGTTCGGATCCTCGCGCGGGTCGGCGGTGTAGACGCCGTCGACGGCCTTGGCCATCAGCACCACCTCGGCCCCGATTTCCAGAGCCCGCTGCGCGGCGGTGGTGTCAGTGGAGAAGTACGGGAGGCCCATGCCGGCACCGAAGATGACGACGCGGCCCTTTTCCAGGTGCCGCACGGCCCGCAACGGGATGTACGGCTCGGCGACCTGCCCCATGGTGATGGCGGTCTGCACGCGGGTATCGATGCCCTCTTTCTGCAGGAAGTCCTGCAGCGCAAGGCTGTTCATCACGGTTCCGAGCATGCCCATGTAGTCGCTGCGCGTGCGTTCCATGCCGCGCTGCTGCAGTTGGGCGCCACGGAAGAAGTTGCCGCCGCCGATCACGACCGCGACCTGGACGCCGCTGCGCACCACTGCGGCGATCTGGCGGGCAACCTGGTGCACGACGTCGGGGTCGAGGCCGACCTGGCCACCGCCGAACATCTCTCCGCCAAGCTTCAGCAGAACCCTCGTGTAGAAGGGACGAATGGGTGCTGCGCCCTCGCCGGCGATATTCGGATCCGCCATCGGTCTCCTCGGCACTCCTCGCATGTAGAGAGCCACCCGGGTTACCCCTGGACGGCCTCTCCATCCTGCCTTATGGCGGGCAACACACCTAGTGGGGGGAGCCTTCGCGGACCGAGTGTCGCCGGCGGGCGCAGGTCAACCGGCAACTACCCCAGGTGCGCCTGAAGCAACCAGGCCGCCACCGACTTGCGGTCATTGCCCTCGTCACGGATGTCCATCCCGGCGAAATCGGCGAAGGTGGCGAATTCGGCAGGCACGTGGGCGTGGATGCGGGCCGGCCGGACATCGTCGATCACCCAGTACTTACCGACGACCTCGCGCAATTCGGCCTCGGTGACCGGATTGGCCGGCCCGGTATCACCCATCGTCCCCTTGTCGAACACCAGCACGAAGTAGGAGGCGCCGGGTGCAGCGGCCCGGACGATCGACTGCTGGTAGCCCTCACGAAGTTCCACCGGCATGGAGTGGAACAACGTGCTGTCGACGATCGTGCCGAAGCGGCCGTCGTAGCCGGTGAACGCGCTGATGTCGGCGACTTCGAAGGTCGCGTTGGTCAGCCCCCGCTTGGCGGCCTCGGCCCGGGCCATGTCGATGGCGGTGGCCGACTGGTCCAGCCCGACCGTGGTGAACCCCCGCTCTGCCAGGTCCAGCGCGGTGGCCGCCTCACCACAGCCGGCGTCGAGGACGTCGCCGTGGAACTTGCCTTCTGCGATCAGTGCCGCAATCTCGGGCTGCGGTTCGCCGATACTCCACGGCGGGCGCACCCCGGCGAACTCGGGAGCCTCACCGCGGTAAGCCGATTCGAACATTGCATCTGACATTTCGCTTGGTGTGGTCATACGTCCGGTATATCAACGTGGTTGATATGTGTCAATATGCTTGATATGAACTCCGAAACGGGGGGCACCCTCGAGGAGCAGCCACTCGGATACCTGATGTACCGCGTCGTCGCGGTGCTGCAGCCGAAGGTCACCGCGCAGCTGCAGCCACTCGGACTCACGCTGCCCGAATTCGTCTGCCTGCGAGTGCTGTCTCTGTTTCCCGGCCAGTCCAACGCCGAGCTCGCCCGCCACACCAACGTCTCACCGCAGGCCATGAACAACGTGCTGCGCGGCCTGCAGGACCGCGGTGCGGTACGCAGACCCGCCACCGTCAATTCGGGACGGGCACTCCCGGCCGAACTGACGGCCGAGGGAGCCGAATTGCTCAAACGCGCCGAAGCGGCAGTGCTTGCCGCCGAGGACAATGTGCTCGACCGGCTCGACCCCCTGCAGCGACGCGAACTCAAGCGACTCCTGGCCCAGGCGGTGATCTGAGGGGCGCGCGTGGCGCGCCGAACAGCCGCGCAGTCGGTAATGTCCCAGGCGCATGAAGATCGTTCTGGCCCCGGACTCGTTCAAGGAGTCGATGACCGCGTCGCAAGCGGTGGCAGCGATGCGCGAGGGCGTCCGGTCGGTACTGCCCGACGCCGAGTGCATCGGGGTACCGATGGCCGACGGCGGCGAAGGGACGGTAGACGCCGTCGTCGACGCGCTCGGCGGAGACCGCGTCACGGTCGAGGTCAGCGATCCACTGGGTCGGCCGGTCCGCGCCACCTATGGCTACATCGCCGAGCGCCGCCTGGCCGTGATCGAGATGGCCAGCGCCTCGGGCCTGGAGCTGGTGGCTCCGGCGGATCGAGACATCCTGCGCGCCAGCACGTTCGGGGTAGGCCAGCTGATCATCTCGGCGCTGGACCACGGCGCGGCCGAGCTGCTGATCGGGATCGGCGGTTCTGCGACGAATGACGGCGGGGCCGGCATGCTCACCGCCCTCGGCGTCTCCTTCACCGACGCCGCGGGTGCCGCACTACCGCCGGGCGGCGCTGCCCTGGCCCGGCTCCGGCACATCGATGTCTCGGGTCTGGATCCCCGACTGGCTGACACTCACATCCGGATTGCGTCCGACGTCACCGCACCGCTGCTCGGAACCGGTGGTGCCAGTGCAGTTTTCGGCCCACAGAAGGGTGCCACACCTGACGACGTCGAGATTCTCGAAGCCGCGCTGACCCGCCTGGTCGCGGTGACCGGCGCTGCGCTCGGTCACGCCCGGCCCGACCGTCCCGGCTCTGGTGCCGCCGGCGGCCTGGGCTTCGGCCTGATGGAATTCCTTGCCGCCGAATGTGCGCCGGGTGTCGACGTGATCGCCCAAGCCGTGGGACTGGAACAGTCGCTGGCCGGGGCGGCCTGGGTGTTCACCGGCGAAGGCAGCGTGGACGCCCAGACCATGTTGGGCAAGACACCGTTCGGTGTCGCCCGGGTAGCCGTGCGTACCGGTGCGCGGGTGGTGATCTTCGCCGGCCGGGTGGCGGCCGACGCCGATGTACTGCTGGCCAACGGCGTCGAGAAACTGGTGGCCATCACCGCACCGGGCACTCCGCTGGATCAGGCCTTACGTGACGGCCCGGCCGCATTGGCCCGTGCGGCCGCCGCCGTCTGCCGCACCCTCTAGCCCGAGCAGTCCCCCGCAAGCGGGAGGGAATCAGAGGATGGCGGCCGCGATGATCAGGCCGAAGGCCAGATAGGAAGCCGTGACGACCAGGACCTGCGGGGTGAACTTCTCGGAGGCCAGAACGCCGCCGATGTCGATCCCCTTGATCGCACCGACCAGCCGGACCGAGAACGCCTGGGCCGCAATGCCCAACAGACCGAACACCAGGGTGGTGATCAGACCTTGGATCAGGTCACCCGACGAGCTGTAGATGGCCAGCACGATGATCAACGCCATCGAGACCACGCCGGACGCCGTAATCGCAGCGGCGTTGGGGCGCCCGGCCTGCACCAGGGCCCGCAACGGTCCCGGCGTGGTCCAGTCGATCACGTAGAAACCCAGGATCAACAGCGCCACACCGACAATCGAGTACAGCACGATCGCCGACACCCCGTGACCGAGGACCGACCAGTAATCGGGGCCGAGCACAACCAGAGTGGTTGTCATAGGGGTTATTCCTTCCAGGTCACAGCGGGATGCGGTGTGGCACAAAGGCAGCGCCGTTGTCGGTGACGAGACCGGAGGTCTCGCGGATCCCGAGTCCGGCGGATTCGTCGCCGACGATCCAGGCGCCCAATGCGGGACGCATATCGTCGAATTGCGGTAGCGGATCGAGCAACTGGTACACGTAGCCCTCTTCGCCGTACACGCCGCCCGTCTCGGTCTCGTACCCGGCGCCCACGATGGTGATGTTGGCGCCCTCACGTCCCAATTTGGGTTTGCGCACGTAGTCGGTCAGCTCGTGCGGGTCATCGACGTAGGCGGGCAACAGGTTCGGGTGCCCGGGATACATCTCCCACAGCACCGCGAGGATCGCCTTGTTACTCAGCAGCGTCTTCCACAGCGGCTCCACCCACATGGTGGCAGGCAGCTGTTCGACCGCCCGGCGGCCGAAATCGTCGTCGAGCATCCACTCCCACGGGTAGAGCTTGAAGATCGACGCCATGGGGGCTTCCTCGAGGTCGACGAATCGGTCGAGATCCGGGTCGAACCCGATGTCCTCGATCGCCAGACCCACGGTGCGCAGCCCGGCCTCGGCCGCACACTCCTGGAGGTAGGCCACGGTCACGTGATCCTCACCGCTGAGTTCGGCCCCCGACCAGGTGAAGTACGTCTCCGGTCCCGGAAGCCGGTCCCTGATCTCAGCCCAGCGGGCAACCAGCTTCTCGTGCAACGAGTTCCACTGATCGTCGGCCGGGTACACGTCGGTCTTCCAGTGCCATTGCAGGATCGCCGCTTCCAGCAGTGTGGTCGGCGTGTCGGCGTTGTACTCCAGCAGTACCGGCGGCCTGCGGCCGTCGTAGCGTAGGTCGAACCGGCCGTACAGGTGCGGATCACTACGCCGCCAGGACTTCTCGATGTGCTCCCAGCTCCATTCGGGAAGCCCGAAGTCGCGGTAGCGCCCGGTCAGTACGACGTGCTCGACGGCCTCAAGGCACATCGAGTGCAGCACCTCCACTGAGGCCTCGATCGAGAGCACCTCGTCCATGTCGAAGACGTAGTGCACCGATTCGTCCCAGTACGGACGGTCGGCACCGGTCGCGTCGCGCGCCGGAGTCCCGTAACACATCCCCTGGTCGGCGACGATCTGTTCCCAGCCGGCCCGCGGGGAACTACGTTGACGGCGCATTCAGCTTCCCGAGCTTTTGCCGTAGCTCGACGACGAACCGAAGCCGCCGCGCGAGATCGACGTCCCAGACTTGGTCTTGGCTGTGGTGCCCTTGGGCTGTTCGATGGTCCCGCCCCGGGCAATGGTGCCCACCCCGCCGTTGTTGCCGCCGTAGTAGTACCGGTACGGCGAGCCCAGGTAGATGAACGTGCCCCCGGAACCGCTGTGTCCACTGGAGCAATACGAATCGGGCACCACCTCGTTGGTGCCCTCCTTGACGCACGACGCCGCGATTTCCTCTTTGTGCAGCAGGTGGTAGCCGAGTGCGACCACGCCCACCACGCCCACCACGGCCACCGACCCCATCAGGATCTTGCCGTTCCTGGCCTTGCGGTCCTGGGCCTTCTGTTCCTGCAGGGCCGCGAACTGCGCGGCCACCTCACGGGCCTTCTGGGCCTTGTCGCGTTGACGTGCCTCGGCCACGGTCGGTGGCCGCGGCGTGGCGGTAGCCGGATCCTGCCAACGTATCGATCCCCGACCGTCCTGGCTCCACTGGTCGTCTGGCCCAGACGTCATTCCCACCCCCGCAAACTCTGACACCTGCCGGTCATCATAGGAGGACGCTGCCAGTTGCGTGTCCAGCACCTGACCAAAACCGGCACGCGAAGGCGGGGCCGCACCTCTGTACCAGCGCCCGGGGTGCGCAAAAACCGGCTATTTCACCGCTTTTCGCGCCCGCTTGCGCGGGGCCGCGGGGGCCGGATCCTGAATGCGCGGCCAAGGCCTGGCCTCCTCGAGCTCGTAGGCCAGCTCCAGCAGCAGGGCTTCCCGGCCCCGGGTCGCCGACAGCATCATGCCCACCGGCAGGCCGGTGTCGGTCTGGGCCAGCGGCAGCGAGATGGCCGGATCCCCGGTGGCGTTCTGCAACGGGGTGAACGCCACCCACCCCAGCAGACGGTCGATGATCTGCTCGTAGTCCGCCGTCGGGTCGAGACGGCCGATCTCGAGGGTGGGCTCGGCCAGGGTCGGCATGAGCACCGCGTCATAGCTGTTGGACAGACGCTCGGTGATCCGCCGCGACCGCGCCAGCCGGACGATCGCCGGAGGGACCCGATGCAAGTTGCGCGAGGCGAGCCGGTCCAGCCCGAGCGTCAGGCTGTCGAGCTTGTCGCGGTCGAAACTCGGGCCGAAGGACCGCTTCCCGCCGCGTACGAGTGCGTACGCCAGGAACGCCCAGTACAGCAGGAAATCATCCTTGAACCGGGCCGGGACCGGGTTGCCGATCACGGTGATCTGGTGGCCGAGTTCCTCGAGGAGCGCGGCGGTCTTGTGCGTCAGCTCGGTCATCTCCGGACCGGCATCGTGCACGATGGACTGCGTGCACACCGCGATGCGCAGGCGCTGTTTGCCCGGGCGGCTGACATCGCCGATCGGCGGCAGCTTGGGATTGTGGTAGACGCGTTCCATCTCCCGAAGCAGCGCGGCGGTGTCACGCACCGATCGGGTGAGCACCCCGTCGGACACGATCCGCAACGGCATCATCCGCATGTCCTTGTCCTGCGGAAGCCGGCCCCGGGTGGGCTTGAGGCCGACCAACCCGTTGCAGGCGGCCGGGATCCGGATCGACCCGCCCCCGTCGTTGGCGTGGGCGATGGGAACCACCCCCGATGCGACGAACGCACCGGAGCCCGAGGACGACGCACCCGCGGTGAAGGCCGGGTTCCACGGGTTGCGGACCGGCCCGAGCCGCGGATGCTCACACGACGCACTGAAACCGAACTCCGAGAGCCGGGTCTTGCCCAGCGGTACCAGACCCGTGGCCAGGTAGGCGCGGGCGAAGTCACCGTTGGCCGTTTCGGGCCGGGGTTCCCACGCGTCGGTACCGCGCATGGTCGGCATGCCCTGGACCGCGGCGTTGTCCTTGACGAAGGTCGGGACACCGTCGAAGAACCCGCCGTAGCGGCTGGGGGCCGCGCCCCGGGCATGGGCCCGATCGAAGGCTTCGAACGCCAGACCGTTGAGGGTGGGATTGACCGCCTCGACCCGCGCGACGGCGGCCTCGATCAGGTCGGCTGCCGATACCCGGCCGGCCCGCAGTTCCTCTACCAGGCCGACGGCATCGTGCTCGCCGAGGGCATCGTCGCCGAAGGCGCTCAGGCGGGTCGGGGCATTTCGCGCTGGGCGCGGACCGCTAGTCACGCTGTGACGCTAGCAAGCCGACATCACTGCGCCCGAGCCACGCTCTGCAGCGCGGCCAGATGCTCGTCGACTGTCCGCAGTCCGGCACCCATGGTGTTCACCGTGACGTGGGTGGCTCCGGCGTCGGCCCATGCCGCGATGTCGGCTGCGGTCTGGTCCGGATCGCCGGCCCAGCCCACTCGCCCCTCCATCCCGATGGTCGCCGGGTCGCGGTCTGCGGAAACGGCGGCGCGCTCGACCCGGGCCCGGGCATCGTCGAGCTCCGGGCCTGGTCCGATCATGGGGAACCAGCCGTCGCCCAGCCGCCCGGCCCGCTCCAACGCCCGGGCGGAGGCCGCTCCGAACCACACCGGGATCGGGCGCTGCACGGGTAACGGCGCCAGGCCGGCACCGGTCACCCGGTGGTAACGGCCCTCGAACGTGACCGACGATTCGGTCCACAGCCGGCGCATCAGCTCAACCTGCTCCTCGGACCGCTTGCCGCGGTTTCCGAAATCTTCGCCGAGCGCCTCGTACTCGACCGCATTCCAGCCCAGCCCGACGCCCAGGCGCAGCTTCCCGCCGGTGAGCAGGTCAACCTCGGCCGCCTGTTTGGCCACCAGTACGGCTTGACGCTGCGGCAGGATGACCACCCCGGTCACCAACTCCAGCGAGGTGACGGCGGCCAGGTAACCGAACATCACCATCGGCTCGTGGAATGTGGTGTACAGGTCGTAGGGCCCCGCCCAGTCCCGGTGTACGGCCGGATCGGCGCCGACGACGTGGTCGTAAGCCAGGATGTGGGTGAAGCCCAGCTCCTCGACACGCTGGCCGTAGGCGCGCACGGCTCCCGGATCTCCGCCGAGTTCCGTCTGCGGAAATACCACACCTACGCGCATGTCACCTCCAACACCATTGGTACCTGCCACACTCCCACATCGGCAAAGCCCCTAGCCCCTGCGAAAGCAACTACCCGGCACCGACCGCATCACGAATGAACAAAACCCCGCACTTTCCGGGATCGCCGGAATGAGCGCGGGGTTTTGCGGCGGGCGGTGGGTGTGCCGCCCGGGTCTTCTGGTGTGTTAGGCCTGACCGACCTCGAACCGCACGAAGCGGGTCACGGTGACCCCGGCGTCGTCCAGCAGTGCCTTGACGGTCTTCTTGTTGTCGGACACCGACGGCTGGTCCAGCAGCACGACGTCCTTGTAGTAGCCCGTGACGCGACCTTCGACGATCTTGGGCAGAGCCTGCTCGGGCTTGCCCTCTTCCTTCGCGGTCTCCTCGGCGATGCGACGCTCGTTGGCGACGATGTCCTCGGGCACGTCCTCACGGGTGAGGTACTTGGCCTTGAGCGCGGCGATCTGCAGAGCGACCGCGTGCGCGGCCTCCTTGCCCTTGTCCGCGTCCCCGGCCTGGTACTCGACCAGCACACCGACGGCCGGCGGCAGGTCCGCGGCACGCTTGTGCAGGTAGGTCTCGACCGTGCCGTCGAAGTAGGCGGCCCGACGCAGCTCGAGCTTCTCGCCGATCTTGGCGCTCAGGTCAGCGATGGCCTGCTCGACGGTGGTATCCCCGACCTTCGCGGCCTTGAGGGCATCCACGTCGCCGGCCTTCGCAGCGGCGGCAGCCGCGACGACCTGCTCGGCGAGCTCCTGGAATTCGGCGTTCTTGGCGACGAAGTCGGTCTCGGAGTTCAACTCGATCAGCGCGCCGTCCTTGGCCACGACCAGGCCCTCGGCAGTGGCGCGCTCAGCGCGCTTGCCGACGTCCTTGGCGCCCTTGATACGAAGCAGCTCGACAGCCTTGTCGAAGTCGCCGCCGGCCTCGACCAGAGCGTTCTTCGAGTCGAGCATGCCGGCGCCAGTCAGCTCCCGCAGTCGCTTGACGTCGGCAGCGGTGTAGTTAGCCATTTAAAGACTTCTCCTGGAATTACGAAGCGTCAGTGGATGTTTCGGGTGCAGCAGCGGCCTCGCCCTCGGGGGTGCCTGCAGTGGCACCGGCCAGCAGCTCCTGCTCCCACTCGGCGAGCGGCTCGACACCCGCGGCGTCCTGCTTCTCACCGGCACCTTGGCCGGCGCGAGCCTGCAGGCCCTCGGCCACCGCGGAGGCGACGACCTTGGTCAGCAGGGCGGCCGAACGGATCGCGTCGTCGTTGCCCGGGATCGGGTAGTTGACCTGATCGGGATCGCAGTTGGTGTCCAGGATCGCGATGACCGGGATGCCCAGCTTGATGGCCTCATTGACCGCCAGGTGCTCCTTGTTGGTATCGACGACCCAGATGGCCGACGGCACCTTGGCCATGTCACGGATACCGCCGAGGCTGCGCTCAAGCTTGTTCTTCTCACGCGTGAGCATGAGGATTTCCTTCTTGGTGCGACCCTCGAAGCCACCGGTCTGCTCCATGGCCTCGAGCTCCTTCATACGCTGAAGGCGCTTGTGCACGGTGGAGAAGTTGGTGAGCATGCCGCCCAGCCAGCGCTGGTTCACGTAGGGCATGCCGACGCGGGTGGCCTCTTCGGCGATGGACTCCTGCGCCTGCTTCTTGGTGCCGACGAACAGGACGGTGCCACCGTGGGCGACCGTCTCCTTGACGAACTCGTACGCCTGGTCGATGTAGGTCAGCGTCTGCTGCAGGTCGATGATGTAGATGCCATTGCGGTCGGTGAAGATGAACCGCTTCATCTTGGGGTTCCAGCGACGGGTCTGATGCCCGAAGTGAGCGCCGCTGTCAAGCAGCTGCTTCATGGTTACAACAGCCATGAGTTGGTGGTTCCTTTATGTCGGTTGTCGCCCGGCGTCGGGTGATGCCAGGCCCTGGTGCCCACTGGTTGCCGAACCCGATCTGGGGAATCCCAGGTCAGGACCGTCGGCACCCGTGTACGACCCCGTTGCGGCAGTCGAATGCGCAGACACGCGAAGTCAGCCCGCAAGCGAGCTGCGGGTAGAAGTTTACACGCTGAACAGGGGTGCTTTTACCACGCAGCGAAGCCGGACGCATTCATCCACAACCCGGGTTTCGGGGCTTTCGCCCGCGCCGGGACGGCGCTGAACTGAGATGGTGAGGTTTGGCGCCGCCGTGCTGATGCTGGGATTGGCATCGATCTTGCCGGTCACCGCCAACGCCGAGGGCTCGCGGCTGCATTGGCCGGTATCACCGCGACCGGCGGTGACCAGGGGTTTCGACGCCCCCTCCCCCAACTGGAACCGCGGCCATCGCGGCGTCGATCTGGCGGCCGCGCCCCAGCAACCCGTCTACGCCGCCGGCCCGGGCACCGTCGTCTTCGCCGGCGTGCTCGCGGGGCGTCCGGTGGTATCGGTCGCCCACCCGGGTGGGCTACGGACCAGCTACGAGCCGGTGCAGGCCGCGGTACGGCCCGGTCAGACGGTGAGTGCGGGCCAGCTGCTCGGCACGCTCTTGGCCGGCCATCCCGGATGTGGGGTGGCCGCGTGCCTGCACTGGGGTGCGATGTGGGGTGCGGCGGCCCGGGCCGACTACGTCGACCCGCTCGGGCTGCTGGCCGAGACCCCGATCCGGCTCAAACCGCTCCACCGGTGACAGTTTTGCGCACACTCACACCGCAGTCAGGGCGGCCTACTGTCGGAACCATGACCACCGCGTCGCGATCCCACCGCAACCGGCCCATGCGATTCGGTCTGCACACCGCGCTGCCCCGCGGCACGGACTTCGCCGAATTCGCCGTCACAGTCGAGGAATCCGGATTCGACGTACTGACCATTCCCGACCATCTGATCGGGTCACTGTCACCGTTCGCCGGCGCGGCAGCGGCGTGCGCGGTGACCACCCGACTGCACACCGGAACTCTGGTGCTCAACAACGATCTTCGGCACCCGGTCGACGTCGCGCGCGAATCGGCGACGACGGCGGCACTGTCGGGCGGACGGTTCGAGTTGGGTCTGGGCGCGGGCCATATGAAATCCGAGTACGACGCCGCCGGCCTCAGGTTCGATTCCGCCGGCACGCGCGTGGACCGTCTGGTCGAGTCGGTCGAGGTGATCCGCCCGCTGCTCGCCGGCGAGCCGATCAACGTCGACGGGGCGCACTACTGTGTGCGCGCCGCCGCCGGCGAGCTGGTCGCGGCGCCAGACGTTGCCGTTCCACTGCTCGTCGGGGGTAACGGCACCCGGGTGTTGCGGTTGGCGGGGCGGGTGGCCGATATCGCCGGCCTGGCAGGTTTCAGTCACAACCACGACGCCACCGAAGTGCGGTTGACCCATTTCGATGCGGCGGGCCTGCAGGACCGCATCTCGGTTGTGCGCGAGGCGGCCGGCGATCGCTTCGAGGACATCGAACTGAACGCGCTCATCCAGTTCGTGGTGCCCACGGAGAATCCGGCGAAGGCCGCCGCGGAGCTCGCCGCCCAGCTGGAGACAGATCCGGAGCTGTTGCTGGAGTCCCCGTTCGTGCTGCTGGGCACGTATCAGCAGATGGCCGAGGCGTTGGCCGACCGTCAGCACCGATTCGGCATCAGCTATTGGACGGTGTTCGACGAATGGCCCGGCCGCGAATCAGCTCTGCCGCACCTGGCCGAGGTGCTCAGGCTGCTGCGCTGATGTCCCGCAGGAATCCGCTGATCGCGGCGAGTACGACGTCCGGCTGGTCACGCTGAACCCAGTGTCCGGCACCGCCAACGATTTTCAGCTGCGCATCCGGGATCAGCTCGGCAGCGGCGCGGGCTCGCGCGACGGGAACGCCGGGGTCTCGATCGCCGTGGATGACGAGGGCAGGGCACCTCACCTCCGACAGCCGTGACGTGTAGTCGGTGCGCAGCCGGTTCCACCCGACCTGGTCGCGTTGCCATTGTTCGAACGCGTCGAATCCGTCGGGTTGTGCTGCCGCAGCCATGATCTCGTCCATCAACGCGTCGGTCAGCTGCCGCGGATCCCTGATCAGCGCGTGCATGCTGCGGGTCATCGCAGCCCGGTTGGTGCCGACCCAATGGGTCACCGCACCGAGCAGACCCGTGCGCACCATCGCCCAGGTGACCAGTTGACGGGCACCCGACAGCGCTCCGTCCGACAGCCGGGGCATGATGCCGTAGCTGCCCAGCAGCATCGCGCCGGCCATCCGGTCCGGGCGGTCCAGCACGTGGCCGATCGTCATACCGCCACCGAGCGACAACCCGCCG
Source organism: Mycobacterium sp. IDUB_17 (assembly GCF_055419465.1). Taxonomy (NCBI): domain Bacteria; kingdom Bacillati; phylum Actinomycetota; class Actinomycetes; order Mycobacteriales; family Mycobacteriaceae; genus Mycobacterium; species Mycobacterium sp. IDUB_17. The sequence continues at coordinate 242,740 of NZ_JBVAXS010000001.1, read as the reverse complement.
ATCACATAGCGGTCCAGCTCCAACCCGTCGACGAACTCCGCGACGTAGGCGACCAACCGGTCCTGGGTCACCGGCCGGTGCGCCGGCGGGCTCTGACCGTAGCCGGGGTGGTCCGGGGCGATGACGCGGTAACCCGCGTCGGCCAGTCGGGGGCCGATGCCGCCCCATGACAACGACGCGTTGTCCACGCCGCCGCCGTGCAGCAATACGACGGTCGAAATGGGTTGGTGGGGCGCCCAGGTGAGATACGAGACGGGTCCGGACGGCAGGTCCACGATGGATCGGATTGCGCGTTCTCCTAGTTCTTCACGTTCCGGGATGTCAGGCCCGCGGGTGGGCCTGGTCGTGCACTGCCCGCAGCCTTTCGACGGTGACATGGGTGTAGAGCTGCGTGGTGGCCAGCGAGGTGTGGCCCAGCAACTCCTGCACTATGCGCAGGTCGGCACCGCCTTCGAGCAGGTGGGTGGCCGCGCTGTGGCGCAGCCCGTGCGGGCCGATGTCGGGGGCGCCGTCGACGGCAGAGACGGTCTGGTGCACGACTGTGCGGGCCTGACGCGGATCGAGCCGTTTGCCGCGGGCGCCGAGCAACAGCGCCGGGCCGGAATCGGCAGTCGCCACGGCGGGGCGGCCTTCGGCGAGCCAGGCCGTCAACGCGATGTGTGCGGGCTCCCCGAAGGGGACGGTGCGCTGCTTGTTGCCCTTGCCCAGCACCTGCAGCACCCGGCGTGAGGTGTCGATATCGTCGATGTCCAGCCCGCACAACTCGCTGACCCGGATCCCGGTGGCATAGAGCATCTCCACGATCAGCCGGTCCCGCAGGGCCAGCGGATCACCTTCGCGCGCAGCGGAATTCATCGCCTCCATGGCGTCGATCGCCTGATCGCGACGTAACACCGCGGGCAGGGTGCGGTGCGCTTTGGGTACGTGCAACCGAGCCGCGACGTCCTCCGACAGCAATCCCCGCCGGGCCGCCCAGGTGCAGAAGGTCTTGACCGTCGAGGTGCGTCGCGCCAGCGTGGTCCGCGCTGCTCCGGCCGTGGCCTGGCCGGCCAGCCAGGACCGAAGCGCCGGCAGGGTCACGGTCTCCAGGCCACCGCCGGTGAAGTCGAACAACGCCGACAGGTCACCGCGGTACGCCCGGCGAGTGTGCTCAGACCTGCCGCACTGCAGCGCCAGGTATTCGTCGAACTCGGCGAGCACATCCTGAACTGCGGGCACCGTGCCACGGTGGCAGAAGTACGCCCGCCCCGCACCTGACGCGCCGAGCCGCTACCGTCGCGTGACCATCACGGGTTCATCTCGTAGCGGCCGGCCAGTCCGCGCACACCTGCCACCACGCGATCCCGGCGCGCGGCGTCGGCCACCGGCTGCTTGACGATGTCGAGGGCGCGCTGCTGTTGCACGGCGGTGGCATCCGGATGGCAGTGCAGCTTGGTCGCGTGCGTGGACATGTCGGTGACGAGCACCTCGAAGAGCTGGTCGATCAGATCGGTGTCGATCGCTTCGATCTCCGCCTGCTCCAGGATCAGCTGGGCGTATGGGATCAGGGTGAACATCTCACCGATCGCGAACAGGAAGTCGACATTGCTTTGTTGATCGGCGGTGGGTGTCGCCACCGCCAGCAGGGTCTGCAACGCCAGGGCCTGGTCGAGGAACACCGCGACATTCGGCGTCGACGAGAACTGGCGCAGCACCGACTGCCAGTCCCCGAACCTGATCTTCCCCAACCCGCTGCTCGGCCCCTGCCGGAACAGGAAGTCGTCGTTGGTCGCATCCCTGCGCGTCGGAATCTCCGGCACCTCGGCCAGCAGCGACTTGAGTTGAGGAATACGTTGCGCCACAGGCGAACCTGCGATCGCACCCCCGGCCGCACGCAGGCCACCGGCGAGCGCGCTCACCAGCGGCGCCGGAGCCCGGCCGACAGGCAGCACGGACAGCGCCGCCAGCCCCGCATCGGATGCGCCGAACATGTAGTTCTGCATGAACTTCAGCGACAGTGCCATATTGACGTGCACCGTGCCCTCCAGCCGCGGCAAGCCGGTGAGCCCCAGCAGCGCCATGGTGAAGTACATGTCGGATTCGAAGGCCCGGGCCGCGATGGTGTCGGCGAGCAACGTCACGATCTTCTCGCCCTCGCGGGTGACGTTCATCTTCTCGATCGCGTTGAACAACAGGTAGCGCCGGTCGTCCGGGCTTGCGCTGCGCATGTAATCGATGGCCCGCTCGCTGTAGAGCTTCATCCCGATCAACCGGGCGTAGCCGTCGGCGAGCATGCGGCGGATCTGCGGGAACTCGGTGACCCGCCGGCCGAACAGCACGCGGTTCTCGGCGTGGGTGACGGCCTCGTACATCGCATGCTCACAGGCCCCGATCGCCCCGAATCCGAGGTTGAACTTGCCGATGTTGACCGTGTTGATCGCGGCGTTGAAGGCCGCCTTACCCTCATGCAGGATGTCGTCGGCACTGACCGGATAGTTCTCCAGGTCGAACGCCGCGACGTACATCTGGCCATCGACGACGTTCTTGCGCAGGTGGTAGTTCGAATGTTGGCTGTTGGCGGCGAAGAACAGGTATCCGTCGAAATCCTGCTCAGGACGGCGCCGGTCGAGGTCGGCACTGTCGATGATGGGTTTGTCGGAGCGACGGCCGAACACCGAGACCATGCCCGCCAGGTTGCCGTTGCCGATGTAGTACTTGCCACCGCTCGCCGCGTACGACCCGTCCGCATTCGGTGTCAGCACCATGTCGGTCGAGTAGACGTCGGCGCCGTGGGCCTGCTCGGACAGCCCGAAAGCGAAGATCTCCCCCGAATCCAGTAGGGCGGCCGCCTTCTTCCGCGCCGCCGCGTTCTCCGACTGCCAGATCGGGCCAAGCCCGAGGATCGTGACCTGCCAGACGTACCAGTACTGCATGCCGTAGAACCCGAGGATCTGGCTGTACATGGCGTTGCGCGCGGTATCCCAGCGTTTGTCGGGGTCGCCGTCGGCCTCAGATGCCGGGGTCAGGAACGTCGCGAAGATGCCCTCCCGCTTGACCAGGTCGAGAAAGTCGCTGTACCAGACCCGATCCCGGTCCTGCTGCTTGAGCCACCGCTTGCCGTGGGACTCGAAGAAGTCGATGGTGGCCCGGAAGATCTCCCGGGTTCTGGTGTCGAACTGGTCGAAGTCGGTCCGGTTCGGGTCGAACAGGACATCAGATCGTGCGGTCACGCCAAACTCCCTAGGTAGGACTGAGATTCGACGAGGCCCTCGTCGCTGGGCAGTTGCCCCTGCCCGAACACCCGCTCGTGCTGGCGGGCCCGCAGCTCGTGATGTGCATCGGCGGGTTTGGCGTAGCCGTAACGCTTGCGGCCCTCTTCGGGGCTGAGCACCTCGGTCGACCGCGGCGGTATGCCCATGATGTAAGGGCCCGCGATCGGCACCACGGACGGCGAAATGATCTTGGCCACCAAGAGCTTCAGCCGCGGCACGCGGTTGACCACGCCGAAACCGAGCTTGAGCACCGGCCGCACGGCCAGGTCCACCACGCGCGGCTGATCGAATCCACTGAGCCTGCGCATCCACCTCGGCATCGTGGCGATGGTGCCCGCACGGAGGAACCAGTTGAGAATCTCGACGGCCTGCTTCGCGATCCGCGGCGCGGGCGGCAGCACCACCTTGGCGTTGAGCAGGTGGTCCATCATCGCGCGGGCGGCCTCGCTGACGGCGAGGTGTGGCCGCATCTGCTCGAAGTACTCGTTGATGCCCTCGCGGGTCCGCGGGACGTCGGCCGGATCGCAGGTCTGGAACTCGGCCGCGCGGGCGCAGTCCTGCCAGTAGCGGGCCTCCTCCTCGGCCGTCAGCGTTCCGCCGCCGTACAGCTCGTAGGCCTTGAGCACCGAGTGCCAGCCGGTCAGCAGGATCCACAGCTGCGACTGGGGGTCGTTGGCGTCGTACTTGTTGCCGCTGAGCGGTTCGGTACCAATGGCTTTCGAGTGGACTTTCACCAGGACATCGGCGGCCTTGAGCACCGATTCGGTGTCGGCGAACGCGACCATCGCGAAGTAGCGCACAGTCCGGTCGTAACGCGTGCGGGGCCGGTCGTAGTTGGCGCCGGTGGTGTCGACCGCGGCGATCAGGGCGGGATCGAGTTCCTCGACCACCACGGCGCGCTGCAGTCCGATGATCGGCGTGGTCGCATGACCCCAGACCTTCCAGGTCACCGAATCCGGCCCGAAGAACCCATAGTCAGCCATCGGCTGGAGATCAGACATGCGATAACTCCTCTGTTCTGGATCAGGCGGTGCGAAACGCCCGATAGGTGGCCGATCCGATGAATTCACCCAATGTGGTTGGGGTCCAGTTCTTTCCGTCGTCGTGCAACAAGGTCCGCACCGCGCCTTCACAGGTGGACACGAACTGTTCGACCAGCACCGGCAGCTTCCTGTCGGCGTCGGTGGTGCCCCAACGTTCCAGCGTGGGCGCCAGCCGTCGGGAGACCTTGCCGACCATCAGCGCGCGACCGTTGCGGAAGTGTTTGGCCACGGCCGGATCCGGGTCGGCGCTCATCACGAGCCGCCAGGAATCGGGCCGGCCGGCGACCGTCTCAAGCAGCGCCTGGAAGCCCTCGACGAAGACGGCTTCGTCAGCGTCCGCGCGGCCGTAGGGCAGCGCATCGACCGCCCCCTGGACCAACAGCGCCAACTCCCGCTCGAGCAAGGCCCTCAGCAGTTCGACCCGATCGGGAAAGCACGAGTACACCACCGGGCGGGTGACCTTGAGTCGCTGAGCCACCGCGCCGATCGTGACGGCCGCGACCCCCTCGGACACCGCAATCGCCAGGGCCGCATCCAGCACCTGCGGGCGCCGCCGCTCGGGGCCCAGGTGAGCGGCCCGCCCGCGAACGGTTTCTACACTCATGAAGGAAAATGCTACACGCATGAATATTCTGGGCGCCACCCCCAATTACCTGGCGTTTTACCTGTTCAGAACTTCAGCGCTACACCGACCCGAGCGTCACGGGATGACGGGCAGGGTCACCGCGGACGGGTGCTGCGCGTCATGCAGGACGGTCTGGTTGGCGGTGCGGACCTGGGTGTCCTGCCCGAACGGCGCGCCGGTGTTCGGGTTCGGCGCGAACTGCGGATAGTCGCTGCTGGAGATCTCCAGTCGAATGCGATCACCGGTGCCGAACTGGTAACTGGTCGGCCAGACCTGTATCTGGAAGGGATAGGGCTGCCCGGGCAGGATCGGAGTGGGGTTGGACAGCGAATCCCGAAACGCCGTCCGCACGATGCCGTTGTTGAGGTTGATCACCTGGCCGTCTGGTTTCACCACCGCAAGTTTGGCCGTGAAATCCGTATCGACGGCACTGGATTGGGCCCACAGCCGCACCGATACCGGCCCCGTCACCTCGGTGTCATGGTCGAGCGGTGGGCTGCTGTAGACCAGGACGTCGGAACGCTGTTCGACGGGGGTCTGGTCGTACGGGCCCTGCGGGCCACTCAGCGCGCCGCAGCATGAATGCCCGCCCGTGCTCGGCACCGGGAAAGCCGGGTCGTAGGTGTAGGTGTCGGCTGCCTGTGCACCGGGTGCGGCGGCCACGAGTTGGCCTTGGCGATCGGCGATTCCGCCCGGACCGGACAGGTACATGGTCGTCCACCGGGTCTGCGGCAGTGGCCATTGCGTCGCCGACTTCCACTTGTTCGCCCCCATGAGGAAGTAGTCGACGCGGGGCTGACCGGTCGTGACCGGATTTCCGTCGGGAGCATCGGTGTCCTTGAGGAAGTGGTCGTACCAGGCCACCATCAGTTCATTGATCGGGCTGTTGCCGACCGCCCCGATCCCGCGGAGCAGTGGAGCCGGTTCGGAGTCGGGCCGACCCCAGTTGACGTGGTCCCACGGACCGATGACCAGGCGCTGGTTGCCCCGGGCCGTCTGGGTGCCGCCGTGTGCGACCATGCCGGTGAAGTTCTCGACACCGCCGGCGAGAAAGGCGTCATACCAGCCTTCGAAGTCGAGGACGGGTACCCGCACCGAACCGTAGCGCTCCCTGATGCTGACCCGCTGCCAGAAGTCGTCACGAGTCGAATGCCGGATCCAGTCGAAATACCAGGGCGCGACAGCGGGGTTGCCCGGTTGTAGCGACGGCACGTCTTTGAACGGCCGGAAGTTCATCCAGCGGGTGGGATCGGCCGCGGCCGCGGTCAATTGCGCTGCCGCGGCCTGATCGTGACGGTTCTCCGCGGCGGTCAACGCCAGCGAGCCGATGGCCCACGGCTGGACGAATGCCAGCCGGAATTGCCCTCCCTCATACGTCCATCCGTCGTAGTAGTCCGAGGCGGTGTTGGCCGGCGCGATCGTCACGAGATGTGGCGGAGCGGTGACTGCCGCCAACCACTGCGTGGCGCCGACATACGACGACCCGTACATGCCGACCTTGCCGCTGGACCCGGGCAGCGCCGCAGCCCACTCCACGGAGTCGTAGCCGTCGTCCATGTCGTGGGTGAACTCTTCGAAGACTCCGCCCGAGGCGCCCTGGCCGCGGACATCCTGAATGACCACCAGATAACAGTGCGACGCGAACCAATCCGGTGGCCGGTAGCGCGTCTCGGCCTGAGCGCCCGATTTCCCGTACTGGGTGCGCATCAGCAGCACCGGAACGGGACGGTCGATACGCGGCCGGTACACGTCGGCGCGCAGCACGGTGCCGTCGCGCATGGTCGCCGGCACATCCGTCTGTTCGGTCACCTGACACGGCCCGCGCCCCGCGGCGGGCGGAAACGGCTGCCGGGGCCCGCCGCCGCACCCGCCGAGGACCAGCACGGCGACAGCCGCGATCGTCAAACCGCGAGCGACTACGGAGCGCACCCTTTGACCGTAATCCCGGGGACGTCCGGTGATCTGCCGTCCGGCAACGCCGGTCCGGTCAGTCGACCCGCCGCAACGCGTCGGGCGTGAGATCGGCCAGCGTCGGGTACCCGTCGACGCCCATGATCAGGTCGGCCTCGGCGAGCATCGACCGCAGCACGTGCACGATGCCGTCGGCGCCGCCCAGCGCCAGCCCGTACGCATACGGGCGGCCCACACCTACCGCGGTGGCACCCAGTGCGAGCGCCTTGACGATGTCGGCGCCGTTGCGGATTCCCGAGTCGAACAACACCGGCAGCCCGTCGGCGGCCTCGACCACGCCGGGCAGGCAGTCGATCGCGGGAAGGCCGCCATTGGCTTGGCGCCCACCATGATTGGAGCAGTAGATACCGTCGACGCCGCCGTCTTTTGCCCGCCGGACGTCATCGGGGTGACAGATGCCCTTGAGGATCAGCGGCAGCTTGGTCAGTGACCGCAGCCACGGCAGGTCGTCCCAGGTGAGCGGATTGCCGAACAGGCTGACCCAGCGCAGCACGGTGGCCTGCGGGTTCTCCTCGGGCGGCTGCGGCAACCCGGCCCGGAACACCGGGTCGCTGGTGTAGTTGGCCAGGCACTTGCCCCGCAACTGCGGGAAGTTGGAGGTGGCCAGGTCCCGCGGCCGCCAACCCGGCACCCAGGTGTCGAGCGTGACGACGATGCCCTTGAATCCGGCCTTCTCGGCGCGCTGCACCAGACTGGCGGCCAGATCCTTGTCGGTCGGTGTGTACAGCTGGAAAAAGCCTGGGGTGTCCCCGAATTCGGCGGCGACGTCTTCCAGGGGGTCCTCGGTCAGGGTGGACAACACCAACGGCACCCCGGTGCGCGCGGCGGCGCGGGCGCCGGCCAGATCACCGTGACCGTCCTGCCCGCAGATGCCCAGCACCCCGATCGGTGCCATGAACAACGGCGTCGGCAGTTTGAGCCCGAACAGGTCGACGGACAGGTCGCGTTCCCGGTGGGCGTTGAACATGCGGGGCATCAGCCCCCACCGGTCGAAAGCGGTGCGGTTGACCTGCTGGGTGCGCTCGTCGCCGGCCCCGCCTGCCACATAGGACCAGATCGAGGCCGGCATGGCCGCCTGGGCCTTGGCCTCCAGCCCCGCGTAGTCCATCGGCATGGTCGGCAGCACGCCCGACAGCCCCTGCAGGTAGATCTCGAGTTGATAGTCGCCGTACGCCATGACGGCTACCTTGCCACCTGGTCTCAGCCCGCGGTGTCGGCCTCCGCTTTCGCCAGCTCGGCCTTCCACTGCCGGAACGTCTCCTCGGTGCGCCCGCGGCGCCAGTACCCCGAGATCGACCCCGCCCATTTCGCCGCGACGCCGCGCTCCTTGCGGATGTAGGGACGCAGGTTGTGCATGACGGCCTGGGCCTCGCCGTGGATGAACACCTGAACCTGACCCGGCAGCCAGGCCGCCTCCTTGACCGCGGCGATCAGCGGTGCGTTGTCTCCGGCCTTGTCGTCACCGACCAGGTCGGCTCGCCCCCCTCGGTGGATCCAGTTGACCTCGACCCCGGCCGGAGCGGTGAGCTCGACCTCGTCCTCATGGCCGGCGACCTCGATGAAGACCTTGCCGGTCGCATCGGCGGGCAAGGCTTCGAGGGCGGCACCGATGGCCGGCAGAGCGGCCTCGTCACCGGCCAACAGGTGCCAGTCAGCGGCCGGGTCCGGGTTGTAGGCCCCACTGGGCCCCATCAGGTAGGCGGGCTGGCCCGGCACCGCTGCCGCGGCCCAGGGTGCGGCCACGCCCTGCTCACCGTGCACGACGAAGTCGATGGTGATCTCGCGGCGCTCCTCGTCGAACTTGCGCACGGTGTAGGTCCGCACCGTGGGGCGCAGTTCGGCGGGCACGTCCTGAAAGCTGTCCAGCGTCAAGGGTTTCGGCAGCGCCGACACATCCACCGCAGCGGGAACGATGGCGAGTTTGACGTAGGCATCGCTGAAGTCGTTGGGCGAGAACGTGTCGAAGCCCGTCCCCTCACCCGATCCACCCAGCACCAACCTGACCATATGGGGGGTCAATTGCTCGCGATGCACCACCTGGAATGTATGCATTGGTCGTCCTGCCATGGCGCCTCCAAGATCATCTGCCGCTCGTTTATTAGCCGACCTCATCGACTATACGGAGACCACGGGCCAGCCTGGGTGCTACGTGAATCAGGCCTCGGATCTCCCCCGGACCCCGGCCGGCCTCACAACAAATCGGCGGATACCTGGCCCTCCCCTACCGACCCGGGGGTTGCTGCGCGGACCCGGCGCCGACGCGCGATCCGCCAGCATCCGTCGACGCTCTCGACCAGCCCGGCCAACTCCAGCATCGTCAACGGCGCCAGCACCTGGTGCGGCGGAAGCGCGGCGAGCATCGCGATCTCGTCCACGGTGTGTGCACCGCGCGCCGGCAGCGCGTCGTAGACCTGTTTCTCAACCGGTGCGAGCCCATCGAGGGGCCCAGCCGGATGGGGTTCCTCTGGCGCCAGTTCGCCTATCCGACCGACGAGTTCGACGATCTGCTCGGCCCGGTCGACCAGAACAGCGCCGTTCCGCAACAGCGCATGGCAGCCCGCCGATGCGGCCGAGGTCACCGGCCCCGGAACGGCACACACTTCCCGGCCCAGCGACCTGGCCCACGCCGCGGTATTGGCCGCGCCGCTGCGCACCCCCGCCTCCACCACCACCGTCGCACCGGAAAGCGCGGCCACCAACCGGTTGCGGGTGAGAAACCTCAACCGGCCCGGCGATGTCCCGGGCGGGTACTCGCTGACCAGCAGACAGTCCTGGCGGATCCGGTGGAACAGCGCGCTGTGCCCGGCCGGGTACGGGTTGTCGATACCACCGGCCACGATCGCGACCGTTACTCCCTCACATGCCAACGCCGCGCGGTGGGCTGCCCCATCGACGCCGTAGGCCCCGCCGGACACCACCGTCACGTTCCGTTCGACGAGACCGGCGGCCAGCTCAGCGGCGACATGCTCGCCGTAGGCGGTCGCCGCACGGGTCCCGACGATCGCCGCGGCCCGCTCGGCCGCCTCGTCGAGGCGCACGGGCCCGACCGCCCACAACACCAGCGGAGGGTGTCCGTTCGAGCGTTTGGGTACCGCATCCCCGCGAAACGCCCGGAAGCGCAGCAGCGGCCACTCGTCGTCATCGGGCGTGATCAATCGCCCGCCCATCCTGTCGAGGACATCCAGGTCCTCTGCCGCACAATCGAATTCCCGCCGCGCCTCGACTCGGCGCAACACCTCGGTGTCGACCTGTCCGGCTTTGACCCGGCCGGCCGCCTCGACCGGACCCACCTGCGTGACCAAGGCCGCCAACTGCGGGCACGGCGGTTCGGCCACCCGCGACAGATACGCCCATGCACGCCGCACCTCGTCGGTCATGCCACACCCCCGGCCTGCCGGAAGCTCAATGCGGTGGCGACGTCCTCATGGGCGGGCATGGTCCGTCCGGCCAGATCCGCCAGGGTCCAAGCGACCCTCAAACAACGGTCGGCACCGCGCATGCTGATCACGCCACGGTCGAGTACCGACCGTAACGGCTCCATCGCGGCTTTGGGCAATCGGAATTCGCGCCGCAGCAACGGTCCGCCGACCTCCGCATTGGTGCCGATCCCGTACGGTTTCCACCGTTCCCGGGCGGCCAGGCGCGCCGCGGCGACCCGCTCACGGACCACCGCGCTGGACTCGCCCGACTGTGGCATGAACGCCCCTGCACTGACCGGATACAGCTCCACCCGCAAGTCGACACGATCCACCAGAGGCCCCGACAACTTGCCCCTATACCGGAGCTTGGCTTGGGCCGAACAGACACAGTCGGCCGAATTGGGTGGGGCACACGGGCAGGGATTCGCCGCCAGAACCAGTTGGAACCGGGCCGGATAACAGGCCACCCCATCGCGGCGAGCCAACCGGATCTCGCCGTCCTCCAAGGGAGTTCGCAACGCCTCCAGGGCACTGGATCCCATTTCGGCGAACTCGTCGAGAAACAACACACCCCGGTGCGCCCGACTGACCGCCCCGGGACGCGCGAACCCACTGCCGCCGCCGACCAGTGCCGCCACGCTCGAGGTGTGGTGCGGAGCCACAAACGGAGGCCGGGTGATCAGCGGTGTGTCCCCCGCCAACAGCCCCGCCACCGAATGAACCGCGGTCACCTCAAGCGATTCAGCCGACGACAGCGGCGGCAACAAGCCCGGAAGCCGTTGCGCCAACATCGTTTTCCCGATACCGGGCGGCCCGGTCAACATCAGGTGATGGGCACCGGCGGCCGCCACCTCGACGGCATAACGAGCCTGGGCCTGCCCGACCACATCGGCGAGATCCGCCGTCGCTTCCAGAGCGTGGCCCGGCGCAGCGACCCGGGCCTGCAGATCGCCCTTACCGTCGAGCCAGGCCTGCAGTTGCCGCAGGGTTCGCACACCGCAGACCTCGATGCCGTCGACCAGACTGGCCTCGGCCAGGTTGTCGACCGGCACCACCACCGTGGGCCAGCCCTCCTGCTTGGCCGCCAGTACCGCCGGCAATACGCCGTGCACCGGACGGACCCGGCCGTCGAGAGCGAGTTCACCGAGCAACACCGACTTTTCCAGCCGTGCCCACGCCGACTTGGTGTGCGCCGAGAGCACCGCCGCCGCCAGTGCCACGTCGTAGACCGACCCGACCTTGCGCAGCGTGGCCGGGGACAACGCCAACGTCAGGCGCGACATCGGCCACGTGTTGCCGCAATTGGTGATCGCCGCGCGCACCCGGTCCCGCGATTCCTGCAGGGCGGTGTCGGGCAGCCCCACCAGGTTCACGCTGGGCAGCCCCGACGTGATGTCCGCCTCGATCTCCACGATGACGCCGTCCACGCCGCGTACGGCCACCGAATAGGCTCTACCCAAACCCATTTCAACCCACCCCCTTGAGGTGCGTCAGTTCCGGTTCTCGGCGCCGGCCGACGCGCACCCCGATCACATCGATACGCAGCGCGGCGAAGCGAGACTCCTGCTCAGCCAGCCATAGCGCCGCCAACCGGCGGATACGGCGCACCTTCTGCGCCGTGACGGCCTCGGCAAGCCCACCGAAACCGTCCCCGGTACGGGTCTTCACCTCGACGAAGACCACCGTGTTCGTGGCGACCTCTTCGGCGATCACGTCGAGCTCGCCGTATCGACACCGCCAGTTGCGCGTCAACGTCCGCAACCCCTGTGCCGCCAGATGCTCGACGGCCAACTGTTCACCCAGTGCGCCGATCTCGGCCCGTGTCAGAGAACTCATGCCCACACCGTGCGGACACGGTCCGACAGAACCGGCTCAATCAGGCCGACTTATCCCCAGCGTCGATTTCATCCACAGGGCCCCGATCTGATGCGTGTTGACGAGCCGCATCAAAGATGCCGTCCGGCAACCGACCCGGGCTGCCCAGACGGCCGCTACGCTGTCAAGCCGATCAACCGAAATCCCGTGTCCACTACATGGGGGCAAGGGCGAACTGCGATCAACGAGGTCGGAGTCGCGGATGAATGGAGCGATGATGAGCATCCAGGGATGCGACAGCGGAACCCCCGACGGCGAAGAAACAGCGGCGACAGGTATTCCCGCACCGCTGCTTCGGGATTACCGCCACATCGGAGGAATCGAATCGATCGAGGTTGACGGCACTCGGTACTTCTTCGGTTACGACTACAGCGAAGATCTGGTCCTGTCCCCACTCATCAACGACAACGAACTCATGTCGGTCTTCGCGGAGACACACATGGAGCAACGGGACGGCCTTCACGATCGTGCGTACTGGCGGGATCTCGTTGATGGATCACCTGAATCCTCAGGATTGGCGGACCCGGAATCTTGTTCGTTCGAGTCCGAACAACTGCGGTTGATCGTCATCTCACTGAAGAATGTTGCAGAAGCCGGAGTGCCGGTGCCTGACTTCCACTACCCCTATCACCTCAGATTCCTGCTGTCATCCGCCGGGCAATGGAAAGAGCAGTTCACCGCAACCGCAGAGGGCATGAGGGTCATCAAGGGCACTGAGAGCCCTGCCGCGGAGACCACGCTCGAGCAGATCGCTCGGGACGTTCTCGTTGAGACTCGGAATGCGATGGATGCCGCCGGAGGAAACTGGGCGGAGATCTTCGGCGCACTCACCCCATGACACCACGCGGTACTGCGCCCTCGATTGCTGTGATCGGCCGACACAGGGTTTGCTCAGGAAGCGTCAATGCCCCTCCGCCGGAGCCAATTTCGATGATGGGTCCGTCTGCCTTGGTGACAAGGCCGACGATCCTGTCAACCGCTGTGCGATCGGTGAGGAAGTTCTGACCGAGCTCGTGCCACCCAGCGCGATGGTGGGCATGGGCTGAAACCTCTCGATAGTCGATACGGCGCGTTGCGGTCTGTCATATGGACTTCTCCTCGGTAGGCGCTCCCAGAGACGCTCGGCGCCTATGGTCCCCGCCCTTCTCCGGGGAGAGTCGGCGTTCGTAGTGGACAAGTTCGACTTCATGTCCGGATGGAGCAATCCCGGTAGCCGTTGTCAGCACTTCGAATCCCGCACGTGTCAAGGTTTTCTGCGATGCGCGATTGTCCGTGGCGGTTCGGGCGGTGATCGCGACGAGACCACTACGACATGCGAATTCGGAAGCAAGTTCCAGAGCGTCAATTGATCGGCCCGAGCCTCTGGCATCCGGGTGGAGCCAGAAGCCGACCTCGGCACTCTCGGCAGTCACGTCGAAGATGACGAGGCTGCCCAGGAAGTCATCGGTCGTCGCGTCGACGATGCTCAACATTGCCAGATCCGCTCGGCGAAGCCCTTCTGGAACAACCGTATTCGCCAGTCGAGTCACCAACTCGACCGTGTAGTTCGGTTCCGGTAGGTGCGCGTAGGCACGAACCGAAGGGTCGCGAGTGCCCTCGACATAGATGGCGGCATCGCGTGCGGCGAGAGGGCGGAGGCTGGTTCGGGAGCCGGCGAGCGGCAGCAGTGTGGAGTCGAACACCCCTTTAAACTAACAGTGTTCGGTTAAGCTTGGGTGTGAGTTACTGGTTACGCGCCAAACCTGTCCGCCGCGCTCGGGCAGTCGCGGTCGAGGACATCGCCCGCGAAGCAGTCGACATGTTGGACGAACATGGCATTCAGGCGCTCTCGCTACGCAGCCTTGCCGGAACGTTGCGCGTAGCTCCCGCGAGCCTCTACTCCCGTATCAGCAGTGTCGACGATGTCCTCGACCTCGCCCTCGACCACGCGCTGACAACCGATGCCCCATTTCGACGGGCCATGGATGAAGTAGGCCACCTCGACCTGCTGGTGGCCTATTACCGTCACCTGATCGCGCATCCGTGGGCGGTGACTGTCGTGACACTGCGCCCTCCTCGCGGACCCGCCTACCTCAACTTCTCCGAGACTCTCTGTAAACGACTGCAGCAGGACGGTGTCGACAACGTACTAACGACCGCCTATGCCATGTCGAACTACGTTCTCGGCTGCGCGGCTACGGCGCAGGCGGCCGCACGCGAACTACACACTCCCGCAAGCCAGGAGAACTCCCCGTTATACGAGAGACTTCGATCCGAATACGAGCACAGTCCAGACGTCGTGGTGCAGGAAGGCCTGAAGGCGCTCCGACACATCCGGTAGCGGCACCGTCGATGCCGATGGCCGTCGGTCAGCGATTCACGGCGTCTCAGGTTTCGCACCCGCCGGCCCCGGTAGTGTCCTTAGGTGATGCTCAGCTAATACCGAGAGGATTCACTTGATGCGCACACGTTGGACCCGCCGGGTTGCTGTTGTCCTGTCGACCGTCGCGGTCGCGGCCGGCATGGTCGCGTGTTCCAGTTCGGAGTCTGACGAGCTGCTGATCTACAACGCCCAGCACGAGTCCCTCACCAAGGAATGGATCGACGCGTTCACCAAGGAGACCGGGATCAAGGTCACCTACCGGCAGGGCGGTGACACCGAGCTCGGCAACCAGCTGGTGGCCGAGGGCAATGCCTCACCCGCCGACGTGTTCCTCACCGAGAACTCCCCGGCGATGGCGGCTGTCGAGAAGGCCGGGCTGTTCGCCGACGTCCAGCAGCAGACCCTCGATCAGGTCCCGGACCAGTTCCGGCCGTCGTCGGGCAAGTGGACCGGCGTGGCGGCCCGCTCGACGGTCTTCGTCTACAACAAGTCCAAGCTCCCGGCCGACCAGCTGCCCCACTCGATCATGGATCTGCAGCAGCCACAGTGGAAGGGCCGTTGGGGTGCACCGCCGGCCAAGGCGGACTTCCAGGCGATCGTCGCGGCCATCCTCGACCTGAAGGGCGAGCCGGCCACCGCGCAGTGGCTGGCCGGTTTGAAGACCAATGCCGTTGTGCTCCAGGACAACATCGCCACGCTGCGCGCCGTCAACGACGGCCAGGTGGACGGCGGAATCATCTACCACTACTACTGGTTCCGCGATCAGGCCAAGACCAAGGAGATCAGCGGCAACACCGCATTGCATTACTTCAAGAACCAGGATCCCGGGGCCTTCGTCAGCCTGTCCGGCGGCGGCGTATTGAAATCCAGCAAGAAGCAGGATCAGGCCCAGCAGTTCCTCCGGTTCGTCACCGGCAAGTCCGGTCAGGAGGTGCTACAGAAGGGCACCTCGTTCGAATACCCGGTCGCCAGCGGCGTCGCGGCCAACCCGGCCCTGCCTCCGTTGGACACGTTGCAGGCGCCCGCGGTCAACCCGTCCAATCTCGATGCCGCCAAGGTCACCGATCTGATGACGAAGGCTGGCCTGCTCTAATTGGTCGCGACAGAGCCCCCGTCAACGCCGCCGGCGACGCTGCAGCGCTCCGCAGGCGCACGGCCGGGGCCGGTACTGGGCACCGCCGTGGCGCTGTTGCTGGCGGCCACCTTCATCCCGCTGGGCTACGTCGCGTGGTCGGTGATCACCACCGGTCCGAGCCGCGTGATCGAGCTCGTGGTGCGGCCCCGCGTCGGGGAGCTCCTGCTGAACACCGCGGGCCTGGTGCTGATCACCGTGCCGGTGTGCGTGGTGCTCGGAGTCGGCGCGGCGTGGCTGGTTGAGCGCACCGACCTGCCGGGGCGCACGTGGTGGCGGCCGGTGTTCGTCGCGCCGCTGGCAGTACCGGCGTTCGTCAACAGCTACGCCTGGGTCAGCGTATTGCCGACGTTGCACGGAATGCCGGCAGGCATCCTGATCGCGACGCTGTCGTACTTCCCGTTCGTCTACGTGCCGGCCGCGGCCACACTGCGCCGCATCGATCCGGCACTGGAGGAATCGGCCCGGGCGCTGGGCTCCGGATCGTCCGGGGTGTTCTTTCGGGTGGTACTGCCCCAGCTACGCCTGGCGATCCTGGGCGGCGCCCTGCTGATCGGTGTTCACCTACTGTCCGAATACGGCGCGTTCGCGATGATCCGCTTCTCGACCTTCACCACCGCGATCTTCGAACAGTTCCAGGCCACCTTCGACGGCGCCGCCGGCGCCACGTTGGCCGCCGTCCTTGTGCTGTTGTGCCTGCTGCTGTTGGTCACCGAGGCGGCGGCCCGCGGCAACGCGCGCTTCGCGCGGATCGGTTCCGGAGCGCAACGCTCCAGCACACCGATGCGCCTGGGCCGCACCATGTTGCCGGCCACCACCGGGCTACTGACCCTGGCCGCACTGGCCTTGGGAGTGCCGCTGTGGACGCTGACACGGTGGCTGTGGATCGGCGGCGCGCAGGTGTGGGAACCCGCACCGATCGGCACCGCGCTGGCCCAGACGGCCGCGCTGGCCGCTGCTGCCGCGGTCCTGACCACGGTGCTGGCCTTCCCGTTCGCCTGGGTCGCCGTCCGCTACAGCGGCCTGCTGGCCCGCTCGATCGAGGGCGCCAATTTCATCACCAGCTCGATGCCCGGCATCGTCACCGCACTCGCCCTGGTCACCGTGGCGATCCACTACGCTCCCCCGCTCTATCAGACTGCGGCTCTGGTGATCTGCGCCTACGTGCTGCTGTTCCTGCCGCGCGCCCTGGTCAGCCTGCGCTCGGGCCTGGCGCAGGTGCCGCCGTCGGTGGAAGAGGCCTCGCGCTCACTCGGAGCCTCGTCTGCGCGCACGTTCGTGCGTATCACGCTTCGGCTGACCGCCCCGGCCGCGGCTGCCGGCGCCTCGCTGGTATTCGTCGCGGTGGCAACGGAATTGACGGCGACGCTGCTGCTCGCGCCCACCGGCACCCGCACCCTGGCGATGCGGTTCTGGTCGTTGAGCAGCGAACTGGACTACGCCGCAGCGGCGCCCTACGCCCTGATGCTGATCGCCTTGTCGATCCCAGTGACCCTGATGTTGTTGCGCCAGTCGACGAAGGTGGCCGCCCTGTGACCGAGGACGTTCTGCAGGTACGTGGACTCCACAAGTCCTTCAACGGCACCGTCGTGCTCGACGGCATCGACCTGACCCTGACGCCGGGGACCATCACCGCGGTAGTCGGGTCGTCCGGCTGCGGCAAGACCACGCTGCTGCGGGTGATCGCCGGCTTCGAATCCCCCGACGCGGGCACCGTGACCATCGGTGGGCGCCAGATGACAAGCCCCACAAGTACTGTCGCTCCCCACCGCCGCGACGTCGGCTACGTGGCGCAGGACGGCGCGCTGTTCCCGCACCTGACGGTGGCCCAGAACGTGGCCTACGGCCTACCCGAGCGCGGTGCCGCGGCCCGGGCCAGGGTCAACGAGTTGCTGGCTACCGTGTCCCTGGATTCCTCGTTCGCGCAACGCCGGCCGCACCAGCTCTCCGGCGGTCAGCAGCAGCGCGTCGCACTGGCTCGGGCCCTGGCCCGCCGGCCGGTGGTGATGCTGCTAGACGAACCGTTCAGCGCCCTGGACACCGGGCTGCGCGCGGCCACCCGCAAGTCGGTGGCCCGGGCGCTGTCCGACACCGGGGTGACCACCCTGATCGTGACGCACGACCAGGAGGAGGCGCTCTCGATCTCGGATCAGGTCGCGGTGATGCGTGAGGGCAGGTTCACTCAGGTCGGAACCCCCGAGCAGGTGTACCGCCAACCCGCCGACCGGTTCACCGCCGAGTTCCTCGGGGATTGCATCACGGTGCCCGGCACCGTCACCTCAGGGTGGGCCGACAGCGAGCTGGGCCGCATCCCGGTTCAACCCGGCGCCGCCGACGGTCCGTGCACGGTGGTGCTGCGACCCGAACAGCTTGTCGCCACCGCGATCTCGGACAGCGCGGATGATCTCGAAGCGGCAGCCACCGTGGGGACGGTGGTGGCCACCGAGTTCCTCGGCCACGACGTGCTGCTCACCATCGAGCCCCCGGCAGCCGGTGAGTCCATCGTCGTGCGTCAGCACAGCCTGAATCCGCCGGCACGTGACACCAAGGTCCGTATCGACGTGCGGGGCACGGGGACGGCGTTGCCTTGAGGCACATCGTCGGGGCGTTGGCGGCCCACGGTGACCGGATCGCGGTGGTGACCGAGACCCAACAGGTCGACTACGCGACTCTTGCCGATCTGGTGTCGCAGGCCTCGGCGGCGCTGGGCCGCGAACGTCGGCTTGTGCTACTCGAAGCACGCAACGACCTGCCCACCCTCGTGCACTACCTGGGCGCACTCGCCGGCGGCCACGTAGCCCTGCCGGTACCCACCGGCGGCGATCACCGCGAGATCCTGCGGACCTACTCCCCCGACACCGTGATCGACGCCGGGGGCATCCACCACCGGCGCACCCACAGCACACACCGGCTGCACGACGACCTTGCGCTGCTGATGTCGACTTCGGGCAGCACCGGGTCACCGAAGCTGGTCCGACTGTCCCACACCAACCTGGGCGGCAATGCCGCCGCCATCGCCGAGTACCTCGACATCAGTGAAACTGACCGGGCCGCAACCACATTGCCGCTGTCCTACTGTTACGGCCTTTCGGTGGTCAACAGCCATCTGCTGCGCGGTGCGGGCCTGATCCTCACGGATCGCTCGGTGGTCGACGACGAGTTCTGGGACCAGTTCACCCGCCACCGTGCCACCACCTTCGCGGGGGTGCCCCACACGTTCGAGCTGCTCGACCGGATCGGCTTCGACAGCATGGACCTACCCCACCTGCGGTACATCACCCAGGCGGGCGGACAGATGGCACCCGATCGGGTGCGTCGTTACGCAGCGCTGGGACGCCGCCGCGGCTGGCAGCTGTTCGTGATGTACGGGGCCACCGAGGCGACCGCCCGGATGGCCTATCTGCCACCGGAATTGGCCCTGTCACATCCTGAATCCATCGGCCGTGCGATCCCCGGCGGCAGCCTGTCCATCCGCCCCGGCGCCGCATGGCCAGACGGTACCGGCGAACTGGTCTACCGCGGCACCAATGTGATGCTCGGGTACGCGCAGCGGCCCGAGGATCTGGCCCTGGGCGCCACCGTCGAAGAGCTGCGCACCGGCGACATCGCGCGGTGCACACCTGACGGCCACTATGAGATCATCGGCCGCAGTAGCCGGTTCGTGAAACTGTTCGGACTGCGCATCGACCTGGACCGTCTGCAAACCACCCTGGCCGAGCACGGAGTGACGGCGTTGTGCACGGAAGAGGGCGAGACTCTCGCGGTGGCAGCCGTCGGCACCGGTACGGCCACCGCCTACGACGTTCAGCAGTTGACCGCCACCCTGGCGGGTGTGCCGGCCGGAGCGGTGCGCGCTGCGCTCGTCGCCGAGCTGCCCCGGTTGGTCTCGGGCAAGCCCGATTACGCCGCGGTGCGCACGTTGGCCGCCGGGCCACCCGTCGCCGAGGCCACGGATCTGCGGAGACTGTTCGCCGCGGTTCTGCACATCCCTGCCGAATCCATCGACCGCAACGCCAGCTTCGTCGACCTCGGCGGTAACTCACTGTCCTATGTGACGATGTCGGTTCGGCTGGAACGCGCCCTGGGAGGGTTGCCGAAGGACTGGCACCGGATTCCGCTGCGGGAACTGGAGCGCAGCGGCCCACCGCGTCTGCGCCGATGGGCGACCGTGGAAACCAGCGTCGCCCTACGGGCTGCGGCCATCGTTCTCATCGTCGGCTCGCACGCCGAGTTGTTCGCGCTGTGGGGCGGTGCGCACATTCTGCTGGGGGTGGCCGGCTACAACTTCGGCCGGTTCTGCCTGACACCGGTGCCACGGTCGACCCGGTTGCGTCACCTGCGCAACACGATCGCCTGGATCGCGGCGCCCTCGATCGTGTGGGTCGCCGTCGCGCTGATCCTCACCGACGACTACCACGCGTCGAACCTGTTGCTGGCCAACAAGTTCCTCGGGCCACACGACAGCATGACCGCCGGGCGGTTGTGGTTCGTCGAGGTGCTGTTCTGGATCCTGGTGGCGCTGACCGTGGTGTGCGCGCTGCCGGGAGCCGACCGGCTGGAGCGACGCCGCCCATTCGCCTTCGCCGCGGCGTTCCTGGCGGTGGGGCTGGTATTGCGTTACGACCTACCCGGTTTCGGGTTTGGTCGCGAGGCCTGGTTCACGGTGCTGGCGTTCTGGTTCTTCGCGGCCGGATGGGCGGCGGCCAAGGCCACAGCCACCTGGCAGCGGATGATCGTCACGGTGGTGCTCGCGATCGGGTTGCACGGCTACTTCGGCAACAGTGGCCGAGAAACCCTGGTGCTGGCGGGGTTCGTGCTGCTGATCTGGCTGCCCGCGGTGCGCTGTCCCGCCGTGGTGGCGGCAGGCTGCGGGTTGCTGGCCGAGGCGTCGCTGTACATCTACCTCACCCACTATCAGATCTACCCGCTGTTCGGTGACCACCGGGTGATCGGGGTGCTGGCCGCACTAATCGTGGGCGTGGCGCTCACATACCTCGTGAACGTGACGCGGAAGCAGTTGGCGGGCAGAAACTCACGCCGGATCGCGCTCGGCAACCAGCCCCTCCTGCACCAGGGTGGCGGCGACTGCACCGTCGGAGCGCAACAGGCTCGACGTGATCAGGCCGCGGCCCCGCGCGGCAGCCGGTGAGCGCGACTCCAGCAGATTCCACTCCCCGGCCCGCACCGGACGGTGAAACCAGATCGACGAGTCCGTCGTGCCACTGCGGTGACTGCGCGACCGCATGCTGTGCCCGTGCACGGCCAATGCCGGATCGATCCCGTACAGGTCGGTGATGTAGACCGCGATGAGCGTGTGCACCAACGGATCCTCGGGCAGGTCGGTGGTGACACGCCACCACATCCGGCGTACGAACTCGTCGCCCTCCCCGTCGTCGGCGATGCGGATGTCGAACTCGTCGAGCGGCAGGGACGGCGCCGGGCCGGGCGGGCCGGTACACGGCAGCACCTCAGGATCGTGCGGCATCGCACTCAACCCGTGCTCGGGCCCGGCGAGCGCCGTCGCGAACGACACCGTCGCCGTCGTCAGCATGCGGCCGTGCTCATACGATTCGACGCGCCGGGCCGAGGTGGTGCGCCCGTCGTACACGTGCTGCACGCGATACTCGGCGGCTTCTCCGGCGTCCCCGCCGCGCAGGAACTGCAGGTGCATGTTGGTCGGCGCCCGGTCATCACCCACCGTCCGACAGGCGGCCGCCAGGCTCTGCGCGGCCATCAGACCGCCGTAGGCCCGCTTGCCGGCCGGACCGCTGGCCTGCCCCGTGAAAGCCTCCCCGTCGGCGGCAGCATCTGGCCGGACGTCCAACAGCGTCAGCAGGGTGCTCACCGCTCGTCGGCACCCGTTGCGACGGTACCGGATTCGGTCAGTGCCACGATCTCGTCGGCACCGAGCCCGAGGTGTTCGGCCAGTACGGCGGTGGTGTCATCCCCGAGTGCGGGCGCGGGGACCGCGGGCGGGTATATCCCACCGATCGATACGGGCAGACCCGGTGCCAGGTACGTACCGATGCGGGGTTGCTCCAGTGGGGTGAACAGCGGGTTGGCGACCACCCGCTCGTTGACGGCAACTTCGGCGAAGCTGCGGTACCGCTCCCACAGCACCGAGGTACCCGAGAGCGCCGCGCTGATCTCCTCGGCGGTGCGCTCGCTGAACCAGAGAGTAAATAGGCCGGTCAGGGCGTCGCGGTGGGTGTAGCGCTGACCTTCGTCGCTGAAGTCGGCCCCGAATGCCTCGGCAAGGGCGGCAACGGCTTTGGTGGTCCCGGTGACCTCGGTGAGGTCGCGGAAATGCCGGCCGGTCAGCGCCACGAGCATGAAGCCGACGCCGTCGCTGCTGGTGAAGTTCTGCCCGTAGGTGCCGTACAGGGTGTTGCCGAGCCGTTCGCGGCCGGTGCCGTTGATCATCACCTCGGTCAGGAATCCGAGATTGCCCGCCGTGGCGAGTGCGACGTTCTCCAGGGGAATGCTGATCCGTGCGCCCGCACCAGTGGAATCGCGGTGGCGCAGTGCGGCACTGACTGCCAGCGCCACATACAACCCGCAGCTCACATCCCAGGCCGGCAGCACATGGTTGACCGGGGTGGCCAACTGCGCAGGCCCCGTGACCATCGGGAAGCCCAACCCGGCGTTGACCGTGTAATCCACCCCGGTGCCGCCGTCGGCGCGCCCCGACACCTCGACGTGGATCAGGTCGGGGCGTAACGCGGACAGGACATCGTACGAATGCCATTGCCGTCCAGCCACATTCGTGATGAGTACGCCGGCCTCGGCGATCAGCCGCTGCACCAGCTGCTGTCCCTCAGGTGAGCGCATATCGGCGGCCAGCGAGCGCTTGCCCTTGTTCAGGCCGGCCCAGTAGATGCTGTCGCCGCCATCGGTGAGCGGCCAGCGGTGATAGTCGGCAGCTCCCCCGATGGGATCCACCCGCACTACCTCGGCACCCAACTGGGCAAGGGTCATGCCGGCCAGCGGCACGGCGACGAAGCTGGAGATCTCGATGATGCGCACCCCGGCCAGCGGACGGGTCTGATCCGGCGTCACAGGTTCTGCCATTCGGTCAAGCTATCAAGCCCGTTCACCGACCAGTTTCACCGCGGCGCCCTCGATGGTGTCCTCGGACAACAGCACCTCCAGTGCGGCATCGCCCAGTGGGATGAAGCTGTCGGCACTGGCCACCCGCTGCACCCGGCCGGTGAAGCCGTGGTCGACCAGTTCGGCCAGCACCCCTTCACCCACACCCCCGGTACGGCGGGTCTCATCGACGATGAGCACCCGGCCGGTCGTGTCCGCCTCGCGCAGCATGTCCTCGACCGGCAGCGGCGACAGCCAACGCAAGTCGACCACACGGGCCGCGATGCCGGCCTCGGCCAACCGACGGGCCACCCGAAGGCTCATCCACAGTCCGTTCCCGAACGTCAGGATGGTCAGATCGGTGCCGTCGCCGTAGGTGCGGGCCCGGCCGATTTGTACCGGCTCCCCAGGGTAGGGCGCCGGCCACTGCTGATCGCCGTCCTCGTAGAGGTCCTTGGTGTGATACAGCGCGATCGGTTCGAGGTAAATACACACCACGCCAGCACTTTTCGCTGCGGCAACACACGTGTGCAGCATCGCCGCGGCATCGTCGGGCCGGGCCGGCGAGGCGATCACCACTCCGGGGATGTCGCGGATCGCCGCGATCGAGTCGTCGTTGTGGAAATGACCGCCGAATCCCTTCTGGTAGCCGTAGCCCGCGATCCGCACCACCATCGGGTTGCGGTACTGCCGGTTGGAGAAGAACTGCAGCGTGGCTCCCTCGCCGCGGATCTGGTCGGCGGCGTTGTGCAGATAGGCCAGGTACTGGATCTCCGGGATCGGCAGCAGGCCCGAGACACCCGCTCCCAAGGCCAGGCCGAGAATCGTTTGTTCGTCAAGCAGGGTGTCGAATACCCGCGCGGGTCCGGCAGCAGCCTGCAGGCCGCGGGTCACCCCGTAGACCCCACCCTTGCGGGCGATGTCCTCACCGAACGCGATCGCCTCCGGGTGCTGCGCCAGCACATCCTTGAGGGCCCGGTTGATGGCGAGAGCCAGGGTCAGTGGCGGCCCACCGGGCTCTCCCGGGGCGGCGACGGACACCGCCCGGGCGTCGTCGAGCGTTTCGCGCAGCGGTTGCATCACCGCCGTCGCGCTGTCGAGCTGCGCAGACCGGCAGAGCTCCCCCGCCAGGTCGATCACCTCGGCGCGTTTGGCCTCGTAGCGTCGCAGCACCTGTTCTGGCGTCAGGATGCCATGGGCCACAAGTGTTCTCGCGGTATTGAGTACCGGGTCACGCTCATAGTCGGCAACGATGTCGGCGGGCCGCCGGTAGGCCTGTTCGTAGTCGGTGCCGGCATGTCCCATCAATCGCACCGTACGCAGATGCAGGAACGCAGGCTTGCGCTCGCGGCGGACCCAACCGGCCGCGGCGCGTGCGGTATCGAACGCATCGACAAGGTCGCTGCCGTCGGCCGCGAAGTACCTCAGTCCCGCACGGTCCCCATAGGCGCGGGCGATCCAGCCGCGCGGCGTCGGCGTGCTGATCCCGATGCCGTTGTCCTCACAGACGAACAGCAGCGGCATCGGCAGGCCCTGGTAAGCGGCGTGCAGGGCCGCGTTGACAGCGCCGACAGTCGTCGAGTGATTGGCCGAGGCGTCCCCGAAGCTGCACACCGTGACCGCATCCTCCGGCCATGGGCAGGTCACACCGAGCTTGCGGGTGCGGGCGATCGAGAACGCCACCCCGACCGACCGTGGCAGATGTGAGGCAATGGTGGAGGTCTGCGGAATGATGTTCAGGTCGTGACGGCCGAACACCTTGTGCCGCCCACCGGAGATCGGTTCGGCGGTGGCCGCCACCAACCCGAGCAGCACGTCACGCAGTGGATCAGAGCCGTCGACCTGCGCGGCGCGGGCCAGGTAGAAGCCGCCCGACCGGTAGTGCAGCAGCGCCGGATCGCTGGGGCGCAGTGCCGCGGCGACGGCGGCGTTGCCCTCGTGCCCGGAGGATCCGATGGTGTAGAAGCCCTGCCCCTGTGAGCGCAGCCAACGCGCGGCCAGGTCCAGGTGCCTGCTGCCCAGCTGAGCATCGAAGAGCTCCAAGGGATTCCGCACGTTCAGCGACGACACTCCCCCGGGGCCCGGCGCGCTGAGCGCCGATACGGTCGCGGTGAAGTACGAGTCGATGGGCTCGATTGTCATCTCAGATCAGCTCGATCGCCTCGGCGATCGACGGCAGCACCCGGCTGGGCCGGAACGGATAACGCTCGATGTCCTCGACCGACGTCGAACCGGTGAGCACCAAGATGGTGTCCAGCCCCGCCTCGATCCCGGCCACCACATCGGTGTCCATCCGGTCTCCCACCATCACGGTGTTCTCCGAGTGTGCCTCGATCCGATTGAGCGCGCTGCGGAACATCATCGGGTTGGGCTTGCCGACGAAGTAGGGGTCGCGGCCGGTGGCCTTGGTGATCATCGCGGCCACCGACCCGGTCGCGGGCAGCGGCCCCTCCGCCGACGGGCCGCTGACGTCAGGGTTCGTGGCAATGAACCGGGCACCGCCGAGGATCAGCCGGACGGCTTTGGTGATCGCCTCGAACGAATACGTGCGGGTCTCCCCCAACACCACGTAGTCCGGATCGATGTCGGTCAGGGTGTAACCGGCCTCGTGCAGGGCGGTGGTCAGCCCGGCCTCACCGATCACATAGGCCGAGCCGCCCGGCAGCTGATCATCGAGGAACGCGGCCGTCGCCAGGGCCGACGTCCAGATCGACGCCTCGGGGACGATCAAGCCCGAGCGCGCCAAACGGGCGGCCAAATCACGCGGCGTGAAGATCGAGTTGTTGGTCAGCACCAGAAACGGCCGCTGCTTGTCGGCCAATGTCTGCAGGAATTCGGCGGCACCCGGCAGCGCATATTCTTCGCGCACCAGGACGCCGTCCATGTCGGTTAGCCAGCACTGGGCAGGTGAACGCACGGGTCCAGTGTCCCAATTCGCGCTACAGATCAGGGCTCAACCGGGCAATAGCGGTGTAAAACGCACACCGAGACTGCACTCAGGGACAGATTTTTCGCGATTCTTGTCCCTGAGCGCAGTCTCAGTGAAGGGCAGCCCCAGAGATCAGTTCGTGTGCTGATCGGCGACGTCGAGCGCCTTGTCCAGGATCGCCAGACCCTCGCGCGCCTCCTGCTCCGAGACGTTGCACGGCGGCACCACGTGGACGCGGTTGAAGTTGGCGAACGGCAGCAGGCCGTTGGCCTTGCACGCGCCGATCACGGCGTTCATCGCCGGGCTGGAGCCACCGTAGGGCGCCAACGGCTCCCGGGTCTGCTGATCCGCGACCAGTTCGACGGCCCAGAACACACCGGCGCCGCGCACCTCGCCGACGCTGCGGTGCTTGGCGGCCAGCTCGGCCAGGCCCGGCGCCAGCACCTCGGCACCGATCTTGGCCGCGTTCTCGACCATGCCCTCGTCGGCCATCGCGTTGATGGTCGCCACGGCGGCCGCGGTGGCCAGCGGATGACCGGAGTAGGTCAGCCCACCCGGGTAGGAACGATGCGCGAACGTCTCGTAGATGGCCGGGCTGATCGCCACACCACCGAGCGGCACGTAACCGGAGTTCACGCCCTTGGCGAAGGTGAGCAGATCGGGCACCACGTCGAAGTGGTCGATGGAGAACCACTTTCCGCTGCGGCCGAATCCCGCCATCACCTCATCGGCGATGAACACGATGCCGTAGCGATCGCAGATCTCGCGCACCCCGGCCATGTATCCGGGCGGGGGCACCATGATGCCGGCAGTACCCGGGATCGACTCCAGGATGATCGCGGCGATGGTGGACGGGCCCTCCATCTGGATCAGCTTGTCGAGGTACTCCAGCGCGCGCTGGGATTCCTGTTCCTCGGTCTCGGCGTAGAACGACGAGCGATACAGGAACGGCCCGTTGAAGTGCACGACGCCGGCGTTGCCGCGGTCGTTGGGCCAGCGCCGCGGATCACCGGTCAGGTTGATCGCGGTGTCGGTGCCGCCGTGGTAGGCGCGGTACCGCGACAGCACCTTGTAGCGGCCGGTGTGCAGACGGGCCATGCGCACCGCATGCTCGACCGCGTCGGCGCCGCCGTTGGTGAAGAACACCTTGTTCAGATCGCCGGGGGTGCGCTCGGCGATCAGCCGGGCCGCCTCCGAGCGGGCCGCATTGGCGTACTGCGGGGCCACCGTGCACAGCTTGGCGGCCTGCTCGGCAATGGCGGCAACAACTTTCGGGTGCTGGTGGCCGATGTTGGTGTTGACCAACTGGCAGGAGAAGTCCAGCAAGCGGTTGCCGTCACCGTCCCACACGTAGGAGCCCTGCGCGGCGGTGATCGTCATCGGCGAGATCTCCTCCTGCGCCGACCAGGAGTGGAACACGTGTGCGCGGTCGAGTTCATAGGCCCGCGCGGCCTCGGCCTTCGCCGCCTCCACGGTCAACCCGTTGGGCAGCACGGCGGACTCTTGAGTCACAGTCATGGCTGAAATTCTCTCACTTGTTCTCGGGGAAGCCGAGGTTGATGCCACCGTGGCTGGGGTCAAGCCAGCGGGTGGTGATGGCCTTGGTGCGAGTGAAGAAGTGCACGCCTTCGGCGCCGTGTGCGTGGCTGTCACCGAACAGCGAAGCCTTCCAGCCGCCAAAGCTGTAGTAGGACATCGGAACCGGGATCGGCACGTTGATGCCGACCATGCCCACCTCGACCTCGTTCTGGAAGCGCCGTGCGGCGCCGCCGTCGTTGGTGAAGATCGCGGTGCCGTTGCCGTAGGGGTTGTTGTTGATCAACGCAAGAGCCTCGTCGTAGGTCTCCACCCGCAGCACCGACAGCACCGGGCCGAAGATCTCGTCGGTGTAGACGCTCATCTCGGGGGTGACGTTGTCCAGCAGGGTCGGGCCCAACCAGAATCCGTCGGCCCCGCCGTTGGCGATCACGGTGCGGCCGTCAACCACGACCTTGGCACCGTCGGCCTCGCCGGCGTCGATGTAGGAGGCCACCTTGTCCCGGTGAACCTTGGTGACCAGCGGACCCATGTCCGAATCCTTGGTTCCGTCACCGGTTTTGATGGTGCTGGCGCGCTCGGCGATCTTGGCGACCAGCTCGTCGGCGATCGGGCCGACGGCGACGGCGGCCGAGATGGCCATGCAGCGCTCACCGGCAGAACCGAAGCCCGCGTTGACCATGGCGTCGGCGGCCAGGTCCAGATCGGCGTCGGGCAGGATCACCGCGTGGTTCTTGGCCCCGCCCAGGGCCTGTACGCGCTTGCCGGCCGCGGTGGCGGTGGCGTAGACGTACTGGGCGATCGGGGTGGACCCAACGAAGGAGATCGCCTTGATCTTGGGGTTGGTCAGCAGCTCGTCGACCGCGGTCTTGTCGCCCTGCAGCACGTTGAACACGCCCTCGGGCAGGCCGGCCTCGGCCCACAACCGGGCCATCCACAGCGCGGCGCTGGGATCCTTCTCCGAGGGCTTGAGCACCACGGTGTTGCCCGCAGCGATGGCGATCGGGAAGAACCACATCGGCACCATGGCCGGGAAGTTGAACGGCGAGATGATGCCGACCGGGCCCAGCGGCTGCAGCACGGAATGCACGTCGACGTTGGTCGAGGCGTTCTCGGTGAACCCGCCCTTGAGCAGATTCGGGATACCGCAAGCGAACTCGACGACCTCCAGACCGCGGCTCACCTCGCCGAGCGCATCGGAGAGCACCTTGCCGTGCTCGCTGGTGATGATCGCGGCGAGTTCTTCCTTGCGGGCGTTGAGCAGCTCGCGGAACGCGAACAGCACCGAGGTGCGCTTGGTCAGCGACGCGTCACGCCAGGCCGGGAACGCCGCAACCGCGGCATCGATCACCGCACGCGCGTCATCCACGCTGGCCAGCGCGACCTCGCCGGTGACCTCGCCTGTCGCCGGATTGGTAACCGGGGCCGTGGCCGCCGAAGCGCCGGCAAATACCTTGCCGTCGCGCCAGTGCTGGATGACATTGCTCATGGATTCCGACCCTTCCTGTGGCGGTAAGTACAGGTATTACTCTGGGTCACCATCGGCTCCGTCGAAGCCATCATCTTGTAAGTCTGGCCGATTAGTTCATTACACTTTGTAAAATGATCCCAACCGTGCGCGACATCGTGGGACTCCCGGTGGTGCAGGCCGGCGAGCCCGAGGTCCTCAGCGCACAACAACTGGACCGCCCGGTGCGCTGGGTTCACGTGAGCGATATGCCCGACCTGGCCGGGCTGCTGCAGGGCGGCGAGCTGGTGCTGACCACCGGCGCGGCACTGCGCGATGCGCCGCGCGACTACCTGCGACGGATGCAGCGGGCCGGCGTCGTCGGCGTCGTCGTCGAACTGGGCACCCGTATCGAATCGCTGCCCACCAGCGTCGGCGAAATGGCACAGACCCTCGGCCTGGCGCTGGTGGTGCTGCACCAGCAGACCAAGTTCGTCGAGGTGACCGAGGCGGTGCACCGGCTCATCGTCGCCGACCAGTACGAGGAGCTCGAGTTCGCCCACCGCACCCACCAGACGTTCACCGAGCTCAGCATGAAACGCCCGTCGATGGCGGACATCGTGCGGGCGACGGCCGAGATGATCGACGAATCGGTGGTGTTGGAGGACTTGTCCCGCCAGGTACTGGCGATCTCCCCCCGCCATGAGCCGGCCACCACCGTGCTCACCGACTGGCAGCGCAGATCCCGGGCGATGACCGAACCCTGGGCGACCACCGCCGTCGGACCTCGCACCGAGGAGTGGGGCCGGCTCATCGTGCCGCACGCCCCTGCCGCCCCGGCCAAGACCAAGATGGTCCTGGAACGGGCCGCACAGGCACTGGCCCTGCACCGGATGGCCGAACGCGGACGGACCGGCCTCGAGCATCAGGCCCAGAGCGGGTTGATCGACGACGTCCTTGGCGGGCGGATCGCCGACGACCGTGAGGCCGACGCCCGCGCCCTGGGCCTCGGCCTGCGCGCCTCGGGGCCCTACCTGCCGACCACCGTCCGGGTGGGCGCGCCGGCGGACCGGCTCGACCCCGTCGGCACCCAACGCCGCAACCTCCGCATCCTCGACGCGGTCACCCACGGCGTGAAATCCCAAGGGCACAGCGCGATCTGCTCCATCCGGCGCGACGGTGAGATCGGCCTGGTGCTTGCTCTCAACCCGCGACGTGGGGTGAGCGCCGATGCCACACTCAGCCGCCTGGCCGAGGGCTGGCGCGAGGCGGTCGCCCGCGGCGGCGACGCCGACAAGGTCATCATCGCCGTCGGCGGCAACGCCGGTGCGTTCGCCGATGCCGTACACGGCCTGCGCGAGGCAACCCACGTCGCCGAGGTCGCGGCGTCGATGTCGGACCTGCCACGCCCGTTCGTACGCGCCTCCGACGTCCGCCTGCGTGGACTGATCACCCTGCTGCTCGATGATCCCCGGGTCCAGATGTTCGCCGAGACCGAACTCAAGGCCCTGTTGATCCACGACGCCGAGCGGGGCAGTGACGACATGGAGGTGCTGCGGGGTTACCTGGAACTGGCAGCCAACAAGTCCGCACTGGCCAAACGCCTGCACATGAGCCGTCCCGCGCTCTACAACCGGCTGGCCTCGATCGAACGCCGCCTCGGCGTCAACCTCGATGACGGTGAATCGATGACCTCACTGCACGTGGCGCTGCTCGTGCTCGACGCGCAGGGCAGCGCCAGTCCGCAGCCGACACCCTGATCCGCTCAGTCGATCAGGAGCTTCTTCTGCACCTTGCCCATGGCGTTTCTGGGCAGCTCGCCGACGAAGACGACTTCACGCGGCCGCTTGTGCTGCGACAGGGTCTGGGCCACGAATTCGATGAGACCGTCGGCGAGCTGAGGCCGGTTCCCGTCATCGGTCACCACGTATGCCACGACCCGCTGTCCCAAGTCGGGGTCAGCACGCCCGACAACGGCTGCCTCACGCACCGACGGATGGGCGAGCAGTGCGGTTTCGACCTCGCCGGCGCCGA
The DNA here is from genome assembly GCF_055419465.1 of Mycobacterium sp. IDUB_17. Classification (NCBI taxonomy): domain Bacteria; kingdom Bacillati; phylum Actinomycetota; class Actinomycetes; order Mycobacteriales; family Mycobacteriaceae; genus Mycobacterium; species Mycobacterium sp. IDUB_17. The sequence continues at coordinate 212,027 of NZ_JBVAXS010000001.1, read as the reverse complement.
TTCGGTATCCGCCCGACTTGATCAGATCCACCGATTCCCGCCCGACGATTCGGTGGAACCCGTCCGTGTCGCGGGTGGCGACGTCTCCGGTGATGAACCAGCCGTCGTCGGTCCAGGCGTCCGCGGTGGCTTCGGGCCGGTTGAGGTAGCCGTCGAACAGCATCGGGCCGCGCACCTGGAGCCGTCCGATGCTGCTGCCGTCGTCGGGAACAACCTGACCGTCTTCGGTGCGCAGCCGGGTATCGACGCCGAGGACGGGTTGACCGACCGAGCCGGGCCGGCGTTCCCCGTCCGCGCGGGTGGACAAGGTGATCATGGTCTCGCTCATCCCGTAACGCTCGATCGGCGTGCAACCGGTCAGCTCGGTGATGCGGTGGAAAACCGGGGTCACCAACGGCGCGCTACCCGATACCAGCAGGCGGGCACCACGTAGCGCCCGCGCCGATGCTTCGTCGGCGGCGATGCGCGACCACACCGTGGGCACGCCGAAGTACATCGTGCCGGCCGCGGCGGCATAGCGCTCCGGTCGCGGTTTGACGGTATGGACCACCTGGGAGCCGATGCGCAGCGAGGCGAGCACACCGAGCATCAGTCCGTGCAGGTGGAACAACGGCAGACCGTGCACCACCGTGTCGTCGCGGGTCCATTGCCAGGCGTCGGCCACGGCGTCGATGCCGGCCGCCAACGCCCGATGACTGAGGTTGACCCCCTTGGGTGCACCGGTGGTCCCCGACGTGTACAGAATCATCGCGACCGCGTCGGGTGACGGTGCGTCTGGCAATTCGCCACTCCCACGGCCCTGGACGGTTGCCGCTATCACGGGAAGTTCCGAGTCCCGATGCGGCGGTCCCGCCCAGCACGTGACGCGGGCGTCGGTGAGCATGTGCCGCAGCTCAGCAGAGCCGGAGTCGGGTGGAATCGGAACTACTGGGACGCCGGCCAACAGGCAGCCGACCACAGCGACGACCGTCTCCAGCGTCGGTTGGGCACACACCGCGACCGGTCCCCCGTCGGGCAATGCGCCGGCAAGCGCGCAGGCAGCATCGAACAGCTGCGCCCGCGACATACTCCGGGCACCGACCGAGATCGCGGCGGCGGTGTCGACTGAGTCGCTCCCGGCAGGGTCAAGAGACGTCAAAAGCATGGGCGGACAGGTCCTTTCATTGCTGGTGGCTGACACTCAGAACACCGTGCCCGGGAGGACGAGGGTCCCGACGAGCAGAACCGGGCCGATCACCACCATCGACAACCCCCAGCGCATCAGCAGCCTGGTCATCCGGGGTCGTTGCGCTTCGTCGACGGTGGTGGCGACCAACGTCGCGCCCACCGTGGAGAAAGGCGAGACGTCGACGATCGACGCGCACACACCGAGCGCACACATCAACGCCCAGCCGGGGATGCCGCCGGCGGCCACCAGAGGCAACGCGAGCGGAACCAGAGCCGCCAGCATGCCGGTGGTCGAGGCGAACGCCGAAACAAGACCTGCCACAAGGCATATGAACAGTGCGGCCAGCAGCGGAACACCGATGTGGCCGGCGAACTCACCGAGCAGATCGACCGCCCCCAGCTTGTCGAGCACGCCGACGAACGTGATGATGCCGCCCACCAGCAGAACTGTCGACCAGTCGATACGGGGAATCGCCTTGTTTCCCGATCGCGGGTCCGTGAGGGTGAGCACCGCGCCGAGCGCGAAGGCCAAGACGCCGATATCGGGATCCATGCCTGCCAGCGACATTCCGATGACCGCACCGATCAAGCCGACCATGGCCATCACGGTGGCGATCTGATTGCGGGTGAAAGGGTTTCGTTCCGGACCGGATGGCAGGTCCGGGCTCGACGCGGCGCCCAGCGGGACACCCCGCGCACCGCCGCCGACGGCGACCAGTCGGTCATCCACCGACAGGGATACCGCCGGAGCTGCTGCCACATTTCGGCGCAGCAGCTTGAGTCCGCCGAACAGGACGTACGCGGCCGTCAGCAGCGCCAGGTTGACCATGAGCGCCACGAAGAACAGCACGAACGGGTTGAGGTCGATGCCGGCCTGATGTGCGGTGCCGTAGGTGACGATGCCGAACAGGCTGGTGGGCGCGAACGCCCCGGCGCTCAGGCCGGTGCCGATCGACAATGCCATCAGCATCGGATCGATCGCGCGCTTGTCTGCCACCATCATGCCGATCGGCGCCATCACCAACCCACCCAGCGGGGAGCCCATCGCCGAGATTGCCGCGGTCAGCAGGAAGAACACCAATGGCAGCAGCACTGTCCGATGCCCGACCTTGGCCAGGGTGACCTCGATGATCCGGTCGATGGTGCCGTTGGCGTGAGCGATCCCGAAGAAGTACGTCACCCCGACCAGCAGCACCAGGATGTCGATCGGGAAGCCGTCGACGATGTCGTCGATCGGCATGCCCGCCAACCCGAGCCCCACCCCGCATGCCGCGGCGAACATCAACACGCCCAGGTGGGCGTTGCGCCATGCCGAAACCGCGAAGACGCCGACAAAGATCGCCAGCGCCAGCAGCTGAATTGTCATTCCTCGCCTTTCGAAACGTTGGACCCGCTTCCCAATTGGTCCACTGTGTGGCACAGTGGTCTACTGTATGAACCGGTGCGGGTAAGCTAGCTCACATCTGCGCCACGGGTCAATGTGGGTCGCCGAGGAGGGCGCGTGTCGACGAACAGCGTGGTGTCCGCGTTTCAGGTGTTGGAATCCGTCGCAAGGCTGCAACCGGTGGGCCTGTCCGAGCTCACGCGCGCGGTCGGCCTACCCAAGAGCACGGTGCAGAGGTGTTTGCTCACGCTGCACGAGATCGGCTGGCTGCGACCGACGTCCGCGCAACCCACCCGATGGAACCTGACGTACCGGGCGTTTTCCGTCGGCAGCCGGGCCGGCGATCATCAGCTGATGCGCGAAACCGCGCTCCCGTTCCTCAACGAGCTGCAGCTCGATACCACTGAGACTATTCACCTGGCCGCACCCGACGGGCCGGAGTTGGTGCTCATCGAGCGCTTGGACACCCCACATCCGCTGCGCGCCTTCATGCCGTTGGGATCGCGAATTCCGTTGCACGCCTCCGCAACCGGGATCGCGTTTCTCGCTGCCAGCACCGACGATTACGTTGCGCAGTACCTTTCGCACCACCTCGCGCCGCAGACCGAACACACGATCACCGATCCGGACCGGTTGCGCGAGACCATCGAATTGGTGCGGACGCGGGGATACTCGGTGAACGAGCAGGGCCTGAACGCCGGCATCACCGCACTCGGCGCCAGTATCGTCAACGCACAGCGCGAACCCATCGGCTCGGTCTCGATATCGGGACCGAGCAGCAGGATTACGGCCGACAAGTTCGCCAGGTTCGGAAGTGCGGTGCGCGAGACCGCGCACCGAATCTCCGCGGCACTGTGAACTCGCGCAGAACTCTGGAGAGGCGATACCGAGATGGCTGATCGCAACGTGCTGGGTGGCCCGCTGGCGGAGTGCGGCACCGACCCGCTCACCGGCTTCTACCGCGACGGGTGCTGCTCGACCGGCGACGCCGATGCGGGCCGGCACACCATCTGTGCGGTGGTGACCGCCGAGTTCCTCGAACACCAGCAGTCCATCGGCAACGACCTGTCGACACCGGCCCCGCAGTACCGGTTTCCCGGCCTGACGCCCGGGGACCGCTGGTGTGTCACCGCCGTCAACTGGCTGCGCGCACACAATGACGGCAAGGCGGCCCCGGTGGTGCTGGCGGCCACCCATGAACGCACCCTCGAACTCGTGCCCCTCGACGTCCTTCAGCAGTACGCCGTCGATGTGCCCGACGACCTGGGCAGCCTCTGAGGCTCCGTAGGCTCAAGGCGTGAGCGTCGCATCCGAGCCGACCGTTGTTCTGGACAACCGCTTCGCCCGCGCCCTGCCCGAGATGGCGGTCGCATGGCGGGCCGAGGCGGCCCCGGCTCTACGACTACTCGTGCTCAACGAGCCACTGGCGGACGAGCTCGGCCTCGACGTCTCCTGGCTGCGCAGCCCCGACGGGCTCGGCCTGCTGTCGGGCACCGTCGTGCCCGACGGCGCCACCCCGGTCGCGCAGGCCTACGCCGGGCACCAGTTCGGCGGGTACGTCCCTCGCCTGGGCGATGGCCGTGCGCTGCTGCTCGGCGAATTCGTCGATGCCGATGACCGTCCCCGTGACCTGCATCTCAAAGGATCGGGACGCACGCCTTTCGCCCGCGGCGGCGACGGCCTGGCCGTCGTAGGGCCGATGCTGCGCGAGTACATCGTGAGCGAGGCCATGCATGCCATGGGCATTCCCACGACGCGGGCACTGGCTGTCGTCGCCACCGGTCGCGACGTCCGCCGCGAAACCCTGGTGCCCGGGGCGGTGCTGGCCAGGGTCGCCGGCAGCCATCTACGGGTCGGCAGTTTCCAGTACGCCGTCGCGCATGCGCAGGCCGTCGGAGACATCGGGTTGCTGCGCCGGCTGGCCGACCACGCCATCGCCCGCCACCATCCCGGAGCGGCCGACGCCACCAACCCGTACCTGGCACTGTATGAGGCGGTCATCTCGGCGCAGGCCTCACTGCTGGCGCGGTGGATGCTGGTCGGGTTCGTGCACGGTGTGATGAACACCGACAACATGACCATCTCGGGCGAGACCATCGACTACGGGCCGTGCGCGTTCATGGAAACCTATGATCCCGCAACGGTATTCAGCTCGATCGACCATGGCGGCCGGTACGCCTACGGCAACCAGCCGACAGTGGCCGCGTGGAACCTGGCCCGTTTCGCCGAAACCCTGCTCCCCCTGCTCGACGACGACGGCGAGCACGCCGTCGAGATCGCCACCCAAGCGCTGCACGGCTTCGGCCCCCAATTCGACGCGGCGTGGTCGGCCGGCATGCGCGCCAAGCTCGGACTGTCCGCCGATGTCGACGGCGAGGTGGCACGCACCCTGATCCACGACCTGATTGTGCTGTTGCAACAGAACCGAACTGACTACACGTCGTTCTTTCGTGACCTCGGCCGTGCCCCGCGCGGAGAAGGCACGATCGCCGCCGGATTCGACGAATGGCTGGCGCGGTGGCGCGCCCTTGGCCCCGACACCGCCGCGATGGACCGGGTCAATCCCGTCTACATCCCGCGCAATCACCTCGTCGAGGAAGCACTGAACGCGGCGATGAACGGCGACATGGAACCCGTCGAGCACCTCATGACCGCCCTCGCGGCGCCTTACGACGACCGCCCCGGGCTCGAACGGTATGCCGCTCCGGCGCCTGCCGACTTCGGCGCCTACCGCACGTTCTGCGGAACCTGAGGACCAGGCGCTACCGTGGGTCGGGTGACGACGATCACGATGGACACCCCGGCCGGCCCGATCGACGCTCTGCTCAGCCTCCCCGGCGGCGAAGGACCGCGGCCCGGGGTGGTGATCATCCATGACGCGATCGGCTATGGACCGGACAACGAGGCGATCTCGGAACGCGTTGCGGGCGCCGGCTATCTCGCGCTCACGCCGAATCTCTACTCCCGTGGCGGCCGGGCCCGCTGCATCACCCGGGTGTTCCGTGAACTGCTGACCCAGCGCGGCCGGGCGCTCGACGACATCCTGGCCGCCCGCGACCATCTGCGCGCGCACCCGCAATGCAACGGGATCATCGGCATCGCGGGGTTCTGCATGGGCGGCCAGTTCGCGCTGATCATGGGCCCCAAAGGATTTGGCGCCTCAGCGCCGTTCTATGGGACCCCGCTGCCCAAGCGGCTCGACCAGACGTTGGACGCCTCGTGCCCGGTGGTGGCCAGCTTCGGCCGCCGCGACCCGATGGGCATCGGTGCCGCAGACCGGTTACAGCGCATCGTCGGCGACAAGAACATCCCGGCCGACATCAAGGTCTACCCCGAAGCCGGGCACAGCTTCGCCAATCAACTGCCCGGGCAGGCCTTTCTGCGCATCGCCGGCTTCGGCTACAACGAGGCCGCCACCGCCGACGCCTGGTCGCGGGTGTTCGCGTTCTTCGACGAGCACCTGACGGCTAAAGCCAACTGAGCCCGGCCACCACCAGCGCCTCTGTTCCGGTGTCCAACGTCGGCTGGAGCACCGGGGCGAACCGCGGTGAATGGTTCATCGGAATATCGGCGCCCACACGATCAGCGGCCACCGCCGCACGGAAGGCCTGCTCGTCGACGCCGCCGAAGCCCCAATAGGTGTAGGGCGCGCCGAGGGCAGCCGGGATGTCACCGAAGTCCTCACTGGCCGACCCGGCCGGCATGGACTGCACCCGGTCGCCGAAGTACTCGCCGAACGCGGCCTCGACGCGCGCCGTCACCGCACCGTCGTTGACGGTCAGCGGAAAACTCTCGTACAACTCGATTTCGGGCTCGCGGGGCGAGTCGGATGCCCGGCACTCGGCGATGACCACGCGCCGGATCGCCGCGAGTACCGCGGTGCGCACCGATTCGTCGAAGGTGCGCAGGTTGAGTTCGAGCACCGCATGGTCGCCGATGACGTTGCTCTTGATCCCCGACTGAATGCTGCCGACGGTCAGCACGACGGTCTGGCTCGGATCGACCTCGCGCGACACGATCGTCTGCAAGCGGATGACGATCATCGACGCCAGCACCACCGGATCCACCGTGGTCTGGGGCATCGAACCGTGCCCACCACGGCCGTAGACCGTGATGCGCAGGCTGTCGGCCGCAGACAACACCGGACCGCTGCGGGTACGCAGCTGCCCGGCCGGGGCCGGAAACACGTGCTGGGCCAACGCCACATCGACCGGGCCGACGAGATCGGCCAGGCCGTCATCGGCCATCCCGCGCGCCCCGTCGCCGACCTCCTCGGCCGGCTGGAAAACCGCAATCATGGTGCCGCGCCAGTGATCCGTCGCCCGGGCGAACAATTCGGCCGCGCCCAGTAGACACGTGACGTGTACGTCATGGCCACAGGCATGCATCACGCCGGGCTCGTCACTCGCATACGGCAGACCCGTCGCCTCGGTCACCGGCAGCGCATCCATGTCCGCACGCAACAGCACCCGGGGACCGTCGCCGTTACCCAGCACCCCGACCACACCGGTTCCCCCGACACCTTCATGGACGGCCAACCCAGACTCCCGCAGGCGCGCAGCCACGACACCCGCGGTACGCCGTTCCTGATGTGAGAGTTCGGGATGCTGATGCAGGTCCCGGTAGAGCGGCTCCTGCCATGCGCGCACCTCAGGCAGGTGCGCCAGCACGGCCTCGGCGCGGCGGCGAACATCGTCAGGTCCGGTACCGACCGTCGCCATCGCCTCGCCCCCTGACCGCTGTTACTCCGGCAACCGCAACTCGGGCTTTTCGACCTCTTCGATGTTCACGTCCTTGAACGTGATGACCCGCACCTGTTTGACGAACCGGGCCGGGCGGTACATGTCCCACACCCAGGCGTCGGCGAGCCTCAACTCGAAATAGACTTCGCCCTCGGAGTTACGCGGAATCAGCTCCACACTGTTGGCCAGGTAGAACCGGCGCTCCGTCTCGACGACGTAGCTGAACTGCCCGACGATGTCCTTGTATTCGCGGTAAAGCGAGAGCTCCATCTCGGTTTCATACTTCTCGAGATCCTCGGCGCTCATCTGGTGTGCTGTCCTTCTGGTTGTGCTGATGCCCTGTCGACCATCTTTGCGTACGCCGCTTCAGCATGCCGCATTGGTGCCATATCCCGCCGCACGTCCGCCATCTCGGCGGCCCGCCGCACGCCGGTGATCTCTGCGGCCCGCCGCACGTTCACATACGAGTAGCGGTGCTCCGCACACGGCCCCAACTCCGTCAACGCCGCGGAGTGCGCCGCAGTGCTGTACCCCTTGTGCTCGGCGAACCCGTAGCCGGGATGGTGCTGCTCCATCTCGACCATCAACCGATCCCGGCTGACCTTTGCCAGCACGCTGGCCGCGGCGATGCAGGCGGCCGCGGCGTCTCCCCCGATCACCGGTAAGGAAGGCACCGCCAGTCCCGGAACCCGGAACCCGTCGGACAGCACGTACCCGGGCCGCAGCGACAACCCCGCCACGGCACGCCGCATGCCCTCGATATTGGCCACGTGAACACCGAGGCGGTCCACCTCATCCGACGGGATGAACACCACGTGATACGCCAGCGCATACCGGCGGATCAGGGGAAACAACCGCTCCCGCTCCCGCTCACCCAGCTTCTTGGAATCGTCGAGAGAGGCCAGGCTGTCCATCCGGTTGGGACCCAGTACGCAGGCCGCCACGACCAACGGTCCCGCGCAGGCCCCGCGGCCCACCTCGTCCACCCCGGCGACCGGGCCGAGACCGTTGCGATACAACGCGGATTCCAGGGTGCGCAGACCGGATGACCGCCGGATCACCGTCCGAGGCGGCCACGACGCTTTCACCGCTGGAGGCACAGGGCAGCTCCTAGGAGTCGGTCTGCGGGTCCCCGCCAGTGATACCGCCCCAGCGCGATGGCGGCCAGGCGATGAACCGTGCCTTTCCGATTACATTCTCCACCGGAACGGTGCCGGCCATCGGATCGCCCGTGCACAACAGACCTTCCCGTGCGTCGGCGGGCAAATTGCTGCAGTGCACCCGTGAGTCGGCCGAGTGGGTCCGATTGTCACCCATCACCCACAGCCGATCAGGCGGGACGGTGACCGGACCGAACTCATTGCCCAGACACGGATAGATGCTCGGGTCGGCCATCATGGTGGCCGGATCCAGGTAGGGCTCGTTCAGCCGCTTGCCGTCGACTGTCAGCCCGGTGTCGGCACGGCACTGCACTGTCTGACCGCCGACCGCGATCACCCGCTTGACCAGGTCGTTCTCGTCCGGCGGCACAAACCCCACAAACGAGAGGGCATTCTGCACCCAGCGGATGGCGGTGTTGTCCGAACGGATCGACTTGTAGCCGATGTTCCACGACGGCGGCCCCTTGAAGACCACCACATCACCGGGCTCCGGCTTCGAGAACCGGTAGGTGACCTTATCGACCATGATGCGGTCACCCACGCAGCCGGCGCAGCCGTGCAGCGTCGGCTCCATGGATTCCGAAGGAATCAGATAGGGCCGCGCAATGAACGTCAGCGTGACGTAATAAAGCACCAAGGCGATGGTGGCCAGAATGGCAACCTCGCGCGCCGTGGAATGCTTGGGCTTGGGTGACTCGTCCGGCGTTTCGCCGGCAGCGGACTCCGCCGAATCTGAAACGGAATCTGGATCCGAGTCGGTTTCGAGGTCGTCCCCCGCGCGCGCATCGGCAGAGTCGGTGGGTCCGGTCACAGGCACCACAGTAGCGAGCGTCGTGACCGGTCCCGCGACGAGAGCTTCGTCAGGCGGAGCAGCGCGCTCAGCGCTTTTCCTTGATCTTCGCCTTCTTGCCACGCAGTTCGCGCAGGTAGTAGAGCTTGGCGCGACGCACGTCACCGCGGGTCACGACATCGAGGTGATCGATGTTGGGCGAATGCACCGGGAAGGTCCGCTCGACGCCGACGCCGTAGCTCTCCTTCCGCACGGTGAAGGTCTCGCGGATACCGCCGCCCTGGCGACGGATCACGACACCCTTGAAGACCTGGATGCGCTCCTTCGAGCCCTCGATCACCTTCACATGCACGTTGACGGTGTCGCCGGGGCTGAAGGTCGGGATGTCGTCGCGCAGCGACGCCTGATCGACGAAGTCCAGCGTGTTCATCGGTGACACTTCCTTGTTGTTCGCGGCTCCGGACGAGCGTGCACATGGCGCGCAGCCGAAGCTATTTTCGGGTGTATCGGGGTGTATCTCGCAGCGGAACGCGGACAAGCCGGCCCAGTCCTGCGCAGACAACTGCTCAATTGTGCCAGATGGGTCCCCATACCGTGAAATCCGGCGAGTCGCAGCCCCCCATCAGCACCGACTCCGGCAGCATACTTCGAGCACGACTACGCACGCGAGCCACGAGGCGAACGGTTAGGCTTCACCCACCGATGTGCCGGTCCTGCAGAGCCCATCGGATTTTGTTGACGGTTCAAGGAGGACCATGCGACGGCGGCCGTCGAAGCTCAGGATGGCGAGCGCAGCCGGCGTGACGGCAGTGGTCGCGATGGCTGTCGTAACGGTCGGCTGCGAGGCCCGGGTCTACGGGACTCCCCCGGCCCCCGCCGGCGCGCCGCAGCTGACCGTCGTCGTCCCGCAGGGCAGCATGGCTCCGCTGCCCGAGGCGCCGCCCGGCGAACCCACCGCCGCATTCATGGGGCTCGCGGACCGCGCGCAACTGGCCACCGACACCGCCGCGGACGCCGGCGCCGAGATCACCCTGCTGGTGCTCGACCGCAACACCGGCCAGCTGGTGTCCAACGGAAATGAGACCACCATCGCCATCGCGTCGGTGGCCAAGTTGTTCATCGCCGATGATCTGCTTCTGCAGGAAGCCAAGGGACAGACCGTCCTCAGCCCCGAGGACCGCGAGAACCTCGACGTGATGCTGAGATCCTCCGACGACAGCGCCGCCGAGGTCTTCTGGAACCGCAGTGGCGGAAGCGCGATCGTCAACCGGGTGACCGCCCGCTACGGCCTGGAATCGACCCGGCCGCCGAACGACGGGCGGTGGTGGAACACCATCAGCACCGCGGCTGATCTGGTGCGCTACTACGACATGTTGATGAACGGCAGCGGCGGTCTTCCCGCAGAGCAGGCCAATGTCATCCTGTCCAACCTGGCTCAGTCCACTCCGAACGCCATCGACGGCATGCAACCGGGCGGGGTCTACCCCCAGCGATTCGGCATCCCCGAAGGCCTTTACGCCGAGCCGGTCGCGGTCAAGCAGGGCTGGATGTGTTGTATCGGTTCGGATTGGATGCACCTGTCGACCGGCGTGATCGGCCCCGACCGCCGCTTCATCATGGTGATCGGCTCACTGCAGCCTACGGACGCCGCCACCGCGCGCGACACCATCACCGACGCCGTGAAGACAATGTTCCCCGGCGGGCGGATCTAGGACTCCTCGAGCAAATCCGGCCGGCGCTCGCGGGTGCGTTGCAGCGATTGCTCATGGCGCCACGCCGCCACCTTGGCGTGGTCCCCCGACAGCAGTACATCGGGCACGTCGAGCTCACGCCAGGTCTGCGGCCGGGTGTAGCTCGGCCCCTCAAGCAGGCCGTCGGAATGCGAATCCTGTTGGTGGGATGCGGGATTGCCCAACACGTCGGGCATCAGCCGGACCACCGCCTCGATCATCACCAAGGCCGCCGACTCGCCGCCGTTGAGGACGTAGTCGCCGATGGAAACCTCTTCGACCCGCATCCGGCGGGCCGCGTCGTCGGCCACCCGCTGGTCGATCCCCTCGTATCGTCCGCAGGCGAACACCAGGTGAGATTCCGTACTCCAGCGTTCGGCGACAGCCTGGGTGAACGGACGCCCCGCCGGGGTCGGTACGACCAGAAGTGTCTCCTCGGAACAAATTTCGTCGAGCGCCTCACCCCACACCGGCGCTTTCATGACCATTCCAGGACCCCCGCCGTACGGTGAGTCATCCACCGACCTGTGCACATCGTGGGTCCAGTTCCGCAGGTCATGTACGGCCACGCTGAGGATTCCGGCGTCGATCGCCTTGCCCGGCAACGACTGCCGGATGGGATCGAGGTAGGCCGGGAAAATCGTGACGACATCAATACGCACAGTTGCGCACCTTCTAGACCAGGTCCAGGTTCAGCAGACCGTCTGGAGGATCGATGACGACGGTTCCGGTTTCCCGGGATACCGAGATGACGATGGCACTGACGAACGGAATCAACACTTCGCGGCCGTCAGCATCGGCCTTGACCGCCAGCAGCTCGCCGGCCGCGGTGTGCAGTACCTCGCGGACCGCGCCCACCGCGGTGCCGTCAGCCGTGACGACCCGCAGGCCTTCGAGTTCGTGGTCGTAGAACTCGTCGGGATCGTCGATCGCGGGCAGATCGGCGGTGTCGACAATGAACACCGTGCCACGCAGCTCGTCGGCCGCATTGCGATCGGCGACACCGGCCAGACGAATCAGCAGCCGACCGGCGTGATCACGCACGGACTCGACTGAGAAAGTACGCTCGGCACCTCCCTTGGCGCGGCCCCGAAGGGCCACGCCAGGGATGAACCGCGCGTCGGGGTCGTCGGTACGGACCTCGACGACAACCTCACCGGAAATGCCGTGAGCTTTGACAACCCGCCCGACAACCAGGTCCATGGATCCGACGCTACTGGTCGGTGTCCACCACGTCGACGCGGATACCGCGCCCACCGATGCCTGCGACCAGGGTCCGCAGTGCAGTGGCGGTGCGGCCACCGCGGCCGATGACCTTACCCAGGTCATCGGGGTGCACGTGCACCTCGACGGTCCGCCCACGGCGGCTGGTGACCATATCGACGCGTACGTCGTCGGGATTGTCCACGATGCCGCGGACCAGGTGCTCGACGGCGTCGACCACGACAGAACTCACTGCGTTACTCAGCTCTCGCTTGCGGCTTCGCCGGCAGCGGCCTCGGCGGCAGGTGCCTCAGCCTCGGCGCCGGTGGCCTCGTCCTGCTGATCCTTCTTAGGGGCCTTCTTCTTCTTGGGCGTGACGGCCGCAGCACCGGTGCCGCTCTCCGCCTCGGCCAGTGCCGCGTTGAACAGCTCGAGCTTGGACGGCTTGGGCTCCTTGACCTTCAGCGTGCCCTCGGCACCCGGCAGGCCCTTGAACTTCTGCCAGTCACCGGTGATCTTCAGCAGGGCCAGCACCGGCTCGGTGGGCTGGGCGCCGACACCCAGCCAGTACTGCGCGCGCTCCGAATCGATCTCGATCAGGCTCGGCTCTTCCTTGGGGTGGTAGCGGCCGATGACCTCGATGGCGCGGCCTTCGCGGCGGGTGCGCGCGTCGGCGACAGCGATGCGGTACTGGGGGTTGCGGATCTTGCCAAGCCGGGTGAGCTTGATCTTGACAGCCATGTTTGAGACTTCTCCTCTATGTCACGCTGCAATTCGGCGATGCGGGCGGAATTGCCCGATCCGGTTTTGCCTTACGTGTGTGACCGCCGCACAGCGCATTGAACGAGTCGCGCGGCAGACAGCCGCCAATTGTGCCAGAGCAGGCAGTATTGGCCAAAATCGCGCCGGTTCAGACGACACGTCGCCGGAGGCGACTCAAACCACCTTGTCGAAACACTTGGTCTCGACGCGGCGACTCATCCGCCAGCCGTCGGCAGTCCGGACGAACTCGTCCTCGTACCAGAGCCCGCAGAACAACACCTGTTGCTCCAACCCCGGCAGCACCATCGGGTTGAAGCAGATGGTGCGGGACGAGGCTTTGTCCCCGTCGATGCGCACATCGAAGTTGCCGAGCATGTGCGCGTAGGCCGGGAAGTTCGGCAGCACCTCGGCCAACCACGCCTTGACCTCCGGAAACTGGCCGTCGATACCGCCCATTGCCCGGTAGTCGATGTAGGCATCAGAAGTGAACACCGCATCGAGGTCATCGAACAGTCGACGGTCTATCGCCGTGGAGTAGTCAATCAACAACTGCTGGATCTCCAAGCGATCCGAAATCTCGGCCAGGCTCAACATGTCTCGATTCAACACGATCAAGGCGACTAGGCTGGCCCGCCATGGGGAGGTTCGTCAGGTTCTCTGTTGGAGCGACGGTCGCAATTGCCGCCGCGCTGATCCCGCTCTCGTCCGTGATCGGCGCCGCGCCCACGGCCAGAGCCGATATCGAAGTGCAGCAGGTCGGATCCGCACCCATCCCGGACGGTCCCGCGCAAGGCTGGGTGGTCGCCGATCTCGACACCGGCCAGGTGCTGGCCGCCCGCAACGAGAACGCCCGTTACGCGCCGGCGAGCACGATCAAGACGCTGCTGGCCCAGGTGGTGCTCGATGAGGTGCCGCTGGACTCCACGATCGTCGCCGACGACGCCGATACCCGGGTCGAGTGCAACTGCGCCGGCGTCGCGCCTGGACAGACCTACACGGCGCGCCAATTGCTGGAGGCGGCACTGCTGGCATCGGGCAATGACGCCGCCACCACCCTGGCGCGAATGGTCGGCGGCCCCGAAGCGGCCGTGACCAAGATGAACGCCAAGGCGGCGGCACTGGGGGCGAACAGCACCAATGTGGCGACGCCGTCGGGCCTGGACGGGCCGGGCATGCCGTTCTGGTCGACGCCGCACGACATGGCGACCATCTTCCGCGGGGCGATGGCCAACCCGGTCTTCGCGCAGATCACCGCAATGCCCTCGACCAAGTTCCCGACCAAGACCGGCGATCGGGTCCTGGTCAACCAGGACGAACTGCTGCAGCGCTACCCCGGCGCCATCGGCGGCAAGACGGGCTTCACCGACATCGCCCGGAAGACCTTCGTCGGCGCCGCTCAGCGCGACGGCCGGCGTTTGGTGGTCGCGATGATGTACGGGCTGGTCAAGGAGGGCGGCCCCACCTATTGGGATCAGGCCTCGACACTGCTGGACTGGGGTTTCGCTCAGGACCATTCGGCCAGCATCGGGTCGCTGTAGCGCTGCGTACCGGTCCGATATCTGAAGGAAACCTGACCGTGCGCGCACCGAGTCCAACGCTGCGTAGCGTCGGCGCTCGTGCGAAGACTGTTCGTGACGGCGGTGCTCGCCCTCGGTACGGCGATGACCGCTGCCACCGTCTGGGCCCCGCCGGTCACCGCGCAGCCGAGTGTTCAGCCGGCAGGCGCCCAGATTCCCGACGGACCGGCCAAGGCCTGGCTGGTCGCCGACATGGACACCGGCCAGGTCCTGGCGTCCAAAGATCCCAACGGCTCGTACGCCCCGGCCAGCACCATCAAGCCGCTGTTGGCGATGGTCGTGCTCGACCACCTTCGGCCCGATAACTTCGCGCGGGCCAACGAGTCGCACACCAAGGTCGAATGCTCATGCGTGGGCCTCAAACCGGGCCAGCCGTACACCACCCGCCAACTGCTCGAGGCGCTGCTCATGGTGTCGGGCAACGATGCGGCGAACATGCTCGCCGACATGCTCGGCGGTCAGCCCGCAACGGTGGCGGCGATGACGCGCAAGGCGGCCAGCGTCGGCGCCCGCAACACCCGGGCCTCCTCGCCGTCGGGCCTCGACGGCCCCGGCTGGGAAACCGTCACCACCCCGCACGACCTCGCGGTGATCCTGCGGGCGGCGCTGAACTACCCGCTGATCGCACAGATCATGCGCCAACCGTCGGCCCAGTTCCCGGGTAAGACCCTGACCAACCAGAACGAGCTACTGGCGCGCTATCCCGGCGACATCGCCGGCAAGACCGGGTACACCGATCTCGCCCGCAAAACGTATGTCGGTGCAGCCCAACGCGGTAACCGACGTCTGGTCGTGGTCCAGATGTACGGCACCGGCGATCTGTACGGCCAGGCGACCGACTTGTTCGACTACGGCTTCTCGCACTGACCGCGGACGCCGGCGGTAAAAGGTAGGGCCCCACCGGGACTCACACCAAACTAAGGTAACCCTAAATTCGCGTGGTGTGCCCGCGCGCGATGAGGGGAGCCGATGTGTCCGACCGTGAGTTCTCGTTGGTGGTCGCCTATGGCACCGACATGGGCAACGCCGAGGACGCTGCCATGTCGTTCGCCGAAGCCACCACGGCCGCCGGAATCCCCGCCGAGGCCGTCGAACTCAACCAGGTTGAACTCGGCCATCTCACGACCACAACGCATTTCATCGTGGTGACGTCGACCTTCGGCGACGGCGAGTTCCCTGACACGGCCACGTTGTTCTGGGAGGCGATCAGCGGCTCGGCCGAGCGGCTGGAGCACATGAGTTTCGCAGTGCTCGCCCTCGGCGACACGTCCTACGAATTGTTCTGCAACGCAGGGAAACTCCTCGACGCGCGGCTGGAAGAGCTCGGCGCAACCCGACTGACCGACCGGGTCGACGTCGACGGGTACTACGAAGAACCCGCCGCTGCCTGGACCACCGACCTCGTCAAGCAGCTCACCGCCGCCCAGACCGGACCCGGCACCACAGCCGTCACCGTCGCCGAAAACCCCCCGGCCGATCCCCCGCACCGCGGCCAGGAGCGCAACCACCCCTTCGCGGCACCCCTGACGGTCAATCGACTGCTCACCTCGACGGAATCCGACAAGGAGGTTCGCCACTACGAGCTCGACCTCACCGGTTCCGGGATCGCCTACCAGGCCGGCGATTCGCTGGCCGTCCACGCAGTCAATGATCCTGATCTGGTCGCGGCGATCCTGACCGAACTCAAAGTGGGCCCCGAGCACCGCGTCGCCGGAACCGATGACACATTGGGGGTTCTGCTCACCGAGCAGCTCGAGATCCGCACACCCTCACGCGCACTGCAGGAGTTGGCGGGCCCCGCCGCCTACGGCGAGGATGTCCTCGATCTCATCAGGCGCGCCGACCTCACCGTCGATGAGGTCGTCGATACGTTGCGCCCGTTGCAGTTCCGCGACTACTCGATCGCCTCAAGCCCCCTGGTGCACCCCGATCGCGTGCACCTGACCGTGGCCACGGTGCGCTACCCCGCAGGCGACCGCCGACACGGGGGCGTGGCGTCGACCTACCTGGCCGAGCGCACCCCGACCGTTCGGGTACACCTGCGCCCCAACCATCATTTCCGGCTGCCTGCCGCCGAGGTGCCGATCATCATGATCGGGCCGGGCACCGGTATCGCACCGTTCCGCGCCTTCCTGCAGGAACGGCAGGCCGCCGCCGCATCGGGCCGGTCCTGGCTGTTCTTCGGGGATCGGCGCCGGGCCACCGACTTCCTCTACGGTGAGGAGCTGACGGGATTCGTCGAGTCCGGCGCACTGACCCGGCTCGACGTGGCATTATCCCGCGATCAGGACGCGAAAGTATATGTGCAGCAACGCATGCGGGAGAATTCAGCCGAGCTGTTCGCGTGGCTACAGGACGGTGCCCACCTCTATGTGTGTGGTGACGCCGACCGCATGGCCAAGGATGTCGATGCCGCCCTGCACGAGATCGTCGCCGAGAGCGGCGGTATGGATGCCGACGCCGCGCACGCCTACGTCAATGACCTAATCAAGACCCACCGCTACCTGCGGGACGTCTACTAGGGCTCTCCGCGCGATGTGTGCACCTCGGGTAACGGTGGGCGTTACGGGAGGTGCACAAATCACCGGGGCCGCGGCCGGTCAGTAGACGCGGCCGCGCAGGATCACCAGATCCGGGTGGCTGACCCCACCGTGACGTGGATCCTCGCTGTAGCAGACCAGGTCCGCTGACGCCCCGTGCTCCAGCGCGGGCCGGCCGAGCCAGGCCCGGGCATCCCAGCTGGCCGCCCCCAACGCGGCGGTGGGACTCATCCCGATGCCTTTGAGTGCCTCGACCTCGTCGGCGATGCGGCCGTGGGCGATCATCCCGCCGGCGTCGGTGCCCGCGAAGATCGGCACGCCCGCCTCGTGGGCCGCGCCGACCCGGCTCCGGCAGGACGCGTAGAGATCGCGCATGTGCTTGGCGTACGCCGGGTACTTGCCGGCGCTGTCGGCGATACCGGGAAAGTTCTCGATGTTGATCAGGGTGGGCACCAGCGCGGTGCCGTGTTCGAGCATCAATTCGATGGTGTCGTCGGTGATCCCGGTGCCGTGCTCGATGCAGTCGATGCCGGCCTTGATGAGCCCGGGCAGGGCATCCTCGCCGAACACGTGCGCCGTGACCCGGGCGCCCTCGGCGTGGGCCGCGTCGATCGCGGCCTTGAGAATGTCGTCAGACCACAGCGGGGCCAGGTCGCCGATCCCCCGGTCGATCCAGTCGCCGACCAGCTTCACCCAGCCGTCGCCCCAGCGGGCCTGCTGGGCCACCGCGTCGGGCAGCTGCGACTCGTCCTCGACATCGAAGGCGATTCCGTGCCCGTAACGCTTAGGCCGGGCGATATGCCGGCCGGCCCGGATGATGCGTGGCAAGTCGTCGCGCTCGTCGAAGCTCCGGGTGTCCACCGGTGAGCCGGCATCCCGCAACAACAGTGCGCCGGCATCGCGTTCGGTCTCGGCCTGTGCCACCGACTCGTCCAGTGACACCGCGCCACCGGGCCCCAGCCCCACATGACAGTGCGCGTCGACGAGGCCGGGGATGATCCAGCCGCCGTCAAACACGGTGTCGGCGTTGGCAATCGGCTCTGCCGACAGCACGCCCCGGTCCACCCACCACTCGACGGGTTCGCCGTCGGGCAGGCCGCGTCCCCGGACGTGGAGCGCGTGCACCGAACTACTTCTGGCCGGGGAACTTCAGCTTCGACAGGTCGAAATCGGCCAGACCGGGCGGCAACTCGTCCAGTCCCTTGGGCATGTTGGACAGGTCCGGGAAGCCGGCCGGCATCCCGGCACCCATCGGGTTCCTCGGTGGGGTCGGTCCACGCCCCTTCTTCTTGCCGGCCTGCTTGTTCTTGCCCTTGGCAGCCTTGCGTGGCGAATTCTTGCGGCCGAACGGCATCCCCATCTGGCCGGCCATCGACGACATCATCTTGCGCGCGTCGAAGAACCGGTCGACCAGAGAATTGACCTCCGAGACGGTCACACCGGAGCCGTTGGCGATGCGCAGCCGACGCGAGGCGTTGATGATCTTCGGATCGGCCCGCTCGGCCGGGGTCATGCCGCGGATGATGGCCTGCACCCGATCCAGCTGCTTGTCGTCGACCGCGGCCAGCGCGTCCTTCATCTGGCCCGCCCCGGGCAGCATGCCCAGCAGGTTGCCGATCGGACCCATCTTGCGGATCGCCAGCATCTGCTCGAGGAAGTCCTCCAGCGTCAGTTCACCGGAGCCGATCTTGGCGGCGGCCTCCTCGGCTTTCTGCTGGTCGAAGACCTGCTCGGCCTGCTCGATGAGGGTGAGCACGTCGCCCATCCCCAGGATGCGGCTGGCCATCCGGTCGGGGTGGAAGACGTCGAAGTCTTCGAGCTTCTCCCCCGCGGAGGCGAACAGGATCGGCACGCCGGTGATCTCGCGGACCGAAAGGGCCGCACCACCGCGGGCGTCGCCGTCGAGTTTGGTCAGCACGACACCGGTGAAGCCGACGCCCTCACGGAATGCCTCGGCCGTGGCGACGGCGTCCTGACCGATCATGGCGTCGAGCACGAACAGGGTCTCGTCGGGCTGCACGGCGTCCCGGATGGCCGCGGCCTGGCCCATCAGCTCGTCGTCGATGCCCAGCCGGCCCGCGGTATCGACGATGACGACGTCGAAGTGCTTGGCCCGGGCCTCGGCCATACCGGCTGACGCGACCGCCACCGGATCGCCGTGGCCACCGATCTCCAGGCCGTCGGGCGAGGTGCCCGGGTGCGGGGCGAAGGAAGCCACCCCCGCGCGCTCGGCGACGATCTGCAGCTGGTTGACCGCACCGGGACGCTGCAGGTCACAGGCCACCAGCAACGGGGTATGACCCAGTCCCTTAAGCCATTTCGCCAGCTTGCCGGCCAGCGTGGTCTTACCGGCGCCTTGCAGGCCGGCCAGCATGATCACCGTCGGCGGGTTCTTGGCGAACGCCAGCTGACGCGTCTCGCCGCCGAGGATGCCGATGAGCTCCTCGTTGACGATCTTGACCACCTGCTGCGCGGGATTCAGCGCAGCCGACACCTCGGCACCCTTGGCGCGATCCTTGATGCGCGCGACGAAGGCACGCACCACCGGCAACGAGACGTCGGCCTCCAGCAGGGCCAACCGGATCTCGCGCGCCGTGGCGTCGATATCGGCGTCGGTCAACCGACCCTTGCCGCGCAGGCCCTGCAGGGCTCCGGTCAACCGGTCAGACAGGCTCTCAAACACGTGGTAAGCCTAGCGGTGCGGAAACTGTGGCGTGGTTGCGCGCCGCGAGTTGGAACTCGTGGCGTCCACGGCCCAGCAGATCAGGCAGGACAGCACGAAGGCGCCGACGTAGTACGGCCACGCGTAGATCCAGCCGAAGCGTTCCCCGTAGATCTCGCCAAACTCCACTTCGACGATCCACCGCAGCGCACCGCCGCACACCACCGTCGCGATCAGCCCGACGGCCCAGATACCGCCGCGCCGGCGGGCGATTCCCCACCCCGCCACGTAGCCCACCAGGACCAGCACCGAGCCGACGATCTCTATCCACACCCCCTTCCCGGGCATGTCTCGGAGGAGGTAGAGAGATGCGCCGAACAGCGCTGTGTCGAACAACGCCGTGACCAAGGCGATCGCGGCCGCAGCCACCCGGCGGCCGCGCCGAGCCCAGAGTGCGACGACAACCACGTAGTACAGCGGCAGCACGGTGCTGATCGCCAACAACTGCGGCTTCACTTGCTTGGTGGGCCGCTCGTAAAACCATTCCGCACTGGCCACACGCGAGGTCACGAAGAACAATGCGATCCCCACAAGCAGCAGCAGAGCGCTGATGAGGATCTGCCCGCCGGGAGGGATCCGCTCCGCCGTTGGTGGTGAAGTCGGGATCGGTCCGGGAGCACCGTATCCGTACTGAGGTGGCGGGCCGTATCCGTACTGAGGTGGCGCGCCGAACCCGTCTCCGTACCCCCCGTAATTCGTCACGCCGGCAATCATGACCTATCGGCGTGGATCAGCTGGCGTGCTCAGCTGGTTTGGCCGGCTTGGCCGGCGGCGGCGCGGGCAGGATCGCGAACATGTCGCGCTCCAGTTCCTCGCGGAACGCGGCCCGTCTCGCCTCGTCGGCGGCCAGCGCCGGTGCGGTGATGCAGAACACGTCGACCACCGAGGAGCCCAGCGTGGTCACCTTCGCCCAGGAGATATCCACGCCGTCCCGCTCGAACACCGCGGTCAGCCGCGCCAACAGGCCGGCCCGGTCGATCGTGCGGATCTGGACGATCAGGTCTTCTGGCGCGGTGCCGGGCGACCACAGGATGCGCGGCGGGGCGGGCACGTGGTTGGCAGGCACCGAGGCCAGGATCTCGCCGGCCCGGGTGGTCGGATGCTGGGCAGCCTCCTGGTCGCGCCGCTCCAGCGCACCGATCACGTCCAGTTCGCCCTCAAGCGCCAGGATGAACTGCTGACGCAGCAGTTCGGCAGCTGGTGGCGCACCGAAGTGCGGGGACACCGCGAACGTGTTGATCGCCGAGCCCTCGTGGCTGTTGACCGATGCCGAATGGACCCGCAGGGTATTCAACGCCAGTACGCCGGCCGCCTTGGACAGCAGGCCGCGCCGGTCCGGGGCGATCATCGTCACGTTGTAGATGTGCGGGCCGTCGCCCGGCGTGAGTTCGACATGGATACCCGCGTCCGCCGCCAGTTCCATGAACCGCGGCTCGATGGGATCGGGCTGCGGCAGCGGTTCGCCCGCCATCACCAGCCGGCACCGCCTGACCAGGTCACCGATCAGCGATGCCTTCCAATCTCCCCACACCCCCGGTCCCGTTGCCAGTGAATCGGCCTCGGCGAGGACGTCGAGCAGCTCCAGCAGCACCATGTCCCCGCCGAGAGCGTCGGCCACCGCGTCAATGGTCTTGGGGTCCTGCAGATCTCGTCGCGTCGCGGTGTTGGGGAGCAGCAGGTGGTAGCGGACGATCTTCGACAGCACCTCGATGTCGGACGGCCACAGACCCAGCCGGGTGCCGATCTGCGTCGCCAGCTCTGCACCGATCACGCTGTGGTCACCGCCGCGGCCCTTGCCGATGTCGTGGCACAGCGCGCCCAGCAGCAACAGATCCGGACGTGACACCCGCGTGGTGAAAGCACCTGCCCGCGAGACGGTTTCAACGAGGTGGCGGTCGACTGTCCAGGTGTGCACCACATCCCGCGGAGGCAGGTCTCGCACCGCACCCCACTCCGGGAACAGTCGGCCCCACAGGCCGGTACGGTCCAGAGCCTCGATGGTGGCGACCGCCGCGGGTCCGGACGCGAGCAGCACCAGTAGGTCCTTGAGCGCCTCATGCGGCCACGGCGTACGCAGTTCCGGTGCGGTTTCGGCCAGTCTGCTCAAGGTGGACACCGCCATCGGCAGCCCGGTACTGGCCGACGCGGCCGCGACCCGCAGGATCAGGCCGGGATCACGTTCCGGCCGGGCATCGCGGGCCAGGATCACCTCGCCGGCGTACTCGATCACGCCTTCGTCGAGCGGGCGGCGCACGGGACGGCGCAGAGCGGCAAAGCCGCGCCGCGGCAGGGCGTTGGCGGCGGTACGAATCCCGGAATCGACGTAGTAGCTGACCGTGCGCGCGGCATCAGAGAGCGTGCGGGCCAGGTCGAATCGGTCCCCGATCCGCAAGGCCGCACCGATCTCGTCTGCATGCTGGGCCAACAGCAGTTCCCGGCCCCGACCGGAGACCCGGTGCAGCTCGGTCCGGACGTTCAGCAGCGCCAGGTGCGCATCGCCCAGGGTGCCGGTCGGCGAGGCCAGCGCCCGACTCGGATACACGTCGGCCAGTTGCGCGATCGCGAGCGCGTTGAGCAGTTGAACGTCCCGCAGGCCACCCCGTCCCGACTTCAGGTCCGGTTCGGCACGGTGCGCGATCTGGCCGCTGCGCTCCCACCGCGCCTGCGCATGCTCGACGAGTTCGTCGAACCGCGAGGCGATTCCGATCCGCCATTGCCGGCGCCCCCCGCCGACCAGGAGCGCCGACAGGTCGGCATCGCCGGCGATATGACGCGCGTCGAGCATCGCCAGACCCACCGCGATGTCTTCGCCGGCCACCTTGAGCGCTTCGGGCACGGTACGCACACTGTGATCGATACGAATATTGGCGTCCCACAAGGGATACCAGAGTTTCTCTGCGACCTCGGAGACGAGTTCGGCGGGCATGTTGTCATGCAGCAACGTGAGATCGAGGTCGGAATACGGCAGCATCTCGCCGCGGCCCAGACCACCTGTGGCGACGATCGAAAATCCGCTGGTGGCCGTGATGCCGATCTCGGTAGCCTTTGTGGCGAGCCAGAATTCGTGCAGATCGAGCAATGCGTTCCGCAGTGCGGCAGCATCGAGCTGACGCGATCCTCCGGAGAGCAACTGTTGGGTGGCCGCGGCCAGATCGCTGGCGGGCCGTGACGGCGCCGCCGGTGCCTCCCGAGGAGAGGCCCCGGCGGATTCTGGGCTGTTCTCTGTCATTTCGACTCCTCCCCGGCCGATCACCGGGTAGTGCTCACGCGATTGCTGGCCGGGGAGAAGACGTCTCGCTGGACGCTCCGACTACAGCGCGTCAGCTCCCCGCTCACCGGTACGCACCCGAACCACGGTGTCGACCGGGCTGACCCATACCTTTCCGTCGCCGATCTTGCCGGTACGTGCGGCCTGCACGATGACGTCCACGACCTTGTCGACCGCGGAATCGTCGACAACGACCTCCACCCGGACCTTCGGCACGAAATCGACGGAGTACTCAGCACCGCGGTAGACCTCGGTGTGCCCCTTCTGACGGCCATAACCCTGGACCTCGCTGACCGTCATTCCGAGAATGCCGGTTTGCTCCAGACCTGTCTTGACGTCTTCCAGCGTGAACGGCTTGACGATCGCAGTGATCAGCTTCATATTTCCTTATTCCTCCCCGCCGTGACGACCAAGAACAGAACCGGTTCCGACAGCGACGAAGTCGTAAGCGCTCTCTGCGTGCTCGGACTCGTCGATACCGGATGCTTCCTCTTCTTTGTCCAGGCGCAGGCCCACGGTGTATTTGACAATCAACGCCAAGATAGCGGTACCCACCGCCGAATAGAGCAGAACAGCAACGGCCCCGATCGCCTGTCGCCACAGCTGATCGAAGCCGCCGCCGTAGAGCAGACCGGCAACCGCGGCAGGCGCTTCCTTGGTCGCCACGAGGCCGACCATCAACGTGCCCACGATGCCGCCGACCAGGTGTACGCCCACGACGTCGAGCGAATCGTCGAAGCCGAACCTGAATTTGAGCCCGACAGCCAGTGCACACAGCACACCGGCAGATGCACCGATCGCCAATGCGCCCACCACATTCACCGAGGAGCAGGACGGCGTGATGGCCACCAGTCCCGCAACGATGCCCGATGCGGCACCAAGGGAAGTGGCGTGTCCGTCGCGAATGCGCTCGGTGAGCAGCCAGGCCAGCATCGCCGTCGCGGTCGCCACCGTGGTCGTGATGAATGTCGAACCGGCAGTTCCGTTCGCCGACACCGCAGAACCCGCGTTGAAGCCGTACCAGCCGAACCACAGCAGGCCCGCGCCGAGCATCACGAACGGCAGATTGTGTGGTCGCATAGGCGTGCTGGGCCAGCCGATCCGCTTGCCGAGGATGATCGCCAGGACCAGACCCGCGGTGCCCGCGTTGATGTGCACCGCGGTGCCGCCGGCGAAGTCAATTGCCTTGAGCTGGTTGGCAATCCAACCGCCATGGTGAATAACGGTCTCGCCGTCGGAACCCTTGACGTCGAAGTCGAAGACCCAGTGCGCGACCGGGAAGTAGACAACGGTCGCCCACAGCGCGGCGAACAGCAGCCAGCCGCCGAACTTGATGCGGTCGGCGACCGCGCCGGAAATCAGTGCGACGGTGATGATCGCGAACATCAGCTGGAAGCCGACGAACACGCTGGCCGGGATCGTCCCCGCGAGCGCGATAGGTGCATCGGCCGAGCCGTTCGCCCCGATCAGCCCCTTGAGTCCGAAGAACTGTGCCGGATTGCCGACCACGCCGGCGGTGTTGTCACCGAAGGCCATCGAATAGCCGTACAGCGACCACAGCACGGTCACGACACCCATCGCACTGATGCTCATCATGATCATGTTGAGCACGCCTTTGGCACGCACCATGCCGCCGTAGAAGAAGGCCAGACCCGGCGTCATCAACAGCACAAGTGCGGCACTGGCCAGCATCCATGCCGTGTCACCGGTGTCCGGCGCACCCAGTATCGGGAATTGCTTCACTCGCAGTTTCCTCCTTCACCACACCACGGCCGCAAGGATTTACGACCATTGACCTGGTCCAAGACAATGCTGAGTGGATGTTTCAGCTACGACGCTGTTGCGTTTCGCTCGTGTGAACGGATAGGCAGGCTGCGTTTCGCCGGTGTTACACCGTGCGTTTCCCTGGGTTTTTCAGCCGGTTTTTCAGCCCAGAAGGGCGTCGACGAAGGCCCCGGGCTCGAACGGCGCGAGGTCATCGGGTCCTTCGCCGAGACCGACGAGCTTGACCGGGACACCGAGTTCCTGCTGGACCCGGAACACAATCCCGCCCTTCGCGGTGCCGTCGAGCTTGGTCAGCACCACCCCGGTGATGTCGACGACCTCGGCGAACACCTTGGCCTGCGGCAGGCTGTTCTGGCCGATGGTGGCATCGAGCACCAACAGGACCTCGTCGACGGCGGCACGCTTCTCCACCACCCGCTTGACCTTGCCGAGTTCGTCCATCAGGCCGGTCTTGGTGTGCAGGCGGCCCGCGGTGTCGATCACGACGACGTCGGCCCCCACCTTGACCCCCTCGTCGACGGCGTCGAATGCCACCGATGCGGGGTCGGCACCTTCGGCTCCCCGCACCACGTCGGCGCCCACGCGGGCAGCCCAGGTCTGCAACTGGTCGGCAGCCGCGGCGCGGAACGTGTCGGCGGCACCCAGCACGACGCGGCGACCATCGGCCACCAGCACCCGCGCGAGCTTGCCCACCGTGGTGGTCTTACCGGTGCCGTTCACGCCGACCACCAACAGCACCGACGGCTTGTCGGCGTGCGGCAGCGCCTTGATCGAACGGTCCAGCTCGGGTCGCAGCTCGGACATCAGCACCTCGCGCAGCACCGCACGGGCATCCGCTTCGCTGCGCACGCTCTTGCTGGCCATCCGCTCACGCAATGCCGCGACGACGGATTCGGTGACCACCGGGCCGAGGTCGGCGATCAACAGGGTGTCCTCGATGGCCTCCCATGAGTCCTCGTCGAGATCGCCGCCGCCGAGCAGCCCGAGCATGCTGCGGCCCAATGCGTTCTGGGATTTGGCGAGGCGGCCGCGCAGCCGGTCCATCCGGCCTTCGGCCGGGGCGATGTCGTCGACAGCAGCGGCGACCGGATCGGGGGTATCGATCGGTTCGACGACAGGTTCCGGCTCGGCGACCACTTCCGGCTCGGCCGGTTCGACCGGTTTCTGCGGCGCGGCCGGCTCGGCCGGAGGTTCGGGCAGCTGAACATCGGAGATGGTGCGCTTGGGTGCGTCCCGGGGAATGGTGGCGTCATCACCGACCGCGGGCAGCCCACTGGTGTCGATGCGCTCGACCGTCGCGGTGCCCGACTGGCTGAACGTGATGCCCGAGGAAGCCGTGTAGCCGCCGGAACGGTCGATCGGTTTCGTCGCGTCACGCTCGGACAGGTTGATCCGCCGCCGCCGGTAACGCACCAATCCGACGGTGAGCGCGACGACAACGAGAACGGCGACGACCGCGATAGCGATCCACAGACCCAACAACGCACCTTC
Organism: Mycobacterium sp. IDUB_17; assembly: GCF_055419465.1. Classification (NCBI taxonomy): domain Bacteria; kingdom Bacillati; phylum Actinomycetota; class Actinomycetes; order Mycobacteriales; family Mycobacteriaceae; genus Mycobacterium; species Mycobacterium sp. IDUB_17. Next base: position 185,706 of record NZ_JBVAXS010000001.1, on the reverse strand, counting down.
TGTCACGCCGTCATTGTCGCAGGGCAGCGGACCGGCAACGACCGGCCCCGTTCCCGGCCCGTGTCCGGCGAGGTCCGCACATGCCGATTCGGCCGGAAAGATAGGCATTCCGGATCGCCCAGAATAGCGGTACACTCACGTACCACAGCAGTATTTCCTCCTCACCGCACCATCGCTCCAACGCGCCGACGCCAGCCGTAGATTTCATCTACGGCTTAGCTGCATTGGCCGATATTTCGGCGATAAATCGCGATTCAACTGCGGCCTTGAACATTTCTGCGCAGTTTTACCAATTCGCTGACAACCGGCATTGCGATGGTCCACGATCCACACGGGTCGGGAATGACTTCTGCGTGTGGTCGGCGTGTGGTCCTTCCCTTGGGATTTTCACGAAAGGGAGGACAAGGATGCACATTCGTGTGCTTCGGGGGGCAGCACTGACGCTGGTCGCCCTGGTCGGCACCGTCGGACTCGTGCTGACGGCAAGCATGACCACATTGGTTCAGCTGGCGGCAACGGCGCTCATCATGGGCGGAACCGGGATGAAAGCACTGGGCGACCCGCACCAATGGGGTGCCGGTACCTATATGGACCAGGTGAACAACACGTATCTGTCCGACCGGCACCTCGACGAGGACGACCTGAAGTGGGTGCAGACACCGGAGCAGTTCTGGCCCGCGACCGGCCTGACCGACATCAGCTTCGACACCTCGGTCGCCCGCGGCGTCCTCAGCCTCAATAACGCCGTACTGAACACACCGGGAGAAAAAGTCGTCGTCGGCTACTCACAGAGTGCCAACATCGCCACCCGGGAGAAGCGCAATCTGGCCGAGCTTCGCGCCCAGGGCGCCCCGGTGCCCTCCCCTGACGAGTTGTCATTCGTGTTCGTGGCCAACCCCAACCGGCCCAACGGTGGAATCCTGGCCCGGTTCGAGGGCCTCTACATCCCGATCCTCGGCGTCAGCTTCGACGGCGCCACCCCCGATGACGAATACAAGACGATCGACGTCGCCCGCCAGTACGACCTGATCGCCGACTTTCCCAAATATCCACTCAACCTGCTGGCCGATCTCAACGCCCTGATGGGCTACGTCTACCTGCATCCGAACTACGGGTCATCGGTGGTCGACCTGAACGATCCGAGTAAGTACTCGTCCTATACCTCCGGCAACACCACCTACTATCTGATGCACACCGAGCACCTTCCGCTGCTGCAGCCGTTCCGCGACATCGGAATCCCGGCGCCGGTGATCGACCTGGTTGAGCCCACCCTGCGGGTGCTGATCGAGCTCGCCTACGACCGCACGCCGGCCAACATGGGTGTCCCCACCCGTGCCGGGCTGATACCCCACATCGACCTCGACAAGTTGGCGTCGGATCTGAGGGCCGCGGCCGAGGAGGGCGTGCGCAATGCGCTCGCCGGCTTGGGCATCAAGACCGCCGACCTTACCGACCGCCACACAGAAACCATTGCCACACTTGATAAGTCGGCTCCTACAAAGGTGGCGCTCGACACCTCGGTGCCCGACAGATCACGGCTGGAACACACTCGTCCGGAACTGGCCGGCATGCACCCTGCAACCGGGGCCGACGCCCTCACCCGTGACACCGATACCCCGCAGTCCGGTCCCAAGGCACAGGACCCCGAGATAAAGACTGAGACCGAGACCGACACCACGGCCCAACCCGAGACCGACACCAAGACCAAAACCGAGTCGCCGACGACTCGGCAACTAGCGCCGCCCGAGCGGCAGCCGAAGTCCAAGCCTGAGCTCATCCGGCAGTCAATCCGGCAGGCGCTCATGCCCGACAAGCCGTCTGACGATGCCTTCCAGGCGAAAGCAGATGCGCCACAAGACGGCCCGCGTCCTCCCCGCACGATCCGCCGCTCCGGCCAGAACGATTCGGCCCAGCCGAAACCCGACGCCAAGCACACCAAAGACGGCGGCACGCAAGTCAAACCCCGCCGCGCCCAAGCCCGTTCCGGGCACTCCGACGCCGCATAGGGGCGCATCGGTCGAGCATGCGGACAGGGCCCGGATCCACGGGGGAATCCGGGCCCTGTCCGCACACTCGGCACAGTTTTTCCTGACGGTGATCCCAGCGCGCGGGCTTCTGACATCCCGCGCGCGATCGGGACATTCGAGTAGTCCACTACTCATGCGCTGCGCGTGATCATGGCGTGATCATTTCTGTACCGAACCGACAACCGTCGGCGGACAGGTTCAACGACACACAAGGCACACGGCCATGACTACGAACTCACCAGCCGTCGGCACCACGACGCAGTCGCGCCCGAAACGCCGCCGCTCAAGCACCATCAAGAAGCCGAACGCAATGACCGCGGCCATCATCGGACTGGTCGGCACCCTCGGCACGGCGTTGATCACGCAGCTGCCGAATTTCTTCGACAAGCCCGGCAGCATTCCGTCGACACCCATCACCGCGACCCAACCTTCCGACCGCGTTGCCGTCGAAGATGCCAAACTCAGTGACTCGCAAAAAGCGCTTGCACTCTGGGGTTCCGCGAGTCCGTCCGTGGAGGCCGTACGGGTAGAGGTCAGCGCGCCGAACGCCAAAGAACCTCTCGTGACGGCCGAAACGGATGTCACCGACGGCAAATGGAACGTAGTGGCCACCAGCGACCAGCAGATCCCGAAACCATTCGAGGTCAAGGCGTTCTACCGGGAGCGGCCCCTCACATCCAGCGGGATCATGAAGTCGTCGCGCATCATGTTCAAGCTCGACCCATCACAGCCGGCACCGACACCACAACCGGGACAGGGCAGCGGTTGCCCCGCCAATTCCGTCCCCGCTTGCACCACCGAGCCCGGCTGGGGACCGCCCGCGGTATACCGATCGGAGTAGCTCCCGAATCAGCCTGAACTGGACGCCAGTTCCTGTCCCCGCATCCGCTGCGAGATCACGGTGGTGATGCCGTCACCGCGCATGGTCACACCGTAGAGCGCGTCGGCGACCTCCATGGTGGGTTTCTGGTGGGTGATCACGATCAGCTGGGAACGTTCCCGCAGCTGCTCGAACAGGCTGATCAGCCGGCGCAGGTTCACATCATCGAGTGCCGCCTCGACCTCGTCCATCACATAGAACGGGGACGGGCGAGCCCGGAAGATCGCCACCAGCATGGCCACCGCCGTCAGGGACTTCTCGCCGCCGGACAGCAGCGAGAGTCGCTTGATCTTCTTGCCCGGCGGCCTGGCCTCGACCTCGATGCCGGTGGTCAGCATGTCACTGGGGTTGGTCAGTAGCAGCCGGCCCTCGCCGCCGGGGAACAGCGTGGAAAACACCTGCTCGAACTCGCGCTCGACATCGACATAGGCCTCGGTGAACACCTGCAGGATGCGCGTGTCGACATCGGCGATCACATCGAGCAGATCGGTGCGCGCGGCTTTGACGTCCTCAAGTTGCGTTGACAGGAAGTTGTAGCGCTCCTCCAGGGCAGCAAACTCTTCCAGCGCAAGCGGATTGACCCGACCCAACTCTGAGAGCTCACGTTCGGCCTTCTTAGCCCGACGCTCCTGGGTCGGCCGGTCGAAAGGCATCGGCGCGGGCGCCATAACCTGCTCGCCCCGCTCACGCGCCTGCTCGTATTCCGCCATCTCCAAATCGCTGGGCGGCAACGCAATCTGCGGACCGTACTCGGCGATCAGGTCGGCGGCGGGCATGCCGAACTGCTCGAGCACCTGCGCCTCGAGCTGCTCGATACGAAGTGAGGCTTGCGCTTTGGCCATCTCATCACGGTGCAGCGCATCGGTGAGCTTGTTGATCCTCGCGTTGAGTTCGGTGACCACCTCACGCACCTGTGACAACGCCGTCGCACGCAGTTGACGCTCGGTGGCCAGCTCGTCACGCATCCGCGAGGCGACCGACACGACCGCGCTCAACCGTTGGGCCACAATGCGTCCCGACTCGGACACCGCGGCGGCCACCCGCGCCGCATGTTCGCGGGCCTCGCGAGCCCGTTGTGCACGTACCCGGGCCTCGCGCTCGGCAGCAGCGGCCCGGCGCAGTGAATCAGCCCGTCCGCGAACCGCATTCGCTCGTTCCTCGGCGGTACGCACCGACAGCCGGGCCTCCACCTCGACCGAACGGGCCGCCTCCGCGGCAGCCATCGAGGCCTGACGGTCCACCGGCTCGGCCTCGAACATCGGAAGCTGTTCGGCGTTGTGCAACCGCGATTCAAGTTCGGTGAGTTCCTCGACCGTCGAGGTACGCCCGGCCTCGAGTTCGTCGCGTTGGCGGATCAGCCGCTTCCACTCGTCACCGGCACCACGGGCATCCTGCCCCAGCCGGCCCAGTTGCTCGTAGATGGCCGAGATCGCGGCGTCGGATTCGTTGAGCGCGGCCATCGCCTCTTCGGCCGACTCCTGTCGGGCCGCCTGCTCGGTCAACGCACCCGACAATGCGGCCGCCAGCTCACCGGTCTGCCGCTCGACGATTTCCAGTTCGCGTCGGGCCTTGTCGATCTCGGAACTGATCTCCAGTGTGGAGGGCTTGCGGTCGGACCCACCACTGATCCAGCCGGCACCGACCAGGTCACCTTCCGCGGTCACCGCACGCAGGTCCGGTCGTGCCGTCACCAGTTGCACCCCGGCGGGTAGATCGGTCACCACGGCCACCCCGGCGAGCATCGCGGTAATCGCCCCACTCAGCCGGTCCGGGACGGAGACCACCTCGTTGGCCCAGATCGCGCCTTCGGGCAGTACTCCCGATGGTTCCGAGCCGTTGACCTTCCAGTCCCCCAGCAACAGCGCCGCCCGGCCACCGTCGGATTGCTTGAGCGCGGCCACCGCGGCGGCAGCGACACCGAAATCCTCGGCGGCCAACGCGTCGGCAGCCGCACCCAGCACCGTGGCCACCGCCACCTCATGACCCGGCCGGACTTTCAGGTATTCCCCGATGGTGCCGAAAAGTCCTGGGCCACTGTGGTTCTTCTGCAACCAGGCGGCACCGTCTCGTCGGTCCAGACTGACGGAGAGGGCCTCGATGCGGGCCCGCAGCGAGGCCACCTGCCGTTCGGCGGCGCGCTCGGCCGACTGCAGTTCGGCCACTCGCTCATCGGCGAGCCGCAGCGCCGCCACCGAACGGTCGTGCTGCTCGTCCAGGCCCACTTCTCCGGCGTCGAGTTCGCTGACCCGGCTCTGCACGGTCTCGAACTCGGCCTGTGTCAGTTGGGCTTTGGCGGCGGCTTCCTCGATGTTGACCGACATCCGCATGACCCCGTCGTCGATCGACTCGACCCGGGTACGCATCGTGTCGACCTGCCCGGCCAACCGGGCCAGCCCTTCACGACGGTCGGCCTCAGCCCTGGCCGCGGCCAGGTGCGCCCGCTCGGCCTCAGCGGCGATCTGTTCACGTTCGGCCAGCTCGGCGCGGGCGCTCTCCAAGACGATGCGCGACTCTTCGAGCTCGCCGAGCAGCTCCATCTCCAGCTCGGCAACCTCGTCGGCCTCGGCCTCCAGCGCCTCGGGGTCCTGCCCGGTGGAAACCTCTGCCTGGGACTCGAACAGCTGCGCGCGGTCGGTCGCGATACGCACGGTGGCGCTGAGCCGTTCGGCCAGGGCCGACGCCCGGAACCAGGTCTGCTGGGCCGCCTCGGCGCGGCGGGTCAGTTCGGCCACCGCGGCCTCGTGTGCCTGCAGTTCGACAGTCGAGGTTTCCAGCCGAACGGTCGCCTCGTCGTGCTCGCGGCGCAGCGTGGTCTCGGCCTGGTTGGTGTTGTGGAACTCGACCTGCCGTCTCACCAGGTCATCGGCGGCGAGCCGGAGACGGGCGTCGCGCAGATCGGCCTGGATCGTCGCCGCGCGCCGGGCCATCTCGGCCTGTCGGCCCAGCGGTTTGAGCTGGCGCCGCAACTCTGTGGTCAGGTCGGTCAGGCGGGCCAGGTTCGCCGCCATCGAGTCGAGCTTGCGCACCGCCTTTTCCTTGCGCTTGCGGTGCTTGAGAACGCCGGCAGCCTCCTCGATGAAGGCGCGGCGATCCTCGGGGCGCGACTCCAGGATCTCGGCGAGCTTGCCCTGGCCGACGATGACGTGCATTTCCCGGCCGATACCGGAGTCGCTGAGCAGCTCCTGGACGTCCATCAGTCGGCAGCTGCTGCCGTTGATCTCGTATTCGCCTGCGCCGTCACGGAACACCCGACGGGTGATCGACACCTCGGAGTACTCGATCGGCAGTGCGTTGTCGGAGTTGTCGATGGTCAGCGTCACCTCGGCGCGACCCAGCGGCGCCCGCGAGGACGTGCCGGCGAAGATGACATCCTCCATCTTGCCGCCGCGCAACGTCTTGGCGCCCTGCTCGCCCATGACCCAGGTCAGGGCGTCGACCACGTTCGACTTGCCCGACCCATTGGGGCCGACGACGCAGGTGATGCCGGGTTCGAAGCGCAGAGTCGTCGGCGAAGCGAAGGACTTGAAGCCCTTCAGCGTCAGACTCTTGAGGTGCACGGCGTCTTACCCTACCGCCGACTCGGCTACCGTTCGTGAAACCCCGCCATCGGGGCGTCGGCATCCGCCCAATCTGCGACGACGTTATCGACTGACCCCGGGGTCTGACCGCTCTGCAACAGCTCAAGCAATCGCTGGCACTTATCCCGCGGGCCCTGCGCCACGACATGCACCCGGCCGTCGGGCCGATTGGAAGCAAACCCGGCCAGACCCAGCTCAAGCGCCCGTGACCGGGTCCACCAGCGGAACCCCACGCCCTGTACCTGACCGTGTACCCAGGCGCTCAGGCGTACCTCGGATTCGGGCCCGGCGGCGGGGAGTTCCGGTCCGGTCATCGAGTGGCGACCTCGAACTTCACCTCGGTGCCGGATTTCAGCGTGCGGCCCACTGTGCAGACCTGGTCGATGGCGCGCTCGACCACGGTCAACAGCCTGGCCACCTCGGCCTCCGAAAGGCCCGACACGTCGATTTCGAGTTTCTCCTCCAGCAGCGGGTAACGCTCCTGCTCCCGGTCCGCCGGCCCTGACACCCGGATCGTCGCCGGATAGTCGTCGCCCAGGCGGCGACGCAGCGGCTGATCGCTGGACATCCCACTGCACGCCGCGAGGGCGATCTTCATCAGTTCCCCCGGGGTGAACACGCCCTCGACGTCCTCACTGCCGATGAGTACCTCTGCACCGCGCGAACTGCGCCCGACATACCTGCGCACACCGGTGCGATCAACCCAAAGTTCGGTCATGCGGTATTTCTACACGTCGCGGCACACGGTTATTCCAGCGGTAATCGTCCGGCGGCGACCTCTACTTCCGCAACGAGGGTGACGAGTGGAAGGTCTGTATGTCCGCCAGACCTGGGAAATGAGTGCATGCGCCCACGGGTGACCGTTTCGCCACCGCCCCACACCGTTGTGCCGGGGATAGACTCGGCGCAACCGACTTCGCTTGAGGAGCACCGTGACGTATCCGCCCATTCCGCCGACGGGCCCCACCGGCCCCTGGCAACAGCCATACCCCCAGCAGCCGGGCGGGCCTCAGGGGTATCCGAACGCCGAGCAGCCGTACGGATCCCCGTACGGAGCGCCTCAGCAGCCCTACGGTGAGCCTCAGCAGCAGCCCTACGGCACGCCGTATGGAGCGCCGCAACAGCCCTACGGGGTCCAGCAGCCCTACGGTGCGCCGCAGCAGCCGTATGGTGCGCCGCAGCAGCCCTACGGCTACCCCACGCCGCAGCCACCCAAAGGCGGCAACGGCAAGTGGTTCGCGATCGCCGCTGCGGTGATCGTGGTGCTGGCACTGGTCGGTGGCGGCGTCATCTTCGCATTGAGCGGCGATTCGAAATCGAACGGCGGCCGCACCAGCGCCGGCTCCTCGCAGTCCAGCGGGAGCGATGCCGAGCAGGAAGTCCGCGACTTCCTCGATGAGGTGATGTCCAGCTCCAGCGACCTCAGCGAAGCCCTGCCCTATTTCTGCCAGGCAGATCAGGATCTGTTCGACAAGATCGGTGGGCTGGATGCGATCGACATTCCGAAGACCACCAACTCCAGCGGGTCGGCGGAGATCACCAAGATCACGGTGAACGGCAGCAAGGCGGTCGTCGACATCTCCAGCAGCGCGGGCCCCGGCAAGTTGTACCTGCGCAAGGAAAGCGGATCGTGGAAGATCTGCATGTCCGACATGCCGGGCATGCCCAGCATGCCGTGATCGGTTCCGGTCAGCCCCGCGGGCGGGGCTGACATTTCGGGCAGTAGAACGACGACCGGTTCATGAACTTCTCACGGCGCATCACCGCTCCGCACCGCCCGCACGGCTCCCCTTCGCGGCCATAGGCGTCCAAAGACCGTTCGAAGTAACCGGATTCGCCGTTGACGTTCACATACAGCGAATCAAATGACGTCCCGCCCTGGCTCAGCGCATCGGTCATCACCTCGGCGGCGGCGTCGAGCACCTCGGCCAGTCGGCGGCGCGGCAGCAGCGCGGCGGTCCTGGCGCCATTGATCTTGGTCCGCCACAGCGCCTCGTCGGCGTAGATGTTGCCGATACCGGACACCACGGTCTGGTCGAGCAGCTGACGCTTGATCTCAGAGTGCTTGCGCCGCAGCACGGTAACCACGCTGTCTCGATCGAACAGCGGGTCGAGCGGATCGCGCGCGATGTGAGCGACAGGCTGAGGCAACGCGGCGCCGTCGACCGTCACCAGATCGGCCAACTGCCAGCCCCCGAACGTCCGTTGGTCGACGAAGCTCAGGGCCGTCCCGTCGTCGAGAAGCGCGGCGATTCGCAGATGCCGGTCGTCGCGCAGCGGCCCCAACAGCATCTGGCCGCTCATCCCCAGATGCACCACCAGGGCATCGGTCGCGTCCTCGCTGCCGTCCTCCCCCAGCGTCAGCCAGAGGTACTTACCCCGGCGGCCGGTTCCGGTGATGCGGGCGCCCAGGAGTCGCGCCGTCAGATCGGCGGGACCGGCCTCGTGACGGCGTACGGCACGCGGATGATGCACACGTACCGCTGAAATCGTCTTGCCCGCAACGTGTTCCTGCAAGCCCCGGCGGACTACCTCTACCTCGGGCAGTTCGGGCATCGGTCCTCACGCATTGTCGAGTGCATTCCAGGCCGCGGCCGCAGCCTTGAGCTCGGCCTCTTTCTTGTTGCGCCCCACACCTCTGCCGTACTCGACATCGGCCACCACCACGACCGCCGAGAATTCCTTGTCGTGGTCGGGTCCGGTGGAGGTCACCACGTAGCTGGGGGCGCCGAGCCCACGGGAGGCGGTCAGCTCCTGCAGGCTGCTCTTCCAGTCCAGCCCGGCTCCCAGCGTCGGCGCGGTGTCGAGCAGCTCACCGAACAACCGCAGGATCACCTCACGCGAAGTGGTCAGTCCGTGCTGCAAATAGATTGCGCCGAGCAGGGATTCGACACCATCGGCGAGAATGCTGGACTTGTCGGCACCACCGGAGTTCTCTTCGCCCTTGCCCAACAGCAGGTGACTGCCGAGGCCGCCGTCGGTGAGGCCACGGCCGACATCGGCCAGCGCCTGGGTGTTGACGATGCTGGCCCGAAGCTTCGCCAGGTCACCCTCCGAGCGTTCGGGGTGGCGGTGATAGAGCTCCTCGGTGATCGTCAACCCGAGCACGGCATCGCCGAGAAACTCCAGCCGCTCGTTTGTCGGCACGCCGCCGTTCTCGTAGGAGTAACTGCGATGTGTCAACGCGATGGTGAGCAGTTCGGCGGAAAGTTCGACGCCGAGTGCGTCCAGCAGCGCCTCACGCGAGTCGGTCACTCGTCGCCCCTGGGCCGCTCGTCGTCGGGAAGCATCGCAGCCAGCTTGGCCCAGCGGGGATCGATCTTGTCGTGGTGGTGTCCCGGCTCGGCGGTAGCAAGCGCCACTCCGCATTCGGGGCACAGGCCCGGGCAATCCGGGCGGCACAACGGGGAGAACGGCAATGCCAATCCGACAGCGTCGATGATCGGCTGTTGCAGGTCGACCGTGTCGGCCTGGCCGGAGGCGCCGACCCGACCCATCTCGTCGGCCTCGGTGGTCTCGTCGGTGGTGCTGTCCGGGTACGCGTACAGCTCGGTGAGGTCGATCTCGACGTCACCGGTGAGTTCGGTCAGGCAGCGCGCACATTCGCCGGCTGTGGGGGCCGATACGGTCCCACTGACCAGCACACCCTCCGACACCGACTGCAACTGCAGGTCGAGTTCCAGTGGGGCGCCCTTCTCGATGGCGACCAGCTCGGCCCCGATCCGCACTGGACTCGGCACCGTCTCCTGGTGGGCCAGGAACGAACCCGGCCGCCGGCCCAGTCGCGAGACATCGATCACCAGCGGCGATCGCGAATCACCGTGTCCCGCGCCATGCCTGCCCGATCTTGCATGCGTCGCCATGAATCGATCCTACGGCGGCGTCAGATCGCACCACGACGCAGTGCGCGCCGAGAACTGCACAGGGGTGTCAGCGGGTGGCGTAGTCGTGCGTGCCGGCGGTCGTGCGTAGCTGGTGACGTCCGCGGCCGACGGAGCGCAGCGTGCCGTTGAGGAAGTCCTCGAACTCCGCCAGTTTGCTGTCGACGTAGATGTCGCACTCGCCGCGCAACCGGTCGGCTTCGGCGTGCGCCGCGTCGACGAGCCGGGTGGCCTCGGCGGTCGCCGTCGAGACGATCTCGGTCTGCGACACCAGGCGTTGCTGTTCCTTGATGCCTTCTTGCACGGCCTTCTCGTAGGAGATGTTGCCGTTTTCGGTCAGACGATCGGCCTCGGCCTTGGCACGGCCCGTGGTCGCGTCGTACTCGCGTTTCGCCGCGGTCGCGACCCGCGCCGCCTCTTCACGAGCCTCGACGACCATGCGCTCACTGTGCTGACGGGCCTCGGCGACCATCCGGTCGGCCTGCGCCTTGGCGTCGGCGAGCAAGCGATCAGCCTCGCCTCTGGCGTGATTGAGCATGCCGTCGGCATCGGCGTTGGACTTCGACATCACCGACTCGCAGTGATCCTTGGCCTCGCGCAGCAGCGAATCGCGTGCGTCGAGCACGTCCTGCGCATCGTCGAGCTCACCGGGGATCGCGTCCTTGATGTCGTCGATCAGTTCCAGCACGTCACCGCGCGGGACCACGCAACCGGCGGTCATCGGCACACCACGCGCTTCTTCGACGATCGCGCCGAGCTCGTCGAGCGCTTCAAAAACTCGGTACACGGCAAAACCCTCCAGGTCGTCGTTGTCAGTGACTAGTGTGCCTGGTGTTACGCCTGTGACTTGGGAGCACAATCGGTGTGTCGCCCGCAAGCCGCCGGAGAGTCCGGAGGTCGCCGAAGCGCGGGTACCCGATGCGCTAGCCGCTCAGCTTCTCCTGCAGCCGGCGGTTCACCGGCTCGGGCAGCAACTCCGAAACGTCGCCGCCCAACGACGCAACCTCCTTGGCCAACGACGACGACACGAACGAATACTGCGGTGTGGTGGCTACGAAGAAGGTGTCGACGCCGGCCACATGCTTGTTCATCTGTGCCATCTGCAGCTCGTACTCGAAGTCGGTGCCGGTACGCAGACCCTTGACGATCGCGGTCAAACCGCGTGCCTTGACGAAGTCGACCACCAGGCCCTGACCGGACTCGACCCGCAGATTCGGCAGGTGTGTCGTGGATTCGGCGATCATCGCCATGCGCTCGTCGAGGTCGAACATGCCCTTCTTGTTCGGATTCACCAGAACCGCCACCACGACCTCATCGAACTGCGCGGCCGCACGTTCGAATACGTCGACATGGCCAAGGGTCACCGGGTCGAAGGAGCCGGGGCATACCGCGCCACTCATGGGTGACGACGCTACAGGCCGCCGCATCGACGGGTGCTTCAGCCCACTTCGGCGAGTTCCACCCGGGTATCGCCGTAGCGTCGGCTACTCAGCTCATCCCAGCCCGCCGGCCAACTCACCGGCCCACTCGACGAGCGCCGCTCCACCAGGACGACGCTGCCGACGGTCACCCAGCCCGCTTCGGCCAACACGACGAGCATCGCATCGACCGCGGCATCGTCGAGGTCGTACGGCGGGTCTGCGAACACCAGATCCACTGGCCGCGTGGCACCCCCGGCCAACACCACCTCGACACTGCCGCGGCGCACCGTGGCGGCGCGGACGCCGAGGGAGGCGATGTTCTCGGCGATGACCGCCGCCGCGCGAGCATCGGCCTCGACAAAGGTCGCCGAGGTCGCACCTCGTGAAAGCGCTTCCAGGCCGAGCGCTCCCGAACCGGCGTACAGATCCAGCACCGACAATCCGGTGAAATCCAGCCGCGCCGTCAACGCGTTGAACACGGCCTCCCTGACCCGATCGGACGTCGGCCGGGTACCGCTGCGGGGCACCGCAATCCGACGGCCGCCGAGCGTCCCCGCAATGATGCGGGTCAGATTGATTCCCCGGTCGCTTCGCTCCTGCCCGCCGAACCGACCACCACCAGGAGGTCACCGCCCTCGACCTGGGCCGTGGCAGCCACCGCGACACGTTCGACGGTGCCGGCCTTGGGTGCGGTGATCGCGGCTTCCATCTTCATCGCCTCGATGGTGGCGATCGTGGCGCCGGCCTCCACCGTGTCCCCTACCGCGACACCGACGGTGACGACACCGGCGAACGGCGCCGCGACATGAGCCGGGTTGTTGCGGTCAGCCTTCTCCGCCGCCGGGACCTCACTGGCGATGCTGCGGTCACGTACCGTGATGGGACGCAGCTGCCCGTTGAGAATGCACATCACCGTGCGCATCCCGCGCTCGTCGGCGTCGGAGACCGCCTCAAGACCGATGAGCAACTGCACACCGCGCTCGAGTTCGACACGATGCTCCTCGCCGTAGCGCAGCCCGTAGAAGAACTGGTTGGCACTGAGACTCGACGTGTCGCCGTACGTTTCGCGGTGCGCCTCGAACTCCTTGGTCGGCGCCGGGAACAGCAACCGGTTCAATGCCGCCTGACGTTTGGGCCCCGGCGCGGCCAGCAGCGCCTCGTCCTCCGCCGAGAGCTCCTGGATCGGCTTGGCGGGCCCCCGGCCCTCAAGAGCCTTGGTGCGCAACGGTTCCGGCCATCCGCCCGGAGGATCACCGAGTTCACCACGCAGGAACCCGATCACGCTGTCGGGGATGTCGTAGCGGGCGGGATCGGCGGCGAACTCCTGCGCGCTGACCCCGGCGCCCACCAACGCGAGCGCCAGATCCCCGACCACCTTGCTCGACGGGGTCACCTTCACCAACCGGCCCAGCACCCGGTCGGCCGCGGCGTAGTTGGATTCGATCTCCTCGAACCGGTCCCCCAGCCCCAAGGCGATGGCCTGCTGGCGCAGGTTACTCAACTGCCCGCCGGGGATCTCGTGGGTGTACACCCGCCCGGTCGGCGCAGGCAGCCCCGACTCGAACGGTGCATAAACCTTCCGCAGTGCCTCCCAGTAGGGCTCCAGATCGCAGACCGCATCCAGGGACAGACCGGTGTCGTACTCGGTGTGCGCGGCGGCGGCCACGATCGAGGACAACGCCGGCTGACTGGTGGTGCCGGCCAGGGGCGCGGCTGCGCCGTCGACCGCCGACGCGCCGGCCTGCCAGGCGGCCAGGTACGTCGCCAACTGTCCACCCGGGGTGTCATGGGTGTGCACATGCACCGGCAGGTCGAACCGCGACCGCAACGCCGACACCAGGGTGTGCGCCGAATGCGGACGCAACAACCCGGCCATGTCCTTGATCGCCAGCACATGCGCACCGGCGTCGACGATCTGCTCGGCCAGCTTCAAGTAGTAGTCCAGCGTGTACAGGTTCTCGTTGGGGTTACTGAGATCCCCGGTGTAGGACATCGCCACTTCGGCGATCGCCGTGCCCGTCTCACGGACCGCATCGATCGCCGGACGCATCGACTCGACATTGTTCAGCGCGTCGAAGATCCGGAAGATGTCGATCCCGGTGCGGGTCGCCTCGTCGACGAATGCCGATGTCACCAGTTCCGGATAGGGCGTGTACCCCACGGTGTTCCGGCCCCGCAACAACATCTGCAGGCAGATATTGGGGACCGCCTCGCGCAGGGCGGCCAACCGCTCCCACGGATCTTCCTTCAAAAACCGAAGCGCCACATCGTAAGTCGCCCCACCCCAACACTCGATGGACAGCAACTGCGGCATCGTCCGAGCCACATACGGCGCCACCTTGAGCAGGCCGGTGGAACGCAGGCGGGTGGCCAACAAGGACTGATGGGCATCACGGAACGTCGTATCGGTGACCCCGAGGGCCTTGCTGTCACGCATCCAGCGCGCGAACCCTTCGGGGCCCAGCTCGACCAGACGTTGCTTGGAACCCGCCGGCGGTACCGTCGACAGATCCAACGCAGGCAGCTTGTCCTGCGGATACACCCCAGTCGGACGCTCCCCGTTCGGCTTGTTCACCGTGATGTCGGCCAGGTAATTCAAGATCTTCGTACCGCGATCGGCAGGCGACCGCGAGGTCAGCAGCTGCGGGCGATCATCGATGAACGAGGTGGTGACCCGTCCGGCACGGAAGTCCGGGTCGTCGATCACCGCCTGCAGGAACGGGATGTTCGTCGACACGCCCCGGATACGGAACTCCGCCAGCGCACGCCGGGCCCGCGACACCGCCGTGGAGAAGTCCCGTCCCCGGCACGTCAGCTTGACCAGCATCGAATCGAAGTGCGCGGAGATCTCCGCACCCAGGTTGGATCCGCCGTCCAGGCGGATACCGGCACCGCCGGGTGACCGGTAGGCGGTGATCCGCCCGGTGTCCGGACGGAATCCGTTGGCCGGATCCTCGGTCGTGATCCGGCACTGCATCGCCGCCCCGCGGATCACCAACGAGTCCTGGCTCAAACCCAGATCGGCCAGGCTCTCCCCGGCCGCGATCCGCAACTGTGAGCCCACCAGGTCCACATCGGTGATCTCCTCGGTCACCGTGTGCTCCACCTGGATCCGTGGATTGCACTCGATGAACACGTGATGTCCGCGCTCGTCGAGCAGGAACTCGATCGTGCCGGCACAGCTGTAGCCGATCTGGCGAGCCAGGGCCACCGCATCCGAGCAGATCTTCTCGCGCAGCGCAGGATCCAGATTCGGCGCCGGCGCCAGCTCGATCACCTTCTGGTGGCGCCGCTGCACACTGCAATCGCGCTCGAACAGGTGCATCACGTTGCCCTGCGTATCGGCGAGGATCTGTACCTCGATGTGACGCGGGTTGATGACGGCCTGCTCCAGATACACCGCCGGATCGCCGAACGCCGACTCCGCCTCACGCGACGCCGCCTCCACCGCCTCGGGCAGCGCATCGGGATCGGTCACCCGGCGCATGCCGCGACCACCACCACCCGATACCGCCTTGACGAACAACGGGAACTCCATATCCCGTGCCGCAGCGACCAATTCATCCACCGACGACGACGGCGCCGAGGACGCCAGCACCGGCAATCCAGCTGCCTTCGCCGCCGCGATCGCCCGCGCCTTGTTGCCGGTCAATTCCAGAACGTGCGCCGAGGGCCCCACAAAGGTGATTCCCGCCTCCGCGCAGGCCGACGCCAATTCCGGGTTCTCCGACAAGAACCCGTAGCCCGGATACACCGCATCCGCGCCGGAGTGCCTGGCGACCCGGATGATCTCCTCGACTGACAGGTACGCCCGAACCGGATGGCCGATCTCGCCGATCTGATACGACTCGTCGGCCTTCAGACGGTGCAGTGAATTGCGATCCTCATACGGATACACAGCCACCGTCGCGATACCCATCTCATAGGCAGCACGAAATGCACGGATTGCAATCTCGCCACGATTGGCGACTAACAGCTTGGAAATCACGGGTAGACCTAACCGACAAGTTATTGCGTGGGTGTTACGGGAGCGTTGACCAGTATTCCCAGAAACGCACCAAGATCAACAGCACGAGTGAGGTGAACCAGAGCGCCACGAGCGACCACCGCCACTGGTAGATCGCCCGGGCGACCCCGTTGGCTTGCAGCGGTCGAAGCGCGATGGAACTCGACACCACCAGCAGCGGGATGGTCACCGACCACACCACCATGCAGTACGGGCACAGGGCGCCGATGGTGTAGAGGCTCTGGAAGATCAGCCAGTGCACCATGACGGCACCGAGCAGTGTCCCCGTCGCCAGCCCGGCCCAGTACCACCGGGGCAGCCGAACGCCTGCCACGGCCAGCACGCCGGTGACCAGGGTGACCGTGAAGGCGACCAGTCCGATCAGCGAGTTGGGAAATCCGAAGACCGATGCCTGCTCGCGGGTCATCACCGAGCCGCAGGAGATCACCGGGTTCAGGCTGCAGGTCGGAACGTACGACGGATCGATCAGCAGCTCGATCTTCTCGATCGTGAGCGCCATCGACGCCGCCAGACCGAGGACACCTGCGATCAGTATCCAGACGGCACTGGCCTTGCCGACGGCTACGCCCGGGGACTCCTCGGTCCCCAGTTCGTCCAGCTCGGCGGCGGTGTCGCTCATGGGTTGGCCGGCGCCGGAGCGGGTGCTGCAGGTGCGGGGGCCGGCGCGGCAGGCGCCGCCGGGGCAGGCTCTGCGGGGGCAGCGGGGCCGGGGGCCGGGCCCTTCAGCGCGGGCAGGTCGCCGACGATCTCCTTGACCTTCGCGATCAGCGCGTCAGGAGTGGTCGGGCTGTATTCCTCGCCGTTGAACCGCATGGTCGGCGTGGAGTTGATTCCGGTGGCCGCGGCCATGCCCTGCACCATCTCCACGTAGCGGCTCTTGGTGATGCAGTCGGGCACCTCACCGGCAGCGCCGGCCTGGCGGGCAAGTTCGATGATCCGGGCGTTGTCCGGGTAGACACCGCCGCCTTCCGCAGGCTGGATTCCGGGCGTGAAGAGCGCCGAGTGGAAACGCCGGAACGCCTCGACGGACTCGTCGGCGACGCAGTAGCCGGCGCCGCCGGCCCGCGACGAGTAGCCGTTGCCCATCTTGTCCAGGATCGCCACCATGTGGTAGTCGACGGCCACCGCGCCGGCGTCGATCAGCTTGTTGATCGTCGGGCCGAACTGCTGTTCCAGATGACCGCACGCCGGGCACAGGAAATCCTCGTACATGCTCAGCGTCACCTTGGGCTCAGTGGTGCCCTCTTTGGTGATCACACCGGGCGCAGCGACGTGCACCGCCCTGGCCTCCCCGGAGGCCGGCCGCTTGTGGCCCGTCGTCACGATGTAGAGCACCAGGCCGACGGCGAACAGCACGACAACGGCTGTCAGCCCGATCTGAACGAACAGGTTGCGCTTGCGGTCAGCCGCCTTGAGGTCGTACTTCGCGGTCTTCTTCGGTTTGGCCACGTCGACAAGCGTACCGGCGTCGACAGGTCAACTTTCGGCGTGGCTGAGATGTGCGCGCAGCGCAGAGATCATTGCGCCCGTGGCGGCGGCGCTGCCGCCTCCCAGCGGGAAGAAGTTGGCGAACGCGTGGATCAGCGACCGCTCTTCCCGGAGGTCCACGACCACCCCGGCGTCGCGCATCGCCCCGGCATATCGGTTGCCCTCGTCCCGCAACGGATCGAACCCGGCAGTGACCACCAGCGCGGGCGGCAGGCCGGAGAGATCTTCACTGAGCAACGGTGACACCAGCGGATCCTCGGCCGATACCTCGGCGCCGTCGAGGTAGTGCCCGGCAAACCAGTCCATGTCACGCTTCCCCAGGAAATAGCCGTCGGAGAACAGCGTCTTGGATCGCGTCTCACTCGACCAGTCGGTGACCGGGTAGAGCAGCAGCTGGAGCGCAGGCAGCGGCAGTTCGGAGTCACGGGCCTGTTGGGCCACGACGGTGGCCAGGTTGCCGCCCGCGCTGTCTCCCCCGACGACGATGCGCGTGGCCCCCAGGCCGGCGGCGTGGTCGAGTGCCCAGCGGTAGGCCGCGTAGGCGTCGTCGACTGCGGCCGGCGCCTTGTGCTCGGGCGCGAGCCGATAGTCGACGGCGATCACCTGGATTCCGCCGTCCCGGCAGATCAGCCGGCAGAGGCTGTCATGGGTGTCGAGGTCACCGATCACGAAGCCGCCGCCGTGGAAGTACAGCAGCAGCGCCGAGATCGCCGGGGACCCGGTCCCATCGGGGACGTACCGTCGCGCCGGGATCGGCCCGGCCGGCCCGGGAATCGAAATGTCGGTGACATCCGCTCGGATCCGGGCCTTCATCATGGCCGCCGTGGCTCGCAGCGCGGCCCGCGAGACGGCGACACCGGACTCCGGACTGTAATCGGCGACCAGGCCGCCGACTCCGGCCGCGTGTTCGGCCGCCAAGGTGAATTGCAGGGTGGTGTCCAGGGTGTTGCCGTCGACGGTCACCGAACGCCCACCGAGCAGCAGCCGCTTGGTCCGATCCGAAATCCTGGGAATCGCGGCCAAGGTCAACCCGGTCGCCCGCTCAAGCAGCACGTGTTTGACCGTGTCCCGGCGATGACCGTCAGGTCCGCCTCCGGCTTGTCCGCCTGGCAGACTTTCAGTCATGGCTGCTCCCTCTGTGAGTCCTCGTGTCACGCTCAACGACGGTAATTCGATACCGCAGGTCGGGTTGGGGGTTTGGCAGACCCCTGCCGAGGAGACCGAACGCGCGGTGACCGCAGCCCTGCAGGCCGGGTATCGGCACATCGATACTGCCGCCGCCTACCGCAACGAGGCCGAGACCGGCCGCGGCCTGCTCAACTCCGGGGTCCCCCGCGAAGACGTGTTCCTGGTGACCAAACTGTGGAACAGCGACCAGGGATATGACTCCACCCTGGCTGCGTTCGACGCGAGCCTGGACCGGCTCGGCGTCGACTACCTCGACCTCTACCTCATCCATTGGCCGGTACCGGCCAACAACGCCTACGTCGACACGTTCAAGGCCTTCGCACACCTCCACGATCAGGGCCGGGTCCGCTCGATCGGGGTGAGCAATTTCGCGCCCGAACACCTCACTGTGCTCATCGACGCCACCGGCATCGTGCCTGCGGTCAATCAGATCGAATTGCACCCGCTGTTTCCGCAACGCGAGCTTCGTGAAGCGCACGCCAGATTGGGCATCGCCACCGAGGCATGGAGCCCGCTGGGGCAGGGTTCGCTGCTCACGGATCCGGTGATCACCGGCATCGCCGGACGGCACGGTAAAACCCCCGCACAGGTACTGATTAGGTGGCATATCCATCTGGGTAATATCGTCATCCCCAAGTCGGTGAACCCCGAGCGCATTGTCAGTAATTTCGACGTGTTCGATTTCGATCTGGACGAAACGGACATGGCGGCCATCGCCACGTTGGAGACGGACACCCGCCTGGGACCCGATCCCCGAACCTTCAACTTCACAGGATAGGTGACATGACCTCCTCGGACGGGGCTGCGATTCCCACCGTCACGCTCAACGACGACCGTACGATCCCCGTCGTCGGTCTCGGCGTCGGCGGCCTCTCGGATTCCGAGGCAGAGCGTGTCGTGTCCGCGGCGCTGGAGGCGGGCCACCGGTTGATCGACACGGCGGCGGCCTACGGAAACGAGGCCGGCGTCGGGCGCGCCATCGCGGCATCGGGCATTCCGCGCGAGGAGATCTCGGTCACCACCAAGCTGGCCATCACCGATCAGGGTTTCCAGTCGTCCCAGAACGCCGGGCGGGCCAGCCTGGAGCGGCTGGGCCTGGACTACGTGGACCTCTACCTGATCCATTGGCCCGGCAACGACATCGGCAAGTACGTCGACAGCTGGGGTGGGCTGATGGCACTCAAGCAGGAGGGGCTGGCCCGCTCCACCGGCGTGTCCAACTTCAGCCCCGAGAACCTCTCGACGATCGTGGACCTGACCTTCGTCGCACCCGCGGTCAACCAGATCGAGCTGCACCCCTTGCTCAACCAGAGCGCCTGGCGGGCGGCCAATGCCCAGTACAACGTCACGACCGCGGCCTACAGCCCGCTCGGCGTCGGCAATCTGCTCGACAACCCGGTTGTCACGGCCATCGCCGAGGCGCACGGCAGGACCCCGGCACAGGTGCTGATCCGCTGGAGCATCCAGCTGGGCAACATCGTGATCTCCCGGTCGACCAACCCGGAGCGGATCGCGTCCAACCTTGAGGTGTTCGGCTTCGAGCTGACCGCCGAGCAGATGGACAGCCTCAACGGCCTCGACGACGGCACCCGGTTCCGGCCGGACCCGGCGACGTTCACGGGCTAGCCACGTTCGCGGGTAGCTCCCCGCGCGAGCAGACGAGAAACCCCCTTTTCCATTGGAAGAGGGGGTTTCTCGTCCGTTCGCGATGGTCGCCGGCACATCTGCAATCGTGCCTGCACCGGTGTATGTCTCCGAGCCCTTGACGTTCGTGCGCGCACACTCCATTATTTGAACATGTTCACTGAACATGTTCAGTCACGCGCCGCCGCCAAGGACGAGACCAGGCGCAAGGTCCTGGTGGCCGCCGAACGGCTGTTTCGCAGACAGGGTTTCGTTGACACGACCATCCGCCAGATCGCTGCGGAGGCGGGCGTCAGCACGGGCACGGTGATGGGCGTCGGCGATAAGGACGGCCTGCTGATCAAGGTGTTCGACGACTGGATCGCCGCAGTGCACCGTGCACGCCGACCGGGAGGCGAACGGCAAGAGCCGTTGACCCCCGAAGGCGCGGCCGACGCGGTGATCGATCTGCTCATGCCGTTCTTGCGGCATTTCGCCAAAGATCCGGCCCTGTCCAGGCAGTACTCGTCGATCGTCGTTCGCGGCACCCACGAATCAGCGATCTTCGGCGACCTCGCCGTCGCATTGGTCACCGAATTTCAGGCAGTGCTGGCACGAGCCGCCCTCTGCGATGCCGCCGCCGCGCGCGCAGCCCGGGTCGTCTACTTCGCGTATCTGGGCATCGTCATGACCGGTGGCAATTACGTGTCCGGCGGCGCATCGGTGCCCGACCAACTGCGCGATGCGGTCCGCTCCGTGATCGAGCATCCACAACAAGGAGATGATTTGTGACTGGTGTTCCGCACTACTGGTGGCCTACAGCATTGTTGGCGCTTGCCCTCTTCGGCGATGCCGTGATGTCGATCCACCCGCCACAGTTCATCCGCAAATGCTTGGAGGGAGTGCGCCTTCCGCAGGACTGGTGGTGGGCGTTGGTGGTAGTCAAGCTGTTGGCTGCGGCCGGCCTGGTGGCTGGATTGAAATATCCCGGTATCGGCGTGGCCGCCAACGTCGGCGTGATCGCCTACTTCCTATGCGCCACCTATGCGCACTATCGTGCCAAGTTCTTGAAACAGGAGTTCTGGCTCAATTGCCTGGGCATGCTTGCGCTCTCGGTCGGAGTCTTCGTGGTGTCATACCTGCTGTGACCACCTCGCGCGGGAGTCACTCAGCCCGTGGGGCAGGTGCCCGCGGCTTCGCGCAGCACCCCGGCCGACGCGGTGTCGACCGGGAGCGCGTAGCCGCGCAGTACCTCGACGAACTGCACCGCGTACTGACACCAGAACGCCCGGTTGGGCGGCATCCAGTGGGCCGGCTCCTGATCGCCCTTGTCCTGATTGGGTTTGCCGGCGACCGCCAACAGATTGGCCGGGTCGTTGGCGAACCGCAGCCGTAGATCGTCGGGCCAGTCGCGGGCCCCCAGATCCCAGGCCAACGCCAGCGGCACGATGTGGTCGATCTGTACCGAGGCGCCGGTCTGATTGCCGCGGACGAACGACACCACCGCATTCGTGTACGGATCGTGCAGCGTGCCGGTCGCCACGGCGTCCGGACACCGCTTGATCGCGACGAACGTCTTGTCGACGAGGTCGCGGTTGAGGATGTCGTTACGGGTGTCGCAGCCGTTGTGGCCACCGGGCGCGCTGTTGTCATCGTCCCAGGACTCACCGAACGCCGCGCGACGATAGTCGTTGCCGCGCACCCGCACCGGCACCTCGGGCACTCCGGCCAAGAGATCGGCCCCGGGGGCGATAGTGGGCGGTTGCGCCTGGGCCGCGAACTGTACGGAGTGTCGGTTCGATGTGCTCACCTGGACGGCGACCACCACCGCGAGCGCGACGGCCGCGGCCAGCCACCACACCCGGCGGCGGGTCATGCCTTGTCCAGGTATTCGACGCGATCGGTGTTCACGAACTGTGCTGCCAGCAGATCCATTCCGGAATCGTGCGGGCTCTGCGAGTAACGCTGCTCGCAGAACGCCCGGGCCTCCTGGATCACTTCGAGGTGATCCCGCAGGGACAGGAAGCGCAGATTGATGGTGCGCCCGGATTGGTTGAGGCCCAGCACATCTCCCTCGCGACGCTCATCGAGGTCGAGATCCGCCAGGGCGAAACCGTCGAGTGTTCCGGCCACCGCGGTGATGCGAGCACCGGCCTTGGAGGTCTCGGGGAGCCGGGTGGCCAGCAGGCACAGGCTGGGATGCTGGCCACGACCGATCCGGCCGCGCAGCTGGTGCAGCTGGCTGATGCCGAACCGGTCGGCGTCCATCACCACCATCATCGTCGAGTTGGGTACGTCGACGCCGACCTCGATGACGGTGGTACACACCAGCACGTCGATCTCGCCGGCCCGGAACGCACCCATCACGGCGTCCTTCTCGTCACCGGACAACCGGCCGTGCATGAGCCCGATCCGCAACCCCGACAACGGGCCTGCGCTCAACCGATCGAACAGATCGACCACCGTGACGGGCGGCGGGCCGCCGCGCCCGTCGTTCTTGTCGCCGGGCTTGTCGGATTCGTCGATACGTGAGGCGACCACGTAGGCCTGCCGGCCCGCGCCCACCTCCTCTCGGATGCGGGCCCAGGCCCGGTCCAGCCAGGTCGGCTTCTGCGAGACGAAAATGGTGTTGGTGGTGATGGGTTGACGGCCGCGGGGTAGTTCGCGCAGCGTCGAGGTCTCCAGATCGCCGTACACCGTGAGCGCCACGGTGCGCGGGATCGGGGTGGCCGTCATCACCAGGAGGTGGGGAGTCAATCCATCACGAGCCTTGGCACGCAGTGCATCCCGCTGCTCGACGCCGAACCGGTGCTGTTCGTCGACGACCACCATGCCGAGATTGTGAAACTCCACCGCATCCTGCAGCAGGGCGTGCGTACCGACGACGATCCCGGCCTGCCCGGACGCCACCTCGCCGCGCACGGCACGCTTCTGCGGCGCCGTCATCGACCCGGTCAGCAGCGCGATACCGGTGGCCGTCTCGGTGCCGCCGAGCTGTCCCGCCATTGCCAGCGGCCCCAGCACGTCACGGATCGAGCGCGCATGTTGGGAGGCAAGCACTTCGGTGGGCGCCAGTAATGCGCACTGGTAACCGGCATCGACCATCTGCAGCATCGCCAGCACCGACACGATGGTCTTGCCCGAACCCACCTCGCCCTGAAGCATCCGGTTCATCGGCCGCGTTGAGGCCAACTCGCCCGAGATCACCTCCAGCACTTCGGATTGCCCCGCGGTCAGCTCGAAGGGCATCCGACTGCGCATCGCCGCGGCCAATCCGCCGTCGACAGGTGGTGCGGGAGGACCGGATTCGCTGAGCTCGCTGTAGCGCCGGCCCACCAACCCCCACTGCAGACCGATGGCCTCATCGAAGGTAAGTCGTTCGGCCGCACGCTCCCGCTGCGTCGCGTTCTCGGCCAGGTGGATGGCCCGCAGTGCCTCATCCTCGGATACCAGGTTGTGTTGGCGGACAAAATCTTCCGGAAGCGGATCCGGGATCGGGTCGAGCATGTCGAGGGTCTGCCGCACGCAGGCGTAGATGTCCCAGCTCTGAATCTTGGCCGACGCCGGGTAGATCGGGAAGAAGTCCCGCTCGAACTCGGCCAGCATGTCCTCGCCGCTGGCCCCCGACGCCGACGCGATGGTGGTCAACGACTTGGTGCCGATCTGCTTTCCGGGTGGCGGATTGAGCACCAGGAACGCCGGGTGGTTCAACTGCAGGGTGTTGCGGAAGTACTTGACCTCGCCGGAGAGCATCAGACGGGTGCCCGTCTCCACCTTGTCAACCATCCACCCGGCATTGAAGAACGTGGCCGTCACCGCGGGCCGATGATCGCCCAGGGCCACCCGCAGGTATTTGGCCCGCCTGGTCCCGCCGGATTTCGTTCGGACGGTCGACTTCATCTCACCGACCTCGGCTTTGGTCACCACGTCGATGAAGGTGACGTGTTCGCCTTCTTCCAGGTCGAGCGCCTCACCCTCCTCACGCACCGTCATACCGTCGCTGTATTTGCGCGGGTAGTGCCGCAGCAGATCGTTGACCGTGCGAAGGCCGAAATTCACATTCAGCTTGTCCGCGTTCTTCTTTCCGACCACGAACTCGAGGCGGTCGCTGAGACTGACCATTACTCCACCCCGATGAGCAGGGCGTCGCCGCGGTGGCCGGTGTGATAGGTGATCAGCTCGGCGCCGAGGTGCTCGCGATGCACATGGGCCTGCAGCGCCTCCCCCACCGCGCCGTCCACACCATCCCCGGTCAGCACCGTGATCAGCTCTCCGCCCGCCACCATCAACAGGTCGATCAACCCGGCGGCCGCGGTGGTGATGTCGGGCCCCACGATCAGCACCTCATCGCCTGCGATGCCCAGCCCGTCGCCCGGCTTACAGGTACCCGCCCACGTCAACGCCTCTTCGGTGGCGATCCGCACGGCTCCGTGCCGCGCCCCTGCCGCTGCTCGCGCCATGGTGTACCCGTCATCGACCGCTTGTCTGCTCTCGTCGTGGACCGCCAACGCGGCCAGCCCCTGCACCATCGAGCCGGCCGGCACCGGCACGACATCGATGCCGCGCCCGATCGCCGCCGTGCAGCCCGCCACCAACTCCTCGGCGGCGACGTACCCATTGGGCAGCACCATGACCTGGGCAGCGCCCACGTCGATCAGGGCACGCAACAACTGCTGGGCGTTGATGGGCTCGCCTCCGTCGGGCCGTAATACGTGCGCGCCCTCACCGGCGAACAGTTCGACGCCGCCGTCCCCGTCGACGACGGCCAGCACCGCACGCTCGCGGGCCCAGGCCCCGGCAGACCGGAGGCCCGGGGCCCCGGTCAGGGCGGTGATCTGGATGCGGTTCAGCGCGCCGACCGCGAGCCCGGCCTCGACCGCAGCCCCGGCGTCGTCGACGTGGACGTGAACCGAGTACTGATCACTTCCCGAAGCGGCGATCGCCACCGACTCGCCCATCTGCTCGAGCGCGGCCCGCAACCCCTCGACGGCGGGTGCGCCGCATCCGGTGAGCAGGTACATGACCTCGAACTGCGGCGCGGCCTCTGCGGCGGCAAGGGCCGTGGCCGCGAGTGCGGCCTGCGGTGAGGCCGGGGTGTACACCGGCCGCCGCGGCGCATGCCCGACCAGGGTCGCTGTCATCGCGTCGAGCAGGACCAACAGACCGCGGCCACCGGAATCGACCACGCCGGCCCTGGCGAGCACGTCGAGTTGCTGTGGTGTGCGATCCAGGGCTGCTGATGCGGCATCGCCGGCGGCGGTAGCCGCATCGGCGACGTCACCTCCCCCGGCCGCGCAGTGTTCGGCAGCCTCGGCCGCGGCCTCCAGCACCGACACGATCGTGCCCGGCACGGGCTCACCCATCGAGGTGACAGCCAGGGCTGCCGCATGGCGCAGCGCCGCACCGAACAGCGCGGCGTCCACAACGGCAAGGTCGCCGTCACGCTGGGCCGCCGCGGTGGTGACCACCTCGGCCAGGCCGAGCAGAATTTGCGACAGGATCACCCCGGAGTTGCCGCGGGCCCCCTGCAACGCCCCGGCCGCCAACGCGCCTGCCACCGACGGGATGTCCCCGCCTACCGGTTCGGCATCGGCATGCGCCCATGCCGAACGCATCGTGAACAGCATGTTTGTCCCAGTGTCCGCGTCGGCCACCGGGAACACGTTGAGCCGGTTGATCTCGTCGGTATGGGTGATCAGGTCATCAACGGCAGCGTGGGCCCATGCCCGCAGAGCAGGGGCGTCCAGCCGCCGAGCCGACATCGGACCTCCCAATCCCCATCAGATCCCACAGAATCCCGCGGCCGTCCCCCGCAGTCACCGCCGTGGGCGCCAGCCTATCGACTGACGGCGACAATCTTGATCAGAGCACCGCCGGCTGTGGACAACCTGGGGTGGTGTTCACGGGCCGTTTTGGCGATCTTCCGGCCTCCCGGTATTCTGATCAGGTTGTCGGGTTGAGCCCCGCCGTTTTGCGGCGAGCGGGCCCAGACCCCCCAAGTACTGATTTCAAGGAGTTGTTGATATGGCTGCCGTGTGCGATATCTGCGGAAAGGCCCCAGGCTTCGGCAAGTCGGTGTCGCACTCGCATCGGCGGACCAGCCGGCGCTGGGATCCGAACATCCAGTCGGTGCGTACCGTTGCGCGTCCGGGTGGCAACAAGCAGCGCGTGAACGCCTGCACCTCCTGCATCAAGGCCGGCAAGGTCTCGCGCGGCTGACGTCGCACGCCTGATCGGGTGCGCGACCATCTTGTTTAGCTGAGGTGACGGCGGGGTATTTCCTGCCGTCATGACCTTATGCCCTGCATCACATAAATCGCTTTATGCGTTTGCTGCCGCCATCGCGGTCGGCTCGATGCTGACCGCGTGTGGCGGTACCGCCTCCGACGACAACAAGACCACTTCGGAGACCCCTTCGACGACCGAGGCTCCGGTGACCCACACCGAGACCACCGTCATCGAATCCCCGGTATCGCCCGGCCCGGCATCGCCGTCGGCGGAGATGCCCGGCCCCGCGACCGGAGGCGGTGGGGACATGACCATCCAGATTCCCTCACCGGAGATCCCGTCACCCCCGCCGATCCCGGCGCCGCCCGCGATCCCCGCCCCGCCTGCGGTTCCCATGCCCTGATCGTCTCAGGGCAACCGCCAGTCGATCGGGTCGGCGCCTTTCTGCTGCAGCAGTTCGTTGGCCCGGCTGAACGGACGCGACCCGAAGAATCCGCGCGACGCCGACAACGGCGAGGGATGCGGCGATTCGATCGTCGCGCAGTCGCCTTCGGCCAGCAGCGGTTTCAGCGTCGACGCATCACGGCCCCACAGCACCGCCACCATAGGTTGCTCGCGCGCCACCAGCGCCCGGATCGCGCACTCCGTCACCGCTTCCCAGCCCTTGCCGCGGTGCGAGGCCGGAGTGCCCGGGGAAACCGTCAGCACCCTGTTGAGCAGCATCACGCCTTGTTGTGCCCACGGCGTGAGATCACCGTTGGCCGGCTTCGGATGGCCGAGATCCTCGGAGTACTCGGTGAAGATGTTCGACAGACTGCGCGGCAGCGGACGCACGTCGGCACCGACCGAGAAACTGAGGCCGACGGCATGCCCCGGCATCGGGTACGGGTCCTGACCGACGATCAGCACGCGCACCTGCTCGAACGGGAACGTGAAGGCGCGCAGAACATTCTGGCCTGCTGGCAGATAGCGCCTGCCCGCGGCCAGTTCGTCGCGGAGGAACTGCCCCATCTGCGCGACGTGCGCTCCCACCGGCTCCAGCGCGCGGGCCCAGCCGTCCTCGAGAAGTTCATTCAGGGGGCGTGCACCTGTTGAATCGCTCGTCGCATCCGCCCCCACCGTCTCGCTCCTCGCGTCCGCAGTCACGGAAAGCCAACTTAGCGTGAGCGCTCAGTCAAACGATTGCCATCCCGCATTACCCGCCCACGGCGCGCCGTCGACGAGCACCACGGCCGGGCCTTCGAGCACCCGCCCGATGGCCCGCCAGCCAGGCGGAAGTGCACCCGGGAATGTCGCTGCCAGCGCGTGGTCCTCACCTCCGCCGAGCACCCATTCCCACGGATCCGCACCCACTGCCGCGGCGGCCTCGGCGACCTCCTGCCGATCGCCGTCGAGAAGGCTGCGGTCCACGTCGATGCCGACCGCGGAGGCCGTCGCGATGTGTCCCAGATCGGCAAGGAGGCCGTCGGACACATCGGTCATCGAGGTGGCACCGGCGTCGGCCGCCCGTGCTCCCTGCCCGTAAGGGGGCTGCGGGGTCAGGTGCCGCTGCCGCAATTCGGAGAACCCGGCCTGCCCTTCTATGCCACGGTGCAGGAGTGCATATCCGGCCGCGGAGCGACCCAGTTCGCCTGCCACTGCCACGGTGTCGCCGACCCGGGCACCGCTGCGACACACCGGTTCCCGGCCGCCGAGATCCCCGAGAACCGTGACCGATATCACCCACTGTGGTGCCCTCACCAGGTCTCCCCCGGCGATGCTGGCGCCCAGCCGGCGCGCCTCGTCCCACAGACCGTCGGCCAATTCCGCGGCGGCGGTGACGGAGGTGTCCGACGGTGCGCCGAACGCCACCACGAAGGCGGTACTCCGGCCGCCCATGGCTTCGATATCGGCGGCGTTCTGGGCGATCGCCTTGCGGCCGATGTCGTGCGGCGTCGACCAATCCAGCCGGAAATGGCGGTCCTGCACCAGCATGTCGGTGGACACCACGGTGCGGCCGTCGGCCACTGCCACCACGGCCGCGTCATCACCCGGGCCCAGCGTCACCGCGTCGGCTTGTGTACGTCCGGCCACCAAGCGGTCGATGACGACGAATTCCCCGGCTCCTGCCAGAGTGTCGTCGTTGTCGTCACCGGAATCATCGCCGATGGTCTCGTCGGTCATATGGCCTCCTGCCGGTCGGCTGCCGCGTCCTGAACCCGAACCCGACCTGCGGTAAGTTTGGTGCCTGCGGCCAGCAGTTTATGCAGCGAGATGGAGGAGACAGCCGGTGGTGGAGGCTTACGTGCTGATCCAGACCGAGGTGGGCCGCGCCGAAGTCGTCGCCAAACAGCTCGCCAGCCTGCCGGGCGTGGTGTCCGCGGAGTATGTGACCGGGCCCTACGACGTGGTGTTGCGCATCAGTGCCGACACCTTGGCGCTGCTCCAGTCCGATGTGGTGCCCGCCGTGCAACAGGTACCCGGAATCACCCGGACCTTGACCTGCCCGATCGCAAACGCCGGCCGGCCATAGAGTTGGTGGTGTGACCGACTCACACGCCGTCGATGGACCGCCCCGCGCCTTACTCATCGCGGCGGTCGTCGTCGCAGTCTCGGTGCTGATCACCGTCCTCGGGATCGCGGCGTCACGGCAGCAATCCCCCGACCAGCAACCCGTCGCCATCCCGGCGATACCGGCACCCCAGGCCGACAGCCAGCAGTGCCACGACCTGCTGAACGCGCTGCCCGAGCAGCTCGGTGATTTCCGGCGCGCCCCGACCGTCGATCCGACGCCTCCTGCCACCGCGGCCTGGCGCGCCGAGCCGGACACCGAGCCGGTCGTCCTGCGGTGCGGGCTCGAACGCCCGACTGATTTCGTCGTGGGCACGCCACTGCAGGTGGTCGACGAGGTCCAATGGTTCCGGGTTACAGACACGGGCGTGGCGGGCCCGGCTAACGAGGCCGACGATCAGGGCCGCAGCACCTGGTACGCGGTCGACCGCCCGGTGTACGTCGCGTTGACCCTGCCGGCCGGCTCGGGACCGACCCCCATTCAGCAGATCTCCGGACAGGTCGCCCGCACGATGCCGGCCCAGGAGCCGGCACCGGGTGCGGTGCGCTGAAGCGTTTTTCGCTCCTCGCGTGCGCGGCTCAGCGCAGGCCGGTGCCGCGCGCGAGCGCGGTCTCGACCATCGCCGTCAGCAAGGTCGGGTAGTCGACGCCGCTGGCCGCCCACATCCGCGGGAACATCGAGATGGTGGTGAACCCCGGCATGGTGTTGATCTCGTTGATCACGGGCCCGTCGTCGGTGAGGAAGAAGTCGACGCGAGCCAGCCCCTGGCAGTCGATCGCGGCGAAGGCGCGCACGGCCAGCCGGCGGACCTCCTCGGAGACGTCATCGTCGACCTTGGCGGGCACATCCAACTCGGCTGCATCGACAAGGTATTTGGTGGCGAAGTCGTAGAAGCCGTCCTCGCGTCCGCGCACTCCGGCCACCCGGATCTCGCCGACCGTGCTGGCTTCGATGCTGCCGTCGGGGAACTCGAGCACACCACATTCCAGTTCGCGCCCCGGGACTGCGGCCTCGACGATGACCTTCGGGTCGTGGCGGCGCGCGAGCTCGATCGCCGCGGGCAGCTCGTCCCACGCCGCGACCCGGCTCACGCCGATCGAGGAGCCACCGCGGGCGGGCTTGACGAACACCGGCAGGCCGAGGCGTTCCCGCTGCTCCAGATCGAGGGTGGGGGCGTTGGCACGCAGCACCACGAAGTCGCCGATCGGCAGACCCTCGGCGACGAGCAGCTTCTTGGTGAACTCCTTGTCCATGCCGGCAGCGCTGGACAGCACACCTGAGCCCACGTAGGGAATCCCGGCCAGCTCCAGCAGTCCCTGGATGGTGCCGTCCTCGCCGTAGGGGCCGTGCAGCACCGGGAAGACCACGTCGACGGCGGCCAGCAGCTCACCGGGTCCGTTGCTCAGCGCCAGCAGCTGGCCGCTGCGGTTGGGGGCGGCAGGCAGCGCCAGCTCGGTACCGGACGTCTCGGTGACCTCGGGCAGCTGACCGTCCGTGATCGCGAGCGTCTCGGGGCGTCCGTCGGTCAACATCCAGGAGCCATCGGGGGTGATCCCGACGGCGACCACCTCGAACCGCTCTGGGTCGAGATTGCGCAGAATGCTGCCTGCCGATACGCAGGAGATCGCGTGCTCCGAGCTACGCCCGCCGTAGACGACGGCGACGCGGGTGCGGGATCCGGTCTGATTGCGGCCTGTCACAACCTAGAGAGGCTACCGTCCCGGTCGGTCCCTGCCTTCCGGCGCATCCCGACCTGGGGCTTTCACCCCGGTAACGCCTGCTCCACGTCGGAGATCAGGTCTTCGGTGTCCTCGATCCCGGCCGAGATGCGGGCGAACCCGGCAGGTACCGGGTCACCCCAGCGGGCCCGGCGGTCGACCGAGGTGTGAATGCCGCCGAAGCTGGTCGACGAGATGAGCAGGGCGCTGCGTTCCACCAGGGCATGGACTGCGGCAGCGTCGGCCAGCTCGATCGACACCAGTCCGCCAAACCGCTTCATCTGGGTCGCCGCCAGCTCGTGGGCCGGATCTTCGGGCAGCCCTGGGTACCGGACCGAGCGCACCGCCGAATGGTTGCGCAGCATCATCGCCAGGGCTGCGGCGTTCTGGCACTGCCGCTCGAAGCGCAGGCCGGCACTGCCGAGGCTGCGTAACACCAGCCAGGCCTCGAACGCGCCCAGGATCGGCCCGGCCAGCAGCCGGTCCCGCTCTACCGCGGCCATCAGCTCGGGCTGGCTGCCCGCGACGTAGCCGGCCACCAGATCGCTGTGTCCCGACAGTGATTTGGTGGCGCTGGCCACCACGAGGTCGGCACCGAGCGAAAGCGGTTGTTGGCCCAGCGGTGTGGCGGTGGTGTTGTCGACGACGAGAGTGGCGCCGCGGGCACGGCAGGTCATCGCCAGCCGGTGCAGGTCGACGACGTCGAGCCCGGGGTTGGCCGGAGTCTCGGCAAGCACCACGTCAGCGCGAGCGGCCGCCTCGCAGATATCGGCGACATTCGCCTCGATCACTGTGATCCCTTGCGGGGCAAGGTATTCTGCCGCGTACCGGCGGACCTGATAGTAGCCGTCGGCCGGCACGACCAGCGTGGTTCCGGGTTTGGCGAGCACCCGCAGAGCCGAGGTGATCGCGGCCATGCCGGACCCGAACGTGAGCGCGGCGCCGGCCCCTTCCAGTTCGGCGAGTGCTGATTCCAGTTGTCGCCATGACGGGTTGGAGCTGCGCCCGTAGCTGTCCAGTGGTTCGGTTTCGTCGGGCGAGAGATGGTACGTCGACGCCGGTACCGGGATCGGGGCCACCGGCTGTCCCGGAATCGATTCCAGACCAACGGCTTTGACGCTCCGGGTGGAATCCCCGTACAAGCCGTCCATACCTGTTACCTCCTCGCGTCCGGAGGCCGTTACTCCGGTTTGGTACTGCGCCCCAACAAGCCTGCGACTGCCTCGTGAACCGACAATCCCTTGTGACACACCCTATGAACGGCGTCGGTCAACGGCATCTCGACGCCGTAGCTGGATGCCAGTGCCAACACCGATTCACACGAGGTCACTCCCTCGGCCACATGTCCACCTGCCGCGATCAGCGCTGATTCCATGGTGCCGCCCTTGCCGAGTCGCTCGCCGAAGGTGCGGTTGCGGGAATGTCCGGAGGTACACGTAGCTACCAGGTCGCCTACGCCGGCCAGCCCGGCCAGCGTGGCGGGGGTGGCGCCCAGCGCGATGCCCAGCCGCATGACCTCGGCCAGGCCGCGGGTGATGATGGCGGCCACGGTGTTCTCCCCCAAGCCGACTCCGACCGCCATGCCGCAGGCGAGCGCGATGACGTTCTTGCAGGCCCCGCCCACCTCGGCGCCGACCACGTCGGCGTTGGTATAGGGCCGGAAGTATCCGGTGGCCAGTGCGCGCTGGAGCGTGACCGCGCGTCCGGAGTCGCTGCATGCGACAACGGTGGCTGCGGGCTGCTCGTCGGCGATCTCGCTGGCCAGGTTCGGCCCGGTCACCACCGCGACCCGGGACGGATCGGCGCCGGTCACCTGGACGATGACCTGGCTCATCCGCATGAGCGTGCCGAGCTCGATGCCCTTGGCCAGGCTCACCAGCGTCACGTCGTCACCGATCAGATGCTTCCAGCCTTCGAGGTTCGCCCGCAGCTGCTGCGCCGGAACTCCGAGCAGCACCGTGCAGGCCCCGGTCAATGCCTCGGCCGGATCGGTGGTGGCCCGGATCGTCGAGGGCA
This sequence comes from Mycobacterium sp. IDUB_17, assembly GCF_055419465.1. Lineage (NCBI taxonomy): Bacteria > Bacillati > Actinomycetota > Actinomycetes > Mycobacteriales > Mycobacteriaceae > Mycobacterium > Mycobacterium sp. IDUB_17. The sequence continues at coordinate 153,080 of NZ_JBVAXS010000001.1, read as the reverse complement.
GCACGACGTCGCCGAGGTACCGACTGTTGCGATGGTCGGTGTTGATCTCGTCGGCAACCTCGGGTCGCCGGGCCCACATCGTCACCGGATTGCCCGCGTCCGCCAGCACCTTGGCCAGCGCCGTCCCCCACGCACCGGCACCCATCACCGCAGCCTCTACCACCCGCTCACCCTATCCCGGCGGCTGCACCACTCACCGACACCAGCGGGGCTGGCAGGATGAACCCATGAGCGGCTCCCGAAGCGACAACGCCGCAGCAGCACCGCAGGCCGCTGACGTCACCCTCGTGATCGCGGTGAAGCGGCTGTCGGCCGCCAAAACCCGGCTGGCGCCCATCTTCTCCGCGGCTACCCGCGAGGCCGTGGTGCTGGCGATGCTCGTCGACACCATCACCGCCGCGTCCTCCATCGCCCCGGTAACAGTCGTCACCCCCGACGACACCGCGGCCGACGCGGCCAGGCAGCTCGGGGCCGGGGTGTTGATGGACCCGACACCGCCCGGTCATCGTGACCCACTCAACAACGCCATCACCGCGGCCGAGGCCGAACTTCGCTCCACCGCCCCGAATATCGTTGTTCTCCAAGGAGATCTGCCTGCCCTGCAGCCCCAGGAGTTGGCCGAGGCCCTGGCCATGGCCCGCGGTTATCAACGCAGCTTCGTCGGTGACCGGCACGGCACCGGTACCTCGGCGCTGTTCGCGTTCGGCACTTCGCTGGCTCCGCGCTTCGGATCCGATTCGGCTGCGCGCCATCGACACTCCGGCGCGATCGAACTCACCGGCGCGTGGCCCGGTCTGCGCTGCGACATCGACACACCCGACGATCTTCAGACCGCGCGACGCCTCGGCGTCGGTACCGCAACCACGCACACCCTCGGTAGGCATGCCAGCAGGTAGCCGCGACCCCACCAGATAGGGAATGATCGGACGAATGAGCGAAGCCACCGAAGCCGAGCCTGCGACCCGGGCGGAGCACTCCCATCGGGATAACACCGCAGCCGCATCGGGGCAGTCCGTCGAGCCGGCAACACCGGAAGTCCCACCGGCTGCGACCTGGCCGGCAGTGGACAACGCACTGCCCGAAGACCGGTACCTCAACCGCGAGCTGAGCTGGCTGGACTTCAACGCCCGGGTACTGGCGCTGGCGGCCGACCCGTCACTGCCGTTGCTCGAGCGGGCGAAGTTCCTGGCGATCTTCGCGTCCAATCTCGACGAGTTCTACATGGTGCGGGTGGCCGGGCTGAAACGGCGCGACGAGATGGGGCTTTCGGTGCGCTCGGCCGATGGTCTGTCCCCGCGTGAACAGCTGCGCCGTATCAACGAACGCACCCAGCAGATCGCCAACCGGCACGCCAACGTGTTCCTCAGCTCGGTCCGCCCGGCGCTCGCCGAAGAGGGCATCATCATCGTCAACTGGGCCCAGCTCGACGAAACCGAACGCGCCAAGCTCTCCACCTACTTCCACGAGCAGGTGTTCCCGGTGCTCACCCCGCTCGCGGTGGACCCGGCCCACCCGTTCCCGTTCGTGAGCGGGCTGAGCCTGAACCTGGCAATTACCGTCAAGCATCCCGAGGACGGCGGGCAACACTTCGCCAGGATCAAGGTGCCCGACAACGTCGGCCGCTTCGTGGAACTGAGCGCCCCCACCGATGGATCGACCGTGGTGCGGTTCCTGCCCATGGAGGAACTCATCGCGGCGTTCCTGCCGGTGTTGTTCCCCGGCCTGGAGATCGTCGAGCACCACGCGTTCCGGATCACTCGCAACGCCGACTTCGAAGTCGAAGAGGATCGCGACGAGGATCTGCTGCAGGCGCTCGAACGCGAGCTGGCGCGCCGCAGATTCGGCTCGCCGGTGCGGTTGGAAGTGTCCGACGACATGACCGAGAGCATGCTCGAACTGCTGTTGCGGGAACTGGATGTGGCGCCCGGCGACGTTATCGAGGTGCCCGGGCTGCTGGATCTGTCCGCGCTGTGGCAGATCTATGCCGTGGACCGGCCCGCGCTCAAGGACCGGCCGTTCGTGCCCGCCACCCCACCGGCATTCGGCGAACGTGAGACGCCCAAGAGCATTTTCTCGACGCTGCGCGACGGGGATGTGCTGGTACATCATCCCTATGACTCGTTCTCCACCACCGTGCAACGCTTCATCGAGCAGGCCGCCGCCGACCCCAACGTGCTGGCGATCAAACAGACGCTCTACCGCACATCCGGTGACTCGCCGATCGTCAACGCACTGATCGACGCCGCCGAGGCAGGCAAGCAGGTGGTCGCGCTCGTCGAGATCAAGGCGCGCTTCGACGAACAGGCCAACATCAAGTGGGCCAGAGCACTCGAACAAGCCGGAGTGCACGTGGTCTACGGGTTGATCGGCCTCAAGACCCACTGCAAGACCTGCCTTGTGGTGCGCCGTGAGGGGTCGACCATCCGGCGCTACTGCCACATCGGCACCGGCAACTACAACCCGAAAACCGCGCGGCTGTATGAAGACGTCGGGTTGCTCACCGCCGATCCCGACATCGGCGCCGACCTGACCGATCTGTTCAATTCACTGACCGGCTACTCACGCAAAGACGCCTACCGCAACCTGCTGGTGGCTCCGCGCGGTGTGCGCAAGGGCATCATCGAACGCATCGACCGTGAGATCGCCGCCCATCATGAGGGAGCCACGACCGGAATCCGGTTGAAGGCAAACGCACTGGTGGACGAGCAGGTGATCGATGCGCTGTACCGGGCGTCGCAGGCCGGGATCCCGGTCGAGATCGTGGTGCGGGGCATCTGCGCCCTACGCCCAGGCGTGCCCGGGTACTCCGACAACATCAGGGTGCGCTCGATCCTGGGGCGCTTCCTCGAGCACTCGCGGATTATTCACTTCCGCGCCATCAATGAGTTCTGGATCGGCAGTGCCGACATGATGCATCGTAATCTCGACCGCCGTGTCGAAGTGATGGCTCAGGTCAAGGATCCGAGGCTGATGGCGCAACTCAACGAGGTGTTCGAGTCCGCGATGGATCCGGCCACCCGGTGCTGGGAGTTACGACACGATGGTCACTGGACGGCGCTGCCCCAGGAGGGGCAGACAGTTCGCGACCACCAGGTGTCACTGATGGAACGTCACCGGCACCCCTGATCCCACCTGGCCCGGGCCGGTGAATGACCTGCAGGAGTTGAGGTGTCGAACGACAGCACGACAGCAGCGCAGCCGGGCAACAAGCTGGTGCCCGCAGCAGGCGCCGTGTTGTGGCGCAGCGGCGAGGACGCCGCGGGCACTGCCGTGCCCGAGGTGGCCGTCATCCACCGTCCACGGTACGACGATTGGTCCCTGCCCAAGGGAAAGGTCGAGTTCAACGAAACCGATCCGGTGGCCGCGGTGCGCGAGGTTCACGAGGAGACCGGCTACACCGCGCAGCTCGGGCGCCGGCTCGGCTCGATCTCGTATGACATTCCGCAGGGAACCAAACGGGTTTGGTACTGGGCTGCGCGCGCGACCGGCGGCGACTTCACCCCCAACGATGAGGTGGACAAGCTCATCTGGCTGCCGGTGGAATCCGCGATGGATCAGCTGATCTACCCGCATGACCGAAAAGTATTGCGCCGCTTTGCAAAACAGCCGCCGGATACCAAGACGGTACTCATCGTGCGGCACGGTGTGGCCGGCCGGCGATCCCGATTCAAGGGCGACGACCGCAAGCGTCCGCTGGACAAGAAGGGGCGGGCACAGGCCGAAGCCCTGGTCGCCCAACTACTGGCATTCGGTGCCACAACGCTTTACGCGGCCGATCGGCTGCGCTGCCACCAGACCCTGGAGCCGTTGGCCCAGGAGCTCGGGGTGGACATTCACAATGAGCCGACGCTGACCGAGGAAGCGTACAACTCCGACCACAAGGCCGGCCGCAATCGTGTGCTCGAACTCGCGGCCCGGGCCGGGACCCCGGTGATCTGCACACAGGGCAAGGTGATTCCCGATCTCATCTCGTGGTGGTGCTCGCGCTCACAGGTGCGCCCGCAGACCACCGGAAACCGCAAGGGCAGCACCTGGGTGCTGTCGATGACGGACGGCCGACTGGTCGCTGCAGACCACCTCGGCAGTCCCCTGCCCGCCGGCGGCTAGTTACACACGAGAAAAGACACGTCGTGAGCTCACCTACGGCTCACGACGTGCCTTTACCGTAATTACTTGCGGCCCTTCTTGGCCGGTGCCTTCTTGGCAGCCACCTTCTTGGCGGGTGCCTTGGTCGCGGCCTTCTTGGCGGGTGCCTTGGTCGCGGCCTTCTTGGCGGGTGCCTTGGTCGCGGCCTTCTTGGCGGGCGCCTTGGTCGCGGCCTTCTTGGCGGCCGGGGCCTTCTTGGCAGCGACCTTCTTGGCGGCCGGGGCCTTCTTGGCAGCCACCTTCTTGGCGGGTGCCTTGGCCGCAGCCTTCTTCACAACGGCCTTGACCGCAGCCTTCTTGACTGCCTTGGTGGCGGCCTTCTTGGCCACTGCCCTGGTGGCCACCTTCTTGGCGGCGGCGCGCTTGACCGGGCCTGCGGTGACGCCACGCTTGACCGCCGGACCTTCAGACGGGAGGCGCTGTGCCCCAGAGACAACCGCCTTGAACTGAGCGCCCGGACGGAAAGCCGGCACCGAGGTGGGCTTGACCTTCACCGTCTCGCCGGTGCGCGGGTTGCGCGCCACACGGGCAGCGCGGCGGCGCTGCTCGAAGACACCGAAGCCGGTGATCGTGACGCTGTCGCCCTTGTGCACCGCGCGGACGATGGTGTCCACAACGTTCTCCACCGCGGCGGTAGCCTGCCGACGATCGGTGCCCAGTTTGGTTGTGAGTACGTCGATGAGCTCCGCTTTGTTCATCCAAAACCTCCGAAACCAGTGGTCCTCCTTGGACCGACTAGAGGACACGGTAAACCCTGTAACCACTGATTTCCAAGAGCCACGCGCAATTTCAGGCGTAGCTAGCGAACAATCCGGCAATCCGCTTGCCCCACTTGGACTCCCCCAGGTTGGGTCCAGAACCGGTTTGGCACGCGGCGAATTCGGGCTCCGATGCACCCGTACGAGGCCCCCGATCAGGCGGGCAGAGTGCGCGGCTTCCAGGCCGGCCGGTGCTTCTCGTAATCCTCGATCGAAGAGAGTTTCCGCAGCGTAAGGCCTATATCGTCGAGTCCCTCGAGCAGTCGCCAAGCCGTGTAGTCGTCAATTCTGAACGGCAGCACAACCGTTCCGGCGACGATATTTCGATCTTGAAGATTCACAGTGATTTCCAGCCCCGGATTCTGCTCGATGAGCTTCCATAAGAGCTCGACATCGTCTTGGGCGACTTCGGCGGCCAATAGCCCGGCCTTGCCGGCGTTGCCGCGGAAAATATCGGCGAAACGGGATGAGATAACCACCCGGAAGCCATAGTCCATGAGCGCCCAGACGGCATGTTCGCGTGACGATCCGGTGCCGAAATCGGGTCCGGCGACCAACACCGAGCCTTTGTCGAATGGCGGAAGATTCAGAATGAACGACGGATCAGCGCGCCAGGCGGCGAACAATCCGTCCTCGAAACCCGTTCGGGTTACCCGCTTCAAATAGACGGCGGGGATGATCTGGTCGGTGTCGACATTGGACCGCCGCAGCGGGACGCCGATGCCGGTGTGAGTGCTAAAAGCCTCCATCAGGCTTCTCCTTCTGGTTTCTTAGCGGGTCGCGGCGGGCAGATCGGCAGGGGACGCCAGCTTTCCGCGTACGGCGGTGGCTGCGGCAACGGCCGGCGAGACCAGGTGCGTGCGGCCCCCCTTGCCCTGTCGGCCTTCGAAATTCCGGTTGGACGTCGAGGCACAGCGCTGCCCCGGGGACAGTTGATCGGGGTTCATGCCCAGACACATCGAGCAGCCGGCTTGCCGCCATTCGGCGCCCGCGGCGGTGAATATCCGGTCGAGACCTTCCGATTCGGCCTGGGCCCGGACCCGCATCGAGCCCGGCACGACGAGCATCCGCACCCCGTCGGCGACCTTGCGATCGCGCAGCACGTCGGCGACCACCCGCAGGTCCTCGATCCTGCCGTTGGTGCAGGACCCGACGAAAACGGTGTCCACGGCGATGTCACGCATGGCCATCCCGGGTCGAAGATCCATGTAGGCCAAGGCCTTCTCCGCCGACTGACGCTCACCGTCGTCGCCGATCAACTCCGGATCGGGCACCGAAGCGGACAGCGGGACGCCCTGTCCCGGGTTGGTTCCCCATGTCACGAACGGGCTCAGCGTGGCGGCGTCCAGGTAGACCTCGGTGTCGAATTCGGCGCCCTCGTCGGTACGCAACTCGCTCCAGGCGGCCACCGCGGCGTCCCAGTCGGCCCCCTTCGGAGCGTTCGGGCGGCCCTTGAGGAATTCGAAGGTGGTCTCGTCAGGAGCGACCATGCCGGCCCGGGCCCCGGCCTCGATGCTCATGTTGCAGATCGTCATCCGGCCTTCCATGGACAACGCCTCGATGGCGCTGCCCCGGTACTCGATGACGTGGCCCTGGCCGCCGCCGGTACCGATCTTGGCGATCACGGCCAGGATGACGTCCTTGGCGCTCACGCCGGGCGGCAGCACGCCGTCGACGTTGACCGCCATGGTCTTGAACGGCTTGAGCGGCAGTGTCTGCGTGGCCATCACGTGTTCGACCTCGGAGGTGCCGATACCCATCGCGATGGCGCCGAATGCACCGTGGGTCGAGGTATGGCTGTCCCCGCACACGACCGTCATGCCCGGCTGCGTCAGCCCCAGCTGCGGTCCGATGATGTGCACGATGCCCTGTTCGGCATCGCCCATCGGGTGCAACCGGATGCCGAATTCCTCGCAGTTGCGCCGCAATGTCTCGACCTGGGTGCGCGAAACCGGATCCGCGATCGGCTTGTCGATGTCGACCGTGGGCACGTTGTGGTCCTCGGTGGCGATCGTGAGGTCCGGTCGTCGCACCGGCCGGCCCGCCAATCGCAGGCCGTCGAACGCCTGCGGGCTGGTGACCTCGTGGACGAGATGCAGGTCGATGTAAATCAGGTCGGGCTCTCTGGCCGCGCCCTCTCCCTCACCGCGCGCCACGACGTGGTCGTCCCAAACCTTTTCGGCCAGGGTGCGCGGCTTCACGGATGTCTGTGTCGATTGGTCCATCGCTACTTCTCGATTCGATTAACGGCAACGCGGGCTTGCATCAAGAGTCCGCCAGGGCTGGGAGTTACTGTCGCCATCTCATCTGCCATCTCACAATGCGAGACGCTAGTATCTCTCTGTGAGAAATGATAGCGGCATCGGCGTTCTCGACAAAGCCGTGGGTGTGCTGCACACCGTGGCCGAGTCACCTTGCGGGCTGGCCGAACTCTGCGAGCGGACCGGGCTCCCGCGGGCGACCGCGCACCGGCTGGCCGCCGGGCTCGAAACCCACCGGCTGCTGGCCCGCGACGGAGACGGACGCTGGCGCCTCGGCCCGGCATTGACCGAATTGGCCTCCCACGTCAACGATCCGCTCCTGGCGGCCGGCGCCGCGGTCCTGCCCCGCCTGCGTGAGATCACCGGCGAGAGCGTGCAGCTGTACCGGCGCGAAGGGCAGTCCCGGGTCTGCGTGGTGGCGCTGGAGCCTCCGGCCGGGCTGCGCGACACCGTGCCGGTGGGCACCCACCTCCCGATGACGGCCGGCTCGGGCGCCAAAGTGCTACTGGCCTATGCCGACCCGGCCACCCAGCAGGCCGTGCTGCCGGCCGCCAAGTTCACCGACCGCACCCTGGCCGAGGTCCGCAAGCGCGGCTGGGCGCAGAGCGCCGCCGAACGTGAGCCGGGTGTGGCCAGCGTCTCGGCACCGGTGCGTGACGGCCGTGGCGCGGTGATCGCCGCGGTGTCCGTGTCCGGGCCGATCGACCGCATGGGCCGGCGACCCGGGGCCCGCTGGGCCGCCGATCTGCTTGCCGCCTCCGATGCGCTCACCCGCCGACTGTGAGACGAATCTCAACACGCGGCTGACGCGCCCGGCGTGGCGGGACGTCGCCGGCCCCGAATCCGACCAGCCTCACGGCGGAGTGACGTTCACCACCCGGGGCCATTCTGGCGTGACGATGGGGCGCGGGCGGGCGCCGTGTCCGCATAACGCAAAAGCGCCCAGTTCGTGAGAACTGGGCGCTTTTACTTCTGTACCCCCGATGGGATTCGAACCCACGCTACCGCCGTGAGAGGGCGGCGTCCTAGGCCGCTAGACGACGGGGGCTAGAACTTCCGGATGGTCAGCTTAGCTTAGGCGGTCGTGCTCACCTAATCCGGCTGATCCTCTCCGGATGGCTGGGGTACCAGGACTCGAACCTAGAATGGCGGTACCAGAAACCGCTGTGTTGCCAATTACACCATACCCCAATAATTGCCCATCACCGCAGGTCACAGGCAATTTCGATCCGATCGGCTCAGCGGGGGCTTCCCCGTTTTGCTTTTCGGGCCGACGAGCAGACTACCAAAGATTTTCGGCTCTCTTTACCAACCCCCGGCACGCCTGGGCGTTCACAGCCGGCCCCGGGCGGCCCGCAACCGCGCCAGGCTGCGGTCGGCACCCAACAGCTCCATCGACTCGAACAGTGGCGGGCTGATCGTCGCGCCCGTGACGGCGACGCGGATCGGTCCGAACGCCTTACGGGGCTTGAGCTCCAGACCGTCCAGAAGCGCCGCCTTGAGCGCCGCCTCGATGTTGGGGGTGTTCCACTCCCCGACGCCCTCCAAGGCGCTCAGCGCGGCGTCCAGGACCGGTGCGGCCTCCTCACGCAGTTCCTTGGCGGCCGCCTTCTCGTCGATCTCGTAGGAGTCGTCGTCGAAGAACTTCAGCAGCCCCCACGCATCGCCGAGGACGACGATGCGGGTCTGGATCAGCGCGGCGGCTTCGGCGAATGCGGCGTCGTCCAAACCGGTGTCGTGACCGTGGGCGTCGAGATAGGCGCGCAGCCGGGCCGTGAAATCCTCTGGCGTCAGCAGCCGGATGTGCTCGGCATTGATCGCGTCGGCCTTCTTCTGGTCGAACCGCGCCGGGTTGGAGTTGACGTTGGCCACGTCGAATGCGGCCACCATCTCGTCGAGGCTGAACACGTCGTGGTCGTCGGCGATGCCCCAGCCCAGCAGCGCCAGGTAGTTCAGTAGCCCCTCCGGCAGGAAGCCGCGGTCGCGGTGCAGGAACAGATTCGACTGCGGATCACGCTTGGACAACTTCTTGTTGCCCTCGCCGAGAACACTTGGCAAATGAGCGAATTCAGGTACCCGCTCGGCCACGCCGATCCGCATCAGCGCCCGGTACAGCGCGATCTGCCGCGGTGTCGAGGGCATGATGTCCTCGCCGCGCAGCACGTGGGTGATCTTCATCATCGCGTCGTCGACCGGATTGACCAAGGTGTACAACGGATCTCCGTTGGCACGCGTGATCGCGAAATCCGGCACCGAGCCCGCTGGGAAGCTCACCGGGCCGCGCACCAGATCGGTCCAGCCGAGGTCCTCGTCAGGCATACGCAAGCGCAGCACGGGCTTACGGCCGTCGTCGGCAAACGCCTTGCGCTGCTCGTCAGTGAGGTCGCGGTCGTAATTGTCGTATCCGAGTTTGGGATTTCGCCCGGCCGCGACATGCCGCGCCTCGACCTCTTCGGGCGTCGAATAGGCCTCGTAGACCTCGCCGGCCTCGAGCAGACGGGCGATCACATCGCGGTAGATCTCGCTGCGCTGTGACTGCCGGTACGGCTCGTACGGGCCGCCGACCTCGGGGCCCTCATCCCAGTCCAGGCCCAACCACCGCAGGGCGTCGAGAATCGCGGCGTAGCTCTCGTCGCTGTCGCGCGCGGCATCGGTGTCCTCGATACGGAAGACGAAGGTTCCGCCGGTATGCCGGGCATAGGCCCAGTTGAACAGCGCGGTGCGCACCAACCCGACGTGCGGGGTCCCGGTCGGCGACGGGCAGAACCGCACCCTGACATGACCAGAGGGAGATGTCATCACTTACCTCTACTTCTGCTTGCGTACAACGGGATTGGTAAGGGTGCCGATGCCCTCGACGGTGACGCTCACGGTGTCCCCGTCTTCGATGGGGCCGACACCTTCGGGGGTTCCGGTGAGGATCAGGTCGCCAGGAAGCAGCGTCATCACCGCCGAGACCCACTCGACGATGGCACCGATGTCATGGATCATCAGCGAGGTCCGGCTGCGCTGGCGCACTTCTCCGTTCACCTCGGTGCGGATCTCCAGGTCCGAGGGATCGAGGTCGTTGACGATCCACGGGCCCACGGGACAGAAGGTGTCGTGGCCCTTGGCCCGCATCCACTGGCCGTCCTTGGCCTGCTGGTCGCGCGCCGAGATGTCGTTGGCGATGGTGTAGCCCAGAATGTTCTCGGCCGCACGTGCGGCGGGCACGTCCTTGCAGGGCCGCCCGATGACGATGGCCAGCTCACCCTCGTGGTGAACGGGATTGGCGTCGGCCGGCAACTGGATCGGCACGTTGGGCCCGATGATCGCGGTGTTGGGTTTGAGGAAGATCACCGGATCCTCGGGAGCTACCCCACCCATCTCCGCGGCGTGGGCCTCGTAGTTCTTGCCCATACAGATGACCTTGCTGGCCAGGATGGGCGCCAGCAGGCGGACGTCGGCCAGCGGCCAGCTCCGCCCGGTGAAGTTGGGATTGCCGAACGGATGCTCGGCGATCTCTTTGCAGACGGCATCGGCGCCGTCGCCTTCGACACTGACGAAAGCGACGCCGTCGGGACTGGCGATTCGACCTAAGCGCATTTTGACCAGGGTAGTGCGCAGCGTCCGACCACCAGCGCGGACGCCTCCGGTCGGATTCCGTCAGTCGGCCGCGAATGCCGCGGCCAGGAACGGCGTGGAATCCGGGACCGAGGCCAGCACGGTGCCCGAGTGATCTTCGTCGGGATAAACCTTGAGTGTGACGTCCTGTCCGTTCGCCCGCAGCTGCTCATCGAGTTGCAGTGACATGTTCGGCGGGACATCGCGGTCCAGGAGTCCGACGCCGAGGAAGATCGGCCGGTCGTAACCGCTGGTCGGCGTGCCCAGGTAGGCGTCGAGAGCCTCCGAGGCGCCGGGCAGGGTGTCCAGCGGCGCGCGGAAGAACGCCGTCGGCGTCATCCCGGTGAGCTGCTGATCGAGTTGCGGCTTACACAGCGTCTCCGCCTTGTCCACGGCATCCAGCCCGGCCGGGGTGAGGACACTGTTGACGTCGATGTCGGGACGAGCTTCCCGGAACCCGGCCAGGATGTAGCCGGTATAGCTGTTGGCCGCCGGTCCCAGATTCGGCGGCAGCGCCATATCGGGGCCCGCCTGCTTCACGATGCCCTCGACATTGAACGGCGTCCCGGTGGCCACCACGCCGCGATAGTCCAGGCCGGTCCCCCGGCTGAATTCGGTGGCCCAGCGTGCGCTGTTGACCGCGGCCCCGCCGCCCTGAGACTGACCCACGATGGCCCATTTCGGCGACAACGGCAGATCCATGTGGTGCATCGCGATCACCGAGTCGACGACGCTGTGGGCGGTGGCCACGGTGTTGAGGTAGCTCATCAGCCCCGGGGTGCCCAGCCCGGCGTAATCGGAGCCGACGACGGCGTAGCCCTGGTCAAGCCAGTGCGTCAGATACTCGACATCCCTTGCGGTGCGCGGCTGTGCCGACGGTGCGCAATCGTCACCGAGTCCGACCGTGCCGTGTGCCCATGCGATCGTGGGCCAGCCGCCCTCGGGCGCCTGGCCGTGCGGGATGAACACCACGGCGGTACTCAGCGCCGGCGAATCATGTTGATCGACAGTCGAGTAGAGGATGCGGTAGGCACTCGCCGCACCCGGTACCGACAGTGCGGGATCCAACGGGACCGCCTCGATCAAGGTTCCGGCCACGGGAATGGGCGCGTCGTAGTGACGGGCGTCCAGGCCCGACCAGTTCGGCACGGCCGCCGCCGCGGTCGGTGCCGCCACAAGTCCACACATCAGCAAAACGGTTGCCGTCAACCACAACTTCACCGGCACAGCTTAGGTCAGCTTTTCATCGGTCTCACATATTGGGACGCAGGTTCAATATTTTGAGATATCCGTGGAACGATGCACGCATGGCTGTTTCGTCGATCAGCACGTTTCGCCGTTGGTCGATGTTGGCGATCGCACTCACCGCGACCACATGCGCCAACGTGTTCATCAACGGCGCCGCGTTCCTCATCCCCACCCTGCACGCCGAGCGTGGCCTGGATCTGGCCAAGGCCGGTCTGCTGTCGTCGATGCCGAGCTTCGGACTGGTGCTCACCCTGATCGCCTGGGGGTACATCGTTGACCGGGTAGGCGAACGGATCGTGCTGACGGTGGGCTCGGCCCTGACCGCCGCGGCGGCCTTCGGGGCGGCTGCGGCGGATTCCCTGATGTCCGTCGGACTGTTCCTGCTGCTGGGTGGAATGGCTGCGGCCAGTAGTAATTCGGCGAGCGGGCGGGTCGTGGTGGGCTGGTTCCCACCTGAACAGCGTGGGCTGGCGATGGGAATCCGGCAGACGGCAACACCTTTGGGTGTCGGCTTGGGCGCATTGGTGATTCCGCGCCTGGCCGAGAGCCACGGCACCGCGACGGCACTGCTGTTCCCTGCAGTGGTGTGTGTCCTCTCGGCGGTGATCTGCGCTGTGGGCGTGCTGGATCCGCCCCGGCCGGCCCGCCACGAGGCACCGGCCGAACACCTGGCCAACCCGTACCGCCGCTCAAACGTGTTGTGGCGCATCCACGCGGTGTCGGTACTGCTGGTGATCCCCCAGGGCGTGGTGTGGACCTTCACCCTGGTGTGGTTGATGAGCGACCGGGGTTGGTCTGCGGCATCGGCGGGCACACTGGTGACCGTCGCTCAATTGCTGGGCGCGGCAGGGCGGATCGCGGCGGGCCGATGGTCCGATGTCGTCGGGCAGCGGCTGCGGCCTATCCGGACGATTGCGTTGGCCGCAGCAGCGACGATGGGGCTGCTGGCGCTCACCGATTGGCTGGGTTCACCGATCAGTGTCGCGCTGATCGTGATCGCCTCGGTGATCACGGTGTCCGACAACGGTTTGGCGTTCACGGCGATCGCCGAGATCGCCGGTCCGTTCTGGAGCGGACGCGCACTGGGCACACAGAACACCAGCCAGCACCTGGCGACCGCCAGCTCGGCACCGTTGTTCGGTGCGCTGATCGGTGCGGCGGGCTACCCGGCGGCTTTCGCGGTGTGTGCGTTGTTGCCGTTGTTGGCGGTCCCCCTCGTGCCGGCCGATGAGCGCTTGCGCGAAGAGCAATAGTCCGTGAGCGCTTGCGCGAAGAGCAATAAGGCACGATGAGCGCTTGCCCGAAGGCACAGATCGACGCCGGTCACGCCCACAACGAATGCCCTGCCGCGTAAGCCGTCGCCCAGTCTCGGACCGTACGCACATACAGTCCGGAGTCGTTGTAGGCCAAGAGCGCATCCAGCCACCCCAGCCGGGTGGACAGATCGCCGCCGCGGTAACACAGGTATCCCGCCGCTGCCAGCGCCGCATCGTCGATGTTGTCGACATTGACCACCCCGTCGTTGTGGGCATCGACACCGTAGAGTCGCCACGTCTCCGGGATGAACTGCATGGGCCCCATGGCCTGCGCGTACTCGGCTTGGTCGGTACCGGCCTCTTCGACGATGCGGAGATTGCCGTTGGTGCCATCGAGTCTCACACCACGGATGGGCGGGGCAACATCGCCGTTGGATGCGATCGTGGCTCCCCGGTAGGTGCCATTGCGACTTTCCACGGTGCCGATTCCGGCCAACGTGGTCCAGCCGATATGGCACCCCGGATTCACCACCTCCGCAACCTTGGCCGCGTACGCGTACGCCTCCAGCGCGGCGGCCGGGAGGCCCATCGCGGCGGCGCGAGGTGCAGCCCATGCTGCGAGTTGGTCGGCGGGCCGGCCCCGGGCCGAGATGTCGATATCGGGCACCGGATCACCGGGTGGCGGCGGGATCCCTTCCGGGATCGGCGAAGCGAAGTGGCCGCTGCAGCTTGAGGCGAGCAGGATAACGGTGGCGGCGATGACCGCGACCGGTTGTCGCCAACGTTGGCGCGCCACATCCATGTCCTACAACGGTAGCCGCCGATTGACGAGAATGCCCGTAGTCACCGCGGCTGTCATCACCAAGAGCGACAACCCGATCCAACCGGCGCTGGCATCCCCGCGCACCGTCTCATACCCGACCTGCTGCTCCAATTCTGAGTAGACCGAATTGAGTTCATCGAGACTGCCCGCGTGATAGGCCTGACCGTGGCTGATCTCGACGATCTTCTGCAGGGTGCTGTCATCGACGGGAACCGGTATCTGCTGGCCCTCCATATTCACAGTGCCGTAAGGGGTTCCGAACGAAATCGTCGAGATCGGCACGTCCTGGTCGCGTGCGGCTCGTGCCGCAGAGAACGCACCGCGCGGATCGTCCGGATTCCCGGGCACCGTCTCCTTGCCATCAGACTCCAGCACGATCCTGGCCGGCGGTGGGCCATCGCCTCCGCCCATTACCGCCCCGGCCGTAGCGATGGCCTGCAGTGCGGTGAAGATCCCCTCGCCGGTCGCGGTGCGTGGCTCGGGTTGCAGCGTGGCGACCGCGCGCTTGACGGCATCGTGATCCGCTGTGGGGGCCACCAGCATCACAGCACTCGAAGAGAATTTGACCAGTCCGAGGTTGATCCCCGGGGTGAGTTGGTCGGCGAAGTGAGTCGCCGCATCGCGGGCTGCCTCGATCCGGCTCGGCGGCACGTCTGTGGCGGCCATCGATTCGGATACGTCGATGACCAACATGACCACCGCGCGATTCCGCGGGACACGGATGTCGTCAGTCGGGCCGGCCATCGCGGTGGTCATCAAGGCCAGTGCAGAAACGAGCAGCGCGGCGGGCAGGTGACGCCAACGGCTTGGCGTCTGTGCGGCAGCGACCTGCTCGAGCACCTCCATGTTGGCGAACCGCAACACGCGCTTCCGCCGGGTTCGCTGCACCCACAGGTAGGCGACAGCAATCGCCACGACGGCGAGCAGGCACAGGAAGTACAAAGGATGGGCAAACCCGGACAGGCTCAGGTCGTTCAGCACGAGAATTCCGGCCTTTCGGTGCAACCCACAACGATCAAACGATTGCTTGAGTATATAACTGAATCAGGAGTGCGCCCGCTGGCCCGACCGGACGCAGCGCAATGGAACGGATGGTGTCAACGTGAGATTCGACTCGGCCGATAGTTCCGTTCGCCTGGCCCGGACAAGGAGGCGCTGCTGATGAGGGCGCTGTCTGAACCGGGTTGGCTGGCGCTGCTGGCGGTGCCGGTTGCGCTGCTGGTGCTCTATGTCGTCGCCCAGATCCGCAGACAACGTCTGTTTCGTCGGTTCACCGGCCACACCGCGCCGCGCCGGTGGAAACGTCATCTACCGGTGGCACTCGGGCTGTGCTCACTGGTCCTGCTCACCGTGGCGCTGGCGGGGCCGACGCGCGAGATCCGCATCCCTCGCAACCGTGCGGTGATCATGCTCGTCATCGACGAGTCCCGGTCGATGGGTGCCACCGATGTCACCCCCACACGTCTGGCGGCAGCCCAGGACGCCGCCAAACAGTTCGCCGAACAGCTCACACCCGGGGTGAACCTGGGCCTGGTGGCTTTCGCGGGTAACGCTGCCCTACTGGTCTCACCGACGCCGGATCACGAAGCCACGGTGCAGGCCCTCGACCACCTGAGCCTCAACGACGCGACAGCCACAGGTGAAGCAATATTCACTGCACTGCAATCGATTTCATCTGTCGGCCAGGTACTCGCGGCCGATAACTCCGATGCTCCGCCCGCGCGGATCGTGCTCGAGTCCGATGGCGCGGCAAACAAACCCGCCAATCCCGACAACCCGCGTGGCGCCTACACCGCGGCACGCGCCGCGAAAGATCAAGGCGTGCCGGTGTCCACGATTGCGTTCGGCACCAAGGACGGCTGGGTCGCCCTCGAGAACAATCAGGTGCCGGTACCCGTCGACGACGAGATGCTCAAGCGCATCGCCACGTTGTCCGGTGGTGAGTCCTACACCGCCACCGACATCGATGAGCTGAACCACAACTATCAAGCGATCCAGCAGCAGATCGGATATCAGACGATCAGCGGCCCCGATCGCGGCTGGTGGCTGCGGGCCGGCGCATTGGCCGCGCTCGCCGCCGCCGGGTGCGCGTTGCTGGTCAACCGCAGGCTGCCGGTGTAGCGACGCCGCCGATGCCGCGAGCAGACGTAAAAGTGCCCCAAATCAAGCGATCTGGGGCACTTTGCGTCTGCTCGGCAGAGATCTTTACAGCAGCGACAGGATGCGCTCGCCGACCTCGCTGGTCGAGAGCTTGGCGTCACCACGGGTGGCCAGGTGCTCGCTGACAGCCTTGTCGACCCGCGCCGCCGCGTCGGTTTCCCCGAGGTGGGTCAGCAGCAGCGCCACGCTCATCACCGCAGCGGTCGGATCGGCAAGACCCTGCCCGGCGATATCCGGAGCACTGCCGTGCACCGGTTCGAACATCGACGGGTTGGTGCCCGTCGCATCGATGTTGCCCGATGCGGCCAGGCCGATACCGCCGGACACCGCGGCCGCCAGGTCGGTGATGATGTCGCCGAACAGGTTGTCGGTGACGATCACGTCGAAGCGGCCCGGGTCGGTGACCATGTGGATGGTTGCGGCATCGATGTGCTGGTAAGCCGTCTCGACGTCCGGGTATTCCGCACCGATCTCATCGACGGTGCGCTTCCACAGAGAGCCGGCAAACGCCAGCACGTTGTTCTTGTGCACCAGAGTGAGGTGTTTGCGCCGAGCGCGGGCTTTCTCGAACGCGTAGCGCACCACGCGCTCCACACCGAACCGGGTGTTGGTGGACACCTCGGTGGCAACCTCGTGCGGGGTGCCCACCCGGATCGCGCCGCCGGTTCCGGTGTAGGGACCCTCGGTGCCCTCGCGCACCACCACGAAGTCGATCTCCGGGTTGCCCGCCAGCGGGCTGGAAACCCCGGCGAACAACCGCGACGGGCGCAGGTTCACATGGTGGTCCAACGCAAACCGCATGTTCAGCAGCAGTCCGCGCTCGAGCACACCACTGGGCACAGAGGGATCACCGATGGCGCCCAACAGGATTGCGTCGTAGCCCTTGAGCTCGTCGACAAAGCCCTCGGGCAGGGTCTCCCCGGTCGCGTGGTAGCGCCGCGCACCCAGGTCGTATTCCGTCCGGTCCACACCGGGCAGTACCGCGTCGAGCACCTTCAGTGCCTCGGCGATGACCTCCGGACCGATGCCGTCGCCGGCGATGACAGCGAGTTTCATGACAGGTCGACCACTTCCAGCGTCGTGGCGTCAACCGCAGCGGCGATCGCGGAACGCACATCCTCGGGCACATCGGTATCCAGCCGCAGCATCACGATGGCGCTGTCGCCCTCGACATCCTGGCTCAGCTGCGCGGCCAGGATGTTGACGTTGGCGCCACCGAGCAGGGTGCCGATCTTGCCGAGCGCGCCCGGCTGATCGTTGTAGTGGACGATGAGGTTGTAGCCCTCGGCCCGCAGGTCGAAGTTGCGTCCGTTGATCTGGACGATCTTCTCGACCAGCTGCGGCCCGGACAGGGTGCCCGCCACGTTCAGCGCGCTGCCGTCAGCGTGCACGACACGTACATCGACCACGCTGCGGTGGTTCGGGCTCTCGGTGGCGGTGCTGATCTCGGAGGCCACGCCACGGTCGGCGGCCAGTGTCGGCGCGTTGACGAACGTCACCTGCTCGTCGACCACCGCGGAGAACAACCCACGCAGCGCCGACAGCTTCAGGATCTCAACGTCTTCGGAAGCCAGCTCGCCACGCGCCTGCACGGACAGCGACACCGGGGCCGCGTCGGACAGGGCACCGGCCAGCAGACCGAGCTTGCGCACCAGGTCCAGCCACGGCGCGACCTCTTCGCCGACGGATCCGCCGCCGACGTTGACCGCGTCCGGCACGAACTCGCCGGCCAGCGCCAGCTTCACGCTGGCGGCCACATCGGTACCGGCCCGGTCCTGCGCCTCAGAGGTCGAGGCGCCCAGGTGCGGGGTCACGACAACCTGGGGCAGCTCGAACAGCGGGCTGTCGGTGCACGGTTCGGTCGAGAAGACGTCGAGGCCGGCGGCGCGCACATGGCCGCTGGTGATGGCGTCGGCCAGGGCCTGCTCATCGATCAGGCCGCCGCGGGCGGCGTTGACGATGATGACGCCCGGCTTGGTCTTGGCCAGGTTCTCCTTGCCCAGCAGGCCTGCGGTCTCCTTGGTCTTGGGCAGGTGCACCGAGATGAAGTCGGCGCGGCCGAGAAGCTCGTCCAGCGGCAGCAACTCGATGCCGAGCTGTGCGGCGCGGGCCTGCGAGACGTAGGGGTCGTACGCCACGATGTGCGCGCCGAAGGCGGCGAGGCGCTGGGCGACCAGCTGCCCGATGCGGCCCAGGCCGACGACGCCGACGGTCTTGTCGAAGATCTCGACGCCCGAGAACGACGACCGCTTCCAGGTGTGATCGCGCAGGGTCGCGTCAGCGGCGGGGATCTGCCGGGCCGTGGACAGCAGCAGGGCCAGGGCGTGCTCGGCGGCGCTGTGGATGTTGGAGGTCGGCGCGTTGACCACGAGCACCCCGCGGGCGGTCGCGGCGTCGACGTCGACGTTGTCCAGGCCGACGCCTGCGCGGGCGACGATCTTGAGCTTGGGGGCCGCGGCAATGACCTCGGCGTCGACCGTGGTGGCGGAACGCACCAGAAGCGCGTCGGCTTCCGGCACGGCAGCGAGCAGCTTCTCGCGGTCCGGACCGTCGACCCACCTGACCTCTACCTGGTCGCCGAGGGCGGCGACGGTCGATTCCGCGAGCTTGTCGGCAATCAAAACAACGGGAAGACTCACGCGGACAGCCTAATGTGTGGGCCCTACCACAGCCGAACCGCGTGCGGTGTACTGATGGGCGTGGACGTCACAATCGTCGGCAGCGGCCCCAACGGCTTGTCCGCCGCTGTCATCTGCGCCCGAGCCGGACTGTCGGTACGCGTGATCGAAGCGCAGCCGACCCCGGGTGGCGGCGCCCGCACCGTGAGCGACCCAGAGTTTTCGGGCGTCAGCCACGACATCTGTTCGGCAGTACATCCGCTGGCGCTGGCGTCGCCGTTCTTCGCCGCCTACGACCTGCAGGCCCGCGGGGTGCGCCTGGCCGTCCCCGAGATCTCCTATGCCAGCCCGCTGACCGACCGGCCCGCCGCGGTCGGCTACCGCGACATCGAGCGCACCTGCGCCGAATTGGACTCGGGAGATTCCTGGCGACGGCTACTCGGCCCACTGGCCGCCGATTGCGATGGCGTGGTGGGCCTCATCCTCGGCGACAAACGGTCGATACCCCCGTCTCTGGGCGCGGCGGTGCGCGTCGCACCCCGACTCCTGGCCCAGGGCACCCCGCTGTGGCGGTCACTCAAAGGCGAGGATGCCCGCGCACTGTTCAGTGGTGTTGCCGCACACACGATCTCAACAATGCCGTCCTTGGTTTCGGGAGGCGCCGGGTTGATGCTGGCAACACTGGGACACGCGGTGGGATGGCCCATCCCGCTCGGCGGATCCCAGGCCATCCCCGATGCGCTGATCGCCGATCTCACCGCACACGGCGGCGAACTGGTCCTCGGACATGAGGTCACCGAACCGCCGTCGGGAGTGGTCCTCTACGACACCGCACCGACCGCGCTGCTGTCGATCTACGGCCAGACCCTGCCGCCTCGCTACGCCCGGGCATTGGGCCGTTACACCTACGGGCCGGGGGTAGCGAAGGTCGATTTCGTGCTGAGCGGCGAGATACCTTGGCGTGACCCACGTCTGGTCCTGGCACCGACGCTGCACCTGGGCGGCAGCCGCGCCCAGATGGCGCTGGCCGAGTCCGAGATCGCCGCAGGCCGCCACGCCGAGTGGCCCATGGTGCTGGCCGCACTCCCCCATATCGCCGACCCCTCCCGCATCGATGACGCCGGCCGCCGCCCGTTGTGGACCTACGTCCACGTACCCAACAACTCCACGCTGGACATGGCCGAGACCGTCATCGGGATCTTCGAACGGTTCGCCCCGGGCTTTCGCGATGTCGTGGTCGCCGTACGCAGCGTGCCGGCGTCGCGGATGGACGAACACAACGCCAATCTGGTCGGCGGCGATATCGGGGTCGGCGGCAACAACATGGCCAGCGCTCTGCTGGGACCCACTCCGCGGTTCGATCCCTGGACCACACCGATCCCCAAGGTCTACCTGTGCTCGTCGGCCACCCCGCCCGGCGGTGGCGTGCACGGGATGGCCGGGTTCTACGCGGCCCGCACCGTCTTGAAACGCGAGTTCGGCATCAAGGATCTGCCTAAGCTGGCGCCATGACCACCACCCAGCCCAAGGTCGCCGTCATCTACTACTCCGCGACCGGCCACGGCACCACGATGGCCCGACGCGTCACCGCCACTGCGGAAGCCGCGGGTGCCGAGGTGCGGCTGCGCCCTGTTGCCGAGACCGCCGCCCCGGAATCCTTCGCCCACAATCCGGCCTGGACCGCCAATTACGAAGCCACCAAAGATCAACCGCGCGCCACCGGTGACGACATCGTGTGGGCGGACGCGGTGATCTTCGGCTCCCCCACCCGATTCGGTTCTGTCGCTTCGCAATTGCGGGGATTTCTGGACTCGCTCGGCGGCCTCTGGTCGCAGGGCAAGCTCGCCGACAAGGTCTACGCCGGGTTCACCTCGACCAACACCGCCCATGGCGGGCAGGAGACCACGCTGCTGACGCTGTACGTCACGTTGATGCACTGGGGTGGGATCATCGTGCCGCCGGGCTACACGGACCCGCTGAAATTCGTCGACGGCAACCCGTACGGCGCGAGCCTGATCGCCAACCACGACAACATCAGCGAATTCGACGACGCCACCTACGACGCGCTGGATCACCTGGCCCGTCGTGTGGTCAGCGTGACTGCGCGCCTGAGCTCCTGACGAGAACTGCTGCGCCGCAGCCCTGCCGGGACCGCTTAGATTTGAACGGTGAACACGGGCTTCGCGCGGTTGGTGGGAACCGTCCCGCACACGGATCCGATCATGACGTTGTTCGCGGTGGGTGACCTGGAGCTCTATCACGTGAGTCCGCCGTTGCACGGCTACAACGTCGTCGCCGCTTCACAACAGCTGTGGGCCATGCGCGCGCAGTGCATCTACCCGGATGGTCGGATCGAGCCGGCCGAGCCTGACGATCCGGTGTCGACCGAGCTCTACGGCGTGGTCGGTGAAGGTCTGCAGATCGACGGTACCGGGAAGCTGCCCGGAAGCGCCGACGGCAGGAACGTGTCCCGCACGCTGGCCGCGCTCGGCTACCGAATTGTCTAGAACGCGAAAGGCCAGTTATTGCACGCGCTTTCAATGCTTGCGTGCAATAACTGGCCAGTCAGCGTGAAAAATTAGGCCGTTTCGGTGATCGGCCGGTCGACCCAGCTCATCAGGTCGCGCAGCTGCTTGCCGGTGACCTCGATCGGGTGCTCGGCGTTGGCCTTGCGCAGCGCCTCGAGCTCCTTGTTGCCGCCCTCGACGTTGGCGACCAGGCGCTTGACGAAGGTGCCGTCCTGGATGTCGGTCAGGATGTCCCGCATACGCTGCTTGGTGTCGGCATCGATGACGCGCGGACCCGACAGGTAGCCGCCGAACTCCGCGGTGTCGCTCACCGAGTAGTTCATGCGGGCGATGCCACCCTCGTACATCAGGTCGACGATGAGCTTGAGCTCGTGCAGCACCTCGAAGTAGGCCATCTCCGGGGCGTAGCCCGCCTCGACCATGACCTCGAAGCCGGCCTTGACCAGTTCCTCGGTGCCGCCGCAGAGCACGGCCTGCTCACCGAAGAGGTCGGTCTCGGTCTCTTCCTTGAAGGTGGTCTTGATGACGCCGGCGCGGGCACCACCGATCGCGGCGGCGTAGGACAGCGCCAGGGCCTGGCCCTCGCCCTTGGGGTCCTGGTCGACGGCGATCAGGCAGGGCACGCCCTTGCCGTCGACGAACTGGCGACGCACCAGGTGGCCGGGGCCCTTGGGGGCGACCATGCCGACGGTGACGTTGGCCGGGGCCTTGATCAGACCGAAGTGGATGTTGAGGCCGTGGCCGAAGAACAGCGCGTTGCCGTCCTCCAGGTTGGGCTCGATGTCGTTCTTGAAGATCTCGGCCTGCGCGGTATCGGGTGCGAGCACCATGATCACGTCGGCCCACTTGGCCACCTCGGCCGGGGTGTCGACCTCGAGGCCCTGCTCCTCGACCTTGACGCGGGACTTCGAGCCCTCTTTCAGACCGACCTTGACCTGCACGCCCGAGTCGCGCAGCGAAAGCGAATGCGCGTGCCCCTGGCTGCCGTAGCCGATGACGGCGACCTTACGACCCTGGATGATCGACAGGTCCGCGTCGGCGTCGTAAAACATCTCAACTGCCATGCGAAATATTCCTTCTCTTTCTAGCTCTACAGCCGATTAACGCTACTTGACGTGCTTACTTCACTGCGCTGATACCACGGGGTCCGCGCGAGACCGACACCATGCCGGACTGTGCGATCTCGCGGATACCGTAGGGCTCCAGGACCCGCAGCAGGGCCTCCAGCTTCTCCGCCGTACCGGTCGCCTCGACCGTCAGGGACTCGGTCGAAACATCAACGACCTTGGCGCGGAACAGGTTCACTGCTTCGATGACCTGGCCGCGGTTGGTCGCATCGGCCCGCACCTTGATCAGGGCGAGTTCGCGCGAGACGGAATTGTCGTCCTCCTGCTCGACGATCTTGATCACGTTGATCAGCTTGTTGAGCTGCTTGGTGATCTGCTCCAGCGGCGATTCCTCGACGCTGACCACGATCGTCATCCGCGACAGGTGCTTCTGCTCGGTGGCACCCACAGCCAGGGACTGGATGTTGTAGCCGCGACGGGAGAACAGCGTGGCCACCCGGGCGAGCACGCCGGGCTTGTCCTCGACCAACACCGACAGGGTGTGGGTGGGGGTGGAGTTGCTCATCAGGCATGCCCCTCTTCATCGTTCTCGTCGAACAGCGGCCGGATATCGCGGGCCGCCATGATCTCGTCGTTGCTGGTACCGGCGGCGACCATCGGCCACACCTGCGCGTCGGCACCGACGATGAAGTCGATGACCACCGGGCGGTCGTTGATGGCCCGGGCCTGGTTGATGACGTCCTCGACGTCTTCGGCCCGCTCGCAGCGCAGTCCGACGCAACCCAGCGCCTCGGCCAGCTTGACGAAGTCGGGGATCCGGCGTGAGTGCGTAGCCAAATCGGTCTGGCTGTAGCGCTGGTCGTAGAACAGCGTCTGCCACTGCCGCACCATGCCGAGGTTGCCGTTGTTGATCAACGCCACCTTGATCGGTGCACCTTCGATGGCGCAGGTGGCCAGTTCCTGGTTGGTCATCTGGAAGCAGCCGTCGCCGTCGATGGCCCACACCTCGGCCTCGGGGCGGGCGAACTTGGCGCCCATAGCCGCGGGGACGGAGAAGCCCATGGTGCCCAGCCCGCCGGAGTTCAGCCAAGTCTTCGGGTTCTCGTACTTGACGAACTGCGCGGCCCACATCTGGTGCTGACCCACACCGGCGACGTAGATCGCTTCCGGTCCGGCGATCTGGCCCAGCTTCTCGATGACGTACTCGGGGCTGAGGCTGCCGTCGCTCTGCGGACCGTAGCTCAGCGGGTAGGTCGACTTGAGGCCCGACAGGTACTCCCACCAGCTGTCCATTTTCAGTGCGGCGCTGGTGGTTCCGTCGCGGCGCAGCACCTCGATGAGATCGGTGATGACAGCCTTCACGTCACCCACGATCGGCACGTCGGCGTGCCGGTTCTTGCCGATCTCCGCGGGGTCGATGTCGGCGTGGATCACCTTCGCCTCAGGGGCGAACGAGGACAGCTGGCCGGTGACCCGGTCGTCGAACCGGGTGCCCAGGGCGATCAGCAGGTCGCTCTTCTGCAATGCACCCACGGCGGCCACGGTGCCGTGCATGCCCGGCATCCCCAGGTGCTGCGGGTGGCTGTCCGGGAACGCGCCACGGGCCATCAGCGTGGTGACGACCGGGATACCGGTCAGCTCGGCCAGTTCGAGCAGCTCGGTACTGGCCTCACCGCGGATGACACCACCGCCGACGTAGAGCACCGGCTTGCGGGCCGCGGCGATCAGCTTGGCGGCCTCGCGCACCTGACGGCTGTGCGGTTTGGTGTTCGGCTTGTAGCCGGGCAGATCCATCTGCGGCGGCCACGAGAAGGTGCACTGGCCCTGCAGGATGTCCTTGGGGATGTCGACGAGCACCGCACCCGGGCGCCCAGAACTGGCGATGTGGAAGGCCTCGGCCATCACCTGGGCGATGTCGTCACCGTTGCGCACCAGGAAGTTGTGCTTGGTGATTGGCATGGTGATGCCGGAGATGTCGGCTTCCTGGAAGGCGTCGGTGCCGATCAGGCCGCGACCCACCTGCCCGGTGATGGCCACCACCGGGATGGAGTCCATCTGGGCATCGGCCAGCGGGGTGACCAGGTTGGTCGCGCCGGGGCCCGACGTCGCCATCATCACGCCGACCTTGCCGGTGGCGTGCGCGTAGCCGCTGGCCGCGTGGCCGGCCCCCTGCTCGTGGCGGACCAGCACGTGGCGCAGCTTCTGCGAGTCGAACAGCGGATCGTAAACCGGCAGCACGGCGCCGCCGGGGATGCCGAACACGACGTCGACGCCGAGCTCTTCCAGCGACCGGACGACCGCCTGGGCACCGGTGAGCTGCTGCGGAGCAACCCGATTGGGCTGCCCGGATTCTGATTTGGCCTTGGCTGCGCCATTGGCAGGCGCTGATCCCGACCGGGCCGGCGGTCGCGTTGTCGGTGCGCTCACGATGTCCTCTTCACGGTCTGCGTCACATTCCTGTTCAGGAAGTTTTAATTTTCCAATGATTCCGGTGCACTTGTGGGCAAACAAAAAACCCCCGTCAGCTGGCAGCTGTACGAGGGTGGCGCGTCGATGCGTTTTGCTATGCCCGGCAGAGGGCCAGCGCGGCATCAACGCGCCAACCAATTACTACGAGCAATCCGGGGGTCTGCATAGCACCCGACGGTAGCTGCCGTACAGGTTAAAGGTCAAATTGCCGCCGGAGACGGGGTGATGGGCGAGGACCGCACTTCGGCTGGTGCAAGGATGAACCCGTGAGCGCACGTTCGGCAACCGCCCCTGTCGTCATCCGGATATCGCCCATGGCGCACCTGGCAGTCGGCTTCCTGACGCTCGGCCTACTGACCCTGGTGCTGAGCAATCCGACTTCATTCTCGGTACTGCTGGTGATTCCGATTGCCTTGTCCACGGCCATCGTCCGGTACCGCACCACTGTCGATGCCGACACCGTCACCGCACGTTCTCTGACGCGCAGCCGCACGGTGCCGTGGGGCGATATCAAGGGACTGCGGTTCGACCGGTCGTCATGGGCGATTGCCGAGTTGAACGACGGAACCGACTTGCGCCTGCCCGCCGTGACGTTCGCCACGCTGCCGTTGCTTACCGAGGTGAGCGGCGGCCGAGTACCGAATCCCTACGCCTGACGGCTCAGCTCTGTCAGGCGAGCGGGTTGCCGCCGTTGAGCAGCACCCAGATGGCGATGCCGCCGGCCACTCCGAGCAACAGGGCCACGAAGGATCCGACGAAGGGTCGCCGGGCCCAGCCTCGACCGGCGTCGAATCCGTAGCGACCCGGGCCGGTCAGGATTATGGCGGCCGCGGCCACGACGACGATCATCCGGTATTCGGTGCCGTCGGTGATGACTTCCGAGAGCCGGGCCTGCTCATGGGCCGCCATCGCCGTGGCGAGCAACCCGTTGATCAGGTAGGCCAGTGCGCCGGCAGCCGCGATCGGCGTGAACAGCCCGAGAACCAGTAGGACACCGGCGGCGATCTGACCTCCGGTGGCCGCATAGGTCAGGATGTCGGCGTTCTTGAAGCCCATATCGCCCAGCGAGGCGTTGAATCCGTCCAGTCCCGGGCCGCCCCACCAACCGAACGCCTTCTGCAGGCCGTGGATGATCATCAACCCGCCGAGGGCCACGCGCAGGATCAGTAGACCGAGGTCCTGGGTGCCCCGCCGCCCGGCGGCCTTGATGCGGTCGTCGACGAATTCGTCGCGCTCGATCTCGGCCGGTTCGGCCGAGAAGGGTCCGATCGGGGCTGGTCCGCCCGGTTGCACATACGGCAGTGGCTCAGGGTCGGCGACCAGGCTGAACGCCGACTGGTCGCCCGATTTGGAGTCGTAGCGCGGAATCGCGGTGGTTTCGAAGTCCCCGCCGTACGCCGCCGACGGCAGGTCGTCCTCCGGGTCGACCAGGCTGGCTCCGGCCGGCCTGGCGGAATCGTCCGAGTAACCCGGTCGTTGCCAGGCTTGCGGGTCCTGCGAGTGACTGGTCACAGCTGCCAGGGTAAGTGCAAGGTCGGTCCGATCCTGGTATTTACCCCGGCGCTTCTGCCTGGTATCGGGCTGCTATGGATGCGGCACAAGGTGCCGACGTGGCGCGCACTGCCGAGGCATCCGTAATCTGGCGGGCATGAAATCGCGCCGGCGGATGACGGGGGTGGCCGCCGTTCTGTGTGCCGCGATGCTGGTCGGTTCGGGCTGTGCCCGTTTCGACGCGGCCCAGTCCGAGCCTTTCACCACTGCACCGAAGATGGAGCCGGGGCCGACCACGACGCCACCGCCTCCGCCACCACTGCCGGCCAAGCCGTTCCCCAAGGAATGCAAGGCAACGGGCGTGATGCAGGGCTGCCTGGACAGCACCAGCGGTTTGATCATGCTCCCCGACAGCCAGTCCGCCCTGGTCGGCGAGCGGCTCACCGGCGCGGTCAAGCAGGTGTCGGTGAAGGCCGAACCGAAGGTCAAGGTGATGATCCCGGTCGATCCGTCCGGTGACGGCGGTCTGATGGACATCGTGTTGTCGCCGACCTACGGCCAGGACCGGTTGATGTACGCGTACGTCAGCACGCCGACCGACAACCGGGTGATACGCATTGCCGACGGCGACGTGCCGAAGCCGATTCTCACCGGCATCCCGAAGGGCGCCAGCGGCAATATGGGGTCGCTGACCTTCACCAGCAAGACCACCCTGCTGGTGCAGACGGGTGATGCGGGCGATCCGGCACTGGGCGCCGATCCCGGATCACTGGCCGGCAAGGTGCTGCGCATCGAGCAGCCCACCACGGTCAACCAGGCCCCGGTCACCACGGCGCTCAGCGGTCTGGGCGCCGCCGGGGCCATGTGTGTCGATTCGTCGGACGGCTCGCTCTACGTCACCGACCGCACTCCGAGCGCAGATCGGCTGCAGCGGATCACCAAGGATTCCAAGGTGTCCACGGTGTGGACCTGGCCGGACCGACCGGGAGTCGCCGGGTGCGCCGCCCTGGAGGGCACGGTGTTGGTCAACCTGGTCAACTCCAAGAAGACCGTCGCCGTACGGCTGGCGCCCGACACCGGCGCGGTCACCGGCGACCCGGAGGTGGTCCGGGAGAACGTGCGCGGTCACGCCTGGGCGTTGCAGCTCTCCCCCGACGGCAACGTGTGGGGTGCGACGGTGAACCGAACTGCCGGAGATGCCGAGAGCTTCGATGACGTCGTCTTCCCGCTCTTCCCGCAGGGCGGCGGCTTCCCGCGCAGCAATGCCGACAACACCTGAGGCACAAGACATTTCGTCATAGATCGACCCTCGGGGCCTGACCGGGACCGGCTGAGTCAATGGGTCGAGATGAATACAACGTGCGTGATGCGCCCTTAGAAATGGTTCGCCTATCACGTACCATTGTCCGGGTGCCTGACCGCCAGCGCCGCAGATATGCACCGCGGCTACCGCGTGAAGAACGGCGCGAGCAACTGCTGGACGCGGCGATGACCGTGCTCCACGACTGCCCCTTGCACGAGCTGAGGATGGAGGCGGTCGCCGAGGCCGGCGGAGTCGGCAAACCTGTCCTCTACACCGCTTTCCGGACGCGCACCGAGCTGGTGACCGCCTTGCTCATCCGCGAACACCAGAACGGGCTGAGCCAGGTACTGAGCGCCCTGCCCAAGAAACTGTCCGTCGCGGGCCCGACGGACGCCTACACCGCGACCGTCACCGGGTTCCTGCGTTGCGTGTTGGAGAACCCGACGCGCTGGCGGCTCATCCTCACCGTGCCCGACAGCACTCCGCGGGACTACCGCGCGGCGGTCCGCAACGCCCGCAACCAGATCCTCACGCAGCTCGAGCAGATGGCGAAAGCCGGCATCGCGGTGGACCCCCGGCTTTCCGCGCTGGACCCCGAGCTGCTCGGCCACACCCTGCTCTCATTCGCCGAGATGCTGGGCCGACTGGCCGTACACGATCCGGACAACTACCCGCGCGAGCGACTGGAGCAATATGCCGCCGCGGCGATGACGATGTTCGCCGGTCCGGTGCGCTGACGGGCGATTACCCGCTCTGGCCGCACGCGGCCAGGACCAGCTCACGAACCCGGGCGGCGTCGGCCGAACCCTTGGTCGCCTTCATCACCGCACCGACGATCGCACCGGCGGCCTGGATCTTGCCGCCGCGGATCTTCTCCGCGACGTCCGGGTTGGCGGCCAGCGCCTCGTCCACAGCGGTCTGGATCACCGAGTCATCACGCACGAGCGCCAACCCGCGGTCGGTCATCACCTGCTCGGGTTCTCCCTCGCCGGCCAGCACGCCCTCGATCACCTGGCGGGCCAGTTTGTTGGACAGCTTGCCTTCGTCGACGAGCTTGACGACGGCGGCCACCTGGGCCGGGGTGATCGGCAGCGCGTCGAGCTCGATCTGGGACTCGTTGGCCTTCTGCACCAGGAAGTTGCCCCACCAGGCGCGGGCGGCCTCGCTGGAGGCGCCGTGTGAGACGGTGGCTGCCACCAGCTCGACCGCACCGGCGTTGACCAGATCGCGCATCACCTCGTCGGAGATGCCCCAGTCCTCCTGAATCCGCTTGCGCGCCAACCACGGCAGCTCAGGGATGGTCTGGCGCAACCGCTCGACCAACTCGGCGCTGGGAGCGACCGGTTCCAGGTCTGGCTCGGGGAAGTAGCGGTAATCCTCCGCGGTCTCCTTGCTGCGCCCCGGCGAGGTGTAGCCGTCCTCGTGGAAATGCCTGGTCTCCTGGGTGATGGTGCCGCCGGAATTGAGGACTGCTGCCTGACGGCGCATTTCGTACCGGACCGCAACCTCGACGCTCTTGAGCGAGTTCACGTTCTTGGTCTCGGTGCGGGTGCCGAACTCGGCGGCGCCGATCGGCTTGAGAGACAGGTTCGAGTCACATCGCATCGATCCCTGGTCCATCCGCACATCCGATACGTCCAAGCCGCGCAGCAGATCCCGCAGGGCAGTGACGTAGGCGCGGGCGATTTCCGGCGCACGCGCCCCGGTTCCCTCGATGGGTCTGCTGACGATCTCGATCAGCGGCACGCCGGCGCGGTTGAAGTCGGCCAACGACGTGGTCGCGCCCGCGATGCGGCCGGTGTCGCTGCCCAGGTGGGTCAGCTTGCCGGTGTCCTCCTCCATGTGCGCACGCTCGATCTCGACGCGGAAGGTGGTGCCGTCATCGAGCGGAACGTCGAGGTATCCGTTGATCGCGATCGGCTCGTCGTATTGCGAGATCTGGTAGTTCTTCGGCTGGTCCGGGTAGAAGTAGTTCTTCCTGGCGAACCGGCCCCACGGTGCGATGTCGCAGTTGAGCGCCAGACCGATGCGGATGGCCGCCTCCACGGCGGCCTCGTTGAGCACCGGCAGGGAGCCGGGCAGGCCGAGGCAGACCGGGCAGACCAGCGTGTTGGGCTCGGCACCGAACTGATTGGCGCAGCCGCAGAACATCTTGGTGGCCGTGGACAGCTCGACGTGCACCTCCATGCCCATCACGGGCTCGTAGGCGGCGATGACGTCGTCGTAGTCGACGAGTTCAGCGGTAGCGACAGACATGGTGTCGATCCTAGTTGGGCAGCTTTTCAGGCCAGTCCGGGGTGGACGCCGGGGATCAGACCGGCCGCGGCCGACAGCCGCCGCAGAATGTGTCGCAGCGCGGCACGTTCCTCATCCGACAACGACGCCGTCACCTCGTCCTCGAGCGCACGACCCGTGGCGTCCAGCGCCGGGATCAGCTCGCGCGCCCGCTCGGTCAGCGACACGGCGAATGCCCGCCGGTCGTCGGGGTGCGGCCGGCGTTCGACGAGCCCTTCGGCTTCCAATGTGTCGATCAGCGTGACCATGACGTTGCGGTGCAGACCGAGGCGTTCGTACAGCTCGCGCTGCGACTGCCCGTCGGCCGCGGCCAGCGCCAGCAGGACTGCGGTGGCCCGGGGATGCAGGCCCAGCGGTTCGAGGCGGGCCTTGAACCCCTCGGCCACATACGCGCCGAGTTGGGACAGCAGAAACGGTATGCGCTGGTCGAGCGCGGACACACCGATCGGTTCCTCAGCCACGCTGCGGACACTAGCACTGCCGATGATTGTCATCTACAGTGATTGTCACTATTAGTGACTATATCGGGAGTTCACATGCGAATCGTCATCTTCGGCGCCAACGGCGCAACCGGACGTCTGCTCACCCGCCGAGCCCTCGACGCCGGCCACACCGTCGTGGCGGTCACGCGCCACCCTGAACAGTTCCCGCTCACCGACGCCGCACTCACAGTGGCCGAAGCCGACGTACGCGACGCAGCAGCGGTCAGCGCCGTAGTCGAAGGCGCCGACGCGGTGCTGTCCACCCTGGGTGTCACGTTCACCATGGATCCGGTCGACACCTACTCGGTCGGGGTCGGCAACATCGTCACCGCGATGCGCGCCACCGGAGTCGACCGGTTGGCCGTCGTGAGCTCCACCGCGATCGCCGACTACCCCGGCCGAACCGATACGCCGCTCGCGCTGCGCGTGGTCCAGCCCGTGATCAGCCGCATCTTCGGCAAGACCCTCTACGCCGACATGCGCAGGATGGAGGACATCGTTACCGGCAGCGGACTGAACTGGACGATCGTGCGGCCGTCCGGGCTGTTCGACCTGCCCGACGTCACCGAATACATCGCCGGCCGGCGCGACCCGGTCGGCGCGTTCACGTCGCGCACCGATCTCGCCGACTACTTGCTGAAGGTGGCCGAATCACCCGAAACCGGTGCGACCGTGACGATTTCGACGACGGTTGACACCCCGTCCATGTGGCAGCTGCTACGCCGCGAAGCGCTCAAGAGCGCATGATCTCCGGCCTAGCCGAAGAATTCGGCGGCGTCGTCGTAACGAGACTGCGGTACCAGTTTGAGGTGGCGGGTCGCATCGGCCAGTGATACCCGGCCGATGTCCTGCCCCTGCAACGACACCATCATCCCGAACTCGCCGGCATGCGCGGCGTCGGCGGCGTTCACTCCGAACCGGGTGGCCAGCACCCGGTCATACGCCGTCGGGGTGCCGCCGCGCTGGACGTGCCCCAGCACCGTGACCCGGACGTCCTTCTTGATCCGCTTCTCCACCTCGAGCGCCAATTGCTGTGCCACACCGGTGAATTTCTCGTGTCCGAACTCATCCATGCCGCCCTGGCGCAGCTGCATGGTGCCCTCGGCCGGCTTCGCACCCTCGGCCACCACGCAGATGAAGTGTGACGATCCGTGCTGGAACCGCTTCTTCACCAGGCGACACACTTCCTCGACGTCGAAGGGCTGCTCGGGGATCAGCGTCATGTGCGCGCCAGAGGCGATCCCGGCGTTCAGCGCGATCCAGCCGGCGTGCCGGCCCATCACCTCGACCAGCATGACGCGCTGGTGCGATTCGGCGGTGCTGTGCAGCCGGTCGATGGCCTCGGTCGCCACCTGCAGGGCCGTGTCGTGGCCGAAAGTCACGTCCGTGCAGTCGATGTCGTTGTCGATGGTCTTGGGTACCCCGACCACCGGGACATTCTCCTCGGACAACCAGTGTGCGGCGGTCAACGTGCCTTCACCGCCGATCGGGATCAACACGTCGATCCCGTTGTCCTCGAGCGTCTGCTTGATCTGGTCCAGGCCCGCCCGCAGCTTGTCCGGGTTGACCCGCGCGGTGCCCAACACGGTGCCGCCCTTGGCCAGCAGCCGGTCATTGCGATCGTCGTTGGCCAGCTGGATGCGGCGATCCTCCAACAGACCTCGCCAGCCGTCGAGGAATCCGACCACCGACGAGCCGTAGCGCTGGTCGCAGGTACGCACCACCGCCCGGATCACCGCGTTCAGGCCAGGACAGTCACCACCGCCGGTGAGAACTCCGATGCGCATGGGCACCATCTTGCCCCGCGCCGGCCGTTTCAGCGGCTCGAGCAGACGCAGAATCGCACGCGCCGCGCGATTTTTATGCGATTCCGCGTCCGCTAGCCGGGAATTACAGCGCGCTGGGCAACGGACCGCGGGCGGCCTCGTAGGCCGCGCCGACGCGGTACAGCCGGTCATCGGCCAGGGCGGGCGCCATGATCTGCAGACCGACGGGCAGCCCGTCGTCGGGCGACAGACCCGACGGCACCGACATACCGCAGTGCCCGGCCAGGTTCAGCGGCAGCGTGCACAGATCGAACAGATACATCGCCAGCGGATCGTCGACCTTCTCCCCCAACCGGAACGCCGTCGTCGGCGTGGCCGGGGACACCAGGACGTCCACGCTCTGGTAGGCCCGCTCCAGGTCGCGGGCGATCAGGGTCCGCACCTTCTGCGCCTGGTTGTAGTAGGCGTCGTAGTAGCCCGCCGACAACGCGTAGGTGCCGATCATGATCCGGCGCTTGACCTCCGGCCCGAAGCCGGCGGCCCGGGTCAACGCCATGACCTCCTCGGCGCTGTGGGTGCCGTCATCGCCGACGCGCAGCCCGAACCGCATCGCGTCGAACCGGGCCAGGTTGCTGGACACCTCCGACGGCAGGATCAGGTAGTAGGCATCCATCGCATGGTCGAAGTGCGGACAGTCGACCTCGGTGACCTCGGCCCCCAGCGCGGTCAGCTGAGCGACCGCGGCATTGAACGACTCCAGCACGCCGGGCTGGTATCCATCGCCGCGCAACTGCTTGACGACGCCGACGCGCACGCCCTTGAGATCGCCTGCCGCACCGTCCCGGGCCGCACCGACCACATCGGGCACCGGAGCGTCGACGGAGGTGGAATCACGCGGGTCGTGGCCGGCGATCACCTGGTGCAGCAGCGCGGTGTCGAGCACCGTGCGGGCGCAGGGGCCACCCTGGTCCAGTGAGGACGCGCAGGCGATCAACCCATACCGCGAGACCGTGCCGTAGGTCGGCTTGACGCCGACGGTGGCAGTCAGCGCGGCGGGCTGACGAATCGAGCCGCCGGTGTCGGTGCCGATGGCCAGCGGAGCTTGATACGCGGCGAGAGCCGCGGCGCTGCCGCCGCCTGACCCGCCGGGCACCCGCTCGGTGTTCCACGGGTTACGCGTCGGACCGTAGGCCGAATTCTCGGTCGAGGACCCCATGGCGAACTCGTCCATGTTCGTCTTGCCGAGGATCGGGATGCCCGCGGCGCGCAGTTTGGCGGTGACCGTCGCGTCGTACGGCGCACGCCACCCCTCGAGGATTTTCGAACCCGCGGTGGTGGGCATGTCGGTGGCGGTGAAGACGTCCTTGAGCGCCAGCGGCACCCCGGCCAGCGGCGAGGGCAGCGCCTCACCGGCAGCCACAGCGGCGTCGATCCGGGCCGCGGTCGCCAATGCGGAGTCGGCTGCCACATGCAGGAAAGCGTTGAAGCGGTCGTCGGTCTCCGCGATCTGGTCCAGGTGGGCCTGAGTCACCTCGGTCGAGGAGACCTCCTTGGCCGCGATCTGGGCACCCAGGGTCGCCGCATCGCGACGGGTCAGCTCACTCATGCTCGTCATTCACCCTCTCCGAGAATCCGCGGCACGGCGAAGCGCCCGTCTTCGGCACGCGGTGCGGCGGCCAGCGCTTCTTCCTGCGTCAGGCATGGCTCGACAACGTCAGGCCGGCTGACGTTGACGTCCTTGAGTGGGTTGTCCGTCGCTTCCACGCCGGTGACGTCGACGGACTGGATCTGGCTGACGTGGCCGAGGATGGCATCCAGCTGGCCGGCGTAACTGTCCAGTTCGTCGTCGGTCAGCGCCAAGCGCGCCAGACGCGCCAGATGGGCAACCTCGTCTCGGGAGATCTTCGACACGACAAAGCAGCCTAGTCAAGCCGCCAAATCGGGCTCCCGTCGGCAGTACAACCGACGATGCGCCGGCATGCCCCGGCACGCGCCCTGTGCAACAGTGATGCGCGTGCCTTCGTATCTGCTGCGGGTCCAGCTAGAGGACCGACCAGGCAGCCTCGGCTCGCTCGCCGTGGCTCTGGGCTCGGTCGGTGCCGACATCCTGTCGCTCGACGTCGTCGAGCGCGGAGCCGGCTACGCGATCGACGATCTGGTCGTCGACCTGCCGCAGGGCTCCATGCCGGACACCTTGATCACTGCCGCCGAGAACCTGTCGGGCGTCTTTGTCGACAGCATCCGCCCGCATACCGGGCTGCTGGAGGCACACCGCGAACTCGAATTGATCGACCACGTCGCCGCCGCGCATTCAAGGGCCGACCGGCTGAAGATGCTCGCCGAAGAAGCACCCCGGGTCCTGCGCGTCAGCTGGTGTGTCGTGGTCCGGTCCACCGCAACCGGCGTCGAACGCATCGCCGGGAGTCACGGCGCTCCCGAGACGCAGGCCCAGTCGGCGCCGTGGTTGCCGTTACAGCACGCCGCCGCACTCGACGGCACCGAGGAATGGGTGCCGCGGGTGTGGCGTGACATGGACACCACCCTGGCCGCCGCGCCCCTGGGTGACCCGAACACAGCGGTCGTGCTGGGCCGTCCCGGCGGTCCGGGGTTCCGGCCCTCGGAGGTGGCCCGGTTGGGTTATCTGGCCGGGATCGTCGCCACGATCCTGCGCTGAAACGCCCTGCGACTAGCTCTCCTCAGGCGTTTCCTCGTCCGGTCCCGCTTGCGGGCCTTCCGCCAGCAAGGTGCGGAAGCCGTCCTCATCGAGGATGGGAACGCCGAGCTCCACGGCCTTGTCGTACTTGGATCCGGGCGCGTCCCCGGCCACCACGTAGGCGGTCTTCTTGGAGACCGAGCTGGCGGCTTTGCCGCCGCGGCTGATGATGGCCTCCTTGGCCTGGTCGCGGGAGAACCCGGGCAGGGACCCGGTCACCACGATCGACAGACCTTCCAGCGTGCGCTCGATGCTGGCGTCGCGCTCGTCGGCCATCCGGACCCCGGCAGCGCGCCACTTGTCGACGATCGCGCGGTGCCAGTCGACGGTGAACCAGTCGATGACCGCGGCGGCGATCGTCGGGCCGACCCCTTCGACCGCGGCGAGCTGCTCCTCGCTCGCCGCGATGATGGCGTCCAGGCTGGCGAACTCGGTGGCAAGCGCCCGCGCCGCAGTGGGACCCACGTGGCGGATCGACAACGCCACCAGCACCCGCCACAGCGGCTGGGCCTTGGCCTTGTCCAGATTGGCCAGCAACCGCTTGCCGTTGGCCGACAATTCACCGGCCTTGGTCGTGAACAGTTCGGTGCGCAGTAACTGGTCGGCGGTCAAGGTGAACAGATCACCCTCGTCGGCGATCACCCCGGCCTGCAGCAGCGCAGTGGCCGCCTCATAGCCGAGCCCCTCGATGTCGAACGCGCCGCGGCCCGCGACGTGAAACACCCTCTCCCGCAACTGCGCCGGGCAACTACGGGTATTCGGGCAGCGGATGTCGGCGTCGCCCTCCTTGGCCGGCGCCAGCTCGGTGCCACATTCGGGACAGTTGGTCGGCATGACGAACGCATGCTCGGATCCGTCGCGCAGGTCGACCACCGGGCCGAGCACCTCGGGGATCACGTCGCCGGCCTTGCGGATCACCACGGTGTCGCCGATCAGCACCCCCTTGCGCTGAACTTCCGTCGCGTTGTGCAGTGTGGCCAGGCCGACGGTCGAGCCCGCCACCTTGACCGGCTCCATGTAGGCGAACGGCGTGACCCGGCCGGTCCGCCCCACGCTCACCCGGATGTCGAGCAGCTTCGTGGTCGCCTCTTCCGGTGGGTATTTGTAGGCCACCGCCCAGCGGGGTGCGCGTGAGGTCGAGCCGAGCCGACGCTGCAGCGCCACCTCGTCCACCTTGACGACCAGGCCGTCGATCTCATGGTCGACATCGTGGCGGTGCTCACCCCAGTAGGCGATCCGCTCGGCGACCGCGGCGACGCCGGAAACCTTTGCGGTGTGCGCGGATACCGGCAGCCCCCACGCACCCAGCGCCCGGTAGGCGTCATGCAACGACGGCGGGTTGAAACCCTCGGTGTACCCGAGCCCGTGGCAGATCATCCGCAACCGGCGGCGTGCGGTGACCGCCGGGTTCTTCTGACGCAGCGAGCCCGCTGCGCTGTTGCGGGGGTTGGCGAACGGCGGCTTGCCCTCGGCTACCAACCCGGCGTTGAGCTCCTCGAAGTCGGCGACGCGGAAGAACACCTCACCGCGCACCTCCAGCACATCGGGCACCGGAAACTCGTCGGAGGCCGTCAGTTGCTCAGGGATGTCGGTGATGGTGCGGGCGTTGAGCGTCACGTCCTCACCGCTGCGCCCGTCACCCCGGGTGGCGGCCCGCACCAGGCGGCCGTTGCGGTAGACGAGCGCCAATGCGACGCCGTCGATCTTCAGCTCGCACAGAAAGTGCGCGGCGTCGCCCGTCTCCCCGCTGATCCGGGCCGCCCACGCCGAGAGCTCATCGGAATCGAACACGTTGTCCAGGGACAGCATCCGTTCCAGATGCTCGGCGGGCGCGAATTCGGTGGCGAACCCGGCGCCGCCGACGAGTTGCGTCGGGGAATCCGGGGTCCGCAGCTCGGGGTGCGCCTCCTCGAGCGCCTGCAACTGCCGCAGCAGCACGTCGAAATCGGCGTCGGAGATGACCGGTGCGTCTTTGACGTAGTACCGGAACTGATGGCCCCGCACCTCTTCTGCGAGTTCCTGCCAACGTCGTCGCAGGTCAGCGTCTCCAGTGTCGTTCGAGGTCACCCCCGCAGGTTAGTCGAATGCGCCGACAAGCCGATCAGCCGCTGTAGGAGAAGTATGTCGCCATTCCGCCGTCGAGGTGGTAGTCGTTGTGACAATGGACAATCCATTTGCCGGGATTGTCGGTGTCGAAGTCCACCTCCACGGTCTGTTTGGGCGGCACCAGAACGGTGTCTTTGCGGGCCGCCGGACCGCTGCGCCCGACCACCTGGAACGTGTGGCCGTGCAGGTGCATCGGATGGAACATCATCGATTCACTGAGAAACCGGATGCGGACCCGCTTGGCTTTCGCCAGGACGATGCCGTTGTCGGGCGGGTCGTAGAGCTTCCCGTTGATCGGCCAGGTGTAGCCGGCCATCGGTCCGGCCAGCCGTAGATCCACGGTGATATCCGGATTGCGTTGCGGCAGAAGGACAGCCGCGGTGGGCCTGAGTATCGCGGTGTTCAGTGGGGCCCGCGCACGCAGCGTCTTGACGAATGCCTCCACGTCGAGCGTTGACGGCAAGGTGTCGACCCGCATGTTCAGACGCGCATAACCGTCCTTGCCCTCGGCCGCGGCGATCACCGGAACCGAGGACCCCAGCGTGACGATGGCGTCGGCGCGTTCGCCCATGCCGAGGATCACGGATTCGGTGCGCTGCGGCTGCACCGGATACCCGTCGGCGTGGGTGACGGTCAGCTCGGCGCCGGGCACCGCGACCCGGAATGCGGTATCGGCGCCCGCGTTGATGATCCGCAGCCGAATACGTTGCCCGGACCGGTAATCGACCGTCTGCGGGTCCTTGATGGTGCGCCCGTTCGCCAGGAAGTACGGATAGGTGACATCCCCACCGTCCGCGCCGAGCGGCATCGTCGGGCTGAGCATCGGTCCCGCACCGGACATCGGCTTCATGCCCTTGCTCTTGAGATTTTCGGCCACCTGATCCGGATCGGTGCCGGTGCCGTCGACCCAGTCATCGAGCACGACAACGAGTTCGTCGTCGTAGTCCTTGCCGTCCGCAGGGTCCTCCACGATCAGCGGTCCGTACATGCCGCGGTCGAGCTGGGTCCCGACGTGGGGGTGCAGATAGTAGGTGCCCGCGTCGGGGACGGCGAACTCGTAGGTGAAGTTCCCGCCCGGAGCGATCGCCGGCTGGGTCAGCACCGGAACACCGTCCATCGCATTGGGAATCGCCAGGCCGTGCCAGTGCACGCTGGTCTCCTGCGGCAGCTTGTTGGTCACCGGTACGCGCAGCGTCTGGCCTTTTCGCAACCGGATCTCGGTGGCGGGGACCGTGCCGGTGTACGTCCAGGTGCGCACCGCGACGCCACCGAGGTCGACGTCGGATTCGGCCGCGGTGAACGCGACTTCGACGGGTTTGCCAGAATTGTCGGCCGACGGCGTCCGTGACGTGCAGGCGCCGAGCGCCGCAGCGGCGCCTGCCGCGGACAACACCAGAAATCCGCGCCGATCGATCATCGATTCAGCGTGACACCACAGGATTGCCCAAGGCGCAGAACGGCCGAATCGCCTGCTGGGTTGCGCCCGCAGGCGGGACCGGGCGTCCCATTAATCTAGGTGCATGCCGCACCCGATCATGTTCAGCGACGACGACTTGGGCCTGGCCGAACTCCGCACCGTTGCCCTGGGATTTCCCGAGGCGTTCGAGAAGATCTCCTGGGGCCGGCCGGTGTTCTGTGCGCCGAAGATGTTCGCCATGTACGGCGGCAACGTCAAACCCGAGGGTCGCGGCGAGATGGTGCCGTATCCGCATTCACTGCTGATCAAGGTCGACGAAAGCGACCGCCGGGCGCTAGAGCAGGACAACCGCTTCTTCTTCCCGGCCTACATGGGCCCGTTCGGCTGGCTCGGTCTGGACTTCACTGCGGCGAAGGTGGATTGGGGCGAGGTCCGCGAACTCATCGACGCCTCGTTCCGCCTGGTCGCCGCGCGCCGGCTCATCAAACAACTCGACGAGAACTGATCGGAAGCAGCCATGAGTTTCGCCAGCCCATTCCCCGACGTCGACCTGCCTGCCGTCAGCGTCTACGACTACCTGTTCGCCGGCATGTCAGCGGCCGATGCCGGCCGGATCGCCATGGTGGACGCCAAGTCCGGTACCGAGACCAGCTACGGCGACCTGGTGAACCGGATTGACGCGTTCGCCGGCGGGCTGGCGGCGCGCGGCATCGGCGTCGGCGACGTGGTGGCACTGCTGTCCCCCAACAGTTCGGGTTTCGCGATCGCGTTCCACGGGATCCTGCGCGCGGGCGCCACCGCCACCACCGTCAACGCGCTGTTCACCGCGCGTGACATCGCCAAGCAGCTCAAGGATTCGAAGGCGCGCCTGTTGGTCACGGCGAGCGCGTTGCTGCCGCAGGCCACCGAGGGCGCGGCCGCCGCGGGCCTGGCCCCCGACCAGGTGGTGGTGCTCGACGGCGACGGCCTCGGTGCGCAGGGCCCGGCACCCGACGTGAGCTTCGATCCGGCCACGCATCTGGCCGCACTCCCCTACAGCTCGGGCACCACGGCGAACCCCAAGGGCGTCATGCTCACCCACGCCAACCTGACCGCCAACGTGGCACAGATCCGCCCGCTGCAGGGCATGACCGCCGATGACCGGCTGCTGGCAGTGCTGCCGTTCTTCCACATCTACGGCATGACGGTGCTGCTCAACGCCGCCCTGCACGCGCGCGCCCAACTCGTCATCATGCCGTCGTTCGACCTCACTGAATTCCTGGACAACATCGCGACCCACCGGTGCACGTTCGTCTACATCGCCCCACCGGTGGCCGTCGCCCTGGCCAAGCACCCACTGGTCGATTCCTATGACCTGTCCTCACTGCGCGCGGTCCTGTCCGGTGCGGCCTCGCTCGATGCCGACCTTGGTCGCGCCGTTGCAGATCGATTGAGCTGCACGGTGTCTCAGGGCTACGGCATGAGCGAGCTGAGCCCGGTCAGCCACATCACCCCGCATGACGGTGGACTGGCGTCGGTCGGCACGATCGCGCCGCTGGACTCGTGCGGATGGACCGTTCCCAACGGCGTGAGCAAGCTGGTCGACCCCGACACCGGCAAGGAAATCGAGATCGCGGCAGAGGGATTGAGTGAGACCGGCGAGCTGTGGTTCAAGGGGCCCAACGTGATGGCCGGGTACCTCGGCAATGAGGCGGCCACCCGGGAGACCATCGACGCCGACGGGTTCCTGCACACCGGGGATCTGGCCCAGGTCGATTCCAACGGCTGCGTCTACGTCGTCGACCGGCTGAAGGAACTCATCAAGTACAAGGGCTACCAGGTCCCGCCCGCCGAACTGGAGGCTGTGCTGCTGGGCCATCCCGGCATCGCCGATGCCGCGGTGATCGGTGTGCAAGACAAGGAATCCGGCGAGGAAGTGCCGAAAGCCTTTGTGGTCAAACAGCCCTCATCCGAGTTGAGCGCCGATGAAGTGATGGCGTTCGTGGCCGGCCTGGTGGCGCCCTACAAGAAGGTGCGGCAGGTCGAGTTCATCGAGGCGATCCCCAAGTCGTCCGCCGGCAAGATCCTGCGCCGGGAGTTGCGCGGCAGCTAGGCCGATTGCCAGTGGGGCCGGCGGAGCAAGGCGTAGGCCCTCTCGCACTCGCCCGGTGGCCTTCGAGGCCCTCGGGTCTCCAGGGAGGCGCCGCTTTTGGTCTGCTAACAAGCGTCCAGAGCCGAGTGCGAACCGTCCACGCTGACGATTGCAAATCCCGCCGCTTACAGCCGCAGTTGTCCTGTTCGCAGACGCGATGTCACTGGGCCGTCCTACGATCCTTGGCATGTCCTTCCAGGTCAACTTTCTATCGATCGACCCGCGTGAGGCCATGCCTGAGGGATTCCCGGATAGCGGCCCGCACAGTGGTGCGGAGTGGATGAAGTTTGCGCAGGCAATCTACCCGGAGATCTTCAAAATCATCGAGGATGGGGACTGGCCGAAGAACCCGGTTGGTCAGCTAGCGATCTACTGGAACGCACCAACGGGGCAATCAGCCGCACGTCTGATCAACTTGGCTTTCTCGTTGAATCAGCTGCTGGTTCGCGTTGGCCCCGAGGGCCGCCAGGTGCTCAAGCCCAAGATCGCAGCTCTGTTCCGTGCCAAGGAAATGGTGTTTGAGGAGAACCTGGCCGAGCTCGAAGTTGGCTCAGTGCTGAGCTGCAATTTCGAACGGTTCAGCCTTGAGCCGCTGGTGCCGCCGGCACTGCGAGCCGCCCCAAGGAAACCGCCGTCACCCGATTACGGAATCGAGGTCCCCGAGGGCCTCGTCCTTATTGATGCGACTGTTTGGCATTGGGAGAACCTATCCGCTTGGCACCGAATGCGAATGGTAATTAATGAACGGATTTTCAACGAGATAGATAAGCGCAAAGTCAGCCGTGATGTTCTGTTGCATCTGCCGATTAAGCCGTCGAATGATGCTCAGCAGATCGTGGCCAGTAAGCAGATTTGCAGTAAGATCGCCGACTCTGAGACCGGCGAAGAGGTAATCGAGGTGGGGGCTTCGCGCCCTGCCCGGATTGTTTGGACTGAGTTTGAATTGCCGTCGGATCTCGGGTGGAACCCTGCAAAGATTCCTCGATTTACCGAGGCTCCGATCGATCCGGCGCTTGTCGCCCACAGCCATCCGTACGTCATCGCGGGGACCAGGTTCACGGGTGAGTACCTCCATT
This sequence comes from Mycobacterium sp. IDUB_17, assembly GCF_055419465.1. NCBI lineage: Bacteria > Bacillati > Actinomycetota > Actinomycetes > Mycobacteriales > Mycobacteriaceae > Mycobacterium > Mycobacterium sp. IDUB_17. The sequence continues at coordinate 111,363 of NZ_JBVAXS010000001.1, read as the reverse complement.
TCATGGCTGAGCTGTGCTTGACCGAGGAAGACGTACAGAACGGACTCAGCTCGTTGCGGGACGCCCTCGATAGGAAGAAGCGCCAGGCGAGCGCCCGCCCAGATCTGCCGTACCTAGTCGCGGTTCACCTGTATAGCGGCAGCGCCAAATGGGATGAGTTCGCACCGATGATCGAAGCGAGAATCTGGCCGAACCCTCGGTATCGGTGGTTGTCGGGCATTCTCGCGTACGAGCCGCAGGCAGCGCGCCTCTCGTCGTCGCCCTCTTCGGGCCCGCGCTGTCTGTTCCCGATTGCCAACCCGAATGCCACTGTTCCGATCCCTGCCTCAATGCTCGGTCCGAACGAGCCTCCGCCGGGACCTGACCTCGATTGAATCGAACTCGGCCCCTGACCTGACCTCAGTTGAACTGTTACCAGCCCCGTTTGCCGTAGTCAGAGTGGATGTGCCAATTCGGCGCGTGGGGCGTGACCTGCGGTTTCAGGGTTTCGTCTTGATTCGCGATGGAACTCAGCCGGGTTACAACGGTTGGACTCCCTGCATTTGCGGACCTTGACGTACTCGGCCCGCGCTGTTGATGCCGAGCCGTTGTAGATCATCGCGCGCCACCGGCGATGAATACCGCTTGTCAGTTCCTTTGTCTAGCAAGCTCATTGGTGTTCGTATCTGGCTCTCAGATCAACGGAGGGCCACGTTCACGGGGTGGCTGGTGTAAGCGAGGGCCCCCCGCAGTCGCGGCAGTTCGGGTATGAGCTGCTGTCGATCAGAGCTCTGCAGAGCCCGGCGCGGAGTTGGTTGGCTACCTCGCGAGCAGTTGCGGAGGACGTTGCCGCTCGGGGGCGGGATGGTCTGGGGTGCTATGCCAAGCCGGATTCGCAAGTGGTCGGCCACCCGAGTATCCGCCCGGCGGCACGAACGATCTTGGGTAGGCGGTCGACCTCATCGGCGAGGTAGCACGCCGCCTCGATAACCAGCCTCGTCTCTGGGCTGTCGCTGAAGTCAGCGGACTCATGGAGTTCGCGCCACAGCCGCTTGCCAGGAAGTGCAGTAATAGCCGGATCTTGGCCTTCCGGAGAACCTCGCGGCGGTCGGTCGATTCGTCCTCCCAAAGTTCCCGCTAGGTCTTGCCGGTGTCTACCTCCTCGTACCGCGCCGGGACTATGACGTTAGTCCCCGACGTAGGCCCGCAGACGGTCGATGGCACGGTCCCAGCGACGTGACAGCGCTTTACTAGATGGCGTCCGGATCTTCGGCGAACGCGTCGGCGGCCTTCTGCGTGAGTTCCACCGCAGTGCGCGCCCATTGGGAGGTGGCGCCGGCCAGCCCACAGGACGGCGTGATGCCGATGCGGTCACGCAGCACGGCCCGGGCGAACCCGAGTCGATCGGTCAGCGCGACCGCCGCCTTGGCGACCTCCTCGACCGACGGCCTGCCCTCGGGCGCGGTCGAGGGCACCACGCCGAGCAGCACAGTGCGCCCCGAATCGACGAACTCCCCCACACCGTCCAGATCCGCGGGCGTCAGAGTCGAGACGTCGACCGACACAGCGTGAACAGCGCTGCGCAACAACGCCTTCCACGGCAGCTCGGGAGCACAGCAGTGCAATGCGACATCGGAGCCGGCCGCTGCCACACAGGCGTCGATCAGGTTGATCGCCAACGGTTCGTCCACGGGATGCACCGGGGTGAAACTGGTGACCCCGGACAGCCGGCCCGCCAGCGCGGCGGGCAGCGACGGTTCATCGATCTGGACCACCACCGGGGTCTCCAACCGCCGGGCCACCTCGGCACGGTGGATCGCCAGCCCCTCGGCCAGGGAAGCCGAAAGATCGCGCAGCGCACCGCGATCGGTGATGGCCCGATGTCCGTTGGGTAGTTCCAGCTGGGCGGCCAGCGTGATCGGTCCGGGCGCCTGCACCTTGACGGCGCGCCCGCTGCCCCGCAGCCCCGCGCGCTCCCAGGCTTCTTCCAGCGCATCGATGTCCTCGCCGAGCAGGCTCACCGCCCGCCGCAGCGCAGCACTGCGGCCACCGGCGATGCGGTACCCGCGCGGCACGGTGTCGATGGCGATGTCGACCAACAGGGCCCCGGCCCGACCGATGAGGTCGGCGCCGATTCCCCGCGCCGGGAGTTCCACGAGGTGCGACAGGGTGTGCAGTTCACCGACGACAACTTCTGCGGCAGCCCGCGGCTGGGTGCCCGGCCAGGAACCGATACCGGTTGCCGCTGCGAAGACGCTCATACGAAGGCGCTCATACGCGCGCGATGGTCGCGCTGGCGATGACCTCGTCACCGTCGGCGTCGGGCCGGTACAGCACCATGGTCTGGCCCGGGGCCACCCCGCGCAGCGGTGCCCGCAGGGATACCGCCAGCCGACCGTCGCGCAGCTCGGCCACCGCGTCGGTGATCCCGCCGTGCGCCCGCACCTGAAGCTGGCATTCCACCGGCCCCTGCAACGCGGCCCCGCTGGTGAACACGGGCTTGTCGCCGACCAGTTCCCAGATTTCGAGGTCTTCGGCCGGTCCGACGCGCACTGTGCCCGTATCGGCGTCGATCGCCGTGACGTAGCGAGGCCGGCCGTCGGCACCCGGTCCCGCGATGCCCAAACCCTTGCGCTGTCCGATGGTGAAACCGTGCACGCCTTCGTGTTCGGCGAGCACCGTGCCCTCGTTGTCGATCACCGAGCCGCGGCGGACCCCGATCCGCGCACCGAGGAACGCCTGGGTGTCTCCGGAGGGAATGAAGCAGATGTCGTGGCTGTCAGGCTTTTTCGCGACGGCCAGGCCACGCTCGGCGGCCTCGGCCCGGATCTGCGACTTGGGCGTGTCACCGATCGGGAAGAGCGCATGTGACAGTTGTTCGGCGGTCAGCACACCCAGGACGTAGGACTGGTCCTTGTCGGCGTCTACCGCGCGGCGCAGCCGGCCGTCGGACAGCCGTGCGTAGTGACCGGTGGCCACCGCGTCGAAACCGAGCGCCAGCGCCCGCGCCGCCAGCGCAGAGAACTTGATCCGCTCATTGCACCGCACACAGGGGTTCGGGGTCTCGCCGCGGGCGTACGACTCGACGAAATCGTCGATCACGTCGTCCTTGAACCGGTCGGCGAAATCCCATACGTAGAACGGGATGTCAAGAATGTCGGCCACCCGGCGGGCATCGCCGGCGTCCTCCTTGGAGCAGCAACCCCGGGATCCCGTGCGCAGCGTCCCCGGCGCCGAGGACAGCGCCATGTGCACTCCGACGACATCGTGGCCGGCATCGACCATCCGTGCGGCGGCCACCGAGGAATCCACGCCGCCGCTCATCGCGACAAGGACTCTCATGAGAACGTCCTCCCCGCGCTGGCCAGCGCTGCCTGCCGGGCCCGCTCGACCGCCGCGGGCAGCACCTGCAGCACAGCGTCGACGTCGGCGTCGGTGCTGGTGTGCCCCAACGAGAATCGCAGTGATCCCCGCGCGGTGGCCGGGTCGGCGCCCATGGCGATCAGGACGTGCGACGGCTGCGCCACGCCGGCGGTGCACGCCGAGCCGGTGGAACATTCGATGCCCTTGGCGTCGAGCAGCATCAGGAGCGAATCGCCTTCGCAGCCACGGAATGTGAAATGGGTGTTGGCCGGAAGCCGGTCGGCTCCACGCGGCCCGTTGACGTAGGTGTCCTCGATCGTGGACAGCACACCGTCGATCAGCCGGTCCCGCAGGGCCTGCACCCGGGCACTGTGTTCGGCGAGCCCGCCGATGGCCACCTCCGCGGCCGCGGCCATCGCCACGGTGCCGGCCACGTCGGGTGTCCCGGACCGGACGTCGCGCTCCTGCCCGCCGCCGTGCAGCAGGGGCACACACGCGGTGTCCCGACGCAGGACCAGCGCGCCGATTCCCATCGGACCGCCGAACTTGTGCGCGGCGACGCTCATCGCCGCCAGCCCGGTGGCGGTGAAATCGACCGGGATCTGTCCGACGGCCTGGATGGCGTCGCTGTGCATCGGGACCTCGAACTCGGCCGCGATGGCGGCCAGCTCGGCGATCGGCATGATCGTGCCGACCTCGTTGTTGGCCCACATGATGCTGATCAGGGCCACGTCAGCGGGTCCGTCGCCCGCCTCCAGCGCCGAGCGCAGCGACTCGGGTGCGACGGCGCCCTCGGCGTCGACCGGCAGCCAGGTCACCTCGGCACCCTCGTGGTCGACCAGCCACTGCACGGCGTCCAGAACGGCGTGATGCTCGACGGCGGTGGTGATGATCCGGCGCCGCGCCGGCTCGACATCGCGGCGGGCCCAGTAGATGCCCTTCACGGCGAGGTTGTCGCTCTCGGTGCCACCGGCGGTGAAGATCACTTCCGAGGGGCGACAGCCCAGCAGGCGGGCCAGCGTCTCGCGGGCCTCCTCCATCCGGCGACGCGCCATCCGGCCGGAACCGTGCAGCGACGACGCGTTGCCGACGGTGGCCAATGCAGAGGTCATCGCCTCGATGGCAGTGGCGTGCATCGGGGTGGTGGCGGCGTGATCGAGATAGACCGGCCGGCCTGAGGTGGAGGTCAGGATGGAGGCCATAACCCTCCTAGGATAGCCGCTGGCAGGCGACCGTCCCTCCAGCCGCCTCAGGCCACCAGGACGTGCGCGGGTGCGCCGGGGAGCTCCTGGTGGCCGCGCACCACCGCCTCGCAGCGGCCCGCCAGTGCCCGCCGGTCGTCTCCCGGCAGCTGCAGCGACCCCACATGGACATGGCACACCGTGCGACGTGCGGTGATGACCCGCCGCACCGATCGCAACAGGGTGTCCTCCCCCACAAAGGCCGGAATCGTCGACGGCCGGCCGTCGCGGTGGCGGTAGACCAGCCGCAGCGGCTGCACCGGCCGGGCCGCGTCGATCGCGGCCTGGAACATCGCCGGCCGGAACGGCCCGTAGGCCAGGCCGCACCAGGTGGTGCCCTCCGGGAAGGCCACCACCGTGTGCCCCGCGCGCAGGCGCTCGGCCACGGTGTGTACCACCGCGGGCAGCCGGCGCAGGCTGCCCCGGTCGATCGGGATCACCTTCATCACCCGGGCCAGCCGGCCCACCGCCGGCCACTCGACCAGATCGGCACGGGCCACGAACGAGCCGGGCAGCACCGCACCGACCGTGAAGATATCCAGCCAAGACACGTGGCCGCTGACCACGAGCACGCCCTTCAGGTTACGAATAGGTCCGCCCGACAAGGCGATTCGTACCCCCAAGCAGCGCAGCATCAACCGGCAGTAGAAGCGCTGCACGTGTGAGCGGCCCGGCATCGGCACCGCCAGCAGCGGCACCCCGGGCGCCAGAAGGACGGCCATGACCACCCGCACCGTGGTGCGGGTCCAGACCACGAGCCGACGGCCGGCATCGGCGCCGCCGGCATGCACGCAACTGCCGTCGCACGAGGCCTTGGGCAGCCAGGAATGTTCACTCGTGGCGGTGCTCATGACGCGCCCCCGGCCGTCCCGTCGGCCATGTCGGCTGCGGCCGAGACGGAGCGCAGGCGTTTGAGGTAGCGGACATCGGCGCGGCGTTTGTCCAGCAGGGCCGGGAAGTCCCCGACCCCGAAGTCTGGGTCGTGGGCGGGTTCCCCGCACACCTGGGCGCCCAGGCGCAGGTAGCCCCGCATCAGCGGAGGCACCGTGGTCCGCGACGGCGGGTCGATTTCGTCGAGCCCTCTGCCGTCCAGGACGACCGGCCGGTACGGGTACACCGTGTGTTCGGCGGGCGCGGCGTGGCGACGCCGCACGAAGTCACGTACCCCGCGGATCTGGGTTCCGGGTGGGCCGTCGGCGTTCCCGGCGACCGGCACCGAAACGCAGCCCGTCACGTAGTCGTACCCGGAGCGGTCGAGGTAGGCCAAGATGCCCGCCCACATGAGCAGGACGACGGCGCCGTTGCGGTGGTCGGTCCGCACCACCGCACGGCCCATTTCGACCAGGGACGGCCGTAGTGCGTCGAGACCGCGGACATCGAATTCGGTGGCGGTGTAGAGCCCGCCCGCGGCGATGGCGCCGGGTGGGGGCAGCATCCGGTAGCAGCCCACCAACTCGCCGGTGCGGTCCTCACGTACCAGCAGGTGGTCGCAGTGCTCGTCGAATCGATCGGCGTCCCGTCCATCGGCAGCCCCGGTGAGGGCGAATCCGGGTTCGGAGGTGAACACGTCGTGACGGAGCCGCTGGGCGGCTTCGATGAGCTCGGGATCGGCGGACAACAACAGGGTGTAGCGCGGCGCATCGGGCGCGGCGCTGTCGGCGTGGTCAGCGGCGATGAGTACAGATGCAGTGCTCATAACCAGCACGGTCGCCCAGCCGGGTCTCCATACGGCATCGCCTGTGTGACATGTCTGTGAGCGCCAGGTGACTTTTTGGGCTGCCGGTCAGTCCTGCAGGAACACCACGTTCTCGCCGATCGGGTTGCGCGGTGTATCCAGGTGATTCGCCGCAAATTGGGGGTCGGCATAGCCGATCGACAGCCCACTCAGGATCGTCAGATCGTCGGGGATGTCCAGCTGTTCGCGCAGTACGTCCGGATAGAACGAGATGGACACCTGCACGCAACTGCCGAGTCCCCGTTCGTTCAACGCCAACAGCAGGGTCTGCAGGAACATCCCGACCCCCATCGCGTCGACGTTGGTGAAATCCCGGTGCATGCAGACCACCCCGGCGACGGGCGCGTGGAAGAACTCCCAGTTGCGCTTCTGGGCCGCCCAGCGTCCCTCGGCGTCGTCGCGGGCGATCCCCATTGCCCCGTAGACCAGGGCACCGCTCTCGCGGCGCAGGTAAGCGAACCGCGGCGGAAGGCCCGCGGAGCCGACCGCCGGCGGTGCCGCCTCGACCGCGGCGAGCAGCGCGTCCACCAATCGGACGCGCCGCTCGCCGGTCGTGAAGAAGACGTGCCAGGGTTGCGTGTTCGAGTTCGACGGCGCCCGCACGGCCAACGCGAGCGCCTCGTCCAGGAGCTCACGTGGAACAGGCTTGTCCGGCAGGAACATTCGCGACGAACGACGCGACCGGACGACGTCTCCGAACTCGGCCATCAGCGAACTCGCCGGTCCTTGCGGGCCTCGAGCTCCTCGTCTTCGACGATGACGAGCATGGGTTCACCTGGCACACACAGCATGTTGACGAGGAACTTCAGCGGAATGTCGTCACGGTTGTTGGCATCCGAGTAGTGGATGACGTCACCGCCGGGCTCCCAGAAGGCCTCCCCCGCCTTCACCACCCGTGGCGCCTCGCCCTCCAGCTCGAACAGCATCTCGCCCTCCAGCACATAGCCGAAGGCGGGTCCGGCCGGATGCCGGTGTGGCGGCGCCCCTGGGGATCCCGCGGGCCACTCGATGATCGTCGTCATCACCTCGGCATTCGGCGGGATGAACGGCGGTGTCGCGGTGGCGATCACAGTCATCGCATCGTGGAGGGCTTTTTCCTGCTCCGCTGTGACAGGCATGTCAGTGAGCCCCGGTCCATGCGACCCAACGAGTTTCACCGAGGATCCCGTCGTCGCCGGTCACCAGGCTGTCGTCGTCGACGGCGGTGCCGAAATACGTTGCCTGCGGATCGATCACGACCGGCTTGTCGTCGCCCTGCTTGGCAAGTACCGCGCGTGCCATGTCGGCGAACGAGATCTTGTCGGGCCCGCCGATGTTGACGATGCCGCCCAGCGGCGCGCCCTGGGCGACCTTGGCCACCTCGGCGGCGACGTCGTCGACGGAGATCAGCTGGATCCGGGCATCGGGGACGCGTACCTCGCCGCCCACCACCAGCGTCCCGGTGATGGCCTCGGCGAATTCCTGGAACTGCGTGGCGCGCACGATCGTGTACGGCAGCCCGGACTCGGTGATGACCTTCTCCTGGGCTACCTTGGCCCGCATATAGCCGCTGTCCGGCAGGCCGTCGGTGCCCACGATCGACAGCGCGACGTAGTGCCCGACACCGGTCTCCTTCGCGGCGGCCGCCAGGTTGCGTGCGGACGTGGTGAAGAAGTCCATCACGGCGCCGTCTTCGAACGAGGGCGAGTTGACCACGTCGACCAGCACCTCAGCGCCGTTGAGCGCGTCCGCCAGGCCCTCGCCGGTCAGGACGTTGGCACCCGACGACAGGGAGGCGGCCACCACGTCGTGCCCGGCTTCGGTGAGCAACCGCACGACCCGCGAGCCGATCTGGCCACTGGCACCTATGACTGTGATTTTCATTGTGCGAATCCCTTTCTCGACGTGCTGGCAGAACCAACACTGGCACCGCAGGCCGAGATCCAAACCCTGGAAAGTCCGTAGTCGGGACGGCAGACCGTGCCGCCGCCCTGTCACGCGAGAGTGGCTCTCGGGCTCGAGCGCCACTTCAAGCGTGACACCCGGTGCGCGTTGTGTGCGCCCGTTTGCCCCACACAGCACAGAACCCCGGCGCACCAGGTGCACCGGGGTTCTGCGTTGACGCGTTGGGGATCTATCCCTTGCGGGCCTTGACCGCCTCGGTCAGCTGCGGGCTGACCTTGAACAGGTCACCGACGATGCCGAGGTCGGCGATCTCGAAGATCGGAGCTTCCTCGTCCTTGTTCACCGCGATGATCGTCTTCGACGTCTGCATGCCGGCGCGGTGCTGGATCGCGCCGGAGATACCGAGGGCGATGTACAGCTGCGGCGACACGGTCTTACCGGTCTGGCCGACCTGGAACTGGCCCGGGTAGTAGCCCGAGTCGACCGCGGCGCGGGAGGCACCGACGGCGCCGCCCAGCGAGTCGGCCAGCTCCTCGACGACCGAGAAGCTCTCGGCGCTGCCGACACCACGGCCACCGGCGACCACGACGCTGGCCTCGGTGAGCTCGGGGCGGTCACCGGCAACGGCGGGCTCGCGCTTGGTGATCTTGGTCGCGTTCTCGGCCTGGGCCGGGACCTCGACGTTGACGACCTCGCCGGCACCGTCGGCCGGGGCGGCCTCGATGGCACCCGGACGGACCGTGATCACCGGGGTGTCACTGGTGACCTGGGCCTCGACGGTGAAGGCACCACCGAAGATGGAGTGGACGCCCACTGCACCCTCGCGGACCTCGACCACGTCGACCAGCAGGCCCGAGCCGATACGCGCAGCCAGGCGGGCGGCGATTTCCTTGCCGTCAGCGGTGGCGGCGACGATCACGCCGGCGGGGGCGGCCGTCTCGGCCAGTCCGGCCAGCACGTCGACAACGGGGGTGACCAGGTAGCTCTCCGCGTCGTCGGACTCGGCGACGTAGATTTTGGCCGCGCCGGCGGCCTTCAGGCCGTCGACCAGCGGGGCGGCGGTGCCCGGCTTGCCCACCACAACAGCGGCAGGCTCGCCCAGCACGCGGGCGGCGGTAATGAGCTCGGCGCTGACCTTCTTCAATGCGCCTTCGGAGTGCTCAACGAGCACAAGTACTTCAGCCATGAGTTCTCGTTACGTCTTTCGGAAGTGGGTGGGCTAGATCAGCTTTTGGGCAACCAGGTACTCGGCGATCTTCGTGCCGCCGTCACCTTCGTCGGTCACCTTCTCGCCGGCGGTCTTCGGCGGCTTCGGGGTCGAAGACAGCACCTTGGAACCGGCATTGGCAACACCGACCTCATCGGCTTCCACGCCGATCTCGGCGAGGGTGAGCACGGTGACTTCCTTCTTCTTGGCGGCCATGATGCCCTTGAAGGAGGGGAAGCGGGGCTCGTTGATCTTCTCGTTGACGCTCACCACGGCCGGCAGCGAGGCCTCGAGGCTGAACACGCCCTCGTCGGTCTCACGCTCGGCGGTGACCTTGCCGCCCTCGACGGTCAGCTTGCGCACGTGGGTGAGCTGCGGCAGGCCCAGGTACTCGGCGATCACGGCCGGAACTGCGCCGCCCACACCGTCGGTGGCCTCGTTACCGGCGATGACCAGCTCGGTGCCCTCGATGGTGCCCAGCGCGCGGGCCAGTGCCCACCCGGTCTGGATCACGTCGGAGCCGTGCAGGCCGTCGTCCTTGAGGTGTACAGCCTTGTCGGCACCCATGGACAGCGCCTTGCGGATCGCCTCGGTGGCGCGCTCCGGGCCGGCGGTCAGCACGGTGACCGTGCTGTCTCCGCCCTCACGCTCCTTGATCAACAGCGCCTCTTCCACGGCGCGCTCGTTGATCTCGTCGAGCACGGCGTCGGCAGCCTCGCGGTCGAGGGTGAAATCGCCGTCGGACAGCTTGCGCTCCGACCAAGTGTCTGGGACCTGTTTGATCAGGACCACGATGTTCGTCATGACTCTGGTTCGTCCTCCTCGATGAGACCGGTGGCCCGGGCTCATATCACGTTCTAGGCAACTAGCACCATGTTACCGGTCGGTAACTTTTGATGGTTCGCAGGAACACCATAGCTGGTCGAAGTTTGTATTCCGGCCTCCCCTACCACACCCCTGAGGTAAGGGAACCGTTCGCGGATAGTCCACCACCGCTTCGCCTGGGTTAGCCTGCCTTCCAATGAGCGCATTCGTTGGCGACCCGGATAACGCCCTACCCCTGACCGGCGAGCGGACCATCCCCGGCCTGGCCGAGGAGAATTACTGGTTTCGCCGTCATGAGGTGGTGTATCAGCGATTGGCCGGCCGGTGCGTCGATCGCGAGGTCCTGGAGGCCGGCTGCGGTGAAGGCTACGGCGCCGACCTGATCGCCGACGTGGCGCGCCGCGTCGTCGCACTGGACTACGACGAGGCCACGGTGGCACACGTGCGGGCCCGCTACCCCCGGGTGGACATCCGGCACGGCAACCTGGCCGAGCTGCCCCTCGCGGACGAGTCCGTCGACGTCGTGGTGAATTTCCAGGTCATCGAGCACCTGTGGGATCAGGGTCAATTCGTCTCCGAGTGTTTCCGCGTGCTGCGGCCCGGTGGCGTTTTCCTGGTCTCCACCCCCAACCGCATCACCTTCTCCCCCGGTCGCGACACCCCGCTGAACCCGTTCCACACCCGTGAGCTCAATGCCGCGGAGCTGACCGAACTGCTGCACGACGCCGGTTTCACCGTCGAGTCGATGCTCGGGGTGTTTCACGGCGCCGGGCTGGCCGAACTCGACGCGCGGCACGGCGGCTCGATCATCGAGGCACAGGTGCAGCGGGCCGTGGCCGACGCTCCGTGGCCCGAACAGCTGCTCGCCGACGTGGCCGCCGTCAGCATCGATGACTTCGATCTCACGTCCGCGAACGAACGCAACATTGACGACAGCCTGGACCTGGTCGCGATCGCGGTGCGGCCGTGACACATCCCGCTGCCGACCCCGAACCCGAACCTGTACCCCGGCCCGATGTCGCCGGCGATCCGGTTCCGGGGTTGTTCACGCTCGTCCTGCACACCCATCTGCCCTGGCTGGCCCATCACGGCCGCTGGCCGGTCGGCGAGGAGTGGCTCTACCAGTCCTGGGCCGCGGCGTACCTGCCGTTGATGCGGGTGCTGCGCGGTCTGGCCGCAGAGGACCGCAGCCATCTGATCACGCTCGGCATGACGCCGGTGGTCACCGCACAGCTCGATGACCCCTACTGCCTCACAGGCATGCATCACTGGCTGGCCAACTGGCAGCTGCGCGCCCAGGAGGCGACGACGCTGCGCGGTCAAGAAGCCTTGCAGCAGTTCGGGGTTCGCGAATACGCCGAGGCCGGCGCGGCCATCGAGCAATTCACCACCCTTTGGCGGCACGGCGCCAGCGGGCTACTGCGCGAGCTGATCGATGCCGAGACCATCGAGCTGCTCGGCGGTCCCCTGTCGCACCCGTTCCAGCCCCTGCTCAACCCGCGACTGCGCGAGTTCGCACTGCGCGAAGGCCTGGCCGATGCGCAGCAGCGGTTCGGGCACACCCCGGTCGGAATATGGGCGCCCGAATGCGCGTACGCGCCGGGCATGGAGACCGGATATGCCGCGGCCGGTGTCGGGCATTTCATGGTGGACGGCCCGTCGCTGCACGGCGACACCTCCCTCGGCCGCCCGGTCGGTGACTCCGACGTGGTGGCCTTCGGGCGCGACCTGCAGGTCAGCTACCGCGTGTGGTCGCCGAAGTCCGGCTACCCCGGCCATGCCGCATACCGGGATTTCCACACCTACGACCACACCACGGGCCTCAAGCCGGCCCGGGTCACCGGCCGCAACGTCCCGTCCGAGGAGAAGGCTCCCTACGATCCGCAGCGCGCCGACCGTGCGATCGACGAGCACGTCGCCGACTTCGTCGAAGTGGTCCGCCGCCGGCTGGTCAGCGAGAGCGAGCGGATCGGCCGCCCGGCACATGTGGTGGCCGCGTTCGACACCGAACTGTTCGGGCACTGGTGGTACGAGGGCCCCGAGTGGCTGGGCCGGGTACTGCGGGCACTGCCGGCAGCCGGCGTGCAGGTGGGCACGCTGGCGGATGCCAAGGCCGGTGGATTCGTCGGCGACCCGGTCGAATTGCCGCCCAGTTCATGGGGTTCGGGCAAGAACTGGCAGGTCTGGAACGGCGAGAAGGTCACCGATCTGGTGCGGCTGAACAGCGAAGTGGTCGACGGTGCGCTGAGCACTGTGGACAAGGCGCTCACCCAGCATGCCGCGGTCGGTGCACCGACCCCGCGCGACCGGGTGGCCGATCAGATCCTGCGGGAGACGTTGCTGACCGTGTCCAGCGACTGGCCGTTCATGGTGAGCAAGGATTCGGCCGCCGATTACGCGCGCTACCGCGCCCATCTGCACGCCCACGCGACGCGCGAGATCTCCGATGCACTGGCCTCTGGCCGTCGCGACCACGCCGAGCGCCTCGCCGACGGCTGGAACAAGGCGGACGGACTGTTCGGTGCCCTCGACGCCCGGCGTCTGCCAAAATGACCATCAGCGCGAGCTTGCGTGTCTGCCGCCCGACACGCCACCAACCCTCAGCACTTTCCGCACACCGGCACGAAGGCACGCAGTCATGAAGATCCTGATGGTGTCATGGGAGTACCCGCCCGTCGTCGTCGGCGGTCTGGGCCGACACGTGCACCACCTGGCCACCGCGCTGGCCGAAGCCGGACACGAGATCGTGGTGCTCAGCCGCAGGCCCACCGACACCGATCCCAGCACGCACCCGTCCACCGACGAGGTCAGCGAGGGAGTACGGGTGGTGGCCGCCGCCCAGGATCCGCATGAGTTCGTGTTCGGCGCGGACATGATGGCCTGGACCCTGGCCATGGGCCACGCCATGGTGCGCACCGGCCTTGCCGTCAAAGACAATTCGGGCGACCGCTGGGTGCCGGACCTCGTTCACGCCCACGATTGGCTGGTGGCCCATCCCGCCATCGCCCTGGCCGAATTCTTCGATGTGCCACTGGTTTCCACCATCCACGCCACCGAGGCGGGTCGGCACTCCGGCTGGGTCTCGGGCCCGATCAGCCGCCAGGTGCATGCCGTGGAATCCTGGCTGGTACGCGAATCCGATTCGCTGATCACGTGTTCGGCGTCGATGAGCGATGAGATCACCGAGCTGTTCGGACCCGAGCTGTCCGAGATCAGGGTGATCCGCAACGGGATCGACGCCGATCTCTGGCCGTTCGCGCCGCGACGTCCCCGGCAGGGTCCACCCGAGTTGCTCTATCTCGGCCGCCTGGAATACGAGAAGGGTGTGCACGACGCGATTGCGGCCCTGCCCCGTATCCGGCGCGCACATCCCGGCACCACCCTGACCATCGCCGGCGACGGAACCCAGCAGCAGTGGCTTATCGAGCAGGCCCGGAAGCACAAGGTGCTCAAGGCGACCCGGTTCGTCGGACGGCTCGGGCACGAGGAACTGCTGCAGGCCCTGCAGGCCGCCGACGCCGCGGTGCTGCCCAGCCACTACGAGCCGTTCGGCATCGTGGCACTGGAAGCCGCGGCCACCGGAACCCCGCTGGTGACCTCGAACGTCGGCGGCCTGGGCGAAGCGGTGATCGACGGTCAGACCGGAATGTCCTTTGCACCACGGGATGTGGTCGGGCTGGCCGCGGCGGTCCGCGCTGTGCTCGACGATCCCGAGGCCGCGCAGCGGCGGGCGATCGCCGCGCGCGAGCGGCTCAGCGCCGACTTCGACTGGCACACCGTGGCCGCCGAGACCAGCCAGGTCTATCTGGCCGCCAAACGTGCCGAGCGGGAGCCACATCCGCGCCGGCCGATCGTCGAGCACGCCCTGCCCGACCGCTGATTCGACCGGCGTCGAACCATTCCGCACCTAGCGTGCGGTTATGGCACCACAACGCTCGCCCATCCTCACGCTGATCGCCGCCTACCTCGGGCTGTTCGTCGGCCTGGTCGACGCGAACGCCGTCAACCTGGCGCTCCCCGCGATCGGCAGTGACCTCGGCGGCGGGGTGACCGGTGCGCAATGGACCATCGACGCCTACAACGTCACGTTCGCGGCGTTTCTGCTGACCGCAGGATCGCTCGGTGACCGGTTCAGCCGGCGCCGGATGCGAGAATCGTCGATCCGCTGTCGGCGCCGCACTGACCAAGCACAATCGAGGCGTGGTCCAGATCCCCCGACATCTACGTACGGTCTGCGCTGCTTTCGTCGGCGCAACGCTCACACTCGGCCTGGCCGCACCGGCGACCGCCGAGCCCAACGGCACCGCGCCCTCACTGCCGGCGTTCGTGCCCCAACCCTCGGACTGGTCACCGAACTACACGGTGTTCCCCTACAACCTGTGGCAGGTGCGCGTCACTGGAGAGCAGATCGACGCCCAGCGTGAGTCCTGCCAGTGGTTCAACGCCCAATACGGCACGTTGATGAGTCAGATCGTGGGTTTCCAGAATTTCCTGGGCGGGCAGCACGACTATTGGACCGCACCCGGCGTGCAGGCCGCAGGCAACGCCGTGAAAGCCAACGTCGATCAGTCGGCGGCGTTCCTCGATCCCCGAGCTCACACCCTGTACATCACCAATTACCCCGACCAGAGCCAGTATTCACCGCTGTACAACGGTGATTCGATCTATCACCTGTGGTATCAGCTGACCCAGATCAGCGACAAGATCCAGAAACAGCAGCCGGCCGGGGTGATCAACGCCAACATCGCCACCGCGAATGTCTACGGGAACGTGATCCGCGATTCCGGGGTGTGCAACGGGGCCTGAGCGGCCCGGTCAGTTGCTGTTGGCCGCCTTCTTGCGCTCGATGTCGGCCAGTGCCGCGGCGAGCTCGGCGCGCTCGGCGGCCGACGTCTCCCAGTCCAGCTTGCGGTTCTTGACCACCCTGGCCGGCGCCCCGACGGCAATCGAGAAATCGGGGATCTCACCCTTGACCACAGCGTGGGCGCCCAACACGCAGCCGCGGCCGATCGAGGTGTTGCGCAGGATGGTGACCTTGGCGGCGATCCAGGTGTCCGGGCCGATGCGCACCGGGCCCTTGATGATCCCCTGGTCCTTGATGGGCATGTCGATGTTGTCCATCTTGTGGTCGAAGTCGCACACGTAGCACCAGTCGGCCATCAGCGCGGAGTCGCCGAGCTCGATGTCGAGGTAGGTGTTGATGACGTTGTCGCGGCCCAGCACCACCTTGTCGCCGATACGCAGCGAGCCCTCGTGGCAGCGGATGGTGTTCTTGTCGCCGATGTGAACCCAGCGACCGATCTCCATCTGCGCCAGCTCCGGCGTGCACTGGATCTCCACACCCTTGCCGAGGAAGACCATGCCGCGAGTGATGATGTGCGGGTTGGCCAGCTTGAACTTCAACAGCCGCCAGTACCGCACCAGGTACCACGGGGTGTAGGCGCGGTTGTCGATCACCCATTTCAGCGACGCCTTGGTCAGGAAGTCGGCCTGGCGCGGATCACGTAGCCGGGAGCCCCGCCAGCGTTTGTGAATCGGGGCGCCCCACATCGTCGTCATGGCCGGACAGCCTACGCGAGGCCAACAGGCGCGTTACCAGGTCCTGCCGCGCGGCCGGGTACCCTCACCTGGGCCACTCATACCTGCCCCATGCGTGTTCGGCGACGAAAGGACATCGTGTTCCGGCGATACCTTGCACTGGCGGTCGCGGTGCTGTTCACAGGCCTGCTCGCCGGTTGCGAGAACACCGATTCCTGGGTGGAAGCGCACGCCGCACAGGGCTGGTCAGCGCAGTACGGAGACGCCGCCAACAGCAGCTACATCCGAGCCCGCGGCCCCGAGGCGCTCCGCCTGGAGTGGAGCCGGTCGGTCAAGGGTGAGCTGGGTGCCCAGGTGGCACTGAGCACGGATAATCGCCTGGCGGTCAACGCGCAGACCGCCGGGGGCTGTTCGTTGATGGTGTGGGAGGCCGACAACAACGCCCGCCAGCGCTGGTGCACGCGATTGGTTCTGGGCGGTGGCTGGTCCAGTCCCCTGTTCGACGGCTTCGACAACGTCTATGTCGGGCAGCCCGGCACCATCCTGTCCTTCCCGCCGACACAGTGGATCCGCTGGCGTCAACCGGTGATCGGCATGCCGACCACGCCCCGGCTCCTCGATGACGGCCAACTGCTGGTGGTCACCCATCTGGGCCAGGTGCTGGTGTTCGACGGGCACCGCGGCACGGTCGAGGGAACACCGCTGGATCTGGTTTCCGGTGTGGACCCGACCGATTCGCAGCGTGGTCTGGGCGACTGCCAGCCGGCCCGGTCGCGGTGCCCGGTGGCGGCCGCACCGGCCTTCTCCCATCAGGCCGGCCTCGTAGTGCTCAGTGTGTGGCAGCCCGGGGCCGAGGCGCCCGTGCTGATGGGGCTGCGCTACCACCCCGGCCAGGCCACTCTTCTGACCCAGGAATGGACCAGCAACGCCGTGGGCCGCGGACCGCTGGCCAGCCCGGTACTGTCCGCCGACGGTTCGACGGTGTACGTCAACGGCCGTGACCAGAAGCTGTGGGCACTCAACTCTGCCGACGGCTCGCCGAAATGGTCGGTGCCACTGAACTATCTGGCCCAGACCCCGCCGTCCGTGTCGCCGGAAGGGCTGATCGTGGCCGGGGGCGGACCGGAGGCCAAGCTGACCGCGGTGCGCGATGCCGGAGACCACGGCGAGGTGGCCTGGACCCGGGACGATGTGGTCCCGCTGACCACATCGAGTCGCGCGGACGGTGTCGGCTACACGGTTGCCCGCGAGGGCGGACACGGCCAGACCCTGTTGGTGTTCGACACCTCCGACGGGCACACCCTCAATGCCTATCCCGTTCCGGAGGCCACCGGCTGGCCCGTCGGGGTATCGATCGGGAACGACCATCGGATCGTCACCGCGACCAGTGACGGCCAGGTGTACGGGTTCGCGCCGGCCTGATCACGCGTCAGGCGCGATCTCGCGCGTCAGGCCAGGAGTGCCGCCACGGCTGACCGCGGGACGTTGGCCTGGCTGGCTCCGGCGGCCTCCGGCAGCAGTTCGCCCTGCCCGAAGTAGAAGATCACCGAGTCGTCGGTGATCGCGAAGTTCTGGTAGTGCACCGGGTCCAGTCCGACGGTCGACGGGATCGCCAGTTCGACGCCGGACTGTTTCTGCAATTCGCGCTGGACGATCGGGAAGATCACGTCCAACGGCTTGGAGCCCGGCTTGAACAGGGTGTCGAAGGTGATCGGTGCCCGCGTGGCCACGTTGTAGTTGAACGTCTTGTACCAAGTCTGCGGGTGGGCGCCACCGACGTTCTGATACACCTCGAAAACCAGGCTCTGGGTGCGAGCAGGCGTCCCGGAGCTGTAGGCGGTGCCCTTGGCGTCCAGGACGTAGGGCTGATCGCGTGAGCCGGGCATTCCCGACACGTTGACGAAGCCGTCGCGGGTCTGGATCAGGTAACCGGCGACAGCCTGCTGATCGGGGTACCCGAGCGGGAACGTGTAATCCAGTGTGTAGGTGGCATTCGCGGTGTGCACCTGACAGATCTCGTCGCCGTCGACGGTTCCGCCGAGGTCGGCGCAGGCCGACTGCGCAGCTGCCACCGATATGCCGAGCCAGCCGAGCAGCGCACCGGCTGCCAGCAGCGCTGTCACAGGGGGAATTCGCATCGTCAGTCGTCCTCGCAGGCGATCAACTCACACCGGTTGAACCACCGGCGTGTTTGGGACCAGGTTACTTGGCGGTTATCGCGACGGGCGACAAATGAATGCCGTTGCCCGGCTGGCCGCCCCGGAACCGAGCCGCGCGATCACCACCGCCAGGTGCTCGGTGCCACGCAGCCGCATCCGGGCCCGCAACGCATCGGGATCCACGTCCAGGCCGCGAACCAGAATCTCCAGCGCCCCTACCGACCGGGCCGCCAGTGCGGCGCGCAACCGCCGCTCCTGGAAATGCAGCTGCTCGAGGACCTCGAAACCGCGCACCCCGGCGGGCAACTCGTCACCGGACAGGTAGGCGATATCGGGGTCGAGCTGCCACAGGCCGTGCCGCGCCGCATAGTGGCGTACCAACCCGGCACGCACCACCGCACCGTCGGGGTCGACGATCCAGCGCCCCGCCGGGGCCACGGAACAGTCGTCGGGTTCGGCGTCGCTGATCTCTTCACGGGTTTCGAGCATGCTGGCCCGCCGGCGTACACCGGGTTCGGTCAGACCGGGCGACCACAGGCAGGCTTCGCGCACGCTGCCCCCGACCGAAGTCACCTCGATCTCACCGCCGAACCCCATCTCGGTGAGCGCATCGAAATCGATTCCCGGAGCGCATTTCACCACGAGGTCCCGGTCGCGGTAGACGTCCAGGACCGCGTCGAGCGCCGGGGTGTAGGCCCGTGGGTCGAATCGGCGCCGTCCGCCCGACCGGCGGGCCGGATCGATGATCACCACCGTGTCGCGGGTGACCGGCGCCAGCGCGTCGGCACGGCACAGTGGGACAGCGGGGCCGCCGTCATCAAGATTGTTTGCGGCCATCGCCAGCCGCACCGGATCGAGGTCGCTGCCGACCAGCTGTGCTGCGCAATCACGCAGTGCCACAAGCTCACTGCCGATCGAGCAGGTGGCATCGTGCACCCGGGCCCCGGCCAGCCGGCGGGCCCGATGCGCGGCCACCGGCGCAGCCGTGGCCTGTTGCAGCGCCTCGTCGGTGAACAGCCACTGCCCCGGGTCGTCGAACTTGGCCGCGGCCCGACGCCTCAGCTGTACGGTCTCCACCAGAATTCCGGCGTGATCACCGAATTGTGTTCGGACAGCGGCGATGTCGCTGACCAGGCTGGCCCCGGTGAGGCGGCGCCCGGCCACCTCATCCAGGGCCTGTGCTCCCGCCTGCGACCGCAGATATGCGACGTCGGCGGGATCGAACACTATGACGGCTTGACCCCGGTGACCATCACGTTGTAGAACCAGCCCTTGGGCACCACGCGGCGCCACACGTTGGAGTCGACCCAGCTCAGCGTGGTCCAGCTGTTGAACGCGAACTTGGCCCAGCCCCAACCCAGACGCCCCGGCGGCACCGCGGCCTCGAAGGTGCGGACCGGCCAGCCCAGCATCGCCGCGGTGAATTCCTCGCTGGCGGTGCGCACTTCGACCGCACCGGCGTTGGTGGCCATCCGCTCCAGATCGGCCGGATCAAAGGTGTGCAGGTCGACGACGGCTTCCAGCGCCGCGGCGCGGGAGGACTCGTCGAGTTCGGCCTGGGGACGGCGCCAGCCGCTCAGCCAGGGCAGCTTGGTCAGGTTGGTGGTGGCGTGCCAGGTCAGGGTGGACAGCTCCCGGGCGTACTTGTTGCCGACCGTGGTGGGCTCACCGGCGAACACGAAACGGCCGCCGGGCTTGAGCACCCGGACCACCTCACGCAGCGAGAGTTCGACGTCGGGGATGTGGTGCAGCACGGCGTGCCCGACCACCAGATCGAACGTGTTGTCCTCGTAGGGGATGCCCTCGGCGTCGGCGACCCGCCCGTCGATGTCCAGGCCGAGCGACTGACCGTTGCGGGTGGCGACCTTGACCATGCCCGGGGACAGATCGGTCACCGAACCGCGCCGCGCCACACCGGACTGGACCAGGTTGAGCAGGAAGAACCCGGTACCGCAGCCCAGCTCGAGGGCCCGGTCGTACGGCAGCTCGCGCTGCTCGGATTCGGGGACGATCGCGTCGAACCGGCCGCGGGCGTAGTCGATACACCGCTGGTCGTAGGAGATCGACCACTTCTCGTCGTAGGTCTCGGCTTCCCAGTCGTGGTAGAGCACCTGCGCGAGCTTGCTGTCGTGCATCGCGGCCTCGACCTGTTCGGCCGTGGCGTGCGGGTTAGGAGTCGGCATGCCAGCTACATCGACCGCCGCGTCAACGTCGGCGCCGGAATCCTTGATGTCAGTCATGCAGGGCAGCCTAACGGCCCGGGTGGGGTGGGCGTCAGGGCCGGTCCACCACTCCGTCGACGGCGGCCTTCGCCGCGGCCAACACGTCCACCGGATGGTCGACGAATCGCCGCGCCCAGGCCAGTGCCTCGTCATAGACGTGGTCGGGTGCCACCATCTGGTCGATCAGCCCGAGTTCCAGCGCCTCCTCGGCGCCGACGAACCGGCCGCTGAACACGAGTTCCTTGGCCTTGCTGGCCCCGACGACCTTGGCCAGCCGCGCACCGCCGCCGGCGCGGGGCGCCAGACCGGCCAGGATCTCCGTTGCACCGAATTTGACGTTGTCGCCGCTGACCCGCCAATCTGCGGCCATCGCCAGGCTCAGCCCGCTGCCCAGCGCGTAGCCGGTGATCGCGGCCACCGTGGGCTTGGGGATGGCGGCCACGGCCTCGATGCACTGGCGTAGCGCAGCGTCGGCGGCGGCGGCCTCACCCGTGTTCAGCGTGCGCAGTTCGGGAACGTCATCGCCGGCGCAGAAGATCTCATGCCCGCCGAACAGGATCACCACCGAGATGTCGGTGCGCTCACCCAGCTCGTGGGCCGCCGCGATGATCTCGCGGTACATCTGCCGGGTCAGGGCATTGGTGGGTGGCCGCGACAGCATCAGGGTGCCTATACGGTCCTGCTCCGGCGCCGCCCCGGTGATCGCGTTGACGAACTCGTTCACTGAACCGATTCCCCGGCCGCCCCGCCGCGGCCCAGCGGGGCCCGGTGGTTCCTGGCCGCGTTGTACCGGCCGCTGTCGAAGAACTCGATCTGCCAGCTCCCCTCGCCGAGGGAGAGGTTGGGTTCGGTGGCGACGATCTTGCGTTCGGTCGCCAGCACGTCGGCGACCGAACGGCCGTGGAGGGAGTTGAGCTGGGTCCAGGTCGGCGGCAGCAGGAACGAGTTGCCCTGCTCGAAGTCGTCGAGACCGGCTTGCGGGGTGCTCCAGAACGCCCGGTCGGTCTCGGTGTTCTCGCCGTCGGCCCGCTGGCCCTCGGGCAGGGCGCCGACGAAGAAGAACGTGTCGTAGCGGCGGGTGCGTTCCTCTTTGGGAGTGATCCAGTTGTCCCATGGCCGCAGCAGGTCGGCGCGCAGCACGAGTTTCTCGTCCCGCAGAAAATCGGCGAAGGACAGTGAGTGGTTGGCCAGGGCGGCACGCGCCTCGCCATACACAGAGGCGTCGGACACGATGCCCGGGTCGCCTGGTCCGCTGTGCGGCCCGGCGAACAACACGCCGGATTCCTCGAAGGTCTCGCGGGCCGCGGCGCATACCAGCGCCTCGGCCAGCCCGGTGTCCACGCCGAGCCGCTGTGCCCACCAGTCCGGTTCGGGTCCGAACCAGGCGATGTCGGCATTGCGGTCGCGGTCGTCGACTCCCCCGCCCGGGAACACCATCACCCCGGCGACGAACTCCATCGCCGCATGCCTACGCATCATGAAGACTTCGATATCCGGCGCACCTCCGCAGTGCACATCGCGGACCAGCATCACCGTGGCCGCCGGCCGGGGCACCAGTGGATCGTCGGGGGTACTGCTGCTCATTCACGCCTCCTGTGCGCCGCTCGGGTCCTGGTTCGCCGGGCGAAGTAGCGCCCGTCGATCGTGTCCAGGGCGATCGACTGACCGAACGCCTTGGAGAGGTTCTCAGCAGTCAACACCTCGGTCAGCAGACCCGAGGCCACCGCCTTGCCCTCCGACAGGATCAGCGCGTGGCTGAACCCGACCGGAATCTCCTCGACATGATGGGTGACCAACACCATGGCCGGCGCATCGGGGTCGGCAGCCAGATCGGTCAACCGGGCTACCAGCTCCTCGCGGCCGCCCAGGTCGAGCCCGGCCGCCGGCTCGTCGAGCAGCAGAAGTTCGGGGTCGGTCATCAGTGACCGGGCGATCAGGACCCGTTTGCGCTCACCTTCCGACAGGGTCCCGTAGGCCCGTTCGGCAAGATGTTCGGCACCGACGCTTTCCAGCATGTCGATGGCCTGCGCGTAGTCGACGTCCTCGTAATCCTCGCGCCAGCGGCCCAGAACGGCGTAGCCCGCCGACACCACCAGGTCGCGCACCACCTCGGTGTCGGGGATCCGCTGGGACAGCGCCGAGCTGCTCAGGCCGACCCGGGCCCGCAGCTCGGACATGTCGGTGCGCCCCAACCGTTCACCGAGCACGTAGGCGGTGCCTGATGACGGATGTTCGGTGGCGGCGGCGATCCGCAGCAGCGAGGTCTTGCCCGCCCCGTTGGGGCCGATCACCACCCAGCGTTCGTCGAGTTCGACGGCCCAGGTGATGGGCCCGACGAGGGTGTTGCCGCCACGCCGCAGGCTCACCCTGGCGAAGTCGATCAAGAGGTCGGGGTCGGTTCCGTCTTCGTCGTCGCCGATTGTCGAGTCGGTACGTTCCCCTGAGGCCACTCGCTCATCGTAGTGACCGGTTCCCGATCCGCCCGGGCACGTCCGCCGCTGAAATCGTGGAACAACAACGACCGTGGCATCAGCCGCAGGAACAGCTGCACGAGCGGCCCGATCCCGAACGCGTAGATGACGGTGCCGATCCCGACGGTGCCGCCCATCAGCCAGCCCACCGCCAGCACGGTCGCCTCAATTCCGGTGCGCACCAGACGCACCGACAACCCGGTGCGGGCGACGAGTCCGGTCATCAGGCCGTCCCGGGGTCCGGGGCCCAGGCCGGCGCCGATGTAGAGCACGGTGCTGATGGCGTTGAGCACGACGGCGCCGGTCATCATCGCGATGCGCACCGGCATCGCCGACGGCGCGGGCAGGATGGCCAGCGTCGCGTCCACCATGACGGCGATGACGATGACGTTGGCGACGGTCCCGATCCCGGGCCGGTTCCGCAACGGGATCCAGGCCAGCAGGACGACGACGCCGACGACGGCCGAGGCCATTCCGAGGGACAGCGGGGTGTGCCGGGTCAGGCCCTGGTGGAAGACGTCCCACGGATCGAGGCCGAGCCCGGCACGCACCATCATCGCCATCGACGCGCCGTAGCCGCACAGGCCGATCAGGAGCAGGGCACCGCGTTTGAATGCGGTCCTCATGCGTGGTCAGGGAATCGGACGCGGATCGCGTCGAGCTCGCTGCGCACCCGGCGGGCGTCCACGTCGCGGTCTCCGGGGTAGTTGCCGGGGTCGTACATACGGCGGAGATTCTCCGCCAGTCGGGAAATCCAGTTCCGGGCCATGCACCCATGATCTCGACCATCTGGCTTGCCATTCAATATCCAGTTGACACATACTGGCCTCATTATGTCGATGGATATGGCGGCTAGAGCCCTCGACGTGGACCTGTTGGCCCGCGAACTGGGTAACTGGCGCACCTCCAGCCAAAGTGGCCCCGCCTATCTCGGCCTGGCCGACGCCATCCGGCTGCTCATCGTGGACGGCCGGGTCCCGGTCGGGTCACGCATTCCCAGCGAACGGGCGCTGGCCGAGTCGTTGCGGGTGTCGCGCACGACGGTCACCGCCGCCTTCGCCCAGTTGCGCGACGACGGCTACCTGCACGCCCGCCGCGGGGCCCGCAGCATCACCGCCCTGCCGGCCGCCGGCCACATCGGGCCCGACGCCACCACACCCACGGTCAGCCTGGCCGCCGCCGCCCTGTCCGCGCCCGGCACCGCTGTACTGGAGGCGTTCGCCGAAGCCGCTCGCGATATCGCGCCGTATCTGCGCGAGCCCGGTCACGAACTGATGGGTGTCGGACCGCTTCGCGCGGCGATTGCCGAAAGATATTGCGCCAGAGGACTACCCACCGATCCGAGCCAGATCATGGTGACCAGCGGAGCCCAGCACGCGATCGGGCTGATCCTGGCCAGCCACACCCAGCCCGGCGACCGGGTACTCGTCGAGCAACCCACCTATCACGGCGCGCTGTCGGCGATCTCGACCGCGGGAGCGCGGGCGGTGCCTGTCGCACTCACCGGGGACGGCTGGGAGCTCGATGCCGTACAGGCCGCGCTGCGGCAGCTCGCCCCGAGCCTGGCCTACCTGGTTCCCGACAGTCACAACCCGACCGGTTTCACCATGCCCGCAGCGGAGCGAAAGCGGTTGGGGCAGATCATTTCCGACACGCGCACCCGCACCATCGTCGACGAATCGATCATCGACATGTGGATTGACGAGGCGCCTCCCGAACCGCTGGCGGCCTCGGTCCCCCGCAACGATCTGGTGCTGACCATCGGCTCGATGTCGAAATCGTTCTGGGGCGGTCTGCGGGTCGGCTGGATTCGCGCCGAGCGCGGCACGCTGGCCACCATCGCCGCCATCCGGCCTTCGGTGGACCTCGGTACCCCGATCCTCGAACAACTCGCCGCGGCAAAGCTACTCGAGATGCACGCCGAGGTACTACCGGAACGGCGCGAGATCCTGCGCGTCCGTCGGGAGTTCCTGGTGGCGCTGCTGGCCCGTGAGCTTCCGGACTGGCAGCCCGGGCACGGCCGCGGCGGGATGTCGCTGTGGGTGAAGCTGCCCGCGCCGATGAGCACCGCGTTGTCGGCCGCCGCGATGCGGCTGGGCCTGGATGTGCCCGCCGGCCCGCGGTTCGGGGTGGACGGCACGCTGGAACGGTTCATCCGGCTGCCCTATGCGCTCCCGGAATCCGAACTGGAAGAGGCGGTGCACCTGCTGGTGCGGGCCTGGCACAGCATCACCGGCACGCTCAGCGCGCAACCGCAGACGCTGGTGGTCTAGTCAGCGATCAAGGCTGCTGCGACATCGCGTAGCACGTGCTGTAGTGCTCGATGGTGCACGGAATCCCGTTTACCGTCGGCAGCTGGCCCGGCTGGTTCGTGATGTTGGTCCCCCCGGCGCTGGGCGCCATCACCGGCGGTGCCACTGCACCCATCCCGCCGCCGGACGAACCGGCCACGCACACACCCTCGAACTTGGTCTGCACCGTTCCCGACGGGCACCGCTTGGCCTCCGCCGGGGCCGCGACCGCCAACTGTCCCAGGACTGCCGCAACGGCGAACGCGCCAACCACGACCGTGTGCTTCAGGTTCGCCATGCCCACACCCTACTTCAGGGTGCCTGCCGGTTCACCCTTCCCGACGTCAGTCCTCGGGGATCTCGACGCGACGCAGCATGCCGTCCTGGGCGTCGGCGGCCTCGATCTCACCGCGGGTGACGCCGAGGATGAACAGCACGGTGTCCAGGTAGGGATGGCTCAGCGACGCGTCGGCGACCTCACGCAACGCAGGTTTGGCGTTGAAGGCGACGCCGAGGCCGGCTGCCGCCAGCATGTCGATGTCATTGGCCCCGTCCCCCACGGCCACGGTCTGTTCCATGGGCACGCCGACCTGCTGGGCGAAATCGCGCAGTGCCTTGGCTTTACCCGGTCGGTCGATGACCTGGCCGATGACCCGTCCGGTCAGCTTGCCGTCGACGACCTCCAGTTCGTTGGCCGCCACGTAGTCCAGCATGAGTTCGTGCGCCAGTGGCTCGATGACCTGGCGGAAACCGCCCGACACCACGCCGCAGTGAAAGCCGAGCCGCCGCAGGGTCCGGATGGTTGTCCGGGCGCCGGGCGTCAACTCCACCTGATCGGCGACATCGTCGAGCACCGAGGCCGGCAAACCGGCCAGGGTCGCGACCCGGCGGTGCAGCGATTCGGCAAAATCCAGTTCGCCGCGCATCGCGGCTTCCGTGACGGCGGCCACCTGGGCTTCCATGCCGGCCCGGGCGGCCAGCATCTCGATGACCTCGCCCTGGATCAGCGTGGAGTCGACGTCGAAGACGATGAGCCGCTTGGCCCGCCGTGCCAGGCTGTAATCCTCGAGCGCGATGTCGACACCTTCGTCGACCGCCACCTGGGCCAACGCCGTTTGCAGCTGGCTGTACGCGGCCCCCGCAGGCACCGACACACGGAGTTCCAGGCCCGTCACCGGGTAGTCGGACACCCCGCGGATCGTGTCGATGTTGACGCCCAGACCTGCGACCGCACGGGCCACCACGCTGAACGACTCAGCAGTGATCGGACGGCCCAGCACCACGATCGTGTGGGTCGACGGCTCGCGCATGACAGGCATGTCGTCACTGCGCTCGATCGTGACGTCCAGGCCGAGCCGGTGGATCGCCGTCTCGACGTCACTGCGCAGCGCATCGCCGTCGACCAACTCGACCGGTGCCGCGACCAGCACACCCAAGGTGAGCCGGCCGCGGACCACGACCTGTTCGACGTTGCGGAGATCCACCTGATGGCGGGCGAGCACCTCGAACAGCGCCGATGTGACACCGGGCTGATCGACTCCGGTGACGGTGATCAGTACTGACGAGCGCTCTCGTGGAGCACCGGTCATCGAAACATCCTCGACGTGCTCACCCCCGGATGCTGCCACCCGTCAGCTGGAGCGGTCCGCAGACTCGAGCTCTGGGTGATGCGCGCGGCCCACGTGGGCCTCGGCGCGCATCCGCTCGACCATGTGCGGGTAGTGCAGCTCGAACGCCGGTCGCTCCGAACGGATTCGGGGCAGCTCGGTGAAGTTGTGCCGCGGCGGCGGGCAGGAGGTCGCCCACTCCAGCGAGTTGCCGTAACCCCAGGGGTCATCGACCGTCACCGGCTCGCCGTAGCGCCAGCTCTTGAACACGTTCCACACGAACGGCAGGGTCGAGATGCCCAGGACGAAGGCACCGATCGTGGAGACGACGTTGAGCGTGGTGAAGCCGTCGCTGGGCAGGTAGTCGGCGTAGCGGCGCGGCATGCCCTCGTTACCGACCCAGTGCTGCACCAGGAAGGTGAGGTGGAAGCCGATGAAGGTCAGCCAGAAGTGCAGCTTGCCCAGGCGCTCGTCGAGCAGACGTCCGGTCATCTTCGGGAACCAGAAGTAGATGCCCGCGTAGGTGGCGAACACGATGGTGCCGAAGAGCACGTAGTGGAAGTGCGCGATGACGAAGTAGCTGTCGGTGACGTGGAAGTCGATCGGCGGGCTGGCCAGCAGCACGCCCGACAGGCCACCCAGCAGGAAGGTGATCAGGAAGCCGACCGAGAACAGCATCGGCGTCTCGAACGTCAACTGGCCCTTCCACATCGTTCCGATCCAGTTGAAGAACTTGATGCCGGTCGGGACCGCGATCAGGAACGTCATGAAGGAGAAGAACGGCAGCAGGACCGCGCCGGTGGCGTACATGTGGTGCGCCCACACCGCGATCGACAGGGCCGCGATGCTGATGGTCGCGTAGATCAGCGTGGTGTAACCGAAGATCGGCTTGCGGCTGAACACCGGGAAGATCTCGGACACGATGCCGAAGAACGGCAGCGCGATGATGTACACCTCGGGGTGACCGAAGAACCAGAACAGGTGCTGCCACAACAGGACACCGCCGTTGGACGGGTCGTAGATGTGCGCGCCCAGGTGGCGGTCGGCGGCCAGACCGAACAGCGCGGCGGTCAGGATCGGGAACGCGATCAGCACCAGGATCGAGGTCACCAGGATGTTCCAGGTGAACACCGGCATCCGGAACATCGTCATACCGGGCGCACGCATGCAGACCACGGTGGTGATCATGTTGACGCCACCGAGGATGGTGCCCAGACCACCGACGGCCAGACCCAGGATCCACAGGTCACCGCCGGCACCCGGCGAGTGGATGGCGTCGGTCAGCGGCGAGTAGGCCGTCCAACCGAAGTCCGCGGCACCGCCCGGCGTGATGAAGCCGCCCAGGGCGATCAGCGCGCCGAACAGGAACAGCCAGAACGACAGCGCGTTCAGCCGCGGGAACGCCACATCGGGCGCGCCGATCTGCAGCGGGAGCACCAGGTTGGCGAACCCGAACACGATCGGGGTCGCGTAGAACAGCAGCATCACCGTGCCGTGCATGGTGAACAGCTGGTTGAACTGCTCATTGCTCAGGAACTGCAACCCAGGCATCGCCAGCTCGGTACGCATGAACAGCGCCATCAGACCGCCGATGAAGAAGAAGGCGAAGCAGACGACGCAGTACATGATGCCGATCAACTTGTGATCGGTCGTCGTGATGAGCTTGTAGATCAGGTTGCCCTTGGGGCCCATCCGTTCCGGAAAAGGACGACGTGCCTCGAGTTCTCCGATTGGGGGCGCTTCGGCTACCAAGAGATCCTCCAAAGATTCGTCGGGAAATCCCGCATATCGACCTGAATCCTAACGCTCCCGGCGGCCTGTGCGCCCGTGGGTCCTACAAACCGTCGTACTGAGTCGCTCCCTGGAGTCGCGACTTTCAGCCGCGAGGCCCTGACCAGCGATAAGACGATGAATGCTACCGTCGCCCGGTGCTGACCAACCGACCCCGCGCCACCGTCGCGGTGATCGCCGCGGCCGCGACACTCGCCAGTGGGTGCGGCTCTGCCGAGCAGACGCAACAGGCGCAGACGTCGATGACCACCAGTGTCACCAAGATCGCCGACGCCGGCGTGCTGGGTAATCAGCGCCGCCCCGACGAATCCTGCGCGGCCGAGCCGGCCGCCGCCGATCAGTCGGCACGAGAGGTCCGCAACGCGCGCGCCGAAGGTGCCGATATTCCGGAGTCCACCGAGGTGCGTGGCGACCCGCAGCGCATCATCGCGCTGTCCGGGGACCAACTGGATGCGCTGTGCGCGCTGGGCCTGCAGTCGCGCATCGTCGCGGCGGCACTTCCGGATGGTTCGTCCGAGCAGCCCTCCTATCTGGGGGCCGTCGTGCACGGGGTCGCCCCGGCAGGTTCCCGGAACGCGCCGGACCTCGAGGCCATCAAGTCGGCCAACCCGGAGCTGATCCTCGGTTCCGCGAGCCTCACCCCTGCATCGTTCGGCGCGCTGTCGGCGATTGCCCCGACCGTGTTCACCGGGGCGCCCGGGGCCGCCTGGCGCGACACACTGCGCGCGGTGGGTGAGGCGACCGGTCGCCGGGACGCCGCGGCCGACCTGATCGCGAAGTTCGACGACGCCGCCCGCGATACCGGCGCGCAGAACGACGCCGGGCACTTCCAGGCCTCGGTGGTGCAACTGACCGAGAACAGTGTCCGGGTGTATGGCGCCGACACCTTCGCTGGCAGCGTGCTGGCCGCGGTGGGATTGGATCGCCCTGCCGCGCAACGGTTTACCGACAAACCCTACGAGGAGCTCGGCACCGCCGACGCCGATTACCGCAGCGCCGACGCGGATATCGTCTACGTCTCGTTCGCGTCCGCGGCAGCCAAGGACAACGCACCCAAGATCCTGGAAAGCCCGGCCTGGCGGGCCCTGTCGGCGGCCAAGGACAACCGGGTGTTCGTGGTGAACAACGAGGTCTGGCAGACCGGGCAGAACATCGTGGCCGCCCGCGGCATCCTTGATGACCTGCGCTGGGTGAACGCCCCGATCAACTGATCCGGCCGTCGACTCCGTACACGGCCTGTTGGCCGAATTGGCCGGTGGCCAGCGACCCGTCGGGTAGCACCAGTTCCCCGGCCTGCATGCGGCGGCGCAGATACGTGAAGGTCTGCGCGGTCTGGGCGAACAGATGCTCACCGGCTCGCAGCGCCGGACGCTGCGAGCCGTCGCCCGTGACGAACCGGGGCAGCGGTTTCACCTCGGTGTGATAGTCGACGTTGAAGAACAGCGGGAACGAATAGCGCTCCTGCGCGACGCGGCGCACCCGGTGACTGGTCGCCACGAATGTTCCGTTGGTCCACAGTTCGAGTAGATCGCCGATGTTGACGACGAACGTCCCGTCCACCGGTGGCACGTCGATCCACTCGCCGGCGCCGTTGAGCACCTCTAGGCCGGGCGCGGTGGGCTTGAGCAGCGTGAAGCACTCGTAGTCCGTATGCGCGCCGATGCCCTGTCCGTCCTGCGCGTCGGCGTTGTACGGGTAGTGCATCAACCGCAGTTGGCTGGGCGTTTTCGTGGTGTGCCGGGAGAACACCTCGGGGTCCTCCCCCAGCGCCACCGCGAACGCCCACAACAGTTGCCGGCCAACATCGATCACAGCCTGGTAGTAGGCCGTCACCGCTTCGGCGAATCCGGGGAGATCCGGCCAGGTGTTCGGTCCGAGCATCGGGTTGCCCGCCAGATGGTCGGGGTCGTCGGCCGGCAGGTCCAGTGCGGTGTCGAAGGCTTCCTTCAGGTCGGGCGGGCTGTCGGATTCGAGACCTTCCTCCCCCACCGGGACGTAACCGCGGTGACACTGGGACAGCCCGATGTAGCTGCGCATCTTCTCCTCCAGCGGCAGGGCGAAGAACTGCTTGGTGGCAGTGAGCATCCGGTCGAATACCGCTTCCTCGATGCCGGATCCGCTGATGTAGAAGAAGCCGACCTCTCGGGCCGCCGTGCCGATCTCGGCCGCGACCCGTTCCCGCTCTTCGCGCCGGGCCGAACGCAGCCCACTGATGTCGACGATCGGCACGGACATGAACGCCGCCAACGATGATGTGCCACTCACAGATTCACTGTCCCTTCGGTTCGTTCCACGACCCAGCGCACGCCGTTGGCCTGAATCTGCTGACCTTCCAAGTCGATTGCGAGTGCGGCCCATCGCGGCCCGCCCACCGTGTCGATCACCACCTCACCGGCGCCCAGCCACGCGAAGATCGGGCCGACCCGCACCAGGATGGCCTGGCCTCCGTCGGGTGCCCGCAGGAAGTACCCGCCACGCGGAGTCGTCGGACCGAGCTCCCGCACCCAGTGCTCGACGTAGTCTTCATGCACCCCGGTCTCGATCAGAGTGTCTCCTTCCCAACGCATCTCACCCTCGTCGGGAGCCGGGCCCGACGGCACCAGCTCGACATCACGGCGCCAGGAGAAGACGGTGCCGCGCTGGACCAGCTCACCGCCGAAGCCCCGAGAGTCGACGTAGGCGCTGCCGGCCTGCAACCACGCGATGTCTGTCCCGGTGTCACGTGATCCGTCGGCCTCGATCAGCAGGGTGCGCCGCCACAGTCCGGCACACTCCGCGGCCATCACCGGCTTCATGAGAATTCCTGTTCCAGCCCGTGCGGAACCGGCCCGAAGCGCTCGTGAAAGTGCTCGGTCAGCCCGGGCCACACCTCCGGGTCATGGCCGGGAATCAACTGATATCCCTTGTCGCGCGCCAGCTTCTTGAGCTTGCGGATCGGTTCGACCGTTTCCTCGGGATCGACGTCGATGAACCCGCCGATCGGGAGTTCGTGCTCGATGTTCTCCGTGAGATCTGCGGCATCGAATGCGAACACGAACCCGCCGCCGCCGACTGACTCATCGAGCTCCACCGCGAAACTCTGATGCCCCGGCGTGTGTCCGTACGTCGGGATCGCGGTGATGCCGGGTGCGATCGTGGCCTCGCCGTCGGCCAGCCGCCAGTCGATGTTCGGATCGTCGAAGTCCACCCGGACGATCGCATTGCGTTCCGGCTCAGGGTGGTTGGACAGACCGTATTCGAGCTCACGGCGTTGGGCGTGCACCGGGACCTTGCCGGCGAACAGCTTCAGCCCACCGGCATGGTCGTGGTGCAGATGGCTCACCGCGACGGTGTGGATGTCTTCGAAGTCGACTCCGACCTCGGCGAGCCGTTGCTCGATCGGCTCGCCGGGCCCCGGGAGCACCGGTCGGTACTCCACGGTCGGGAAGAACCGGCGATACAACGCGGGGTCACGCACGAGTGCGGTGTTGAACCCCGTGTCGAGCAGCACCCAGCCGCCATCGGTCTGAAGCAGCACGCCCGGAACGGGTTCGCGCATGCGCTCCGCGGCCGGCGCTCCGTACACCGACACCGATTTCGGCAGTTCCTCCCAACCCAGGGTGAGCAGAATGATGTGGCGGACTCCGCTCTTGCGGACCAGCGTCGCCATCAGCCCACCGACAGCGCGGCGAGCCGCAACGAGTTGGGGTTGGTAACCACGTGGGACTGTTCGACACCCTTGAGCCAGGGCTGGGCCACCATGAAGTCGTTGACGTCGGCGATGTTGAGCCAGCAGCCGGTCTTCACCGCTTCCAGCCCGGCCCGCGAGAACACCGCGGAGTCACCGGTGGGCAGGCCACCGGCCAACGCCTCGGTGACCGGCGGTGCCGAGCAGCCCAGGTAGTTCAGGCCGCCGTCGGCATCCCACGTGATGTGTCCCCAGGTGTACGGCGACGGGGCGTCGGGCCACGCCAGCGCGGTGAAGATCTCCGGAGCCGATTGACCGTCGGTGCCGACCCAACCGTAGATTTCTGACGTCGGGTAGGCCTGTACCTTGGCGGTCAATCCTGCAGCGGCAAGCTGTGTCTGAAGCAGATTGCTGACCAGTTGATTGTCGGGATTGCTCGAGTCGTAGCCGATCGTGATCGCTTTCTGGTCGGCGGGCAGTCCCCCTGCGATGCCGCTGAGCACCGACGGATCGTGAGCCACAGCCTGATTGGCGAAGTCCGAGGCCATCATGTTGGGCGGATAGATCTGTCCGGCCACATCACCGCGCCCGAAGTACGTCTGCTTGACCAGCTCGTCGACGTTGATCGCCTGCAGCACCGCAGTGCGGTTCTTGGCGTCGGCCATCATGCCCTTGTGTGGGTTCACGTACAGGTAGTTGGACATCATGGTCGGCAGCGAGTAATTGGCGAACGCCTTGTTGTCCAGGTACGACTGGACCGCTGACGAGGGCAGGTCATGCAGGATCGCGGCGAGCTGCCCGTTGTTGAACTGGAGTTGTTGGGCCGAAACGTCGGTGATCACCGGCATCTCGACCTTCTCGAAGTACGGCTTGGCACCCCAGTACTCCGGAAATGACGCCAGCGCATAGCGCGATCCGACCTCCGCCGCGGTGAGCGTGTACGGGCCGGTCCCCAGATCGTGATTCGTCAGATAGCTCTGTGCGTGATCGGTGCCCGCGTTCTGCTGCAGGCCCTGAGGACTCAGCATCCTGGGCCCGTAGGCGCACGCCAGGTAGTCGAGGAAGGCCGCGTTGGGCGCCTTCAGCGTGATGGTGACGTCGTAATCACCGTGTGGGGTAACCGATTCCACGTCCTTGACCATGTAGGCCGGCCCCTGGTTGACCGCCAGCCTGCGATCGAACGACGCCTTGACGGCCTCCGCGGTGAACGGGGTGCCGTCATGGAACTTGACGCCCTGGCGCAGCTTGAAATCGAACACTCTGTTGTCCGGCGATGCTTTCCACTCGGTGGCCAGCAGAGGTTCCAATACGGGCTTGTCGGTTCCCGCCTGGTACTGCAGCAGCCCCTCGTAGATATTGGTGGTCAGCAGCAGGCCCTGGCCGGCGTAGTAGATGTCAGGGTCGGGTGGCTGACCGGGGTCCTGCAGGAACGAAAGGTGCAGCACCTTGTCGGTCGGTGCCGCGCTGGGTGTGCCGCTCCCGGAATCCGAACCGCCGCAGGCGCTCAGCATCAACGCCGCCACCGCACTCACGGCGGCCATGGTCGTCCATCGCTTGATCATCGTGCGGCTCCTTCGAGAACGGGCTGGGACGTGGCGATTTTTGTGAAGGCGGCGAGGATCTCGTCGGAGGTTCGTAGCGCACCGGTCTGCAGGTACTCCATGGCGTCGAGCGCGGCATCGTGCCGGTACTGCGACGACCCGCCCACGCAGTCGGTGACGACGCGCACGTAGAAGTCACGCTGGTGGGCGTCGGCGAAGGTGTAGTGCACACACACGTCGGTGAGTCCGCCGATGAGGATGAGCGTCGACGCCTTGAGGCCGGACAGGACGATCTCGAAATCCGTTCCGATGAACCCGGAGTAGCGCCGCTTCACGATGTGGAACTCGTCGGGCAGTGGCCGCAGGGTCGGTTCCAGGTCGGTGCCGGGCTGCCCCTCGACGCAGTGGACGCCCTCGGTGCCGTCGAGCTCGCGGCCGAAGTCGATGCCGCTGGGCCGGTGGACCTCCTGGAAGAACACCACCGGCACATCAGCCGCACGCGCTGCGGCGAGCAGCTTCTCGGCGACGGCGACGCGCTCGGCATGACCGGGCATCACCGGAATCCCGGCGTCCTGGGCCGACATTCCACCGCCTTCCTGTATGTCGACCACGACAAGTACTGGATTACCCACGATGAGTGGCTGTTTGGGCACCTAACCTCCTATTACTGCGATACGGGGATCGGCTGCCGCCTGGAGCAGGTCCACGGCGGTGTTGATGACTACATAGAGCGCACCCAACATCAAGGTGACGCCCGCGATGGCCGGGAAGTCGGCGACCGGGATGCTCTGGGCGATGTACTGGCCGATTCCCGGCCACCCGAAGACCTGCTCGACGACGAGCACGCCCGAGAACATCAGGCCCACTTGAAGACCCGTCATCGACAACGCAGACCCGACGGAGTTGCGCAGCACGTGCCGCGTCATGATCTGGCCCTCCGACAGCCCCTTGGCCCGGGCGGTCCGTGCGTAGTCGCTGTCGATGTCGGTCATCAGGCTGCTGCGCAGTACCCGCCCGATCGCCACGGCCGGGCCGATCGCGATCACGAGGGCCGGCAACATCAGGTGCTGTACGGCATCGGCCACCACGTCGAACCGGCCGTGCAGGAGGCCGTCGACGGTGAGCAGGCCCGTCGGCCCGGTAGGTGGATTCGACACCGCGATGCGCCCATTGGCCGGAACCCAGCCCAGCTCCTGGTAGAACACGATCAGCCCGAGGATGCCGAGCAGGAACATCGGCGCCGCGGCACCGGTGAACAGCACCGCCCGAAGCACCTGGGCACCCGGCCATTTCAGCGTGGTGCTGAAGGCCAGCAGGGCCGCCAGCACCAGCGCGATGGCGATCCCGAAGATCGCGAGTTCCAAGGTGGCCGGCAGGAAGCTGCCGAGGTCCGACAACACCGGGTGACGGGTGCGGTAGGAGGTTCCGAGGTCACCGGTCACCGCATTGGTCAGGTAGTGCCAGAACTGCACGAGCACCGGCTGGTTCAAGCCGAGTTCCTCGCGTCTGGCGGCGACCGCCTGGGCCGAGGCCTGTGCACCCAACTGCGCCTTCACGGGGTCCAGCGGCGAGACGTGCTGGAGCACGAACATCACTCCGGTAAGGGCGATCAGGATGGCGATCATCGCACCCAGCCGGGAAGCCACGAAAGTCTTCATTCGAATCCTCCTCACTCACCGGTTCTTCATCAGGTTGCGCAGACAGTCCCCGGCGATGTTTCCGACGAGCGCCAGAACCAGGACACCGAGACCCGGCATCACCGGAATCCACCACTGCTGCAGGAAATAACTGAGGTTGCGGGCCGAGTCGGCACCCAGTTCGGGTGCCGGCGCGGCCTGCCCGAGCCCGAGGAACGACAGTGCCGCCACGGTGAGGATCAGGGTGCCCAGGTCCAGGCTGGCGGCGACGAGGGCGTTCGGCACCGCACCCGGAAGAAGGTGCCGCGTCGCAAGCCGGAATCGGCTCACCCCAGCGAGTTTGGCGGCCTCGACGTGTGGGCGGGCAGCCAGGCGAGCAATCTCGCCGCGTACCAGCCTGGCGTAGAACGGCCACCAGACGATCGACACCGCGAACAGGGTGTGCACGAAACTCGGTCCGAGCGCGGCGACTACGGCGATCGCGAGCACCGGGGCGGGCAGGGACAGGAACCCGTCGGTGATGCGCATCAACACCGAGTCGATCCAGCCTCCGGACGCGCCGGCGATCAGGCCGATCAACCCGCCGATCGCGAGTCCGGCAGCGACCACGACCAGCGCGGCGAACCAGCTGGAACGGGCGCCGTAGAGAACTCGGGACAGGATGTCGCGGCCGACGCTGTCGGTGCCGAGCAGAAACCCGTTCTTGCCAGGCGCTTGCAGCGGCATGCCCACCGGTGTGAGCGGGTCGTGCGGGGCGATCAGCGGCACCGCGATGACGAGCATCGTCAGCACGATCACCATCGAGAATCCGGCCCAGTTGAGCACCGTGGACCGTGGCCACGACC
Organism: Mycobacterium sp. IDUB_17; assembly: GCF_055419465.1. Classification (NCBI taxonomy): domain Bacteria; kingdom Bacillati; phylum Actinomycetota; class Actinomycetes; order Mycobacteriales; family Mycobacteriaceae; genus Mycobacterium; species Mycobacterium sp. IDUB_17. The sequence continues at coordinate 75,360 of NZ_JBVAXS010000001.1, read as the reverse complement.
GCGACAACCACGGGCGTGCACGCCCGCTCGCCAACGTGGGGAACGCAACGGCTATCGCCATCAGACCGCCCGCCTTTCGATACACGCAACGTGATGGGGGTTGCCCGGTGTGCCCTCCAACCGGACGTCGAGTTCGCTACCGCCGCACGCCGGTATCGAGATCGGACATCTCGGGTGGAACGCGCAGCCATCCGGCGGTGACAGTGGGCTGGCGGGCTCGCCTGCCAGTACGCGTGATTCGCGGCCCAGGTCGGGGATCGCGTCGACGAGTGCCCGGGTGTACGGATGGGCCGGGTCGCCGATCACCTGATCTGCGGGTCCGATCTCGACGATGCGACCCAGATACATCACGGCGATCCGGTCGGCCACCACCCGGGCGACGGACAGGTCGTGGGTGACGAAGACGACGGACATGTCCAGACTGCGGCGCAGATCCCCGATCAGGTTGAGGACCGAAGCCGCCAGCGACACGTCGAGCGCGCTGGTCGGCTCGTCGCACAGCAGAACCGACGGTGGCACAACGGTGGCCCGCGCCAGCGAAACCCGTTGGCGCTGCCCGCCGGACAGCTCCCCTGAACGCGCTTTGGCCACCTCGGCCGGCAGACCGACCCGTTCAAGTACCTCCGCCACGACGGTGCGGCGCTGAGCCGCCGCCATCTTGGTGCCGCGCAACCGCTCGGCGATCAACTCACCGACCGACAGCCATGGTGTCAGTGAGGCGCCCGCGTCCTGGAAGACCATCTGTGGTCGTTGACCGCCGGCCACCTGGACGGATCCCGAGGTCGGACTCTCCAGCCCGGCGATGATCTGCAACAGCGTGGACTTGCCCGAGCCGCTCTCCCCGACCAGGGCCACGGACTCGCCCTGGCGCACACGCATGGTCACGCCGCGCAGCGCGTACAGCTTTCCGTGATTGTCGGCCGAACGATCCAGCCATCGTCGCGACACCGCGAACGTCTTGGCGACATTGGCCAGCGCCACGGCCGGTGGCTGCTCGGCGCTGTCCGCCACCTTGGCCGGGAACAATTCTGCGGCCTTCGCTGCCGAGGGCCGCACCACGCCGGCGATGTCCGCCATCGGCCGGACACACGCACTGACTCGTTGGGGTGCAACGACAACGGGCTCCGGTAGCGACGTTGAACAGTCCCCGGAGGCCACGGCACACCGCGGCTCGAAGGCACATCCGGGCAATGGCGAGGCCGGGCTGGGCACCGCGCCGGGCAGCGCGGCGAGCTTCCGGTCACGTGCGGTATCCAGGGTGAGCCGGCTGCCGAGCAGTCCTTTGGTGTAGGGATGGGCGGGGTTGGCCAGCACCTCGGCGGCGGGGCCGATTTCGGCGATGCGCCCCGCGTAGAGCACCGCGATGCGATCCGAGATCTGCGCAGCAACGCCCAGGTCGTGGGTGATCAGCACGATGCTGCAACCGATCTCGTCCCGCAGCCGTTGTAGCAGCCGCAAGACCTGGGCTTGAACGGTGACATCGAGCGCGGTGGTCGGTTCGTCGGCGATGACGAGTTCTGGGTCCCCCGCGACCGCCATCGCAATCATCACGCGCTGACGCAGCCCGCCGGAGAGTTCGTGCGGATATGCCCGCATCCGGCGCTTGGGCTCCGGAATACCGACGGCGGTGAGCAGGCGCAGCGCCTCTTGCTCGCTGCCGGCCGCCTCGGCCACCTGCTTGCCGATACGCATGGTCGGGTTGAGCGAGGTCATCGGATCCTGGAACACCGCGCCCAGGTCGAGGCGGCGCACCTTGCGCAACGCCTTGGTTCCGCCGTTCACCATGTCGGAGTTCACCACCCGGACCGACCCGCCGATCTTGGCGCTCTTGGCCAGCAGGCCGAGCATCGTGAACCCCAGAACGGTTTTGCCGGAACCGGATTCACCGACCAGACCAACGATCTCCCCCGGGGCGATGGTGAGGGAGACTCCGCGCAGCGCGTGGATGTCGCGGCCATTGCGACGAAAGGTGACGTGTAGGTCATCGATGGTGGCAACCGGCTGTGGCGGTGAGAGTGACGTCGGCTCAGCGTGTATCGCCGAGTCGTCAGTCGCGGGGTCATCTGCGCCGAGATCCGCGGGGAAGGTCATGTCGATCGTGACCTCAGCCATCGTGGGCCTCCCAGAAGCGATTTGGCTGTTCCGCGTCACCACCCTGTGCCGCAGCCTGTCGAGCGACAGTTTTCCCCGGCGGCGGCGTCACTGGGTGTCACAGGCGTTAATGAGGTGTAAAGGAATTGACGGGCCCGGTAACCGTCACGTGTCGCGCGTTTCTATCGAGTGACCGATACCCCCTGCGCTGGCTGTTTGCGGCTGAAGAGCCAACCATGGCCCTATGGCAGGAAGACCACGGGTACACGCCCAGCGTCGGCAGGGGCACACCGCTCGTGACGAAATCCTCGACGCCGCAGGGGAATTGTTCACCGCAACCGGCTACGCGGGTACTTCGACGCGGGCGATCGCCGAGGCGGTCGGTGTCCGCCAGGCATCCCTGTACCACTACTTCAAGACCAAGGACGACATCTTGTGCGCACTGCTCGAGCAGACCGTTGCGCCGACCCTCGAGTTCATCCCGAGCCTGCTGGGCACCGAACCCGCTTTGACCGCCGATGAACATCTGCACGCATTGGCGGCGTTCGACGGCGCGCAACTGATGTCCGGGAGGTGGAACCTCGGTGCGCTCTACCTGCTGCCCGAATTGCGTGAAGCCAAGCTCGAACCGTTCTGGTCGGACCGGGAGCGGTTACGGCTGCACTATCTGTCTGTGAGTCGCGCACTGAGCCGGCGGACCGGCGTTCACGAAGCAGCCGCCGACCTCCCGTTCCGGCTCGTCGAATCGTTGGTCAACGTGTGGTCGATGCCGCCCGGTCCGAAACGTTCCGATATGCCGTTCCACGTGGCGGATGCCTGCATGCGCGTCCTGGGCATTCCTGACGATGCGGCCGCAGCCCTGCGTTCACGTAGCCACCGCGAGATCGACAGGCATAACAGGAACAGCGCATCCGACCCGTAGTCTGCATTGCATGTTCCACGTCCTCACCACGACTTACGTGCAACCCATCGACGTCGTCGACCAGACCCGCCCCGCGCACGTCGCGTGGCTCAAGGAGGAAGTGGCCGCGGGCCGCATCCTGTTGGCCGGACGTCTGGAATCAGCGACCGGCGCGGTCCTGGTCACCGGGGACCTCAGCGAAGCGGAGGTAGAGGACGTCATCGCCCGCGACCCCTACACCCTGGCCGGGCTCATTCGCTGCGAGCGCGTGTCCTTCAACGGGTCGGTCCGCGCACCCGGGTTGTGACCCGCGCCCGGCTTCGATCGGGGAGATTTGTCACACCGGCGGCGGGATTATCGCCGCTGCCTGCGTCGTTGCAGCTACGAGACTGCCGCTCAGGCAGTATTCAGTTAACCGGACTAACCTTTTCCGGGATACGCACAGACGACGAGCAAAGAGGGCTTTGATGAGCACTGTTTATGCCTATGCCGCCAATTCGGCGACCGAACCGCTGGCCAAGACCACCATCACCCGCCGTGAAGTAGGGCCTCATGACGTGGCCTTCGACATCCATTTCGCAGGCATCTGTCACTCCGACATCCACACCGTGAAGGGCGAGTGGGGCACCCCCAACTACCCCGTGGTGGCCGGTCATGAGATCGCCGGCGTGGTGACCGCCGTGGGCTCGGAGGTCACCAAGTACAAGGTCGGCGACCATGTCGGTGTCGGCTGCTTCGTCGACTCCTGTCGGGAGTGCGACAACTGCAAGGCCGGGCTGGAGCAGTACTGCACCGGCGGCGGCATGATCGGCACCTACAACGCGACCGGGCGCGACGGCACCCCGACCTACGGCGGCTACAGCGGCGCGATCGTCGTCGACGAGAACTACGTCCTGCGCATCCCCGATTCGATTCCTCTGGACAAGGCCGCTCCCCTGCTGTGCGCCGGCGTCACGCTGTTCTCACCGCTGCGCCACTGGAACGCCGGGCCAGACAAGAAGATCGCCGTGATCGGCCTCGGCGGGCTGGGCCACATGGGCGTCAAGCTCGCACACGCGATGGGCGCGCACGTCACCGTGCTGTCACAGTCGCTGAAGAAGATGGAAGACGGCCTGCGACTGGGCGCCGACGAGTACTACGCGACCAGCGACCCGGACACCTTCCGCAAGCTGGCCGGCAGCTTCGACCTCATCCTCAACACCGTGTCAGCCAATCTCGACCTCGGCGCCTACCTGGGCCTGCTCAAGACCGACGGCACGCTGGTGGAGCTCGGAGCGCCGGAGAAGCCGCTGGTGGTGCCGTTCTTCCCGCTCGGCGCCTACCGCCGCAGCCTGTCCGGTTCGATGATCGGCGGCATCCTGGAGACCCAGGAGATGCTCGACTTCTGCGCCGAGCACAACGTGACCCCCGAGATCGAGGTCATCCAGCCCGATTACATCAACGAGGCCTACGAGCGGGTGCTGGCCAGTGATGTGCGGTACCGCTTCGTGATCGACACCGCCTCACTGCGCGGCTAGTCCGCAGCCCGGTCAAACAATCCCGAGTCGTCAACGCCGCGGATTGCCGTCACATAGTGACCGCAATCCGCGGCGTAACGCGTTATCGGGCCTCTGACTCCTGACCGGTGTGGGACTGCAGTTCGACCCCGGCCAGCGGCCAGCCCGCAGCGGCCAGTTTGGCCGCCACCCGCTGAATGTTCTCCGGACCGGCATCGTGGTCGGTGACTTCGGCGATGAATTCCGCGATGTCGTCGCGGTCGATGGGATGGTCGACGTCGGCAGGTGCCGCAGCCTCAGCGAGGTTGCGCACCACCTCGGCCACCTGTTCCTCGGTCAGCGGGGTAGCCCGCAGCAGCGCGAGCAGAGGCACGCGATCGGTGCCCGGCACGCCTTCCGGGTAGCCGGCGCGCAGCCAGTTCAGGACCGAGATCAGCAGCGACTTTGTTGACACCCGACTAAGTTTCGCGGTTGCGAGGCCAACCCACCACTGGAGGAGCCGACAGTTGGGCGGCCATTCATTCGTGGTTCACCGCCAAATACAATCCCGCTGAGCGCAACCGGTGACCGTCCACCGCTGTCCCGGCATTCTCGGCGCAGTGACCCGTGTGATCCGTTTCAACGCTTTTGACATGAACTGCGTCGCCCACCAGTCGCCGGGCTTGTGGCGTCATCCAGACGATCAGTCCTGGCGCTACAAAGACATCACCTACTGGACCGAGCTGGCGAAGTTGTTGGAACGCGGGCGTTTTGACGGCCTGTTCATCGCGGACGTGCTGGGCACCTACGACGTGTACGGGGCCAGCGACGAAGCGGCGATCCGCCAGGCCGCCCAGATCCCGGTCGGCGACCCGATGCTGCTGGTATCGGCGATGGCGCTGGTCACCGAGAATCTGGGGTTCGGAATCACCACTGGTACCGGATTCGAGCATCCGTATCCGTTCGCCCGGCGGATGTCGACGCTCGACCATCTGACCAACGGCCGGGTCGGCTGGAACATCGTCACCGGGTATCTTCCTGCGGCAGCACGCAATATGGGCCAGACCGACCAACCGGCGCACGATGCCCGCTACGACCATGCCGACGAGTACCTCGAGGTGCTCTACAAGTTGTGGGAGGGCTCCTGGGAGGACGACGCGGTGGTGCGCGACGCCGAACGCGGAGTCTTCACCGACCCGGCCAAGGTGCACCATATCGGTCATTCCGGCACTCATTTCAGCGTCCCCGGGGTGCATCTGGCCGAACCGTCGCTGCAGCGCACGCCGGTCATCTACCAGGCCGGTTCCTCGCCGCGCGGGGTCCGCTTCGCCGCGGAGAACGCCGAGGCGATCTTCACCGCCGCTCCCACCAAAGCCCTTCTGCGCGAAACAGTTTCCACGATACGGGCCGAGCTTGAGTTGGCGGGCCGGGATCCGTACTCGGCCAAGATATTCAACCTCACGACCATCATCACCGGCGAGACCGACGAAGAAGCCCACGCCAGGCACGCCGAGTATCTGGCCTACGGCGATCCCGAGGGCGCACTGGTGTTCATGTCCGGGTGGATGGGCGTGGATCTGGCCCGTTACGGCCTCGACGAACCGATCGGCAATGTCGATTCCAACGCAATCCTGTCCGCGGTCAAGGCATTTCAGTCCGCTTCGGACAAGGGCGGTGAGTGGAATGTGCGGGATATCGCCGAGTGGGGTGAAATCGGCGGCATGGGGCCGCGCATCGTCGGGTCGGGTGTGCACGTCGCCGATACCCTGCAGGAGTGGGTCGAGGAGACCGACGTCGACGGCTTCAACCTGGCCTATGCGATCACGCCGGGATCCTTCTCGGAATTCATCGAGCACGTCGTTCCGGTCCTCACCGAGCGCGGTGCCTACCAGCCGGCATACGCGCCGGGCAGTCTGCGCAACAAGCTGCTGGGGCACGGCGATCGCCTGGCCGATGAGCATCGCGGTGCCAGTTACCGCGTGGGAGGGCAGAATTCGACCATCATCGAACGCCCGTCGACTCTGCCGTCCTCGTCAGCATCGACGGCTGCCCAGCCCGCGCGGGGCCGCTGACTCAGCGCGGTGCGGCCTGGACGTTGGTGGGCTGCGACCCCAACGTCGACGGTGGCAGTTCGGTCTGTTCCACGCCGGGGGTGCCCAGCTGGCCGGCCAGCCACGGTAGGGCGGCGCCAAACGCGTTGGCGGCGAATGCCCAGTCGTGGCGGCCCGGCGCGGTCTGCACCGAGCACGTGATGGCGTCCGCGCGGGCCGCGCCGCACAGCGTGCTCGCGGCGACGTCCTGAGCCTCGGGATTCGCCGTGGGATCGTGCGTGTTCGCACCACGCTGCGAGATCGGCACCTCGAACCACGCCGTGACATCGGAGTACGGGCCGTGGCTGCGCATGATGGTGACCGGGTCGTAGGCCGCCCACGCGTCGGCGTCCCCACCGAAGAGCCGGTTGATCGTCTGCGTCTTGTCGCCGGTGTTGGGTCGCAGGTCCCCAGCGATGTCGATGAATGACCTGAACATGTCCGGGTGCATCAGGGTCAGGTCCACCGCGCAGGTACCACCCATCGACCAGCCTGCGATCCCCCACCCGTCACGATCGGGGCGCACACCGAAGTTCGAGATGAGATACGGAACAACGTCTTTGGTCAGATGGTCGGCGGCATTGCCCCGGACGCCGTTGACGCACTCGGTGTCGTTGGTGAATGAGCCGGTGGCATCGACGAATACGAACACCGGCGCGTTGCCGTCGTGGGCTGCCGCGAAGCCGTCGAGGATGCCCAGCACGTTGCCTGCGCGTAGCCAGTCGGCTGGGGTGTTCAGTTGCGAGCCGATCATCATCACGGCCGGAAGTTGCGGCGGCGGATTGCCGGCGAACCAGGCCGGCGGCAGGTAGACGAGTTCACCGCGGTGGCTGAACCCCGAATCCGTCGAGTCGATGGTGACCGGGACCAGAACGCCGCTTGTCGGCCGGAAGTGGGCGAGCTGCATCTTCGTCACGGTCAACCGGTCCGTCTGCCCCGGCAGTGGGCTCGAGGTGAGCTGCTTCCAGGCGGCGTCCACAGTCGGGAAATATCCGACCCAGATGTTCAGTGTCAGCACACAGGCCAGCCCGCAGACCCCGACCGACGCGACCGACGCGGTCCGTCGCCACCATCGGGCACTCACCCAACCCAGCAACGCAACCCCGGCGGCCAGCGCGGTCAATGCGATCCAGACCCACAGCTCCGGTGGCCCGGCGTTGCCCGCTACCCCGATCGAGTCGATATACCAGTAGGTCACGGCCGCCAGCACCGCCGCCGTGACCACGAGCACCGGCAGCAACCTACGGCGCCAGCGCGGCGAGCGCCAGCCCACCGCGGCTCCCAGCAGCAGGGCCGCGATCGCCTGCACGGCAAATGGGAACCAGCCGTGGATCAGCGAGATCTGTGCAATGAGCTGGTACATCAGCTCATTTCCTATCAACGCCAGCTGTCAACTCGCTGAGTGGTTTCTGCATGGGCAGGTGCACGCCACGACGTCGTCATCGCCCGCCGTCCCGGCCGGAACCGCCGGTGCGATGAATACTTCTGATCCGATCACGTTGCGACGCAACCAAATCCAACAACGCGCCTCGGGGGCGCCGTGGTCGGTAGGACCGCGCACCTCCACGCCTGTGAGCCTCTGCAGGCTCCGGTACTACCAGCGAAAGTGTGACTCTCAGATCACGCCGGATATCTCGGCTTCCAGCGGGATGTTGCAGCGATTGCGCAGGTCCAGCGCCGGCGCCCGGATCGCGTCGAGCTCGGCGCGTACCTGCGGATTCTGGTTGAGGTAGTCCTTCGTCTGCGCGGCTGTCGCGGACTTGCTCTGCCCCTGCAGCCCGGTGAAGAACGCGTTGACGTCCGGGTGGGTGAACAAGTAGCCGGTCATGTTTGTCGAAACACTTGCCATCACGGCGGTCACGTCAGCAGTTGTGCAGTTCGGCGCCTCGGCGGAGGCGGTTGCCGACGCGCTCAGGATTACCGCCGCCGTTCCCAGTGCCGCCGCGGTGGCACGGCCAAGCGAATGCATTGCAGGCTTCATGCGACTCCATCAATCATCGGTTCCGGTTTACGAGCTGCGGTTAATGTTTGCATGCAACCATATCGTGCGTGACAATCAGGTGCACGGATCGAGATAACCAGCGGGTCAGCAGGTGTCGTGGATGTGGTTCGCGCCAAAACGGAAGGTGTCGTCGCAAATGCCGCAAGTTCGTAAGGTTCTGATTGGGAGTGCTGCGGTGGTCGGTGCGGCTGTTGCACTGCTGGGCGCGCCGAACGCCGGCGCCGATCCCTCACTGCTGCCGCAATGCCAGGTGACCGGTGGCAGCTCGGTAGCTGGTGGGCAGACCACCGAGTGCGCATCCGAAGGCAATACCCAAATCGACGCCACCCCAGGGGTGTACCCCGGCGAGGATGAGTTCTACGGCTTCCCCGGTTTCGGCTTCATCTGATCGCGAATCGCCAACTGTTCAACCTTGTTGTACCGCAGCGTGTTTACACGACTGCCCTGGTTGATGGTCGCACGTGAGCCGGGTCGGCGGTGAAAGCCCGCCCCACCCGAGAAACAGCTGAACCGGCACGGGTCGAGTGTTACGCAGCGTCAGCGCCTGGCATGGTGAAAGACGCTCTGGTGGCACCGTCACGCTTCGTGTGGTTGTAACACTTGCCATGCGGGCAGGAAGTGTAGGTAGTGTGCTGATACGTCGATGCTTGGGGTTGGCGGCTCTCGCGATCGCCTCGTCGTTGCTTGCGATGGGACCCGCTGTTGCAGCGCGGGCCGCTGCCGAGCCGGCGCCCCCCAAAGACCCAGGAACAACGGCGGAGACGGTCAGCGTTGCCGTCCATCAACTAGAGCCGTTTGTGATGCGAACCAGCAGCGGGGAACTCACTGGGTTCAGCATCGATCTGTGGGACGAAGTTGCCAAACGTGTGGGATGGACAACCGACTACCTGACCACTGATGATGTCCGCGGGCAGCTGGCGGCGGTGACTGCCCGACGTGCTGATGTCGCGGTCGGCGGAATTTCACTGACGGCGCAGCGCGAACAGTCGTTCGACTTCACCCAACCGACCCTGGACGCGGGATTGCAGATCATCGTCCCGGTGCAGGACACCCGGCCTTCGGTGCCTGGGTTGGGCGGCTATCTTGACCTGCTGCTGTCACGCACGATGTTGGTCTGGCTCGCTGCCGCGGTGGTGGTCAGTGTTGTTCCCGCCCATGTTTTCTGGCTGGTGGAGCGGCGACGCAGTGAACGGCCCGTGGTGTCGCGGTCGTACTTCCCGGGCATTTTTCAGGCGTTCGGCTGGGGAATGGGTTCGCTGGTCGGACGCCAGAGCGTCTCGGCAACCCAAACGATCACCAAGGCGCTGGCGATCCTGTGGGGTTTTGCCGCAATCGTGTTCGTGTCGTTTTACTCGGCCAACCTCAGCGCGACCCTGACCGTGGCAAAGCTGGACGCGAAAATCACCGGTCCGGCTGATCTTTACGAGAAATCCGTGGCTACGGTGCACGGGACGACGGCGGCGGATTTCCTTCACTCGATGGGCATTGACGCTACCGAGACATCCACCATCGAGGAGTCGTACCACTTACTGCGCGAAGAGGGCTATGACGCTGTCGTTTTCGATGCCCCGGTGCTGCGTTACTACGTCGCTCACCGCGGTGAAGGCGTCGCAGTCACGGCCGGTCCGGTGTTCCAAGACGAGAACCAGGGCTTTGTCATCAGCACCAACAGCCCATTGCGTAAACCGATCGATCAGGCCTTGTTTCGTATGCGCGAAGACGGAACCTACAACCTGATCAAAGAGAAGTGGTTCGGCGACGACGTCGCAACCGCCGCCGGCGCCAGCTGAAACCAAATCCGGCTAATTGGCCCAAACAGCCACTCCGAGCACGATCCCCGCGATCATGCCGCCGGCCGCCGCGGCGATTGCGATAGGCGCGAAGCGTTCCTTCTTCGTGAGGCCGACCGCTCCGAGAATTAGGCCGGCCGGCCCGAACAGGATCGGGCAGAACAGCACGGAGACACCCGCGCATACAAAGGCAATGATCGAGAAGAGATTGGACGACGCGGACCCGTTCGCATATTGAGCCTGTGGCGGTAGCGGATACTGCGCGTGCACATCCGGTTGCGGATACGGCGGCGGCGAATACGACGCGTGAGCGGGTAGCGGCGGATATTGCATCTGTGCCATCGGTGGCGGTGGTTGCAGTGGCGGTGGAGTGGGTTGTGGGTAGGCCGGTTGAGGGTTCGACCCGGATTTCATCCGCTGTTCTGGAGTCCACTGTTGGCCGTCCCAGCGGCGTTCGGAGTTGGGTGACCCGTCCGGGTCGTCATACCAGCCTGGCGGCATGGGCACCGTCATCGATAGGTCCTCCCCGGTTCGGACTGCAGAGATCTCGACGGGAGAATAGCGCGCCCGCCCGTCACCGACGGCCAAGTTGCATCAACCGAATTGGGGCACACGTATACAGCCCACGGCCAAGTCGACACCAGATCCGTCGATCGGGACAAAAGAACGGCGTGATCATCGGTGCGGACGGATCGACCAGATTCGAGAGCACGCCACTTGCGACGGTTGCCGGGCCAGGCACGTTAACGCCCCGGTGTTACTGCGTGCCTCGATGTGACGTCATAAGGTGAACCGATGCGCAGGAGACTTCTGATGGCTTTGGTGAGCGCGGCGGTCGGCGCCGGCCTCTGCATCCCGGGCGTGGCTGCAGCGGACCCGCCCCCGCCTCCGCCCCCACCGCCGCTCAATCTCAATGCGCTTACGCCGGTGAAGCCGTCGGACTTCGCGATGCAGAACGGCGAGTACTACGCATTCGCGGTGCCGGGCGATATCGCATGCGCCATCAGCCGCAAGTCGGGCAATTACGGTTGCAGTGGCCCGCTGCCCGCAGCACCAGATGGGGCCAACGCGGTCACGGGCGCGCAACAGGGGTTGCCCACGTTCGTCAGCGACAACCGGCCGCTGTTCGTGTTCGACGGGCTGCCGAACCGGCTGCTGCCCGGATCACGCATCAGCTTCCGCAATGTGACGTGTGGGACCGACGGCACGGTGACGATGTGCAGCAACTCGTTTGACGGGGCTGGGTTCGTCCTCAGCCCGGCGAGCAGCCATGTCCTCGATCCGAACAATCCGCTGCTGCTCAACACCGGCGAGGGACGCAACCCGTACGCCAACTAGTGGCGAGAAAACCGCGTGACTAGAAGTCCCAGTCCTCGTCTTCGGTGACGACAGCCTTGCCGATCACGTACGAGGAACCCGAGCCCGAGAAGAAGTCGTGGTTCTCGTCGGCATTCGGCGAGAGCGCAGACAGGATCGCCGGGTTCACGTCGGTCTCGTCCTTCGGGAACAACGCCTCATAACCGAGGTTCATCAGCGCCTTGTTGGCGTTGTAGCGCAGGAACTTCTTGACGTCCTCGGTGAGCCCGACCTCGTCGTAGAGGTCCTGGGTGTACTCGACCTCGTTGTCGTACAGCTCGAAGAGCAGCTCGTACGTGTAATCCTTGAGCTCCGTACGCTTTTCCTCGTCGACCAGGGCCAGCCCACGCTGGTACTTGTAGCCGATGTAGTAGCCGTGCACGGCCTCGTCGCGGATGATCAGCCGGATCATGTCGGCGGTGTTGGTCAGCTTGGCCCGGCTGCTCCAGTACATCGGCAGGTAGAAGCCCGAGTAGAACAGGAAGCTCTCCAGCAGCGTGGAGGCCACCTTGCGCTTGAGCGGCTCGTCACCCTTGTAGTACTGCATGACGATCTCGGCCTTGCGCTGCAGGTTCGGGTTCTCTTCCGACCAGCGGAACGCGTCGTCGATCTCAGCCGTCGAGCACAGGGTGGAGAAGATGTTGGAGTAGCTGCGGGCGTGCACCGACTCCATGAACGCGATGTTGGTGTAGACGGCTTCCTCGTGGGGAGTGAGCGCGTCGGGGATCAGGCTGACGGCGCCGACGGTGCCCTGGATGGTGTCCAGCAGCGTCAGGCCGGTGAACACGCGCATGGTGAGCTGTTTCTCGTGCGCGGTCAGCGTTCCCCACGACGGGATGTCGTTGGACACCGGCACCTTCTCCGGCAACCAGAAATTGCCGGTGAGCCGATCCCAGACCTCGGCGTCCTTCTCATCCTGGAGCCGGTTCCAGTTGATCGCAGAGACGCGGTCGATCAGCTTCATGCCTTCGCTCACCGGAACCTCATTTCACCAGGTCGTTGTGTTTGCCAGCAGATACCCATGACACTACCCCTGGGGCTAACCACCCGCGGGGACCGGAACATCTAGTGTTTTCGTGTCGCGCCCAGCCTTGAGGAAATCGAATTCCGCGGGATCCAGCTTGCGCGTTGCCAGCCAGTACTGCCAGGTCATGCCGCTCCACAGGGTGCGGTTGACGCCGTGGGCGTCCATGTACCAGCTCCGGCAACCTCCGGTATTGAACACCGTGTCGGCCAGATCACGTTGCAGCTCGGCATTGAACTCCGCCTGGGCGCGGGGGTTGGGTGAGAGCGCCTCGGCGCCGGCCTTGTCGACGGCGGCGATCGCCTGACCCACGTAGCGGATCTGCTGCTCGATCATGAACACCACCGAGTTGTGCCCCAGCGCGGTGTTGGGCCCGAGCAGGAAGAACAGATTCGGCATGCCCGCGACAGCGACACCGCGGTGCGCGGCCATCCCCTCGCGGTTCCACCGGTCGACCAGATCCTCACCGCCGGAACCCTTGATGTCGACGTAGGTGTAGGAGTCGGTGACATGGAAGCCGGTGGCGAATACCACGACGTCGACCGGATGCTCGACGCCGTCGGCGGTGACGATGCCGGTCGGCGTCATGCGGGCGATGGACTCGGTGATCACCTGGGTCTTGGGATTGGCGATCCCGCGGTAGTAAGTGTCGGAGTTGAGAATTCGCTTACACCCGGCGCGGTAGCGCGGCGTGAGCTTGCGACGCAGCTCGGGGTCTTTGATGCTGCGGTTGATGTTGTAGCGCCCCATCGCCTCGCCGATCTTGAGCAGCCATGGCTGCTGCGTCATGGCGAAGCCGACGCCCTCGTGGATCCAGTAGATCGCCGCGCGCATCGCCGCACGCGTGCCGGGCACATAGCTGAACATGCGCCGAATCGATTGCGGGAACTTGGTGTTCACCCGGGGCATGACCCAGGCCGGGGTGCGCTGGTAGAGGTGCAGCTCGGCGACGTCGTCGACGATCGCAGGCACGATCTGGATCGCGCTGGCACCGGTGCCGATCACCGCGACCCGCTTGCCCGTGAGGTCGACACTGTGGTCCCACTGCGCGGAATGGAAAGTCACACCGGCGAATTCGTCACGGCCCTCGATATCGGGGATCTGCGGGATGTGCAGGCCACCGGCGCCCGAGACCAGGAACTGGGCGATGAACTCCTGGCCGGTGTCGCTGAACACGTGCCAGCGCAGCTCCTGGTCGTCCCAGTGCGCGCGGTCCACATGGGTGTTGAACCGGGTGTAACGGCGCAGCCCGTACTTGGACGCCACACCCAGCAGGTAATCCTGGATCTCGGGCTGGAACGACCACATGTGGCTCCAGTCCGCCTTCGGTTCGAAGGAGAATGAGTACATGTGCGACGGGATGTCGCAGGCACAACCCGGGTAGGTGTTGTCGCGCCATGTGCCGCCGAACTCGTCGGCCTTCTCCAGGATGAGGAAATCGACGCCGCGGCGTTGCAGCTCGATCGCCATCCCCATCCCCGAGAACCCGCTGCCGATGATCAGGGCGCGGGTGTGGATTGGTTGCTGACCCTGCGGCGAGGGTTGGGCAGCCGTCATAGCTCAGGTCCTTTTCTGGGAACGGCGGTACCGGATACTTCCCAGTCTCCGGACCTGGGACCCGACTGTCAACGAGATGGTTAGCTGGCGTGCTGGCGACGCTGGACACCCTCATGAAGCGGCAGGTCCGGGTCGATCCAGATGCCGAGCAGTTCACAGGTGCCGTTGATGGAACCGACCATGATCGTGGTCAGGTGGTTGACGAATTCCTGGGCCGGCATCCGGCGCGGGCTGTCCTCGTCGGTGCCCAGCCACCAGTCCGTGGCCGAGGCGCAGGCCCCGAAGGTGGCGAAAGCGGCGAGTTCGATCGCGGCCCCGTCAAGTTCCATCTCGCGCAGTTCGTTGGAGAACATGTCGGCCATCGCCAGGGTGATGCCCCGGCCCTCGTTGAGTGCCCGCATCGTCGATTCGCTCTGTTCAGCGAACCGGCCCTGAATCAGGAACCGCAACACGTTGGGGTGTTCGTCGACCAACAGCACGTACTGTTCGACGCTGCGGCGGATGACTTCCCGGGCCGGATCGGCACCGAGGTTGATCACCGGGAAGATCGCCGACCACAGCATGTCGCGCAGCCGCTCGCCGATCGCCTGGAACAGATCTGACTTGTCGGCGAAGTGACGGTAGATCTTCGGCTTGGCCGTACCGGCCTCTTCGGCGATTTCCCGCAGGCTGACCTCGGGGCCCAACCGGTCGATCGCCCGGAATGATGCGTCGACGATTTCCGACCGCACCTTCTTTCGGTGCTCACGCCAGCGCTCGCTACGAGCGTCAACCTTGACGCCCGGGCCATCGCTGGAATGTGATCTCGACGTTCGCCGCACGCGATCACTGTACCCGCCCTGATAGCGCTGACCTGCCCAGACCGCCTCACAACACGCGGTTGTACCGTTTGACCCGGGCGTTCGCCCGTCAAGCCACCGACACCTCGCTTGGGTACTATCGCAGCCACAGTCAACCGATGAGACGAGGCTCATGACGCAGCGATACGACCTGGTCATAGCAGGTGGCGGCCCGTCGGGGTCAGCCGCGGCGTGGCAGGCCGCTCAGACCGGCGCCAAGGTGTTGGTCCTGGACAAGGCGGAGTTCCCCCGCGACAAGCCCTGTGGTGACGGGCTGACCGCCCGCGCGGTGAGCTACCTGCAGAAGATGGGCCTGTCCGACGAAGTCGCCAAGTTCCATCGGGTCAACAAGGTGACCGTGTACAGCCCCAGCGAGTGGGAGCTGTCCTTCCCGCGGCGTCCCGGCATGCCCGACCACGGCCACACCGTGAGCCGCACCGAACTGGACACGCTGTTGCTCAAGCACGCCGAGTCGGCGGGTGCCGAGGTGCGCCAGGGCGCCGAGGTGGCCGGGCCCGAATTCGACGCCACGGGCCGGGTGGTCGGCGTGGTGCTCAAGAGCGGTGAGAAGGTCTACGGCGACGCGGTCATCGCGGCCGACGGTGCCTACTCCCCCATCAAGCGCGCACTGAAGATCGACTCGGAGTACAACGGCTACTCAGCTATCGCCATCCGGTCCGAGATGCACGCCAACCGTCCCGACAGCGATGCCTTCGAGATCTACCTCAAGCTGATGTTCCAGGGTGACCAACTGCCGGGCTACGGCTGGGTCTTCCCGATGGGCGGCGGCCGGTTCAACATCGGCCTCGGCTACGTCAACAGCTACAAGAACTGGCAGTCCATCAACGCCACCCAGTTCCTCGGCGACTTCATGCGGACCCTGCCGGCCGAATGGGAACTGCCGCCGATCGAGGAACTCAAGAAGAACAAGAGCGTGCGGGCCTGGCGATTGCCGATGGGCTTCACCGCCTGGCCGCCGTGGCGTCCCGGTGTGCTGTTCGCCGGTGACTCGCTGGGCGCCGGCAAGCCGGTGTCCGGTGCGGGCATCTCCAAGGCGCTCGAATCCGGGCTGACCGCAGGCGAGTGCGCGATCGCCGCGCTCACCAACGGCGGGCCCGATGACTTCACCAACTACGAGCAGCGGATGCGCGCCGCGTGGGGTCGTGAATACCGCCGGGGCCGCTTCTTCAACAAGCTGGCCGGGATTCCCGCGGTCGCGGGTGCGGGCCTGAAGGCGTTGGACAATCACACCTTCCGCGACATGTTGCTCAAGTCGCTGTACAAGAAGGCGCAGAGTCCGCAACACACGTAGGCACTCGTCGCCACACAGGGCTGTTGACGAGTTCGTCTGCGGCCCAACGTGACGACGTTCTCGGGATTCGGCGCGGCCAGGATCAGCACGATATGACCGAAGCCGGCGTCGAGGGCTTCTGTGATCGCGCCCTGGGCCTGGCCGAACTGGTCGTGGGACACCGGCAGGGCCATGGACCGCATAATCGACCGCGGATCACGGCCGATCTCGGCGCAGTAGCGGTCCAGCAGCGTGCTGCGGCTGACAGCGTCGGCGACACCGACTGCTGCTCGCGCGCTGGTGCCGATGTTGTCCTGTTCTGCCAGGCGCTCCCGGCGGGCGCTCACTTCAGATTCGCGATCCCTTGGGCGCGCCATCAATTCGATCATCAGTAGATTTGCTGCCGCGGCACCGCCCCGCGACCGGGCAAATGATGCGTCACCTTCGGGTCTGCGCGTACTTTCATAGCGGAGTATCGAGATCCGTTTATCGCACAGCGCCGTTCCGGTTCCGGTGCTACCCTCCGGCGAATGAACCGATTTCGAGCTCTGATGAGCTTGGGAGCTCGGGTGCTGCTGAGCTGGTTGGCCGCTGGCGTCGTTATCCGGGTTGGATTGGACCTCGTTGACAAGACAGAGTATTCGCTTACCAGCGAATACCTATACATGCTGGTGGCGGCGTTGGCATTGCTCACCGGCTCTACCGGGACCGTCCTAGCATTCCGATCGGGCCGCAAACCCAAACCGTAGCAAATGCCAACCGACATCTATCATGGTTGCTGGTGAAACATGTTGTGACGCAGGACATCAATCTCGCGCGACAGTGCGTGGCGGTCAATTACGGTACGTCACATACGCGTTCGGTATCAGGTAGGAATCCGGCCCCCTTGGCCGGATACGATCGTGGGGTGGGCCGTCGACTGTCCGGGGTGCTGGCGTTCGCGATCCTGTTGGCAGTAGTGGCCGGCACCGCATGGGAACAGCAACCGCGTGGCCACCGCGATACCTCCGCACCCATGGAGATGTTCAGCGCCGAGCGCGCGCTCGACACGGTCAAAGCGATCGCGTCGCGGCCGCATCCGGTCGGTAGCGCCGAACACGACCGGGTGCGTGAGCATCTCGTCGACCAATTGCGAAATCTGGGTTTGGACACCGAGATCCGCTACGGCGTCGGCCGATACCCCGCGCAGCTGGAACACGACCTGCTCGGCATGGCGCGCGTGGGGAATGTCGTCGCGCACCGGCCCGGACGCGACTCCACCGGCACCGTTTACCTGATGGCGCATTACGATTCAGTGCCGTCGGGCCCCGGCGCGAACGACGACGGCGTCGGAGTCGCCACCATCGTCGAAGCCGTACGCGCGCTGCAGGCGAGCGCAACGGAACTGCGCAATGACCTGGTAGTTGTGCTGACGGATGCAGAGGAACTCGGCCTACTGGGCGCCGAGGCGTTCGTGGCGTCGGGCGGCGCCGACCCGCGCGGCGGAGTGGTCATCAACCATGAGGCTCGTGGGGCGGGCGGCCCGCCCCTGATGTGGCGGATGAACCGACCGAGCAGCATGTTGATCAGTGCGGTAGGCGCTGCCCCGCACCCGAATACCGACTCGCTGACGACTACCCTGGCCGGTGCTCAGACCGGCAGCAATACCGATTTCGCCGCCCTTGACCTCAGCGGTCTGCAAGTGCTCGATTGGGCGTTCGTCGGGCGGAATGCCTACTACCACAATCCGTTCGACGATCCCAGCCAGGTCAACCTCGCCACCGTGCAGCAGTTCGGTGACAATACCCTCGCACTGGCCCACGATTTCGGTCGGCGCGACCTCGGCACTTCCGTGGACGAGAACAGCGCGTACTTCCCACTGCCGTTCGGAGTGCTGGTGATACTGCCGCTCTGGGTGATCATCGTGCTTGCGGTCACCACAGTGCTCGTTGCCGGCTGGGTGGTGTGGCGGATGCGGTGCAGCGGTGAGGCGAGCATCGTCCGCTCGCTCGGTTCGGCGGCGACCGCGGTGCTTTCGATACCGGTCGCGATGGCCGCTGTCTACGGACTGTGGGAAGCGATCATCGCGATTCGGCCGCAGTACCGCTCGCTGTTCGTCGATCCGTACCGGCCCGAGTTCTACTACGCAGCCGTACTCGTCTTGTGCGTGGCCGTACTCGCCGCGTGGTATGCGCTGTCTCGGCGGTGGTTCGGAGCGTCGGCAACCGTCGCGGGACTGCTGTGCGGTGTGGCGTTGATCGGCGCGGTATCGACGGCCATTGCCCCGGCGGCCGCGGTCGTGGTGGTAGTACCTGTCTTCGCTGCGGCGCTGGGTGTTTCGCTCACCTTCGTGGTGCCCGATCCGTGGCGGCTGCCCATACTCACGATCTTGCTGGTTCCGGGTGCGGTAATGCTGGGCACGATGGCATTCTCCGGACTGCAGGCGGGGGTCTCCGGCGCGCCGTACCTCACAGCTCCGGCGGTGATGTTGCTCGGCGTGCTGTTGCTACCGACGCTCACACACTCCTGGCCGAGCCGCCGGACCGCGATCATTCCGTCCGCGGCGCTGGCCCTCACCGTGGTTCTGGCGGCCGCGGGTCTGGCTGTCGACCGCTTCGATGATCGGCATCCGCTGATGTCACATCTGTCCTACGCGCTCGACGCCGACCGTCATGAAGCACAGTGGGTTTCGCAACAACGGCCCGATCATTGGACGCGACAGTTCGTCGAGCCGGGCCCGCCACGAACACAGTTCGCCGGGCTATGGCCCGAATCGGTCGCCAGCGGCTCCGCTCCGGTCCGCGCATTGACCGCGCCGAGTGCCGAAATCCTTTCCGACACCACCGATTCCGGCCATCGCACCGTCGGACTGCAGTTGCGCTCAACCCGCGGGGCGACCTCGATCGCCCTGCGATATGACCGCCCGCCACAGGCGCTGCGTGTCTCCGGACGCGACATCACACCGGTGCCGCGGCAGGGTTTTCAGTTCTCGGCCGTTCCTGCCGACGGGATCGAGGTGCAGCTCACCGGGCCGGCCGGGCCACTCGAAGTTCAGGTCGTCGACTACAGCTGGCTCCCGGACTCGCATCTGGCCGATCCGCCGGCGGACATCTTCTACCGTCAGGACAGCACGGTCGCGGTGTTCACGACCGTCACGGAACCCTGAAGTCAGCGTCGGCCACGCTCGGTCCGGCCCGGCTTGCGGGCGACCTTGCCCGCGGCGGCACGGGCGGCCTGCTTCGCGAGGGTCTTCTCCCGTGCGGTGCGTTTCGGTGCCGGCTGGGCCTGCCCGCGCGATGATCCGGGCTTACGGCCCCGCACAATCCCGATGAACTCCTCGACCAGTGCCGGCTGCTGCCCTTCGGGGAAGGCGAGCGCCACGTGGCAGGTGGGTGCGTCGGTGATCGGCCGGTAGGTGAGGTCCTTGCGGTGATGCAGCCGTGCCAGCGACTGGGGAACGACGAGAGCGCCCATCCCCGCGGCGACCAGTTCGATGGCATCCGCGGTGGTCTCCGGGCGGTGATCGACCGGCGTTCCGGGAGCACGCGCCCAGTCGACGACATCATCGAGTGGCAGCAGCGTCGGCTCGCCGTCGAGGTCCGCGGTGGTGATCGCGTCGACGGCACTGAAAATATGATCGGCCGGCACCACGGCCACCGTTGTCTCCTCGTAGAGCGGGATGACGGCCAGCCCAGAGGTGTCGGCGGGTAGCCGGAGCAGCGCCACGTCGACGGTGCCGGCCCGCACCGCATCGGCCGCGTCGGCCGCGTCGACAGAGCTCAACCGCAGCGGCACGTCGGGGTGGCGGTCCGCCCAGATCCGCGCCCACTTCGCCGGGGTCCCCCCGGGAACGTACCCGAGGGTGAGGGACAGCAGGGTCACTGCTTCAGGCTACCGATAGGCTGGTTCCATGAGCAGGCCAAACGCGCAGTCCATGAAGCCCGCCACGGCGGCGAAGAAGCTGGACGTGTACTTGCCCGCGACACCTGCGGAGTTCCAGGAGAACGCGATCACCAGGGCCGAGCTCGCCGCCCTCCAGGAGGACCCGCCGCAGTGGCTCAAGGAGCTCCGCAAGAACGGGCCGCACCCGAAGAACCTCGTGGCGGCCAAGTTGGGTATCTCGATCGCCGGCCTCGCGCGCGGCGGCGTCGGGGATGCGCTGACCACCGAGCAGATCGATCAGCTGCTCGAGGAGAAGCCGGAGTGGCTGACCGCCGAACGCGAGAGCTACCAGAACGTGCTACAGGAGCAGCGCCGCCTGAAGGCGCTGCGCGCGGAGCAGGCTCGCGACGCCTAGACGTCGAATGGCCAGTTATCGCACGTTCTTTCGCGGTACGCGGGTAAGAACTGGCCACTGGACGACCGACAACTCGAGCGGTGACATATCGAGTGCTGCTTCCTTGTCTCCGCCGTTCCACAAGCGGGCGACTCCACGCAGTCGACCGCGGTACGCACCCCGACCCGATCGGCGAGGCTGACGACGACTCTGCCAGTGGCACATCCAGCACGAGCACCACTTCTGGCCGGTGAAAGTCCACTCCCATCGGCAGCAGCCGGGACCTGTGGTCCAGCCGGCTTCCAGATCAGGAAGGGAGCAGAGCGCCGGGTCACCACCACAGAGGTGCACCGGGTGATGCGTTACTTCATCTCGGAGCAGGCGGACGGCGAAGGGAGCGTGAGCATCGGTGCGAGACATGCGGATCCTCGGAACTGGGGCAGCCCCACCGAGTCCGCAGATCCGCTGCGGGGCAGGGCTACCGCGGTCTCCTGAGACCGCCGGCCGAGGTTGTGCGCATGAGCAGGAACGCTACTCCACCGGGATGACATCGTCGGAAAGTTCCGTGTGGAGCAGTAGCCGAAGTGCGGCAGACTACGAGACGTGACAGATTCCGTGCGAGCCACGTACGCGGTCGTCAGTGACGACCCGGAGTACGCCGGCACGACCTACGTCCTGGACGACCTCGACGACGGCGTCTTGATCTACCTCGAATACCCCGACGGCAGCGCGCTCGATGCCGGCTACCTCTACGAGGAAGACGTGGAGGGCCTCAGCGAGAGCGAGTTGCTCGCGGAGGTCGACCAGGCGCTCCGCGACGGTCAACTGCCGCCGCGCGGCGAAATCGTGACACCGAGCTGACCCGACACTCAACGAGATAATCGTTCGCAAGGAACCAGTAATGGACGAGACGACAATCCACGAGCTCTTCGGTGACTGGAGCAACGAATACTGGGGCCGGGCAGCAACTGTCGACACTGACTACGTCCCCGACTGCGAGGCGCAGGAATGGGTGGAGAAGTTGGTGACCGAAGCTCTGGCGGTGCTGGCGAACATCGGCATCCAGGTGACCCGCACATCCCTGCGCACGGCCGACGACAAGATTTACATCGCTCTCGACGGTCAGGAGATCCTGGCACGTGACATCAACAACGACTGCCTCGACGCCGTCCACGCTGTCCTCGGTCGTCTCGAAGAGATCGCCGCGGAGCGCGGCCGACGCGAACGCTGGTACGTGTGCGGAGCCCCGGTCGGTTCTGCGTTCTTCGTCAGCCCCGAGGAGCTGATCACCTCAGCTGGGGTTGATGTGCGACAGCTGAATATCGGCGAACACTGGCACCAGATCACCTCGAAGTGGTAGGACGTCCCACGACTACGCCCTGACGCAATGCAGGCTCGGTGTCTGCATCTCCACAGCGATCTCCTCAGCCGATGCCGGCCGCCGATCCCACGCCTCCAGCGACACACAGATCGACCGCTTCCCCGACCGTCGCTGGTCCGAGTGTGTGTGTCCGTGGATCAACCACATCCCGAGGTTCGGCAACTGGTATTGGTCGAAGTTCTTGCGCGAGAACCTGTCCGGGACGTCGGCGTATGGGAAGTGGCTGAGTATCACGCCTTCACCGCCCACCTTCGTCCGCGCCACCTGCTGCACGCTGGCGAACACAGCGGCATAGTCGGCGAAGCGCTTCTGCGCGCCCCGGTACATCGGATGCACCGGGTCGTGGTTACCGGTTACGAGGTGCATCGGCACCCGCAGCGTGCTCAGCTGCGCCAGAGCCGATTCCATGGACGCCACACCGCCGGCGCAGATGTCGCCGAGCGCCCACAACGTGTCGTGCTTCGGATCGAGCCGATACAGCGGCGCCATCACTGCGGCGTCGTGCGCAGCCACGGTGTCGAACCCGCGCAAACCCGCCAGCTTCGGGTGCGCGAGGTGCAGGTCGGCGGTGAAGAAGTCCACGCGCGCACGGTAGCTGGCAAGCCCGATACGTGGCGACCGAGTTTCCTGCCCCGCTGGAGGCATAGCGACAGAGTTTGGCCACGTTGTCGGTGCCGTAGGCATTACCGCCATTTGCGCACTGCAAGTGCCCGGGTTCACGTAAATTGACGCTGCCTTCAATCATCGACACCCGAAAGGACCCCAATGACCGCCAGCGCCATGGGCCGCACGCTTCTCTTGCTCGGACTAGGAATGGTCATCGGCGCAACAACTATCCACGCGCCCGTCGCCAATGCCGAAATTCCTCCCAACTGCGAGAATCGCCCGTGGGGCTTCCTCGGGTCGGAGACGCGTCAGATCTGCGACCAACCGATCCGCCCCGACGGGTCCTGGACACGGCACCGAGTCATCGGAGTTCCCCGCCACTATCAGAACCCGACCAGCAGCTGCTCCAACTCCTATTGGGGCAGCAACTGCACCTATTACCCCGGCGGCTGGGTCGAAGACAAGGTCAGGAGTGATGACACCTACGAGGTGCGTGCCGACGACGTACTTCCCGACGAACCCGGGCACATGCCCGACCCGGCACCGGCTCCGCCCGCGCCCCCAGAAGCGCCAGCGCCCTAGCGCCGTTTCCGCATGCAGGCTCAATCCGACTGTCGCTGCAGGTTTTTCGAGCGGGGCAGGCCATTTGCCGGCCCCGCACTGTCTAGCCTTCTGGGTAGAAAAGGAACAGCACACACCCCACCGCGGATTGCGGTATATGCCACGACCCGGCCGGGGCGTGCAGGAATGTGCCTGCGGCGTAGTCATTCACGCCGTCGTTGAAGACCCCGGAGACAACATAGACCTCTTCGGGGCCCGGGTCGTGTAGGTCTTCACCGACCCAGACGGCACCCGGCGCAATGGTCGTGACCGCCGCCTTGGCACCGTTGACACCCTGCCAGAGCAGTTGGACGGTGATACCTGGAGAGACTTCGATCGGTTCGACGTCCGTAGTCGACTTCCACACATATCCAGGCGCGTTGGGACCGAACGACGCAACATCACCGCTTATTGTCATATGTGCACGAACCCTGCGCGCCGGCTCACAATTCCCGAACCCTCGGGCGTACTGCGGCGGACGGTTGGCCGACGCCACGATCACGCCATGCGCGACGCTACCGGTCGAACATGTCGCTCACGCGGTCGAAGAAGCGATCGATGCGCTGCTCCAGCCGCGTGCCTTTGCCCCACTTCTCCCACAGGTAGATCAGTCCGAATATCGCGACAACGATGCCGAGAACCAGAGCGGTGACAAGGATGGCCTCAACGGTCGTCGACATCGGAACATCTTCGCGTACACGGCCCTACCCTGCGGCCACGCGGCCGAGCCCGCGGACGTCAGCTCTTCCGGCCGAAAAGCGGCACGCCCTCGTACGGGTTCCAACTGGTGCTGCCGCGGGTGACGTGGAGGAAGTAGGCCCAGTTCGCGGTGCTGGAGTAGAGCACGCCGATTGCGGCGCCGTAGGCGGCCGGCGGGAAGGTGAGGTTCAGGGTCAACTCGATGAGCGCGATGATGAAGCTCAACACGAACGAAATGCCGAAGATGCTGAGGCCCTTGCGCCAAGGCCCCTTGATAGCGAAGTAGATCGGGCCGAAGAAGAACGCCGGACCGTTTGCTCCGAGCCGCATCCGCTGTCCGAACGAGAGCTGCTTGAACGCGGCCTTTGCCTCGGGCGAGGACGCGGGCTGGCCGTAGCGTGAGAAGAAGTCGAACCGGCTGCGCCACTTCTCGGGCACCTCGAAGGCCGCCGGGCCCGGCGCGGGCGCCCCATACGGGTTCGGCGCCCCATAGGGGTTCTGCGCCCCGTATGGGCTCTGCGGGTCATGCGAGTACTGAGGAGGAAAGCTGTTGTCGGTCACCGCGCGATAATAGCTGTCGAGTGAGACTCGGTGTTTGCCTGCGGCGCTGCCATTCCGGCACCTGCCCCAGAGTGGCGGTCTCTACGCGCTGTGTGCGCCGCAGAGAATCGGTTCACCACTCACCGTCGTCGCCTTCGTCGTCGTCCTCAAGCGGCGGGCGCGGCTTGCGCATCACCGACACCGCCCAGATCACGCCGCCGATCAGCGCCGCGACGACAGCCAAGAAGAGCAGCTGTCCCGCCAGGTATGCCATCGTCATTCCTCCTCGGAGCCGCTCAGCACGGAGCTTCGTCGCGACCGTTTGCGGCGAGCGTCTCCGTCACCGCGGCGAGGACACGATCGGCCGGCCGGTCGACCTGCAATTCGTGTGCGATGCCAATCCCCCAACCGGCGAAATCCCTGGTCGTGAGGTTACCGTACGACTTGCACAGCGCCAGGCATGAATTCGCTCGCAATGCTCGCTACCGAGCCCGATTCCCATTCGGGACATCAGCTTCCGGCCCGGCAGGCGGCCCCGAAAAAAGAAGCAGGCCAGGGAACGTATTCCCCCTGGCCTGCTTCTCAGTTAGAACGCGCCTACAACATGCAGGAGACGCAACCCTCCACCTCAGTGCCCTCCAGCGCCATCTGGCGAAGCCGGATGTAGTACAGCGTCTTGATGCCCTTGCGCCAGGCGTAGATCTGCGCCTTGTTGACCTCGCGGGTGTCGGCGGTGTCCTTGAAGAACAGCGTCAGTGAAAGACCTTGATCCACATGCTGAGTCGCCGCGGCGTAGGTGTCGATGATCTTCTCGTAGCCGATCTCGTACGCGTCCTGGTAGTACTCCAGGTTGTCGTTGGTCAGGTACGGCGCCGGGTAGTAGACCCGGCCGATCTTGCCTTCCTTGCGGATCTCGATCTTCGACGCCACGGGGTGGATCGACGACGTCGAGTGGTTGATGTAGGAGATCGACCCGGTCGGCGGGACGGCCTGCAGGTTCTGGTTGTAGATGCCGTGCTTCTGCACCGACTCCTTCAACTGCTTCCAGTCGTCCTGCGTCGGGATGTGGATCTCCGCATCGGCGAAGATCTGCCGGACCTTGTCGGTGGCCGGCTCCCATACCTGATCGGTGTACTTGTCGAAGAACTCACCGGAGGCGTACTTGGAGTCCTCGAACCCGCCGAAGCTCGTACCACGTTCGATCGCAATGAGATTCGATGCCCGCAAGGCGTGGAACAGCACGGTGTAGAAGTAGATGTTGGTGAAGTCGATGCCCTCTTCGGAGCCGTAATGAATCCGTTCGCGGGCCAGGTACCCGTGCAGATTCATCTGCCCCAGGCCGATCGCGTGCGAGCTGTTGTTGCCCTGTTCGATCGACGGCACCGACCAGATGTGCGTCTGATCGCTCACCGCGGTCAACGCCCGGATGGCCACCTCGATGGACTGGGCGAAGTCCGGTGAGTCCATCGTCTTCGCGATGTTCATCGACCCCAGGTTGCACGAGATGTCCTTGCCCACCTTGGAATAGGACAGATCGTCGTTGAACTCCGAGGCAGTGGAGACCTGCAGGATCTCCGAGCACAGGTTGGAGTGGGTGATCTTGCCGGCGATCGGGTTGGCCCGGTTCACCGTGTCCTCATACATGATGTACGGGTAGCCGGACTCGAACTGCAGCTCGGCCAGCGTCTGGAAGAACTCGCGCGCCTTGATCTTGGTCTTGCGGATCCGGCCGTCGTTGACCATCTCGTGGTACTTCTCGGTCACCGAGATGTCGGCGAACGGAACGCCGTAAACCTTCTCGACGTCGTACGGCGAGAACAGGTACATGTCCTCGTTCTTCTTGGCCAACTCGAAGGTGATGTCCGGGATCACCACGCCCAGCGAGAGCGTCTTGATCCGGATCTTCTCGTCGGCGTTCTCACGCTTGGTGTCGAGGAACCGGTAGATGTCGGGGTGGTGCGCATGCAGGTACACCGCACCGGCTCCCTGGCGGGCTCCGAGCTGGTTGGCGTAGGAGAACGAGTCCTCCAGCAGCTTCATGATCGGGATGACGCCCGAGCTCTGGTTCTCGATGTTCTTGATCGGGGCGCCATGCTCACGAATGTTGGTCAGCAGCAAGGCCACTCCGCCACCGCGCTTGGACAGCTGCAGCGCAGAGTTGATGGAGCGCCCGATGGACTCCATGTTGTCCTCGATGCGCAGCAGGAAGCAGGACACCGGCTCGCCGCGCTGCTTCTTGCCCGAGTTGAGGAAGGTGGGCGTGGCCGGCTGGAATCGGCCGTCGATGATCTCGTCGACGAGCTTCTCGGCCAGCTCGGTGTCACCGGCGGCGAGAGTGAGCGCGACCATCACCACGCGATCTTCGAAGCGCTCGAGGTAGCGCTTCCCGTCGAAGGTCTTGAGCGTATAAGAGGTGTAGTACTTGAACGCGCCCAGGAAGGTCGGGAACCGGAACTTCTTGGCGAAGGCCCGATCCAGCAGTGACTTCACGTAATTGCGGCTGTACTGATCGAGCACCTCGCGCTCGTAGTACTCCTTCTCGATCAGGTAATCGAGCTTCTCGTCCTGGCTATGGAAGAACACCGTGTTCTGGTTGACGTGCTGCAGGAAGTACTCCCGCGCGGCGAGCACATCCTTGTCGAACTGAATCTTGCCGTCGGCGTCGTACAGATTCAGCATCGCGTTGAGCGCGTGGTAATCAGTCTCGCCGGGCAGGGCGTGCCCGGGGTTGGTTACAGGCTCTGCAGCTGTGACGGTTGGTGGCACGTCTGGTCCTTCCAAAAGTCTTTCAACCCCGCACGGACAGCGTCAACGTCGTCCGGAGTTCCCATGAGTTCGAATCGATACAGGTACGGCACACCGCATTTCCGCGAGACAACGTCGCCCGCGTAGGCGAACTCCGCACCGAAGTTGTTGTTGCCCGCGGCGATGACACCGCGGATCAACGAACGATTGTGTTCATTGTTCAGAAACGCGATGACCTGCTTGGGCACATAGCCGCCGTTGTTGATGTCGGGGGTGGCACGGCCGCCGCCGTAGGTGGGAAGGATCAGAACGTAGGGCCCGCTCACCTCGATACGGCCGCGCAGCGGGATCCGGGTGACTCGGTCGTCGGGCCACTGCAACTTCTGGACGAAGCGGTGGGTGTTTTCCGAGACACTGGAGAAGTAGACGAGGTGGCTCATCGTGTTCTCCGTCCTCCCCCGTGGTGATTACATTCCGTTACGCAGTGGCCGCGACCGTGCTGAGTGTCTTGATCCGATCCGGACGGAAGCCCGACCAGTGCTCGTTGCCGGCCACGACAACCGGGGCCTGCAGGTAACCGAGCGCCATGACGTAGTCACGGGCCTCGCTGTCGAGGGTGATGTCGACCTTCTCGAACGCGATGCCCTGCTTCTCCAACGCCTTGTAGGTGGCGTTGCACTGCACGCATGCGGGCTTGGTGTACACGGTGACGGTCATCTTCGGTACGGCTCCTCTTGCGGAAAGTGAACAAACTAGACAGGTGACTGGCAACTGATCGGGTCTTACGTTTTGCTTAAGTTCAGCGACCTTCGGGCCGCCAAAATTCCTGCCGGTCGAAGCCGCTCCCCGGCTGGTCTTGAAACCGACCCGGCCGGATTCGCTGCGCTCCGGCCGGCTCCCGAACTGTGGTGGCCTGTCGGTCTCCCAGACACTACACCTAGTGGCCGACAGTTCGAAGTCATACAAGATGTTCTGAATAACATTTCTGAAATTCCCAGGTCGTAAGCTTGCCAGCAACCACGTGCACGGCGTGTCGCACTCGACTTGACAGACCGTGTCGCGCCGCACCACTAGATGTACCACCAGCCACCGACAAAGTGGCCTGGCACACACCGAGGCGTCCCCCAATAGCAAAGCCGCCGGCCGGGTCGGAGTGACCCAGCCGGCGGCAAGATTTTGCCGGAAAGCGGCGCGAACGGCAAAACGCGAAGACGAACGCTCAGCCGACCTCAACTGTGAGCTTGCCCACAATGTCGCGCAGCGCTTCGGCGACCTCAGCGTTCTCCCTCGGATGCTTGCCATCGAGCGCCTTGGCCGGCACCGAGAGCTTGAGATCCTCGACCACGCGCGGCCCGGCGATGCCGAAGGACTTGCGCGTCTCGTCGTGCGCCCACACGCCGCCGTACTGCCCGAGCGCGGCACCCACCACCGCGAGCGGCTTGTCCTTGAGCGCACCGTTGCCGAACGGCCGGGACAGCCAGTCGATCGCGTTCTTCAACACACCCGGGATGCTGCCGTTGTATTCGGGCGTAACGACCAGTGCGGCGTCGGCCTCGGCGGCCGCCGCCCGCAGCGCGACCACGGGCTCGGCCACATCCGCGGTGTCAATGTCCTCGTTGTAGAACGGCAACTCCCCCAGCCGATCGAAGATTCGCAGTTCCACGCCGTCGGGCGCCTGCTCCACCGCCAACTCGGCGAGCTGCCGGTTGATCGACGCCGCACGCAGACTTCCTACCAACACCAGGACCTTGACATCGGCCATGTTCACCACTCCTTGTTCGTCTGACCCGATTCTTGCAACGATCAACCGGACTGTGGTCCGATTAATTCCACCTGAGTTAAAGTGCAGTTGTGGCAGCCTCCGACCGCCCGACCCAGCTCGCGGGCATCGACCAGGTGCCACAGGAACGCGGCGATGCCGCTCGAAACCGCGCCCTTATTCTCGATGCCGCGCGCCGGCTCATCGCCGAACGCGGGCCCGACGCGGTCAGTACCGACGATATCGCGGTCGAGGCAGGCGTCGGAAAAGGAACGGTGTTCCGAAGGTTCGGTAGCCGTGCGGGGCTGATGATGGTGCTGCTCGACGAGGACGAGACCGCCGAACAGAACGCCTTCATGTTCGGCCCACCCCCACTGGGGCCCGGCGCGCCCCCGCTGGAGCGGCTGCTGGCCTACGGCGCGGATCGGCTCCGGTTCGTGCACTGCCACCAAGCCCTACTGTCCGACGCCATCCGCGATCCCGCCCTGCGCTACACCGGCCCGTTCACCCTGCACCGCACCCACGTCCGGATGCTGCTCGAAACCGCGGGCACCACAGGTGATCTCGATGCCCAAACCGACGCCCTGATCGCGCTGTTGAACCCCGACTACCTGGCCCACCAGCTCTCCCTCGGCCGCAGCCTCGACGAGCTCACCGCGGCGTGGCAGGACACCGCCCGCAAGTTGTGTGGCCACTAGCACCATGACCGCTTGGGTGCTGCACGTCGACCTGGACCAGTTCCTGGCGTCGGTGGAGCTGCGCCGTCGCCCTGAACTCGAGGGCCTGCCCGTCATCGTCGGCGGCAGCGGTGATCCGACCGAACCCCGCAAGGTGGTCACCTGTGCGTCGTATCAGGCGCGTGAGTTCGGTGTGCACGCCGGAATGCCGTTGCGCACCGCGGCACGCAAATGCCCCGACGCCACCTTCCTACCGTCGGACCCTGACGCTTACGACGCGGCGTCCGAGCAGGTGATGGGTCTGCTGCGCGATCTCGGCCACCCGCTGGAGGTCTGGGGTTGGGACGAGGCCTATCTGGGGGCCGACGTGAGCGATCCGGTCGAGCTGGCCGAGCGCATCCGCACCGTGATCGCCGCCGAAACCGGGCTGTCCTGCTCGGTCGGCATCAGCGACAACAAACAGCGCGCCAAGGTCGCGACCGGGCTAGCCAAACCCGCGGGCGTCTACGTGCTCACCGAAGCCAACTGGATGTCGGTGATGGGTGACCGTCCGCCCGACGCGCTGTGGGGCGTCGGCCCCAAGACCACCAAAAAGCTTGCCACGCTGGGCATCACCACGGTTGCCGATCTGGCCGCCACCGATGCCACCGTGCTCACCTCGGCGTTCGGGCCCAGTACGGGGCTATGGATCCTGTTGCTGGCCAAAGGCGGTGGCGATACCGAGGTGAGCTCCGAGCCCTGGATTCCGCGATCACGCAGTCACGTCACCACGTTCGCCCAGGACCTCACCGAGCGCAGCGAGATGGACGAGGCGATCCGCGAGCTGGCCCTTCGCACGCTCGACGAGGTGGTCGAGCAGGGCCGCATTGTCACCAGAGTGGCGGTCACGGTCCGCACCGCGACGTTCTACACGCGCACGAAGATCCGCAAGCTGAGTTCGCCCGGCACGGACGCCGGCGTCATCACCGAGGCCGCGTTGGCGGTGTTCGATCAGTTCGAGCTGGACCGACCGATCCGGCTGCTGGGCGTACGGCTGGAACTGTCCATGGATGACGGCAAATCCGAGCGTCCCATCGGCCCGGTTGTCACCGCCGACCAATAACCTCGACCCCATGATGCAGACCATCGCCATTCGGGGCTACCGCTCATTGCGGGAGGTGATCCTGCCGCTGGCCGAACTCACGGTGGTCACCGGCGCCAATGGCACCGGCAAGTCATCGATCTACCGCGCGCTGCGGCTGCTGGCGGACTGCGGGCGGGGCCAGGTGATCGGCTCACTGGCCCGGGAGGGGGGCCTGCAGTCAGTCCTGTGGGCTGGGCCCGAACAGCCGAACGAACAGACCCAGGGCACCACCCGGACCCGCCCGGTGTCGCTCGAACTCGGCTTCGCCGCAGACGATTTCGGGTATCTGGTGGACCTGGGCCTGCCGCAGATGGCTGGATCGGGAGGCGAGCCGTCGGCATTCGCCCAGGATCCCGAGATCAAACGCGAAGTGGTGTTCGCCGGACCGGTGCTGCGCCCGGCCTCGACGCTGGTGAGCCGCACCCGCGAATACGCCGAGGTGGCCGCGCAATCAGGCCGGGGGTTCGATGAGCTGACGCGCTCGCTGCCTACCTACCGCAGCGTGCTCGCCGAATACGCACACCCGGACGCGCTGCCGGAACTGTCGGCCGTCTCGGACCGGCTGCGCGACTGGCGGTTCTACGACGGATTCCGGGTCGACGCGGGAGCGCCTGCCCGCCAGCCCCACGTCGGTACCCGCACCCCGGTGCTCTCCGACGACGGCTCAGATCTGGCCGCGGCAGTTCAGACGATCGTCGAAACGACCTTCGACGATCTGGCCCGCGCGGTGGCCGATGCGTTCGACGGGGCCACCATCTCGGTCGCGGTCAACGACGGGCTGTTCGATCTGCAGCTGCGTCAACGCGGCATGCTCCGCCCGTTGCGCGCCGCCGAATTATCTGACGGCACACTGCGCTTCCTGTTGTGGGCCACGGCGCTGGCCAGCCCCCGGCCACCATCTCTCATGGTGCTCAACGAGCCCGAGACATCCTTGCACCCCGATCTGGTCCGACCACTGGCCTCCCTCATCAAGACCGCCGCGAAACAGTCCCAGGTGGTCGTGGTGACGCACTCACGTGCACTGTTGGATTTCCTGGAAACCACGCCCGCAGCCGACGAGCAGCCGAGCACGGCGATCGAGGTGGAGCTCTACAAGCAATGGGGTGAAACGAAGGTGGAAGGGTTCGGCATGCTCAACACGCCGTCCTGGCATTGGGGAAAACGCTAGGGCTGCACGGATTTCGGCCGCAACGCCCGGCTGAACAGCACGTTGACCTGTCGCATCGCCACGCTGTAGGGCCACCACGCGGTGCGTTTGAACGCGTACAAGGCACGGATGTCCACCGAGGTGTAGATCAGGAAGCGGTTGCGTGCCACCCCGGCCAGGATCTTGTCGGCGGCCTTCTCCGCGGAGATCGCGTGGCCGGCGAACCGGTCCACCCACTTCTGCACATTCGGGTCCTCCCGATCCACACCGGCGATCTGAACCGTCTGCACCAGACCGGTTTTCACCGCACCTGGCACCACTACCGACACCCCGATGCGGTGCCGCGCCAGGTCGAAACGCAGCACTTCACTCAACCCGCGCAACCCGTACTTGCTGGCGCTGTAGGCACTGTGCCACGGCAACGCGACGATGCCGGCCGCCGAGGACACATTCACCAGGTGCCCACCGCGGCGGGCCTGCACCATCGGCGGCAGGAACGTCTCGATCACGTGGATCGGGCCCATCAGGTTGACGTCGATCATCGAGCGCCAATGTTGATGGGTGAGTTGGTCGACGGTCCCCCAGGCCGACACTCCGGCGATGTTCATCACCACGTCCATCGCCGAATGCGCCGCATGGATGTCGGCACCGAAGGCCGCCACCTGGTCGTAGTCGGAGATGTCCAGCGCCCGGTGTGCGGGCACCTGGGCGCCCAGCGCCCTGGCATCGGCAACGGTCTGGGCCAGCCCGACTTCGTCCCGGTCGGTCAGGTACAACTCAGCGCCCCGAGCTGCCAGGGCCAGCGCGGTGGCCCGGCCGATGCCGCTGGCGGCGCCTGTGATCAAACACCTCTTGCCACGAAAGTCGGCTCGGCCGTTACCCGCGGTATCACTCCCCATAGCGGTGACCTTACCTGTGACGCTAACCCGCTTGGCCACCCCACAGTGCGTTGAGCCACAGTCGCTCGACCACGTCGACCGCGCGGGCCGGGTCGGCGCCCCGCCCGACAAAGGCCGAGTCGTGCGACAGCGTCATCGCCGTCGTCGCCACCAGGGTGCGTACCAGCGCCGGGAGGTCGTTCGAGATCGGGCGGGCACCCGCATCCTGTTCGACGAGGCCGACGATCTGACCGATCACGGCGTCCTCGTAGTCGTTCATCAACTCCCGGATCTGGGCGTCGGTGTTCTGAGCGACGGTGCAGGCAGACATGATCGGGTCGTTGGTGGCGAACACGGTTGCCGCACTGCCGACCATCCGCTTGGCGAAAGCGGCAGGTGTTTCACCGGCATCCCGGGGCGCGTAGTTGTGCGTCAACGCGGCGAGTTGTTCCATCGCGTCGGACACGATCACGGCCAGCACCGCGTACTTCGAATCGAAATAGAAGTAGAAGCCCGATCGGGCCACCCCGGCGCGTTCACTGATGGTGCTCACCGACAAATCGGCGAACGACTGCTCCTCGAGCAGGTCCCGCACGGCCGCCACGATGGCCTCGCGTTGCCGGTCACCCCGGCTGCGACGGGCCTGCGGACGCCCGGTGGAGCCGCTACTGCTCCCCGGTATCGATTCGGCGGTCATGGCACTAGACCTTTGCACCGCGACGCGCCAGTTCAAAACTTGACATGCGTCAAGTCTGACAGCCAGGATGGCCTCAAGTGGTGACATCGACCACACTTCGTCAGGCTTTCAATGGTCAGGAGCGGCCCATGGCAACCATCAGCACCCCGCATTACCTGCTCGATCAGGCCAAGCGCCGGTTCACCCCGACGCCCAACACATTGCCGGGCATGGGTGCGCTGGAGAAGAGGCTGAAGGCCAAGGACTGGGACCAGTTCGTGTTCGCAGAACCGCCGGCCGGCAGTGGCCTCAAGCCGATCCTCGGTGACTCCGGTTTGCCGATCATCGGCCACATGATCGAGATCTTCCGCGGGGGTCCCGACTTCGTCCTGGAGCAGTACCGCAAGTACGGACCGCTCTACTACGCCCAGTCCCCCGCGCTGTCATCGGTGATGGCGCTGGGTCCCGACGCCACCCAGGCGGTCTTCTCCAACCGCAACAAGGACTTCTCGCAGCGGGCCTGGGATCCGGTGATCGGCCCCTTCTTCGAGGGCGGCCTGATGCTGCTCGACTTCGACGAGCACATGTTCCACCGCCGGATCATGCAGGAGGCGTTCACCCGCACGAGACTGAGCGGCTACATCCCCCACATCGACTCGGTGGCGTCGACCGTGCTGGCCGATGACTGGGTGGCCGACGACCCGCGGTTCCTGTTCCACCCGGCGATCAAGGAGCTCACGCTCGATATCGCCTCCGAGGTGTTCATGGGCGTTGCCGCCGGCACCGACCGCGCCCTGGTCACCACGGTGAACAACGCGTTCACCACCACCACCCGGGCCGGCAATGCGATCGTTCGGACGGCGGTTCCGCCGCTGAAGTGGTGGCGCGGGATCCAGGCGCGCAAAACCCTCGAGGAGTACTTCGCCAGCCGCATCGGCGAGAAGCGGCGGTCGGAGAGCACCGACATGTTCAGCGTGCTGTGTCACTCCGCCGACGAGGACGGACAGACCTTCACCGACGACCAGATCATCAGCCACATGATCTTCGTGATGATGGCTGCGCACGACACGTCCACCTCGACGATGACGACGATGGCCTATCACCTGGCGGCCAATCCGGAATGGCAGGAACGCCTGCGCGACGACTCCGCGCGTATCGGCGACGGACCGCTGGACTTCGAGTCACTGGAGAAGCTGGAAACCTACGACCTGGTGATCAACGAATCACTGCGGATGATGACGCCGCTGCCGTTCAACTTCCGCGAGGCCGTGCGCGACACCGAACTGCTGGGCTACTTCATCCCGGCCGGGACGAGCGTGGTGACCTGGCCGTCGATCAACCACCGGTTGCCCGAGCTGTGGACCGACCCGGACAAGTTCGACCCGGACCGCTTCGCCGAGCCGCGCAGCGAGCACAAGCGGCACCGCTACGCGTTCGCCCCGTTCGGCGGTGGCGCGCACAAGTGCATCGGCATGGTGTTCGGCCAGTTGGAGATCAAGACCGTGATGCACCGGCTGCTGCGGCGTTACAAGCTGGAACTCGCCAGCCCGGATTACCGGCCGCACTACGACTACGGGGGCATGCCGGTACCGATCGACGGTATGCCGATCGTGCTGCGCCCGCTGCACTGAGGCATTCGATGACCGATTGGCCGGTTATTGCACGGTTTCCTGGAATTTGCGTGCAACAACTGGCCATTCGGCGCTGACAGGCAGCAATCAGGCTTCCATCAGCCGGTTGGCACAGGCGATCACGGCGTACAGCGCCGACTGCTCCGGATCATCGGCGAGCCCCATGGCCCACTCGCTATGCAGGCCGTCGCAGCCTTCGATGAAAGTCGCGGTCCGACCGCCGGTGGGCAGCTGGTGAAACGACATGGTCTCGACCGTGATCCCCCGCGCGTAGAGCATCTCGGTGAGTGCGGCGATGGGCCCGCTCGCGGCCGCGGTCAAGGTACTGATGGTGTCGCCCAAGGCCAACGTGGCCTGGTAGTGGCGAGCCTGCGGCCCCAGCCTGCTGGCTGAACGCTCCGTATCGGTGCAGGTCCACTGGCCCAGTTTCAACACTCCCGGGCCGGCCGCGTATTCGTCCAGGAACTGGTCCCAGGAGGCGGTCTGGCCGGCTTCGCGCAGGCCACGCGGCAGCGGGTCGGTGAAATGGGCCGCGAACGACGACTGCGGAGCGGTTTCAGGAGAGGTGTGCATGTGCCGGTCTTCTCTGGTTAGAGGAAGTGACCGACGGAAGTAGCGAACGACCCACAGCGAGGGGTCGGTCTGATCAGACCCCGCTGCGGGTTGCTACTACGAGTCGCCTTGGCACGTTGGCGATGCTAGACGCAGCCCGGCCGGTCACGCAAACACTTTGAGTACGTAGTGTCGGCGGAGTGGGGACGGCATGAGCGTCGGTGAGGTCGTCCTGCTCGTCCTGGCCGGTATCGGCGGCGGACTCACCGGCAGTATCGCCGGACTGGCCTCGGTGGCCACCTATCCCGCACTGCTGCTCATCGGCTTGCCTCCGGTCACCGCCAACGTGACCAACACCGTGGCGTTGGTGTTCAACGGCGTCGGTTCGGTGCTGGGGTCGCGGCCCGAGCTCGCCGGGCAGGGGGCGTGGATCAAACGGATCATCCCGGTCGCGGTGGCCGGTGGGGCACTCGGCGCGGCCCTACTGCTGTGCACACCGGCCGAGGGCTTCGAGAAGGTCGTCCCCTTCCTGTTGGCGTTCGCATCGGTGGCGATTCTGCTGCCGCGTGGCCGCCAGCGGGAGTCGCGGGTGGCCGATCACCGTGAGCATCGGATCAAGGTGGCCATGGAGGCCGGGGCGATCTTCCTGATCACCATCTATGGCGGCTACTTCGGTGCCGCGGCCGGAGTGCTGCTGCTGGCGCTGCTGCTGCGGACCGGCGGTGCGACGCTCGCGCATGCCAACGCCGCCAAGAACGTGATCCTCGGTGTAGCCAATTCGGTTGCCGCGGTGGCGTTCATCGTGGTTGCCCCGGTGTACTGGCCGGCCGTCATCCCGTTGGGCGCCGGGTGCCTGATCGGCTCACGCCTGGGCCCGGTGATCGTGCGGCACGCACCCGCCGCTCCGCTGCGATTCCTGATCGGCGCGGCGGGCGTGGCCCTTGCCGTCAAGCTCGCGCTCGACACGTACTGAATTCCCCCGCGCGGATTACTCGGGACTACTCGAACGGGTTGTCCCCCTTGGCGACCCGAGTCCCCAGCGCGAGGAGGTTCTCCGCCGACGCGTGAAGTTGCTCGCCGGCGTCGCGGCTGGCCCGCCCGGCCAGGTACCGCGACCAGGTGCCCTCGATGACGATGCCGAGTTTGAAACAGGCCAGCGCCACATACCAATCCAGCCGGTCGGTCTGGCGACCCCCGGCGGCGCGGTAGGACGCTATGAGTTCACTGCGGTGGGCCAGACCGCCGAGGGCGGCCAGCGCCGACCCCGCGTTGATCGGATTGGGATCGTCGGGCCAGCACACCAGCATCCACCCGAGATCGAGCAGTGGATCGCCGATCGTGCCCATCTCCCAATCGATGAACGCGGCCAGCTCGGGGGTGTCCCGGCGCAACAGGACGTTGTTGAGGTGCGCGTCGCCGTGCATGATGCCGGGTTCAGCGTCCGGTGGGCGGTTGTCCTCCAGCCACTGCGCCAACTCCCCCACGCCCGTCAACGATTCGGGTGAATACTGCTCATGCCGGTAGCTGTCGAGAAGCCCCAGGAATTGCGGAACCTGCCGGGCCAGAAAGGATCCCGGCCGGCGGATCGCGGCGAGTTCGCTGTTCTCCCAGGCGACGTTGCCCAGTTCGGCGAGGCTGCCGGCATACGACAATCCGACGCGGTAACGCAGGTCGGCATCGGCCTCATACGCCGGACTCACCTCGGTACCGGGGTTGAATCCGTCGACCTCCTCCATCAGGTAGAACACGACGCCGATGACGTCGAGGTCGGTGCAGGCGGCGATGAATCCTGGATGAGGCACGGCTGAACCGGCCAGCGTGCGCAGCACCGCGATCTCCCGCAGCATGGTCTTGTCACTGGTCGGACGGGGGTGTAAAGGCGGCCGCCGCAACACCATTCGACGACCGTCGACGCTCATGCCCACCACGATGTTCTGGGTCCCGCCGGTCAGCGGTGCCACGTCGGTCAGGGTCGTTCCGATCCGCTGATCCTGCAACCACCGCTGAATGGCGTCCTGATCGGTGGCACTGAGTGACGGCAGTTCCTGAACATCGTCGGGCATGCAGTCATGGTGCCAGCTGCCCCGGTCGCCCAGGGTGGTTCGGCCGATCAGCGTACGTCTACCACTGTCAGCAGGTATTCCCACGGCATCGTGGAATCGGTGAGGAACCGGTCGCCGAGCGCGGCGATCTCGGCGTCCAGTGCCGCGACCCGATCGGTGTCTGCGGCGATGGCCCGGTAGGCCGAGATGGTCGGGCCGTAGTTGGCCTTGAAGTGGTCGCGGAACGCGGCGCCGTCGGTGAACGCGGTGACCTCCAGTTGCCGCCGCTCACAGGTCAACTCGCCGACCCGGTCCCCCAACAGGGTGCGCACATACTCCTCGTCTCCCCACCGCGGCGGCGGGGACACCCCCGGTGGCGGCGCCGGCACGTACGGCTTCATGGTGGCGAACAGCTGCCCGATGAAACCTTCAGGCGTCCAGGCGATGAGACCGATCCGCCCACCCGGACGGGTCACGCGCAGGAGTTCGTCAGCGGCCCGCTGGTGGTGCGGGGCGAACATCACCCCGATGCAGGACAACACAATGTCGAAGGAGTGGTCGCCGTAGGGCAATGCCTCGGCGTTGGCCTCTCCCCAGTCGATCGCCACTCCGGCTTCCGCTCCGAGTTGACGTCCCTGTTCGACCAGTTCCGAGCACAGGTCGCTGGCGGTCACCCGCGCACCGGTCGCGGCAGCGGGGATGGCGGCGTTGCCGGTGCCGGCAGCCACGTCCAACACGCGGTCACCGGGCCCGACGCCGCTGGCTGCGACCAGCACGGGGCCCAGCGGGCGCACGATGTTCGCGGCGATCGCCGCGTAGTCTCCGAGCGCCCACAGCGCCCGGTGTTTGGCCTCAAGCTCACTGTCGGCGATCGTGACGTTCATGGCCAGACTCCCATCGTCCATTTCTCCGGTCGGTTCCATCGTCATCCCGCGAGGTGCGGCCATTCCAGTACCAGATCTGTAGTGGGCCAGGTTCTGGATCTGTACTGGCTTCCGGGCCACGACAGCGGTGTACTTAAGACACTGCGCACTCTCCCGGGGAGGAAGACCGCCGATGTCGACATATGGCCAGTTCTGTCCCGTGGCCAAGGCCATGGAGTTGCTCGACGAACGCTGGACCTTGTTGGTGGTCCGAGAACTACTGCGGGGCAGCGCCCACTTCAACGATCTGCGCCGCGGTGTGCCGAAGATGTCCCCGGCACTGTTGTCCAAGCGGCTGAAATCGCTGACCCGCGCCGGGGTGATCGAACGCTCCGAAATAGACGGGCGCACAAACTACTCCCTCACTCCATGTGGCCAGGAACTCGCCGGCGTGGTCGATGCACTCGGGTCGTGGGGCGTGCGGTGGATCGGTGAGCTCGGCGAGCAGGATCTCGATCCGCACCTGCTGATGTGGGACATGCGCCGCACCATCCCCATCGGGGACTGGCCGCGCTCGCGCACCACGATCGCGTTCGTCCTCGACGGTGTCGCGCCCAAGTCGTCGAGGTGGTGGCTGACGGTCAGCGACGGGCAGGCCGACGTGTGCGATTTCGATCCCGGCTACGAGGTGGCCGGCACCGTACAGACCCACCTGCGCACTCTGATCGAGATCTGGCGCGGTGACGCCGGGTGGGCGCGTGCCGTGCTCGATGGCAGTGTCGCCTTGTCAGGCTCCGCTGACGTCCGCCGGGCTATCCCGAAATGGCTGGGCCAGAGCACTGCGGCTGCGATTCCGCGGCCGGCCTGAGCGGTCAGTCCAGGATCCGGCGGGCGACGTTGGTGGTGACAAGGTCCAGGAGTTCGTCGGCACGCCCCGCGAGGATCGTGCGGATCGCGTAGAGCGAGAACCCCTTGGCCTGCTCGACCGTGATCGCCGGCGGTATCGACAGTTCCTGGCGGGCGGTTAGCACGTCGATGACGGCGGGGCCGTCGTGGGCGAAGGCATCGGCAATGGCGCGCTCGAGGTCTGCCGGTTCGGTGACCCGCCGGCCGAACACGCCCATGGACTGAGCGACTGCGGCGAAGTCAGGATTGACCAGGTCGGTGCCGAACGTGACGATGCCCGCGGCCTTCATCTCGAGCTCGACGAAATTCAACGACGAGTTGTTGAAGACGATCAGCTTGACCGGCAACCGGTTCTGGATCAGCGTCACCAACTCACCGAAGAGCATCGTCAGACCGCCGTCACCGGCCAGTGCGACCACCTGCCGGCCCGGGAACGCCGTCTGCGCGCCGATCGCGTGCGGCAGCGCGTTGGCCATGCTGCCGTGGTTGAACGACCCGACCAGCCTGCGCCGACCGTTCATGGTCAGGTAGCGAGCCGCCCACACCACCGGGGACCCCACGTCGCAGGTGAACACCGCATCGTCGGAAGCGAGCCGGTTGGCAAGCGCAGCAACATATTCCGGCCGGATCGGGGTCTTGTCGCGATCGTTGACGGCGAGCGAATCGAGGGTGGAGCGCGTCTTGCGGTAGTGGCGTAACGACCGGTCGAGGTGCTCCCGGTTGGTCTTGGGCCGCAGCAGCGGCTGGAGTGCGGCCAGCGTGTCGGCGACGCTGCCGCGCAGGCCGAGGTCGATCGGGGTGCGGCGGCCCAGATTGCGGCCGCGGATGTCGACCTGGATGACGGTGGCGCCCTCGGGATAGAACTGCTGATACGGGAAGTCAGTGCCCAGCATCAGCAGGGTGTCGGCCTCCTTGATGGCCTTGTAGCCCGAGGCGAACCCGAGCAGTCCGGTCATGCCGACGTCGAAAGGGTTGTCGTACTCGATGAATTCCTTGCCGCGCAACGCATGAACGATCGGGGCCTGCAGGGCTGACGCCAGTTCGATCAGGGCGTCGTGCGCACCGGCCACGCCCGCGCCGCCCAGGATCGTGACGCGCTCGGCGCTGTTGAGGATGTCGGCGGCCCGGCGCACCGACTCGTCGTCCGGGCGCACGATCGATCGGGTGGGCCGCACCGGGCGTGCCGTCCAACCGGTCTCCCCCGCACGCTGCAGGAAGATCTCACCGGGGATGACGACGACGGCGACGCCGTTCTCCTCGACGGCCGCTCGCATCGCCATCTCCAGGATGCGCGGCGCCATCTCGGGAGTGCTGACGAGTTCGCAGTAGACGCTGCATTCGCGAAAGAGGTCCTGGGGATGGGTTTCCTGGAAGTACTCCGACCCGATCTCGGTGCGCGGAATGTGGGCGGCGATCGCCAGCACCGGGACGCGGCTGCGCTGCGCGTCGAATAGTCCGTTGATCAAGTGCAGGTTGCCCGGCCCGCAACTACCCGCACACACGGCCAGTTGCCCGGTCAGTGCGGCGTCAGCGGCCGCGGCGAACGCGGCGGTCTCCTCGTGCCGGACGTGCTCCCAGGTGATCTCGCCGCTGCGCCGGATGGCGTCGGTGAAGCCGTTGAGGCTGTCGCCGGGAAGACCGTAGACCCGTCGTACCCCGCTCAACGTCAGGGTGGAGATGACCTGGTCTGCAATCGTCGCCATGACGCCTCCCCGGTATGCGATTCCGGCGTGATCGGTGACGCTGGGCGCCCTCGATCACGCCGGATTCACTCTACTTGGGGGCGAAGCGCTGGCCGGCGTCCAGACGCAGGCACTGGCCGTTGAGCATCGGGTTCTCGGCGATCGCGACGGCGAGCTTGGCGTACTCCTCGGGCTTGCCCAACCGCTTGGGGAACGCGGCGTCCTTGGTCAGCACCGCGGCGAACTCGTCGGGGATGCCTTCGGTCAGTCCGGTGGCGAACAGGCTCGGCGCGATGGCCAGCACCCGGATCCCCAGGCTGCCCAGGTCGCGCGCCATGGTCAGGCACATCCCGGCGATGGCCGCCTTGGACGCGGTGTAGGCAACCTGACCGATCTGACCCTCGAACGCCGCGATCGAGGCGGTGTTGATGATGACGCCGCGCTCCTCGGCCTCGGCATCGACCGGCTCGTTCTTGCTCATGTGCCAGGCCGCCAGCCGGCTGATGTTGAACGTGCCGATCAGGTTGAGGTCGATGGTGGAGCGGAACGAGTCCAGGCTGTGTGGACCGTCCTTCTTGATGGTGCGCTCACCG
The DNA here is from genome assembly GCF_055419465.1 of Mycobacterium sp. IDUB_17. Taxonomy (NCBI): domain Bacteria; kingdom Bacillati; phylum Actinomycetota; class Actinomycetes; order Mycobacteriales; family Mycobacteriaceae; genus Mycobacterium; species Mycobacterium sp. IDUB_17. Next base: position 33,589 of record NZ_JBVAXS010000001.1, on the reverse strand, counting down.
ATGCCACCACCTGCGGTGGTCACGATGATGTGCAGGCCACCTAGCGCCGCGACGGCCTCTTCCAGCACCTTTTCGGTGCCGTCGAAGTCGGTGACGTCGACGGGGAAGAACGAGCCGCCGATCGCGTCGGCCACTTCCTGCCCCTTGGACTGGGGCCGGTCCAGCACAGCCACGCTGGCGCCACGCTTGGCCAATGCCTCAGCGGTGGCCCGGCCGAAGCCCGACGCGCCGCCGACGACGATCGCCTTCTTGCCTTCGATCTCCATCTAGCTTCCTTTCCAAAAATGACCGAAATCGTAAAGCAACCTATCCCATCAACCCTTCCGGTAAGCCTTTCGGGTTCCCCCTTTTTTTCTTCCTCTTCCGGTTCCCCTGCACCGCGACCGTGCATGCCTGTTCCCTGACACGCCGCATGTCGCCGGCATTCCGCGCTCCCTCACCGTCGACGAGCGTGCGAAAAACCCTCGACGCCGCCCCACGACCCCGTTAAGTTCGCCTGCCATGACACCTGCCCAGCACTGGCGCGACCGATTCCGCGAATCCCTGCTGTCCGCGCGCAAGTCCCGCGACGCCACCAGCGTCACCGCGATCCGATCGGCGTTGAGCGCCATCGACAACGCGGAGACGCCGCAGGCCGACCAGACCGATACCCGCATCGGCGGACCGATCGCGGGTGCGGTGTCCGGAGTGGGCTCGACCGAGGTCGCCCGCCGGGCGCTCAGTGATGACGAGATTCGCGGCCTCATTCAGGCCGAGGTCGATGAACGACTCACGGCGGCAGACCAATACATCGCGAACGGGCATCACCAGCGGGCGGCGGATCTGCAATCGGAGGCCGCCGTCCTGACGCAGGTGCTCAGCCAAACCCCGGAGGTTGTCTGAGCCCCGTGGCACGCTGAGGGCGTGTTGCTCGCCGACGTCACCGCCGCATCCGCCGACATCGCGGGGACGTCGGCGCGGCTGGCCAAGATCGACCGCATCGCCGCCCTGCTGTCGGTGGCCGCCGCCGAGGGCGACGCCCGCACGGTGGCGGTCACGGTGTCCTGGCTGTCCGGAGAGCTCCCCCAACGCCAGATCGGCGTCGGATGGGCGGCGCTGCGTTCACTGCCGGCACCGGCAGAGGACCCGGGGCTGACAGTGGACGGGGTCGACGAGCGGTTCACCCGGATCGGCGCGGTCTCCGGGAAGGGCTCACAGGCCCTGCGCGCCGAATTGGTGCGGGACCTTTTCGCCACAGCCACGGACACCGAGCAGACCTTCCTGCGCCGCCTCCTCGGTGGCGAGCTGCGTCAGGGCGCCCTGGCCGGGGTGATGGCCGACGCCGTGGCCCGGGCATCCGGCATCCCCGCGGCCGAGGTCCGCCGCGCCGCCATGCTCGCCGGTGATCTACCCGCGGTGGCCGCCGCGGCGCTGACCGGTGGCCGTACCGCCCTGACCGACTTCGCTTTGCAGGTCGGTCGCCCGGTCGGGCCGATGCTCGCACAGACCGCGACCGGTGTCACCGATGCGCTCGAACGCCTCGGCGGCACAGCGATTCTGGAGGCCAAGCTCGACGGCGCCCGGGTACAGATCCACCGCACGGGATCACAGGTGTCGGTGTTCACGCGCAGCCTCGACGACGTCACCCACCGGCTGCCCGAGGTGGTCGAGGCGACGCTGGAATTGCCGGCCACGGATCTGATCGCCGACGCCGAGGCCATCGCTCTGCGTCCGGACAATCGCCCGCACCCCTTTCAGGTCACCGCCGCCCGGTTCGGCCGCAAGACCCCGAATGATCTCGAACCGCTTTCGGTGTTCTTCTTCGACCTGCTGCACGTCGACGGCCGGGATCTGCTCGATCTGCCCACCGACCAGCGGCTGGCCTCCCTCGACGCGCTGGTTCCGCAGGACCGCCGCGTCGATCGCGTGGTTACGTCGGACACGTCGGTCGCGCAGGAGTTCCTGCACCGCACCCTGGCCGCCGGCCATGAGGGCGTCATGGCGAAGTCACCGACGGCACCGTATGAGGCTGGCCGCCGCGGCGCCGGCTGGCTCAAGGTCAAACCCGTGCACACCCTGGACCTGGTGGTGCTGGCCGTCGAGCAGGGGTCGGGGCGGCGCACCGGCAAGCTGTCCAACATCCACCTCGGCGCGCGCGATCCCGACACCGGCGGATTCTTGATGCTGGGCAAGACCTTCAAAGGCATGACCGACGCGATGCTGGCCTGGCAGACCGAGCGCTTCCGGGAACTGCAGGTCGATGACGACGGCTGGGTGGTCACCGTCCGGCCGGAGCAGGTCGTCGAGATCGCCTTCGACGGGGTCCAGCGGTCGAGCCGCTACCCCGGTGGCGTCGCGCTGCGCTTCGCCAGGGTCTTGCGTTATCGCGACGACAAGACCCCGGATCAGGCGGACACGATCGATACCGTGCGGTCGTATCTCGCCAGCCCGTGACCACAATCGGTCTCCCATGCGAGGCAGCGTCGTCGAGAATGGCGACGTGGACAATCGGGAGCCCGAGAAGCAGATGGCAGGAGTGCGTGCTCTGCTCATGGAGTGGGACGCCATCGGCGTTGCGGACGCCGTCGAATGCCAAGACGAGTACGACTGCATGATCGGTCCGCTTCTCGGCCACATTCGGAGCGGAGCCGACGCCGTGTTCCTGCACGGCTGGATCGCACGCGAACGAGTCGACCACTTCGGCCTGAACCCTGATTTCGGCGCAGATCGCAAACTGGCAGAGGCGCTCGTTTCCTGGCGCGACGGCGAGTAGTCCGATGGGCGAATTCACCGCCGAGGACTACGAGTCCATCGATCGGGCATCCCGCGAACTCCACGCTCGCGGATGGCGCAAGGCATTCACGGTGAATGAGATGTTCGCTGCATGGGCTTCACTCGTCGCAGAAGTCGAGCGGGGCTACGACCAGATGGCGTATGAGTACACCAACGACATGGCTTGCCGGGACTGGCTTGCCCTCGTGTGGCCGATGCTGACCGACCGCGTCCGTGGCGCACGCGTTGGGGAGCTGGAGGCGCTCGACGCCCGCTTCCGCGCCGCAACGGTGGACGACGGAGGCCTCGCAATTGGCAGGTTCTACCGCATCGAGAACAAGGACGGCTGGTGGTGGCATCGCCGGCCGATCAACGTCGCGGGCGAGTTTGCGGCTGACATCGCAGCCAACTGACTTCGCGGGGCTTGACCGCGTGATGCTGACGCGGCAGACCGAGCACGATCGACACCGTGCGCGCATTCCTCACCTGACCTGCCGACGATTTCCCGGTTACGGTTCGGAAACCGGGATTCGATGCCGCGCGGTTTGGCGCGATGAAAAGATCACAGACGACGCGTATGACACTGGGTGAGCGAGGAGAGACCGTGGCAACACCGGACGCCCCACCGGCGGACCGCATCGAGGAGCACGACGGCGACGTCACCTATATCCGCACCGACAAGGATCTTCCGCCGGTGGCGATCATCGACCGCTCTCCGATCACCGCCAAACACAAGGCGATCTTCGCGACAGTCGCGGTGCTGGGCGCAGTGGCCTGGGCGGTCATCGCCTTCTTCCGCGGTGAAACCGTCAATGCGGTCTGGTTCGTGATCGCCGCGATCTGCACCTACGTCATCGGCTTCCGGTTCTACGCCCGGTTGATCGAGATGAAGATCGTCCGGCCTCGCGACGACAATGCCACTCCGGCCGAACTTTTCGACAACGGCACGGACTACATGCCGACGGATCGGCGGGTGCTGTTCGGTCATCACTTCGCCGCGATCGCGGGTGCCGGCCCGCTGGTCGGCCCGGTGCTGGCCATGCAGATGGGCTATCTGCCCGGCACGATCTGGATCATCATCGGCGCCGTGGTGGCCGGCTGTGTCCAGGACTACCTGGTGCTGTCCATCTCGGTGCGCCGCCGCGGCCGGTCGCTGGGCCAGATGGCGCGCGACGAGCTCGGCCTGGTCGGCGGTGTCGCGGCGATCGTCGGCGTGCTGGTCATCATGGTGATCCTGCTTGCGGTGCTGGCGCTGGTGGTGGTCAACGCGCTGGCCGAAAGCCCCTGGGGTGTCTTCTCGATCGCGATGACGATCCCGATCGCCATCTTCATGGGCCTGTACCTGCGGTTCTTCCGCCCCGGCCGGGTGTCGGAGGTCTCCCTGATCGGTGTCGTACTGCTGCTGCTCGCGGTGATCGCCGGCGGTTGGGTGGCCGAAACATCCTGGGGCGCCGATTGGTTCACCCTCTCCAAGGTCACCCTGTCGTGGTGCATCATCATCTACGGCCTGGCCGCCTCGGTGCTGCCGGTGTGGTTCCTGCTGGCCCCGCGTGACTATCTGTCGACGTTCATGAAAGTCGGCACCATCGCACTGCTTGCCGTCGGCATCCTGATCGCCCGGCCGGTGATGCAGGCACCCGCGATCTCGCAGTTCGCCACCAGCGGCACCGGCCCGGTGTTCGCCGGCTCGTTGTTCCCGTTCCTGTTCATCACCATCGCCTGCGGTGCTCTGTCGGGCTTTCACGCGCTGATCTCCTCGGGCACCACGCCCAAGCTGCTGGAGAAGGAAAGCCAGATGCGGCTGATCGGCTACGGCGGCATGCTCACCGAGTCCTTCGTCGCGATCATGGCGCTGATCACCGCGGCGATCCTCAACCAGCATCTCTACTTCGCGATCAACGCACCGACAGCCGCTACCGGTACGACGGCACAGACCGCGGCCGACTACGTCAACGGCCTTGGCCTGTCCGGTCAGCCGATCACTGCACAGGAGATCACCGCAGCTGCCGAGGGCGTGGGCGAGCACTCGATCGTGTCGCGGACGGGCGGTGCACCCACCCTGGCGTTCGGCATGTCCGAGGTGCTGCACCAGGTGTTCGGCGGCGAGAGCCTCAAAGCGTTCTGGTACCACTTCGCGATCATGTTCGAGGCGTTGTTCATCCTCACCACGGTCGACGCCGGCACCCGGGTCGCGCGATTCATGTTGTCGGACGGCCTCGGCAATCTCGGTGGGCCGCTGAAGAAGCTGCGCAATCCCAGCTGGCGGGCCGGCGCCTGGGCCTGCAGCGTCATCGTGGTCGCCGCGTGGGGTTCGATCCTGCTGATGGGCGTCACCGACCCGCTGGGCGGTATCAACACCTTGTTCCCGCTGTTCGGCATCGCCAATCAGCTGCTGGCCGCGATCGCATTGACGGTGGTCACGGTGGTGGTGATCAAGCGCGGGCTGGTGAAATGGGCCTGGATTCCGGGTATTCCGCTGCTGTGGGATCTGACGGTGACGATGACGGCATCGTGGCAGAAGATCTTCTCCGCCGACCCGAAAGTCGGTTACTGGAAGCAGCATTCGCAGTACGTCGCCGCCCAGGAGGCCGGCAAGTCGACATTCGGTGCGGCGAAGAACCCCGATCAGATCGACGCGGTCATCCGCAACACCTTCATCCAGGGCACCTTGTCGGTGGTCTTCGCGGTGCTGGTGCTGATCGTGTTCATCGCGGGCGTCGTGATGGCGCTGCAGGCGCTACGTGGAACCGGGCGACCGCTGGCCGTGGATGAGGAGGTGCCCTCGCGCATCTTCGCCCCATCAGGTCTGATCGCCACTTCGGTCGAGAAGGAGGTGCAGAAGCAGTGGGACGCCTTGCCCGGAGCACACGCCAGGCCGCACGCCACATCGGGTGGTACTGGTCAACATTGATGGGCGACAACCACTATCGGCGCTACGTCGCCCATCGGGAGCGCACCCATCCGGGTGACCCGGTGCTGTCCGAGCGGGATTATTGGAAAATGCGGCACCGCAACACGGAGGCCAATCCAGGGGCGCGCTGCTGCTGAACCGCGAATCTGCTGATGGCCTGGCCTGAAGCCGTCACGTCCGGCTAAACTGTCGTCCATACGGTAAGGCCGTCGTGAATGGAGCGCGTTCGTGAACAAAGACGACATGATCCTGATCAGCGTGGACGATCACATCGTCGAACCGCCTGACATGTTCAAGAACCACCTGCCGAAGAAATACGCCGATGAGGCGCCGCGTCTGGTGCACAATCCCGACGGCAGCGACACCTGGCAGTTCCGCGACATCGTCATCCCCAACGTCGCGTTGAATGCGGTCGCCGGCCGGCCCAAGGAGGAGTACGGCCTGGAGCCACAGGGCCTCGACGAGATCCGCAAGGGCTGCTACAACGTCGACGAGCGGGTCAAGGACATGAACGCCGGCGGCATCCTCGGCTCGATCTGCTTCCCGTCCTTCCCCGGTTTCGCCGGCCGCCTGTTCGCCACCGAGGATCCCGAGTTCTCCCTGGCCCTGGTCCAGGCCTACAACGACTGGCACATCGACGAATGGTGTGGTGCCTACCCGGCCCGGTTCATCCCGATGGCACTTCCGGTGATCTGGGACGCCGAGGCGTGCGCCGCCGAGGTCCGCCGGGTGTCGAAGAAGGGTGTGCACGCGCTGACGTTCACCGAAAACCCCGCCGCGATGGGTTACCCGAGTTTCCACGACGACTACTGGACCCCGCTGTGGAAGGCGTTGTGCGACACCGACACCGTGCTCAATGTGCACATCGGATCGTCGGGCAAGCTGGCCATCACCGCCCCGGACGCGCCGCTGGACGTGATGATCACCCTGCAGCCGATGAACATCGTGCAGGCCGCCGCGGATCTGTTGTGGTCCAAGCCCATCAAGGATTACCCGGATCTCAAGATCGGGCTGTCCGAGGGCGGTACGGGCTGGATTCCGTACTTCCTGGAGCGCGTCGACCGCACCTATGAGATGCACTCGACCTGGACGCACCAGAATTTCGGCGGCAAGCTGCCCAGCGAGGTGTTCCGCGAGCACTTCCTGACCTGCTTCATCTCCGATCCGGTCGGCGTCGCGTTGCGCGACAGGATCGGCGTCGACAACATCAGCTGGGAGGCCGACTACCCGCACAGCGACTCGATGTGGCCGGGCGCCCCCGAGGAGCTGTGGGACGTGTTGACCGAGAACAACGTGCCCGATGACGAGATCAACAAGATGACTCACGAGAACGCCATGCGCTGGTACTCGTTCGACCCGTTCACGCACATCTCGCGCGACCAGGCGACGGTTGGCGCGCTGCGCAAAGCCGCTGAGGGTCATGACGTTTCGATCCAGGCGCTGAGCCACCACGAGCAGGGCACCCGCGGTGACGCGCTGCACGCCGCGGCGCGGGGGAACTCGGGGTCGAGCTAGTCGACACCGGGTCCGACCCGCGAGGCGTACCTTTCATACCGACCCGCCAAGTGGTTCCCACGAGGGTCAGGAGGGAAGGTGCATCGCATGCTCGATCCACCCCCGGGGTACCACACGGTCACGCCCCGCATGGTTGTCGGCGACGTCGCGGTAGCGGTGAATTTCCTGCGGACAGTCTTCGGTGCCACCGGCGAGGTCCATCCTGATCGCCCTGCCGAGATGCGCATCGGCGATTCACTGGTCATGGTCACCTCGGTCGGCGAGCGCGGGCTGTTCCCCGCCTTCCTCTACATCTACGTCGACGACGCGGACCGCGCCTATCAGCGGGCCCTCACCGCCGGCGCGACGAGCATCGAAACACCGCGCGACACCCCGTACGGCGACCGGCGTGCCATGGTGGCCGACCCGCAGGGCAATCTCTTTCAGATCGCCCATCGCAGAGCCGGGTGATGCTCGGCGCCCTACCGCAGCGAGTAGCGCACGGGCAGGTGCTTGAGCCCGCCGACGAACGTAGTGGCCATGTGCTGCGGTGCGCCGGTGAGCTCCGCGGAGCGCAACCGCGGTAGCAGCTCGCAGAAGAAGCTGTTGATCTCCATCCGGGCCAGTGCGGCACCGAGGCAGAAATGCACACCGTAGCCGAACGAGATGTGTCTGTTGGGATCTCGACCGACGTCGAAGCGGAACGGATCGACGAAGACATCCTCGTCGCGGTTACCCGAGACATAGGACAGCAGCACCGACTCGCCCTTCGCAACGCGTACACCGCGAATCTCGTAGTCCTGCTGCGCGGTACGCATGAACTCCTTGACCGGTGTCGACCACCGGACCATCTCCTCGACCGCCAGCGGCATCAGACTCATGTCATTCTGCAGCCGGGCCAGTTGGTCGGGATTCTGCAGCAGCGCGTGCATGCCGCCAGAAATGCTGGCACTGCTGGTGTCATGGCCGGCCGCGGCGATGATCGCGTAATAGGAAACCGTGTCGATATCGGACAGCGGCTCCCCATCCAGGGTGGCGTTGGCGATCGTCGAAGCCAAGTCGTCGGTCGGATTCGCCCGACGCGATGCAGTCAGTTCGGTGAAGTACTGAAACATCTCGAGCAGCGCCATGCCCTGCTCTTCCATGCTGGTGCCGCGCTTGAACTCGTCGTCGTCGCTGCCGAACAGCTCCTGGGTGAGCTTGAGCATGAACGCAAAGTCGGACTCGGGCACACCGAGCAGCGTCATGATCATGTACAGCGGATAGTTCACGGCGACCTGCTGCACGAAATCGCATTCCGGCCCCTCATCGACCATTCTGTCGACGAACTGCTTGGCCAGTTCATCGGCGCGATCCTTCAACGCGCGCATGGCCTTTGGCCGAAACCAGTTGGCACCGATGGCCCGCAGGTCGCGGTGCAGAGGGTCGTCCGTGTGGATCAGCGTCCGGATTCCGATGGCGGCCTGCTGCTCGTCACCCTCGCGGGTGACCAGTACCGGGCGGGGAGAGTTGGTGAAGATGTCGTTGGCACGCTCGATCTCCATGATGTCTGCGTGCTTGGTGATCGCCCAGAACGGGGCATACTCGGGCACCTCGACCCAGGAAACCGGGGCGTTGGCCCGCAGGTGGGCCAGGTCCGCATGGATTGTCGCCTCGTCGGTATAGGCCGACGGGTTGGCGAACATCTTGGCGACATCGTCGATCGTGCGGACGGTCATACGTTGCTCCTCACTGGCGGGCATTCGCGAAACTCCTGCAACACCGCGTTCACGGTTTCCGGGGATACAGCGGCGGGAAAGCCTGGAAGCACGCGGTCGATGACGCCGTCACAACGGCGCCGCAATGCCTCGGCAAGCTCTGGGATCGGGGCGACCACGGCGAAGGTGCCGAGCACTTCGTCGTCGATGAGCTCGCCCATCGCGTCCCACTCCCCGGCGAGCGACAGCCGGTGCAGGTCGGTATGCAGATCGCCCCAGCCGTGCAGCTCCAGGACTTTGCGGTAGGCCGGTGTCGAGCCGTAGAACGCGAGCTGTTTGCGGGTTGCGACCGACGCCGCGGCCATCTCCTGTTCGTCGGCACCGGTGACCAGGAAGACCGGGCAGGACAATTCGAAGTCGTCACGGTCGCGCCCGCTGCGGTCCATGCCCCGCTGCAGCGCGACCGTGGTCACCTCGTCCAGATATCGCCGGGTGGTGAACGCATGGGCCAGCAGCCCGTCGGCCACCTCACCGCACACCTCGGTCATCAGTTCACCCACCGCGGCCAGGAACACCTTCGGAAACGGCAGCGTCGACGGCTCCGGGGTGAACATCGGAGTCATGATCTTGTGGGTGTAGAACTCCCCCTCGAACCGCAGCTTGGTCCCATCGCGCCAGCAGCCCCAAATCGCATGCAGCGCTTCGATGTACTCGCGCATGCGGCGGGCCGGATGACTCCACGGCATGCTGAACCGCTTCTCGATGTGCGGCTGGATCTGGGTGCCCAATCCGAGAATGAAACGTCCTCCCGAATAGGTCTGCAGATCCCAACCCAGCTGGGCCATGCTCATCGGATTGCGCGCGAAGGCCACCGCGATGCTGGTTCCGATCTGGATCCGGTCGGTGTGCTCGGCCGCGATCGCCAAGGGCAGGAACGGGTCGTGGTTGATCTCGCCCGTCCAGCACCCGTCATAACCGCTCGCCTCGAGCTCACGGGCGATATCCGGGACATCGGCCAACCGGCTGGGGACGCCTCGGTCGACTTTGACAACGCGCGGAACGGGGTCACTCATCGGCGACGCATTCCTTTGCCAGCGTGTTTCACCATGCGCAAAGCGACCACCTGATCGACGCTACAGTAAGCAATTCAGTATGGTCAACGGCGGTAGGCTTGTGCACCCAAGCGCGAACGCTCGACAAAAGGACGGCGGCATGACGAACGACCCGGAGTGGAAGGAAACTCTCGAGGACCTTGCTCGTCGGCGTGAACACACCCATGGCATGGGCGGTCCCGATCGGTTGGCCAAACACCACGGCAAGGGCAAGCTCGACGCCCGTGCGCGGATCGCGCGCCTGCTGGATCCCGGCACCTTTCAGGAGTTCGGGACGCTGGTCGGCGGCGACATCGCCGCCGATGGCCTCGTCGCGGGGGCGGGCCGTATCGACGGCACACCGGTGATGGTGGGCGCCGAGGATTTCACCACCCTGGCCGGCAGTATCGGCCCGGGCGGCAACGCCAAGCGGTACCGGCTCGCCGAGTTGGCGCTTCGCAACAAGATTCCGCTCGTGATGCTGTTGGAGGGCGCAGGTTTTCGCCCCAGCGGTGAGCACTACGGGCGCACGCCGACCGATCTGATCGCCCAGGCGAGATGTTCGGGAAAGGTGCCCACGGTATCGGCGATCCTCGGCCCGTCTGCCGGCCACGGTGCCCTGGTGGCCCCGGTGTGCGACTTCAGCATCATGAGCCGTCAGGGAGCGATCTTCACTGCCGGCCCGCCGGTGGTGAAAGAGTCGACCGGAGAGGATATTTCGAAGGAGGATCTGGGCGGCCCCAACGTGGCATTGGCCAGCGGCGTCATTCACAACTACGCCGAGGACGACGAGACGGTCATCGACGACATCCGGCGCTACCTCTCCTACTTCCCGTCCAGCGCATGGTCGTATCCGCCGACCCGGCTTGCCGACGACACCGCAGACCCGAGACTCACCCCGGAAATTCTCGACATCGTGTCCCGCGACAACCGCCAGATCTACGACATCCGTGCGGTGATCGACGAGATCTTCGACCGGCCCGACTGGTTCGAGGTGCAACCCAAGTTCGGTCGCGCGATAATCTGTGCGCTAGCTCATCTGGGCGGCTATCCGGTCGCGGTGGTGGCCAACCAGCCACAGGTGATGGCCGGTTCGATCGATGCCGACGCCGCCGACAAGGCAGCGCATTTCATCACCGTGGCCGACTCATTCCATCTGCCGATAGTATTCCTTGCCGACAATCCCGGAATGCTGCCGGGCAGCCAATCCGAACGCAGCGGCGTGCTGCGCAGTGGGGCACGCATGTTCGCCGCCCAGACCGCCGCCACCACTCTCAAATTGCACGTGACGTTGCGCAAGGCCTTCGGGTTCGGGTCAATGGTGATGTCGCTACTGGGGTTTGACGATCAGGTGGCGACATTCGCCTATCCCGGAGCCACGATGGGCGCGATGGGCGCGGCCGCACTCAGCGCCGCCACCCACGCCGGCGAGGACTACACCGAGGTGCTCAAGCGGATGGAACTGGAGGCGTCCTTCCGGTCGGCGGGTCACCTCGGTTTCGACGAGCTGATCTCCCCCGAAGAAACCCGCAACGCCCTGCTGACGACGCTGCAGCACGGCATCTTCAGCCGCCAGGCGGTCGCCGAACCAGTGTCGCGCACCGTGATCACGCCCTAGCCCTCCACCGCGCCGCGGCGTCTCAGGATGCCAGCACCTGATCGTCGAGTGATTCCAGCTCCTGCTGGGCGCGGTCGATGTCAGGTGAGCGGTACTGAACCTCGGGGATGGCGGCGAGTCGCGATGCGGCGATTGAGGTGGGCTGCTGGGTGTCGCACCCAGCAGCCCACCTCGCTCGGGAGCAGTAGCGTTATGACACCTTGGTCGACCGGTACTCGGCGACGATCGGCTCGAGCTCGTCGGGGGTGGCCCCGTGCATGATCACCGCGTCGGCGCCGTAGTCGAACTCCTTGCGGATGCGGTCCACACAATGACGTGCCGATCCGGTGGCCGACGGTTCCAGCCACTCGTCGGGGATCAGGGTCGCGATGTGTTCGATCTGCTCGGCACTCGCCTTGTGGTCGATACCGCCCGGAATCGACGTGACGACAGCGTCTTCCCGGAAGCGTTGCAGCACAGCCGGATCCCAATTGTTCGTGCTCACCAGCAGGTCGCCATAGCCCTGCAGGTAGGTGGCGAGCCGAGCCACGGTCTTCTTGAGCCGCAGTTCCTCGGGCAGGTGGTCGCCCACGGTGGCAAAGCACGACCAGACCCGCACGCTGGCGGGGTCGCGGCCGGCCTGCTCGGCGGCTTCCTTGACCGTCTTCACCGCGCGTTGCAGCGTCTCGGGGGTGAAGTAGGTGTGCAGGATGACGTCATCGAACTCCCGCCCGCCCAACGCCAGCGTCTTCGGTCCGAAGGCCACGATCGCCAGGCGGATGTCCTCGTTGAAGTCCGGGTCGAGAAACAGCACCTGGTACTTGCCGATCGGGCCGTCGTGGTTGAAGACCACCTCGCCGTGCCACAGTCTGCGCATGACCTGCGCGAAGTCCTCCATCTGCGCGGTGGTCACCGCGGGTACCCCGAATGCGTTGTACATGGCCGCAACGCCGCGACCGATGCCCAAGGTAAATCGGCCACGTGACAGCCGGTGCATCGTGGTGGCCCATGACCCGGTGATCAGCGGGTGGCGGGTATTGTGATTGGTTGCCGCCGTCGCGATCTGCATGCGTTCGGTCACCGCGCAGGCGGCGCCGACCAGCGAGGATGCTTCCTTGACGTTCCACCGCTCGGAGATGAACGCGGTACCGAAGCCGAGTTCCTCGCCGCGGCGCGCCTCGTCCATCAGCGTGGCCGGGCCTTCACCGCCGGCGCCGGCCAACAGGTAGTAGCCAAGTTCGTCGAGAACCACTTCGCTCATGCCCAAACTCCTTGTTTGTAACCACAGTTCCACACCTCGGTGATGCGACCGTCGACCACGCGGAAGATCTCCATGCTGCTGACGGTCATGGCGTTGCCGTCCGGGAACGTCATCGGGGATTCGTACACGATCGCGACGTGCTCAGCGTCGTCACCAGCGACGATCAGGTTCAGGTCGAACCGGATCGTCTCGAACATCGCCCAGTGGTCGATCACCCGGTTCACCGCCTCTTCATGGGTGAGCACGTTGACCTCGCCCACATCGTGACGGGTGACTGTGTCCCCCAACAGTTCATCGGCGAGGGCGAAGTCCTTCTCGTTCCAGACCACCCAGTTGTACTGCTCCACGACTTCACGCGCCGTCCTCATGAAAACTCCTCCAAGGCGTCGATGTCCTCGATGGCCGCGACGGCGCGGTCGATGAGCGTCAGACACAGCTGCCGGGACCGCTCCGGTGCGACGTCCCAGGTGAGCAGCGCCACCACCGGCATGTACATCAGCAGGGCGGTCGCAAAGCGATAGTGCCGCCAGGCCGCATCGAACGAATACCCCTCGACCTGACTGACATACTCGCGCAGCAACTCCGCGTCGTGGCCGCGGCGGACCTCGGTGGGCAGGCCCTGGCTGATGAGATACGCGATATCGGCCGCACCCGCACCGCGGACCGTCAGCTGGAAGTCGACCACCTTCAGCGCATCGTCGCGAAAGAACATGTTGTCAGCTCGAATATCTCCGTGCAGCAACATGTTCCGGTCCGAGAGCGCAGACAGCGCGGCGGGTGCGAGATCGGCGAACCGCTCAGCGAAATGCGCCACCGCCGGCGAAACCGTCCGGCCGGTATGGTCTCGGTAGAGCTGCCACCCGGCCGCAAATGCCGGCAGGAACAGGTCGCGCGTCAACGAGCTGTCGATGCTCGGGAATTCCTGCAGTACAGCATCATCGACACCTGTCGACCATGTGTGCAGCCCGGCCAACTGTTCGATACCGAGCCGGGCGCGCGGGAGCGACAGCCCGGCCAGGTGGTCGGCGTTCTCCCAGTCCCGCAGATCTTCGAGGACGAGCACGAAGTCGGGACCGGACATCCGGGCGACATGGCAGCGCGGCGTGGCAATAGGAGATTCCGACGCGACATGCCGGTAGAAGTACAGCTCGCGCTGGTAGCCGCCGAGCATCTCCATCCCGCCACGCGCCAGTGAGTCCGCGGGCAGTTTGACGATCAAAGTCTCTGGCACATCATCGGATCCGCTCAGATGGATCCGGTACAGCGCTGCGGAGAAACCGGTGTCCAAAGCGATCCGCTCCGCTCGAACCGCCGTCACCTGTGCGCCCAGCGCCTCGGTCAACCAGGGCGCGGTGACCTCATCGATGCCGGTGGGTACCGGCCCAGAGAAAGGCACTGCGACTGATGTCATCGTTGACCTCCGCACAGAAATTTGACGCTGAACAACTAAGTTAGTTGTCGACCGTCTAATATGCAAGGGTGCCTTCCCCAGCTCAGGGCCTCACCCAGCCGCAACGCGTCGAGCAGTCCTCGCGCCGGCTGCTGCAGGCTGCCGCTGAGTTGATCGTTGAAAAGGGCTGGGAAGCAACGACTGCCGCCGAGATCGGCCGACGGGCCGGGTACAGCCGGGCCATGGTGCACGCCCGCTACGGCAACAAGGACGCCATCCTCGATGCCTTCCAGGATGTGTACGTGGCGCGTCTGAACCCCGACCCTGAACCGGGCGCCACCGGACTGCAGCAGGTACTGGCACATTTCGACCGCGTGCAGGAGATTCACGCCGAGGATGCCGCGGTGACCAGGGCCATGTTCGTATCGGCATTCGAGGCCGTGAAGACCACCTCGCCACTGCGCGACGGCGTGCGCACCCAGTTGGCGGGGGCAGCCGTCAAGATCGAGGCGGGCCTGCGCACCGGTATCGCCGACGGTTCTCTGCGGGCCGACATCGATGTCGACATGGCGCTGCGGGACATCACCGGGTCCATCTTCGGGATCGCTTTCCAGTGGGTGGTCCTGCCCGAGGACCACGATCTCGACCACGAGATCAACTGTGTGCGGGCCCGGATCACCTCAAGCTACGGTCGTTAAGAACCGCTCGGTCTCATCCTGTACCGCACCGGAAAACAGGTGTCCGACATGGCTGCCGTCGTGCCAGTAGAGCTCGCCGCCCCACTGCTCATGCATGGCCAGCGCCGAACTGCGCAGCGCCATCCGGTCATGCCAGGCACCGACGATGAGGCGACGCTCGGCGCGCGGCCGGGTGCGCAGCGGGTCGATCACCGAGGTCATCGCCGCGACTGTGGTCGACTGCAACTCTCGCGCCGACTGCTGTCCGGCTGCTCCCCAGCGTCCCAGGTGCATTCCGATCATCGTGTTGAGCCCGAGAATGGGGGTGTAGACCGCCACCGCCCCGACCCTTTCGTCCAGATGTGACACCAGCGCCGCCACCGCACTGCCCAGTGACAGACCGGCTACCGCGATCGACGACGCCTGTGGTTCCAGCCAGCCGATCAACGCCCGCACCTCTGACACCGCCCGCATCATGCCGGCGACATTGGCCAGCGGATCGCGGGCGGGATATTCGGGCCGGCAACCGCGCCGAGCACCGTGCCCGGGCTGCACCGGCAACGCCACGTTGAATCCGAGTTCGCGCAGGCGTCGGACCCGGGCGACCAGCAGATCCATCGGATCGCCCTGACCGGCCCCATGCACCCAGATCAGCCAGGGCCGGGTGTCGTCGCCGCACCGATACAACCGCACCCTGGCCGTGGCAACCCCGCCGTGACCGTCGGCCAGCACTGAGGCCGGCAGCGCGGGTTCGTGTTCGAAGACCAACTCATCGAACGTCAGCGCGCCGAACCGGCGTGGCCGGATGTGTTTGACCTGCAGAGCATCCGGGCGCGAATGCGCCGCATCGATACCGAGCGCGCCAAGTTCGTCGGACGCCCGCTGATACTCGCCCAGTGGTCGCGGGAGTTGCGGCGGTGGGCCGGTCAGCGTCATACCGGTGACCACGAGCTCGTCGAGGGC
Source organism: Mycobacterium sp. IDUB_17 (assembly GCF_055419465.1). Classification (NCBI taxonomy): domain Bacteria; kingdom Bacillati; phylum Actinomycetota; class Actinomycetes; order Mycobacteriales; family Mycobacteriaceae; genus Mycobacterium; species Mycobacterium sp. IDUB_17. The sequence continues at coordinate 17,757 of NZ_JBVAXS010000001.1, read as the reverse complement.
GACCTCGCCGAGCTGACGTAGACCGGTGAAGGAAAGCGGATTCCAATCCCCCGCGCCTGCCATAGCGCCCACCGAGCGCGGCACCACGCCGCCTAGCTCCCACGCTATCCGGGTCGCCCTAAGCAATGATGAATCCCGGGTAGCCGTCAGCGGCGATCTCGTCACAGCGGCGACGGTACTCGGGTATGCCCGCGGTGTATCCGAGGTACATCCTCTTCTTGCCGGGCACATTGCCGCCGTTGTACCAGGAGTTGCAGCTCGGGTGCACCAACACAGTGGGCGCCACGAGCGCCGTGGTGTGCTCGACCCATTCGGCCTGCGCCTGCCGCGCAGCCTCGATGCTCGAGTACCCACCGGCTCTCAGGTACGCGATGCAGTCCGCGATCCACTCGACGTGTTGCTCCAGGGCGGCCACGAAATTCGTTGCTGCCGAGGGACTTCCCGGTCCCTGAATCGTGAACAGATTCGGGAACCCGGCCACCGCCAAGCCCAGGTAGGACAGCGCGCCTTCCTTGGACCAGTACTCCCCCAGCACCACTCCGTCCCGGCCCCGCACATCGATCCGGCTCAACGCGCCGGTCATGGCGTCGAACCCGGTCGCATACACGATCACGTCGAGGTCGAAATCGCCTTGCTCGGTGGAAATCCCGGTCGCCGTCACCTCACGGATGGCACCCTTGCGCAGGTCGACAAGGGTGACGTTGTCGCGGTTATATGTTTCGTAGTAGCCCTGGTCGATGATCGGCCGCTTGCAGGCAAACGGGTGGCTGGGCGTGAGCGACGCCGCCGTGTGCGGGTCGGTGACGATGCGGGCCACGGCTTGTCCGTACAGCTCGGTGGCCATCCGGTTGGCGTCGATGTCGAAGAAGACATCGCCCCAATTCAGCGCACCCATGACACCGTCCTCCTCGACGGCGCGCCGTTTCTCCTCGGGCGATGCCGATTTCACCGGCGGCCGCACCAGCATCTCCAGCAGCACCGAGAATGCACTGAGCCGCGCCGCCCCGACCGGGTGTTCCCGCTGCGCAGCCCGGATGCTCGCGTAGTCAGCCTTGAGTGCGTCGAGTTCCCCGGGTTCGAAAGGCCGGACCTGCCACGGCAGGGTGAACGCCGGGGACCGCTGGAACACCGTGAGGTGTTCGCACTGCCCGGCCACCACCGGGATCAGCTGCACACCGGTGGAGCCGGTACCGATCACCCCGATCCGCTTGCCGGTGAGGTCGACACCCTCGCGGGGCCAGCGGCTGGTGAAGAGCGACGTGCCAGTGAATCGGGACGCCCCGGGAATGTCGGGTTCCAGTGGCACCGAAAGGATTCCGGTGGCGGCCACCACGAAAGGGGTGTGCAGTGTCTGACCATCGGCGGTGGTGACGGCCCATTGGGAGGTGCCCTCGTCGAACGTCATCGTCACGACCTCGGAACCGAATGCGATATCACGGCGCAGGTCGAGTCGGTCGGCGACGAAGTTCAGATATGCCTCGATCTCGGGTTGCGCGGGCATCGTCTCGGTCCAGACCCACTCCTGCTGGATCTCATCGCTGAAGCTGTAGGAGTATTCGATGCTCTCAATGTCGCAGCGAGCACCCGGATACCGATTGACCAGCCAGGTGCCGCCGACGGCCTCGGCCTTCTCCAGAACCCGCACCCGCAGGCCCTGCTCGCGCAGCCGGTGCAGCGCGTACAAGCCGGAGAATCCTGCACCCACGACGATCGCATCGAAATCGGTATCGCTCACAAGTCGATGACCTTCTCGTTGCGGCTCTTGCGGTCGATGTAGAACTGCGCGGCCCGGCCGATCGATTCGGCGGTGGGTGCCGGTTTCCAGCCCAGATCGCGAGTGGCCTTGCCATGGTCGGCCGGCGAGGTCAGCCACATCAGCCGCGCGGCCGTGAGGTTCATCGGAAAGTCGGTGCCGAACAACCGATTCGATATGCCGGCAAACCATCCGAAGACATACAACGGGGCCATCGGGATTCCGAATCGCGGTGGTCGCGCGCCCACTGCCTCCGCGGCGGTGGTGAACATCTCCCGCTGAGACATATAGCCCTCGGACACGATGTAGCGTTCACCGATCCGGCCGTGCTCGGCGGCCCGGATGAGCGCATCGGCTGCGTCGTCTATCCCAACCACCTCCGAGCCGACGCCGCGCACATACACGGGCAACTTGCCGAACGCAGCCATCGCGACGAGCGCACCCTGTCTCGGCTGCCAGTCCGGCGGTCCGTACGGGTTGGACACGCACATCGCCACAGCGGGCAGTCCGCGTTCCCTGGCGTAGGACAGCACCAGACGTTCGGCCTGGCGTCGGGATTCGATGTACGGCCCGCCCTTGCCGGCCCAGTTGAACGGGGTGTCCTCATCGACGGTCGCGCCGTCGTCACCGACGGCGATCGTCCCGATGGTGCTGAGAAAGACGAACCGCTGCAGGTCGGCATTCGCCGCGACGTCGAGGACATTCCGCAGGCCCTCGACGTTGGTGGAGAACAGTGGTGCCGGGTCGGCCAGGTGGGCGCGGGTGTCGACGACGCAATAGAACACCACGTCCCGGCCGGACATCGCCGCCGCCACCGCATCGGTGTCGAAGATGTCGCCGTAACACCGTTCAACGTCGAGACCGTCGATGCCCTTGGTCGAACTACTCCGCCGCAGCAGCACCCGCACATCGTCGCCCCGCTCGACGAGTTGACGGGTGACACAGGCTCCTACGTTTCCGCTTGCGCCCATGACGAGTACTTTTCGCCGGCGATCCATCGCTACTCCATCCCAGTTGACGACCAACGATGGATGTTACGGTAACGCTTTCAGTAGCGCCTCGAAAACGATGAGATCGATGGATCTTGCCGCAAGACACGGCATCTCGGAATCACGTTTGTAGCGCTGCGGCGGTGAGCACCCCGATTTTTCGCCACAGCGCTACGCGCGCGGGCAGCTCAGCCGGCTAGGCCGTCTTGAACTTCAACAGGGTCCGGGTCAGGTGCAGGCTCGTGATCTGCCATGTCCCGTCACGCTTTTCGTAAGTCTCGTGGTAATGACCGGCGCCGTGCAGCTCGCTGCCATCGGGGAAGAACAACATGTCCTCCATCGCCCAGATACCCGTCGCGGTGGTATCGGAGGTCAGCATGATCTCCGGAGTGTGACAGTGGTGCACCGTCGCCGCGTTCTCGACACCGCCCCAGACCACCGGGAAAAACTCGTCGAAGCTGTTCAGCGGTGGGGCCGTCTGCGGATCGGCCCCACCGGTCGAGACAGCCATGTCGAGCTTCACCACAACGTCGTCGACGAACAACGCGCGCCAGGCATCGATGTCCTTGGTGTCCAGGAACCGGCAGTAACGGGCCTTGAGCTGCTTGATCGCTTCGATGTCGTCGGACAACGGGTCACCTCCTGGTCGACTACGGCGAACTATACGGTAAGCACCTCAGTTGCGATGCCGGCCGGCAGCTTCGCCACTCAGTCCAACAGGCGCACCGGTACGTTGCTCCAGCCCGCGACGTTCTGCATGTTCACCCGCTTGCAGGCGTCGTAATCCACTTCGTAGCGCGGCATGAAGTCCAGCATCTTGTCCAGTGCGATCACGCTTTCCAGACGCGCCAACGCCGCACCCAGGCAGCTGTGAATTCCGTAGCCCAGCCCGAGATTCTGCGCCTGCGATCGATCGCGGTCGATGTCGAACCGGTCCGGCTCGGTCCACGCTTCAGGATCCCGGTTGGCAGAACCGCCCACCAGGAACACCGGCTTGCCGGTCGGAATCGTCACCCCGTGCAATTCGACCTCGCGCATCGAGCGGCGCACGTTGTACTGCGCCGGCGCCTCGTAGCGCAGCAGTTCCTCGACCGCCGCCGGCACCTTGCTACGGTCCTCGAGCAGCTTCTGCCACTGGTCCGGAAACTGAGCAAAGACCACTGCCGCATTGCCGAGCAGCTTGGTCACCGTCTCGGCACCGGCACCGCCGAGCAGCGTGGCGAATTCGGTGATTTCGATGTTCGTCAGCGGGGACATCTCACCGTCGTCCCGTTCGATCTCGGATTCGATCAGCTTGCTTAGCAAGTCCTCGCCGAGATCCTCGCGACGCTTCTTGATCAGCCGGTAGTAATAGACGGCCATGTTGACGGCGGACTCCACCCCAGCCGCACTCATCTCGATCTGTCCCGCGTCCCGGTGAAGCAGGTCGTCGATCCACAGCCGCACCTGCTGGCGATCTTGGTCGGGGACGCCCTGCAGCGTGGTCATCACATCGACGGGAAAAAGGGCTGCGAAGTCCTGGACGAAGTCGAAACCTGCTGGGTCCACGGCCGAAAGGTGTTTGTCGACCAGTCCGTTCACCAAGCCCCGCTGGGACTGGATAGCGCGCGGTGTGAAGACCTTGTTGAGCAGACTGCGCATCCTCCGGTGCGCCGGTGGATCCATGGCGATGATCGAACCGTGCTCGGTGACATCACCTTTGCGAACTTGAGCGAGGTCGACACCGTAGGCCGAGGAGTAGGTCTCGTAGTCCTTGAACGCCGCGGCGACATCCTCATGACGCGTCAGCGCGTAGAAGTCATACCGCTCGCTGTAGTAGACCGGTGCGTGCACGCGCATCTGGCGGTACATCTCGTAGGGACTGTTGAAGAAGTCCTCGGAGAACGGGTCGAACACCACCGTGGCCGCAGTCATCGATAATCCTCTTCCGACTCTGTGACGAGTCACGGTCCGCGACATACCCCTGACCAGCTCACCCGTCCAGATCGGGGATCGGCCAGTCTTACTTTTTGTAAACGCTACCGTAAGCTATTCAGTAGAATCAACAACCCGCCCACAGGCCCCACCCGACCGAACGCCCTCACGCCGGTTCGCGACCGCGATTTGCCCACTATCTATGCGGTAACCATTACTGTAATGTCTTCCGTACTTGTTGTGAGAGCCGTGAAGCAGGGAGGCAGCTGGCCATGAAAGTGCCGTTCACCTGGAAGGTAACCGGCTGGTTCATGATCGGATGGTCGGCTGAGTACGCGGTCGGCGATGTCAAAGCGCTCAAGTACTTCGGCGAAGATCTCGCCGCCTATCGCGACGAGTACGGCGAGCTGCACGTACTGGAGGCGCACTGCAAGCATCTGGGCGCCCACATCGGCCACGGCGGCAAGGTCGTCGGGGACTGCGTCGAGTGCCCGTTCCACGGCTGGCGCTGGGGCCCCGAAGGCAACAACACCTACATCCCGTATCAGCCGGACAAGCCCAACCGCGGCCTGCGGCTGCGTTCCTACCCGGTCAAGGAGCAGTACGGCTGCATCTTCATGTGGTACCAGCCCGCCGGCTCGGAACCGCAGTGGGAACTGCCCGACATCTTTCACAAGTTTCCCCAGTTCGAAACCGATCCGAATGCGTACTACCGGCCCTACCCGGAGTTCTCCAGCCGGGCCGACGCGATCCCGGTCCACCCGCAGATCGTGGCCGAGAACGGCCCGGACAGTTCACATTTCCGCTACGTCCACGGCGCCACCGTGACGCCGGTATGTCTGCACTGGGAGCACGTCGACGAGGAGTGGCGGTTCCTGACGGGCTGGCCCGACGCCCGCAGTGACGATCCGAACAAGATGGCACTGCGGATTCACAGCCACTTCTCCGGCCTCGGCTTCGCCATGAGCGCCTTCGAGGGCTCGTCCAACCACCGGCTGATCTTCGCCTGCACACCGGTCGACGACGAGGTGTCGGACATGTTCTATTCGATCTGGTGGCCCAAGCTCGCGGGCGAGACGTCCGACATCCCGCCCGACGCGGTACGCAAGCAGGTGGAGAAGCAGTTCCTCAAAACCGTGTGGGAGGACTGCGACATCTGGCGCTACCAGAAGTACGTCGAGCATCCGCCGCTAGCGAAGATCGACGCGAAACCGTATATGGCCATGCGTAAGTGGGCGACCCAGTTCTACGAGGTCCCGCCCGTGGAGAACGCAGTCACCGTCTCATGAGGCCCGACCTGGCCGAACTGGTCGCGCCCGAGCACACCGCGATCGTCACTCAGGAATGTCAGGGCGCCGTGGTCGGTCCCGACGCCGGGCTGGCCGCACTGGCCGACGAGGCTCGCCGGGAAGCGCTGCCCAATATCGCCAGGCTGCTGCCGGCGGCGCGGGCCGCCTCGGCCCGGGTGGTTCATTGTCTGGTGCAGCGACGTCCGGACGGACTGGGTTCCAACCACAACGCCAAGATCTTCGCCATCGGCCGCAATGACGTCGGCATCCTGCCTGGCACCCCCGGCGCCACGCTGCTACCCGAATTCGGCCCGGAGCCAGACGATCTCGTGCTGTCCCGCTGGCATGGCCTGGGGCCGATGGGCGGCACCGACCTGGATGCGATCCTGCGCAACCTCGGGGTACGCACCATCGTGGCTGTCGGCGTCTCGGTGAACATCGCGATCACCAACCTGGTGATGGACGCGGTCAACGCCGGGTACCGGGTGGTGCTGCCCCGCGACGCAGTAGCCGGTATGCCGACGGCCTACTCCGACGCGGTCATCGACAACACTCTGTCCTTGCTCGCCACCGTCACCACCACCGACAACCTGCTGCACGCCTGGCAGCGCTGACCGCCCAAGAGGAGCACTCGTGCAGTTCACCGTTCCGGCTGTCGCTGAGGCCGTCGCCACCGCCCTCGGAGACCGCCCACTGATCGTCCAGGGCGACCGCCGCTATACCTACCGCCAGATCGTGGACCGGTCGAATCGGCTGGCGGCGTATCTGCATTCGCGCGGGCTGGGTGCACGGACCGAACGCAGTGAGCTGGCCGGCCACGAGGTGGGTCAGGACCTGCTGGGCATCTACGCCTACAACGGTCCCGAGTTCGTCGAATCCCTGCTCGGTTCCTTCCGCGCCCGCGTCGCCCCGTTCAACGTCAACTACCGCTACGTCAAGAACGAATTGCAGTATCTGCTGGCCGATTCCGGCGCCTCTGCGCTCGTGTACCACGCCGCGTTCGCACCGCGGGTCGCCGAGATTCTCGGAGATCTGCCGGCACTGCGGGTTCTGATCCAGATCGCTGACGACTCTGGCAATGAACTGCTCTACGGCGCAGTGGATTACGAGTCGATCGTCGGCTCCCCGACGCTGACGGCACCCCCGGTTGAGCCCAGCCCCGACGATCTCTACGTGCTATACACCGGCGGTACCACCGGCATGCCCAAGGGAGTGTTGTGGCGGCAGCACGACATCTTCATGACCGCGTTCGGCGGCCGCAACATGATGACCGGTGAGAAGGCACAGTCCGTCGAGGAGATCGTGGGGCGTGCGGTCGACAACCCGGGCACGAAGCTGCTCATCCTCCCGCCGCTGATTCACGGCGCCGCCCAATGGGGTGCGATGACGGCGCTGACGACCGGCCAAACCGTCGTATTCCCCAGTGTGGTCGACCGTTTCGATGCTGACGACGTGGTCCGCACCATCGAACGCGAGCAGGTGCTGGTGGCCACAGTGGTGGGTGACGCCATGGCGCGTCCGCTCCTTGATGCGATCAAGACCGGCCTGCGGGACGGCACCGTGGATGTGTCCTCACTGTCCGTCGTGGCCAACGGTGGGGCGCAATTGACCCCGTACGTCAAACAACAACTCATCGACGCCAAGTCCAACCTCATCGTTGTCGACGGGGTGGGGTCATCGGAAACCGGCGCTCAGATGAGCCACATGTCGGCCCCGGGTGCGGTGTCGACAGGAACCTTCAACGCCGGACCCGATACCTGCGTGGTTGCCGAGGATTTCACCGCGGTCTTGTCTGCGGGACACGACGGGCTGGGCTGGCTGGCACAGCGCGGGTTCGTGCCGCTGGGATACAAGGGCGACGCGACCAAGACGGCGGCGACCTTCCCTGTGATCGACGGCGTGCGCTATGCGACACCCGGTGACCGCGCCCGCCATCTCGACAGTGGCGCGATCGAGTTGCTCGGCCGTGACTCGGCGACGATCAATTCCGGTGGGGAGAAGATCTTTGCCGAGGAGGTCGAATCCGCGATCGCCTCACATCCGGCGGTGCGGGATGTGGTGGTCACCGGCCGGCCCAGTGAACGCTGGGGCCAGGAAGTGGTGGCTATCGTCGCGCTGGCCGATGGCGCCTCAGCGGAAGCCGAAGAGCTCATCCGGCACGCCGAATCCTCCATCGCCCGCTACAAGCTGCCCAAGGCCGTGGTGTTTCGCCCGGTCATCGAGCGCAGCCCGGCCGGCAAGGCTGACTACCGATGGGCCCGCGAGCAGGCGGTCAGCGAAACTTCTTGAGCCGGGCGGCGGTTCGGCTCCGGGCCCGCCGCAGCGCGAGGTCGGTGGTGACCCGCATCGAGGCGGTGAACGGCCTGGCCGCTTGGCCGGTGACGCTGAACGGCAGGTCACTGCCCACCACAGAGCGGTAGTGACTGAACGTATCGAAGCCGGCCTTGCCGTGGTAGGCGCCGGTCCCGCTGCGCCCGACGCCACCGAATGGGGCGTCCGACGGAATCATGTGCGCGGCAAAGTCATTGCGGGCCACCCCACCGCTACGGGTGTGGCTGACGAAGCTCCGGAAGTCGGCGTCGTCGGGGCCGAACCAGTACGCCACCAACGGTGAGGGATTGGCGTTGACGTGGTCGATGGCCTCGGTGAGCGCGGAGTAGCCGCGGACCACCAGCACCGGTCCGAACACCTCCTCGCCCGCGATCCGCATCCGATCGTCGACGTCACGCACGATGGTCGGGGCGATCTTGCGCGAGCCCGGATCGGGCAGCACCTCCCCCGCCGGCACGACGGAGTCGATGCGAGCCCCATGGGCGCGGGCGTCGGCGATCAGGCCGACCACCCGGTCGAAGTTGGCCTCGTTCACCGAGGAGCAGTAATCGGGATTGTCGACGATGGTGGGAAACAGATTGGTCAGTGTCTTGCGCGCCACCGTGACGAACCGGTCCACCTGAGCATCGGGGACGAAGACGTAGTCGGGACAGACGCAGACCTGCCCACCATTGACCATGCGTGCCTGGGCGATTCGGCTCGCCGCCCGTTCGATGTCAGCCTCCGGGGAAACCACCACCGGATTCTTGCCGCCCAGCTCCAACGTCACCGGAACCAGGTTTTCCGAGGCCGCGCGGGCGACCAGCGCACCGATCGAGGGCGAGCCGGTGAAGAACAGGTGGTCGAACGGCAGGCCGGCGAACTCGGCAGCCACATCCGGACCGCCGGTCACGACCTGTAATTCAGTGGCGTCGAAGTACTTCGGCGCGGTCGCCGCCATCAACTCCGCGGTGCGCGGGGTGACCTCGGACATCTTGATCATCACCCGGTTACCCGCTGCGAATGCCGCTGCCGCGGGTAGCACCGTCAGCTGGATCGGGAAGTTCCACGGACCGATCACCCCGACCACGCCCAGCGGGCTCGGCAGCACCTCGGCGCGCAGGCCCGCGAATCGCGCGGCCCGCATCAGCTTCGTGGCGCGCATCCATTGCGGGATATGCGACCTGGTGTGCTCGATGACCGAGAGCATGCCCATGATCTCGGAGAGGAATGCCGCCGACCGCGACCGCGATCCGTAGTCGGCCGCCGTGGCCGCGACGAAATCCTCGGAGTTGTCCAGGACCATGGCCAACAGCCGATCAATGCGGTTGCGGCGCAGCGCGACATCGGGCGGGCCGTCGGCGATGAAGGACCGGCGCTGGGCAGCCAGCAGCTCATCCAGACCGTCGCGCTGCGGCCGCACCGCCGCACGCTCCTCGATCGCGCTCATCGAATCCGTCTCCTCGCCAGGCACACGACATTTCACTCCGGAGATCTGTCCGGGGAGGCTAACGGTAGCACTGCCCCCGCAGGTCGTAGGCAATTGTCCGGGCGGACGGAATTGTTTACAGTCATGCTTACTGTCGTTCATTCAGTGAGAGGTCGGCGCATGTCGGAAACCGCACGCAGAATCGTCGTCGTCGGAGCCGGATCCGGGATCGGCGCAGCCACCGCGGCGCATTTCCACGAACGCGGCGACCACGTGCTCGCCGTCGATCTGCGCACAAGTGAGACGCCGGCGTCGGAGCACGCGACCTGCGACCTACGGGATGCGGGTGACGTCGCCCGGCTGTTGAGCGAGATCGGGGACGGCTGGGACATGCTCGCGCACGTCGCGGGGGTTCCGGGCACCGCACCGGCGGCCGACGTCCTCAAGGTCAACTATCTCGGGATGCGGCTGATGGCCGAGGGCATGTTGCCGCTGCTGCGCCACGGCGGCTCGATCGTCACGGTGGCATCGACCGCGGCCCTGGGTTGGCAACAACGCCTCGACATCCTCGATGGCCTGCTCGAGCTCACCGATGGAGACGCGGTGGCGCAATGGCAGGCCGGACAAGATCCGGACTTCCCGGTGTACACCACCTCCAAACAAGCCGCGATTCTGTTCGTCAAGCGGGTGGCGGGGCCGGCTTGGACCAAGTACGGGGTACGCGTCAACACCGTCAGCCCGGGTCCCGTCGAGACGCCGATTCTGACCGATTTCGAACAGACCATGGGCAAGGACGTCCTCGACCTGGTGCGGGCCACGGTGGGTCGGCACGCCACCGTGGACGACGTGGTTCCGCTGATCGCCTTCCTGGCCTCCCCCGAGGCGCGTTGGATCAACGGCCAGGACATCCAGGTCGACGCAGGCTTCATCGCCTCGATGAGCAATGGGGCCCCGATCCCCCTCTGACCGCTCAGAACCGCACAGATTCCGTTACTGTAAGATTTACAGTAATATTCATCAGCGTCGTGGATCCGTTGCGGACGGTGGGGGTGAGCTGTGGAGAGTGAAGTGCAGGATCTGACCGTCGACGAGTCGGTCGACGACACAGCCACCCTGCTGCGCGACCCGTACCCGATCTTCGCGCGGCACCGCGCCCAGCACGGGGTCTTCCGTGGCTCGGTGATGGACTGGTCCAAGACGCCGGAATCCCTACTGCCAGAACACCAATTCGCCGCGGTGTCCTTCGACGCGGTCAACGCCGTGTTCCGCGACGGCAAGTCGTTCAATTCGAAGATCTACGACAACACCATCGGGCTGTTCATCGGGCCCACCATCCTGGCCATGGAGGGCAAGACCCACCGCGACCACCGCAACCTGGTCTCGGCCGCCTTCAAGTCGCGCTCGCTGCAACGCTGGGAACCCGAGATCGTCCGCCCCATCTGCGAGGCCCTGGTCGACGAGTTCATCGAAGCCGGTACCGCCGATCTGGTGCGCGACTTCACCTTCGAATTCCCCACCCGGGTGATCTCCAAGCTGCTCGGCCTGCCCGAGGAGGACCTGCCCTGGTTCCGGCAACGGGCCGTCGAACTGATCAGCTACACGGTGAAGTACAAACGCGCCTTCGAGGCATCTGCGGCGTTGAAAGACTATTTCCTCGGCCAAATCGACCTGCGCCGCTCCCGCCCCACCGACGACATCATCGGCGACCTCGTCACCGCCGAGATCGACGGGGAGAAGCTGACCGACGAGGCCATCTATTCGTTCCTGCGGTTGCTCTTGCCGGCCGGGCTGGAGACCACCTACCGGTCCTCGGGCAATCTGATCTACCTGCTGCTCACCCACCCTGATCAGTTCGCCGCGGTACAGGCCGACCATGAGCTGGTCGGCCAGGCCATCGAAGAGGCCTTGCGCTACGAAACACCACTCACCACCGTGCAACGCTCGGCCACCCGGGACACCGAGCTTGACGGTGTGGCGCTGCCGGCCGGCGCGGTGATCGACGTCTGCATGGGGTCGGCCAACCGCGACGAGAACCGCTGGGAACGGCCCGAGGAATTCGACATCTTCCGGAAACGGTTACCGCACATCACCTTTGCCGCCGGCGAGCACACCTGCATGGGGCTGCACCTGGCCCGGATGGAAACCCGGGTGGCCATGGAGAGCCTGCTCGGCCGGGTACGCAACCTTCAACTGGTCACCGAGGACGACCCGCACATCTTCGGTCAGCCGTTCCGCTCCCCCACCGCCATACCCGTCACGTTCGACCCGATCCGCTGAAGGACGATGCAATGGTCAGGCCCGCGAACACCAGTGGTCGCCAGCGCCGCGAACGCGGGTCGATCAGCGTCGACGAAATCCTGCGCGGCGCATTTGAAATCGCCGACGAGGTGTCGATCGACAACCTCAGCATGCCGCAGCTGGCCCGTCATCTCGATGTCGGCGTCACGAGCATCTACTGGTATTTTCGCCGCAAAGATCAGCTGCTCGACGCGATGACCGAGCGCGTCCTGCGCGATTATGACCTCAGTGTGCTGTCCATCGACGCCGCCACCTGGCGCGAGTCCCTGCGCGCCCATGCCCACCGCATGCGCGCGATGTTCACCGAGAACCCGATCATGTGCGACCTCATCCTGATTCGCGGCACCCGGGGCGTACCGGCGGCCCGCACCGCGTTGGAGAAGATCGAGCAGCCGGTGGCCGCACTGGTGGCGGCCGGACTCACTGCCAAACAGGCCTTCGACACCTATACGGCCATCTCCGTGCTGGTACGCAGTTCCGCTGTGCTACAGCGCTTGCAGAGCCGCACCGCCGAGGACCAGTTCCCCCGCGAGTACTGGGAACAGGTACTCGACGCCGACGCGATGCCACTGATCGCGTCGATCCCCGGGCGTGGCTACCGAATCGGCATGGCCGACGACGGCAACTTCGACCACATCCTCGACAGCATCCTCGACCGGGGCGAGGCGTTCTTGTCACGCTGACAGCTCGGCCTGATTCTCCGCCGCCCACCGGGCGAGGTGTGCCAGCGGCCCACATGCGAATGAAGTGCCCAACTCGGTGAGTTCGTAAACGGCTGCCTCGCATCGTGAATCGTCAACCGTCCGCGCAATCAGGCCACGCGACTTCAAACGGCGCAGCGATTCGGTCAGAACCTTGTCGCTGATGCCGGAGATTCGGTGCAGCAGGAGGCTGCGGCGGGTTGGGCCGAGTCGCAGTGCGGACAGGACGACAGGGTCCCAAGTGTGGTTGATGAGTGCGACAGCAGCACGTACGTGACAGTCCGAAACAAACGACTGGCAATTCCCGTCGATCACCGGGCCAGTATCCCACTGCGCAGCACACCGATCGGTAGGAACCGGCCCTCTAGCGTCGCCACGACGACAACTACTCGGCGAAGGAGAGAAACGTGGTCATCGGACTTTTGGGTACCGGGAACCTGGCGGTCGCACTCGGAAAGGCGTGGGCCGGCACAGGGCATGCCATTGTGGTCACGGGACGTAACCCCGACCATACGAACGCCGCGGCAACGCAGATCGGCCCCGCCGCAAGGCCCGTCGCCCCCTCCGACCTGGCCGGCCTGGCCGACGTCATCGTGGTCGCGATCGCCTGGGACGGGTTGGCAGACGCACTGACGCTCGTCGGCGGCCCGACCGCGGCGTTGTCGGGTAAAACCGTCGTCGACTGCACCAATCCGGTGGATTACCGCAGCGGACGCCTGCATCCGGAATCCGGGTCAGCTGCCGAACTGGTCGCCCAGCTTGCCGTCGGCGCCCACGTGGTCAAAGCGCTGCATCTGTTCGCGGGCGTCTCATGGCCTTTCACCGGGGAACGAAGCATGTCTCCCGTGGTCGCAATCTGTGGTGACGACGCCACCGCGTTGCGGGAGAGCGAGAAGTTGATCGCCGATCTGGGGGCGCGCACGGCGATTCTCGGCGGACTCGATGCTGCCCGGCAGGCCGAAGAAGCCGCGGCATTCGTGATGCGCGTCGTGGCGGCCGGAGCAAACCCGCGCCTGACGGTTCCGGATGTGGACAGCCCCGTCGGTCATTGACGGGGCAGCCGCCAGCCGATCGTCTTGGTCTCGGTGTACTGCGCGAACCCCTCTATGCCGCACTGCCTTCCGACACCGCTGTTCTTGTATCCGCCGAAGGGTGCATCGGCTCCGTAGTACATGCCACCGTTCACGCCGATGGCCCCGGTGCGGATGCGCCGCGCGATGCCCATCGCCCGCTCGGACGATGCCGACAGCACCGCTCCTGCCAAGCCGAATGCGCTGTCGTTGGCGATCCGCACCGCCTCGTCGTCATCGTCGAACGGGATCATCACCAACACGGGTCCGAACACCTCGTCCTGCGCGATGGACGATCCCGGATCGGCCCCGACGATGACGGTGGGTGCGACGAAGTGCCCGTCGCGCAGATGATCGGCCAACCCGGCGACCTCACCACCGCCCACCACGATGTCGGCGCCGTCGCGGCGGGCGCCGGCGATGGCACCGAGCACGCGCTGCTTCTGCGCCGCACTGATCAGCGGGCCGACCAGGGTGGTCGGCAGTGCGGGATCGCCAACGGGCACCGCACCGAACGCCATCGTCACATTGGCGACCGCCTCATCGAACAGGCTGCGGTGCACCAGCATCCGGGTATTGGCCGCACACGCCTGGCCGGCGTGCACACAGGCTCCGATCGCACCGGGGATGATGTGGCCGGGCTTCGCGTCGTCGAGCACGATCATCGCCGACTTGCCGCCGAGCTCCAGGAAAGTGCGCTTCATGGTGTCGGCGCCCACCCGCATCAGGTGCCTGCCGACGGCCGTCGACCCGGTGAACGACACCATGTCGACACGCGGGTCGGTGCCCAACTGCCCGGCCACCTCGTTGGACGGCGTGGGCACCACATTGACCACGCCGGGCGGCATATCGGTGCGCTCCGCGATCAAGCGGCCCAGCCGGGTGGCATTCCACGGCGTGTGCGGATCGGGTTTGAGCACTACGGTGTTGCCGGCGGCCAGCGCGGGCCCGAGCTTGTTGAGGATCACCTCGATGGGGAAATTCGACGGGGTGATCGCTGCGACCACACCGACCGCCTCCTTGACCACGGTGCGGGCGTTGCGCTCACCGAACAGCCCACCGCCGTCGAGCGTGCGTTCCCACTCGAACTCGTCGATCAGCCGGGCCGGGTACCGCAGCGCGTCGGCCAGCGGCCAGTCCAGCTGGGCATTCTCCGTCGTCATCACCGGGCACCCCACCTCGGCGATCAACTCCTCACGCAGGTCATCTTTTTCGGATTCGATCGCCTCCTGCAGTTGGGCCAGCACGCGCTGACGCAGCTCACGATTGGTGCTCCAGTCGGAATCGTCGAACGCGCACCGGGCCGCCCCGATCGCCCGATCCATGTCCTCGGGACCGGCGGCCGCGGTCTGCCCCAGAACCAGGCCCGTGGCAGGGCTGAGATTGTCGAATTCAGCACCGGACGCCGCGGCGACCAACGCACCGTCGATCAGCATGCGTTTCTCGGCCCGGGCGCCGGCGCGGGCGCCGATGTCCACACTGGTAGCGGCCTGGTCGACGACTTCGCTCACGCGCACAACTGTAACACTTACAGTAATGCACCCAATCGCCGAAACCGCATTCCAGCCGAGAAAGTTCGAGTACCGGCCTGCTGGAACACAGTTTCGCGGTAGGTCAGCAGGCTTCCACCTGCACTGGCACGCCCGTCAGCCAGGACATGCCGGCCAATGCCTCGACGTCGGCGGGATCACTCGACATCAGCTGGTTGACGTTGGCCCCGCCCGCCTGGTTGGCGATCCGCCAGCCACCACTCCCCTTGTGCCCCCAGCCGTGCGGTATCGCGACCGTGCCACGCACGATGTCGTCGGTGAGCGAGAGCGCAATGTCGATCTGACCGTAGGGCGAACGCACCCGCACCGCGTCGC
The DNA here is from genome assembly GCF_055419465.1 of Mycobacterium sp. IDUB_17. Taxonomy (NCBI): domain Bacteria; kingdom Bacillati; phylum Actinomycetota; class Actinomycetes; order Mycobacteriales; family Mycobacteriaceae; genus Mycobacterium; species Mycobacterium sp. IDUB_17. Next base: position 2,139 of record NZ_JBVAXS010000001.1, on the reverse strand, counting down.
CGTCCGCGAGGTGGCGCGCCGCAGCGTCCTCGGTATGCATGAGCGCTCGATGAATCCTCTTGCCGCGCATGAGCAACGGTGAATTGTGCAACCAGGAGTTCTCCGAGCGCGGTTCCCGCATGCCGATCATGCGCAGCGGGTAGCCGTCGGGCTCGGCTCGTCGCGACAGCGCCGTGATCTCAGAAGCGATGTCCTCGTGCGCGAGCCGTATCCGCCCCTTCGGATACACCACGACCTCACCGAGCACGCCGGTACGGATGTTCGGTGCCACCACCACACCGTGTGGATACTGTTCGGCCAGGCGGCGGAACGTCAGCCCGCCGCGACGCAGCCCGAAACGGTCACCACCGTCGGCCATCCGGATCATTCCGTCGATCATCGGCCGCGGACTGAGCCGCTTCCCGCGTCGCGCAGCCCGCGTGGCCGCCAGCCGAAGCGCAACGAAAACCGGTGTGCGGACGCCCATCCGGCTGATCAGGTCGACGACGATGTCCCATTCGGTCCGGGCCTGGCCGCGCGGTGCCACCACCGCATCGGTGGCCTGACGGAACGGCGTGGCCTGGAACATCTGGAAGGTGACCGCGAAGTCGTCACGCTCGTACATCGTCGTCACGGGCAGCACGTAGTCGCAGTGTGCGGTGGTCTCGTTGACGTAGAGGTCCAGTCCGACCGAAAGGTCCGTCGATTCCATTGCTTCTTCTAGTTCCGCGCCGTTGGGGACCGACAGCACCGGGTTACCGGCTCCGATGAACATCGCCTTGACCTGCCGCCGGCCCGGCGTCGTGATCTCCTTGGCCATGAATGCGGCAGGCTCCGCCCCGATGACCAACGGCAGGTCACCGACCCGCGTCCGTTTGTTCCGGTAGCTACGGCGCAGCGAGGCGCCCATCGCGAGCGATCCCCATTTCTGGCCGGGGATGCCAAGTGTGCTGAACACGCTGCCGCCCGGGGCGTCCAGGTTGCCCGCGACGAGATTGACCGCATCGAGGAGGTAGGTGGTCAGGGTTCCGTTGCGGCCGACGCAGGTGCCGAGCCGGCCGTACACGGCGGCCCGTTCGGTGGCGGCGAGGTCGCGGGCCAACGTGCGCACGGCGTCTGGGTCGATGCCGGTGTGCCGTTGCGTGGCCTCCGGGCTGAACCGCGCCGATTGCGCCTCCAGCCAGTCCAGCCCGTCAGCCTGGGTCCGGGCCCGCGCACTGACGAGCCCCTCGGCGAACAGCACCTGCAGGATCGACAACAGCAGGTAGGAATCGGCATCCGGGACGATCCCGAGCCATTCGAACTGGGCGGCGGTCTCGCTGCGCCGCGGATCGACGACCACGACCCGTCCGCCGCGCTTGACGATGTCGTGCATGCGGTCCTTGATCCGGGGCGCGGTCAGGAAACTGCCGTGGGACACCACCGGATTCGCGCCGAACATGACCAGCAGGTCGGTCCGCATCAGGTCCGGGATGGGCACGGGGAACGGGGCGCCGTAGAGGAACTGGTTGGCCAGCAGCCGGCTGCTGGTGTCCTGAGTCGAGGAGCTGAAGAAATGGCTGTCGCCGCCGATGCCCTTGGCGAACGCCATCGCGGCGAACAGGTGCGAGTAGCTGAAGGCTGCCGGGTTTCCCATGTACCAGGCGAGCGCACCCGATCCGTGGCGGCGGTGGATCTCGGTGAGCCTGGCCGCGATGTCGTCGAGCGCCGCATCCCAGCTCACCGGTTCGAAACCGTCCGCGGTGCGCTTCAACGGCATGGTGACCCGATCGGGGTCGTTGACCACCTCGGTGAACGCGATGCCTTTCTGGCAGGCGAATCCGGCCGAAAGCGGGTGGTCCTTGTCCGGGCGCAGCGCGGCGAGCTTGCCGTCCTCGACCGTCGCGATCATGCCGCACAGCGGCTCGCAGATCCGGCAGAACGTCACCTTGGACTCAGCCTTGCCTTCGATCACTTGGACTACGTTACTGTAAGAGTTACAGTTGCTAGACATTTTTGGCCGACCACGGAGGAATCGGACGCATGCAGAAGGCCCTCGCGCCGGAGATCTCGACCTGGCCCGATGCCGAACCCCAGCTGATCTGCAGCCGCTGCACCGACTGCACGGCCACCACGTTCCCCGCCCAGGCCCGCTGCCCCAAATGCTCCGGCGGCAACACC